>CBDCME010000001.1:0-59938 GCA_965218865.1 Alphaproteobacteria bacterium
CGAGTTGCAGTTTTCGCGCCTATTGCCATCAGGCATAGGTGGACATCTTCTCTTTCTTCTTATGCCCAAATTTTGGGCAAACCAGCACCGTAAAATATCGGATCGTTTCTCTTATGGTTTCCTGTTGTAAAATTCTGGTAATGGGATTGCTCAAGCCCTTCAGGTTGCGAAAACTACGCCAGGAATGCGCACCGAGTGTTGTGGCCTTTACAGGTAGCTATAGGGGCGGGCAATTTGGTCCGTAGTGATGCTGGCAGCTGGCTAAAAAGGTGTTTTTTGCACCACGTTAAAAATTTGCCGCCTCTTGTTTGAAAATACGATTTAAGAATTGCGCCAAACCCGTTCTGTGCGGTCACGCCAAGTTCAACTGATAGGGCGGCCCGTGTCTTTTTAAAGAATATCTTCAGTCAGGCAGGCGACGAATCCCTCCTCGAGGGACAGGGTATTCAAATAGCGGCCTATGAAAATGAGCTCGTTGCGGCGGGTTTCGTCGGCCGCCCAAGGTTGGCCGGGCCGGCCGTCGATCATCATGTGGACCCCTTGAAAGACGAACCGCCGGTCCTCGTCGCCGATGTTGAGGATTCCCTTCATCCGGAAGATGTGTTGGCCGTGTTCCTGAGCCAGATCGAAGAGCCAACGGTTGAACTTTTTGGGATCTACGCAGCCATCCCGGGTGATGCAGACTGATTGAATCGACTCGTCGTGTTGATGATCGTCCTCGCTCAACAGATCGGGGGCAACGCTGAGGGCATTCTTCAGATCAAAACTCCCGACTCCGAGAACGTGCTGGAGTTCGAGAGCGCATTGCACCGTTCGGAATATTTTCGCGGTCGGGTTCAGCCGACGAACCTTCGTTTCCAAGAGCTCCAGATCGCGCGGTTTCACGAGGTCGGTTTTATTGACCAGGATGACGTCGGCGAAGGCGATCTGCTCCTCGGCCTCGTGGCTATCCAGGTGGTCATGGATATGCTTGGAATCGACGATCGTCACGATGGCGTCGAGCGTGGTCCGCGAGGCCACGCGGTCATCGGCCAGAAAGGACTGGATCACCGGTCCGGGATCAGCCAACCCGGTCGTTTCGATGACGATATGATCCAATTCCCGATAGCGGGCAAATATGTCGTCGATAATCCGAATGAGATCGCCACGTACGGTGCAACAGATGCAGCCATTGTTCATCTCGATGATTTCTTCATCCGAGCTCACGATCAGTTGATGGTCGATCCCGATTTCGCCGAACTCGTTTACGATCACCGCGATCTTTTTTCCGTGCTCGGAAGAAAGAATGTGGTTGAGAAGGGTCGTCTTACCCGATCCGAGATAGCCGGTGAGCACCGTGGCGGGGACCTTACCCAACATGTCGCGTTCCTCGATCTAGCTCGAAGGTTGGTCCTGGGTCAGAAAACCGTAATGCCGCCCGATGGCACCATCGCGAGGGGCGAGGCTGTCCCGGACACCGCGGCTTTGGCTGAATTTGTTGGCGTTGGCGGACAATTCGGTCGGAAAGGCCGAAATTATTCCAAACGAGGAAAAGGTTACCGCCATCACGACCGAGAGTGACTTAAAGAATTGAACGCACGATTCGATAATCTTCATCGATCTTTCCGAGCAAAAATTAAACAACCTAGCTCGACGATCCACTGGGTGCCGAAAAACCGGGGCGAGCGTACAAGCTCTGCCCCGGCGCCAGGTAGTTTTGAATCATGGAGAAGCCTCTATTTTCCGTCTTGCAGCATTTCCTCGGTCTGTTTCTCGATCTCTTGCTTCGTGACGAGGTCGTTTTCAATCAGTATGCGCTCCAACGCGATCAACCATCTTTGATAATAGTCCCAAGATGGATCGTCTATGGCATGCTCCTCTTCCCATTGGGAAATGGACGCGATCAGCTGTTGACGAAAATCCTCCCATTCGAATTTTCCTTGCTTGGACAGGGCCAGGGCGAGGCCAAAGGCACGACCTTCCCACTCATGGGTGAACAGAATCTGGCCGTTCTGACGCGGAGGAGCATCCTTGGAACCGAGCATCGTCGTCGCCGCGTAATGTTCGAACTTAGTGTACATTCTCGGGGCCTCAAAAAAGTGACCTAGAACCCCTGATCCGCGGCCTTGTACCCGCGCTTCGCCGGGGCGGCTTCGACCTTGGCAACCCCGATCATCGATTCCGGCGTCACCAGCTTAGCCAATTCCTCTTCGTTCATCGCCTCGGTTCGCGCCGGTCTTTCGGGCAACACGAACCAGCGAATTTGGGCGCTGCTGTCCCAGACGTGGATATTGACCGAATCGCCGAGTTCCACTCCCATTTCCTTCAACACGACACGCGGCTCTCTCGCCGCGCGGGCGCGAAACGTCGGATCCTTGAACCAATAGGGTGGCAGGCCCAGCACCGGCCAGGGATAGCACGAGCAAAGCGTGCAAATGATCAATTGATGGTCGGTCGGCGTACATTCGGCACAGCGCATGTGCTCCCCTTCCGCTCCCGACATGATCGGGGGGAAGTCCAGCTCGGCGATGGCCGCATTGGCGTCCTTCAAGAGCCGCGCCTTGAAATCCGGATCGACCCAGGCCCGGGCGACGATCTTGGCGCCGTTGAACGGGCCCATCTTGGTTTCGAAAAACTCGACGATCTTTCCGACCGTGTCTCCCGTGATGACACCTTTTTCAACCAGCAATGATTCCAGGGCCTTGGCTTTCGCCGCGCTCTGCTTTTCCCGGTCTGTCCCATAATTGAATTGTTCAGTCATCTTGATCTCCTGTTCGTTGATTCGGGATTCACGTTCCCGAACGTCATGCGGCCTCGAGATAGGTTTCGAAGATGTCCGCATAGAACGAGTTATTATCTTCCGCGAGTTCGTTCCAAAGTTCCTTGGGATCGAATTTGACACAGTAGGAAGGCATGGGTTCGCCGAGTCCGTCGGGTCCGGTGGAGCAGAAGTACGTGTAGCAGCCGTCGTACACGAGATCGACCACTCCCGTCTTGCCTCTGAGGTGACCGGGAAGGCGGGTATGCGCACTCGGCGGGACGTCCTTCACCCTGATCTTGTCGCCGGCTTTGAATTTTGCCTGCAGGTTTACGTCCCGCAAGGGAGAATCGCCGGTTTCCAGGTAATGGGTGACCTGCTTGTCGATTCCCGGATCGCCACCCGACGCCCCGGGGGCGTCCGGATTGGCGAGAAATTCCTTGGTCTTGGCGTCGAGTTCTTCCTGAGAAATATAGCCCTGGGAGACGAAGAAGCCGGATATGCCCCCAAGCCATTTCTCGTAATAGCGAAATTTGAAGTAGTCGAACGGGTTCATGGCCTCGGCGCCCATGCGAAGGGAAGCCCAGGTCCATTCATCGCGGAATTTGGTCGGAACGTGACTGATATCGAGATGCTTGCTCAGCCCCATCATCGCCGTGTGAATCGCGAATATGATCTTTTCCCACGGCTGTACGAATACGCGTTTTTCCCAATTGGTCACGGAGTCGAGATTTTCAATTCCGCCAAGTCCATGCTGCAGTTTCATAACTGCCTCCTCAGGTTGATTCTTTAGTCATTGCGTTGGCCATCAACTCGTGCAGGATGCCAAAGGTGGCGCCGATGACCATGGCAACAATCGCGATAGCTGTCGGATGCGCCAGCGGGTCCGACGACATAATCGGCACGTCGAGCAGAAATCTCGTGCCCACGAGCGAGGCGAAACCCCACACGATGGCTGGCAATTTCGAAATCAGACCGATTTTCGCGGCTTGAACCATTCCGCCGCTGCCGACGCCGACCAAAATCGAAACAATGTAAATATTGCCGCCGCCGGTAAGTTCGATCGCCAGTAGGGTCAGCGAGGCAATGCATATGCCCGTGATGTTCGAGGCGACGGACTTTATCCAGCCCTGCGTGCCCCCTCCAAGAAAGAAAAAAGAGGCCCACGCAATAAATGTTACCCACACCGGAACCGGAATGATTTCTGCCACCAACCAATTATCAATTGCCCCGAGTACGATGATACCAATGGTTAAAGCTTCGGCTTGCTTCATTTAAATTCTCCTTCCTTTATTCCGTGTACATGCCCGGTCGGTTCGATCGCGGGTCACGTACACAAATCTCCAACCGGCTCGTTTCAGCCGAAATTCCGATCCTTCCGCTCACAAGCTCTCAAAGACTCACCTCATGAGTTTCGGAACGGATCACCACGCAAAACCGCGCGCCACGGCCGATTCCCCTGAGCTTCACGCGGCCGCTGGGGACGCACCGCCTACTTCCACGCGTCGTCGCACCAGCTCGCCCGTCAAGTGCCCAAGCAACAGCCAGAATACCGCCGAGGTGCCGAGAGAGGCGATAATGAACTGCCGCTGCACGTCGTCCGAAACCAATGCTTCATGGACTTCGGGATGAGGCGCGCCGATCGCGTGCGGAAGAATGAACAAACCAATGGCGACGATCACCCACGCCAGCCGGCCATAGGCCATCAAGGCCAATCCCGCGGCCGTGGCCAGGGCGGTGCCGATCCACCATATCTGGCGCGCCTCCAGCTCGGCCGCGGCGGTACCCGGAAGCTCGGGCGGCAAGCCGAGCGCCGGAGCCAGGCTGAAGGCCAGGAAGGCGGCCGCCCCCCAGGCAAGACCCACCCGAGCATCCACCGACTTGCCGGGCGCGAGTTTGTGGAGGACGAGGCCCGCGGCAAGCACGAGTCCGGCCCCAAATCCAAGCAGCACGTTGGTGATCATGCTCCAAAACGTCCTCTCAAGGCCGTCTTCCGGCCCCCAGGCCTCGGCCTCACCGGGATGCTCCCCCTCGATCACCGCCGCGTGGGCATGAGCAACGGCCGCGGTGTCGGCGCCGCCGGCGTCTTCGAAGGTTTCGGCAAACAGGATCAATGGAATGGACGACGACATCTGCACGGCCGTCATCACAAAACCCATGATAGTGCCCGCGATCAGGGCGACCAAAAGAATACGATTCAACATCTACTTCTCCCCGACACCTAACCTAAACCCCGACGTAACTAGTGGCAGGGAAAGGCCATGATGTGGCGGCCGTCGTGAGCCGCGTTGTGTATTTGCTGCGGACTCGCGAAGCCAATGGCAAAAAAGATGAAAAGACCCAATAATGCCGCAAACGCGATCGCCGGTAGCTTTGCCGCCACTTCATTTATTTCGGTGCCCGGAAGTTCCAAACCTAATGGGGCTATGTTCATTTTCTACTCCTCAGATTTTCCAAGTATCGTTTCGGCGTTTCCGTTGAAACAACCCGAACGACCCGAATCCGAACCGTTCCCGGCGAAGCGATGCCCGCCGCGGCAAGAAGTTACCGTGTGTGTATGTTTGCGCCGTACTGCTCCACGCGACCTCATACCCCCGTATTATTAAAGGATCAAACCGAGGCAGATCTTCCAAATCTTAAGAGAGAACATACGCCTACCCTCCTGAGTTAGCTGGGCAAACCCATGTACGGCGCCGAATATCGCAAGCGATACACCCCTGATGAAATGAGTTGTGATCCGGATTTTCATTAATGAAAACCCTAAAAATCCAGATAGGGGCCATTAACAAGATTAATGTTTCTTACCGATAAATAGTCCCCCCTTGTCAATGGTGGAGCAAAAGTCGGCCATCCGACTCAATGGTTTGTGATGACGGCGGATTTCGCCAAGCGTGCTTGATTTGAGCTGAACTTGAGGCCTATGCCTTACAGAAGGATCCCAAGAAGAATCCCTCAAAATTTAATCCAACGCCTCCCGCGCCTTCCGCAAATAATCCGGGTGATGATGCCCATACAGCTCCGTTGTCCGCTCATGATTGTGGCCTAAAAAGCCACCAATTTCCCACAGCGGCACACCCCGCTGCGCCATCCAGGTCCCCGCGCTATGACGCAATGTGCGCGGGGTCACATCTTTCAGTCCAGCACGCCTACGGGCCGTCACGAACGACCGCTTGATGTCGCCAACCCGCTGGCCATCGCGATGCAGGACGTACTCCATCGGACTGCCGCGCTTATGCGCTTTGAGCAGAATCCATTTTAGCCGGCGCGGTATCGGCACGATTGCCCGGCCTTTACTCGTTTGCTGCCTTCCCGGCTCGTTGAAATTTATAATTCCGCGCACGAGATCGACCTGCGGCCAGCGTAACGACAAGATCGCTTCCTTGCGCGCTCCCGTATACAGGCCGATAAGAATGAACAGCGGCAGATGCATCCGACATCGGGGGTCCTTGCGCGATACATTCAAAAGTGCCGCAGCCTCGTGCCGTGTCAGCCACCGACTTTTCCCTGCGGGTTTCGGGGGCAGCCACACGAACGGTGCTCGGGTTAAACGACCCCGCCGCGCCGCATAATTGATCGCGGCCCGAAGCACTGTGAGTTCCCGCCGAACTGTACCATCAGAACCGCCACAATACTCTTGGTAGGCACGGCAGGTTTCTCTCGTGATGTCCGCGATCGTGTTCGCACACCAAAAACCGCTCAGCGCATCGATCGCAAATCCAATGCGCTGTGGAGCCGCGGTGTACGGAGCGTGTTCGCTCGCGTACTCTGCTAGGGCATCCGCTATCGGGTACCGAGTGGGATCACGCGGCCGGTATCCTTGTTTTCGGGCTTCAAGGAACTCCGCGAAGAATTCTTCAGCTTCCGCGAGATCCTTTGTAGCCGTGCTTTGCTCACGTGATCTGCCCCGCTCGGACCAACGGATGTAGAAGCAGCCGCGCTTTTTGAGATAGACGAGGCGCGGGCCTTCGTTCCGTCGTGACATCTGTGCACCGTATTCATTGCGATAAACTCATCGATTGCATCGCGCGGGTACATGTACTTTCCCGCGACCTTAATGAAACTAAGCCGTCCCGCCTCCCGCTCTGTCCGCACCGAGCGTGCGGTAATCCCAAGAATCCGGGTCACTTGACGGGCCATCAAAAGCCGAGGTTTGCTCTCATCAAGGGCCATGTCAAATCATTCTCGAGGCCATCATGTGCGCGAATCGTGGAACTACGACCGCAACGCGTTTTCAATCGTGCGTCGCACGTACTTCGCATCCTTATCGCTGGCCTGAACCGCGCCATCTGGCCGAGTTTCAAGGACGGTAGCGAGCATGTTGCGGTCCGAAATGCGGTACTTCTTTGCGAGCCTGCGGACTAGGCTGAAATCGTATCCCGAACGGCTACAATCTTTGCTTGCTGGTTTGCCGGTCCCGTTCCACAGGTCCCGCAATCTGCGATCGCGAGCGAGCAACTCCTCCAATGAAGAAGGAACGCAACTCGGATCAGCATCGCGGGGCCGGTGATGCTTTTCCTCAGCCGTCTCGGAAATGTCCATCGCCAACAGGTATTCCCGCAGCGCCTCGTCTTCACAGCGGACATGGCCATAAAATTGCGAAACCACGCCCACGTTGGGTTTGGCCGTGCCGGGAACACGAATGAGCCTCCGATTATCGGAGGTATGGTCCAGCCGTGTTTCGAGATTCCCTAACTCACGCTTGAATTTGTTGCGAAAGTCCTCGGCAAAACGTTTGTTCCTTTCAGAAAAATCCGGACAATCCTTTACCTCGAACGTAGGAATAGCAAACAATACATGGTAACCCCTGCCACTAAATGACGTGACCGGCATCTGAAATCCGAAATCGTAAAGGTAGGGAATAGCATGATTCTCAAGAAATCCCGTAAACGCGTTCTGCCACGAATCCGTTACCGTTGAAATACAGTCAAAATCCCAGAAGATATTCTTCACCAAACGCATTTCTTCTTCGCGAGCACTCCTAGGGTATTTTTTGTGCGTAAAATGGGTCGTAAGCGAGGATTGACACCGATACAGATCATGCGTTTCCCATGGTGGCACTGGATAAAGCCGACGACATCACCGAGTGTCTTGCCAAACATCACACGGGGAAATGCGTCGTGGGCCTTGTTCCACGAGAAATTATCCTTTCCCGGTTTATATTCGGGATGGAGCGCGATCAATTCGCTGTACGGCTCTGGAGAAAGCCAATTGCACCCTCTCTGTACCGTATCCCGTGAATACCGTGCGTTCGTCATCTTCCTTGCCTGAATCAGTTAATACTCTGACAAAAGAAAGATATTTATCTCTTTTATAGTGCAAAATTCAGCGTTTATGATTTAATAATATCCTTCACGAAAGAAAACTCCGATAACAATATGACTTTAACATTTTGGTTCCCCGAATATTCTGTTGACTGTTCTATTCCTTTTTTAATTAACGCTTTCACGCGGCTGTTTTTGCACGCCACCAAAATTCTGCTAAACCCCGCTTCCAGACACCGCCGCACATTCGACAACGCATTGGTCGGCGTGAGTTCGATTTCTATCGCGACGTGCTTTCCGTTTTTTACAAAACCAACGTCAGCGTTTTTGCCGTTCAAGGCGTATTCAACCCTCGAATCAAAACCCAGCGAACGGTAAAATGCGCAAACATTCCGTTGCCACCAGTAATGCTCAAGAGAACAATTTCGTGGGACCTTATGAAACGGCTTGCAAAGTAAATGACATGCCTTTTGAGTCAAAATAACCAAATGAACGTTTCCCCCCGTTTTGGGGCCAAGATTGACAGTAAACTCTTCAATATAACCATTCGCAACGACGTTATTTTTAATCCTATTGTTTTTGTCTGACGATAATGCCTGATCCTGCATGCGTTGTTTGTTTGTCGCATTTGGATGGTCATAGGCAAATTGTAGCCACGCCCGTTCTTCATCCGATGGGAGGTCGGTCCCACTAGGGCTTGGACTCTTGGCTGTGGCTTCTTCGGTCGCTGCAGTGGCATTGGCCCTTTTCCTGATCACTTTGCACGGCACAACACGCGCCATGAGCGGCGCAAGTAACTCAGGCATGTCCCACGCAAGCTCTTCATCTGTGACGTCTTTCCGGAAAGTTCGCGGCTCACTCATCTTCATCTTTCCGTCGTGAAACGAGTAACCTGATAATGCCGACAAAAGCAATCAGATAGGCAAGTCTCACTGCCAAATCGAAAATTGCTGGATTGGTGCCTTTGTCGGTAAACGGCGGAATATCCGCCAGCCTATTCGCGAATTGCTCGATGGCTGGACCCAGATTGAAAAAATGGCCAAGCAATATAATTCCGATGATGATCGCTATGATGTCATACATATTCATGTGAACGTCCCGTCTTATTGCAAGCGTGTCTTGGGTACCTTGATTAAGAAAGGATCGATTTGAGGGATGCGAACGATTGCTTCGCCGACTCCTAACTTATGTATGTAATACCAACCGCCCTTAACATTGACTTGTGCGATCCCACGCTCTGAGGCCGATGGACATGATCTTCCAAGGTTGGTCGGTCAGGTTGTTCCAGGCTTGGCAAGAGGCCTCGACGATGGCTTCATAGGAGTCGAAGACACGATTGGAGAGCCAGTTCTGGCGGAGGTATTGCCAGACATTTTCGGCGGGATTGAGCTCCGGGGACTTGGGTGGCAAAGGCACGAGGGAGATGTTCTCCGGGATGCCGAGTTTGGCAGTGGTGTGCCATGCGGCTTGGTCGAGCAGCACGACGGCATGGGCGTTTGGGGCAACGGCCCGGCTGATTTCCTCGAGATGCAGGTCCATGGCTTCAGTATTGGCGCGCGGCATGACCAGCGCCGCGCCCTCACCGCGCTCGGGGCAGATGGCGCCGAAGAGATACGCCGAAGAGGTCCGTAGGTCCTTGACCTGGCGCGGGCGCGATCCCTTTGGGGCCCACTGGCGCACCAGGCTGTTCTTCTGGCCGACGCGCATTTCATCTTGAAACCAAACCTCGATGGGCGTGTCCGGTGGCTGTGCCGCTACGATTTTCGCCAAGTGTTCGGGAAAATTTTTTTTTAAATTCCTCCTGTGCCCGCGCATCCTGGCCGACGTGGCGCGGGCGCGCGGAAATATGCGAGAACCCGAGCGCGGCCAGCAGCTTGCCGACGCTCCGCTCGTGATAGTCCACGCCGAAGCGCGTTCGGATCAGTTGCTTGAGATCGATGCAGCGCCAGCGCACGACCCCATCCCGTTCGGGATCGGGACCGGCCTCGATAGCCCGCGAAAGCGCCGCCATTTGCGACGGCGTCAACCGACGCAACGCCCCGTTCGGCTTGCGGTCGATCAGACCGGCCGGACCTCCCGCGTTGAACCGGTGAACCCAGTCCCGCAACGTCTGCCGATCCATGCCGCCAATACCCGCCGCGCACGCTCGATCCATCCCATCGTAGATGGCCGCCATCGACAAAAGCCGTCGCGCCTGGTTCCCATCATCGCTCCGTGCCGCAAGAACACGGACTCTTTCAGCATCAAAGTCGTTTCGCAAAGGAATCGTTGGCATTGAACACACTCCCTTGTTGCCAACAACCTTGAATCACACAAAACCTAGCGTGTAAACCTTTGCGCGAGTCAAACTCTGGGGCGGTTGGTATAATCAGCTTGTTCCTTTGTTAGTGACATAGTTTTTCTTATCCGCTCGATATCTTTCCCACTCCCCAATCGAAAACAAATCTTTATTCGTGAATTGACAAAAACACTTTCTTCAAGATCCGCCGTTTGATCCGCTACCACAATCCCGATCCCGGCGTTTCGGCTCTGCGAACCGAGGAACGGATCCAAAATGACATCGCCCTCGTACGTTGAGTTTCGAATCAGAATCTTCAGCAGATCGATCGGCTTTTCGTGCGGGTGTCGTTTTTGATAAATCCGCTTTATTGAAATGACGTTGCCGACGTTTTTAAGGTGGAACGAATTCGGCAAACCTTTTGAAAAAAGAACGACCTATTCCGACTGGGAACGGTATCCGCACCCGGTGCCAAAATGAACTTTATCCCAGCAAATCACGTTGACGAGCTTAAAGCTCGCAAGTTCGATGCAATCCATCATGTTACGCAGTTGCATCCAATCGGTGAAGCAATAGAAATGGCCGCTGATCTTGCAAACCCGATAAAGCTCGCAACAGATGGGCTTCATGACAATTCGGAATGCCCGTTCGCTGAGATCGTCGTAATGGATCAGATTCTCTGTCTGACGAAAAATCGGGCAATGTCCCGGCTGATGTTGAAAAAGTGAGGTAGGCGTCATTCGCCCGTTAGGCTCTGGGTGTTGAATCCATCAAGGAGAACGACGCCATGACCAAGACTACACGGAACAGCCGCCTTTCGAAACTGTTGGAGATCCCGCTTCCGCTGTTGCCGCCGGCCTTGCCGGAGGCTTTTGATGATCTGCGCATGAGCGTGGATCGCTTTTGCCTGTTGGCCGGGGTGGAGACCCTGGGCGAGATGCTGGACGAGGATAGCGAGGTGCTCTGCGGAGCGCGCCACGCCCGCACGGCCGAGCGGCAGGGCCATCGCTGGGGGACAACCCAGAGCGAGATTGCCTATCACGGGGGCAAGGTGAAGCTGACGCGCCCGCGGGTGCGCGATCTTGCGGGCAAGGAGATGAGCTTGCCGAGCTGGGAGTTGCTCTCGGACCCGGCGCTTTTGCAGTCCTGGGCGATGAACATCATGCTGCTTACGGTTTCGACCCGCAAGTACGCGCGCGCCGTGCGCCTGCCCGGCGAGGCCAGCGGCGACTTGCCGGCACGCGCGGGCGATGCGACCTCGAAGTCCGCGGTCTCGCGGCGCTTCGTGGCCATGACGCGCAAGAAGCTGAAGGCCTTCCTGGCCAGCGACCTTTCGGATCTCGATCTCCTGGTCATCCAGATCGACGGGCTGCACGTCGGCGATCACGTGTTGCTGGCAGCTATTGGCATCGACGGCGCGGGCGAGAAGCATGTTCTAGGCCTGGCCGAAGGTGCCACGGAGAATGCCGCCACGGTGCAGGCGCTGCTCGACAACCTGACCGCCCGCGGCCTCGACCCGGAAGTGCCCCGGCTCTTCATCGTCGACGGCGCCAAGGCGCTCTCCAAGGCGATCAAGCGGACCTTCGGGCCGGTGGCCGCCCTCCAGCGCTGCCAGGTCCACAAGGGCCGCAACATCATCGAGCGCCTCGACGAAAGCCTTCATGCCGGCGTCAAGAAGGCGCTCAGGCAAGCCTGGGACCAAGACGATGCCGAGAAAGCCGAACGCCTCATGAAGAACCTGGCGCGCCGCCTGGAGACCGAGGCCCCCGGCGTTTCGGCTTCCATCCTGGAGGGCCTGGATGAGATCCTCACCGTGATCCGCTTGGGCCTGCCGCCCAAGCTCAGGCGCTCCTTGGCCTGCACCAACGCCATCGAGAATGCCTTGGGAACGGTCAGGATGGTGCAGCACAATGTCAAGCGCTGGCGCAACGCCGAGATGGCCTTGCGATGGACCGCCGCCGGCCTCCTGGAAGCCCAAAAGACCTCCGTCGCCTCAAGGCCTACCGGCAACTCCCCATCCTCAGAACTGCCCTCGAGGATCACGTGAAAAAGGCAAAAGCGAAAAGCGCCATTGAAACCATCAAAGAGGCCGCCTAGCCTCGAAGCCCAACCATGCCTGCCTCGCCTTTTTCAACAGAGCATGGGACATCGCCGGATATCATCCGCCCCGCTTCGGCGGGGATTGTTTTGGCCCCGCCGCTCGAAAACCTCACTCACATTGGCCTCACTCACATGGGAAGGCTTCTTCGAGGGCTCCTATCACCAGAATTACCGCCTTATTGTGTGTCTCCTCAGGGTGCTCTTTCAGGTACTTCACGACGACACGTTTTATCTGTGCCGCCGATATTGACGTAATGTCTGGAAAGCACACATCGGGACGCCAAACCCTTTTGGATTCGGCCATCTGGGCCATCTCTCTTACCATGTCGGCGATTCCGATGACGTATCCATAACACATAATTTCATTGAAATCTGATTCACTCAGACACTCGTCAACGAGTAAATTCCCTTTTTTCCAGACGGCCTCTGCCGGCGATACCTGTATCGCAACAGTTAACGCCACCAACAGCATCAACTTTTTCATGTCTATCCCCGTTGTGAATGAGTGGGCCTGAAGCATGGTTATTCGACGGATTTTCCTCCAGCAACGTTTCCCAACTGAGATTAGCAACATCAGGCCTCGCTCAGGCGGGGATTTTGGGGTTCTGCATCGATGGATTCCGGCAACGTGTCGTTTGCGAACATGGTGCGGACATGGTTATCGGCTCTATTCACCTACATTCAACTTGTCATCAGAATTAAGTTTCCATTCGCGCAACAAGCGCTCCGCTTCGGCAATTTCGTCCGGGCTCATTTGTTTCGCCAGGAGGTCACGGTGCTTCCGAGCCAATCTGAGACCTTGTGCGGCCGAAAGGCTGAACCAGAAGTGCGCCTTGGCGTTATCCTGGCCTATACCCTCACCTTTTTGGTACATGCGTCCAAGAGTGAATTGGGCGTAGAATTCACCGCCCGCGGCCTTGCGGGACCATTCCGCGACCTCCTGTGACTCGCTCGAATCATCATTTGCTCGCGGATCGGGTTGGGCGTCGGAATCACCTTGCTCCGCCAACAACACACGGGCGTCTGCTCGGTAAAGGTCGTGTTTGGATGGCGATTCTGGGATTTCCGCGCTCATGGAAACGGCAGAGGCGAGGGACAAATGAAACATAGCAAGTATCATCACTCGCATCGCACCCTCATTTTGTTCCCAATTTTCCGTCGTCGTACACAACGTCTGGCCCGTGAATTCTTTCGAGACATGGCTTTTACGCACGAAACCATATCGTACCCGGTTTTTTTGAAAGTGGCTAAGAATTTGTAATGAGGAACGCGGATGTCATTTAATTCGCTCGAAGCAATCATACCGGATCGTGCAGCAATCATATTTCCATCGCGGAGGGACCAGCTCCTAAATTCACAAACCAAGTGCAACGTCGGTATGATCCGGAGTTGCTATGGGAACGCAATATGATCAGTTCGTGTTTGACAATCTGGTTGAGATTTACTGGCATCATGAAGCCCGTAAATCTGGTCCGGAAATTGTTCGCCTGATGAGCCGGCACCCGACCACCATTTGGCTTGAGTTGAAGCAGAATTCGCTGCCCAAGGGCGGCTACAAGCCAGCCTCGGAGCGGATATTTTTGCCGCTCATGATTGGCACCGGCCCCGCCGTGGCCTATGCTGGCGGCGCTGCAGGCGGTGAGATTATGTCCTCACACTCCCGTGGCAGCCGAGCGAATCTTTTGAACTTAGCCCCGCTCCGGCGAGTATTTTTTTGTTCAGCGCATGCAGAGCCGAGCAGGCCGCTCGAAAAGATCAAGCCTTGCTCAGGTTGACGGCTTTGGGGCCGCGGGTGTCGGACTGGACTTCGAACTCGACCTTCTGGCCTTCCGCGAGGTAGCCCATGCCGGAGGCCTCGACGGCGGAAATGTGCACGAAGACGTCTTTCGATCCATCCTCGGGAGTGATGAAACCGAAACCCTTGTTCGTGTTGAAGAACTTTACGGTACCGATGGTCATAGTTTTGATATTCCCATAGTGGATTGTTTTCCCCGGTCCATAACGTTCTGGTGGTATGATAGATGCTCAAGCGATTGGGGAAATTTCAGGGAGAAGATGGTGCGCGTTCCGCCAAAATCCGCCGATCGGCGCAAGTATTCACACCGTTAATGTATTGGGAGCACAGAAAGAAAGCAAGCTTTTTCGAAATTTGGCCACTTCGAACTCCTCCATTGAGCCCTGGCGATTGTCACCATGAAACAAACGGCCTATTGTGATCGTGCCCTTCAGGCGATGTCCCATGCTCTGTTGAAAAAGGCGAGGCAGGCATGGTTGGGCTTCGAGGCTAGGCGGCCTCTTTGATGGTTTCAATGGCGCTTTTCGCTTTTGCCTTTTTCACGTGATCCTCGAGGGCAGCTCTGAGGATGGGGAGTTGCCGGTAGGCCTTGAGGCGACGGAGGTCTTTTGGGCTTCCAGGAGGCCGGCGGCGGTCCATCGCAAGGCCATCTCGGCGTTGCGCCAGCGCTTGACATTGTGCTGCACCATCCTGACCGTTCCCAAGGCATTCTCGATGGCGTTGGTGCAGGCCAAGGAGCGCCTGAGCTTGGGCGGCAGGCCCAAGCGGATCACGGTGAGGATCTCATCCAGGCCCTCCAGGATGGAAGCCGAAACGCCGGGGGCCTCGGTCTCCAGGCGAAACGCCGGGGGACTCGGTGTCCAGGCGGCGCGCCAGGTTCTTCATGAGGCGTTCGGCTTTCTCGGCATCGTCTTGGTCCCAGGCTTGCCTGAGCGCCTTCTTGACGCCGGCATGAAGGCTTTCGTCGAGGCGCTCGATGATGTTGCGGCCCTTGTGGACCTGGCAGCGCTGGAGGGCGGCCACCGGCCCGAAGGTCCGCTTGATCGCCTTGGAGAGCGCCTTGGCGCCGTCGACGATGAAGAGCCGGGGCACTTCCGGGTCGAGGCCGCGGGCGGTCAGGTTGTCGAGCAGCGCCTGCACCGTGGCGGCATTCTCCGTGGCACCTTCGGCCAGGCCTAGAACATGCTTCTCGCCCGCGCCGTCGATGCCAATAGCTGCCAGCAACACGTGATCGCCGACGTGCAGCCCGTCGATCTGGATGACCAGGAGATCGAGATCCGAAAGGTCGCTGGCCAGGAAGGCCTTCAGCTTCTTGCGCGTCATGGCCACGAAGCGCCGCGAGACCGCGGACTTCGAGGTCGCATCGCCCGCGCGTGCCGGCAAGTCGCCGCTGGCCTCGCCGGGCAGGCGCACGGCGCGCGCGTACTTGCGGGTCGAAACCGTAAGCAGCATGATGTTCATCGCCCAGGACTGCAAAAGCGCCGGGTCCGAGAGCAACTCCCAGCTCGGCAAGCTCATCTCCTTGCCCGCAAGATCGCGCACCCGCGGGCGCGTCAGCTTCACCTTGCCCCCGTGATAGGCAATCTCGCTCTGGGTTGTCCCCCAGCGATGGCCCTGCCGCTCGGCCGTGCGGGCGTGGCGCGCTCCGCAGAGCACCTCGCTATCCTCGTCCAGCATCTCGCCCAGGGTCTCCACCCCGGCCAACAGGCAAAAGCGATCCACGCTCATGCGCAGATCATCAAAAGCCTCCGGCAAGGCCGGCGGCAACAGCGGAAGCGGGATCTCCAACAGTTTCGAAAGGCGGCTGTTCCGTGTAGGCTTGGTCATGGCGTCGTTCTCCTTGATGGATTCAACACCCAGAGCCTAACGGTTCCAGGCGAATGACGCCTACCTCACTTTTTCAACATCAGCCGGGACATTGCCCACCGACATTGGGATTGCCAAATCGCGGTAGCATTTGCAGAAGCAGGAACTTCTGCTTATGGCTAGCTGCTGCCGTGAGGAGCCGCGTCTGACCACGGCCGCTTTCCTGCCGCAAGCTGCCGTCCTGATTAGCGCTCCCCTACCAGCAACGCCTTTTTGTCCTGGGGATTCTGGCGAACAGGCCGTTGAGTGTCCCGGCCCCTTTTTATTTCCGGGAAATTTGGAAGGGACTTTCTTGCTGACCCGTCCGCGTAAGCCTCGACGACGGCGCGGAGCGTCTCTTGCAAAATGTCAACATTGCTGACCTATTCGTCCGCGCTTTTAAGGCCCCGGAATTTCGGAAAGGGTCCCTTTTGTCCCGTGGAATCTCGGCATGGGACCCATAAACCCCGATGCCCAGGGGAGGGGTGTGCCGAACCGGGTTTCGGGGTCACACCCTGATTGACGATAGCATGAGGAACAAGAGGCAGATTGCGTATGCTTATGGGGCCGGGTTTGGTCACGAAATCGTGCCGAACGATTGCTATTTGATTGCTACGCCTAAACGCCCTCTCGTTGCTTTCTCATTAACTCATTGAAATCATTGGCGCACCCGGCGAGATTCGAACTCACGACCTCTACCTTCGGAGGATTCGGGACTATCGCTAATTGCTTGACGCTGCTTGTCATTTACGGCGTCTGTTGACGCTGCTTGACGCTGCTTGACGCCTATTCCGCGGACATTCCGCGGACAAGGAGTGTGGTTACGACGAGGTATACAACCAAGGAATCTTATCAGGGTAATCAGTCGTCCGTGAAGAACCCTGATTTCAAGCTGAAGCGGCGATTGGGTTTGCGGTGGGGTGCGAGATGTCGCTGAGGAGCGCGGCCAGGATTTGGACAAACAAACGCCTCAGCCATTTGAGGACAAGGCGGTAGTTGTAGCCGGCGCCGGCGAGGATGGCGTTGATCTTGTCGCCGTCGCGGCCTTTGAGGAAGTTGCGCCCCAGCCTGCCATCGCTCTTGAGATGTCCGATCACGGCCTCGACGGCGGAGCGCCGCCTGAGCTCCTTCTTGATCGTCGGCGTGATGCCGCGTTTCTGGCCTGATCTAAAGACGCGGTGTTTGTTGGGGTAATCGTGGCCCTGGTATCCCTTGTCGACATAGATGCGCTCGGCCGATATCCCCGTCCAGCGTTCCATCTCTTCGATCACCTGCCTCAAGGTGTGGCCATCATAGGGATTGCCGTGGAAGGCCTTGACGTGGGCGACGAACTGGCCGCCGGGGGGGCGGGAATTGGTCGCCGCCACGGAGACCTTGCAGCCGAACTCGTACGGCTTGTGCGCCTTCCCTTTGCCGATGCATTCGACCTCGGGCGCGTGGAGCGAATAGACCTTGGGCAAGGGGTCGCGCCGCTTCTGGGTCGACACCCGCTCGGCCAGCCACAAGGGGCGGCGGAAGGTATCCCGTAGGCTCTCCTCCTGGGCCGTCTTGCGGCGGATGTCGCGGACGGTGCGCCCGAGATAGGTCTTGAGCTTGCGCAGGGCCTTGTTGGCCCGCTTGTGCTGTTTGGCATGGCGGTAGCGGCCTTGCATGATCAACGCCCTCTTGCCCAGGCGGGTATAGGACTGACGCAGGGCAATGCCGTGCTCCCGTGCCAGTCGCACCAGCCGCTCGCGGGCTCGTTGCATCAGTTTGGCGTCGGTCGGAAAGGCAATCGCCTTCTCTTGTACGGTGGTGTCCACCGTCACCCGCTCGAGGTCCTTCTCCCGCAGCGCCCCCACCCGGTGGGCCACGGCCAGGCTCTCCTGGAATACCTTCTCCAAACCTTCCGGCCCGATCCGGTCCCGCCACCGGGTCATCGACGAGCGCTCCATGGGCAGCTCATGCTGAAAGTACTCTTCGCCGCAGAAGCACTGGAAGTATGGGTCGTAGACCCAGCGCTCGCAGACCTCCTCATCCGAGAGATCGAACATATGCTTGAGGATGTGCAGCCCAACCATCAACCGCGTCGGGACCCCCGGCCGACCCTCCTCCGAATACAAGGCTTCATAGGTCTCGTCGAAGAAAGTCCACGCGATCCGGCCCCCCAACACCACCAACTCGTGGCGCAGGTTGATGATGTTTTCGAACCGCGAGCGGAACAGGTCCTCTATTCCCGATGACACCTTGCGCGATGGCTTCATCACAGTTCTCCAATCCCAATCGACGGGAGCAGAGAATCACGTTCCGCAACGGAAGGGAATCCCCAAAATCAATTATTTCAAATCGCAAGCTTTTCAGGCCCAAAACCCGTTTTCTTGCAAATCCGATTACTTCGCCAAACCGAAAGAGCTACCAACATCAGCCGCTTACACGTTCTTCACGGGCGACTAATCACTGGGACACCATTCGGTCAACGTGACCCCGCCAAACAGCGCACCTTTGACCGTCACTGTTATTTGTCCCCGTTGTGCGTTGATTCACCTCGATTCTGCTGTAAAATTGCATAACGTGACAATGCCGTCCCGGACATCCAACCTTTTTCCAGGTGGCGATCAAACGGTCACCACGATCTTTCCCTTCTGTTGGTTCGACTCCATGTAGCGGTGGGCTTCCGCGATCGCGTCCAGCGGAAAGGTGCGATCGATCAGTGGCTTCAGGGCACCGGAAACGAGGCCGTCGTAAACATAGCGTTTGCCGCACTCGAGGGATTCAGGATTGCTCACAATTTCGAACAACGTATGGCCGCGTACCGTGAGGCCCTTTGCCACGGAGAACAGGGGGAAGGACGTCGGCTTCATAGATAAGGCCCCGTATTCGAAGATCGTTGCACCTGAGCCGCGGCTTCGGCGAGGGTCTCGACAAACGGTCCGGCAACCGGGTCGAAAATTGTCCGAGCTCCCTTTCCGGATGTGATGGCTTTGACCCTCTCGACCAGATCTTGTTCGTTGGTGACGACGACATGATCGGCACCGGCGTCGACCCTTTAGCGCGCTTGGTCACGTTGTTTCAGGTCGTCGAATCCGACGCCGATGATGCCGGCGATGAGCTTGAGTTTGGCGTTATCCTTGCCGTCCTTGTCCTCGCACACATCGGCGGCGATGGACTCGGTGCGCTCATCGGTGACGTTGCCCTTGTCGTCAACTTTGAAGCGCAGCGCCTCTGGGAATCACTCCTGCAAGCCGGATTCAGGCTTGTCCGAGGCATTGGGTTCACCTTCAACGATAAGACACAAGATACGGTTTTCCCGACCCATGGCCTTAAAAGTCCTGATTTCCTCGTTGACCCAAATTGAGTCCGCCGCATCCGGCGAACAGATGACGATCAGGATACAGGACTGTTCCAGCCCGGTGCGAATCGCGCCGCCCAGGTCTGCCGAATTCGGCAATTCCTCGCGGTCGCGGAAGATGGGGAAGATGCGTTTGGGCACCGCGCCGTCGCGCCTCAGCGTGCCCACCAAACGGGACGGTACGCGATAGGTTTCAAGTGCCTTGTGCAGCCAGTCTCCCCACGTCTTGTCGCGATGGCTGTAGCTGATGAAGGCCCAGTATTTTAAGTCGGTCACACTCAATCTGGCGGCGCCATCGTTTTCCACAGTATTTTTGCGTAGAAAAATCGCTGCCATTTCTCAATACCCAGGCTTAGTACATCGTTTCATAAATACCATAACGTATAAGGGTTGAAAAGTATGGGCAGATATGTCATGCTCGCGTATCCCTCAGGCTTCGAGCATGCCACGAGCCAGTCCCTATATCATCGTGCTCGCCTCGGAGGAAGAGCGCGCATTGCAGCGACGGGCCACGAGATATACGTTGCCGTATTATCAAGTGAACCGGGCCAAGATGATTCTGCTCGCTGCGGATGGACTGCGGAATGACCAGATCGCGGCTCGCCTCGATGTGCGCCGAGAAGTGGTCAGTCAGTGGCGCAAGCGCTTTTTTGACGAACGCTTGGCGGGATTGGAGGAACGTCCCCGTCCTGGCCGCCCCCGGGATTTTCCCCCCAGAGGTGGTGGTCCAAATCAAGGCGCTGGCGTGTGAGTTACCGAGCACCCACGGGTGTCCGCTGTCGCGTTGGAGTGTCTCAGGAACTCGCCCGCGAGGCGTGTCAGAAGGGCTGGGTGGCGACTTTAAGCGAGAGTACGGTGTGGCGGTGGCTGCACGAAGACGCGATCCGACCTTGGCAACGTCGATGCTGGATCTTCCCGCGCGACCCGGACTTCAAGGCCAAGGCGGTGCGCCTGCTCGATCTCTACCATCGCCAATGGGAAGGCGTGGCGCTCGGAAATGACGAATTCGTCATCTCGGCCGACGAGAAGACGAACATCCAGGCCCGCGCCCGCACTCATCGCCCACTGCCCACGCAGGCGAAGAGGGCGATGCGGGTCGAGCATGAGTACAGCCGCTGCGGGGCGTGGGCCTACCTGGCTGCGCTCGATGTCCATCGGGCCAAGCTCTTCGGGCGCTGCGAGACCCAAACCGGCATCGAGCCGTTTGACCGGCTGGTCGCCCAAATCATGACAAAGCCCCCCTATGCGCAGGCGCGCCGCGTGTTCTGGATTGTCGACAACGGCTCGTCCCATCGCGGACAGCGCTCGGTGCGCCGCCTAGAAGATCGCTATCCCAACCTCGTCCTGGTTCATGGCCCGGTTCATGCCAGTTGGCTCAATCAGATCGAAATCTACTTCTCGGTGCTGCAACGCAAAGCGCTTACACCCAACGATTTCCCATCGATCGAGGCGTTGCGCGAGCGCCTCGATGCCTTTGAACGCCACTGGGAAACGATCGCCAAACCCTTCGGGTGGAAGTTCACCCGTCACAACTTGGAAAACCTGCTGAGCAAGATCGACGCTGCCCAAAGGGCCGATTATTCCCTCGCCGCGTGAACCCAGAATACGTGACCGAATTTATGAAACGATGTACTTAGCGAAAAAGTGCAGCCACGACCGGATAAAACTGGGAACTTCAATAGTCTGCTCGCAAAATGCGAACCAAGCCCTAAATCGCCTTTGACAGCTAATTGTGGTACCGATTTCGGCTACTCGGGGGTGCTATCTGGGGAATCTCGGATAAAGTCATATGAGGGCGGATCCCCGGGACCGGGCGAGAAAAGCCTTGCAGCACCTTGCCCAAACACCTAAATCCTCTCCCCGTGGCGGTTGCATGAAGACGGCCGACCTCGAATAGTCGCATTGCGTCTGGAAGAGCATCTCCCCGAAAGTAAATGCGCCATCGCCCCGCCGGAGCGCTGTGCCCCTGCGGCAACATCGCTATAGGACTACGCCTACATGACCACAGGAACGGTAAAATTCTTCAACACGACCAAAGGTTTCGGCTTCATCACACCGGATGACGGATCAAAGGACGTCTTCGTTCACATATCGGCGGTGGAGCGCTCTGACCTGGGTTATCTGGCCGAGGGCCAAAAGGTCAGTTTCGACCTCCAGCAGGACACCCGTGGTCCGAAGGCTATCAATCTTCAGGCAGCCTGAATCGTTGGTTGAAGCGGGCAGTATCCGTTTTGGTCAAGCGGGATTTTTTGTCCATTAGCGGCGATCCCTGAGGAGGGCGTTTGCGAGGATGACGAGTTTCCGATGGAGCGCTGTCCGGCGCACCTCGCACTTCGGATTGTCCTCGGCAAATTGAACCTAGATTCTGGGGTGGACTTCAAACTCTATAGCTGGAAGGGTAGGACCTAAGCGGCACACCGGTCCGCCATGCGTGCGATCTTTTGCAGCGAGAACAAATCCGCTCGCCGGACCAATTGCTTGAAAACCTGGCTTTGCACCTGAGGCACTGCCGAACCTTGGGGACATCCCAGGGCGGCTGATTGGTCGGCGCATCTGTCGCTGGGGAATTGGTCATGAATGCTCCTTCGCACGGTGGCACAGTTGGTGGCCGGAGCACTGTGCGCGGAGGAGAATTCCTTAAAGAACATGTGATATCCCTTTCATTATTTCGGAAATTATTTGCCACTCATAAATATATGGTCCTGGCATAATTATTTTACAAGGGCCCATATGGTAACCTTTTCAATAATATTTAGTTTAAGAGAAAACTCTACGATATAGCACATAGTTGTATTTTGTTTTTTAACGGTACTGAACTTTTAATTTGGAGTGAGACCTAAGAAATTGCGCGAGTCTTTGCTCTGACGCAACGCTGCAAACATGACGTATCGGGCCTCCGTTCCTACTGCGCTCGCATGTCGGCTCTGCGTCAGACCTTGCCGAATCTGTCACCTGCAACTCGGGTCCGTTGCCGGATTCTAAGCTTTCGTGGCTGAGCAGAAAGCTGCCATTCCGTCTCTAATTTCCGGTGCTGAAGGTACTGCAGCCGTGGTTGGAAGCAGCCCGAATGGGCTCTTCATAGCCATCTCAACGCTCTTGATCGCCCTCCATCCACAAATGGACATACCAGTTCCAATATGAGCCACCACCCAGCCAGGAGGATCACGGTCTGCGTCGAGGTGAATCCCAAAGGCGCCAGAAAATACACCTGAGACGGTGCGAGAGCCATCGGGGGACCAGACTTTAAAGCTGCCTTCAGACCACTCGTTCATAGCTCATCGTTCCCACGTCTGTACTACGATTCAGGCTTTCTTCCCCGATTCACTGTAAACAGCAATTCTTGAATTTCTTGCCCGACCCGCAGGGACATAGGTCGTTGCGACCAACATGTTTAAAGCGATTCTCGTCGAGTACCCCTGGAGGCAGATTGATGATGGGAACTGTCCCCATCCGGACGGAATCCTCGAAAATCATTTCGTTCCAAATCTCCGTCACCGCCATGCCGAGATCAGGTGGTGGGTTGCTCGGGCTAAGCGTTTTCCAATCGGCTCTGGGCGAAATCTTCTCGACAAAACGTTTGGCTGATTCGACTGCCAAGAACCCCTTGCCGGGGGTCAACTTGAGCCCCGTCGGAATGTGCGTCACGGTCCAATGCTCACGACGTTCTCCAATGTTATGAATGCCGAACACGTCACTGACCAATCCGGTGACGGTCTTCTCGCCTTCCGCCGTTACAGTGATGAATTTTCGAGATTCCCAGTCCATGATACCCATCATGCAATCATCCAGCGGCACAGTGAGATCGACATTAGCCATCGAAGGATCGAACCACGACCATGCGCCCCACTAGGATTCTCGCCCTGCTTCGAGCATGTTTATACCATGAGTTTCCGATCAGATTCCGCCTACCAAGATCGTGACCGAGAACCCCTCTCCGGCTTGGTCGAACGTGTCACATTCCACAGCCCGGAAACAGGCTTCTGCGTCCTACGGGTCAAGGTCCGAGGCCACCGTGAACTCGTGACCGTGCTCGGGCCAGCCGCACCTGTCCAGCCGGGAGAGTTTATCCAGGCCAGCGGTCGGTGGGATAACCACCGAGAGCACGGCATTCAGTTCAAGACGACCTTCCTGAAGGTGATGCCGCCCAGTTCCCTCGATGGCATCGAGAAGTACCTTGGTAGCGGCATGATCAAAGGCATCGGCCCTCATTTCGCCGATAAGCTGGTCAAAGCGTTCGGTGAGGAGGTCTTCGATGTCATCGAGAATGCCCCCGAGCGGTTGAGAAAACTCGACGGCATCGGCCCCAAGCGGGTCGAGAGAATCATCTCCGGCTGGGCCGATCAGAAAGCCATCCGGGAGATCATGGTGTTTCTGCAATCCCACGGTGTCGGCACCTCACGGGCTGTACGCATCTACAAGACCTACGGCGCCGACGCAATCCCACTGGTTAGTGAGAATCCATACCGCCTTGCGCGGGACATCAAGGGCATTGGGTTCCTGACGGCTGACCAAATTTCCGAAAAACTCGGCATCGAGAAGACAGCCATGATCAGGGCGAGAGCAGGGATTTCATACACCCTGGCGTCCTTGGTAAAAGCATTACCGAGCAGAGCAGCACTCATGGTGGTTGGTGACGTTGATCAACTTCCTTCGGTGGGGCCAGGGCAGGTTCTCGCCGACATCATTGCTTCCGGTGCTGTACCTGTGGCTCGCCTGACCGAAATTTTCAGGCAGGCGGCGGAGAGCCAGATCGTCACCAACGCCCATAGGGTGAACGCCGGCTACATGCCCAACCTGGATGTCACCAGAAGCGCCCAGTCGGACTTCTATTTTGTCGAGGCCCGCGACCCAGAGGACGGTGTTTCCAAAATTATAGAGATCGTGAAGAACCGTCTGCCCAAACGCTTCGGCTTCGACCCCATCAAGGACGTTCAGGTGCTGTGCCCGATGAACCGTGGTGGCCTCGGTGCTCGGGCGTTGAATGTCGAACTCCAGAAAGCTCTGAACCCGCCCGTTGATGAGGTTTTCATTGAACGTTTTGGCTTCACCTATCGCGTCGGTGACAAGGTGATGCAAACCGACAACGACTACGACAAGGACGTTTTCAACGGTGATGTCGGTTACGTCCGTCGCATTGACCCCGACTCTCAGGAACTTGTCATCGAGTTTGACGATAAATCAGTCGAGTACCAATTTGGGGAACTCGATGAGGTGGCTCTGGCCTACGCTGTCAGCATCCATAAATCGCAGGGTTCAGAATACCCAGCAGTCGGGTTTTTTGGAGTCTCATGACTCTTTCCCTCTCCGTCAAATTGGAATTCCAAGCTCAAGTATCGCGACCCTGTCCGGACGTACTTCGACGGATCGGCTGCGGGCCATGTCCGAAATCCGACATGGCCAGGAACAATTTTTAGTCGCGGTTGAGGGTTCGGGATGAGTGGGATCGTGCTCGGTGCACGGGGTTCGGGGAGCCCCGAGCTTGCCTCGACGACGTCATGGGGACTGCTCGAAGCCACCGGACGGCGTTTTCGGGTTCGACAGGCACACCGGTCCGCCCGCGCCGCTCGGCGGCACGTCCCGGTCCGGGGGAGAGGCGTGCTGTCTCAGGCGATGGGCGCGGTCATGATCGCGTCGAGGGCCTCCTGCGCCCGGGCGGCATAGTGCCGGTTGGCCTCGGGCAGATAACGGAAGCGTCCGTCGCAGCGCACGATGGCGATGGCCGCGTTGGTCAAGCAGGCGAGATTTCTGGGCAGGTGACGCACGTAGGCCCGGCATCGGTCTTCGTCGTAGGTGAAGTCGCGCACGTAGTGCAGGCGGTTCTCGATATGCCAGTGGTTGCGCACCAGTTCGAGCAACTCCTCGGGTCCGGCGCGCTCTGCGCCGAGCGAGGTGAGGCTCCAGGTCACCTCGATGCTGCGCTTGCCGGTCTTGAGGATCTCGCGTTCGCGCTCGATGCGCATGGCCTGGCGTCGCCCGTGGAGGTTGGCGTAGCCGTCCCACTCGGCAGCGGAGAGGTCGACGACGGCGCAGCGTCGGCGCTCGATGCGGCCATGGCCCTTGTCGACGGTTTCGTGCCAGAGCGCATCGCTGAAGTCGATCGCCTTGAGGTCTTCGAAGATCATCTCCTGGTTGTCCTTGACCGCGCCCATCACGTAGTCGGCGCGACGCCCGAGCAGGCAGCGCGCGGTCTCGTGCTGAGCGTGCATCGCGTCCATGGTGACGATCCGGCCTGTGAGGTCGAGGCCGCTGGAGAGTTCGCGCACGGCCGGGATTTCGTTGCTCTTGCGGTCGACCTCGACCTGCCCGAGGACCACGCCGGTGTCGTGCTCGACCGCCGCCACCATCATCCTGCGCCCGTCTTCGGTCTGCTTCGAGGCGCCGCGCAGATCCTTTCCGTCCATGGCGACCGGCGCGTGCGCGCTGCCATGCTGGCCGGTCCACTGGCTAATCGCGTTGTCCAGGGTCTCTGGCGGCAGGGCGGTGAGGGTCTTGTGGAAGGTGGTGATCGCGGGCGGGGTGTAGCGCTGTTTGGAAGGGCTCCAGAACGCACCCACCGCCTCGAGCTGCTCCTGGGAGAGCAGGGCGGCGAACTGGGCGAACGCGTTCACCCCCCGGTATCCGGCAAGCCGGGCGGCGACGGCGATCACCAGAATGGTGTTGAGCGCATAGCGCTTGCCCCGGGCATGGCGGTACTCGGGCACCTCACCCAGACACTCGAACAGGCTGCGCAGCCGGGGCGCGGCCATCGGCTCGGTGTGCTGCTCGGCGTTCCAGTGTGCCGGCATCCCGGTACGGCTCAGCGCCTCGGGGGCGCCGTCTGTCAGTCCGAACACGAAGACCTCCTTGGGCTGACCGTGGTGGCGCCAGCGCGCTGCCCCTCCGGGCTCACGGGCAAAGCCCCGCGTCAGCCCCAGAGAGCGCCAGTTCGACGCGCGGTAGCAGGTGCCGGCAAATCGCGAGACGTCCACGAACGTCTCCGCCAGAAGAGCCGGATATCCGTGCACCGCCTGGATGTCCTCAGACAGCCGCCGCAGGCTCAGCCCCAGCACACGGGAGGCCAGGTTCGGCACTCGGCCAGGCGTCAGAATGACGAAGCGCGAGTTGTTGGCGATCAGATGCAGACGCCGGAACTGCTGCTCGGCCGACCACCCGATCCAGCGATCACGCGCGCCCAGCTTGAACGCGCCGGGCTGCCAGCCGATCAGTGCGAGCCAGGTCTCGCCATGCACCGCGACATGGCGCAGGCCCTTGCCGATGACGCCGTGGAACGCCAGGTAGTGGTGCTGCTCCACCAACCGGTCCCAGCGCCGGTGCTCCTGCGCGCCCCAGGTCGGACGCACCGTGACCGCGCGCAAATCAATGGACGAATCCGAGACCGGCAGCGTCGCCATGACCGGCACACTGCCACACCGAGAATGAAATGGCCAGCGCCGCGATCACCTCACCCTGATCACTGGGCGGACAAAAAACTAGCCCTGCCGACATGGCTAAGAAGCCGTAGCCGAAAACGTGTTACACCGCAAAATCATATAGACGATGCATAAAAACCTATTGACGATAGGTTTTTGCTTTCGCCACGGAGCGGTGCTATAAGTGAGGAGGAGGCGTGCAAACTCCCGCGGAAAAAATTGGCCGCGGCGAACGTGACTTCGCCGGTTCGGAATCGGAGGGTTCGGGTTGTTTCATCGGAAACACCGAGACAGGTCCTGGAGAATTCGAGGAGTAGCAAATGAAGATAGCCCCAATGGGTGTGAAACTTCCGGGAATCGAGGTAAACGAGGTGGCGGCCGCGTTACCGGCGGTCGCGTTCGCGGCATTGTTGGGCTTTTTCATCTATTTCGCCATTGGCTTCGCGGGACCGGAAGAAATTCACAACGCGGCCCACGACGCACGCCACGTCATGGCCTTTCCCTGCCATTAGGTCGCGTGTCAGGCGGGGAGAGTTGAATGTTGAATCGAATCCTTTTGGTTGCCCTGATCGCGGGACCATTAGCGGTTTCGTCATGACCGTCGTGCAGATGTCGTCGTCGATTCCACTGATCTTGTATGCCGAAACTTTCGAGGAAGCCGGGGGTAACGACGGCTCGGCCCCGGGTCAGGCGGAAGCGCACAACCCCGTTGACGAGGCGGAGCCTCACGATGGCGCCGAGGCTTGGGCCCCGGACGACGGCCTCGAGAGGACGTTCTGGACCATGATCACCAACGACCTTCTTGGATTCGGAGCCGGACTCGTGCTCGCCGCCGGTCTTGTCCTTCACAAGCTCGCGCCCCACGGATCGGTCCACGCCTTGGTCGGTCTTGCTTGGGGTCGGGCCGCCTTCCTGGCGTTCGGCCTAGCCCCGGTTTGCCGCCGGAGCTTCCGGGTACAGCCGCGGCCGAGCTGGAAGCACGCCAGATTTGGTGGATCGGCACCGCCCTGGCCACGGCCGCGGGACTGGCGTTGATGGCCCCGGACAGCCTGGGTGATCGTCGCCATTGGCTTGTTCATTCTTCCGCACGCGATCGGCGCGCCCCACCCCGAAGTCCATGAGACATTGGTTTCGTTCGACGTGCAGCGGCAGTTCGCTATCGCCTCTCTCGGCACCTCGGCGGTATTCTGGCTGTTGCTTGGAACGTTGACCGGTGAACTGGTGGGGCGAAGGGATCATCGGGTGGCGGCTGCCGTTTGAGAGCGGGGATTTCGGCCGCGGTGGTGCGAATCGTCCGGCATCGTATGCAATGAGACTTCAGCATTCTTGGACAACGGCAATTCGATTTGCGCGATTGGCCGTGTGGGTGCGATTCCTGGTGCAAAAATATCGAAACACGGGTTGAAGACTGATTGGGGAAACTTGCAAGTTTCACACCGAAGACCACGGGACGGCGAGATATGCCCATCGGAAAGAATCGATTGTCGACCTATCTGTAATAACCTTTTTACGAAACGAGGCCGTAACGTGGTGGAATCAAGTCGGACTGAAACATCTTGTTTTCACGGAGTGGCTGTCATGGCGGTGTTGGTCACCGCGCTCGTTGTTTCCGAGTCCCGGGCGGCGCCACCCAAAGTGGTTGTCACCATCAAACCGCTTCACTCCTTGATGACGGCCATCATGGAGGGTGTCGCGGAACCGAAGCTCCTTATCCAGGGCGGGATCTCACCGCATGGGTACGTGCTGCGTCCTTCGGACGTGAAGGATCTTGATGAAGCCGAGGTCGTGGTTTGGGTCGGCGCCATTCTCGAGACGGCCTTGAACCGGCGCTTCGCGGATCTCGCGGAATCGACGTTCGTCGTCTCTCCGCTCGAGTTTCCAGGTATGACGATCTTGAAGCTGAGGAGTGGGACCGAGTGGAAAAAACCAAGAGAAGAGCACAGCGGCGAACGGTCGGGAGATCACGACATCGCGCCGAATGACGTTCATTCTTGGATAGACCCGCATATCTGGCTCGATCCCAAGAACGCGCGGGCGTTCACCAACACGATGGTCGGGATACTGAGTGGTATCGACCGCGAGAACGCGTCGGTTTACGCCCGGAACGGCAAGGATCTGAACTATCGGCTGATCGCTCTCGACCGAGAGCTCAAGATGAAGCTGAAGTCCGTGCACGATACTCCCTATCTGGTATTTCACGACGGCTACCATTATTTCGAGCACCACTTTCGGCTCAGACCGATCGGTTCATTGACGGCCCATCCCGACGAGCCTCCGACCCCACGTCAGGTCAAGCGTATCAAGGACATCATCGGAAGTGGCGAGGCCCGCTGCATTTTCGGCGAGCCCCAGTTCCGATCGAAAATGGTTCAGTCATTGCTGGACGAAACCGGCGCCACGCTCGGCCTTCTTGACCCGCTGGGCGCGGAACTCGACCCAGGCCCCAATCTATACTTTACCGTGATGCGGAGGGTCAGCGAATCGCTCATCGGATGTCTTTCGACAAACATCTCGTAAACCCGACTGTTCGGTCAATTATTCAGACCAACAACCGAACTAACGGTACAAGCGGTTTCGTCCATTTCCCTGTACGTGCGTCATCGTGCCGATGTGCTGTCAGGAACATTGCGTTCAGGCGTCCGACACGAGCTGATCATATTGCGTAGCAACATCACGTTGCATTTGTTTTGGGATTCTAGGCCCCAAATCCCCCGCACCAAATTAAATCGGTAATTCCTCCACCCTTGTGCCCTCGCCGCTGTACAAGGCCGGCTTGTGTGATTACCCGATACCGTTCACCACAGCTTGCGCTCGTGAGGCCGAGCGCGTATCGTTCCAAATAAAAATCAAATGATATGTAGTCGTCCGTGAAGAACCCTGATTTCAAGCTGAAGCGGCGATTGGGTTTGCGGTGGGGTGCGAGATGTCGCTGAGGAGCGCGGCCAGGATTTGGACAAACAAACGCCTCAGCCATTTGAGGACAAGGCGGTAGTTGTAGCCGGCGCCGGCGAGGATGGCGTTGATCTTGTCGCCGTCGCGGCCTTTGAGGAAGTTGCGCCCCAGCCTGCCATCGCTCTTGAGATGTCCGATCACGGCCTCGACGGCGGAGCGCCGCCTGAGCTCCTTCTTGATCGTCGGCGTGATGCCGCGTTTCTGGCCTGATCTAAAGACGCGGTGTTTGTTGGGGTAATCGTGGCCCTGGTATCCCTTGTCGACATAGATGCGCTCGGCCGATATCCCCGTCCAGCGTTCCATCTCTTCGATCACCTGCCTCAAGGTGTGGCCATCATAGGGATTGCCGTGGAAGGCCTTGACGTGGGCGACGAACTGGCCGCCGGGGGGGCGGGAATTGGTCGCCGCCACGGAGACCTTGCAGCCGAACTCGTACGGCTTGTGCGCCTTCCCTTTGCCGATGCATTCGACCTCGGGCGCGTGGAGCGAATAGACCTTGGGCAAGGGGTCGCGCCGCTTCTGGGTCGACACCCGCTCGGCCAGCCACAAGGGGCGGCGGAAGGTATCCCGTAGGCTCTCCTCCTGGGCCGTCTTGCGGCGGATGTCGCGGACGGTGCGCCCGAGATAGGTCTTGAGCTTGCGCAGGGCCTTGTTGGCCCGCTTGTGCTGTTTGGCATGGCGGTAGCGGCCTTGCATGATCAACGCCCTCTTGCCCAGGCGGGTATAGGACTGACGCAGGGCAATGCCGTGCTCCCGTGCCAGTCGCACCAGCCGCTCGCGGGCTCGTTGCATCAGTTTGGCGTCGGTCGGAAAGGCAATCGCCTTCTCTTGTACGGTGGTGTCCACCGTCACCCGCTCGAGGTCCTTCTCCCGCAGCGCCCCCACCCGGTGGGCCACGGCCAGGCTCTCCTGGAATACCTTCTCCAAACCTTCCGGCCCGATCCGGTCCCGCCACCGGGTCATCGACGAGCGCTCCATGGGCAGCTCATGCTGAAAGTACTCTTCGCCGCAGAAGCACTGGAAGTATGGGTCGTAGACCCAGCGCTCGCAGACCTCCTCATCCGAGAGATCGAACATATGCTTGAGGATGTGCAGCCCAACCATCAACCGCGTCGGGACCCCCGGCCGACCCTCCTCCGAATACAAGGCTTCATAGGTCTCGTCGAAGAAAGTCCACGCGATCCGGCCCCCCAACACCACCAACTCGTGGCGCAGGTTGATGATGTTTTCGAACCGCGAGCGGAACAGGTCCTCTATTCCCGATGACACCTTGCGCGATGGCTTCATCACAGTTCTCCAATCCCAATCGACGGGAGCAGAGAATCACGTTCCGCAACGGAAGGGAATCCCCAAAATCAATTATTTCAAATCACAAGCTTTTCAGGCCCAAAACCCGTTTTCTTGCAAATCCGATTACTTCGCCAAACCGAAAGAACTACCAACATCAGCCGCTTACGCGTTCTTCACGGGCGACTAAAATAGTCTACTCTTCGGAATTCTCTCAAAAGGGAGTGGCTGATATTTAACGTAGCATCCGCCTAACTCAAAAATAGGTGTACTGTCCCCGAATTTGAATCAGTGGCGGAAGTGGCGTTGGCCCGTGAACACCATTGCGACGCCCGCTTCGTCGGCGGCCGCGATGACCTCCGCGTCCCGTTTCGATCCGCCGGGTTGGATCGCCGCCGTGGCCCCGGCCTCGATCGCGACCTGGAGGCCGTCGGGAAAGGGAAAGAAGGCATCCGAGGCGACGACCGAGGACTTCGTCCGGTCGGCCTTGCCGGCGGCGATGTGGGCGGCGTCGACCCGGCTCGTTTGACCGGCGCCGATGCCGACGGTGGCGCCCTCCCGGGCGAGAACGATGGCGTTCGAGGACACGTGTTTGCAAACCGTGAAGGCGAACAGCAGATCGGCCGTTTCGCCCTCGGTTGGCGGGCGCCGGGTGACGACCTCGAGGTCGGCCGCCGAGGTTCGGGCCGAATCGCGAGTTTGAACCAGAAACCCGCCGGCGATCGAGCGCAACACCCGCTCTTCGGACCCGCCGCCCGCGGGTCCGGCGGCGACGAGGAGGCGCAGATTTCGTTTCGCGGCCAGAATTTCGCGAGCCTCGGGCTTGGCCTCGGGGACGATCACGACCTCGATGAACATTTCCGCGATCCGCGCCGCGCATTCGGCGTCAAGAGGACGGTTGAGAGCGATGATTCCTCCGAAGGCGCTTTGGGGATCGCAGGCCAGCGCCTTGCCGTAGGCTTCCGCCGCCGAGGCGCCGACGGCGACCCCGCAGGGGTTCGCGTGTTTGACGATAACAGCGGCCGAAGGTTCGAACTCGGAAACCAGACGCAGGGCCGCGTCGGTATCGTTGAGATTATTGTAACTCAGTTCCTTGCCCTGAATTTGCCTCGCCCGCGCGACCCCAAGGGCGGCCGAACCCGTGCTGTAGAGAGCCGCCCGCTGGTGCGGGTTCTCACCGTAACGGAGACGTTGACGCAAGCGCCCGGTAAGGGTCAACCTCTGCGGCGGATCTTCTCCCGAGGCGTCGGCCATCCAGTCGGCGATTTCCCCGTCGTAGGTCGCGGTCCGGGCGAAGGCGGCTGCAGCCAAACGGACTCTCAAGACCGCGCTCGTGGCGCCGCCGTGGGCATTCATTTCGGCCATCACGACGGCAAAATCGGCGCTATCGACGATCACGGTAACGAAACGATGGTTTTTCGCCGCGGCGCGGACGAGCGCCGGCCCGCCGATATCGATATTCTCGATACATTCGGCAAAATCCGCGCCCGCCGCGACCGTCGCCTCGAAGGGGTATAGATTCACGGCCACCAAATCGATCGCGTCGATGCCGAGCTGGCCGAGTGCCTTCCTGTGAGCGGGCAAGTCGCGCACGGCCAGAATACCGCCGTGTATTTTCGGGTGCAGGGTCTTGACGCGGCCATCGAATATATCGGGAAACCCCGTTCGGTCGGAAACCTCGACGACCGCGAGGCCGGACGCCCTCAGGGTTCGGGCCGTGTTGCCGGTTGAAACGAGTTCGATGCCGCGTTGCGCCAGAAAGGTGGCGAACTCGACCAATCCGGTCTTGTCCGACATCGAAAGCAGGGCCCGTTGAATCCGAGATTCCATTTCCATTTTGTCCCCTCCCCGAAATCCCGGCCGCTCTTCTCCGACCGGAGCGTCCGTCCCGATTCCGCCGACTGTTCGAAAATGCGCGTCCGCGCATTTTGTGCGTCTGTTCCGGCCCTCTCCCCCTCCCGGCCACCCACGAGAGTATGCCGGTATGGGTGGCCGGGAGGGGGCGGGGGCCGGCGCCGCGCGTTTTCGAACAGACTGTCAGCATAGGTAAACGCCGGTCCCGAGTACAGGCACCGCGACGCCCTTGCGCACGGGGATGCCCCTTGAGCGGATCATAGGGAGCGATTGTGCGCTTGGCCCGGGCGGGCACAGGTGGCAAATTGGCGCCCTCACTCGGCGAACCAGTGAATCCGGTATGGCAACGAAACGGCGGCGGCCCTGGAACAAGGGCAGAAGCGTGGGCCAGATGAAACCTCTCACGCGGGGTCAGCTCGACCTCGGCATACCTCAACGTGGGCAACCGCTGGGCCCTTGAAATCGCCAAGAAATTCGAGTTTTGACGCCTTCGCCGGGCTCCGGACGCGGGTGACGACGGATGACGGCGCCGGCTTGCGCTTGCCCTCCTCGGTGCTTAGCCTTGCGGACGATCGTCGGAAGGGGGTGCCATGTTTAAGTGTCTGCTCGAAAATTCGCGTCCACGCATTTTGCGACCTCTGTTCCGGGCCGGTGCCGCGATATACGAGACGGACCACAAGAACGCGATCGTGCTCGGCGTCGCTCTCGTGCTGACGATCATTTCCGGCCATCCCGTAGCCGCGGACTGGACCAGCGCCCGCCAGGCCTACGAGCGAGGTGACTTCGAAACCGCCGCCCGGGAGTTTCAAGAACTCGCGGAGCGGGGCGACCCCACCGCCCAGTACGACCTCGCGATCATGTACGAAAAAGGTCAGGGAATGGCGCTCGACTACGCTGAAGCCGCGAAATGGTATCGCCTGGCCGCGGAACAGGGACACACCGATGCCCAGGACAATCTCGGTTACATGTACGCGACGGGCCGCGGCGTAACCCGGGACCTCGGCGAAGCCGTCAAATGGATCCGCCTCTCCGCCGAGCACGGCAACGCCCTAGCCCAATACAACCTCGGTGCGATGTACGCGAATGGTATCGGCCTACCTCAGGACTACGTCATGGCGTACATGTGGTTCGAACTCGCGGCGTCGGGAGGCGACAAACAGTCCCGTACAAGCCTCAAGGTCACCGCCGGTCGCATGAATCCCGAGCAACTCGAAGAGGCCCAGCGTCTCGCGCGGGAGTGGAAGCCTCGATAGGAAATTCGGAAAAATTCAGTCGCCGCCGGTAGAAATTTTATTCAATTGCACAACGGGTCCGCCCTCGGGCGCGTGGTCGCCCGAGGGCGGAGCGGCGCTTGCCTCCGGACGCTTTTCGGCGAGACAAGATTCGGTTTGAACGGAAATGGTGGAAGTCTTCGACATGGCCCGCTGTTTCTTTTTATACCGAAGTTTATCCTTCAACAGGAAAACTCTGAAAAATAATTTGTTAATTAAAGAATCCCACGTCGCATAAATTCGCTCATAGACATTTGCTGGGGTGTAGTATCTCACCCCAAATTTTATTGTGAAAAACTCACGTTTTGCTTTGATCGGTGTGCGCATCTTTTCCCGGCGACAAACCCGAACTTAGAATTATTCAAGAAATCCCTCGTTTCCTGTCTATTAGAATACACGCCGAATTGCGTGTCAACCGATCATTGGTGTTCTTCTCCAGGCCCCGGATTCGCGCCGATTCAGCCCACGGAACCTTCAGGATTCACAGAATTTTCAACAGTCTCATACCCAAATTCGGTGGATTTCCCGGTCAGGATGGACGCGAATACGGTCTCGACAACCGGCTTCTGGGTGCGCCATGCCCGCGCCGCCGTCCGCCGTCGATTCGTTGACCACCACGTACCCCGCCGGCCGCGCACCGACAATGATGCCACCCCGGGAACGTTTTCTTCCCAACCGATTCAAACCGGCCGCCAACCAATCACTTGCGCCGAGGCATCCCGAACGGGTCGCGGAAAATTCATGCTCCGCCGACGAATGGCCTGTGTTGGGATGCCGACGCTGCCGGGCGACACATGGCCCCCAACCGCGAACCGGGTGGCCGACAACGGTTCGGGCACCACGCCGGCCGTGACGAAAAAAGATTTTGGCCAGTCCGTTTTGATTCGCCTATGATGAGGGAACAAAATTCCCCGGGTAAACGGAAAAGGACTAGGCCTCTGGCCAAGGAATCATCGGGACAGATTTTTGCTGTTGCCGGAAACAGCGCAGCGGCAGACGTCGGACAGACACTGAGGAAATTCATGGAAGCAAATTCGAAGAAACCCAGCCGAACGATCGCCGTCAACGGACCAAAGCGTAGCGTCGTGCCCCTCGACAAGACCCTGGTCGATTCGATCAGTCGGTTGAAGGCTTCGTTTGCCGCCGTCCAAACACCGGGGTCTCAGGGGAACGTCGTGGACGTCCTCGCCGAATGTCTCACCCTGACTGGGGTCTACGGTACCGATCGGCCTGAATTCAAGGCCCCGGTATGGAACCGTGACGGCCGCCTCGAATATTCGGACGCCGGCGTTCGCGAGCAGCACCATTGCTACCGGCCCGTCGTCTGGCAGGTGTTCGACGGCCTACCGCCCGACATCCTGGATGCCTGCGCCTCGATCCTCGTCGTCGTCGAACGCCTCGCCGAGCAGAAGGGCGTTGCCCTGGCGGACACAAGCGCCCTCGCGGAGCTGATGAGATCCTCGCCTTCCATTCATTGTCTGCTTGGCGTTCACCTCCAGATCGATCCGACGAAACCCAGGGGGGCGAAGCGCCCTGGTGCCTTGAAGCGCAGGTTGCGCGGAATTGCCGAATCGATCGCCCGCTTCACCGAGCGGCGCATCTCCAACCGTATTCCGGTGTTCATCTCGGCGCTGCTCGACACCGGCGACAAACGTCAGGACGTCACCGTGCTCGACGTTTCACCCACGGGAGCGAAGGTATGCCTTTCGAAGTCCGTCGGTTCACCGGATAAGCTGACACTGAACATTCCGCTCTTCGGACGTTTCCGCGTTCGCGGTGTCTTGTCCGACGACAACACGGTCGGGCTTCGCTTCACCGAAAGGTTCGATGCCTTCGCGCCGATTTCGGAGCGGTACGCCATGGCGGTAGCGACCTAAATTCGAGGCACGGATTCGACGGAGCGACACGGCGAGGCCGGCTACCCGTAGCGGCCCTCGATATAGTCCGCGGTTTCCTTCTTCCGCGGCGTCACGAACATCTCGGTCGTGGGCGTGTGTTCGATAACGCGGCCTAGGAACATGAAGATGCACTCTTCGCTGGCGCGTCGCGCCTGGGCCATGTTGTGGGTGACGATGACGATCGTATAGGTGCCGCGCAGGGCCCAAATGAGTTCCTCGACCGCTTCCGTGCCAGCCGGATCGAGTGCCGAACAGGGTTCGTCCATGAGCAGGATGCCAGGTTTCACGGGCAACAACCGGGCGATACAAAGCTTTTGCTGTTCCTCGAGGGACAGCGTCGTCGCCTTCTGTTTCAGTCTGTCCTTGACCGTGTCCCACAGGAGGACTTGGCGCAAGGCCCGCTCGACGATCGAATCAGCCTCGCCACGGCTCGGGCGGGCGCTCCCCTCGTGGTGGAGACCGACGCTGAACAGGACGTTCGCGCGGATCGAAACGGGCAACGGATTGGGCCGCTGAAAAACCATCCCGACCTGCTTACGCAATTGGGCGAGGGAAACCTCGTCGGCGTGGATATCATGGCCGTGGAGGTCGATCGTCCCGTCCGTCCGGACGTAGCCGAGGCGTTCGTTGATCCGGTTGAAACTCCTCAGAAGAGTCGATTTACCACAGCCCGAGGGGCCGATGAGTGCCGTGACGCGTCCCCTGCGAATCTTGAGGTTGACTTCGAACAAGGCCTGAAAAGTGCCGTACCAGACGTTGAGGTCACGGGTGCGGATAGCAAATTCCGCCACTTGGGCCTTCGACGGATCGGGCGGAGGCGATTGCGCGAGTGCCATCTATCCGAACCGGCCGGCGAGATAATCCCGGGTGCGAGAATCCTTGGTGGCGCCCGTGAACAGGGCCTCCGTTTCCCCGATCTCGACGCATTTTCCCATCAGAAAAAAGGCGCAGCGATCCGCCAGCCGGCGCGCCTGGAGCGCCAGATTCGTGACCACGATTACGGTCAATTCCCTTCTCAATTCCTTCACCACGTCCTCGATCCGCATCGTGGTGACCGGATCGACCGCGATGGAGAACTCGTCCAGGACCAAAAGATCGGGTTCCTGCGACAGGGCCCGGGCAATCGTCAAGCGTTGTTGTTGGCCCCCGGAAAGGAGGCTGCCCAAGTTGTTGAGCCGGTCCTTGACCTCGTCCCAAAGGGCCGCCCGCCGCAGGCAGCGTTCGACGATGACGTCGAGATCGGCGCGCACTTTTTTGCCGGCCAAACGCGGCGCCAAGGCGACGTTGTCGTACACCGACAAGGGAAGTCCGACGGGCAGGGGAAAGACAACGCCGATTCGCCGCCTGAGCGCGTAGACGTTGCGCCAGCGGCGGACGTCGCGGCCGTTGATCTGGATCTCGCCAGTGACCCGCATCCCGGGAATCAACATGTCCATCCGGTTCAGGGCCTTGAGGAACGAGGTCTTGCCGCTGTTGGCGGGGCCGACAATGCCGAAAATCTCGTTTTCGGCAACGTCCAGGGTGACGTCGCTGAGGGCGGGCTTGCCGCCATAAGTGATGCACAAGTCACGTACGCCGACCTCGGTGCGCCTCGCCGCCCCCGTCGCGTTCGCTTCCGGTTCGAGAGCCGTCTCGGCGCCTACCATTTTTTTTGCCGCCGCAAATAGATCCTGAAGGCGATCGACAGGGCATTCATCGCCAGAACCAGGCCGATCAGCACGAGGGCCACCCCGTAGGGCACGTGTTCGGGAACGTTGGGAACCTGGGTGGTGATAACGAACAGGTGCAGTGACAAGGCCATGGTTTGATCGAAAACGCTTTCGGGCAGGAAGGGGAGGAAGAAAGCGGCCCCCGTAAACATGATCGGCACCGTTTCACCACTGGTTCGTGAGACCTCCAGAATGACGCCGGTGAGAATTCCGCTGACGGCGTTGGGCAGGACGACATGACGAATTGTCTGCCAGCGGCTCGCCCCCATGTTCCAGCACGCCTCGCGAAAGGCCAAGGGAACCGCCTGGAGGGATTCGCGGGTGGCGACGATGACCACCGGCAAGGTCATGATCGCGAGCGTCAAACTCGCCGCGAGGATGCTGGTCCCAAAACCCAGGAATATGACGAAGGCGCCGACGCCGAAAAGGGCGTGGACGATCGAGGGCACCCCGGCGAGGTTGATGATCGCCAGGTTGATCAACCGCGTGAACCAGTTGTCCGGGGCGAATTCACTCAGATAAACGGCCGCCGCGACCCCTAGCGGCACCGAGAACACGAGTCCCACCGTGACCAGCCAAACGGTCCCTACAATGGCCGGGAAAACCCCTCCCGCGGTCATGCCGTCGGTCGGGTTCGTGAACAGGAAGGCAAGAGAAAGGGCGGGCCAGCCCTTGACCAACAGGGTGACCAGGATAATGACGACGGGCAGGATCAGGAGCGCCGTCATGACCGCGAATAAGACACGCACCAGGGATTCGCGGTGGCGGTTGCGCAGGTTGTGATCGGTCGCGGCGTACACTGTCGACCTCCCTTCGTCTCAACCCTTGCGCACGCCGCGCACGATGAGGTCGGCGGTGAGGTTGATCAGGAAAGTGATGATGAAGAGGACGATACCGATCGTGAACAGAGCCTGGTAATGGTCCGAACCGACGGCCGTTTCCCCGAGCTCGGCGGCGATCGTCGCGGTCAGCGCGCGAACCGAATCGAAAATACTGTCGGGCAGGTTGATGGAATGTCCGCTGGCCATCAAGACGGCCATGGTTTCTCCAAATCCCCGCCCGACGCCCAGCAGGACGGCGCCGAGTAATCCGTTCCTGGCCGCCGGGATGACGACCTTCAAGGTCACCTGCAGGCGCGACGCTCCCATCGCCTCGGCGGCCTCCCGGTAACGGTCGGGAACGGCCTTCAAGGCGTCCTCGGCGATCGAGGTCATGATCGGCGCGGCCATGAGACCGAGAATCACGCCGGCGTTCAGGACGTTGAGGCCGACCGGTATGTCGAATAGCTCGATCAGCAACGGGTTTATCATCGCCAGGCCGATGAACCCCCAGACCACCGAGGGGATCGCGGCCAGCAATTCGACCAGCACCTTGAGGATTTCACGTAGATTGCCGCCAGCGAATTCGGCGATGTAGACCGCGGCCGCGACGGAAAACGGAATCGCCACCAACATGGCCAGGCCGGTAACACTCGCCGTCCCCGCGATCAATGCGAGGATGCCGTAGGTGATATTCCATTCCGACGTTGGCCGCCAGCGGGGCGAGCCGAAAAATTCGGCGAAATCGAAGGGACCTAGAAGAAAGCCGAAACCCTCGATGGTGACGAAAACGAAGATGCCGATGATGAATACGATGGCCGAGGCGCCACAAATAAAGACGATGAACTGGATCGCCTTGTCGATGTACCAGTCGAGGTTCCGGCGGTCGAATTCGTCCGCCGCCATGACTCGATCCGTCGGGACACCGTCCTTTCGAGTCATCTCAGTTGGCGCCTTGGCCGCGCAGTGTATCCATCAGATCGGACAGGCGAACGTTGATTTCGCGGTACATCTCGGCAAAACGTTCGGCCGCAAAAACCTTGTCGAGGCCAGTCGGGAGCGGACCAACGTCCCAATCGAGATAGGCGGTGCGGAACGGCTGCTGGGGCACATACGATTCAACCGGTCCCTGGAGACTGATGACGACGTTGTAGCGCCCGAGATGAGGCGATTTCACCTCCAGCGCACGGGGTTTGCCGCGCCCGGGTTCGAGGTTGTGCTCCTTCATGAACTCGCGAAGACCCGGATGCAGGGCCCGACCCGGATTGCGGCCCGCGCTCTTGTAATGACCGCTATTGGGAAAGGTCTTGCGCGCGATTGCCTCGGCGAGACGGCTTTGACAAGTGTTTTCCTCGTCGATGAACAGAATTCGGCAGGTCTTCGAGGCCTTGGTCTTGCCGCTGACGGTGAACAGGGTCTGCTCACATATGTTCTTGGCCCGGTCCCCGACCCGCTTGAGCATGTTCAGGGTAACGAAGAGATAGAGGATATCCTGGATTTCGGCGCTGCCCTTACCACCTTCGGAAACGAAATCGGCGAAGGCGCTATCGCTTTCGCGTTTGACCTGACTGGCGATTTCCATGGTGCCCTTCGCCAACTCGGCGTTTTTTTCGTTGAACGCGTTCATGGCCTGACGCAGGCAGGTCTCGGCCTGATTGGCGATCATTTCGAGTTCGCGCTTGAGGAGTCCCTTGGGGATATTCCGCAATTGGATGCTTTCGCGGGCGATCGTAACGGCGTAGTCCCCGATCCGCTCGAGTTCGTTGACCACGCGCAGAATCGACGAGACTTGCCGCAAGTGTCCCGCGGTCGGCAAGTGCCGCGCCATGAACGCGTGGGATAGCCGGGTGATCTCCTCGACCTTGCGGTTGATCGGGTAATCGCCGAGAACGGTCTTATTGGCGAGCTTGAGATTGCCGTTCAGGAGGGCGTCGATCGCGTTGCCCTGGGCCGTCCGGACCATCTCCCCGAGCAAGGCACCCTGTTCACGCAGACCCTTAAGGTCCCTTGCCAGACGTTTTTCGTATAGGGCCATGATGCGATCGCGGGCTAGGGGGACGCTGCGGGCGGCGGGCGGCAGGAGACCGCCCGGGCCGGCGCGTATCCCTTGGCGGCGATGATGCATTGCCCCTCGTCGCTGAAAATCCAATCGAGGTAGGCCTTGACCTCACCCTCGGGCTGGCCGTTCGTGTACATGAACAGCGGCCGCGCGATCGGATAGCTCCCGTCAACGGCGGAGTCGACCGAGGGTATGACACACGGCCCTCCATCCTCCCTGGCGATACACGCCAGCTTGACATGATCCGTGGCGTAGGCGAGGCCGCTGTAGCCGATGGCGCAGGGCGTCTTCTCGACCAGATCGACCACGTCCTTGGACCCGTGCATGTCGAGTGTACCCATCCGGTAATCACGCCGCCCGCCGAGCACGGCACGGCGAAAATAGGCGTAGGTCCCCGAATTGTTCTGGCGGCTGACGACAACGATCTCCTGGTCCTTGCATCCGCGGACCTTGAAGCCAAGCCCCGACCAGGATACGGCTTCGCCATCCTCGCCGAAAATTTCAGCGAGTTGGGGAATCGAAAGCGCCGGCGCCGGATTGTCCGAATACAGGTAGACGGCCAGGGCATCGTAACCGACGGTATGGGCGAGGGGCGAAAGACTCTTGGCCGAGGCCAGCTCGGTCTCCTTGGTCTTCATGGCGCGGCTGGCGTTGGCGATATCGACGGTACCGTTGATAAGGGCGGCGATTCCGGTCCCCGAGCCGCCGCCCGAAACCGCGATGCCGACCTCGGGCGCCACCGTTCGATACGCTTCCGCCCAAGCCTGGGCGACGTTGACCAGCGTGTCCGATCCCTTGTTCTGAATCATCACCCGCGCCGCGGCCGGACTGGCGGCCAGTAGGAGACACAACACGGCACTGGTCGCGATGCCCGGTCCAATCTTCATTACGCCCTCCCTATTGCTCGTCTCTCAGAGCCTGTTCGAAAATGCGCGTCCGCGCATTTTTTGCGTCTGTCTCGGCCCTCTCCCCCTCCCGGCCACCCACGAGAGTATGCTGATATGGGTGGCCGGGAGGGGGCGGGGGCCGGCGCCGTGAGTTTTCGAACAGACTGTCAGGTCGCGGGGCAGCGCCCATTCTCGAACCGCGACGGAACACCGCCGACAGCGGTATGCCGCCAACCCTACCCCAGCCCCGTTCGGCCCTCGTAAAGTTAATGTTAAGATTTTGTAAAATGATGCCTACGACGCGGTGAATGACGGATTCACAAAAGTCATCGCGTCGATATCCGTGAAGACGCTTGGTGTCGGGACGTAGGGGTACGCCTCGCACCCTCTTTTACCCAATCCTAATTACGCGCGTCGCCGCGGGGTCCGGTTTGGCACGGGTGGCAAAATTTGGCCGGTTAATGCAATTTTCACTTTGAACGGCTATTAGGATGGTGGCCTAAACTCCTTTCTCAACAATCGATTCCAGAAGCGACGGTGAACGAATCGAGCGACAATAAGATTTCCGGTCTGCTCGTGAATTTGTCCCCTAAATTGAGGACAATGACCGTAAAAAATTTTGCGTCTGATTTCAACAACCCTGAGTTAGGACGCTGAGAGAGAATTACAGCCGAAGCAAACTTCCGCGCGAGCCTGCTCGACGAGGATGTCGAAGTGCGCCGCGCCTTATCCGAGGAGTTGCAACGAAATCCCCGTCTGCCTCACGAAATCGCCCTGGTGTTGGCCAACGACATCGCGAAAGTCGCTGTCCCGATGGTCGAAAATTCACCCGTCCTCACGGATATTGATCTCTTGGCCGTCATGGCCAAACTCTCACTTGATCATCAGCTTGCGGTCGCCCGGCGGCGGCGCCTTTCCGAACGCGTTTCGGAAGCCTTGGTGGAGACGGAGAAACAACCGGTTGTGGATACCCTGGTAGCCAACACCAGTGCCAAAATGTCTCCCTTCACCTTTCATCGAATCGTCCCGCTTTTTTCTACAGACGAGGCCGTACTCGAAAACATCGTGCGGCGGTCCTCACTGCCCATGAGAGTGGTACGCGAGCTTGATCGGTTGCTTTCCGGGGAACTGCACGACGAACTGGTAAGGCGCCATCCGCGGCCCAAGGAAATCAACCGCGATATGGTCGCGAAAATGTCGGACGAAGATATCCTCGAATTCGTCGATTTTGACGGGGAGGACGGCGAAGTCAATGATTTTATCCACGAGATCAACCGTATGGGCCGATTGTCGCCGCCGTTGATCGTGCAAAGCATGTGCCTGGGTGATTTTAATTTTCTTGTGTACGCAATGTCGGAGTTGGCACAGGTATCGACTGAAAATGCTGACGTGTTGATCTTCGACCCGGGGCGACATGGCCTCAAATCCCTTCAGAAAGTAACGGATTTTCCGCCGGCGCTGATCAGTGTGATAAGGCTACTCGCTAAAATATCCTTGAAAATCGGCTACCGAGGTAACTCCGTCGATCACATGCGATTCTACAGAAACGCCATGAAAAAACTGGATAAAAAATATAACGGGCAGGCAACCAGGAATCTTGGAGGCCTATTGGGGAGCTTGGCTCGGGAGCACGAGAAATCGGATCATAGTTGGCCGGAAGTGAGGTCAGTGGCTTCGACGTGAGTTGGTTGGCCGCGGTCATTCCTGAAAAATATCAGCGTAAAGTGTTCGGGCTCATCGCGGAGTCATACGGGATTCGTTGGCTCTCGACTCGCTGTCGGCGGACCATTCGTTTCTGGATTGGTTGGCGGCGTGAATCCGTGGTAATTGGCCTCCATCGGAGGTCGCGCCACTGGACGAATTCAACGACAGGGCGGCAGGTAGCATTGGCCTTGCGGGTTCGCCTTTTCCGTGCTCGTCTAAAGGCTGTCAAGCGGATCGGGTCCGCTCATAGGGTGGAACGAGATGCACCACGCCGAGTTCGTCGACAAGTGCCGGTCAGGAAAACTGGGAATCGAAGTCGATAAAACCCTCCCCCTTCGCGCGGCGCAAGCCGGCGTTTGCCGCCGGCCTACCGTTCGGCGCAAAATCGGTACTTGGTCGCGGGTTTCGTGGCACTCGTGCTCGCCGGGGTAATGGCGATGGTCGCGTGGTGGGCAGGACTGCTGGCGATGCTGGTGCCGTTGGGGTTGTTATACGCGCTCCGGTCCGGCGCGGCGGCGACGACCCGAAATCTGCTGATCGAGGATGAAGCGTTTTACCAGTTCGCCCAATTTCACCAATTGCTCCGGCTTATCGAGAGGCCTTGAAGGCGCCCGATTTCGCGATCTCTTGCTGAAACTCTTTCTGCTCGAGACGGATGCGGCACCCGCCCGCGCCAGAATCGTTTATTTCCGGCTAGTGCATCGACCCAAACGGAGGCGACAGCCGAAGTTTGGAAAGTTGATGCATCGACAAAGGCCTGGTGCACGGGGGCGTGAACGAAGTGAATGCGCCGGTGCACTAGGCCGCTAAACGGGACAACAGACGGCCAAGATTTTGGCTCGCCTGACCGTCGAATTTCTTGTCGAGCAGGGCTATGACACGTTTTTGAAATTGTTCGGGATTGCTGGGATTCCCGTCATATTTGCTTTTCCCGGTCAAGCTCAAGACCATGCGCACGACCTTGATCAACGGGAGCGACATATCCGCCGCCCTGCGCAGGGATTCGAGTCCGAGATTGCCGAGATCGTACAACAGCATGCGGATGTTATCGATAGGAATGCCGGAGAGTTGCGACATTGCCATTTCGAAGAAGCGAAAATCGCCCAGGCACAGGCTCTGAACGATCAACGGCGGCGTCAATCGGCCCATCCGAATGAATTCCTCGACGAGTTCCTCGACGTCGTCGCGATCGGCGTCCAAATCGACAAAATTCAGAAGGTCGTCGTCCGACATCTCGGGGTCGAGGTCGTCGCAATTGATTTTCGGTCGCCGACGATGTTTATCGAGCTTGGCCCGCAAATCCCCGGAGACGATATCGTCCAGCAACTCGACCACCGTAGCCGGCAGCTCGGGCCGCTGAATGATCTTGGCGAGCACCTCTTCGTCTCCGGAGTAGGCGGAGATGATATTGCCGTATGTCTCCGCTGACATTCGAGCACTCGGATTGGCCGCCAACGTCTTGACGATCTCCCGCTCCCCCGTCTCCGCCAAGGCCTCCGAAACAGTCTCGCCGAGGTCATCGCGCTCGGCGACGGCGAGTTGCTGCTGTAGCGGCTGCGAGGCCACGATCCCCACCAGATCCGCCTCGCTCAAGACGGGCGAGGTACGGAGCATCGGCACGGCCACTTCGTCCACGTCCTTGGCCAGCCCGACGGCGATATCGCGCGGTAACGAGGAATTTTCCCGCAAGCCTTCCGACATGGAGCGACGAACCGACACCTCTTTATCCGCGAGGGCCGCGCGGATAAAGAGGTGTCGGCCATTTTCTTCTCGGAGCGTCGCATTTCCCCGCGGTTGAAATTAGCGGCGAGGCTGCCCACCGTTGTCCCGCGCACCTCGGGGAAAAGCCCGCCCAAAAGATCGGCGACCTTGTCGCGGATGATTTCAATTTCGCTCTTCCTACGTTAACCGAGTCTAGACGGTTTTTTCACTCGTTATTGATAAAGCAGGAATGGTGAATTTTCCCTAATTTCCGTGATGGCCGGCGGACTCCGGGGGCCGAATTACGAGTATTTGAAGCTGGCGAAATTTCAGCCAGCCGCGGCGCGGTGAGCGCGGTGCTGGGTTCGGCTTCGGGCGCCGGTCGATGGGCGCCGGGACCGCACCGCCTGGCGATACCCGGGGAGGCGAATCGAGTGCGTGTCCTATTGCATCGACCCAAACGGAGGCGACAGCCGAAGTTTGGAAAGTTGATGCATCAACAAGGGCTTATACCAACCGCCCCAGAGTTTGACTCGCGCAAAGGTTTACACGCTAGGTTTTGTGTGATTCAAGGTTGTTGGCAACAAGGGAGTGTGTTCAATGCCAACGATTCCTTTGCGAAACGACTTTGATGCTGAAAGAGTCCGTGTTCTTGCGGCACGGAGCGATGATGGGAACCAGGCGCGACGGCTTTTGTCGATGGCGGCCATCTACGATGGGATGGATCGAGCGTGCGCGGCGGGTATTGGCGGCATGGATCGGCAGACGTTGCGGGACTGGGTTCACCGGTTCAACGCGGGAGGTCCGGCCGGTCTGATCGACCGCAAGCCGAACGGGGCGTTGCGTCGGTTGACGCCGTCGCAAATGGCGGCGCTTTCGCGGGCTATCGAGGCCGGTCCCGATCCCGAACGGGATGGGGTCGTGCGCTGGCGCTGCATCGATCTCAAGCAACTGATCCGAACGCGCTTCGGCGTGGACTATCACGAGCGGAGCGTCGGCAAGCTGCTGGCCGCGCTCGGGTTCTCGCATATTTCCGCGCGCCCGCGCCACGTCGGCCAGGATGCGCGGGCACAGGAGGAATTTAAAAAAAAGTTTTCCCGAACACTTGGCGAAAATCGTAGCGGCACAGCCACCGGACACGCCCATCGAGGTTTGGTTTCAAGATGAAATGCGCGTCGGCCAGAAGAACAGCCTGGTGCGCCAGTGGGCCCCAAAGGGATCGCGCCCGCGCCAGGTCAAGGACCTACGGACCTCTTCGGCGTATCTCTTCGGCGCCATCTGCCCCGAGCGCGGTGAGGGCGCGGCGCTGGTCATGCCGCGCGCCAATACTGAAGCCATGGACCTGCATCTCGAGGAAATCAGCCGGGCCGTTGCCCCAAACGCCCATGCCGTCGTGCTGCTCGACCAAGCCGCATGGCACCCCACTGCCAAACTCGGCATCCCGGAGAACATCTCCCTCGTGCCTTTGCCACCCAAGTCCCCGGAGCTCAATCCCGCCGAAAATGTCTGGCAATACCTCCGCCAGAACTGGCTCTCCAATCGTGTCTTCGACTCCTATGAAGCCATCGTCGAGGCCTCTTGCCAAGCCTGGAACAACCTGACCGACCGACCTTGGAAGATCATGTCCATCGGCCTCAGAGCGTGGGCTCGCACAAGGCAATGTTAAGGGCGGTTGGTATTAGTGCACGGGGGCGTGAACGAAGTGAATGCGCCGGTGCACTATTGTCTCAAAGTGCGACGCCGGATTCGCGAGGAGTAGCGCGCGCGCGCGGATCCGGCCCGCGCCGCTTCCCGTTGTCGGCCGAGAATGAACGGCCATAAAACTCTGCCGCCTCGGCGTAGCGGCCTTGGGCCATGTACAAGCCCGCCAGGTCGTTCAAGCTTTGGGCCACGTCCGGATGGGACGGGCCGAGCGTCGCTTCGCGAATTTCCAACGCTTTCTCGTAAAGGGCTTCGGCTTCGGCGTAGCGGTTCTGCTTTTCGTACAGGTCGGCAAGGTTGTGTTGGGCCGTCGCGGCAGCCGGATGCTCAAATCCGAAGGCCTTTTCAAAGATATCCAGGGCGCGGAAGAAAAGGGGTTCGGCCTTGGCAAATTTTCCCTGCTTGATGTAAAGTCCGGCAATATTGTTGAGCGTCGTCCCCACGTCGGGATGGTCTGGGCCGAGTGCCCGCTCCTTGATCGCCAGAGAATGCATATACAGCGTTTCGGAGCGGGTAAAATCACGAAGCGCACTGTGGAGCAGGGCGACGTTGTTGAGGGTCGTCGCGAAAGTGGGGTGATCCGGGCCGAGAGTTTTCTCGGTGATATCGAGGGCGCGTTGGTACAGAGGCGACGCTTCGGCGTAACGGCCACGGAGGCGATAGACGCCGGCCAGATTGTTCAGAATCGGCACCAAGGAGGGATGAGCCGTCCCCAGGGACTTCTCGAATATCTTCAAGGCCCGCTCGTATAGCGGTTCCGCGAGCGCAAAGGCGTGCTGGGACCAATGGAGCGCGGCTAGATTGTTTAGGGTTGTCGCCACAGTCGGATGGTGGGGACCGAAGACCTTTTTCTTGATGGCGAGAGAACGGCGGTAAAGGGGTTCGGCCTCGTTGTAGCGTCCCTGGGCCCAATACAGGCCGCCGAGATCGTTCAGTGTCGTCGCGACGTCGGGGTGGTTGCCGCCGAGAATCTCCTCCCGGATGGCGAGGGCCCTTCGGTAACGGGGGTTGGCCGCTTCGAATCGGCCCTGATCCTCGTAGAGTCCGGCCAGATCGTTGAGCACGTTCGCCACTCTCGGATGGTCCTTACCCAGGGCCTTCTCCAAAATCGACAACGTCCGCAGAAAGGCCGGTTCGGCCTCGTTCAAGCGCCCCTGAGCCCGGAACAGCGCGCCCAGATTCCTCAGGGTCGTGGCGACCTGGGGGTGGTCCGTACCGAGGGCCTGTTCGCCGATCGCCAGCGAACGAGAAAAAAGAGGCTCCGCCTCGTCGTAACGTCCTTGCGCCTTGTAAAGCGCGGCCAACCCGTTCAACGCCGAGGCGACCTCGGGGTGTTTGGCCCCGAACGCCGATTCCTTGATCGTCAAGACGCGGATCAACATCGGTTCCGCCTTCCCGTAATCGCCGCGCGACGTGGCCAGACTGGCAAGGTTGTTGAGCGCTTCCGCGACCTCGGGGTGGTCGATGCCGAGGGCTGCTTCCTTGATCGCCAGGGCCCGCGACAGCAGCGGCTCGGCCTCGTCGAACTTACCTTGGGCCGCGTAGAGGGCGCCAAGGTCGCTGACGAGGACGCCGAACGTCTTGTCCTTAAGACCGAGTTCCTTTTCTCCCAGGGAAAACGCCCGTTCGGCGAAGGGAATGGCCTCGCGGAATTTGCCCTCGCCGTAGAGAGCACGGTATTGCTCGAACAACGACAACAGGGCCTGCGACTGGGCGGTGGCCGGGTTCGGACACGGAAACGCACCGGCGAGAAGGACGATACCCAGTACCCTGGCTCGGAACCTCATGTCTGAATCCGTTGATCGGTGGCGATTTCGTCGGCGAGCCGAGGATAGGTCGACGCGTGGCCCCGCGGCCAGGAAAATTCAGGGTGGCGAGAGAATTTTCAGCGCCGCCGTTCGGCAGCTTCCCCCGAGCTCACGATAATGCTATCTTCTCTCGGCCTGCCGGAGACGGGGAACGGTCTTGGAATTTCGAACCCATCGCGGAAGCGGGCCACCGCCCAAACATTTTGGGAATCGTTTTGATGACGTACATCTCGTGACCGAAAAAAAAGGAAAGAAAGCAAGGCCCGGAGAAAAAAACCGCCCCTGATTCCGGCACCCATGAAAGATTCGTCCGCGATGAAAAGGTGGTCGGGTCCTCGGACCGCTCGTTCGGTATCGTCTTCGCGGTCCTCTTCACGGCCATCGGCCTTTGGCCCCTTATCGACGGAGTTCCGCCACGCTGGTGGTCGCTGGGCGTGGCGGGGGTTTTCCTCGCCACCGCGTTGGCCCTGCCCAAGGTCCTGCCGCCGCTCAATCGTATTTGGTTCCGTTTTGGCTTACTGTTACACAAGGTCGTTAACCCCATCGTAATGGGGTTGTTGTTTTTTGTGGGCGATGTCCCATGCTCTGTTGAAAAAGGCGAGGCAGGCATGGTTGGGCTTCGAGGCTAGGCGGCCTCTTTGATGGTTTCAATGGCGCTTTTCGCTTTTGCCTTTTTCACGTGATCCTCGAGGGCAGCTCTGAGGATGGGGAGTTGCCGGTAGGCCTTGAGGCGACGGAGGTCTTTTGGGCTTCCAGGAGGCCGGCGGCGGTCCATCGCAAGGCCATCTCGGCGTTGCGCCAGCGCTTGACATTGTGCTGCACCATCCTGACCGTTCCCAAGGCATTCTCGATGGCGTTGGTGCAGGCCAAGGAGCGCCTGAGCTTGGGCGTCAGGCCAAAGCGGATCACGGTGAGGATCTCATCCAGGCCCTCCAGGATGGAAGCCGAAACGCCGGGGGCCTCGGTCTCCAGGCGGCGCGCCAGGTTCTTCATGAGGCGTTCGGCTTTCTCGGCATCGTCTTGGTCCCAGGCTTGCCTGAGCGCCTTCTTGACGCCGGCATGAAGGCTTTCGTCGAGGCGCTCGATGATGTTGCGGCCCTTGTGGACCTGGCAGCGCTGGAGGGCGGCCACCGGCCCGAAGGTCCGCTTGATCGCCTTGGAGAGCGCCTTGGCGCCGTCGACGATGAAGAGCCGGGGCACTTCCGGGTCGAGGCCGCGGGCGGTCAGGTTGTCGAGCAGCGCCTGCACCGTGGCGGCATTCTCCGTGGCACCTTCGGCCAGGCCTAGAACATGCTTCTCGCCCGCGCCGTCGATGCCAATAGCTGCCAGCAACACGTGATCGCCGACGTGCAGCCCGTCGATCTGGATGACCAGGAGATCGAGATCCGAAAGGTCGCTGGCCAGGAAGGCCTTCAGCTTCTTGCGCGTCATGGCCACGAAGCGCCGCGAGACCGCGGACTTCGAGGTCGCATCGCCCGCGCGTGCCGGCAAGTCGCCGCTGGCCTCGCCGGGCAGGCGCACGGCGCGCGCGTACTTGCGGGTCGAAACCGTAAGCAGCATGATGTTCATCGCCCAGGACTGCAAAAGCGCCGGGTCCGAGAGCAACTCCCAGCTCGGCAAGCTCATCTCCTTGCCCGCAAGATCGCGCACCCGCGGGCGCGTCAGCTTCACCTTGCCCCCGTGATAGGCAATCTCGCTCTGGGTTGTCCCCCAGCGATGGCCCTGCCGCTCGGCCGTGCGGGCGTGGCGCGCTCCGCAGAGCACCTCGCTATCCTCGTCCAGCATCTCGCCCAGGGTCTCCACCCCGGCCAACAGGCAAAAGCGATCCACGCTCATGCGCAGATCATCAAAAGCCTCCGGCAAGGCCGGCGGCAACAGCGGAAGCGGGATCTCCAACAGTTTCGAAAGGCGGCTGTTCCGTGTAGTCTTGGTCATGGCGTCGTTCTCCTTGATGGATTCAACACCCAGAGCCTAACGGTTCCAGGCGAATGACGCCTACCTCACTTTTTCAACATCAGCCGGGACATTGCCTTTTTGTGGTCGTCACGCCGATGGGTCTCGCGATGCGGTTGTTCGGTAAGGATCCGATGCGGCTTCGACGTCGGCCGGAAGCCAAGACCTATTGGATCGAGAGAAAACCACCGGGCCCCGCGCCCGAGACCATGCGGCATCAGTTCTGAAGAGATCGACGGCATGATCGGATTCATCTAAGGAACTCTGGGCGTACATGAAGGTACGCAAGAAATTCTGGCTCTTGCCCGTATCGTTCATGATGGTCCTGTTGGGCGGTCTGGTCGTGCTCACCGAAGGGTCCGCCATGACACCCATCATCTACACCATATTCTAGGCACCGATGTGAATCGTCGTCTCAGTGTACGAGCGCTCGAGTTGATCGCGACCAGCCAGCCGGCCCAACGAACTCGGATTCCAATTTCCTGCCGCGAAACCTTGACATCAATCACCGCTGAAACGGCATTACGACTAATACCAACCGCCCCAGAGTTTGACTCGCGCAAAGGTTTACACGCTAGGTTTTGTGTGATTCAAGGTTGTTGGCAACAAGGGAGTGTGTTCAATGCCAACGATTCCTTTGCGAAACGACTTTGATGCTGAAAGAGTCCGTGTTCTTGCGGCACGGAGCGATGATGGGAACCAGGCGCGACGGCTTTTGTCGATGGCGGCCATCTACGATGGGATGGATCGAGCGTGCGCGGCGGGTATTGGCGGCATGGATCGGCAGACGTTGCGGGACTGGGTTCACCGGTTCAACGCGGGAGGTCCGGCCGGTCTGATCGACCGCAAGCCGAACGGGGCGTTGCGTCGGTTGACGCCGTCGCAAATGGCGGCGCTTTCGCGGGCTATCGAGGCCGGTCCCGATCCCGAACGGGATGGGGTCGTGCGCTGGCGCTGCATCGATCTCAAGCAACTGATCCGAACGCGCTTCGGCGTGGACTATCACGAGCGGAGCGTCGGCAAGCTGCTGGCCGCGCTCGGGTTCTCGCATATTTCCGCGCGCCCGCGCCACGTCGGCCAGGATGCGCGGGCACAGGAGGAATTTAAAAAAAAGTTTTCCCGAACACTTGGCAAAAATCGTAGCGGCACAGCCACCGGACACGCCCATCGAGGTTTGGTTTCAAGATGAAATGCGCGTCGGCCAGAAGAACAGCCTGGTGCGCCAGTGGGCCCCAAAGGGATCGCGCCCGCGCCAGGTCAAGGACCTACGGACCTCTTCGGCGTATCTCTTCGGCGCCATCTGCCCCGAGCGCGGTGAGGGCGCGGCGCTGGTCATGCCGCGCGCCAATACTGAAGCCATGGACCTGCATCTCGAGGAAATCAGCCGGGCCGTTGCCCCAAACGCCCATGCCGTCGTGCTGCTCGACCAAGCCGCATGGCACACCACTGCCAAACTCGGCATCCCGGAGAACATCTCCCTCGTGCCTTTGCCACCCAAGTCCCCGGAGCTCAATCCCGCCGAAAATGTCGGGCAATACCTCCGCCAGAACTGGCTCTCCAATCGTGTCTTCGACTCCTATGAAGCCATCGTCGAGGCCTCTTGCCAAGCCTGGAACAACCTGACCGACCAACCTTGGAAGATCATGTCCATCGGCCTCAGAGCGTGGGATCGCACAAGTCAATGTTAAGGGCGGTTGGTATTACTTTTCGGAGGGCCTGGCGACGACCGCCTGGATGGGGGTGACGGCAACGATTTTGTTTTCGGCGAGGCCGGAAACGATACCATCCTCGGCGGTTCGGGTCTCGGCGACGACGACCTGGATGGAGGCCTCGACATCGATACCGTGACCTACGCCAGCACGACGTTGGGGGTCGACGTCGATTTGTTGGAGCTCAAAGAGGCGGATGGCCCCGAGATCGGCACCGACGACGTCATTAACTTCGAAGTTGTTATTGGCGGCTCCGGCAACGACACCATAATTGGCGACAATAACGCCAATACAATCGTTGGTGGTCTTGGAAATGATGATCTCCAGGGTAATGGCGACAACGACAGCATCGAGGGTGGTGGCGGCAACGACACCTTGGAAGGGGATGCGGGCAACGATACGCTCTTGGGCGGTTCCGGCGTAGACTTTTTGTTCGGAGGCGCAGGACAGGACACGCTTAAAGGTGGGTCGGGTCTCGATTTCTACGTTTACGACCTGCTAATCGACTTGCCGGCGGTTGCTGTCGACGACACCAACGTGAATGAGGGGGTATTCGGTGACTTCATAAATGATGCCGACGGAATCGGCGTGTTCGATCAGGGTCAATTCGGAATTTTGCCCCTTGGTCCTCTCGTTGATGGGTTGAATTTCGACAGTATCGGGGTTCCGTTCGACGGAACGAACGCCAACTCGGAGGCATTCCTTGAAGAGCAACCATCATTCATTTTCCTGATTACGCACTTTGCTCCGCGAGTTTGAGGAGGTTGTAGGGCATGGGCGGGGTGCGTAGGGCGGCCCAGGCGAGGCGGGGGATCATCTCGTCCAGGCGGTAGCGGCGATTGAAGCGGTATTCGAACTGGGCCAGGTATCGCGGTGCGTGCTTGGGACGGATGGGGTCCCGCGGAGGCTGTTCTTGACGTTATCGAGTCGCCCGTGAAGAACGTGTAAGCGGCTGATGTTGGTAGTTCTTTCGGTTTGGCGAAGTAATCGGATTTGCAAGAAAACGGGTTTTGGGCCTGAAAAGCTTGTGATTTGAAATAATTGATTTTGGGGATTCCCTTCCGTTGCGGAACGTGATTCTCTGCTCCCGTCGATTGGGATTGGAGAACTGTGATGAAGCCATCGCGCAAGGTGTCATCGGGAATAGAGGACCTGTTCCGCTCGCGGTTCGAAAACATCATCAACCTGCGCCACGAGTTGGTGGTGTTGGGGGGCCGGATCGCGTGGACTTTCTTCGACGAGACCTATGAAGCCTTGTATTCGGAGGAGGGTCCGCGGTTGATGGTTGGGCTGCACATCCTCAAGCATATGTTCGATCTCTCGGATGAGGAGGTCTGCGAGCGCTGGGTCTACGACCCATACTTCCAGTGCTTCTGCGGCGAAGAGTACTTTCAGCATGAGCTGCCCATGGAGCGCTCGTCGATGACCCGGTGGCGGGACCGGATCGGGCCGGAAGGTTTGGAGAAGGTATTCCAGGAGAGCCTGGCCGTGGCCCACCGGGTGGGGGCGCTGCGGGAGAAGGACCTCGAGCGGGTGACGGTGGACACCACCGTACAAGAGAAGGCGATTGCCTTTCCGACCGCCGCCAAACTGATGCAACGAGCCCGCGAGCGGCTGGTGCGACTGGCACGGGAGCACGGCATTGCCCTGCGTCAGTCCTATACCCGCCTGGGCAAGAGGGCGTTGATCATGCAAGGCCGCTACCGCCATGCCAAACAGCACAAGCGGGCCAACAAGGCCCTGCGCAAGCTCAAGACCTATCTCGGGCGCACCGTCCGCGACATCCGCCGCAAGACGGCCCAGGAGGAGAGCCTACGGGATACCTTCCGCCGCCCCTTGTGGCTGGCCGAGCGGGTGTCGACCCAGAAGCGGCGCGACCCCTTGCCCAAGGTCTATTCGCTCCACGCGCCCGAGGTCGAATGCATCGGCAAAGGGAAGGCGCACAAGCCGTACGAGTTCGGCTGCAAGGTCTCCGTGGCGGCGACCAATTCCCGCCCCCCCGGCGGCCAGTTCGTCGCCCACGTCAAGGCCTTCCACGGCAATCCCTATGATGGCCACACCTTGAGGCAGGTGATCGAAGAGATGGAACGCTGGACGGGGATATCGGCCGAGCGCATCTATGTCGACAAGGGATACCAGGGCCACGATTACCCCAACAAACACCGCGTCTTTAGATCAGGCCAGAAACGCAGCATCACGCCGACGATCAAGAAGGAGCTCAGGCGGCGCTCCGCCGTCGAGGCCGTGATCGGACATCTCAAGAGCGATGGCAGGCTGGGGCGCAACTTCCTCAAAGGCCGCGACGGCGACAAGATCAACGCCATCCTCGCCGGCGCCGGCTACAACTACCGCCTTGTCCTCAAATGGCTTAGGCGTTTGTTTGTCCAAATCCTGGCCGCGCTCCTCAGCGACATCTCGCACCCCACCGCAAACCCAATCGCCGCTTCAGCTTGAAATCAGGGTTCTTCACGGACGACTGCCGAGGGTCGTATTGACCCATTTGAAGGCGGCCCATTTGGCGGCCTGGGGTCCGCTGCCGGTAACGGCGGGATAATGGCTGCAGCCAGCCGCGGTGACGGCGGTGAAGCAGCTCAGGCCGTCGCTGACGACGGTGCTTCCCGGGGTCAAGACGCGGCGCGACATTTTCTCGATCTCTGCCTTGCGGAAGCCCTTCACCCGGGTGAGCTTGAGCCGGTGCGGCCGACCCTCGGCGGTGGTTTCCACGGCGGCCACGAAAGGCGTTTTGCCGGGTGCGCCACGGCCCCGCTTACCGCCGCGCCGGGCGCCCCCCAGATAGGCGTCGTCGATCTCGATCCGCTTGCCCTCGCCGCCCAGCGGCTTGTTTTCCTCGCGTTCAAGCATCACCTGCATCAGTTTGTGATGCATCTTCCACGCCGTATTGTAGCTGACCCCGAGCCGGCGCCCCAATTCGAGGCTGGAAATCCCTTTCTTCGACTGGCTGATCAGGTAGAGGGCCTCGAACCATACGATCAGCGCCAGGTGGGTCGCATGAAAGATCGTCCCCGCCGTCAACGACACCTGGTAATGGCAGCCGCTGCACTGATACAGCCGCCGACTCTTGTGCTCGCTGTAGCGATCACCGGCACAGCGGGGACAAACAAAACCCTTCGGCCAGCGCCAGCCGAATACCACCGCCCGACATTTCTCCTCGCTAAGTTCACGAAACCGCCCCAAACTCAACCCCAACTGAACCGCATTCCTCGACATCGCAAACCTCCTGAAAAACCACCGGATGTTCACTTTTTGTACCATACCAAATCCGCGGAGGAAAATGCGTAATCAGGATCATTTTTGACAGCACCAACACGCTTTACTTCGACCTGAATGGCGGTTTTGAAACGGACAGTGGCTACCAGGTGGTCGGATTCAGTGTATTCGACATCGAAGCGGACGAGATTGAAATCGCCAGTTTCGATTAATTCACCAGGAGTTGAGCCATTCCTTGCGACCACCGTCCCGGGTATCGGTCGATACCGCCCCCATGAAAACAGTGAGCCAGCGAAATACCCTCCTCGGTGGCGATCACGTCGGCGCCATCGCGGTGCCCGCTATTCTAGAATTTGCAACGATCGTCATGCCGCCAGGACTTTCGGCCGAGGGCTAGTCCGGAAACATCTGACGAAGGGCGGGGTGGACGGTTTCGACCTGAGCGAGGGAGACCGCCGCTCCGGACGGCGAATGAACGGCGTACGCGGCGCGCTCGCTGGGCGCCATCGGTCCGGCGACGATTTCGAGATCGGCGAGGCGCATGCCCTGTCCGACCAAGTAGACGAGATAGCTGTGAAGAATATTTTCCGGGGTCGCGAGCTCCGGCTCGGCGAGTCCGGCGTCGCGCGCGGCCATCATGATCAGCGCTTCGAGATCCTCGCGCTCGCGCGGGCCTCCTTCATGGTCGCGCCAGACCGGATCATCCGGCCCGGCCGCCGCCGCGATCCGACCTTCGAATCCGGCGCGCAGCGCATCCGGAAGCACGGCCGATCGGCGGCGTCGCGACGGTACCGTCACGACGCCGCCGCGAAATCACCGCCTCTTAATGCCACAATCTCATCAAGGCCGAACCCGCTGAGCAAAAGCCCAATGATCAGACGGGTTTCGGCGTCCCCCGCGGCAACGAGCGCGGCGATCTCGGGTTCGTCCAGGGCCCTGAGCGTGGGCTGATACGACAGAATGCCAGTAGGCGAATCGGGTGCGATTTCCGCCACCGTCACCGGACTGCCATCGAGCGTTGGCGGAGGCGCTGTCCGCGCCAGGACGCCGCGCAGGATTTCCGCCCCGAGATCGCTGTCCGACGAACGCGGGGAGCGTGTGAACATGTCGAAAAGCATGACCGCGAAGATACCAATCACCAGGGATCCGCCCGCCGCGATCCAGGCGTCACGCACGTAATTGGGCCATATCGGCTCGATCGGCAAGACCGCGCTTGCCATGACCTCGACTTTTGTTATGCCAACCTCCGCATTGACCTCCCGTTTCAGAATCCTGTCGCGCACTTGCCTGTGTGCCGCTTCCATTTCGGCCAACTCGGCGACGAGCGCCTCGTGTTCGGCGAAACGGGCGGAAAATTCCGCGACGTTCCGCTTTGACCCCTTCAACTCGTCTCTCATCGCCGCGACAGACTGGCGGGCGCTCGCGAGACGCTGTTCCGCGGCGGTGAGCACGAAGGCGGACGCCTCTTGACGCAAAGTGGCGATCCGCTCTTCCACCAGCGTACGCTGGCGAAGGACGGTCTGAATCTCCGGGGCGAGCTCGATGTAGCGGCTCGTATAACGCTGTTCGAAATCCTCGATTTGTTCCTGCAAATCTAGCAGCCGTTGTTCGAGGTTGGCCATGGTTCTCTGGTCGCGCAGATCGACGATCGGCTTGCCGCTCCGTAAGGCGGCGGAAACCGCGTCCAAATTACTTTGGGCGTTGAGTTCCTCTTCCCGCGCGGCGTTGAGCGACGTCGTCAGTCCCTTGAGCCGGGCGAGCAGACGGTTTTCGTCACGCTCCATCGAGACGATGTCGTTGCGACTCCGGAAGGCTTCGATCTCGGCCCGTTTGTTCGCGACTCGCCCTTGCAAATCCTCCTCCTGGCGGCTCAACCGAGCGTGCTCATCGCTGGCGGAAGTTTTCTCGCTCCGCGCCTGGGTCTCGCGGTAGAGGCCGAGCCAGCGGTTGACGATAACGGGTAATATCTCGGGGTTGGGACCCGCCGCCCGGAGAGTGACGATGTTCGTCGTATCGAATTGCTGGATACCGATGATTCCGCACAACTCGGCGAGGTTCTCGGGCAGACCGTTGCCGTCTTCTTGGCGTAACGATTCGAGGAGACGGGTCAGCAACGGCGTCGCGAGAAGCCTGTATTGCTCGACGCCAATGATTTCGGAATCCCCGCCGCCCTCACCAGAATCGGGTTTCGCGGCCGTCTCGGCCTCCGGCGGCGTGATCAGAACACTACCCGTGCTCTCGTACACCGGCGGTCTGCCGAACACGTAAGCGAGGCCCGCCGCGGCGACGACAACGATCACGGTAACGAAGATTAGGAATCGAAGAAGATTTATACGGCCCGGATTGGCCGCATTGCCGAAGCCGGAGTTTCCCCTATAAACCTCTGAGCGGCCAAATCTCATTTCGCAAAATCTAATTTCGCCAAATTTAAATTCGTATGTCTTCATTCACGACGGCACCGGCCCGTATCACCGGGTTCGGGGCAACGGACAATCTTAGTTCTGTTCCCTAATACGGGCAACAACGAGCGGGGCGGCGGTCAGGCCCGTTCCATACCGAGTGTTCCGAATCCCGGACCGGTTCGGGGCGTTGCCCAAGCATATTTGGGAATCGGGGCGGGGTTGACAGTGAGAGGGACCAACGCGCACCATGCGGTAGGACCGAGAGAGAAAACGAAAATGTCTCGCCTCGATAAGGAATTCCCGACTCTCGAAAAACTCGTGGCAAAGTGCCCCCACCGTTACGCCACGGTGTTGATCGACCCCCCCTGGCGGTTTATCAACCGCACCGGCAAGGTGGCGCCCGAACATCGCCGCTTGAACCGCTATCGGACCATGAGCACCGACGAACTCGGGCGGCTTCTGGTGCCCGGTCTCGCCGCCGAGCGCAGCCATCTCTATCTCTGGTGCCCCAACGCCCTCCTGCCCGACGGTCTCGCGCTCCTAGCCGCCTGGGGCTTCACCTACAAGACCAATATCGTCTGGTACAAGGTCCGAAAGGACGGAGGTCCCGACGGCCGCGGGGTCGGGTTCTATTTCCGTAACGTCACCGAGCTCGTGCTCTTCGGCATCAAGGGCGGCATGCGCACCCTGGCGCCCGGCCGCCGCCAGACCAACATCATCGTCCAGCGCAAACGCGAGCATTCGAAGAAACCGGACGAACTCTACGACGTCATCCAGGCGTGCAGCCCGGGGCCGTATTTGGAGTTGTTCGCCCGCGAGCGGGCCCGCGATTGGGACTCCTGGGGCGACGAGGTCGACACCTACGAGGAGAGCCGCCCCCGGCGCCGTGGGTACGAATGGGGCGAGCGGGTTTGCGAACCGGCGAAATAGAGTTTCACGGTTTGTTTGAAAACTCGCGGGAGCGGGTTGGAACAGACGTACAAGAATGCGCGGATGCGCAAATTCGAACAGACACCTAGCCTTCCGTTCACGGCCATGCCCAAGGCAACGAACCCGTTTCCGCGATTGTCGGAGAACGGCTTCGATGTCGCCTTCACCTTTCACGCCGACGCCATCCTGGCGCTTCATTTTCAAGGCGTGATCGAGGAGATCGGGGAGGCCGTCGGGGGCGTCGAGATTCCGATCGTCGAGATCATCGCCGGCGGCGGCGGCGAGGCCAAGGTAACCCAGCGATTGCGGCGGCGGCTTCAGTCGCGGGGCTGGCGGAAGCGCAATTTCGCCGTCGAGAAGCGGATCAACGCCCGGGTCACCTATGCCTCCTCCCACGAGGTCGACCACGTCAAGAACTTCGCCGCCGGAATGGTCGCGCTCGAGATCGAGTGGAACAACAAGGATCCCTTCTTCGACCGGGACCTGGAAAATTTCCACCGCTTGCACGCCGACGGCGCGATCAGCTTCGGGGTCATCGTGACCCGAGGGCAAAGCCTGCAGGACGAAATCGAAAATCCGATCAAACAATATGCGTCCGTACAAGCGATCAATGAGAAGGCCGATCTGGAGCGACTCGGAATCACCCGGACCGAGCGTCAGCTGGGCGCCATCGCGCGGGCGATGCGACGCCGCGGCGTTTCCTTCGCCGACGCCTGGGCCGCAACCTTCAAGGCCGACAAGTTCGGCGCCGCGACGACCCACTGGGCCAAATTGAAGGACCGTCTCGACCGTGGTGTCGGCAGCCCCTGTCCTCTGGTCGCCATCGGTATTCCGATCGACCGCGTGCGGATGGGAACCCCTGGCGGCAACCATCCCCACGGCGGGGCGGGGACGCTATAGTGGGAATGCAAACCTTTTTTCCAAGCGGGCGGAGGTGACGGCACCATGGCGGAAACCCTTTACGACGTCGTCGGCATCGGCAACGCGATCGTCGACGTTCTCGCCCACGCCGACGAAAAATTCCTCCATGAACAGGCCCTCGAGAAGGGCGCCATGACGATCATCGACGATGGCCGGGCGGCGGCGCTGTACGATCTGATGGAACCGGCGCTCGAATGCTCGGGCGGTTCGGCCGCGAACACCCTCGCCGGACTGGCCTCCCTGGGCGGACGGGGGGCCTTTATCGGCAAGGTACGCGACGATCAGCTCGGCACCATTTTCGGCCACGACATTCGCGCCGCGGGGGTTCATTTCGACTGTCCTCCGGCCAGCGACGGCGCCGCCACCGCGCGCTGTCTCATCCTGGTCACCCCT
>CBDCME010000002.1:0-16876 GCA_965218865.1 Alphaproteobacteria bacterium
CCGCGTTGACCAAGCCCTTGAAACGGCCGTCGCGGGAGGCAGCGGCAAGGGCCACGGCGGCATCGACGGCGGCGTAGGGAACGAGGTCGAGAATGACAATCTGCGCCACGCCAAGCCGCAGGATATGGCGCACTCTCCGGCTTGGGACGGGACGCGCGAGACAGGCCTCGATCAGGGCATCTATCTGGCCCAACCGCCGCAACACCGTGGCCACGATGAGGCGGGCGAAGGCCCGGTCACGCGGCGCCAGATTCGAAAATCCGGCGTGTTCCACGATCGCCTGTTCAAGAGGCCGGCCCCGGTCGAGCACGGCCGCCAAGAGATCGAGAGCAACGCCGCGGGCGGAGATTACGATGGGATCCACTGGCATCGGCACCACTCACGAAAGGACCAGGGCAAGGATCTGTCGACCGCCCCGGCGCGGGCCACGTCTTGTACGGTTCCGCGAGGGGCGGCTATAACCACCCCATGGCAGTAACCCGGGAAGCGCTCCTCGCCCACCTGGCGCGGCTCGGCATTGAAACCGAGACCCATGAGCATCCCCCGTTTTCTCGGTCGAAGAGGCGCGCGTCCATTGCGCCCATCTTCCGGGGGCTCATTGCAAGAGCCTGTTCCTGAAAGACAAAAAGGGCAAGCTATGGTTGGTCGTGACGCTCGACCAGCGGCGGCTCGACCTCAAGATCCTGGCCCGCGGCCTGGGCGCGGCGCGCCTGTCTTTCGGCAAACCCGTGCTGTTGCGTGAAACACTTGGAGTCGAGCCGGGATTGGTAACTCCGTTTGCCGTGATCAACGACCGCGAGAGCCGGGTTTCGGTCGTATTGGACAAGGCGATGATGGCTCGCGACCTGCTCAACTATCATCCGCTCGAGAACCACGCCACAACCGCGATAACGCCGCGGGGGTTGAAGGCTTTTCTCGATTCGTGCGGACTCGGCGCCGCTCTTTTCGATTTCGACGCTCACGGGGAGCCACAGCCGGCTTGCCAGTGACACGCCAAAGGACCATGTTTTATAAAGTTTTGTAATGTCTCACCGGATAGAATGAGCGTTCAATGGAACCGATAATAGGCCAGCCGACCGCTGACGCGACGAGCGATCTCGTCAAGGAAAGCGACAGCCAGAACTTCAAGTCGGATGTCGTCGACGCCTCGATGTCGGGACCGGTGATCGTCGATTTTTGGGCCCCCTGGTGCCAGCCTTGCAAAAAATTGGGGCCGGTTCTGGAAAAGGCCGTGCGGGCGGCGCGCGGTAAGGTCAAACTGGTGAAAATCGATATCGACAAGTCCCCGGACTTGGCCCAGTTGTTTCGGGTGCAATCGATTCCGTTTGTTTTCGCGTTCCGGGACGGTCAACCGGTCGACGGATTTCCCGGCGCCCCGCCGGAAAGCCAGATCACGGCCTTTATCGAGAAAATCGTGGGCGCTACTCCAGCGTCGCCGGTGGCGCAAGCGCTTCAGCAGGCCAAGACCGCGCTGGATGAGAACGAATTGGGCGCCGCCGACACGCTTTACCGCCAAATTCTTCGTCACGAGTCCGACAACGTCGAGGCCAGCGCCGGGCTGGCACGTTGCCACGTCGCCGCGAACGACCTCAAACGAGCCAAGGACATTCTCGACCGCATCGGCGAGGCCAACGCCAAACATGTCGACGTCAGCAGCGCCCGCGCCGCCCTGTCCCTCGCCGAGCATGCGGTCGGCGCGGGTAACGTCGGCGATCTGGAAACGCGGCTGGCGCGGGATTCGAACGACCACCAGGCACGTCTCGATTTGGCGATGGCCCTTTACGCTTCCGGGGCCCGCGAGGCCATGGTGGACCAACTCCTGGAACTTTTCCGCCGCGACCGCGAATGGAACCATCAGGCGGCCCGCGTCCAACTGGTCAAGCTCTTCGAGGCCTTCGGGCCGCGGGACAACTTGACGGTATCGGGGCGCAAGCGTCTCTCCGCGCTGATGTTCGCATGACCGAAAACCACCGAATCCGATCTCCCGACGAATTGCCCGGAACGCTGCCGATCTTTCCGCTTTCGGGGGTACTGCTTTTGCCCCGGGGGCGCCTGCCGCTCAACATATTCGAGCCGCGTTACCTGGCCATGACCGGTGACGCCATGGCCGGAAACCGCGTGATCGGCATGGTGCAACCAACCGTACCCGATGAAGGCGGTAAGTCGCCCGAGATTTACAAGACCGGTTGCGTCGGCCATATTTCCTCGTTCAATCAGAACAATGACGGGGGCTATCTCATCACTCTGACGGGTGTCTGCCGCTTCGAGGTGTGCCGCGAATTGTCCCTCATGCCGAGCGGGTATCGCCGCGTCCGCGCCCGCTACAACCGTTACAACCGCCGATCTGGTTCGGGCGCGGGACGACAGCTTCGATTGTTCGCGCCTAAAATTGATCTTAAGAGCCTATCTCAAGCTTCACGACATCGGCGTGAACTGGAACGCCATCGAAGGCGCAAACAGAGAAAGTCTCGTCACCTCGCTGGCCATGATCTGTCCGTTCGCGCCAAGCGAGAAGCAAGCATTATTGGAGTCGCACCACGTCGGCGAACGGGCGCGCGTGATCACGGCGCTGATGGAAATGGCCGTGCTCGCGCGGGCCTCGGGTGTCAATGCCGGCATCCATTGATAGCCTTTGACTCGGGAGTGCACCATGAACGCCTCATCCGCCGCCGTCGACCCGAAACTCTTGGAAATCCTGGTTTGCCCGGCGACCAAGGGTCCTCTCCGTTTCGACGCCAAGGCCCAGGAGCTGATTAGCGATCAGGCCGGGCTGGCCTACCCGATTCGCGATGGCATCCCCATCATGTTGGTCGAGGAGGCGCGGCGTCTGGACCAGGATCCAAAACCCACGGCCGGAGCCGGGACGCCCCCAAAGGATAAATGAACCCACGGGAGAACCCTCGGCCCACCCCGGTCGAGATTCGTCTCAAGCGTGCCGAGAAGGTGCTCGAGGTGGATTTCGACGACGGCGCCTCGTTTCGCTACGAGGCCGAATTCCTACGGGTGGAGAGTCCGTCGGCCGAGGTTCAAGGGCATGGACCGGGACAAAAGATTCTCATCACCGGCCGACGCCACGTCGGTATCCTGGCGCTCAAGCAAGTCGGAAACTATGCCGTGAGGCTTTCGTTCGACGACCTCCACGATACCGGCATCTTCACCTGGGATTACCTTTACGAACTCGGCCAAAGCCACGACCGGCTGCGCCAGGAGTACTTCGACGCCCTTAAATCCAGGGGCTTGAGCCGCGACCCGCCGGTCCGGACCTGAAGCGCTCCGCGAAGCGCGGCAGCTCAGCGGGTCGTCAGTTTGATTTCGATGCGCCGGTTGCGGCGGAGGGCCTCGGGGGTTTCGTCGGGGTCGAGGGGCTGGAATTCGCCGAAGCCCGTGGCCGCCAGTCGCTCGGATGGAATCCCCAGGTCCGCCAAGAAACGGACCACGGAAATGGCGCGCGTGGTGGAGAGTTCCCAGTTCGACGGGAACCGGGCCGTGCTGATAGGCACCTTGTCCGTATGTCCGTCGACACGCAAGATCCAGGGAAGATCGTCCGGGATCGCGGCCGAAATCTCTATCAGCGCCCGGGCCAAGGCGGCCAGCTCCTGGCGCCCACCGGGGCCGATCTCGGCCGACCCGGTCTCGAACAAGACCTCGGACTGGAAGACGAAGCGATCGCCCTGGGCCCGAACGTCGGGTCGATCGGCCAAGGCTTCGCGCAAGCGGCCAAAGAACTCCGAACGGTAGCGCTCCAACTCCTGGACCTTCGCGGCCAGGGCGACGTTGAGACGTTTGCCCAGGTCGGCGATCGCAACCTTTTGCGCCGCGGCCTTCGCCTCCGAGGCGTCGAGGGCCTTCGCGATTCCCGCGAGCTGTTCGCGCAGGGCGAGGATTTGCCGGTTCAGCAGATCGACCCGGTCGCGCGACTTTTCCGACAACCGCCGCGCGGCTTCGAGTTCACTCCCGCGCGAGGCCAACGAGCGATCCAGTTCGGTGATTCGGGCGTCGCGCGCGGCAACGTCCTTCGACGCCGCCGCGCTGCGTTCCTCTTCGGACTCTAGGCGCGCCGCCAAGGTCGCGGCGCGTTCGCGCGCTTCTGCCAGTGCCGCCCGCAAGCCGTCGATTTCCTTGCTCTGCTCGCTTATCGTGTCCGTGTCGGTGGCAATCGTCGCGGTGGCCTCGGCAAGACGGGCCGCAAATCCGTCGCGGCTCTCGATCGAACTTTGCAGCTCGGCAGAAAGCTGATCCAGGTTGAGGCGCAGTTCCTCCGACGTCCGCCTTTCCAGGGCCAACTGGTCCGCCAACTCCTCGACCTGCTGGCTCAATCGATCGAGCGCCGCGTCCTGGCCGGCGACCGTCAGGCTCAAAAAATGTTGGGCCAGCACGAAAGCAACCAAGAGAAAGATGATCACCAACAAGAGGGTGCTCAGGGCGTCGACGAACCCTGGCCAAATATCGTTGGTTTGGGCGGCGTGGCGGGAACGAGCGGCCATCGGCGTCGGCTAGTGCATCGACCCAAACGGAGGCGACAGCCGAAGTTTGGAAAGTTGATGCATCAACAAGGGCTTAGTGCACGGGGGCGTGAACGAAGTGAATGCGCCGGTGCACTAAGTCTGTTCGCCTTCCGCGGCGGCCGCGATCGTGCGCGCCAACAACCTGATCTCGCCGCGTAATTCGGCCACCATTTCCCGGCGCCCGGAAACCGATTCCTCGAGCAGGCGGGTCAGGTGGACATCTATACTGCGGATGTGGGCGCGGCTGGCTTCATCGATGGCCGTATCCGATATCTGGCCGAGACGTTCGAGCGCCGGCTTGAGTTCGGCCTGGCCTTTCACGAACTTGGCCATCAGCGATTGCTCCTCCCGTGCCTGGTCGCCGAGCGCGGCAAGCCTTTCCGTCAGCTCGATCATGTTGGCGTCGGCGACGCTCCGTGTCTCCTCGGCCCGCGCCAGCGTCCGCTGAAGGTTTTCCAAGCTGTCGGCCGTCTGTTCCAGGAGCGCGCTGACGTAAGCCGGGACCGGCTGGCCGCCCTCGCCCACGGCGGCCGTGCCGCCCAATCTCGTAATGCCCGAGAGCCATTCCTCCAGTTCGTTGAAGAAGCGGTTTTGCGCCTGATTGGATTGCAGGTCGAGGAATCCGAGAACCAGCGATCCGGCGAGCCCGAAGAGCGATGAGCTGAAGGCCGTCCCCATCCCCGCCAAGGGCGCCTCGAGACCACTCGTAAGCTGTCCGAACACCGCCGCCAGGTTTTCGCCGCCCTCGGCGGAAAGCCCTTTGATGACCTCGCCGACCGCGGTGATCGTGCCAAGCAGACCCCAGAAGGTTCCCAGGAGCCCGAGAAATATGAGCAGACCGATCAGATAGCGGGAAATGTCGCGCGATTCGTCGAGCCGGGCGCCGATTCCGTCGAGCAGAGAGCGGGTCGAAAGGAACGACAGGGACAAACGCTCGCCCTGGTCCCCCAGCATCGTCGCCATGGGCGCCAGCAGGCGCGGTGGCGCTTGTGCCGACAGCGCTGGCTGATTGCGCCGGAACCGGTCGATCCAGCGCAACTCGGGATAAAGCATCATAACCTGGCGGAATATATAAATGATGCCCAGGACCAGGACGCCAAGAATCAAGCCGTTCAAGTACTGGTTGGCCAAAAAGGCACTCTGGATGGGCGCGAACAACAAACTGGCGACGGCCGTGACGATGGCCAAAAAGACAAACATCCGGGTCAAGAAAATGCGCGGACGACTCATCGTGGGAAGGTCGGCGGAGAGCCGGTCCTCTAGCGTTCCGCCACGGCGACGTCGACGCGTTCAGGGGGGCCGTCAGCCGACTTGTTCCCCAGGGCGCGGACATCGATCCGGGTACTCCACACACCCTTTTCGATGAGGTAGGACCGCACCGCCAGGGCCCGCGACAACGACAGACGGCGGGCGGCGCTGTCGGTGCTGGTCGATCCCCTCGCGTACGCCTTCACCTGGGCCCTCAGACCGCTGTCCGCGGCGAGCCGGGCCACGATGTCAGCGAGCTGACCTTGACCGGCCCCGGACAAATCCACCGCGTCGCCACTGAAGGCGATGCTCACCTCTTCGACGGCCGCCGGCGACAAAGCCGCGACCCTTACCGACGGGTCGTCCACCGGTGGGTCCGGCTCGGGCGGCGGCGGCTCCCGGACGACGACCGCCGGGTCCGGCGTCGCGGGCGGCGGCGGTAAGGAAGGCAGCGGCGCGACCGCCTCGGCCACGGTCATCGGTGGGACCGGTTCCGCCGGCTTGTCGACGACCAACGGCATTTCCCGCACGACCGGTGGGCTCGGCTCCACCGACGGCCGAGGCAGCGACGAGGGCGCCTGGCCGGCGCGGGAAGGGGGAACGAGGCGAATGGTCCCGGCCCGGGTGAGACCGGGGACAACGAGCTTCGGCGGGCGCGGCGGATGGCCCAAACCGTCGAGGACGTCGAGATTCACCCTGACTTGAGGCAGGCCCCTGCCGATGACGACGGTTTCCTGCGCTGGCGCCACGGCGGCCGAGCCGAGCACGGCGACCAAGCAAAGAACCCCGTAAATCAATCCGTTCCGCCGGGATCGCACCCGTCCCTTGCACCCAGATGTCACCACGTCACCCGCACCATTTCGAACTGCCCCGCCGCAGGGCGATGCATTCCTAGGATATTCATGAACAGGCATCGTCGAGCGGCGGAATTTCAAACACGTCAACCGCCCCGAGCGATGCCCAATCGCGCAAAACCATCCCTGCGCCACCTGTTGTGCCTCATTTCCCAGCGCCCGGCATTTTTACGTTTCTAGCGGGAACAATAGCCCAGGCCCCCCGCAACGACAACAGGATTAACCGCCGGAAGAGTCGGCGGCGGCGCCGTCGCGCAGCGTCGCCATCAAGGGACCGTGCAGACGATCGTTCGCGGCCACGATGTCGTCGGCGCCGATTACGTCGCGTTCGCCGCCAATCGTCGTGACCAAGCCCCCGGCCTCGCGCACGATCAGAACTCCGGCGGCGATATCCCAGGGACTGAGACCGGACTCCCAGAACCCATCGTACCGGCCGGCGGCGACGTAGGCGAGATCCAACGAGGCGGCGCCGAAGCGGCGAATGCCCGCGCAGACCGCCATCACCGCTTCGAATTGGCCGAGAAATTGACGATGATTGGGTCGGCCCTTCCAGGGGGCACCGGTGGCGAAGACGGCGTTGTCCAACTTGCCTCGCGACGACACCCGGAGGCGATAATCGTTGACGAAGGCGCCGGCGCCGATTTCGGCCCAGAACATCTCGTCGCGCAAGGGATCGTAAACGATTCCGGCGACGACGCGGGCGTCGCGTTCCAGGGCGACGGAAATGCCGAAATGGGGAATGCCATGGAGGAAGTTGAGGGTTCCGTCGAGGGGATCCACGATCCAGCGGTGGCTCGAATCGGCGCCCTTCACGGCGCCCCCTTCCTCAAGCAAAAAACCGTATTCAGGCCGCGCCCGCGCCAATTCGGTATGGAGGATTTTCTCCGCCCGCAGGTCGGCCGCGGTGACAAAGTCATTGGGTCCCTTGGTCGAAACCTGGAGGTTTTCAACCTCGCCGAAATCGCGTTTCAAACCCCGTGCCGCACGATATGCGGCCTTTGCCATGACCGTGATGAGCGGAGAACGGCGCGCCACGCGCCCACACCCACTCAGCCGCGCGCGCGTTCGCGGTAGGTCGAGTCCGCGGTGTTGATGACGACCCGAGTGTCGGTCTCGATGAAGGGGGGCACCATGACTCGAACCCCGTTGTCGAGCAGCGCCGGTTTGTATGAGGCCGCCGCGGTCTGACCCCTCACGACGGCTTCCGTCTCGACCACGGTCTGGACGACTGTGTCGGGAAGGCGGACGCCGATGGGCATCCCATCATGGCTCTCCACCGTCACCACAATGCTGTCCTGGAGATAGATGCCCTGGTCGCCGATCATGTCCCGGGACAAGGTGAACTGATCGAAGGATTCGTTGTCCATGAAGGTCAGTTGTTCGCCATCGGCGTAGAGAAACTGGCACTGTCTTTCCTCGACCCGGGCCCGTTCGACCGCCTCCGAGGCGCGAAAGCGCTCATGGAGTTTGGTGCCGTCCCTTACATCCTTCAGTTCGACCTGCAGGTAGGCGCCCCCCTTGCCTGGCTGCGTATGCTGGATTTTGACCGCGACCCAAAGACGGCCCCGATGCTTGATCACCATCCCCGGTCGGATTGCGTTGCCGTTGATGCGCATCGGGGTCCCGGCCTTAGGCGGCCGGCTTTTCCTGCTCCATCGCCGCGGTGTAACGCCCGTAGCGAGCGGCACCGTTCAGCCTGGCACGCTTGAACAAGGCGTTTTGCGCCGCCGTAACGCTGTCGCTCCGGCCACCCCAAGCCTTCAGCGCGGGCGCCTGCAAGGCCCGGCCGTACGAAAAGCTGAGCTGCCAGGGGTGGGATTGCGACATGGCGTTCATGGCGTTGAGATGGGCGGTTGCGTCCTCGTCGCTTTGGCCCCCCGAGAGAAACACGATTCCCGGCATGGCCTTGGGCACCGTGAGGCTCAGACATTGCACCGTCGCCTCGGCAACCTCCTGGACGCTCGCTTGACGTGGGCAATCTTTGCCGGAAAGGACCATGTTCGGTTTGAGCAACATACCCTCGAGAGCGACGTTGTAATCGGCGAGGGCGCCAAAGACGACGTCGAGCGTCGTTTTTGTAACTTCGAAACAGCGTTCGATGTCATGGTTGCCGTCCATCAACACCTCGGGTTCGACGATCGGGACCAACCCGGCTTCCTGACTCAAGCCCGCGAAGCGGGCCAGGCCGTGGGCATTGGCGAGGATACAGTGTTTGCTCGGGATGCCGTCGCCGATGGTGATGACCGCCCGCCATTTCGTGAACCGGGCGCCCAAACCGTAATATTCGCGGCAGCGCTCGCGCAAGCCGTCGAGTCCCTCGGTCACCTTTTCGCCGGGAGCTCGAGCAAGGTCCTTGGCGCCGGTGTCGACCTTGATCCCCGGAAACACCCCCGCGTCCTTCAGGACGTCGGTGAATTTCCGGCCTCCCGCGGTCGACTGGCGAAGGGTCTCGTCGTACAATATGACTCCACTGACGAAATCGCCGACACCTTCGGTCGTGAGCAGCAACTCGCGGTAGGCTCGGCGTTTCTCTTCCGTCGACTCCACATTGATGGAAGCCAGACGTTTCGCGATCGTTCCGGTACTCTCGTCGGCGGCGAGAACGCCCTTTCCCGGCGCCACCATTTGGCCCGCGTTCGTGACAATTTCCTGTGCGCTCATACCTCTTGATCCCTTTAAAGGCCCCTCCCGAAAGACGAGGGTATTGCGGTGGATGTGGTTGGGCTCCCTGTTGTCGGCCGCATTGCGACGGGTTATGTATTTGCTTCGGGTTTCAGTTTACTCGAAATTGGGCCTTGCTCACAAGCCAGACAACCCGTTGCTGGGCGGCGCGGACAAAACAGACACGATGCTGAAAAACGACCAAGTTACAATTTTTGGCGGCTCCGGGTTTCTCGGCCGTTATCTGGTGAAGCGGTTGGCGAATGCCGGGGCCCGCCTGCGCGTCGCGGTGCGCGACGTCAACGGGGCGGCGTTCCTGAAGCCGATGGGGGATTTGGGACAAATTGTCCCAGTGGCCACGAACGTCCGTGACAACGCTCAAGTCGCGGCGGCGGTCGCGGGCGCCTACGCCGTCGTCAATCTCTTGGGTATCCTGTACGAAAAGGGCGCCCAAACCTTCGTTTCGGTGCACGCCGAGGCGCCGCGCCGCATCGCCGAGGCCGCCAGGTCGGCCGGCGTTGAGCGTTTCGTCCAAATCTCCGCGATCGGAGCTGATCCGGATTCGCCGTCGCGCTACGCCCAGACCAAGGGCGCTGGAGAGGCGGCGGCAAAAACCGCCTTCCCAGAGGTCACCTTGGTGCGGCCCAGCGTGGTATTCGGTTCCGAGGATGGATTTCTCAATCGTTTCGCCGCCCTCGCCCCGCTGACCCCGATCCTACCGCTTTTCGGCGCCGGCAAGACGTTGTTTCAGCCCGTCTATGTCGGCGACGTGGCGGCGGCGGTCACGCGGATCCTGGAAGATCCCGCGACCAAGGGCCTGACGTACGAGTTGGGTGGCCCCCGGACCATGAGCCTGCGCGAGGTCTTTGCCCTGGTCCTGCGCGAGACGCGGCGGCGGCGTCTGCTCCTGCCGCTGCCGATGTGGGTCGCGGAGATCCAGGCGTTCTTTCTCCAGCTGCTTCCCGACCCTCCGCTGACGCCGGATCAGGTCACGCTCCTGCGCTCCGACAACGTCGTCGGCGAAAAGGCCCTCGGCCTGGCCGACCTCGGCATATCCCCGACACCGGTGGAAACCATCGCGCCGTCGTATCTCGCCCGCTACCGGCGCGGCACCAGATTCGCGCCCCTGAAATGAAACGCCTTTCCCCTCATCCCGAAACCCAGACGATGAGCACCATGCCGAGGACGATTCGGTAAATGACGAAAGGCGTAAAGTTCGAGGTCTGGAGCCATCGCATGAGCAGTCGCAGGGCGGCCCAGGCGGAGACGAAGGCCAGGGCGGCGGCGAGCGCCGCGTCCGTGGTCAACTGAATGTCGTCGGCTTGAACCAACTCCACCCCTTCGAGGGTCGCGGCACCGAGGATGGCCGGGATCGACAAGAGCATGGAGAAACGGGTGGCTCCCTCGCGGTCAAAACCGAGCGCCCGGGCCGCGGTGATGGTCACGCCGGACCGGCTCGCACCGGGGATCAATGCGATGACCTGGGCAAGACCGATGGCCAGGGCACCGAATAGCGTCATCTGCTCGAAACGGCGGCTTAGTTTTCCGTATTTGTCGGCGCCGTACAAGACGACGCCGAAGACGACCGTCGCCCAGGCGACAGTCCGGGGTGTTCGCAAGGCTTCGGGTCCGATCCAGAAAAGAATTCCGCCGACAACAACGACCGGCAGGCTCGCCACGATCACATATCCGGCCAAACGTGTCCCTTCGTCGCGCTGGCCTTTAACCAAGCCCAAAAATCCCTGGACCATGCCCCAGACGTCGCGCCGAAAATAGATCACGACAGCCGCCAGTGTCCCGACGTGAACCGCGACGTCGAGCATCAGTCCCTGGTCGGACCAGCCCGTGACAAAGGGTATCAGCCGCAAATGTCCCGAAGAACTGATCGGCAGAAACTCGGCGATCCCTTGCACCAGGGCCAGGACGAAAATTTGCAGCTCCGGCACGCGGGAACCTCATCATGGAACGGGCGATCATACTAACAGCCAGGCCAACAAAACTCGCGAAAGAAATTGGTACCATATTGGAACTAATTTTCTTCCGTACATTTCAAAGTTGGCATTTAACGATCTATTGGTTAAATTCCGTCATATTAAAGGTACGGAGAGCTGACCCAATTGCGCGATTTTTGTCGCCTTATGGATCGGGGGAGATTAATATACGCGTGGAACGCAAAGGTTGACGTGGTCCGCGAACCCCAAGGCTTACGACGGAGCAAAGAGTTCCGCACGGGCCAAATCGGATTGGTAAGGAGGTTTTCTTGGCCGGAAATATGTTGAAATTCGTCACCGTCGGCCGGGGCACGCCGGATAAGCGCGACGCCGGGTCGCGGCGCGACGACTTCGGCGAAATCTTCAACGAATACGCCCGCGAAAAGGCCGCCGAGCAAGCCGGGCGCTGCTCCCAGTGCGGCATCCCCTTCTGCCAGGTCCATTGTCCCTTGCACAACAACATTCCCGACTGGCTGATGCTGACGGCCGAGGGCCGTTTGCAGGAAGCCTACGAAGTGGTGGCGGCGACCAATACGTTTCCGGAGGTTTGCGGCCGTATCTGTCCCCAGGACCGCTTGTGCGAGGGCAATTGCGTGATTGAAAAGGGTTTTGGCGGCGTGACCATCGGCGCGGTCGAGAAATACGTGACTGAAACCGCTTTCTCGAAAGGCTGGATCCGGCCTGTGAAACCATCACGGGAAAGGCCGGAATCGGTGGGTATCATCGGCGCCGGTCCGGGCGGCCTCGCCGCTGCCGACTGGTTGCGGCGCAAGGGGTATCAGGCCCACGTCTACGATCGCTACGACCGTATCGGCGGCCTTCTGATCTACGGAATCCCGAATTTCAAACTCGAGAAATCCGTGGTCGAACGCCGGGCAGAGTTGCTCGCCGATAGCGGCGTCGAATTCCACACCGATTTCGAGGTTGGCCGGGACGCCAGCCTCGACGATCTCCGGAGCCGCCACGACGCCGTCCTCATCGCCACCGGCGTTTATAATTACAAGGACATGGCGGCGCCCGGCTCGGGCCTGGGCAACATCGTCCAGGCGATGACCTATTTGACCGCCAGCAACCGCAAGGGTCTCGGTGATGCGGTCGCCGATTTCGAGTCGGGTGCGCTCAATGCTAGCGACAAGGACGTGGTCGTCATCGGCGGCGGCGACACGGCCATGGACTGCGTCCGCACCGCGGTGCGGCAAGGGGCCCGATCGGTGAGCTGCCTTTACCGGCGCGACCGCGTGAACATGCCCGGATCGCGGCGAGAGGTCCAGCACGCCGAGGAGGAAGGCGTCCGCTTCGTCTGGTTGTCGTCACCCGAGGCTTTCCTGGGCAACGAAGACGTGGAAGGCGTTCGCGCGATCCGCATGCGCCTCGGCCCGGCCGACCCCAGCGGACGCCAGGCACCGCAGCCGATTCCTGATTCGAGCTTCACGCTTCCGTCTCAACTGGCGATCAAGGCCCTGGGCTTCGACCCCGAGGACCTGCCGACCGCGTTCGGAGCACCCGATCTGAGAATCACCCGGCATGGCACGCTCAAAGTCAGTTACAAGACCATGATGACCAATCTCGATGGAGTCTTCGCCGCCGGTGACATCATTCGCGGCGCCTCGCTCGCCGTCTGGGCCATTCGCGACGGACGCGACGCCGTCGACAGCATCGACGCCTACCTCAACGCCAAGGCGGATCACCGGCGAGTTGCTTAAGGCGACCCGATGGAGGAACCCATGACCCGATCATCGCCCCGCCGCCCGGCGGAAAGCTTCGCGAAAACCTGGACCGCCAACGCCAAGCGGCTGGAGTCGGACGGCCTTTACGACCCGGCGGAGGAGCATGACAGCTGCGGCGTCGGTCTGATCGCCGCGATCGACGGCAAGCCACGCCGCGAGGTCGTCGTCGCGGGAATCGAGGCGCTGAAGGCGATCTGGCATCGGGGTGCCGTCGACGCCGACGGCAAGACCGGCGACGGGGCCGGAATTCACGTCGAAATTCCCCAAGGTTTTTTCAAGGAACACGTCGCCCGCACCGGACACGTGGCCAAGGACGGAAAGCTCGCCGTGGGCATGGTTTTCTTGCCCAAGACCGACCTTGGGGCGCAGGAAATCTGTCGCTCGATCGTGGAAACCGAAATTCTCAACTTTGGCTACCATATCTACGGCTGGCGCCAGGTCCCGATCGACGCCAACATTATCGGCGAAAAAGCAAACGCGACCCGGCCGGAAATCGAACAGATCATGATTGCCAACGACCGCGGCAGGGACGACGACCGGTTCGAACGCGACCTGTACGTTATTCGCCGTAAGATCGAACACCAGGTCCTCGAGGAACACATCATCGAGTTTTACATGTGCTCGCTCTCGTGCCGGTCGATCATTTACAAGGGCATGTTCCTCGCCGAGCAACTCACCGACTTCTACCCCGATCTGCTCGACGAGCGCTTCATTTCAAGTTTTTCCATCTACCATCAGCGTTATTCGACCAACACCTTCCCCGCCTGGCGTCTGGCCCAACCCTTCCGCATACTCGCCCACAACGGCGAGATCAATACCTTGCGGGGCAATATCAATTGGATGAGATGCCACGAACCCCGCATGGTCAGCGAGGTGTTCGGTCCCCAGAGCGAGGACATCAAACCCGTCATCCAGCCCGGCAGCTCGGATTCGGCGGCGCTCGACGCCAGTTTCGAGGTTCTGGTGCGGGCCGGCCGCTCGGCCCCGCTGGCCAAGACGCTGCTTATTCCCGAGGCCTGGTCGAAGGTCGAGGGCATGCCCGAAAAACATCGGGCCCTGTACAATTATTGCAACACGGTCATGGAACCCTGGGACGGACCGGCGGCGATCGCCGCGACCGACGGCCGTTGGGTGGTCGCCGGCATGGACCGTAACGGGCTGCGGCCGATGCGCTTTACCATCACCGACGGGGGTCTCCTGATCGTCGGCTCCGAAGCCGGGATGGTGCCGGTACCCGAAAAAACGATCAGGGAAAAGGGCCGTCTCGGCCCGGGGCAAATGATCGCCGTCGATCTCGCCACGGGCACCCTTTACCACGACCGTAAATTGAAGGACCACCACGCCGCCCAACGCCCGTACGAGGATTGGGTCAAAAGCATTACCGAATTGAGCGATCTGGTAACGCCCGGAAGCCCGGAAACCACCGAATTCGAGGGCCACGAACTGCGCCGCCGGCAGGGCGCCGCCGGGTACACCATGGAACTGCTTGAGCTGATCCTCCATCCGATGGTGAAGGACGCCAAGGAAGCGATCGGCTCCATGGGCGACGACACCCCCTTGGCGGTCCTCTCCCAGCGCTACCGCGGTCTTCACCACTTTTTCCGCCAACGCTTCAGCCAGGTCACCAACCCGCCGATCGATTCGTTGCGCGAGGCGCGGGTGATGACATTGGCGACGCGTCTCGGGAACCTGGGCAACGTGCTCGACGAGGATGCCAGTCAGACCGAAATTCTATTGTTGCAGTCGCCGGTGCTGAGCAACGGCGAATTCGAGGTCATTCGCGATCACATGGGGGATGCCTCGGTCGAAATCGACGCCACCTTCCCCCTCGACAATGGCGAGGACGGCATGCGCCAAAATGTTCTCGACATCCAGCGCCAAGCCGAGGACGCGGTAAGGGGCGGCTGCGTTCACCTCGTTCTCAGCGACAAGGCGATCAGCGCCGAACGAGCCGCGATCCCGATGATCCTCGTCGTCGGCGCCGTGCACACCCATTTGGTACGCCAGGACCTGCGCACTTTTACCTCCCTGAACGTACGTTCTTCCGAGTGCCTTGACATCCATAACTTCGCTGTCCTCGTCGGAGTCGGCGCGACGACAGTCAACGCCTACCTCGCGCAGGAATCGATCGCCGATCGCCATCGCCGGGGTCTGTTCCCGGGTTTGTCCCTCGAGGACTGCCTCGCCCGCTTCAAGAAGGCCGTCGACGACGGGCTCTTGAAGATCATGTCGAAGATGGGCATCTCGGTCATCAGCTCGTATCGCGGCGGTTACAATTTCGAGGCCATAGGCCTCTCGCGCACCCTGGTCGCCAAGATATTCCCCGGCATGCCGTCGCGGATTTCCGGCATTGGTCACAACGGAATTCAACGCAAGGTGAGCGACCTCCACCGGCGCGGATTCGGAGCCGAGATCGGGGCCCTGCCGATCGGCGGCTTCTACCGTTACCGCTCCGGCGGCGAGTCCCATTCCTTCGTACCGTCGCTGGTTCACGTACTGCAAACCGCGGTGGCCACCGATTCGTACCAGACCTACCGCAAGTACAGCGAGGGCATGCGCAAGCTGCCGCCGGTCAATCTCCGCGACATGCTGGATTTCGATTCCGACCGCGACCCGATCTCGTTGGAGGAAATCGAATCGATCACCGGGCTGCGAAAGCGTTTTGTCACTCCGGGAATGTCGTTGGGTGCCCTCAGCCCGGAGGCTCACGAGACCTTGACCATTGCCATGAATCGTATCGGCGCCAAGTCGAATTCGGGCGAGGGCGGCGAGGGGCCGGAGCGCTATCAGCCCCGCAAGAACGGCGACAACCCCAATTCGAGCATCAAGCAGATCGCCTCGGGCCGCTTCGGGGTCACCGCCGACTATCTCAACAACTGCCGCGAGATTCAGATCAAGATCGCCCAGGGCGCCAAGCCTGGAGAGGGCGGACAACTTCCCGGCTTCAAGGTCAGCGTCGAGATCGCCCGTTTGCGTCATTCGACTCCAGGCGTGATGCTGATATCACCGCCGCCCCACCACGACATCTATTCGATCGAGGACCTGGCGCAACTGATTTATGACCTCAAGCAGATCAACCCCGACGCCACGGTGTCGGTCAAACTTGTTGCCCAGGCCGGTGTCGGCACTGTGGCCAGCGGCGTCGCCAAGGCCAAGGCCGACACGATTCTGATCGCCGGTCATTGCGGCGGCACGGGCGCCAGTCCGCAGACGAGCATCAAGTATGCCGGGGCGCCGTGGGAGATGGGTCTGGCGGAAACCAACCAGCTCCTCACCCTCAACCGCTTGCGCCACCGGGTCAGCCTCCGGACCGACGGCGGAATCCGGACCGGACGCGACGTCGTCATCGCCGCGATGCTCGGCGCCGAGGGCTTCGGTGTCGGCACCACCTCCCTGGTGGCGATGGGCTGCATCATCGTTCGCCAGTGCCACAGCAACACCTGCCCCGTGGGCGTATGCACCCAGGATCCCAAGCTGCGCGCGAAGTTCGAGGGCACGGCGGAAAAAGTCGTCAACCTGTTCAGTTTCATCGCCGAGGAGGTCCGCGAAATCCTAGCCTCCTTGGGCTACCGAACGCTGAACGAGATCATCGGCCGCACCGACCTATTGACCCAGGTGAGCCGGGGAAGCGCCTACCTCGACGATCTCGACCTCAACCCCCTCCTGGTTCAGGCCGACCCGACAGGAAACACCCGATATTGCAGTACCGTGGGCCGGGTCGAAGTCCCCGACACCCTGGACGCGCAAATGATCGATGACGCCCAGGCGGCGCTCCGCGGCGGTGAGCGCATGCAGCTCGCCTACAACATACGCAATACCCAACGGGCGATCGGAACCAAACTCAGTTCCATGATTACCCGCCGCTTCGGACTCGCCGGTTTGCAACCCGG
>CBDCME010000003.1:0-7214 GCA_965218865.1 Alphaproteobacteria bacterium
GAGCGTGGGCTCGCACAAGTCAATGTTAAGGGCGGTTGGTATTACTTGTGGCAGTCGCGGCCATTGCTGAACAGATTCACAGGCGATTTAAGAACCGACTGTGAAGCCAGTGTTCCCGCCGCAATTGGCAAACCATCTGGCGACTACCGTAGAACGGATACTTCAGGAACAATCCGTCGATGCGGCGCATCAGCGCCAGGTTCCGCTTGACCAAACGGCTTTTGTTCGACGTTTACGACGCTTTGGGGGGGCTTGACGGCGCCATTAAACAACGGGCGGAAGATACTTTACTGCGCAACAAACGGATTGGGCTATCGAGTTCTGTATGGGATGGATCAAGAGCTTAATTCGACGAATGCAGTGACGAAAGCATTGATGAGCAATCTGCGAACGGCAGCTATCCCCTACGTCTCATTCGTATGTAACCCAACCCGACAAGGCCGATGCCGAACAAGGCAAGGGTAGCTGGCTCAGGAACACTCGCCAACGCATTAAGATTGCCGACGATCCCCAATCCGGCGGTGAAGAACTGAAAGTTCGGAGACTCGGTAACCAACCCTAGGTCAGGCGGAGTGTTTGGGAGATCATCGCCAATAACGAGCGGGAGTGGAAGTAGGCCAATCATATCCACAGTGAGTTCGCCGAACTCCGAGGAGTCAACACCGTCGGATCGAACGAAGTAGCGGTCGATAAAAGGTAATCCAGTACCTCCGGAAAGGTCGTCGAAGATGATGATCTTCGAAAGCGTCTGAGTGGATGTTGCGCACTCAACATTGACAGACAACGTGAATGGAATACCGAAAGCGTACTCCCCCTGGATCGTCCCCGGACGGATATCCGGGGCAGTCTCCTCAAACGTATAACTTCCAGAGAATATTGATCCGGCGTCAAGCGATGGTGCCAGGGTCTTGTCCGTAATACCGGTCACGGTTCCCGTAAATCCAAAGGTAATTGGATCCGCCGTGGCTAAAGAGCCGTAACAAAAGTTGGGCAGGACCACGAACGCAAGAACGTGAAGGACGATTGACGTGTTTCGCATTAGAAGCCGTAGTCAATTCAACCCAACATAACACAAAACGCAGCGCACGAACAATCTGTACGGTATAAACAGCCCATAACGTACATGGACGATGTAGGTGACATTATGAACAAACTGTTCGTATGGAGCTTCTTGGGAAGCAGCTGCGTGCTCGTGCAAGGCAACTTGGCCTATCGGATGCCGAAGTTGCGCGTCGGGCGGGTCTCGGCGAACGTCGTTACGGCCATTACGTAACGGGAACCCGCGAACCCGATCTCGCAACGCTTCTCAAGATATGCTCGGTTTTGGGAACGACGCCGAACCAGCTTCTCGGTTTTGACAAGGCTCCGTCGCTTAAGAGCGAGCGTCAGAAACTAATAGTAAGATTAGATGCAGCATCCAACGCGCTCGATTCGCGTGATCTGAGAGTTGCCGTTGAACAAGTTGAAGTGTTTGTCCAGCACCGCACGGGTAAGCTCTAGAGCGATACTTTCAGGCGCTATGCACTACATTTGCTAATCTAGTGACCAAGCTTGGGTATTGGTTATGTTATAACATCTCATCCCACCAGAATCATGTTTGCCATGACTTCCCCATCAGTCCATCGCCCTCCCGTAACCCGTTGAGATAAGGGGATAATCCCAGAAAGCCGCCATCGGAAGCGGTCAGGGACGTTCTCGCGCTCAATTAAAGCGGGAAGCCGTGTGAGCCGTATATGTGTGAGGGTATAGTGGTCATTGATGCATTAATGTCCGAGCACATGGGAACTTTGTACACGATTGTAATTACGAGACCTTTGTGAACCCGTGAAACATGCTAATAGTGGACGCGTGTCAACGGATTCCGTGCAATTTATGTGGTTTAAAACATCCCGTAGTAGATCAACATCTGTATTATAACAACGAAACCGGGTACGTTACGTGATGTAGTTTATAGGGAACATCGCGTCGTAGTAGCAACGCCAGTTTCGTAACAATACGGTCGCTTCGAAACTCCCGATTGGTTTGATCCCACGCACCCAGGCCAGGCGAGCGATAATGTGTGACGCTGGAGATCAATTCTGGCTGGGGGCACGTCCGGCGTGCCCCCTTGGGGTTTTAGCGGGGGGAGGGGGTACGGTTCTAACGGTCAAAGTGGGGGCCGGTCGTGGTTGCTTATTGGTTGCTTACAAAGGGCGAACGATCCGGCACGCCGAGCGGTATCACTCTAACCCATTGAAAAGATTGGTGCCCCCAGGGGGACTCGAACCCCCACGTCCTTACGGACAACAGATTTTGAGTCTGCCGCGTCTACCAATTCCGCCACAGGGGCTGCTCTTGGATCGACCTTTTGGCGATCCGCACGATCGTGAATCCAGGGGCTCGCGCCGGGTCCGGGCATGGCATCTCCGCCGCCGAATCGAACCACCGGGAATTCACGGTATATTAGCCGCGCCTTGGTTGGGGTCAAGCGACGGGACCGGCGCCTTCGCCATCGGCGCGGGCCGGCGGCGAAGCGGGGGCTTCGCATATTCGCCCCGAGTTGGTATACGCGGCGGGCGGGAGCCGACGAGCGCCGGGAGGGGCCATGCTCAAATCGCTTTACGACTGGACCATGGGGCTGGCGGCGCATCCTCGCGCCATGTGGTGGCTGGCCCTGGTTTCGTTCGTCGAGAGCTCGGTCTTTCCGATCCCGCCCGACGTTCTCCTGATTCCGATGATTCTCGCGGCCCCCACCCAGGCCTGGCGGATCGCCGCCGTGTCCACCGCAAGCTCGCTCGTCGGGGGCATGGTCGGCTACGGAATAGGCTATTTCCTCTATCACGCGATCGGCGATCCCATCCTCGGATTTTATGGCTACAGCGAGGAGTTCGCGGAATTCAGCGCCTGCTACAATGCCTGGGGCGCCTGGATCGTCATCGCTGCCGGGGTGACGCCGTTTCCCTACAAGGTAATCACCATCGCCAGCGGCGTGACCCAACTCGATTTTGTCGTTTTCAGCGTCGCCTCGGTGCTCGCGCGCGGGGCCCGTTTCTTTCTCGTCGCCGCCCTGCTGTGGCGTTACGGCGCCGCCATCCGCGGCTTCATCGAACGCCACCTGGGGAAACTCACGCTTCTGTTTTTCCTTCTCCTGGTGGGCGGATTCGCCGCCCTCAAACTAATCGGCGGGACTTCCGATTGGTGCTCCTAGGAGCTATGCTGGGACCATGACACGGACTCGGGCGGTGGCCCTTTCAATTCTTGGCGCCAGCGTCGCGACGCTGGCCACGGCCTATTATTTTCAGTTCGTCGAGGACCTGGCACCCTGTCCTCTGTGTCTGTATCAACGCTATCCCTACATGGTGACCATCGTCTTGGCCGGGCTTCTCCTCGCCGCCGGCGACGGCGGCCGCGCCCGCCCCATCCTGGTCGGACTGTGCGGCCTCGCCTTCACCACCGGGGCCGGGATCGCCTTCTACCACGTTGGGGTCGAGTACGGCTGGTTCGAGGGCCTCGCGGCCTGCGGTGGCGGCAGCAACGAGGTCACGACAATCGCGGACCTCAAGGCCCAAATGCTCGCGGGGAAACCGGCGCCGTGCGACCAGGTGCCCTGGTCCCTCCTCGGGGTTTCGCTCGCCGGCTACAACTTCGCCGTAGCGGTCGTCCTGGCCGGCCTGAGCTTCCTCGCCGCCGCCGATTTCGCTGGCCGCGACCCTCGAATTCTCAAACCAGGTGAAAGCTCATGAACGCCGACGGTCAAGCCGCCGCCGCCCGCGAGGCCACGGCGGCCGACCGCCTGCCGGGTGATCCGAGCCGGGAGGCGTTGCTCGCCCGCATGGTCCGCGTCGATCACGCCGGCGAGTACGGCGCCGCCCGCATCTACGACGGTCAGCTCGCCGTTCTCGCCGACAGCGCCGCTGCCGAACCGATTCGGCGCATGGCCGAACAGGAGCGCCGCCACCTGCGCGCCTTCGACGAGCTGATCGTCGCCCGCCGGGTGCGGCCCACGGCGCTGTCACCCCTTTGGCACGGCGCCGGCTTCGTCCTGGGCGCGGCGAGCGCGTTGCTCGGAGAAAAGGCGGCGATGGCGTGCACGGTTGCGGTCGAGACCGTGATCGGCGAGCATTATGCCTCCCAGGCGGCCCGCCTCGGCCCCGACGAGGCAGAATTCAAGGCCATGGTCGAGGAATTCGGAAGCGACGAGCTGGCCCACCGCGACTGCGGCCTCGCCCACGGGGCCGAGGAAATGCCCGGCTACGCCGCCTTCGGCACCGCCGTGAAGGCCGCGACCCGCCTCGCCATCTGGCTGTCGGAAAGGATTTGACGGCCGCTTCGAAAATTCGCGGCCGAGGCCCTAGCCTTATTCTTTCGTCGAAGGGGTGAGGTGAGGGCCAAAATCGCCTTCGCCGCCGCCAATGGGGAGGGTTGGGACGGTTTGGAAGTGAGGCGGGAGGGATCCGGTCAGGGCGTGGAGGAAGGCGACGATGTCTTCGACCTCGTCGTCCGGAAGCTCGACCTCGAGCATTTGCTTGGCCATGATCCTGACCATTTCCGGCAAGCCCTTGACCACCCCGGCGTGGGTGTAGGGTGGCGTTTTCGCGACGTTCAGCAGCGAGGGGACCTTGTAGGTGAATTTGTCGTCCTCCTCCTTGGTGACCTTGTAGCGCCCGAGATGATGCTCGCCCCCTTCGATGACGAATTTCTGATACGAAAAATTGGAAAAGTAGGGCGCGGAATGACAGCCGATGCAACCCCGTTCGGCGAACGACGCCATGCCGCGTTTCTGTGGCTCGCTCAGCGCCGACTCGTCGCCTTGGAGCCAGCGCGCGAGAGGATAGTCCGGGGTGATCAGGGTGCGCATGAAGGAGGCGATCGCCTTGCCGATCACCTCTTCGGAGAGATCTCCGCCGTAAGCCTGCTGGGAGAGTTGACGGTAGCCGGGAATCCGGTTCAGGCGTTCGGCGACCTCGTTGGGCCAACTTCGGGAGGCGACATGCGATCGAATCGCGCCCAGGGCCTGATCCTCGAGGGTTAGGGCCGATCCCGAAAAAAATTGGCTGGGATGAAAGGCGGCGTTGAGGACCGTGTGCGCATTGGCGGCGTGGACCTCGCCAAAGACGCCCACGGACCGGTCCATCGGTTCGGCCCCGTAATAGGCGGGATGATGGCAGAAGCCACAACTTGTTTGACCTGTCTTGGAGGTTCGCCGATCCCAATAGAGCATCCGCCCCAATTCGATTCGCGCCTCGGTGAGCGAGTTGTCGGGGGGAATCGGAGGGAGCGCGGGAATCGGCTGGTATACCTCCCGATAGTGCTTATATTCTTTCGCCAACCCGGTGATCGCGAAGCTCGAGGCGACGACGGCTAATACCAACCGCCCTAGAGTTTGACTCGCGCAAAGGTTTACACGCTAGGTTTTGTATGATTCAAGGTTGTTGGCAACAAGGGAGTGTGTTCAATGCCAACGATTCCTTTGCGAAACGACTTTGATGCTGAAAGAGTCCGTGTTCTTGCGGCACGGAGCGATGATGGGAACCAGGCGCGACGGCTTTTGTCGATGGCGGCCATCTACGATGGGATGGATCGAGCGTGCGCGGCGGGTATTGGCGGCATGGATCGGCAGACGTTGCGGGACTGGGTTCACCGGTTCAACGCGGGAGGTCCGGCCGGTCTGATCGACCGCAAGCCGAACGGGGCGTTGCGTCGGTTGACGCCGTCGCAAATGGCGGCGCTTTCGCGGGCTATCGAGGCCGGTCCCGATCCCGAACGGGATGGGGTCGTGCGCTGGCGCTGCATCGATCTCAAGCAACTGATCCGAACGCGCTTCGGCGTGGACTATCACGAGCGGAGCGTCGGCAAGCTGCTGGCCGCGCTCGGGTTCTCGCATATTTCCGCGCGCCCGCGCCACGTCGGCCAGGATGCGCGGGCACAGGAGGAATTTAAAAAAAAGTTTTCCCGAACACTTGGCGAAAATCGTAGCGGCACAGCCACCGGACACGCCCATCGAGGTTTGGTTTCAAGATGAAATGCGCGTCGGCCAGAAGAACAGCCTGGTGCGCCAGTGGGCCCCAAAGGGATCGCGCCCGCGCCAGGTCAAGGACCTACGGACCTCTTCGGCGTATCTCTTCGGCGCCATCTGCCCCGAGCGCGGTGAGGGCGCGGCGCTGGTCATGCCGCGCGCCAATACTGAAGCCATGGACCTGCATCTCGAGGAAATCAGCCGGGCCGTTGCCCCAAACGCCCATGCCGTCGTGCTGCTCGACCAAGCCGCATGGCACACCACTGCCAAACTCGGCATCCCGGAGAACATCTCCCTCGTGCCTTTGCCACCCAAGTCCCCGGAGCTCAATCCCGCCGAAAATGTCTGGCAATACCTCCGCCAGAACTGGCTCTCCAATCGTGTCTTCGACTCCTATGAAGACATCGTCGAGGCCTCTTGCCAAGCCTGGAACAACCTGACCGACCAACCTTGGAAGATCATGTCCATCGGCCTCAGAGCGTGGGCTCGCACAAGGCAATGTTAAGGGCGGTTGGTATAAGGTGATGGCAACGAACAGGGCGCGCTTTTCCATGAAGACCTCCCGCGTGAACGACCGGCCGCCGACGGCGGCATCGCGGCGCCCTCGCCCGACCATGGGAAAGAGAGCCGGTGACGGGCAAATCCCGTCTCGTTGGTCTTAGCGTCTGTTCGAAAATGCGCGTCCGCGCATTTTTTGCGTCTGTCCCTCTCCCCCTCCCGGCCACCCACGAGAGGTTGCTGATATGGGTGGCCGGGAGGGGGAGAGGGCCGGTGCCGCGAGTTTTCGAACCAATTGTTAACAGACTGTTAAACGTCGCCCACGCGGATTTATTCGCGGCCATCGAATAATTTTTTCCGGCCCCACCGCCGCCTCGACCTCAACAGTTAGGCGATGCCATTCGCATTGTGGACGTCACGGGGTGGTGCGCGAGTTGATCGAGCGCCGGGTGCGCCCCGGCCTGTCGACCGTCCCGCTCTACCTGAAACGCTGGGGCATGACCCCGCGAAAGCCGCTGGCGCGCGCCAAGCAACGCTCGCCCGCCGCCGTGGCCGCCTGGTTGGAGCGCGACGACCCGGCGATCGCCAGGCGCGCCGAGCGAGAGAGAGGCGGGGTCACCTGGGGCGACGAGACCGGCAACCAGATCGGCCGTGCCCCGAGAGGCCGGTGGTCGGCCGGAGCGCCAAGAAGATCTCCAAGAGCATGATCTCGGCCGTCTCC
>CBDCME010000004.1:0-67924 GCA_965218865.1 Alphaproteobacteria bacterium
AACGTCTCGCTGGCGCCACCGCCGTAAGACGGTGGCGAGGCGAGCGGGGCGAGGACCCGTCACGGCTGCGTTGGAGGTGGTTGATAGCGGACCCGGTTGGGAATTTCATAGCAAGAGAGAGTATCGGCGAATGTCTCAGAAATCGAATGTACGACATCTATCATTGCGGCGAAACGTCGGTTTGGCTGCAACATCTATCATGCTTACCACCGCGTGGGTGGTGGTCCAACCGGTTTATGGGGGTGAGGATTTTCATCCGGAGATGTCGCCGGAAGTGGAGCGGGTCGAGCATGATTCGTCGGTATTTGGAGCGGACCCGACGTACGAGGAGAAGCCGTACGACATCGAGGCGCAGATTCAGATATACGGCGGCAAGCGGGCATTTGATCAGTCGCGGCCGATATTCGAGATCGGGCGCCCGATATATACGTCGGGACAGTATACCGATTATCCGAATTTGCTGGGTGAGAAGAACCCGTTGTCGCCGCATCTGTATCTCTACGGGGACTTCAGGAGCGTGTTTGCGTTCAACGACAACGGGGGTGACGAGTTGTCGCAGTTCGCCTGGCAGGCGAACCTGGAGCTTGACCTGGGAATTACCTCGACGGAGAGGATACACGCGTTTTTCCAACCCTTGGACCGAGGGGGCCAGTTTACGCGCTGGGAAGTTGGCGGTGACGACGAGGATGAAGGGTTCGAGGACGAGCTGAACGGGAACTTGAGCGCGTTGTTTTTCGAGGGCGACCTGGGAGCGATAGCGCAAGGTATCACGGATGAATACAACTCCCTGGACGTTCCGGTCGCGGCGGGACTGATGCCGTTGTTTCTGTAGAATGGGATCTGGCTTACGGACATCGTGACCGGCGCGGCGGCGACGATACCGGCGATCAACAGCCCGACGCTGGACATCTCGAACATGGAAATCACGGCGTTTGTGGCGTTCGACAAGGTGAACACGCTGGCGGCGTTGAGGCAGAACGGCCAGTTGGACGACCACAACATGAACATCTATGCGATCACGACGTTCATAGATGCCTTGGAAGGGTATTTCGAGTTGGGCTATGCCTACTTGGACGGTCAGGATTTTCAGAACAACTTCGACTACAACAACATTGGGGTGTCGTATACGAGCCGCTATGGGAGTTGGTTGTCGAACAGCGTGCGGGGGATCTGGAACTTTGGCCAGGACCCGGACGGGACGCTTGACCAGACGGCGGACGGCTATTTGTTGTTGCTGGAGAATTCGCTGATCACGTCGCGGCCGACGGAGTTGGTGCCGTATTTCAACCTGTTCCTCGGGGTGGACCGGCCGCAGGCGGTGGGACAGCAGGGCCGCGCGGTGTTGTTTAACACGGGCCTGAACTTCGAGACCGACGGGTTGACCGGATTTCTGAAGCTGGACGACACGGCGGCGGATACCTACGGCGGGGCCCTGGGGGTCGAGTATCTCTTCAACCTGGACTACGATCACCGGATCGTGGTCGAGGTCGCGACGGTGCAGACGCTGGGCGGCGACAACGATCCCGACCGGGCGGCGAAGGACGACCAGTACGCGGTCGGCTTCCGCTATCAGATCCCGGTCACCGACGCCTGGATCGTGCGGGTCGATTCGATGTACGGGTAGCTCGTGGGCGAGGACGACCTCACCGGCGCCCGCCTCGAAGTCCGCCGCAAATTCTAAAACCAACGCCTAACGAGTCGCGGCCCCGGGGGGAAGATTTCGGGAATACATTGTTCCTTGGCATCGCTGTCGTTTTCTTGACGGGTGTTCGCCCAGCGTGACCGTTAAGCATCGGAAATCCGTAAAATCCTGTTGAATGTCGTCTCGGCGATGCCTTATACCAACCGCCCTAGAGTTTGACTCGCGCAAAGGTTTACACGCTAGGTTTTGTGTGATTCAAGGTTGTTGGCAACAAGGGAGTGTGTTCAATGCCAACGATTCCTTTGCGAAACGACTTTGATGCTGAAAGAGTCCGTGTTCTTGCGGCACGGAGCGATGATGGGAACCAGGCGCGACGGCTTTTGTCGATGGCGGCCATCTACGATGGGATGGATCGAGCGTGCGCGGCGGGTATTGGCGGCATGGATCGGCAGACGTTGCGGGACTGGGTTCACCGGTTCAACGCGGGAGGTCCGGCCGGTCTGATCGACCGCAAGCCGAACGGGGCGTTGCGTCGGTTGACGCCGTCGCAAATGGCGGCGCTTTCGCGGGCTATCGAGGCCGGTCCCGATCCCGAACGGGATGGGGTCGTGCGCTGGCGCTGCATCGATCTCAAGCAACTGATCCGAACGCGCTTCGGCGTGGACTATCACGAGCGGAGCGTCGGCAAGCTGCTGGCCGCGCTCGGGTTCTCGCATATTTCCGCGCGCCCGCGCCACGTCGGCCAGGATGCGCGGGCACAGGAGGAATTTAAAAAAAAGTTTTCCCGAACACTTGGCGAAAATCGTAGCGGCACAGCCACCGGACACGCCCATCGAGGTTTGGTTTCAAGATGAAATGCGCGTCGGCCAGAAGAACAGCCTGGTGCGCCAGTGGGCCCCAAAGGGATCGCGCCCGCGCCAGGTCAAGGACCTACGGACCTCTTCGGCGTATCTCTTCGGCGCCATCTGCCCCGAGCGCGGTGAGGGCGCGGCGCTGGTCATGCCGCGCGCCAATACTGAAGCCATGGACCTGCATCTCGAGGAAATCAGCCGGGCCGTTGCCCCAAACGCCCATGCCGTCGTGCTGCTCGACCAAGCCGCATGGCACACCACTGCCAAACTCGGCATCCCGGAGAACATCTCCCTCGTGCCTTTGCCACCCAAGTCCCCGGAGCTCAATCCCGCCGAAAATGTCTGGCAATACCTCCGCCAGAACTGGCTCTCCAATCGTGTCTTCGACTCCTATGAAGCCATCGTCGAGGCCTCTTGCCAAGCCTGGAACAACCTGACCGACCAACCTTGGAAGATCATGTCCATCGGCCTCAGAGCGTGGGCTCGCACAAGTCAATGTTAAGGGCGGTTGGTATAAGAAACGGTGTTGAGCATCGGGCGGGCCGGGTTCGAGAGTTGGTGTCGCGCGGAGAAAAAGCCGAGTGGCACCGATCGCGGACGGCATATCGGGGGAATCATTCATGAAGCAAACGATCCCAGCCACGGGGGTTCCTCGCCGGAAGACACGGCAGGGACGAAGGCGGTTGGTGGCCTGAAAGTGGAGAGCGGAAAGAAACGGCGTGACGGAAAAAGGCGGCGATGAAAAATTTGGAACCTTGTTTGAATCGGTGCCGGACGCGATGGTGATCGGCGACCCGAGCGGAAGGATCGTCGCTCTCAACACGATGGCTGAGGAGATGTTTGGCTACGCGCGGGTGGAACTCGTTGGAAAATCGATCACCGAATTGGTCTCCGGAGATCCGGAGGTCGTCCCGTCTCTCGGTGCCGCGGATACATCAACTCAACGAAGCTCCCGCTGGTTCGGCCGGGATCAAAGCCTATTCGGGGTTCGAAAGAACGGCGGCCAATTTCCCGTATCGGTCTTTCCGTCAGCTTTGACCGTGGCGGGGGAGCGGTTCATTTCAGCCGCGTTTCGCGTCGTCGGGAACGAAGACGTCGGCGACTCCGAATCGCCCGGCACGGGCGATCAAAAAGATTTCAGGCGGATGAAATCGCGCTTCATCTCGACCGTGAGCCACGAATTGAGAACCCCGCTGAACGCGATTATCGGATTGACCGAAATCATGATCGAGGAAGCAGATGAAATCGGCCTCACCCAGGCCCTTGAACCGCTTCAGCGCGTGTATCGAGCAGCCTCGAATCTGCATAGGCTGGTAAATGATATTCTGGATCTTGCCATAATCGAATCGGGAGACATCGCGCTGGAGATCGAGACTTTTGATATCTCCGGACTATTGGATGAAATCATGACCACGGTACGCCCGCTCGCCGCCAAGCGCGGCAATCGTCTTTCATTGCGTGAGGTCGGAGAGGTCGGGTGCATGGACTCGGCCTTGGCGCGGGTCAGGCAGATCCTCGTTTCCCTGATTTCGAACGCCTGCTAATTTACCGAGAATGGAACCGTCGCGTTGACGATCTCTCGTGAGTTGGCCGACCAGGGCCAAGAAATCGTTTTCGTCATTTCGGATACGGGCATCGGCGTCGCGCCCGACATGATCGAGGACATATTCGAGGATTTCGCCCAGGCCGATTCGTCGATCAATAGGGAATATGGGGGCGCGGGTCTGGGACTCGCGATCAGTCGTGGGTTGGCGCGCGGACTGGGGGGCGACATCACGGCAACGAGCGTTCCTGGAGAGGGCTCCGTATTCACCCTCCGCCTTCCCGCCGTGATCGGCGAGGACCAGACGCCGGCGTTCACTCGAAACCATTGCCGGCCGGCCGGCGCCTTTCCGGAGTCCGCTTGATGGCCGATGGAGACGATTATCCGATTCTCGTTGTCGACGACAACGAGGACAACCGCTACATGCTCACCCGGCGTCTCAACCGCCAGGGCTATTCCAACCTCGCCATGGCGGAGAACGGCCGCGAGGCGCTCGAATTGTTGGCCCAGCGGCAATTTGATCTCGTTTTACTCGACATCATGATGCCGGTGATGAACGGATACGAGACTCTCGAGCAGATCAAGGCGGACACCCAGCTTCGGGATGTTCCGGTCATCATGATTTCGGCCGTGAATGAACTCGAAAGCGTCGTTCGTTGCATCAAGCTCGGGGCCGAGGACTACTTACCGAAGCCCTTCAATTCGGTCTTGCTGCAAGCCCGTGTCGGCGCCTGCATCGAAAAGAAGAAGCTGCGGGACCAGGAGGCCCGGCATGTGGAAATGTTGGAGGCCGAGAAGACGCGGGCGGATAATCTGTTGAAGGCCATTCTACCGCCCGGTGCCCTGCGTGAGTTGAAGGAGGTGAACGAGGTCAAACCGCGCCGCTACGACCACGTCGCGGTGCTTTTTTGCGACATCGTCGGATTCACCCGATATTGTGACCGCAATCCGCCGGAGAAAGTGGTTTCCGAACTTCAGGCCGTGGCCGCCTATTTTGAAGACATCGTCGGCCGCCACGAGATGGAGAAGATCAAGACCATCGGCGATGCCTTCATGGCTACGGCGGGGCTTCTCAAATATGTCGACGAGCCGGTTCTCGCGAGCGTCAAGTGCGGCCTGGACATGCTTACGGTAACGGAAAAATTCGAGCCGAATTGGCAAGTGCGGGTTGGAATTCATTTCGGGCCGGTCGTCGCCGGGATCATGGGTAGACGTCAATACCTCTTCGATTTGTGGGGCGATACCGTCAACATCGCGTCCCGCGTCGCCGATCACGCAAATCCGGGAACCGTTGCCCTCAGCGGATCGGCCTGGATGCACGTGCGAAACCTATGTCGTGGCAAGAGCTACGGCATGGTGGAACTCGAAGGCAAGGGCAGGACCGAAGTGGTCGAGTATCACGCCGTCAATTAGCGCCAACCGGGTTCGTGGATCGTGGCTCCCGAACCTTCGCGCCGGGGTCCGCCCGCCAGCGCGACAAGATCAGGCGCGCGTTGCCGTAATCACGGCGTACCAGAGGCGTAAAGCACGGAGCTAGGAGTAGGCTTTCGAACCAGGCCAACTCGGCCGCCACGATCGCCCCGTCGGCGAGCCATCCGGAGGTGGCCAGCGCCGCCACGGCTCGTGGCGCCAAACCCCGGCCGTACGGCGGGTCCAGCAACAACAGCTCGCACGGTGCTCTGGCCCGACCCGGCCGCAGCGCGTCACGCGCCATGATCGTCACCTGGGCGCTCGTCCCCAGGGCGTCGGCGTTCTTGCGGATGATCCGCCTTGCGGCCGCGTCCGTTTCGATCAAGGTCGCGTGGAGGGCGCCGCGCGACAACGCTTCGAGGCCCAAGGCGCCGGTCCCCGCGAAAGCATCGATCACACGGACGCCGATGGGAAGGTCCGGACCACCCCAGGCGTTGTGCGCGAGGATATCGAACAACGCTTCCCTGACAAGCTCGGAAGTGGGCCGGATCCTCCGGTTCGCGGGCACGGCCAAGCGCCGGCCGCGAAACCTACCGCCGACGATCCGCACCGTTCCCCGGGGCCTCCGGTGAGCCGGAACCGAGCTGTTCCGCGATCACCTTGGCCGCGACCTCGCGGACCTCGCCCCTGGGCAGGCGGCCGAGCTGAAAGGGGCCGAAGGAAACCCGGATGATGCGGTTGACGGCAAGGCCCATGTGGGCCATGACGCGGCGAATTTCGCGCTTCCGTCCCTCGCGTAGGGCAAAGGTGTACCAGGCGTTGCGGCCGTTGCGACGGTCGAGGCTCGCGGAAATCGGGCCAAGGTCTTCACCGTCGAGGTGGAGGCCGTTGGTCAGGGCTTTGAGACGATCCGGCGCGGGGGGGGGACCGAAGGCGCGAACCCGGTAGCGCCGCAACCAACCGGTCGCGGGGAGTTCGAGGCGGCGGGCCAGGGCGCCGTCATTGGTGAGTAACAGAAGACCTTCGGAGGCGATGTCGAGACGGCCGACCGAAATCACCCGCGGCATCGCCTCCGGGAACGAATCGAACACGGTGGGGCGGCCGTCGGGGTCATGATTGGTCGTCACCAGGCCGGGCGGCTTGTGGTAACGCCACAAACGGGTGTTTTCGGCCGCGGGGACATTCCGGCCATCCACCGTGACCCGAGAGTCAGCCCGGACGACGACTCCCGGGCCGGATAGCACGACCCCGTCCACCGCGACACGCCCGGCGGCGATCCAACGCTCGGCTTCGCGCCGGGAACACAGCCCCGCCCGAGCCAGACGCTTGGCCACCCGTTCGCCGGCCTGGTCGGAGCCGCCCATCGTTAATCGGTGGCGGCGGCCACGAAGGCGTGAAAGATCCGATCGTCGGCGGCGCTGATGGCGTATTCCGGATGCCATTGCACGCCGAGGCAAAATCGGCAGCGCGGATCCTCGATGCCCTCGACGATGCCGTCGGGTGCCACGGCGTTGATCGTGATTTCGGGTGCTACCTCCCCCGCCGCCTGGTGATGGGCGCTGTTGACCTCGATCTCGTCGTTTTCGACGATTCGGTGAAGCAGCGTGTCCGGGGTCACGCGAACGGAATGGCCCGCCTCGGACCGCGGATTCGGTTGTTCGTGCGCGAGGGCATTGTCGACCTCGCTGGCGATGTCCTGAATCAGGGTGCCGCCGAGAACGACGTTGAGAAGCTGTTGCCCACCGCAAATTCCGAACAGCGGCATGTCCCGCTCCATGGCTCCGCGAACGAGGGCGATTTCGAATGCCGTGCGGTGGTCCTTGGTGACCACCGTGGGATGACGCGTTTTGGCGCCGAACAGGTCGGGGTCGACGTCGAACGCGCCGCCGGTGACGATTAAGCCGTCTATCGCATCCAGGTACGACGAAGCCTGCGCCGCCTCGTGCGGCAGGGCGACGGGCAAGCCTCCGGCCGCCGTCACCGCGGCGCAGTAGTTTTGGCGCAGCGCGTACCATGGCAGTTTGGCGTAACCGCCGGGTTCCTCCGAGTCGAGGGTCAAACCGATAACCGGTCGGGCAGGCATGGGCCACACTCTAGGCGTGGCGTCCCGCCATCGCAACCGCGCCCGGCGCCAGCGCGTCCACGCGCCTTTCCGACAACCGTTGGATTGACACGGCACCGGGCGACGGCGAGAATTTCCTTCCTCGCGGCAACCCAGCCAACCGTAAAGAAAAGGGAGTGTTCATGGATATTCATCGAAGCCCTTGGGTTCGGCTTTCTTTCTCCGCCGTTATGTTACTCGCCGCGATAGCGTCGGGTATCCCCGTATTGATGCGAATGCCCGTAACCGAGGAGTTACGTCAACTGAGTGCATGGACAGTTTTTGCTGGGCGGTGCGTTCACACTCGGCTTCATCTGGTCGCCGCGCCCACGCTAGTCGAGCCGCCCTCGAATTTCCAAAGCACGTGATGAAGCGTTCGCATTCCGAGGCAAAGTGGCCAGTGATTCCGATTCAAAGCGGCCACCGATTCCGATTTAATCCGGCCATCGATTCCGAGCCAAAACGGCCACTCTGATTTGGCCTGTGATCGACGTCGTTGGGTGATCCCGACAAGGGCTACCCTCGCGCCTTTTCGGGAGGAGCGAGGATGCCCCGGGAGAGATTGCCCCTGCGTAGGATACGTGACGTTCCGCGGCTGCGTGCCAGTAATATGTCGCGGCGGCGGATTGCCGTCGGTCTGAACATCGGGCGGTCGGTGACTATATCAACCGCGCGAGGCGCGCCGGCCTGGTTTGGCCGCTGTCCGAAACCCACCTTCACCGACGCCATCCTCGACCGCATCGTTCACAACGCCCACAGGCTCGATCTCGACGGACCCTCAATGCGAAAGATCAAGGCCGCCGAAAACGAACCCGCGATCATTGACCAGACACAAGGAAAATGACGTCAAGGAACCACCCAACGGCGACGATCACGCCGCCCAAATCGACCCTCGGTCAACCATCAGCCGCGTCGGAACCCCCGGCCGACCCTCCTCCGAATACAAGGCTTCATAGGTCTCGTCGAAGAAAGTCCACGCGATCCGGCCCCCCAACACCACCAACTCGTGGCGCAGGTTGATGATGTTTTCGAGCCGCGAGCGGAACAGGTCCCCTATTCCCGATGACATCTTGCGCGATGGCTTCATCACAGTTCTCCAATCCCAATCGACGAGAGCAGAGAATCACGTTCCGCAACGGAAGGGAATCCCCAAAATCAATTATTTCAAATCGCAAGCTTTTCAGGCCCAAAACCCGTTTTCTTGCAAATCCGATTACTTCGCCAAACCGAAAGAGCTACCAACATCAGCCGCTTACGCGTTCTTCACGGGCGACTAATACCAACCGCCCTTAACATTGACTTGTGCGATCCCACGCTCTGAGGCCGATGGACATGATCTTCCAAGGTTGGTCGGTCAGGTTGTTCCAGGCTTGGCAAGAGGCCTCGACGATGGCTTCATAGGAGTCGCAGACACGATTGGAGAGCCAGTTCTGGCGGAGGTATTGCCAGACATTTTCGGCGGGATTGAGCTCCGGGGACTTGGGTGGCAAAGGCACGAGGGAGATGTTCTCCGGGATGCCGAGTTTGGCAGTGGTGTGCCATGCGGCTTGGTCGAGCAGCACGACGGCATGGGCGTTTGGGGCAACGGCCCGGCTGATTTCCTCGAGATGCAGGTCCATGGCTTCAGTATTGGCGCGCGGCATGACCAGCGCCGCGCCCTCACCGCGCTCGGGGCAGATGGCGCCGAAGAGATACGCCGAAGAGGTCCGTAGGTCCTTGACCTGGCGCGGGCGCGATCCCTTTGGGGCCCACTGGCGCACCAGGCTGTTCTTCTGGCCGACGCGCATTTCATCTTGAAACCAAACCTCTATGGGCGTGTCCGGTGGCTGTGCCGCTACGATTTTCGCCAAGTGTTCGGGAAAACTTTTTTTTAAATTCCTCCTGTGCCCGCGCATCCTGGCCGACGTGGCGCGGGCGCGCGGAAATATGCGAGAACCCGAGCGCGGCCAGCAGCTTGCCGACGCTCCGCTCGTGATAGTCCACGCCGAAGCGCGTTCGGATCAGTTGCTTGAGATCGATGCAGCGCCAGCGCACGACCCCATCCCGTTCGGGATCGGGACCGGCCTCGATAGCCCGCGAAAGCGCCGCCATTTGCGACGGCGTCAACCGACGCAACGCCCCGTTCGGCTTGCGGTCGATCAGACCGGCCGGACCTCCCGCGTTGAACCGGTGAACCCAGTCCCGCAACGTCTGCCGATCCATGCCGCCAATACCCGCCGCGCACGCTCGATCCATCCCATCGTAGATGGCCGCCATCGACAAAAGCCGTCGCGCCTGGTTCCCATCATCGCTCCGTGCCGCAAGAACACGGACTCTTTCAGCATCAAAGTCGTTTCGCAAAGGAATCGTTGGCATTGAACACACTCCCTTGTTGCCAACAACCTTGAATCACACAAAACCTAGCGTGTAAACCTTTGCGCGAGTCAAACTCTGGGGCGGTTGGTATAAGGCGTTTTTTTCAAACGACGGATGCTAACTAAAATGTCATCGATGACGTTTTTTGCCGCCTGTTCGTTTTTCTTTACAAGGTAAGAATAAATATTACGGAGGTCACGTCTAGCCGTCTTAGAATATTCAATTCTCAAGACCTAATTCTTTCCGCAACTCTTCTTCTGAAACACTTTCCTCCGAGTGTTCCTTAGATTCTTTTAAGCCGGCCCCTATTTTCTTTTTTGCCCACTCATCGTAGCCAGGTTCTTTTTCCTCGACTTCGCTGTGGGTTTTTTCATCAATCTCGCTCATAGCGTTTAAACTCCTTTGCGAATACCAGTATATTACAAAATGCCCTAAAACAAGAAAAACGGCGGGAATAGTTGGGTGTGTAAAAAAACACGGCCCGCTAGGGCCGAACTCTCCTCCCGCACGACGCCAAACCATCAAGCCAATAATCGGACCATCAGCTTACCGAGAACGCGTTAATCCGGCCGAAATGGGATCATCGACGCAGACACCCGTTCCTTCAGGTGCGGCTTCTTCAACACATCAAGCATTCTTTCTACGCAGCGAACTGCGATGTAAGAAGAAGTGCTCGGACCTAAAAGAATGGCTTGTAAGAGATCATCAAAGGACAGATCAGGAGCCGTGATACCTTCGAGGGGTTCCATCTTGAACCGTAGTATTGGCTCCACGCCGCGAGGACCATTTCGGAAATCCTGCATGTGCTTCAACCTACCGTCAGCGTCTCTTTCGGTCGTGTAGATTATTCGCCATTCTCGCTCTTCACTAAAGCCTGTGTGTTTTAACGATAGTGCGGCAAGCTTGATTCGTTGAAAGATCGCTGCGCTAGCTAGATAAAGTTTGTCATCCGGAATTGGGATGCTGCCGAGAATCTCGGCGAACCGTTCTGCCAACCCTTCAAACCACGCAATACGTTTTTCCTGTGATGCATAGTGAACCTGCACGATAACCAATGGGCTTTCTTCAACGTGCATCACCTTCGAGGTATCCAAGACGAGGGCGCAGCCCCTGCCATTGGCGCCATAGCCGCGCCACATTGAAAGAAGCCCATCACTGTTTCCAGGCGTATGTTCAGAAAAACACAACACATAGGTTTCAAATAGAGACTTCTGTATAAACTCGCAAACATAACCTCCCAGCCCGTCCGTGAATGTTTTGTTGCGGCCTGCGGTTCCTAAGGCAGCCTTAATACTTTCACTCTTTCTGATTGCAGCGACACCTTTAGAGACGCCGAAATTGATTTCCTCTCGGTCGTTCATGAACAGCGGGTTTGAAAACCAAATCTCCTCATTTGCAAGAATTTTTTCTAGAGCTCCAAGTGAAGTGTAGTGAGCAAGCAGGGGCTTCTTATTATAAAACTCGTCCTCCTTTTTTATATCACTGTAAAGCGCGTCCGTAAGAACGCCCCATATCGCATCTTCATCCATGATTGCGTTCCAAAAATTGTATCCTTTTCGAAGCGAGACAGGTTGTCATACGCCCCGTCAACACGGCCCGAGAGGGCCGTTCCTTCTTCCCGATCTCCCCGGCCCGCTTTAAGTCGTTTGGTATATCAAACGGGGTCTGCCCGCTTCGTCAAGCGTGTCCATAATACTGGTCGCTGAACTTGCCATACGGCTTTGGTCAGCCCAAGCAAACGGTTCCTTGCATAACGAATTGATGCCAGCCGGTTGACTGCAATCGAATATGGTTTTGCCTATCGTTGGCGCGACCATGAGGCCCGTGCCGAGCCACGCTCCTAGAACGACACAACCTCGATTCATCGACCGCACTCCGCTTAAATGCACTGCACTTTATTTAGGAATTGGTGGTTCCGGTTTTAAACCTCACTGACGCGGTTCCGATATTTTCGGACCCTAGCACAGTGTAAAATTTGGCGTCTATTTTCGGACAAATACAGTTTCCGACACTTGTTTTCGGCCATGTGACGGATTGCCTAGCGGCGGCCGAAGAGGCGTTCGATGTCGGCGAGTTTGAGTTCGACGTAGGTCGGGCGGCCGTGGTTGCATTGACCGGAGCGCGCGGTTGCTTCCATCTCGCGCAGGAGGGCGTTCATTTCGTTGACGTTGAGCTGGCGGCCGGCGCGGACGCTGCCGTGGCAGGCGAGGGTGGAACAGACCTTCGCCAGGGATTCCTTTAGGCTCAGGGCGTCGCCGAGGTCGGCGAGGTCGTCGGCGAGGTCGCGGACGAGACCCTGGATATCGGCCTCGCCGAGCAGCGCCGGCATTTCCCGGACGACGACCGCGCCGGGTCCGAAGGCCTCGACGACGAGGCCCAGTTCGGCCAGCTCTTGGGCCCGATCCAGCAGCCGTCGGGCAGCGTCCTCGTCGAGCTCGACGACCTCGGGGATCAACAGTCCCTGACGGGCGACGCCGGTTTCCGCCAGGGCTCTCTTCATGCCCTCGTATACGAGCCGTTCGTGGGCCGCGTGCTGATCGACGATGACCAGGCCATCGCGGGTCTGGGAGACGATGTAGGTGGCGTGGAGCTGACCTCGGGCCGCCCCCAGGGGATATTCCTCCTGGAATGTGTCGGCCGGGCTTTCAAACCGTGCCGAGGGCGTCTCGAGAGAGCGATCGAGGGACCTCGGGGCCGCCGTTTCCCAGACCCCGGCGGGGGCGCTGAATCCGGTGGCGAAACCAGGTGGTGGTGCCGCCGGGTAGGGTCCCGTTTCGGGCCGCATGGCGGCGAGGGCGACGTCGCCGACGCTGGTCGCGGCGCGATGTCCGGCCGCGGCGAGGGCGCGCCGCAATCCGCCGACGATCAGGGCCCGCACCGTGGTCGAATCGCGGAAGCGGACTTCCGCCTTGGTCGGGTGAACGTTGACGTCGACGTCCTCGGGGTCGAGATCGAGGAAAAGGGCGACCAACGGATTGCGGTCGCGGGCGAGAACGTCGGCGTAGGCGCCGCGCACGGCGCCGACGAGCAAGCGGTCGCGGACCGGCCGGCCGTTGACGAAAAGGAACTGGGCCCGCGCGGTGGCCCGGTTCAAGGTCGGCAATCCGATGTATCCGCTCAAGCGCACGCCCTCGCGCACCTCGTCGATCGCCAGGGCGTTGTCGGCGAAGTCCTTGCCCATGATCTGCCCCAGGCGGCCGAGACGCGGATCGAGCAAATCCTTTGAGCCGGGCTCGAGGCGCAGGCGCTTGCGGCCGTCGGCGACCAGGCGGAAGGCGACGTCGGGCCGGGCCATGGCGAGGCGGCTGACGACGTCCCGGGCGTGTTGGACCTCGGTCCGCGCCGATTTGAGGAACTTCAGGCGCGCCGGGGTGGCGAGGAAAAGGTCGTGAACCTCGACCCGGGTGCCGGCGGCGAGGGCCGCGGGCGCGACCCGGACTCCGGTGCCGACGTCGACCTCGATCGACCAGGCCTCCGCGGCACCGGGGGGACGGCTCGTGAGCGTCAATCGGCCGACCGAGGCGATCGAGGGCAAGGCCTCGCCGCGAAACCCCAGGGTCTCGATTCGCAGGAGATCGTCGTCGCTGAGCTTGGAGGTGGCGTGGCGCTCGATCGCCAACGGCAATTCCTCCCGCGACATGCCGCCGCCGTCGTCGGTGACGGCGATCAGGGTCCGGCCGCCGTCGTTCATGATCACCTCGACATGCCCGGCACCGGCGTCGATCGCGTTCTCGACCAGCTCCTTGACCGCCGACGCCGGACGTTCGACCACCTCGCCGGCGGCAATGCGGTTGATCGTGGTGTCCGGCAGAACCCGAATCGGCATCAGCTCGCGTCCCCTCCGGAAAGGTAGGCCCGGGCCCGGGCCTTGCCTTCTTCCACCGCCGGCTGGTCGAACGCGTTGACGCCGAGGAGCCGGGCGGCGATCATCGTTTCCAACATGAAATGCATGAACAGCGCCCCGAGGACCCGCTCGTCCAGGGACCGCAACGCGATCCGGCGCACCGGACGGCCGTTGCCCGCCAAGGTATCGGCGGTTGCCCGCTGTTCGGCCTCCATCAGGTCCCCGAGGGTCTTGTCCCGTAGATAGGCCAAGGCGGGGTCGGCGGCAAGCTCGCCCGTCACCCGCGGACCGGCGTCGGCGCAATCCAGGGTCACGAGGGTGAACATCTTGTCCCGCGGTCCGGCAAGATACAATTGCAGCTGACTGTGCTGATCGGTGGTTCCCAGCGCCCGGATCGGCGTCGTGCCCAACCCGTCCTTGCCCAGGCTCTCGGCCCAGAGCTGGCGGTACCACAGGCCGAAGACGGCGAGACGATCGACGTAGGGCATCAGGACCGTCGCCGTGATTCCGCGCGTGCGCCACAGCGCGACCGATATCGCGGCCCCGACCGCGGGTGCGCTCCGGCGCGCATCGGTGGCCGAGAGCGACTCGTCGAGGACATCGCTGGCGCCCGCGCGCACGCCCTCGGCCTTCAGGCCGGCGATCATCGCCGGCAGCATGCCGACGACGGTCAGAACCGAGAAACGACCGCCGATGTCCGGATCGTGGTCGAGGACCTCCAGATCGTGCTGCGCCGCGAAACGCCTGAGCGCCGAATCGCCTGGCTGGCTTACAAGCACGAAATGCCTCGCCGGCGAGGCCACCGCCCGCTCGACGAAGTCGAAGCAGGCCAGGAACTGGCTCATCGTTTCCGCGGTGCCGCCCGATTTGGAAATGACGATGAATCCGGTTCGGGCCGGCGCGATTGTCGCCAGCAAGCGGTCGAAGGAATGGGGGTCGATGTTGTCCATGAAATGGACTCGCGGGTGCGACCAGGCCCGGGCGAATCCCCATTCGCCGAGCGCCAGAAGGGCTTGTCCGCCCAGGCTCGAACCGCCCGTTCCGAGGACCACGACGTCGTCGAAATTGGCGCGGAACTTTTGCGCCACCGGTGCGAAAGCGGCGAAATCCGCGCAGTCTCGCGGCAAGTTCAAGAGCGGCAGGTTGCCGTCCACCCGGGCCGCGCGCAAGGTATCGAGCGCGGCCGCCGCCTCTCCCAACGCGGTCTCGAAATCGCCTTCGTCGAGACGGTTGTCGCCGGTCTCGCGGGCGAAGCAGTCGTCGATCACGTGACGATAGTACATGGCGTATCCCGGCGGCTCAATGCGAGGACGGCAGGCAAGCGGAATAAATAGCTGAAACCGGCGCCCCGGACCACCGCGGCGCTATTCGGTTAATCCTTCCGGGGCGCCGACGACGACGAATACGAGCTCGTCGGGTTTGAGAAACGCGGCCGCCGCCTGGCTTACGTCCTCTCCGTCCACTGCTTCGATGAACCCGTTGCGCCGGTCGAGGTAGTCGATCCCGAGGTCATCGAGCTGGATTCCGACCAACAGGTTGGCGATCTTGCCGTTGCTATCGAGACGCAAGGGGAACGAACCGGTGAGGAAGGTCTTGGCGTCGGCCAGCTCCGATTCGTTCGCGCCGCTATCGCGCATACGCGCGATTTCGGCCCGGATGATTTCGATCGTCTCCGCCACCCGGGCATTCTGGGTCGCGACCCGACCGCGGTAAAGACCGGCGTGGTCGTACGTCACCAAGGAGGTGAAGATGTCGTAGGCCAAGCCCCGTTTTTCCCGGACCTCGGTGGTCAAGCGCGAGGTAAAGGAACCACCGCCAAGGATATGGTTCATGACGTAGGCGTCGTAAAACGCGGGATCCGCCCGTTTCGGCCCCCAATGTCCGAACATCACGATGCTTTGGGGAATCTCCTGATCGACGACGACGACTTCTCCGACCGCCGCCGGAATCGCTTCCTCGAGAACAATCGGCGCCGCCCGCTCGGGAAGCGGGCCGAAGGTCTTGTCGAGGAGAGGCGCCAGGCGCGCCGCCGTCATGTCGCCGACGATGCCGATAACGAGATTAGCGCGGGCCAGCCTTTCGCCGACGAAACGGCGCAGATCGTCGATTCCGATCGCGGCCACGCTGGCGGGCGTTCCCCGGCCGGGACGACCGTAGGGATGGTCGCCAAACACGGTTTCGTACCAGGTCCGCGCGGCGATGTAATCGGGATCGGTCGACGACCGCGCCAGACCGGCGAGGATCTGGTCCCGGATGCGATCGACGGCGGCGGGTTCGAATCGCGGCCTACTCAGGGCCAGGTGCAACATCTCGAAAGCGGCATCGACGTTATCGGTCAAGGTCTCCACTTGGCCGAAAAACGCGTCGCTGCCGGCGGAAAATCCGAGGCGCATGGTAAGATCGTCCAGGCGCGCTTGAAAGGCTTGCGAGTCGTAGCCGCCGGCGCCCTCGTCGAGGAGACCCGAAACAAGATTGGCCAGCCCCTCCTTGCCGTTGGGATCGAGCGCGGCGCCGCCGCGGTGGGCGAGGCGGAGCGAAACGATGGGGATGGCGTGCTCCTCGACCAACCAGGCCTCGATTCCACCGGGACTGACGACCCGCTGCACCGTCGTCGCGGAGGCCGAGAACAGGCAGAGTGGAAGAACACACGTGATGACAAGGGCCAGCCTGCGCCAGCAGGCGGAACCATCGCGGCGCATCAGTCGTGCTCGGCCGGCAAAAGGACACCGATGACGGAGGTGTCCGGTACAATCACGGCCCTGGCCGCGGCGAGGACTTGCGCCGCCGTCACCGATTCGACGGCTTCCGGCCAGGTCTCGACGTCGTCGACCGTAAGGCCGCTCGTGAGGGCGCTCCCAAAGGCCCTGGCGGCGATGAAGAGGTCGTCGCGCGCGTAGACGGCGTCGGCGAGGAGGCGCCGCTTCACCCGATCGAGTTCTTCCTCGGTCACGCCGTCCGACAGGAGGCGCGCGATCTGGTCGTCGACCGCCGCCTCGACGGTCGCCACCTCGACCCCCGGGGCGGGGGCCGCGTAGACGATGAAAGTGGTCGGATCGGCGCTGACGTCGTCGTAGATACTTCCTGCCAAAACCGCGATCCGTTGGTCGACGATCAAGGAGCGGTAGAGGCGGCTGGTCGGCCCGCCGCCAAGGATTTCGGACAGCACTTGCAAGGGATAGGCATGCTCGGTCGCGCCCGCCGCGCCACTGGGGGCATGAAAACTCCGCCGCCAACGGGGCTGCCGCACCCGCGGATCACGCATTTCGACACGGCGCTCGGTCCGCTGGGGCGGCTCCCGCGGACGGACGCGTTCCGGCACGGCGCGTTCCGGAATGACGCCGTAGAATTTTTCGGCGAGGGGACGCACATCCGCCGCCGTGGCGTCCCCGGAAACGATCAGAACCGCGTTGTTGGGGGCGTAGTAGCGCTGGTACCAGTCGAGGGCGCCGTCGCGGTCGAGAGTCCGAATCTCGTTTTCCCAGCCGATGATCGGTGTCCCATAGGGGTGAACCAGATATTGCACCGCGTTCAATTCCTCGGAGAACAACGACGCGGGCCGGTTTTCGACCCGCGCTCTGCGCTCCTCCAGAACCACGTCCCTCTCGGCCGTCACATCCTCCCCGTCAAGAACGAGATTGGTCATGCGATCGGCCTCCATCTCCATCACGAGCGCGAGACGGTCCGAAGCAACCTTTTGAAAATATCCCGTGTAGTCGTATCCTGTGAATGCGTTCTCGGTGCCACCGTTGCGGGCGACGATTTCCGAAAACTTCCCGTCGGGAAAGCGCTCCGTGCCCTTGAACATCAAATGTTCGAGAAAATGCGAAATCCCCGTCCGCCCCGGGGGTTCGTCCGCCGATCCGATCCGGTACCAGACCATGTGGACGACGACCGGCGCCCGGTGATTGGGGACGACCACGACCTGCATGCCGTTGTCGAGGGTAAAGGTTTGGGGATTGAAAACCGCCGCTCGCGCCTCCTGGGCGAGGGCGAGGAAGGCGAGCACGAGGCCGACGCAAAAGCCGGAAAAAGCGATTGGCCGCAACGATTACTCTCCCTCGAAACCGATTGTTTTCACGCCCCGGACGCGCTCAGAAAAGGTCCTCTAGGATCGCTTTTTGGCGGCGCTTGATGACGGGGGTCGCCCCTTCCGTGGGCAGATTGCCGAGCGCAGCGTTCTCCTTGAGACGCCGCGACTCTTTGTTGGCGTCGATGACGGAGCCGAGGGCGTCCGGCGTTTGCCAAAAAACCAGGCGATCGACGAGGGAACCGTCGGTATCCGCGAGAACCGCGTTCTCCGAGTTGATGACCTCGCGGATATCGGGTTTGGCGACGTCGGTTCCGGCCTGATCGAGCAAGGCCGATTCCCCGGCGCTACGGTTTCCTTTTCGTTCCTGCTCCCGCGAAACCCTTTGTCCGGCGCCGGTCAGTGCCGCCTGCGCCCGCTGAACGGCACTCGATTCCTGGGGCCGCGCGGCTCCGGGATCCGGGGGCCGCAAAGCGAAATTCGGTGGGATCTCCAAAGGCGCCCGGGTGACGACCGCGAACTCGTCGGGCGAGTGTTTACCGACTCCGAACCCGTCCTTGAGGGATTGGCACCCGGCGACGGCGAACGCCAATACGGAATAAAGGACCGCCCGGCCCAAAAAGCCCACGCCCATGGCCTGGTGACGAATCATGCCTCTTTACCTAACCCGTCGGCGCCGAATCGGCAAGGCATCAATTAGAATCATGCCGACGCCGAAGGTAATCGCGGCGTCGGCGAGGTTGAACGCCGGCCAGTGTTGGTACCGGCCCGGGCCGACATAAAAATCGATAAAGTCGAAGACGGCACCCGCCGGACCGATGCGGTCGATGATGTTTCCCATCGCGCCCCCGACGATGAGGCCCAGGCCGACGGCAAGCCAACGATCGTCGGCTCGCCACAACCAGACCGAAAGCCCGATCGAAACGGCGGTGGCGAACAGCGCCCACACCCAGGGTGGCGGCGGCGCGTCTCCAAACATGCCGAAACTGATTCCCTCGTTCCAGACCTCGACGATATTGAGGAACGGCGTCAGCGCGATGAAACCCCCGTTGGCGGCCAGCCACGAGAGTGTCAATTGCTTGGTCGCCTGGTCGCAGACCACCGTCACCAGCAAGATCGTGAAGCCGAGCCGGCGTTCCGTCGGGAAATCCACGGCCCTCAACCGTCTACCGGAAACGCCGAAACGACGTCGCTACAGCGGGCGCACAGATCGTCGTTGCCGGCAATGGTTCCGACCTCGGGCAATACTCGCCAGCAACGGGCGCATTTGTTCCCTTCCGCGAGTCCCGGCACGACCCCGACTCCGGGAACGTCGGGCAGCGAAAAAGTCTCCGCCGGTGGCTCCCCCAGGTTCAGCGTCGCCCCGGAGGTGATGGCGATTTCGGCCAGATCGACGCCGCCCACCGCCGAGGCGTAATCGGAAACGGCGTAGACCGTGGGATGCGCCTCGAGACTCGATCTGATGCGCCTTTCCCGCCGCTCGACCTCCAAGGCTCCGGTGACGACGCGCCGCAGGGCCCGCACCTTCTCCCAGCGCGCGGCCAAATCATCGTCGCGCCAGTCGGAGGGCGTTTCGGGAAATAGCCGTAAATGGACGCTGTCCTCGGGGTCGGGAAAACGCGCCATCCAGGCCTCCTCGGCGGTAAAACAGAGGATCGGCGCGAGCCACGCCGTCAGCCGCGAAAACAGCGCCTCCAATACCACGCCGGCGGCGCGGCGACGGTCCGAATCGGCGCCGTCGCAGTACAGGGCATCCTTGCGAACGTCGAAATAGAAGGCCGACAGCTCGACCGCGCAGAAGTTGTGCAGCACCGTATTCAAACGGTGAAAATCGAAATCCTCGCAACAGCGCCGCACGACGACGTCGAGTTCCGCCAGGCGGTGCAGGACCCAGCGTTCGATCTCGGGCATGTCGCCGGGTGCCAGGCCCTCGCCCTCGCCAAAACCGGCCAGGTTGCCGAGGATGTAACGCAGGGTATTGCGGAGGCGCCGGTAGGCGTCGACCTGATGGCCTAGAATATCGGGGCCGATGCGCAAATCCTCGGAGTAGTCGGCGCTGACGACCCAAAGGCGCAGGATGTCGGCGCCGTAGCGATCGACGACCTGTTGCGGCGCCACGACGTTTCCCAGGGATTTCGACATTTTTCGGCCTTCGCCGTCCATCACGAAGCCATGGGTCAAGACGGCTTCGTAAGGCGCCCGCCCCCGGGTCCCGCAGGATTCGAGAAGCGAGGAATTGAACCACCCCCGGTGTTGGTCGGAACCTTCGAGATACAGCGACGCTGGCCAGGCGAGATCGTCCCGCTTCTCGAGAACGAAACTATGGGTGGCTCCGCTCTCGAACCAGACGTCGAGGATGTCGTCCAGCTTGCGGTAGGCATCGGCCGGATAGTCGTCGCCCAGGAAACGGGACAGCGGACTTGAGAACCAGACGTCCGTGCCCTCGGCCTCGACCGCCTCGGCGATCCGCTCGATCACCTTGGCGTCACGGAGCAATTCACCGGTTTCCGCGTCCACGATCGCGACGATGGGGACACCCCAGGCGCGTTGCCGCGAGATGACCCAGTCGGGACGGGATTCGATCATGCCGTAAATGCGATCGCGACCGCTTTCGGGAACCCAGCGCACCGCGGAGATCGCTTCCAGCGCCTTTTGCCGCAACCCGTTCGTCTCCATGCTGATGAACCACTGGGGGGTGTGGCGGAATATCAGCGGCGCCTTCGAACGCCAGGAGTGGGGGTAACTGTGAGTCAGCTTTCCGCGCGCGAGCAAGGTCCCGGCATCGGCGAGGGAATCGGCGACTTCGTCGTTCGCGTCCAACACGTTCCTGCCCGCGAACAGGGGCACGTGGGCCATGAAGTTTCCGTCGTCGTTCACCGTCTCCGGTACCTCGAGGCCGAACTCGAGGCCCACCACATGATCCTCGGCGCCGTGGCCGGGGGCGATATGGACGAAACCCGTGCCTTGCTCGGTGGTGACGTGGAAGCCCGGTATCATCGGGACCTCGAAGTCGTAGCCGCGACCGTGAAAGGGGTGTCGGCAGACGGTGCCCGCCAGTTGCTCGCCCCGGAACCGCGCGACGACCTCGCAGCGCTCGATTCCGGCGCGGGCGCAGGTGTCGTCGCGCAAGGCCTCGACCACGAGCAGTTTCTCGCCGGGCACCGCGAGGCTGCTGTCGGTTGTCGCCTCGACCCGGAGGAGGACGTAGTCGTAATGGCTCCCGTAGGCAACGCCGCGGTTCCCCGGGATCGTCCAGGGCGTCGTCGTCCAGATGACGACGCTGGCGCCTTCCAGGCTCGGATCGGAGGCGGTGCCGACGCGAAAACGGACGTCGATCGTGGTCGAGGTGCGGTCGTGATATTCGACCTCTGCCTCGGCCAGGGCGGTTTTCTCGACCATCGACCACATCACCGGCTTGCTGCCCCGGTAGAGGCTGCCGTTGAGGATGAACTTGCCGACCTCGCGGACGATCTGCGCCTCCGCTTCGTTCGTCATCGTCGTGTACGGATTTTTCCAGTCGCCGACGACACCGAGGCGCTGAAACTCGGCCGCCTGGATCTTGATCCACTTGGCGGCGAAGGCGCGACATTCCTGGCGGAACCGAACGATCGGAACGTCGTCCTTGTTCTTGCCCTTTTTCCGGTACGCCTGCTCGACCTGCCATTCGATCGGCAAGCCATGACAATCCCAACCCGGCACATAGTTCGAATCCTTCCCCAACATCTGCTGGGAGCGCGTGATCACGTCCTTGAGGATCTTGTTGAGGGCGTGGCCGATATGAATGTTGCCGTTGGCGTAGGGCGGGCCGTCGTGAAGAATGAACTTCTCGCGCCCGGCCGCGTGGGCGCGCAGCTGCCCGTAGAGATCGAAATCCTCCCAGCGCGCGAGAATTTCGGGCTCGCGTTGGGGAAGCCGCCCCTTCATCGGAAAATTCGTCTTGGGCAGCAAGATGGTTGGGCGGTAATCGCGGATCATTTGGGATTCGTCCCGGTGGCGATCAAGCGGCGCTGGATCGAGCGGCGAGGCGCTGGAACCTCGGATTGGCGAGCGCCTGGCGGGCCTGCTCGCAGTCCGCCGCAATTTGCCGCCCGAGACTTTCGGCGCCGTCGAACTCCTGATCGTCGCGCAGACGCTTGGCGAAGGCGACCCGGAGGCGTTTGCCGTAGAGGTCTTCGTCGTGATCCAGGAGATGCACTTCCAACCGCATGGCACCGCCGCCGAAGGTCGCGCGGGTGCCGACGTAGGCGGCGGCGGCGTGCCAGCGGGTGCCGTTCTCGTCGGCGATCCCGGCCCAGACGGCGTAAATCCCGGAGCCGGGATTTAGGTAACCGTCCAGGCCGAGGTTCGCGGTCGGGAAACCGAGTTCGTGGCCGCGCCTGTCGCCATGGCGAACGTGGCCCTCGACTTCCCACAAGCGTCCGAGAATGAGACCGGCCTCGCCGAACTGAGCGCCCTGGATCAGGCTCCGAACCCGGGTTGACGAATACGTTTTCCCACCGCCGCCCACGGTCGCCACCTCGGTCAGCGAAAACCCCAGCTTCGCGGCGTACCGAGACAACGTCTCGACGTTGCCTCGCCGCCCCTTGCCGAAGGCGAAGTCCGGGCCGACAACCACGCCACCAACCCCGAGGCCCGCGACGAGCATGTGCACGATAAATGCCGTGGCCGGGACCGCCGCCATTCCCGCCCCGAATCGCAGACTGAAGAGAACGTCGACACCGAGTTCCGCGAGGCGGCGAACCTTGGCCCGAAACGGCGTCAGGCGAAATGGCCCGATCGCCGGCTGGAAAAACTGGCGCGGGTGCGGCTCGAAGGTCAGGACTCCGCAGGGCGCGCCCGCGGCGCGCGCGGCCGCCGCCGCCGTCTCGATGACCTTGACGTGGCCGAGATGAACGCCGTCGAAGTTCCCGATCGCGACGATGGCGCCGCGCGCCGCCGCCTCGATGTCGTTGAAATCCCGAAATATTCGCACGTTGGCCCCACTCGCCCACGACTGATCGGGGCGTGAATACTAGGTTTTCCGGGGTTCCGCAAGGTTGGGGATTCGCCGAAACGGCTCCGGAATGGGCCCGAATGGACGGGGAGTCCCGTAAGCGCCCCGAACTAGGTTCGAGGTTGGTTCCGAGGAGGGCGTGAGGCTCGATAAAGCTTATGCTGGGACCGCCGACACCTCGATCTTCATGCCGAGCGCTCCAAATGCCACCTCGATCCGGTCGAAGCGCGAATGGTGATAAAGATCGAGCAGGCGATCCACCTGGGTTGGGTGGCATTCCATGCGGCGGGCGAGCTCTGCTTTGGTCACTTTCTCGGATCGCATCGCCCAATAAAGCTCGACCTTGGTCGAGGTCAGGGCTGGGAGGGTCACTAAAGTGCGGCCCTTCGATGGCGGCGGAATATCTTCCCGGCGAGAGATGCGTCCGGCGATCAATACCTCGAACGCATCAACAGCATGGTAAAGCGCTTCATCCTTGGTCTCGCCATACGTGGTCAATTCGGGAAAGTCCCGGGACGTGACTAACAGAGTATCTTCGTCAGGGGTCAGTTTGACAGGGTATCTGAGCATCGTTGGGTTCCTCGTTTATTTCAGTCCGAGTTCTCGCTTGATCTTGTGAACCAAGCCTGACCGGAGCTCCTTGCGGCTGCCGTGCATGGGCAACTGGCTTTTGCGGTTTCCGCGGAAAACTTCGATGTGGCCACTTCCGGATTTGAGTATCCCGAAGGTGCATCCTTTCTCTTTGAGCCAGCGTTTGAATTCCGACGCGTTCATGAAAAGTACCATACACGGCGCAAATGCCGCGAACAAAAAACGACACAAATGTCGTATTTTCGAAGCTATTTGGTCCGCGGACCCGGGGTGATCGAGGTTGAAACGAGCGCTCTTCCGGGGCTGGTGCCACAAGGCCTGGCCGTAGCCTACCGGAGATATTCGACCAAAAAGTTTATCCCGGGGGATCCGGTAAGATCCAAAGGTTCTCGACACTATCCGCGCGGAAATGTAAATGATATAACGTTATAATATTGGCTCGCTCGCCATGCCGCCGGAGGCGGCGATCCGGCCCCGGGGGATACGGTCCCATAGATGACACATCAACTTCCCTTTCCGGCCGCTTCGCACGACCATGAAAGTTGTATCACCGACGCCTTGGCGGCGGCGGCGGCGCTGTGCGAGCGGCGCGGCGCCCGTTTGACCTCGGTGCGGCGGCGGGTTCTCGAGCTGGTGTGGCGCAGCCACGAGCCGGTCGGGGCCTATGCGATCCTGGAGATCCTTCGCCTCGACGGCCGCTCGTCGGCGCCGCCGACGGTGTACCGGGCCCTCGAGTTCCTGCTCGCCCACGGCCTCGTTCATCGCATTGAATCGCGCAATGCTTTTGTCGGGTGTGTCCACCCGGGCGATCCCCACGGCGGCCAATTCCTGATCTGCCGGGGTTGCGGGGTGGCGGCGGAGCTCAGCGACGACGCCATCAGCGGGGTGGTGGCGGACCGTGCCGCGGATCTCGGTTTCGAGGTCCAGCAACAGACCATCGAGGTGGCCGGCCTGTGCCCGCGCTGCCGTGAGCGAAACGGGGTTTGAGGCCGTGTCCGACACCAACGCCGAGACGCGTCTCCTGGCGGAGATCGCCGGTGTTTCGCTTCGGATGGGGAAAAACGAAATCCTGAGCGGCGTGGACCTGGCGGTCCGGTCGGGCGAGATCGTCAGCCTGATCGGTCCGAACGGCGGCGGCAAGACGAGCCTGATACGGGTGCTGCTGGGTCTCCTTCGACCGCAGCGGGGACGCGTGGCGCTGGCCCCGGGCATTCGCGTCGGTTACATGCCCCAGCGCCTATTCGTCGATGACGTCCTGCCCTTGACCGTGGCCCGGTTTCTCGCCCTCGGCGGCCGCGCCGAGCAAGAACGGATCGGCGCCGTTCTCGACGAGGTCGGTGTCGACGGGATCGTCGAGTGTCCGATACAGGGCGTTTCCGGCGGCGAGTTCCAGCGCCTCCTCTTGGGCCGGGCATTGCTTCGCGATCCCGATTTGCTGGTGCTCGACGAACCGGTTCAGGGCGTCGACGTCAACGGGCAGGCGGAGCTTTTCGCCCTGATCGGCCGCATTCGGCGGCGGCGCGGTTGCGGTGTGCTGTTGGTCTCGCACGATTTGCATCTGGTCATGGAGGCAACCGACAGGGTGGTCTGCCTGAATCGTCACGTCTGCTGCACGGGACAGCCGGAATCGGTCACCCGGCACCCGGAATACATTGCCCTTTTCGGCCCCTCGGCCGGCCGGAGTTTCGCCGTTTACAGCCACCACCACGACCACCGGCATGATCCGGACGGCGCCGTGGTCGCGCTACCCGGGGCCGATCGTCCGCATGGATGAATTCTTTCTCCGCGCCTTGGCGGCCGGCTTCGGCGTCGCGCTCGCAGCCGGACCCTTGGGGTCCTTTGTGGTTTGGCGGCGGATGGCGTATTTCGGCGATACCCTGGCCCATTCCGCCCTGCTCGGTGTCGCGCTCGGGTATCTCCTTGGCCTGGAGCCGAATCTCGGTGTCATCGCGGTCTGCGTCTGCGTCGCCTTGTTGTTGCTGGCTCTCCAGCGCCAACGGCGGCTGGCGAGCGACACCCTCTTGGGTATTCTCTCCCATGGCGCCCTTTCGCTCGGCCTCGTGGCCCTGGCCTTCATGGAAGGCCTGCGGCTCGATCTCATGGCCTATCTTTTCGGCGACCTGCTCTCCGTGACCCGGCTCGACCTCGCCTGGATATGGGGGGGAGGGGTCCTTGCCCTGATCGTCTTGGTGGCGATCTGGCGGCCGCTTCTGGCTCTTACCGTGCACGAGGAACTCGCCCGAGTCGAAGGCGTCCGGGTCACCGCCGTGAGCCTGGTCTTCCTGCTCTTGATCGCGCTCGTGATCGCTCTCGCCATGAAAGTCGTCGGCTTGCTTCTGATTACCTCGTTGCTGATCATTCCGGCTGCGACGGCACGGGGATTCGCCCGGACGCCGGAGCAGATGGCGATTGCCGCCGCCGCCATCGGCGGACTGGCGGTTTGCGCGGGCTTGATCGGTTCGCTGCAATGGGATACGCCGTCGGGACCGTCCGTCGTCGTCGCCGCCACGGCTTTTTTCGGTCTCGCCTATCCGGCCCGAAAAATCGCCAGCTTGAAGCCGCGCTAGGCCCGGATCGGGGCGGCATGCCGCCCCGCCACGCACGGGAGCACCGTCGCCATGGAACACCCGGTAAGCTTATTCGATCTCGGCGCGCTCTCGGCGGCGGCGCGCGGACGCCTTCTCGTCCGTTCCGAAGCGGATCTCGAGCCGTATCTGCGGGACGTCGATTCCATCATCGCGCAGGTTCGCGAGGAAGGCGACGAGGCCCTCGCGCGCCTGGGCCGGGAATTCGACAAGGCGTCCGTGCGGGCCGACGCCATACGGGTCACCGAGGACGAGTTCGAACAAGCCGCGGCCGAACTCGAGGCCGATGTCGGAGCTGCGATCCGATTTGCCGCCGAGGGCATTCGCGCCTTCCACCAGCGGCAGATGCCGGAACCCATGTGGATCCACGAACTCCGACCCGGCGTGTTCGCGGGCGAGAAGTCGCTGCCCATACCGTCGGTGGCGTGCTACGTGCCGCGGGGCAAGGGCGCCTTTCCCAGCGTCGTCATGATGACGACGATCCCCGCCGTCGTCGCCGAGGTGCCGCGTATCGTCGTGTTGACGCCGCCGGGAGCCGACGGCCGAGTCGACAACGCCAGTCTCGTCGCGGCTCGGGCCGCCGGAGTTACCGAAGTCTACAAATGTGGCGGCGCTCAGGCCGTCGCCGCGGTCGCCTACGGCACCGCGACCGTGCCCAAGGTGGTCAAGATCGTCGGTCCCGGCAGCCCCTGGGTGATGGCCGCCAAGCAACGCCTGGCCGGAATCATCGATCCCGGAATTCCGGCCGGCCCCAGTGAATCGATCGTCTTGGCCGATTCCACCGCGAATCCGCGGATCGCGGCCCTCGACCTGATCGTGGAATCGGAGCACGGTCCGGATTCCTCGGCCTTCCTGGTCACCGACGATCCCGAGGTCGCGGCGGCGGCGCGGGCCGCCATTCCCGAATACTGGTCGCAAATGGGCGAACCCTGGATCAGCCACTCGGCCGCCGTGCTCGGCGGCCACGACGGTGGGATCGTGCTTGCCCCCGACTTCGACGCCGCGATCGATTTCGTCAACGATTACGCTCCCGAACATCTGGAAATCGTCGGCAAGGAACCCTTCCGCCACCTCGGGCGCATCGTCAATGCCGGCGAAATCCTGCTCGGCGAGGATACGCCCCTGCCGCTGGGGAACTTTGTTCTCGGCCCCAACGCGGTGCTCCCGACCTCGGGCTGGGCCCGTTGCTGGTCGCCGCTGTCGGTGCATGATTTCATGAAACGCAGCGCCATAGGATACGTCACCGCGGCGGCCTACGGCGATCTCGCCCGCCACGCCCATGCCCTGGCGACCTACGAGGGATTCGAGGGCCACGCCAACGCCGTTTCTCCGACCCGCGACTCGGCGCGCGGCGGCGGTGAAAGCGGTGAGGCGTGAGGTCTCGCCTCGACCGAGGTGCGCGCGGCCGATGACGGTCCCGGGATCACGGCGATGGCGCTTGGCAAGCCTCTGCCTGGCGTTCACCGGCATGTTTTCGTTGGCGGCCGCCTGGCCTCAGGACGAGGCGGCGGAGGGGCCGTCGCCGGACGCGGCGCTGGAGGAAATTCGCGGCTTGATCAAGGCTATTCAAGGGCGGATCGAGGCCATGGATTCGGTCGCTCAGGATCGTGACAAGGCCCTCGGTTTCCTCGATCGGCAAGTCCGCGAGGCCTCCAGCACGTTATCGAGCGGTCGCGACGATATCAGCGGTCTGAGGCAAGAGAACGTCGACCTTTCGGCGCGCGTGGAAACCCTGATTTCAAGCCGGGACGAGCTGGCGCGGCGGCTCGATGAACGCGATGCCGAAGCCGAGAGATTGGCGGGCGCGCTTTCGAGCCTCGAAATGGAGTTGGCCGTGGCGACCGCCGCGCTGCAACAGGCCGAGGACGAAATGTGGCGGATGCGCAACCTCGCCAGCCGCCTCGACTCGGAAGCGGCCCTGGCGGCGGGGGAATTCAGCCGTGTCCGCGCCGCTTTCCTCAAACGCCTTGAATACCGATTCACCGGACAGCCCAACGTGCGGGTTCACGACGGCCGCCTGGTCCTTCAGTCGGACCTGCTATTCGCTCCGGGGTCGGCCAAACTCGACGCCGCCGGAAAGGATCAGTTGCGGCGTTTCGCCGCTAATTTGGCGACGGCGGTTGAGGAAATCCCGGCCGCGATCTCATGGTTCATCAGGGTCGAGGGGCATACCGACGACACGCCCGTCGCGGCGTCCGACTTTCGTTCGAACTGGGAGATTTCGATCGCCCGGGCCATGGCGGTGGTCGAATTCCTCGTCGGCCAGGGCATTTCGCACCTGCGCCTAGCGGCCGCAGGTTACGGCGATGCCCGGCCCCTGGACGATCGCGGCGACGAAATCGCCAATCGCCGCAACCGCCGAATCGCCTTCCTCCTGACCCAGAATTAAGAGAACGGAATTATCCCTGGCCCGGGGTCATCGGAGCCAGATTATCGGCGGCCAGACGTTCCTCGGCGACCCGGGTGATGCGTTCGCGCAAGTCGGCATGAGCGTCGAGCAAGTCCTTGGTGTACAACGCTAGAACCTGGCAATAGCTGATCGCCGTCACGGTGGCCACCCGGGGCTGGTCGGTCAACAGTGCAATCTCGCCGAAGAATTCGCCGCTCCCCAAACGCACCGGCTCGGGCTCGAGGTCGACGCTCACGGCGCCGGTCGAGATGAAGTAAACGGCGTCGCCGGCCTCGCCCTTGGTCACGACCCGCTCGTCCGGGAGCACGAGACGGGGTTTCAATAGATTCGCGATGGCGCCAATCCGAACCGGATCAAGATCGGCGAAAAAGGGAACCTTGGCGACAAGTTTTTCCGGTTCCAGGCCAAGGTCGAGATGGGGCCGTTTCTCGAGCGCGCTTTTCCGCTCCTGTAGGCCGACTTGAACGTGTTTGAAGACGTCGGTACTGATGACCGACTGTTCGAGCAGGGCCCGATAACTACCGTCCTCCAGGCGCAGCGCCACCCGTTCGAGCAATCGGGTCTGCAAGGTAGAGGCGTACTCGGGATACTGCAGCTTCATGGCGTCGAGCTGTTCGCTGGTGCGCTTGAGGCGCCGGTCGAGAATCCGCGCCAGCGAATCACTGACCGAGTCGCCGAGCAGTTCGCCGATTCGCTCCTCGTTGTAGTCGATCAGTTCGCGCAACACGGTCTGGGTGATGAGAATCGTCTCGAATCGATCGGCCAACTTCTCGGCCAGAAAGCCGCTATAGGAAATCCGCCGCTGGAGTGCCATGGAGATGCGAAAATCGCGGGAAAACTCGAGTTGCTTGGTGATTGTCTCTTCGTACCCGTCGAGACCGTTCGCCTTCACCGCGTCGGCCAGATCGTCCGCCCGCCCGAACAAGTACCGCGCCGTACGTGGCGAAACCAGACCCTGGTTGTATTGCTGGTGATACAGCCGCCGCTCGTGGTTGATCAGCGTCTTGATGCCCATTTTGACCCGATCTTCCTCGGGGAAGCTCTCGACCTTGGCGAGTCCCGACTGGGCCTCCGCCAGCCGGCTGTCGTAGCCGCCAGCGACTTCCTTCGCGGCTTCGTCGACGACGCGCAACTCGGTCGCCAGCCCTTCGATGCGATCCTTGACGTCGGTCAGGGAACGATGGGTCACGCGGTCGCGGATCGCCTGTTCGGCCGGCGACAGCTTGTCGAGGCCGAAGGCGCGAAGCAACCAGCCCATCGTCGGGGCGTTAATGAACAAGGTGAAGAGCACGAAGCCGGTCACCAGGACCATGATGAAGTTCTTGACCTCGTCGTCTTTGATTTCAGTATTTTCGTAAATCGCCAGGGCTAGGGCGAGCGACACGGCGCCGCGCAAGCCGCCCCACACCATGACCGTTTTGTAACCGAGGCTGACCTTTTCCCCCAACCCCAAGCCGGCGAGCATCGGCAGGATGCCGTAGACGATCAGCGCCCGGGCGGCGAACGCGGTCACGACGATGATGGCGAGGAGCACGAATTCCTTGACGGTGAAACCCGCCATGACCGTCGGCACTAGGAGGCCGGCCAAGACAAAGATGAGCGAGTTGGCCCAAAACGCGAGCTGCTCCCAGATTTCGGTTAGCCCGTGCCAGGTTTCGGGTTTGACCGCCGTGCGTCCGTACGAACCGATGACCAGAGCCGCGGTAATCGTGGCCCTAGTATCCCTTGTCGACATAGATGCGCTCGGCCGATATCCCCGTCCAGCGTTCCATCTCTTCGATCACCTGCCTCAAGGTGTGGCCATCATAGGGATTGCCGTGGAAGGCCTTGACGTGGGCGACGAACTGGCCGCCGGGGGGGCGGGAATTGGTCGCCGCCACGGAGACCTTGCAGCCGAACTCGTACGGCTTGTGCGCCTTCCCTTTGCCGATGCATTCGACCTCGGGCGCGTGGAGCGAATAGACCTTGGGCAAGGGGTCGCGCCGCTTCTGGGTCGACACCCGCTCGGCCAGCCACAAGGGGCGGCGGAAGGGATCCCGTAGGCTCTCCTCCTGGGCCGTCTTGCGGCGGATGTCGCGGACGGTGCGCCCGAGATAGGTCTTGAGCTTGCGCAGGGCCTTGTTGGCCCGCTTGTGCTGTTTGGCATGGCGGTAGCGGCCTTGCATGATCAACGCCCTCTTGCCCAGGCGGGTATAGGACTGACGCAGGGCAATGCCGTGCTCCCGTGCCAGTCGCACCAGCCGCTCGCGGGCTCGTTGCATCAGTTTGGCGTCGGTCGGAAAGGCAATCGCCTTCTCTTGTACGGTGGTGTCCACCGTCACCCGCTCGAGGTCCTTCTCCCGCAGCGCCCCCACCCGGTGGGCCACGGCCAGGCTCTCCTGGAATACCTTCTCCAAACCTTCCGGCCCGATCCGGTCCCGCCACCGGGTCATCGACGAGCGCTCCATGGGCAGCTCATGCTGAAAGTACTCTTCGCCGCAGAAGCACTGGAAGTATGGGTCGTAGACCCAGCGCTCGCAGACCTCCTCATCCGAGAGATCGAACATATGCTTGAGGATGTGCAGCCCAACCATCAACCGCGGACCCTCCTCCGAATACAAGGCTTCATAGGTCTCGTCGAAGAAAGTCCACGCGATCCGGCCCCCCAACACCACCAACTCGTGGCGCAGGTTGATGATGTTTTCGAACCGCGAGCGGAACAGGTCCTCTATTCCCGATGACACCTTGCGCGATGGCTTCATCACAGTTCTCCAATCCCAATCGACGGGAGCAGAGAATCACGTTCCACAACGGAAGGGAATCCCCAAAATCAATTATTTCAAATCACAAGCTTTTCAGGCCCAAAACCCGTTTTCTTGCAAATCCGATTACTTCGCCAAACCGAAAGAGCTACCAACATCAGCCGCTTACACGTTCTTCACGGGCGACTACATAGGTATGATGCATTTTCCGCTCCCCACTTTTGGCAACCCCGACCGCAGCTTCCGTTTTATACAACTAATCTACGCGCTGTCGTTCGCATACTAAAGACCGTATTTCTTTACGTCGTCGGCCGCACCCGAAGTTTTTTCAGGGCCCGGTCGATCCAAACGGCGGTGAGCTTTTCTTGCACCTGGTTTTGCGCCAGGCGGGCCCGAAGCTGCCCGAAATCGACGCGATCCAAGGGCTGGTCCTGGCAGTAGCAGGAATAAACCGGCGCCATCGGGGACCCCGTCTCAGGGTCCCGGTGAGGTTGAAGGCACTGGGCGCAAATTTCCTTGAGCATGCATTGCATCGGCGAATTGATGCTGCCGATCGCCAGGTGGTCGGGTTTCAAATGGGCCTTGAGCACTGATTTTCGGGCTGCCTGCACCGCCGCCATCAAGCCATCGGATCCGATCGTGATGAGGCGGTCGACGGCGCCGAGGGGAATCGGCTGAGTATCCATTTCCCCGTCGGCGTACGCCTTGAGCGCCGCCACCATGTTGCCGACGTAGGCCTTGTCCTGGGGCCGCTCGGGCTGAAAGCCGGGTGCCTCGTCGCAGGCCCAGACGACGACGTCGGCGGCGGCCTCGATTTCGCGTGTCTTGTAGCGGTCCCGCAGCCTCTTGTAACCGGCGAAATAGAGGACCTTGGTGCCCGCGGCCCGAAACGCGCGGCCGATCGAGAACAGCACGGCGTTGCCCAATCCGCCGCCAACGAGGAGCACGGTTTCCCTCGGCGGCGTTTCGGTGGGGGTTCCGGTCGGCCCCATGAGCACCACCGGCTCGCCCGGTTTCAGCAGCACGCAAAGATCGGACGAACCGCCCATCTCCAGGACGATCACGCCGAGCTGGCCGCTTTCCTTGTCGGCCCAGGCCCCGGTCATGGCCAGTCCCTCCATCGCCAAGGCGGTGCCATCGGAGTGGGGGGCGCAGAATTCGTAATTCTGCAGCCGGTAGAATTGGCCGGGAAGAAATTTTCGCGCCGCCATCGGAGCCCTAACGGCGACCTCGACGATCCCTGGCGTGAGTTCCGCGACCGCCACCACGCGGGGCCGCAAAATATCGTCGATCCGGGCGATGAAGCTCGCGTCGTCGTCGCCGCTGGCCGGTTCGACCTGCCCGAGAAGGCGCGAGATCAACGGATAACCCTGCTTGGCGCTAGCCATCGCCTTGACCACGTTGCCGGCGTAGGAGGGATGGAGATCGCCGAAGAAACTGAGCGCCCGCCCATCGTCGCGGCGGGACATCAGGACTTGCGGCACCGCGGGCTTGGGGACGGTCTCGGGAGTCACCGGCCGCCCCGCTTCGTCGATGGCCTGGAAATATCTTCCCGCCGTGGGGAAGTGGTCCGGATCCTCGCGGCCGAGGACCGTGTTGGGAGCGGTCCCGGCGGCGACCAGAATGCTCTTGGCCGGCATCCGCACCCGCTCGCCGTTGGTCGGCGCGGCACCTTCGGCGGCGGTTTTTTCGAACACGAGGCCGGCGGCATCGCCGATGATGTCGACCTCGACGGCGACGGGGGACAGGCATTCGGAAAAGCCGATCCCCTCCTGGAGGGCCTTGTCGACCTCCTCGTGGTTGAGCCTGTAGCTCGGCGAATCGATCAGGCGGCGACGGTAAACGATGGTCGCGCCGCCCCACGACTGGACCAGCTCGCGGACCCGCGCCGGGCGATTCTCGGCCGCCGCGGCGAGTCGTTCGGCGCGCAGGGCCCGGGCGTGGTCCAGCATTTCCTCCGCGATCACCGTTTCCTCGGCGCTCCAGCCCGCCCGCACCGCCTCTTCGCCGCGTTCCGCCGCCAGGGTTTCGAAGCGGCCGAGAAACTTCTCGACCTGGACCGGATAGTACGCCAGGGCCTCGGTCGCGGTATCGATCGCGGTCAAGCCACCGCCGATGACGACCACGGGCAGACGGATTTGCAGGTTGGCCAGCGATTCGGCCTTGGCCGCGCCGGTGAGTTGGAGGGCCATGAGAAAGTCGGACGCCATCCGTACCCCCCGGGCCAGGGCATTGGGCATCTCGACGTAGGTGGGCCGTCCGGCGCCGAGGGCGAGGGCGACATGGTCGAAGCCCAGCTCGAAGGCGTCCTCGGCCGTGATCGTGCCCCCGAAACGGACGCCACCGAACATGGCGAAAGCTTCCCGGCGCTCGAGCAGGAGCCGAATGACGGTGAGGAAATTCTTGTTCCAGCGAACGGTGATGCCGTATTCGGCGACGCCGCCGAACCCGGCCATGCGGCGGACGTCGAGTTCCTCGGTCAGATCGGCGAGACGCCTCACCGGCTTGAACGGAACCCTCCGGCCAAGCATATCGAGGCCCGATATTTGCCCTGGCAGGGGCTCGATCTTCAAGCCGTCCACCGCGACCACGGCGTGGCCGTCGTTCAGCAGATGGTGGGCCAGGGTAAAGCCGGCCGGTCCCAAGCCGGCGACGAGAACCCGGCGGCCGCTGGCCGGCCGCGGCAGGGGACGGGAAAGGTTGAGGGGGTTCCAGCGGCTCAACAGGCTATAGATCTCGAACCCCCAGGGCAGATCCAGGACGTCCTTGAGGGTGCGGGTCTCGACTTGGGGAATGTCGACGGGATCCTGCCGTTGGTAGATGCACGACTTCATGCAGTCGTTGCAGATGCGGTGGCCGGTGGCGGCGGTCATGGCGTTGTCGATGACGACGATCGCGAGCGCGGCGATGGCGAATCCTTGCGCCTTCACCAGGTTCATCTCGGAGATCTTCTCCTCGAGCGGGCAGCCGGCCAGGGTGACGCCCAAGGAACTCTCGCGAAAGGCGCCGTCGCGCGCCTTCAACCCCTTCGCACACGAGTCCTTGCCCTGGTTATGGCAAAAGATGCAGTAGTTGGCCGCGTCGAGGGCCCGGGTGAGGTCGAAACCCGGATCGGTTAGGCCGAATCCCTGACGCCGGCGCAGGTGGCCTTCCGGCAGCGCCAGCATGGTCACGCCCGCAACGACCCTGGTTTCCACCGGGATCAGGTGCTCGGGCGCGATCTTCCCCGGGACCTTGAAGAGAACCCCGCCGCCATGGCGGGCCCGGCCCTCGACGCCGAGCGTCGCCCAGGCGGCGTACCGCATGGCGATGTCGAGCATCTCGGCGTGTTTCTCTTCGTCGTCGAGCCACGCCATCACGCGCTCGGCGAAGCGGTGCTCGTCGAGGGCGCCGCCCAGATCAGGCGCCAGCGCCGCCGCCAGCGCCGCCCCGTCGAAAGACTCCACCTCGGTCGGCTTGTAGGCCTTGACCGCGCGGCGTTGGACGAACAGCCGTTTGCACCGGTACACGGGCGTCAGTTCGGCGTGGGCCCGCCGCAGGCCTTCGCTCTCGGCTTCGATTCCGAACAGGACGGAGACGAATTCCTCCAGTCGCGGCGCCAGCTCGATGATGAGCTGGGATTCCGCCTTGTCGGGCAAACCCCGTGGATCGGCGCGGGCCGCCATCAAGCGGCCGTGCAGGTCCGCGTCCGCGGCGGCCAATTCCTCGCAGAAACGCGCGTCGAGACGCGCCAGGCCCTGGCGGTCGTAGAGATCACGGAAGGTGAATTCGTAGGCGAGGTTCAGGTCGTTCATCGAATGTCCTTCGCTAGCCCCTCGGCGTCGGCGATATAGCCCGCCCTGACCGGCACCGCAAGGGCGGCTACTTCAACCTTCGGGAACCGCTGCCCGTGGATGGGAGTTCTTGACGTCCGGACCGGCTTCGGGCGACCCTGGAGCATGGCCTACAACTCCTTGCGTGATTTCATCGCTCGGCTCGAGCAGACGGGGCGCCTCGTGCGGGTCCAATCCGCGGTCTCCCCGGTCCTGGAAATGACCGAGATCCAGACCCGCCTTCTGGCCGAGGAAGGGCCCGCGGTCCTTTTCGAAACGGTCGCCGAGGCCGACGGCCGGCGCTACGAGATGCCGGTGCTGGTCAATCTCTTCGGCACCGTCGAGCGCGTCGCCTGGGGCATGAACCGCGAGCCAAGCGAGCTGCGCGAGATCGGCAAAACCCTGGCCTTCCTCAAACAACCCGAGCCTCCGGGCGGCTGGCGCGACGCCCTCGAGATGATGCCGCTGCTCAAGACGGTCATGGCCATGAAACCGCGCCGCGTGCGCGGGGCTCCGTGTCAACAGGTTGTCCTCCAGGGCGGCGACATCGATCTCGCGCGGTTGCCCATCCAGACCTGTTGGCCCGGAGAGCCGGCGCCGCTGATCACATGGCCCCTGGTGGTGACCAAGGGGCCCGGCGACGACAAGGCGGACGCCTTCAACCTTGGAATATACCGCATGCAGGTCACCGGCCGCGACACCACCCTGATGCGCTGGCTCCAACATCGGGGCGGAGCCCAACACCACGCCCGCTGGGCCCGGGAACGGCGCGCGCCGCTGCCCGCGGCGGCCGTCATCGGCGCCGATCCCGGCACCATCCTGGCCGCCGTGACGCCGGTGCCCGATACCCTATCGGAATATCAGTTTGCTGGCCTTCTGAGGGGCGAAAAGGTCGAACTGGTCGATTGCAAGACCGTGCCGCTTCGGGTTCCGGCGCAGGCGGAGATCGTGATCGAGGGCGAGGTTTCGCTGGACGCCCATGGCGACGAGGGGCCCTACGGCGACCATACCGGCTACTACAACGCGGTGGAACGCTTTCCCATTTTTACCGTCAAGGCCATCACCATGCGGCACGATCCCATCTACCTGAGCACCTTCACCGGACGCCCCCCGGACGAACCTTCGGTGCTTGGGGTGGCGCTCAACGAGGTCTTCATTCCCTTGATCGTGCAGCAATTCCCCGAAATCGTCGATTTCTGGCTGCCCCCCGAGGGTTGCTCCTACCGCATTGCCGTGGTCTCGATGCGCAAGGCCTATCCCGGCCACGCCAAGCGGGTGATGATGGGAGTCTGGTCGTTCTTGCGGCAGTTCGTCTACACCAAGTTCATCATCGTCGTCGACGACGACATCGACGCCCGCGACTGGAAGGACGTCATGTGGGCGGTGGCGACGCGGATGGACCCGGCGCGCGACATCACCGTGGTGACGAACACGCCGATTGACTATCTGGACTTCGCCTCGCCGGAATCGGGCCTCGGCGGCAAGATCGGTCTCGACGCCACCACCAAGCTGGCGCCGGAAACCAAGCGCCCCTGGGGCCGCAAAATCCGAATGACCGAGGACATCATCGACCTGGTCACCGAGAAGTGGCCGAATTACGGATTGCCGGGCAAGGGCAAGTCGATCTGGAAATGACGTTTTCTCGGGAGCCATCGGCGCCGGCACCGAATGTGCCGCCGCGCCCTCATTAAAGAAGTCATTAACCTTTATACGACAAAATAAGTACCGTGCCCCGACCGATAGGATGTGGACGCAGACCCACGCGACGAGAGGCACGGAGGCCGCCGTTTTTTTTCCGGCGGCCAGACAGAGGGGTTTATGATACATGGACGATTCGTCACCTCGGGACATCGTCTCCGCTACCGATTCTTCGGCAGCCGACACCAACGTGGAAGCATCTCTCAGCGGCAAGGATCGCCGCAAAACCGAGCGGCTTTTCAGCTACTGGAAAAACCTCCGCGGCGAACGCCCATTTCCGTCCCATTCGGAGATCGATTCCGATTTTATCAGGGGACTTTGGCCGTACTGTTTCGTGCTCCCGGCGGACGGTGTCGCTAAGCTTGCGTTCGTTTACCTCGGGTGTCGCCTGGGCCAGGGTCAAGGGGTCGCGGCGCCCGACGCCGAAGCCGGCGCCATGGAGGTGGCGGCGGTGTTCGATACCGCGCGCGTCCTCTCGCATGTGGTCATCGAGAAGGGCGAAACGGCTCGCGATTCCGGCGCCTTCGATAATCGTTGGGGGGACGAGATAAAATACCGGACCATCCTGCTTCCCCTCGGCGAGCAGCCCCCGACCGTCGATCATGTCCTCGGTCTGGTCAGCTATCTGGAGCTGCAGCGGGCCGAAATTCCCGGACTCAAGATTTCCACCCATCTCGATCGCTAAACGACGACGACGCCGGCCGGAATTTTGGACCTCCGGTCAAGGCGGGGCCATGATATTTTCGGGTCGCGCGTCCCCGGCCAAGCCCTCGACCACGATCAGGTGGATGGATCGGGAGTTCCGGCGCCACCGGAGCCAAGCTTTCGGGCCAGGTAATCCAACGATACGCGTTCGATACCGGCCGGCCGGCGGGCCAGCCACCAACAGAAATAGAGGGCGCTCGTAAACACGACAGCGCCGACGAAAACGCTCTGGGCCAAACCGATGAAAGGCCCCGCCGAGCCGACGTGAAACGCCCTGACGGCAACCACCATCATTCCCGAGGCGACCATGGGACGCCACACGATACCTCCGATCTGGGCAATCGTCACGACCCCCGATCGCGTCACCGCGTAGAGTAGGACGAAGGCGAAGACCACGCCGACCGCGGTTCGCGTCATCGCGATCTCAACCAGTCCCCACTGGATTCCGGCGAATACCAGGGCCGGCACCAAAATCAGGGCCTTGACCCAGGCTAGCAAGGCGTTGTCAGGGCTAGTTTTTTGTCCGCCCAGTGATCAGGGTGAGGTGATCGCGGCGCTGGCCATTTCATTCTCGGTGTGGCAGTGTGCCGGTCATGGCGACGCTGCCGGTCTCGGATTCGTCCATTGATTTGCGCGCGGTCACGGTGCGTCCGACCTGGGGCGCGCAGGAGCACCGGCGCTGGGACCGGTTGGTGGAGCAGCACCACTACCTGGCGTTCCACGGCGTCATCGGCAAGGGCCTGCGCCATGTCGCGGTGCATGGCGAGACCTGGCTCGCACTGATCGGCTGGCAGCCCGGCGCGTTCAAGCTGGGCGCGCGTGATCGCTGGATCGGGTGGTCGGCCGAGCAGCAGTTCCGGCGTCTGCATCTGATCGCCAACAACTCGCGCTTCGTCATTCTGACGCCTGGCCGAGTGCCGAACCTGGCCTCCCGTGTGCTGGGGCTGAGCCTGCGGCGGCTGTCTGAGGACATCCAGGCGGTGCACGGATATCCGGCTCTTCTGGCGGAGACGTTCGTGGACGTCTCGCGATTTGCCGGCACCTGCTACCGCGCGTCGAACTGGCGCTCTCTGGGGCTGACGCGGGGCTTTGCCCGTGAGCCCGGAGGGGCAGCGCGCTGGCGCCACCACGGTCAGCCCAAGGAGGTCTTCGTGTTCGGACTGACAGACGGCGCCCCCGAGGCGCTGAGCCGTACCGGGATGCCGGCACACTGGAACGCCGAGCAGCACACCGAGCCGATGGCCGCGCCCCGGCTGCGCAGCCTGTTCGAGTGTCTGGGTGAGGTGCCCGAGTACCGCCATGCCCGGGGCAAGCGCTATGCGCTCAACACCATTCTGGTGATCGCCGTCGCCGCCCGGCTTGCCGGATACCGGGGGGTGAACGCGTTCGCCCAGTTCGCCGCCCTGCTCTCCCAGGAGCAGCTCGAGGCGGTGGGTGCGTTCTGGAGCCCTTCCAAACAGCGCTACACCCCGCCCGCGATCACCACCTTCCACAAGACCCTCACCGCCCTGCCGCCAGAGACCCTGGACAACGCGATTAGCCAGTGGACCGGCCAGCATGGCAGCGCGCACGCGCCGGTCGCCATGGACGGAAAGGATCTGCGCGGCGCCTCGAAGCAGACCGAAGACGGGCGCAGGATGATGGTGGCGGCGGTCGAGCACGACACCGGCGTGGTCCTCGGGCAGGTCGAGGTCGACCGCAAGAGCAACGAAATCCCGGCCGTGCGCGAACTCTCCAGCGGCCTCGACCTCACAGGCCGGATCGTCACCATGGACGCGATGCACGCTCAGCACGAGACCGCGCGCTGCCTGCTCGGGCGTCGCGCCGACTACGTGATGAGCGCGGTCAAGGACAACCAGGAGATGATCTTCGAAGACCTCAAGGCGATCGACTTCAGCGATGCGCTCTGGCACGAAACCGTCGACAAGGGCCATGGCCGCATCGAGCGCCGACGCTGCGCCGTCGTCGACCTCTCCGCTGCCGAGTGGGACGGCTACGCCAACCTCCACGGGCGACGCCAGGCCATGCGCATCGAGCGCGAACGCGAGATCCTCAAGACCGGCAAGCGCAGCATCAAGGTGACCTGGAGCCTCACCTCGCTCGGCGCAGAGCGCGCCGGACCCGAGGAGTTGCTCGAACTGGTGCGCAACCACTGGCATATCGAGAACCGCCTGCACTACGTGCGCGACTTCACCTACGACGAAGACCGATGCCGGGCCTACGTGCGTCACCTGCCCAGAAATCTCGCCTGCTTGACCAACGCGGCCATCGCCATCGTGCGCTGCGACGGACGCTTCCGTTATCTGCCCGAGGCCAACCGGCACTATGCCGCCCGGGCGCAGGAGGCCCTCGACGCGATCATGACCGCGCCCATCGCCTGAGACAGCACGCCTCTCCCCCGGACCGGGACGTGCCGCCGAGCGGCGCGGGCGGACCGGTGTGCCTGTCGAATCCGAAAACGCCGTCCGGTGGCTTCGAGCAGTCCCCATGACGTCGTCGAGGCAAGCTCGGGGCTCCCCGAACCCCGTGCACCGAGCACGATCCCACTCATCCCGAACCCTCAACCGCGACTAAAAATTGTTCCTGCAGGTAACCCGGCGTCGACGGCCGCGGGTCGTATTCGAATTCGGCTCGGGGTATTCCACGCTGGTCCTCGCCGAGGCCTTACGGCGCAACAGCAAAGAAAAACAACCGGTATACCTGTATAGCTTCGAAACGAAGCCGTCATGGGCGGAACGAACGCGGCACGGGATTACCGACGGCTTGGAAAGTGTTTGCGAGATTCGCGATTGTGGTGTCGAGGTATGCACTCTGGAAGGGGACAAGGCATACGTGCATACCAACGTGCCGGATGTGGTACCGGACATGATTTATCTCGACGGTCCGGGCTGCGGGGGTGCCGACATCCAGGGCGCGGCGGATATTCTGCGCTTGGAGAAAAAACTGCCCGAAAGATTCCTCTTGATCGTCGACGGGCGAAAACAGACAGCGCGGTTTCTTTCGCGGCATTTGAAACGAACATTCGCGTATTCGGAAGCGCGCGGAATTTTCAATCGGGCCTACCGGCTACGCTTTTTCGACTTCGCGAATGGCGAGACGCGGGACACCTGAGATCGGACGTCGCAGGTCGACCCATCGTCTTCGAGGGCCGGGCGCAGGTACGAAATAGCTTGATCAAGGGGTAACGGCATGCTGCGGGGCAAGCGCGCGATCGTGACCGGATCGACCAGCGGCATCGGTGCCGGTATCGCCCGCGCCCTGGCCGAAGCCGGGTGCCAGGTTCTGTTGAACGGGTTCGGGGACGACGCGGCGATCGAACGCCAGCGGACCGAGTTGAGCGCGCTGAACGGCCGTGGCCCACCATCCCGCGGATATCTCCCGCCCCGAAGAGATCGTCGCTCTCGTCGCGGCGGCGGGCTTCGGCGGCATCGATATACTGGTCAACAACGCCGGCGTTCAGCACGTCGCGCCGATCGAGGAATTTCCGGTCGCGCGTTGGGACGCCCTGATGGCGATCAATCTTTCGGCCGCGTTTCACACCATTCGGGCCGCCCTCCCCGGCATGAAGCGGCGTGATTGGGGGCGGATCATCAATATCGCCTCCGCCCATGGATTGGTCGCCTCGGCCGAAAAGGCGGGGTAGCCACGAAATTCGGCCTTGTGGGCCTGACCAAGGTCGTGGCCCTGGAAACCGCTCGAACAGGGATCACCTGCAACGCTATTTGCCCCGGCTGGGCACGAACGCCCCTGGTCGAACGCCAACTAGAGGTGCGCGCGGCGCAAGAGGGCGTTTCCCTTGAGCGGGCACGCAAGACCTATTACGCGAAAAACAACCCTCGATGCGGTTCGTCGAGCCTAATGATATCGGCGCCTTCTCCACCTCTGCGGCGATTCCGCGACCGCCATCACCGGCGCGACGTTATCCATCGACGGAGGCTGGACCGCGGGATAAAAACCGTCGCGTCTCGGGCCGCTGATTCTTGTCGGGGAACGGGACCTAACCCCATATGGCCCCGCTACAATTCCATTGCAGGGCTAGTTTTTTGTCCGCCCAGTGATCAGGGTGAGGTGATCGCGGCGCTGGCCATTTCATTCTCGGTGTGGCAGTGTGCCGGTCATGGCGACGCTGCCGGTCTCGGATTCGTCCATTGATTTGCGCGCGGTCACGGTGCGTCCGACCTGGGGCGCGCAGGAGCACCGGCGCTGGGACCGGTTGGTGGAGCAGCACCACTACCTGGCGTTCCACGGCGTCATCGGCAAGGGCCTGCGCCATGTCGCGGTGCATGGCGAGACCTGGCTCGCACTGATCGGCTGGCAGCCCGGCGCGTTCAAGCTGGGCGCGCGTGATCGCTGGATCGGGTGGTCGGCCGAGCAGCAGTTCCGGCGTCTGCATCTGATCGCCAACAACTCGCGCTTCGTCATTCTGACGCCTGGCCGAGTGCCGAACCTGGCCTCCCGTGTGCTGGGGCTGAGCCTGCGGCGGCTGTCTGAGGACATCCAGGCGGTGCACGGATATCCGGCTCTTCTGGCGGAGACGTTCGTGGACGTCTCGCGATTTGCCGGCACCTGCTACCGCGCGTCGAACTGGCGCTCTCTGGGGCTGACGCGGGGCTTTGCCCGTGAGCCCGGAGGGGCAGCGCGCTGGCGCCACCACGGTCAGCCCAAGGAGGTCTTCGTGTTCGGACTGACAGACGGCGCCCCCGAGGCGCTGAGCCGTACCGGGATGCCGGCACACTGGAACGCCGAGCAGCACACCGAGCCGATGGCCGCGCCCCGGCTGCGCAGCCTGTTCGAGTGTCTGGGTGAGGTGCCCGAGTACCGCCATGCCCGGGGCAAGCGCTATGCGCTCAACACCATTCTGGTGATCGCCGTCGCCGCCCGGCTTGCCGGATACCGGGGGGTGAACGCGTTCGCCCAGTTCGCCGCCCTGCTCTCCCAGGAGCAGCTCGAGGCGGTGGGTGCGTTCTGGAGCCCTTCCAAACAGCGCTACACCCCGCCCGCGATCACCACCTTCCACAAGACCCTCACCGCCCTGCCGCCAGAGACCCTGGACAACGCGATTAGCCAGTGGACCGGCCAGCATGGCAGCGCGCACGCGCCGGTCGCCATGGACGGAAAGGATCTGCGCGGCGCCTCGAAGCAGACCGAAGACGGGCGCAGGATGATGGTGGCGGCGGTCGAGCACGACACCGGCGTGGTCCTCGGGCAGGTCGAGGTCGACCGCAAGAGCAACGAAATCCCGGCCGTGCGCGAACTCTCCAGCGGCCTCGACCTCACAGGCCGGATCGTCACCATGGACGCGATGCACGCTCAGCACGAGACCGCGCGCTGCCTGCTCGGGCGTCGCGCCGACTACGTGATGAGCGCGGTCAAGGACAACCAGGAGATGATCTTCGAAGACCTCAAGGCGATCGACTTCAGCGATGCGCTCTGGCACGAAACCGTCGACAAGGGCCATGGCCGCATCGAGCGCCGACGCTGCGCCGTCGTCGACCTCTCCGCTGCCGAGTGGGACGGCTACGCCAACCTCCACGGGCGACGCCAGGCCATGCGCATCGAGCGCGAACGCGAGATCCTCAAGACCGGCAAGCGCAGCATCGAGGTGACCTGGAGCCTCACCTCGCTCGGCGCAGAGCGCGCCGGACCCGAGGAGTTGCTCGAACTGGTGCGCAACCACTGGCATATCGAGAACCGCCTGCACTACGTGCGCGACTTCACCTACGACGAAGACCGATGCCGGGCCTACGTGCGTCACCTGCCCAGAAATCTCGCCTGCTTGACCAACGCGGCCATCGCCATCGTGCGCTGCGACGGACGCTTCCGTTATCTGCCCGAGGCCAACCGGCACTATGCCGCCCGGGCGCAGGAGGCCCTCGACGCGATCATGACCGCGCCCATCGCCTGAGACAGCACGCCTCTCCCCCGGACCGGGACGTGCCGCCGAGCGGCGCGGGCGGACCGGTGTGCCTGTCGAATCCGAAAACGCCGTCCGGTGGCTTCGAGCAGTCCCCATGACGTCGTCGAGGCAAGCTCGGGGCTCCCCGAACCCCGTGCACCGAGCACGATCCCACTCATCCCGAACCCTCAACCGCGACTAAAAATTGTTCCTGAAGGCGTTGTCTTTTTCACGGCCGCTAGCGATCAGAAGGATACGAACGATATAGGCGATCCCGCTGAAGGCGCCGAAGATCGCCAACCAGCGGACGAAAGGCACCGAGGCCATCCACTTCGGCCCCAGGACAACGGCGACGAGATCATCGGCGACCGTCGCCAATCCCGCGCCCAGGGCACAACAGACGATGGCCACCGCGCCGACAGCCTTGAGGAAGGCCGCCCCGAGTTCCCGGGCATCGTGCGCCAATTTGGCGAAGCCAGGCAAGAGCGAGCGCTCGAGGGGCAAGACGATCTCGCTGGTCAGCATCAGCGAGATACTGGCGGCGACGGAATAGTTGCCCATCGACGAGACGTTGGCGATGACGAGCTCGTCGGTCCGGTTGGATAGGAACTCGCCGAGGCGGAAAAACAGCATCCAACGCGAAAAACGCCAGATCTCGCCGAGTTTCCGCGCCGAAATACGGGGCCGGTAACGGTGCATGACGTAACTCAAGACGAGCTGCAACGTGGGTCCGGTCACCATGCCGATCGCGAGGGCCCAGTAATTCCGATAGAGCCAGGCGATCGATACCGTGACAACGAACGTCAGCAAGCGGCCAACCACAAAAAATCGGAATTCCTTCGCGAACTGAAACTCCTTGCGGAAAGCGACGATGCCGATGTTCTCGAATCCGCTGACAAGCGGGCGCAGGGCAAGGAACTGTATGACCGGGACCACGCGCGGCTCGGCGAAGAAAATCCCCGCCAATGGCGCCACAGTGAAGATCAGGGCCGCGGTGATGACGCCGATCAGTATATTCAACGTCCAGGCCGCGTCGTAATGGTCCCGCGTGGCGTCCTGGTTTTGGATCAGCGCGATATCCGAATGGACCCACGACAACACCTCCATGAAACCGACGACGATCGCCGACATGGCAACGAGGCCGTAATCCTCGCAGAAGGCGGGCCAGAATGATCGTGCTGAGCAAACCGATGGCGCGCATGAACCAACGCATCGAGATCATCCAGGTGGATCCCCGAACCATGTGCCGCCCGACGGCCCGCGGACTTGGTGCTCGATCGTTCCCCATCACGTCATCCGTACAGCCCGGCTCCCGGGCACCGATTTCCGATTCCACCCAGCGCAACGGGAATTCAGCGGTTGTTCCCGCGCGGCATCGCGCGCGAACCCGGCCCCGAGGTGCGATGATCGGCCTCCGTCCGCACCGGCATGAATATTCCTTGTGTGAATCTGGTCACAGATTTTTTAATATTCTCACGGTATCCATGAATCGTTCGCAAAATACATGAAACCGTGAAGGAAGATCTTGGTTTGCCGAGCGCGGGCCGGGCCCGACCTTACATACGCGACCTGCGCGGGCATCCTCGACCGACCAGAATTTTAGTTTAAGAATCACGCTTAACAGATTATAAACGTTCGTTTTTGTTTTTTTGATGGCTTTTTATGTCGTTGTCAACAGTCCAGAAGTTCATTAAGAGAGAGATAGGATGACCGTCAACAGATATGTCCATATCATCCTTTCACTGGCTGTCGCCGGGTGGTTTCTAGCAACGCCAGCCCAAGCGGCGGATGCTTCCGGGCCCGTGCTGCGGCTCGCCGCGGTTGGGACGGACTCTCTCCCGTCCGAACGCTACGACACCACGCTCGTGCGTCGAATTCCAAGAACGTCTGGCTCAACTCGGTCTCTACGGCGGGCGCGTCGACGGTCGGTTCGGACCGGAAACCGCGCGCGCAGTTCGCGTTTACGAATGTCAGTCCGGCATCCGCGTCGAAGGGCGTCCGACGCGAGCACTACTCGAAAATCTCGAATCGGCGACGGGCCAGGCGCAACGTTTGTTGCGCCGCTTGGACGTCATCCGCGAGGAGCAGATCGAGGCCGCGCGGCAGGCATTCGCCAACAACCCCGCGGCTCTCGAGCTTGTCGAACAGGCGGTCGCCGAGAATAAGTCCTCTCAGGAGGAAGCGGTCGATCCGGAGGTGTGCTTCGAGACGCCAACCGCGCGATGCCTTTTGAACGAGGCGATCGTGGCCTCAGGCAAGATCACCAAGGTTGATTTCCGGGACTGGGCGCTTGGCGACATCGCCACGGCGCAGGCCGTTTCCGGTGACGTTACCGGGGCCCTGACGTCTGCCTCGCGGATGGCCGATGCGCGGCTCCTTTTGACTGCCCTGGGCAAGATCGCGCGGGTCCAGGCGAGAGCCGGCAATTTCGCCGAGGAACGACTAACCGCCCAGGCTCTTCCCGACAACAGGATGCAAGCGGAAGCATTGCTCGAACTTGCCTCCGCTGAATTCGAGGCCGGCCGATTGGAGGACAGCGGTGAGACTTTGGCGGACGCCTTGGCCGTGGCCGAGCAAATTGACGATGTCCGCTGGCGAATCGGGCTGTTGAGCAATATCGCGGTGATCCAGATGAAAGCCGGCGATCCCACCGCCGCCGCAATGAGTTTCGAATCCGGGATGGCGCTCGCGGGCCAGCTTCGCTCCGCGGGCGAGCAATCGCGTCCGCTGGGCGAGATCGCCTCGGCCCAAGTGAAAGTGGGGAATCTCGGCGAGGCTCTTGACACGGTGGCGCAAATCGAGGACGCCGATCACCGCACGCCGGTCCTTATTCTGGCTGCCGAGGCCCTCGCCGATTCGGGCAATATCGACGATGCGTTCGAGACCGCCATCTCGATTCAGGACGCTCGTTACCGCGTCGTCGCCCTGGGTCGGGTTGCGGTGGCGCAACAATTGGCGGGGAAACCCGACGCGGCGCGATCGACCGTCTCCGAAGCGCGCGCCATCACCGAGGGGATCGAGTTCGGCTACGCCTATTCCTTTGCCTTGAGTCGGTTGGTTCAGGCCCAGGCCCAAATCGGGGATATAACCGGAGCCATGAAGACCGCGGAGATCATCGAGGACGAACGGCTACGGGCCCACGCTTTCTGGTCGATCGCCGCGGCGCAGATCAAGGCGGGGGACGACGAAGGGGGGCGCAAAACGACGGCCTTGGCAATCGCCGAAGCCGAATCGGTCACCAGTGGCCTCGACCGAACTTGGTCTCTGTGCGAGATTGCCTTGGAGCAACATTTGGCGGGCGAGAAGGATGCTTCCCGGGATTCCTTCCAGCGTGGCTTGTCGGCGGCCCGGACGTTGAAATCTCCGACCTTCCGGGCCCGCGCGTTCGCCAAGCTCGCCGACACCCTCGTCCGGCTCAACCCCTAATCCGCATCGTCGGCCGCCATTCCGGCTCGAATATTCTCGATCGCTTCCCGGATTTCGGAGACGCCGACGAAGCGCCCTTTTAGGGTTCGGGCGAAGAAGTCCAGGTAACCTCCGACCGCGGCCAGAAGTCGATCGACGCCGGCGGGGTCCTGGGCATAGGGCGTAAAGCCCGGGGTGACGGAGGGCGAGTGCAGCGAGAGCACGAACAAGCGCCCCCCTTGGGCGTGAAGATCGCGGGTCAAGGAAGTCATTTCCGCCAGCGTGAAGCCCTCCGGCGACAGACGTAACCGCCGCATGGCCCCGAGGCGCCACAAAATTCCGCCCAGGTGTAGCCACGCGGGCCAATCTTCGGCCGCAAAGGGGCGCCGCCCGCCGCGACAAAGGAAACCGACGTGGGCGGCCGTGTGGGGAATACGCAGGAGCGCCCGCCCACTGTCCTGCCAGAACGGATCGCAATCGTAATCGGTGTCGTAGCCGAGCGATAACAAGGTCTCGGCGGTGCCGGGGCCGAAACCGTATCGCCCCGCCAGATAGGACCGCGGGCGCACTCCGAATGCCTTCTCGATTGTTTCCGTAAGACACTGAAGCTTGTCTCTTTCCAGGTTCTTCGGGAGGTTGCCGGGGTACGAGTTGTGGCCGTCGACCGTTTCTGTCTTCGGCGGAGAAACCCAGGGATGCAAGTGGGTTCCCAACCTCGCCTTTCCCTTGGCGACGAATTTGGCCAACACTTCGCTGCTTTCAGCCTGGGCGGCAAACGGATAGTCCACGAAATAAGTGGGGACGGCACCGGCCCGGTCAAAGATTTCCTGCAGGCGAGATAATTGCCGTGCGTGGGTCACCGCGGTCGCGTCGGCGTTGAATGGCGCCGACCAGTCGAATTCCTCCTCGGTGTGGATTGCGGCGAGGAGCCTCGGTCGAATGTCGGCCGGAAATCGGATCGGCGGGGGTGGCGTCATGGGAACAGCAATCCCTTTCCCGTCATACGGAATCGTGACCCCGGCAATGCGGCGGGATCAATTCCACGATCCCCCTGAACCCGGCATGAATGTGGGCGGGGCACGATTCGCCGTCCGTCGGCAGGGCGATCGGCGACGAGCCAGGTGTCGACATCGTGTAGGATACTGTGCCATCGTTTCCTGTTGGCTTGATGAGGTGTTTTGGTGTCGATGGGTTGACAAACCATTACTATCAGGCCGCGCGCCCGCCCCAAACCAAGGCCCAGCAACGCGGCGTGGCCGATTCCGCCAATGTGGCGGACCAATGACCGCGGATATACTTATCAGTCTGTTCGAAAATGCGCTTCCGCGCATATTTTGCATCTGTTCCGGCCCTCTCCCCCTCCCGGCCACCCACGAGAGTATGCTGATATGGGTGGCCGGGAGGGGAGAGGGCCGGTGCCGCGAGTTTTCAAACAGGTGCCAAGATTCCACCCTCGCGCCGCGACAAGAAATTTACCTGATCAATGAGAGTATGCTGATATGGGTGGCCGGGATGGGTGGCCGGGAGGGGAGAGGGCCGGTGCCGCGAGTTTTCAAACAGGTGCCAAGATTCCACCCTCGCGCCGCGACAAGAAATTTACCTGATCGCGGGCCGCGGGCCAAATCTTGGCCGAGAATTAAACCGGGCGGGGGGAAAATACGAACCAAAGCTGCCCGAAGAGCCGCATGTGCGCTATACAGGGCGAATATTTCGGGTGATGTTGTCACCAAGATAACCGGCAACTATCCTCGCCCGCTCGGACGCACTTGGGAGGCCCCCTTTGCCCGACCGCAAGGTCCTGATTGTAGGTGACGACACCCGAAGCTTCCTGGCGACGGTACGGTCGCTGGGACGGCGTGGCGTCGGAGTGCACGTCGCGCCTTTCAATTTCCAGGCTTCGGCCCTGACCTCGCGCTACATTTCCGAGACCCACCGGCTACCCTACCATTTGGGCGATGGGAAGGAGTGGGTCGCGGCGGTGCGAGGCCTCTTGGACGCCGAACGTTTTGATTTGGTAATACCTTGCGACGAACGTAGTTTGCTGCCCTTCGACATGCATAGGGCCAGCTTCGAAAACGATCACCGTATTGCAATTCCAAGCGCCAAGGCGATCGAGATTCTTTACGACAAGCACCGGACCCGGGAGCTGGCCGCTTCCACCGACGTGCCGGTCGCCGCCGGACGTCTGCTGTCGGACGCGGACGATGCCGACGCCATCGTCGCCGAGTTCGGCCTTCCCGTCGCGATCAAACCGCGCAGCTCGTATTCCGTCGCGCAGCTTCACGCGCGTTCGAATGTGGTCATCGGACGCGAACGCTCCAAGGTGGCGGCGGCGCTGGCCCATGCCACCCGGGGCGAGACCTTGCTCGAGGCTGTCATCGAGGGGCGCGGGGTGGGGGTTTCGGTGCTCAACAACGAGGGCCGGCTCTTGCAAGTTTTTCAACATAACCGGATTCATCAGGGTTCCCCTGTCGGCGGCAGTTCCTACCGTGTAAGCGTTCCCGTGACACCGGCCCTCGAGGCGGCCTCCGCTCGCTTACTGGAAGCCATCGATTACACCGGCGTGGCGATGATCGAATTCATCGTCAACGATCAAGACGGCGACTGGATTTTGCTGGAAGTCAACGCCCGGCCGTGGGGATCCCTACCGTTGTCGATAGCCGCGGGGGTGGACTTTCCGTATTTTTGGTACCGGCTCTTGGTCGAAGAGGTGGAGGATCCCAGGGCCAGCTACCGGCACGGACTCCACGGTCGCAATTTGGTTGCCGACTACTATTATTTCGCCAAGGGTCTCGCCGCGCCCCCGGATCCGCGGCTTGGATCGGCGGGTTTCGCCATGAATTACGCGGCGGATTTTTTTCGCTGGATAATCGGGCGCGAAACCGCCGACACTCTGGTTCGCGACGACCCGAAGCCGGGAATTCACGAGCTCTTTTCTCTCGGCGACAAGAAATTCAGGGACGTGGCCAAACGTGCCGCGCGTTTTTCACCGTGGGTTCGCCGGCGCGCCGAGGCCATTGTCACGCGTTCGCTCCGCTCCAATCGCCGTCCGCGTTTGATTTTCGTTTGTCAGGGAAACATTTGCCGGAGTTCGTTCGCCGAATATCTGTTCGCGGCGGAGTGTCCGGACAATGTCGCCGGGGTCGACGTAGGCTCGGCCGGGATGCTGCCGGTGATCGGGCGGCCGTCACCAAGGGAAGCGGTCGGCGCGGCGCGAATATTTGGTGTTGACATGGGCGCCCACAGGTCTCGCCACCTCGATCTGGAAATGGCAACGTCGAGTTCACTTTTTATCACTTTCGACGGATCCAATGCGGAGCACATCCGGCTTCGCTTTCCCGATCTGGAGATACCAGTACTCGCCCTTGGGGATTTTCTCGATCGAGCGGTGGATATCAACGATCCCATCGGGCGGGACGAGGCCCATTTCGAAGCCTGCTACAGCGTCATCTCCAGCGCTATCCATCGTCTTATCAGGGTTCTCGAAAAAACCGCGAATTGACGGTCATCCTTGCGAACGCCCAAAAATCACTCGCGATAAAAAAATCGAGTTTTCGATGGGTCCTAATATGCCGGACCGCCGGCGTAGGCGGGATCGGCACACACGGACTGTTTCGTCCGACAACCGATACCCGCGAACTCGACGGTAGCCCGGCCAACCTTTCGGATCAGCTTTTGCACGCAGAGTTTCCGAGCCATGTTTGCCGCGGCCCGGCGGGTGGAGGCCTCGGCGGACGCCAACGTTCCCCGTTTCCGTTTCTCGGCAATGGCGACGGCCACACAGGTACTGAACACGGTCGAGAGTTTGCGGCCACTGGTTTTTGCGCGACAGTTTTCCAGGGCAGCCTTTTTCGCCGCCTCGGCTCCGGGCACCCCCGAGGAGATGCCGAATTCATCGTCGTCCCCGAAGTAGACGGCGCCGTACATGGTTTCAGGTACCGGAGGAGTCGCGGGGGGTTCCGGCGGGGCCTTCTCGATCAAACGCGCTTGCTTTTGGGGCTCCGGAGCCGGGGGCGGTTTCACGGCATTCATCTTGTTTCGAGCCAGCTGGGCAAATTGGCCGTACGGATATTTTCTCAAATAAGCCTCAAAGTCGGCCGGGTTCTGGCTGTCCTGGATCGTCTGCCAGAAGGTCAATTCGATTGTTCCCTCATGGGGCCGGGCCGAAACACCGGGCGAGAGGCCCCTGTGCGCCGCCGTATCGGCGTCCGCCGCGGCGACCGTGGCGCCGGCCGGAATCAGGACAAAATCCCCGCCCCCGTGGCCGGCCCGGCGAATGTCGGCGTATTCCGGCGTCTGATCGGCGTTGACGATGATCGGGTTCTTGATCTTGGAGAACAGCTGTTGGCCGGTGATGATCCCGTCGTTCGAGGACAAAGCGTCGAGCACGGCGTAACCGAAAACGGAGTGCCCATCCCGGCCGGCGTCGGCGACGGGTTCGAGGCCTCCCGACGTCAGCGCGGTCCGCGAGCGGCGTTGAATCATGCGGTCGAGCCAGGCGTTATTTTCCCCGCCGGTGGGCAGGCTTGCCCCGATGTCGCGGGTAAGCTTTCCGGAATAGCAGGAATCCGCCACGACCATCACGTGCTTGGCACGGATTGCCTTCAGTTGGCTTGTGATAATCCCCAGCGACAGCCATTCGGCCGGGTTGTCGGATTCCGCGTCGACCGGGAGCCAATATCCCTCGTCGCCCTCGACGTCCAGATTTCCATGGCCGGCGTAGTAGATGAGAAGATTGTCTCCCTCGCCGAGACGGGCCCGAAAATCCGAGATCGCCTTGACGATTTCGGACCGCGTCGCGTTGATGAGGGTCTCGACCCGAAAATTGTATCGGCTGGTCAGGACCGTGGCGATCGCCTCGGCGTCGCGGATGGCCGTCTGGAGAGGTTTCAAGTGATTGTAATCGTTGATTCCGATCACCAGGCCGTAGTAGCTGCCATAGGTTTCCGGTTCCTGCGGCCGAATGCGTTCGACCAATACCTTCAGGCCGGCGATGTTTCCAAAGGGATCCTCGGCGAAGAGGACCAGGGTGGATTTGCCGAGCGGAACCACCTGCTTGACGTGAAACGTGCCGTCTCTGGCAATCGCCAACGGCTGATCATTAAGGGTCAGGATGACGTCACTGGCGGATTCGACCTCACCGACGAAATCGACCGTCTCTTGATCGGTTTCGAGCCGATTGGGTGCCTTGATCACCGGCCCTTGCGCCTGGGCCAGCACCAGCGGCGCCGACGGGGCGGCCGTTTGCGCCGAGAGTGGCGCCGGAACGACAAATCCGAGCCAAAAAATCGCTAACCAAAAATACCGCGTCAAAGGGACCACATCACGAACCTTCACCAACGATCAACAGTGTAAAATATAGCAAAAACTCCCCCGCCATGGCAATTGCATTGGACCCGCGGTCGAAAGTTTCCCTCAAACTCGGAACTCGGACACCGTGGCGGTGGATTTCGCATCACCGGTTGCCCGGGCCGGAGCTTTGGCTCAAGATCGTGGTTTCCATGGGCGTGGGAAAAAGCTTGGCGGGGATTTTCCGGTTGCCGACGATGGTGTTTGCCTGCCGAACCTCCATCCCCGTCCACGTATGGAAACGGACGTTAGGTCTCGTCAAATCGATGTTGATTCCGGAGCGGTGCCGGAGATCACGGAATCCGCATCCGACGGACCCGAGATCTTCGTTGCCGCGCCAAGTTTCGAGGAGGGTAGAGCATGTTTTTCCGAGTGATTCTGTTTTCTGGCCTTGCCGCTCCGTGGCTGTTTTGCGCGCCCCAGATCAGCCGCGCGCAACAGGCGGATGATCCTCCACAGATCCAACAAAGCGTCAAACAGGTCCTTGAGACGATCCGGTTGGGGTCCGAGGCGATCGGTGCCGGGGTGGTCGAGCAAATTCGCAACGCGACGCCGGTGATTATCGACGGCGTCAAGGTTACCCAGAATTGGACCACCGATCAGATCGGCAAGCTCCTGGAGAAGTTCAGCGTGTATCAGCCGATCCTCAAACGCGCGGGTTTCGACGTTACCCAGTTCACCATCGTCGTGGGGGTGTGGTCGGGACTCGAGGTGGACCTAACGGAAAGCCGCCGCATCCCGCAAAGCATTCGTGATAAGATATTGGAAAAACACAGCGATGACGTGCTGCTGTCGTCGCTCTTGAAGTCGCTTTACGAGGTCAGCAAGATCCAAATCAAGGATTACCATTCGACGACGACGCAGCTGTTTATCAGTTACGCGCCCCACACGCGGGTGACCTTCGTACCCGATAGCAGCTGATTGTCCCCACCGCTGGGGGAAGAATCTCATCCGGAACGGCACTGGGCTCGGCCAGGAAAGCGCCGCGAGCCATTCCATACAGGCGATGATTCACGAAGTGTTCGCCTTCAGGTTGGATGTGGGTGCGAAAAAAAGAAAAGCCCCGCCGTGAGGCGGGGCAAATAACAAGTCAGTCATTCAAGACCACCGCCGCGACGGGAGGGTTAAGGGGAAGTATACTGTGTAAGGAATTCCGCCAAACCGCCGCGTGCTGGCAGGCATGACCGTAGGTCCATTCGCTCTTTCGCGCAATCACAAAATATCGAGACAATTGGATTCGACGAGATCTTCACGACCTCGCGGGCCGCTTCCCCGCCGAATTCTCCCCTATTTTTTCGTCGGTTGCTAGGGGTCCGCCGTGATTTTCGCCGTGCCGAACCGGCCGCTTCCGGGGGCGTCGGCCCGGGCGCCGGGTTTGGGCATGGCCCGCTTCAGGCTCCTCGGAGCTTCCCTTGCCGGCGGCGCTAGGAGAGAACGGTATTGTCTCGGTGGCGGGTGGCCCGTAGAACTTCTCCCTTGGCACGACCTCGGCCCGGGAGGGGCCTAGCGGCGCGTTGTCCGATGGCGCGCCGGGGAGATATGATGAACCGCTTCTTCGCCATCGTTCGACGGGACCTGCGGTTGGCGCTCGCCCGCGGCGGCGACAGCGGCACGGTCGTGGTGTTTTTCGTTCTCACCGTCACCCTGTTCCCCCTTGGCGTGGGGCCGGAGATAAATCTTCTGGCCCGGATCGCGGCCGGGACCATCTGGGTGGCGGCGTTGCTGGCGGCGATGTTGTCCCTGGACCGGCTTTTCCGGGCCGATCACGACGACGGCAGTCTCGATTTGTTGGCGCTGGGGCCGCTGCCGATCGAAATCCTGGTCCTGGCCAAGTGCCTGGCCCATTGGCTGACGACGGGCGTTCCCCTGGTCGCGGCGGCGCCGATCCTGGCCTTGCTTCTCAACATGAGCGCCGAGGGATTCGCGGTACTCGTGGTCTCGATGCTGCTCGGGACCCCAGCGCTGAGCTTGATCGGATCGGTGGGCGCGGCCTTGACGGTGACCCTGAGGCGGGGCGGCGTCTTGCTCAGCCTCCTCGTGTTGCCTCTCGTCACCCCTGTGCTTATATTCGGCGTTGCCGCCGTTGACGCCGCCATCGGCGGTCTCGGTGCCCGTCCGCATTTGCTTCTCTTGGGCGGGACGATGTTGGCAGCGCTGGCGCTCTGCCCTTGGGCGAGCGCGGCGGCGTTGCGTTTGGCGATGGAGTAAGCCTTGCCAGGAATGTCGCCCCACGTCTCCCGAAAGGGGCCGGAATTCCTTGTTCCCGAACACCGGGCCGAAAGCCCGGGGCGCTGGTCGCGTCCGGGTCGCGGCTGAGCGGCGGGCACGAGATGCATCGGTACGCGAACCCGGCCCGGTTCATGCGCTATTCGGCGGTCATCCTGCCGTGGACGGTGGGGCTGACGGTCGCGCTGATCGCGGTCGGCCTCTATCTGGGCCTGTTCGTCGCCCCGCCGGATTACCAGCAGGGGGAAAGCTACCGGATCATTTTTATCCACGTCCCCTCGGCCTGGTTGGCCCTGTTCATCTACACCAACCTGGCGGTCGCCAGCGCCGTGGCCCTGATCTGGAAACACCCCTTGGCCGACCTCGCGGGACGGGCTTGTGCCCCGATCGGCGCCGCCTTCACGGTCCTGGCCCTGGTCACGGGGTCGCTCTGGGGCAAGCCGATGTGGGGAACCTGGTGGGTTTGGGACGCCCGGCTCACGTCGGTGCTGATTCTCTTCTTCCTATATCTTGGCTACATGGCCCTGGCCGACGCCTTCGATGACCCCAGCCGCGGCGCCAAGGCGGCGGCAATCATGGCCCTGGTCGGTTTCGTCAACGTCCCGATCATCAAGTTCTCGGTCGACTGGTGGAATACCCTGCACCAACCGGCAACGATCAGCGGCTTTAGCGCCCCCTCGATCCACCCCTCGATGATGGTGCCCCTGCTCTTGATGGCGGTGGGGTTCACGAGCTATTTCGTCATGGTCCTGATCCTGCGGATGCGCGCGGAAATCATCGGCCGCACGATCCGAGCGCTGCAACTGGTCCGGGTCCAGGGGCGCGGCGGCGGTGCGCCCGCGTCGCCCGGGCAGGGGAGCAAACAATCGTCCGAGGAATCGTCCGCTTGAGATTGGCGGTGGCCATACTAAATTAATTAGGGCGTATTGGGAGCGGGCACTTCGGTTGCCGGCTCGGCGCCGCTGTGTTGGGATGATCGACGACGGGATTTGAAATCAATGGCGAAATTTTTTTGGCGATGACGGAATTCTTGGCGATGGGCGGATACGCGGCCTACGTATGGCCGGCCTACGCGGCGGTGGCGGTGGTCATGACCGGGCTCGTGCTCGCGAGCTGGCGTGGCCTCAAGGCTAAGGAGGCGCTACTCGATTCGTTGCGCGCGGCCAAGGACGACGGATCGCCGCGAGACGACGATGACTCGTAAGCGCCGGCGCCTGGTCTTCGTCCTCACCGGCATGGCCGTTCTGGGGGCCTCGGCGCTGCTCGTGTTGACCGCCTTCGAGGACAATCTCGTGTTTTTCTACAGTCCCACCGACATCGGCGAAAAGGGCATCCCCGAGGGTCGCCGCTTCCGTCTCGGCGGCCTGGTCGAGGAAAACAGCCTCAAACGCTTGCCCGACGGCGTCTCGGTGGCCTTCCGGGTCACCGACTTGTCCTCCAGCATCGACGTGACCTATAAGGGGCTGCTTCCGGATTTGTTCCGCGAGGGACAGGGGGTGGTCGCCGAGGGCCATCTCACCGATGGAGGCGTTTTCGAGGCCGCCGAGGTTCTCGCCAAACACGACGAGAACTACATGCCACCAGAGGTCGCCGATGCACTCAAGGCATCGGGTTACTGGAACGAGGGGGAAGCGAATTGATTCCCGAAATCGGACATTACGCCTTGATCCTGGCGCTCTTCGTCGCCGTGACCCAGGGAACCCTGCCGCTGATCGGCGCCTGGCGCGGCGACGCCGACTGGATGGCCTTGGCCCGGCCCGCGAGCGTGGCCCAGTTTCTCTTCATCGCGATCGCTTTTTGCTGCCTCATGTACGCCTACGTGATGTCCGACTTCAGCGTCGCCAACGTGGCCCAGAATTCCCACACGGCGAAGCCGCTGATGTACAAGATCTCGGGTGTGTGGGGCAATCACGAGGGCTCGCTCTTGCTGTGGGTCCTGATCCTCGCGATCTATGGCTTGGCGGTCAGCCTCTTCGGGACCAATTTGCCGCCGGCCCTGAGGGCCCGCGTCCTTGCCGTCCAGGCCTTGATCGCCGTAGGTTTCCTGGCATTTTCGGTGTTTACCTCCAATCCCTTCGAAAGGTTGGACCCGGCGCCGATCAACGGCAGCGATTTGAATCCCCTGCTTCAGGACCCGGGGCTGGCTTATCACCCGCCCTTCCTCTATCTCGGTTACGTGGGCTTTTCGATGGCCTTCTCGTTCGCCATCGCGGCCCTGCTCGAAGGCCGGGTCGACGCCGCCTGGGCCCGCTGGGTCCGGCCCTGGACGCTCACCGCCTGGTGCTTCCTCACGATCGGCATCGCCATGGGCAGCTGGTGGGCCTATTACGAGCTCGGCTGGGGCGGCTTCTGGTTCTGGGATCCGGTCGAGAACGCCTCCTTCATGCCCTGGCTCGCGGGCACGGCGCTTCTGCATTCGGCCATCGTTTGCGAACGGCGCGACGCCTTGAAGAGTTGGACGATCCTGCTCGCCATCCTGACCTTTTCCCTCTCTCTGTTGGGGACCTTCCTGGTCCGCTCGGGAGTCCTTACCTCGGTTCATGCCTTCGCCACCGATCCGGCGCGCGGCGTTTTCATCCTCGCCTTCCTGGTCTTCGTGGTTGGCGGATCCCTGGTCCTCTACGCGATCCGCGCCGCGGCCATGAAAAGGGGCGGTCTGTTCGCCCCGATATCGCGGGAAGGCAGCTTGGTGATCAACAATCTCCTGTTGTCGACGGCGTGCGCCACGGTCTTTCTCGGCACCATGTATCCCCTCTTCCTCGACGCTCTCGGCGGGGACAAGGTTTCCGTCGGGGCCCCCTATTTCAACCGGACCTTCGGTCCCTTGATCATGCCGCTTTTGATATTGACCGCGATCGGTCCGATGATGTCGTGGAAACGCGCCGACCTGGCCGGTGTTCTCGGCCGCCTCAAGCTGGCCTTCGCCGCCGCCGCGGCGGTGGCGATCGCGACCTGGTCTCTGACCACCGGCGCCTCGCCCCTGCCGCCCCTGGGGATCGGAGTCGCGGCGTGGCTCGTCGCCGGCTCGCTCGTGGGTCTCGCCGGGCGGCTGAAGCTTTTCCGCCTGCCCCTGACCGAATCGTGGAAACGGGCCCGCCACCTGCCGCGAGGGGCCTACGGCATGACCCTCGCCCACGCCGGCGTCGGCTTCGTCCTCGCCGGCGTCATTGCTTCGCAGACCTGGCAGGAAGAGGCGATCCAGCTCATGAACCGGGGCGATACCGTCACGGTTGGGGGTTACGATTTCACACTCCTCGACGTCCGCGAGCATCAGGGCCCCAACCACACCTCTAAGCGGGGTGAGTTCATCGTCACCGAGGGGGGCCGGCAGGTGGCGCGTCTGTTCCCCGAGAAGCGCCTGTATCCGGTCCAGAATCAGCCCACCACCGAAGCCGCGATCCACACCACCTGGGTCTCCGATCTCTACGTCGTCGTCGGCGACGAGAACCCGCACGAAGGCGGCGGCTGGAACACGCGAATTTATTTCAATCCGCTGGTTCCCTGGATCTGGATCGGCGGTATCGTGGTGATGATCGGCGGCGGCATAAGCCTGAGCGATCGGCGCCACCGGGTCGGGACGCCGAGGCGGGCGGCGGCACGCGGACTCGGGGCCGCGAAACCGGCGACGGCGTGAGCGGCACGGTGGGCGAAGTGTCGGCGCTGGCGCGTCTCCGCTACATTCTGCCGGTCGCCGTCTTCGCGATCGTCGCCGTCGCTCTCGGGGTCGGACTGACCCTCGATCCCGGCAAGGTCCCCTCGGCGCTGATCGACAAGCCGGTACCCGAGTTCGAGCTGCCGCCGGTGATGGGCGAAGGCGAGGGTCTGGGGCACGGCGATCTCAGGGGGCAGGTCACCCTGGTGAACTTCTTTGCCTCCTGGTGCGTCTCCTGCCGGGTCGAGCACCCCCTCTTGAACCGGCTCAACGCCGAAGGAATCGTTCCCGTCTACGGCATCAACTACAAGGACAAGCCGGCCGCGGCCTTGCGCTGGCTCGAGGAATTGGGCGATCCCTACCGACGCAAGGGGGCCGACGCCTCGGGCCGGGTTGGCATTGACTGGGGCGTGTATGGTCTGCCCGAATCCTATCTGGTCGATCGCGACGGCCGCATCGTCTACAAGCACGTCGGCCCCATCCTGCCCAAGGATTTCAAAGACACCATCCTGCCCCTGATCGAGAGATTGCGCGGATGAGGGTCGTCGTCCTGTTGGCTCTCCTGGGCCTAGGCGTTTCGGCGTGGGGCGCCGCGTACGCGATCGGCGCCGGAGAGGCCCTCTCGGATCCGGCGCTCGAGGCCCGCGCCCGCGCCATCGGCAAGGAACTGCGCTGCCTGGTGTGTCAAAACCAGTCGATCGACGATTCCGACGCCGACCTGGCCAAGGACCTGCGGCGCATCGTCCGCGAGCGACTCTCGGACGGCGATAGCGACGAGGCGGTCAAGGCTTACGTCGTCGCCCGTTACGGCGACTTCGTTCTGCTCAAGCCGCCGTTCAAGCCGGCGACCTTCGCGCTGTGGCTCGGACCGGCGATTCTGCTCGTCCTCGGCGCCGCCGGCGTCGGCGTCTATTTGCGCCGCCAGGGCGGCAGCGCGGTCGCGGCGGAGGCCTTGACCGCGGCGGACCGCGAACGGCTCGACAACCTGCTCGACAACCGCTGAGCGATGCTTCTATTCCTTATTCTCGGGGCGATGACCGCGACGGCGCTGGCCTTGCTGGTCCTGCCGCTCCTGCGCCAACGGGGGCGGACCGCGCCCCGCTCCGCGTATGATTTCGAAGTCTACCGGGACCAGTTGCGGGAGCTCGAGGCCGATAAGGCCAGCGGCTTGATCAGCTCGGCGCAAGCGGAATCGGCCCGGACCGAGATCGAGCGCCGTATCCTATCCACCGCGTCGCCGGGATCGGACGATTCCCAGGCCCAACAGGCGAGCGCCCAGTCGCGGCTTATCACCGCTTTCGTCGTCGCCGTGACGGTGCCGATCGCGAGCGGTAGCCTCTATCTGAAATTCGGCTCGCCGAAAATCGGGGAAGGGGGCGCGGTGACCCAAAGCCGCATGGCCGAGGCCAATGCCCCGAGCAACGACGGGGGCGACATGGGGGAGATGATCGAAAAGCTTTCGGTCCGGCTTGAACGCGATCCCGACGACGTCGAGGGTTGGGTCCTGTTGTCGCGCTCCTATGCCTTTCAGCAGCGCACCGGCGACGCCATCGGGGCGATGCGGCGGGCGGTCGAGGCTTCGGGCGGACACCCGGACCTCCTTACCGAACTCGGGGCCATGATGGTCAACGCGGCCCAGGGCAGGGTCAGCGCCGAGGCGGCCAGTCTCTTCGACCAGGCGGTGGCGAAGGTACCCGATCACCCGATGGCGCGCTATTTCGTCGGCCTTAACAAGGCGCAGGGCGGGGCCGGGCAGGAGGCCCTCGACATCTGGCTGGACCTGGTCCAAACGGCGCCCGCGGACGCCGCCTGGTTACCGGGCGTGCGCGAACAGGTCGCGCGCCTGGCCTCCGAACTCGGAGTCGACGTCGGCGAGGCGCTCCCGCGGATCGCGCCGGCACCGGCTGCCGCCCCGGGACCGACGGCGGAGGATATGGCCGCCGCGGCCGAAATGTCCGCCGGCGACCGTAATGCGATGATCCGCAGCATGGTCGATCGCCTGGCCCAAAAACTCGAGGAAAATCCCAACGACGCCGACGGCTGGCGCCGGCTCGCCCGTGCCTACCAGGTGCTGGGCGAAACCGAAAAGGCCCGAGCGGCCCTGGAACAAGCGAAGGCGCGGGAATAAGGTTGTTACAGGGCTAGGGGGGCGCCTCGGTTCCCCGTCACGGCGCTTCTCCTCGGCCGCGCGGTCTGATAGGACAATCGCCCTGCCACGGGCCAATTCACGGCGATGTCATTAAGGGAGGAAAGCGTGGTAGCGTTTCGAACGGCATTCGCCGGACTTATGTTCGCGAGCTTCGCCTGGTATTCCGGCCCCCCGGCTCACGCCGGCGAGGGCCGCGACCTCAAGCTCGCGGGCGCTTTGATCGGACTGACCGAAAAGGAATTTCTCGCCGCGATCGAGGCCGACGGATTCCACTTCACACCCGACTGTGATCATGGATATTCCCGTTGGGCCAGATGCATCGACAGCGCCCGGCTGGAGTCCTTCGCCTCTTATTTCGCCAAGCCGAGCGGCAAAATCCACACCATCTATCTGACCTATTTTCCCGACGTTCGGTATCATCAGAGCCAGGACCAACTCTTCGTCTCCCTGGTCAAGGAATTCTTCGAACGCTACGGCGGCCCCGACGCCGTCGAGGAAGGCAAGATCACCTACTTCGGCGATCCCGCCACTTCCGACCCCAAGCTCGTCATCTCCTACTACCGCCACGAAATCATCGTCAGGCTTTCATCGAAAAGCGTCGAGTAAGGGCCTCACCCGATAGCCCCCACCGCCAGCCGGTCGACGCCAGTGACGATCCTTCTACAATGGTTGCAACTAGGACGGACTCCGCGGAACTACCGCCCCCTCGTCGTCCTCGGACTTGATCCGAGAACCCAGCTCAACCCGATCAACCAAGCTCGGCGCCGGCGGCAAGAAAATAGGGTGACCCCACGAGTCTCGCCCGTTGGTCGTCCGAGCGTTTCGGAAGAGGACCCAGAAAACCCCGCGCCGCGAAATCGAACTGGCCCGCGGGCGGGCCGAGGAGGTGAAATGAGCAAACAGCGCTACAAGAGTATGGATGATCTCTTCGCCGAGTGGCGCAAGAACCCGCGCTATGTCGCCGAACGCCCTGGGGGAAGAGTTTACCCTGGCGGCGGCCGTGACCGCGGCACGGTCCCATGCCGGTCTCACGCAAGCAGAGCTGGCCGCCCGCATGGGCACGACCCAAAGCGTGATCGCCCGCCTCGAAGGCGGCAAAAGCAAACCCTCGACCACCACCCTGGAGAAGCTCGCCCGCGCAACAGGCACCCGCCTCAAAATCCCATTCGAACCGGCTGACACGCAGGCGACTTAGGAGAAGAGGGTACGGCCTGGGAAGGAATAGCGCACCACGTCAGTGCGGTCCCTCTTGATCGAAGGGCGCGACTCCAAAGACCTGGCTCGGAATGCCATTGGCCCCCGATCTTGCTCGATCAAGAGGTCTGGAACAAAAGATCAAACGCATCGCTTGAAGGGAGCCTTTCGGCCCGGGTCAAAACCGCCTCGCAAGCGTCCGCTAGTGCACCGGCGCATTCACTTCGTTCACGCCCCCGTGCACCAGGCCTTTGTCGATGCATCAACTTTCCAAACTTCGGCTGTCGCCTCCGTTTGGGTCGATACACTAGGTTTTCCGGGGATCCTCGGTTACCATGGGAGTCGCGGGTTTTCCCGTTCGAAAACTCGCGGCACCGGCCCTCTCCCCCTCCCGGCCACCCACGAGAGTATGCTGATATGGGTGGCCGGGAAGGGGAGAGGGACAGACGCAAAAAATGCGCGGACGCGCATTATCGAAGAGACACTAAAGAGGAGCAAAATATCATGCGGCGCCATGTGATCGTGGGCCTGACCGTAATTTTCGCCGGATTCGCCGTGGTGACGGCGGGCTTCTCGGCCGGAAATCTTGCCAAGCAAGAGCCCATCGAGGTGCGGGTCGCGCTCGGAACCAAGGCCGGCGATTTCGTTTTCACACCCGACAATCTTACCTTCGTGACGGGCAAGCTCTACAAGCTCGTTGTCACGAACCCCAGCCAGATGAAGCACTACTTCACCTCCCAAGGACTGGCCGCCAAGGTGTACACACGGAAAGTCCAGGTCGTGGACGGCGGGCGTACGATGGCCGAGATCAAGGGCGCGATTCGCGAGATCGAGGTTTACGCGGGGGCTACGGCGGAATGGTGGTTCGTCCCGGTCGCGACAGGCAAGCTTGACGACCTTCACTGCCACATCAAGGACGACGACGGCCAAACCCACGCCGAAAAGGGCATGACCGGCACGATCGTGATCGAATAGCGTCCTCCCCGATCAGGGTCTCGCCTAGGGACTTGCCGTGGCGATGGTCTCTGTGGGCTTCCTAGTGCATCGACCCAAACGGAGGCGACAGCCGAAGTTTGGAAAGTTGATGCATCAACAAGGGCTTATACCAACCGCCCTTAACATTGACTTGTGCGATCCCACGCTCTGAGGCCGATGGACATGATCTTCCAAGGTTGGTCGGTCAGGTTGTTCCAGGCTTGGCAAGAGGCCTCGACGATGGCTTCATAGGAGTCGCAGACACGATTGGAGAGCCAGTTCTGGCGGAGGTATTGCCAGACATTTTCGGCGGGATTGAGCTCCGGGGACTTGGGTGGCAAAGGCACGAGGGAGATGTTCTCCGGGATGCCGAGTTTGGCAGTGGTGTGCCATGCGGCTTGGTCGAGCAGCACGACGGCATGGGCGTTTGGGGCAACGGCCCGGCTGATTTCCTCGAGATGCAGGTCCATGGCTTCAGTATTGGCGCGCGGCATGACCAGCGCCGCGCCCTCACCGCGCTCGGGGCAGATGGCGCCGAAGAGATACGCCGAAGAGGTCCGTAGGTCCTTGACCTGGCGCGGGCGCGATCCCTTTGGGGCCCACTGGCGCACCAGGCTGTTCTTCTGGCCGACGCGCATTTCATCTTGAAACCAAACCTCGATGGGCGTGTCCGGTGGCTGTGCCGCTACGATTTTCGCCAAGTGTTCGGGAAAACTTTTTTTAAATTCCTCCTGTGCCCGCGCATCCTGGCCGACGTGGCGCGGGCGCGCGGAAATATGCGAGAACCCGAGCGCGGCCAGCAGCTTGCCGACGCTCCGCTCGTGATAGTCCACGCCGAAGCGCGTTCGGATCAGTTGCTTGAGATCGATGCAGCGCCAGCGCACGACCCCATCCCGTTCGGGATCGGGACCGGCCTCGATAGCCCGCGAAAGCGCCGCCATTTGCGACGGCGTCAACCGACGCAACGCCCCGTTCGGCTTGCGGTCGATCAGACCGGCCGGACCTCCCGCGTTGAACCGGTGAACCCAGTCCCGCAACGTCTGCCGATCCATGCCGCCAATACCCGCCGCGCACGCTCGATCCATCCCATCGTAGATGGCCGCCATCGACAAAAGCCGTCGCGCCTGGTTCCCATCATCGCTCCGTGCCGCAAGAACACGGACTCTTTCAGCATCAAAGTCGTTTCGCAAAGGAATCGTTGGCATTGAACACACTCCCTTGTTGCCAACAACCTTGAATCACACAAAACCTAGCGTGTAAACCTTTGCGCGAGTCAAACTCTAGGGCGGTTGGTATGAGTCGTCCGTGAAGAACCCTGATTTCAAGCTGAAGCGGCGATTGGGTTTGCGGTGGGGTGCGAGATGTCGCTGAGGAGCGCGGCCAGGATTTGGACAAACAAACGCCTCAGCCATTTGAGGACAAGGCGGTAGTTGTAGCCGGCGCCGGCGAGGATGGCGTTGATCTTGTCGCCGTCGCGGCCTTTGAGGAAGTTGCGCCCCAGCCTGCCACCGCTCTTGAGATGTCCGATCACGGCCTCGACGGCGGAGCGCCGCCTGAGCTCCTTCTTGATCGTCGGCGTGATGCCGCGTTTCTGGCCTGATCTAAAGACGCGGTGTTTGTTGGGGTAATCGTGGCCCTGGTATCCCTTGTCGACATAGATGCGCTCGGCCGATATCCCCGTCCAGCGTTCCATCTCTTCGATCACCTGCCTCAAGGTGTGGCCATCATAGGGATTGCCGTGGAAGGCCTTGACGTGGGCGACGAACTGGCCGCCGGGGGGGCGGGAATTGGTCGCCGCCACGGAGACCTTGCAGCCGAACTCGTACGGCTTGTGCGCCTTCCCTTTGCCGATGCATTCGACCTCGGGCGCGTGGAGCGAATAGACCTTGGGCAAGGGGTCGCGCCGCTTCTGGGTCGACACCCGCTCGGCCAGCCACAAGGGGCGGCGGAAGGTATCCCGTAGGCTCTCCTCCTGGGCCGTCTTGCGGCGGATGTCGCGGACGGTGCGCCCGAGATAGGTCTTGAGCTTGCGCAGGGCCTTGTTGGCCCGCTTGTGCTGTTTGGCATGGCGGTAGCGGCCTTGCATGATCAACGCCCTCTTGCCCAGGCGGGTATAGGACTGACGCAGGGCAATACCGTGCTCCCGTGCCAGTCGCACCAGCCGCTCGCGGGCTCGTTGCATCAGTTTGGCGTCGGTCGGAAAGGCAATCGCCTTCTCTTGTACGGTGGTGTCCACCGTCACCCGCTCGAGGTCCTTCTCCCGCAGCGCCCCCACCCGGTGGGCCACGGCCAGGCTCTCCTGGAATACCTTCTCCAAACCTTCCGGCCCGATCCGGTCCCGCCACCGGGTCATCGACGAGCGCTCCATGGGCAGCTCATGCTGAAAGTACTCTTCGCCGCAGAAGCACTGGAAGTATGGGTCGTAGACCCAGCGCTCGCAGACCTCCTCATCCGAGAGATCGAACATATGCTTGAGGATGTGCAGCCCAACCATCAACCGCGTCGGGACCCCCGGCCGACCCTCCTCCGAATACAAGGCTTCATAGGTCTCGTCGAAGAAAGTCCACGCGATCCGGCCCCCCAACACCACCAACTCGTGGCGCAGGTTGATGATGTTTTCGAACCGCGAGCGGAACAGGTCCTCTATTCCCGATGACACCTTGCGCGATGGCTTCATCACAGTTCTCCAATCCCAATCGACGGGAGCAGAGAATCACGTTCCGCAACGGAGGGGAATCCCCAAAATCAATTATTTCAAATCACAAGCTTTTCAGGCCCAAAACCCGTTTTCTTGCAAATCCGATTACTTCGCCAAACCGAAAGAGCTACCAACATCAGCCGCTTACGCGTTCTTCACGGGCGACTATGTATATGCGTCTCGCAGCACCAATCGCCCGCGGGAAAGAATATGGTCTGCCGCAAGGAAATTCTACCCATTAGAGGGAAATTTGGCCGACGTTGGTCGCGGTTACCAATGTATATTGGGGTAAACGAGGAAGATTTAGTGCAAAGTTGAACGAAAAATTTTCCAAGCTACGGACGAGTAGACCTGGTTGTAAAATGAATCAAATGAAAATATATAATGTCTTGTTAAATTATAAGTTCCTAGTAACGTTAGTTTATGGTTGTTTTTTAGTTATAGTGCTCGTTCCTATAATGACAGTCGATATTCTACCTTTGGGCGATTACATTAATCATTTGGCGCGAATACATGTTTTAACGACTATCGACCAATCTCCGAATTTGCAACGCTACTACGAAGTCGCGTGGCAGCCGGTGGCAATGTCCCGGCTGATGTTGAAAAAGTGAGGTAGGCGTCATTCGCCTGGAACCGTTAGGCTCTGGGTGTTGAATCCATCAAGGAGAACGACGCCATGACCAAGACTACACGGAACAGCCGCCTTTCGAAACTGTTGGAGATCCCGCTTCCTCTGTTGCCGCCGGCCTTGCCGGAGGCTTTTGATGATCTGCGCATGAGCGTGGATCGCTTTTGCCTGTTGGCCGGGGTGGAGACCCTGGGCGAGATGCTGGACGAGGATAGCGAGGTGCTCTGCGGAGCGCGCACGCCCGCACGGCCGAGCGGCAGGGCCATCGCTGGGGGACAACCCAGAGCGAGATTGCCTATCACGGGGGCAAGGTGAAGCTGACGCGCCCGCGGGTGCGCGATCTTGCGGGCAAGGAGATGAGCTTGCCGAGCTGGGAGTTGCTCTCGGACCCGGCGCTTTTGCAGTCCTGGGCGATGAACATCATGCTGCTTACGGTTTCGACCCGCAAGTACGCGCGCGCCGTGCGCCTGCCCGGCGAGGCCAGCGGCGACCTTGCCGGCACGCGCGGGCGATGCGACCTCGAAGTCCGCGGTCTCGCGGCGCTTCGTGGCCATGACGCGCAAGAAGCTGAAGGCCTTCCTGGCCAGCGACCTTTCGGATCTCGATCTCCTGGTCATCCAGATCGACGGGCTGCACGTCGGCGATCACGTGTTGCTGGCAGCTATTGGCATCGACGGCGCGGGCGAGAAGCATGTTCTAGGCCTGGCCGAAGGTGCCACGGAGAATGCCGCCACGGTGCAGGCGCTGCTCGACAACCTGACCGCCCGCGGCCTCGACCCGGAAGTGCCCCGGCTCTTCATCGTCGACGGCGCCAAGGCGCTCTCCAAGGCGATCAAGCGGACCTTCGGGCCGGTGGCCGCCCTCCAGCGCTGCCAGGTCCACAAGGGCCGCAACATCATCGAGCGCCTCGACGAAAGCCTTCATGCCGGCGTCAAGAAGGCGCTCAGGCAAGCCTGGGACCAAGACGATGCCGAGAAAGCCGAACGCCTCATGAAGAACCTGGCGCGCCGCCTGGAGACCGAGGCCCCCGGCGTTTCGGCTTCCATCCTGGAGGGCCTGGATGAGATCCTCACCGTGATCCGCTTGGGCCTGCCGCCCAAGCTCAGGCGCTCCTTGGCCTGCACCAACGCCATCGAGAATGCCTTGGGAACGGTCAGGATGGTGCAGCACAATGTCAAGCGCTGGCGCAACGCCGAGATGGCTTGCGATGGACCGCCGCCGGCCTCCTGGAAGCCCAAAAGACCTCCGTCGCCTCAAGGCCTACCGGCAACTCCCCATCCTCAGAGCTGCCCTCGAGGATCACGTGAAAAAGGCAAAAGCGAAAAGCGCCATTGAAACCATCAAAGAGGCCGCCTGGCCTCGAAGCCAACCATGCCTGCCTCGCCTTTTTCAACAGAGCATGGGACATCGCGTCTCGTGGCTGCTGTGTCGTGCTTCCGGTATTTGGCGCAATGGTCATTCAATACGTGTATTTGGGCGAATTGGTATTGCGCCGCTCGCCGCTTTTATTTTTTCCTACAATTATATATTGGCATGGGGTTTCTTGAGTTATCTATTCTCGGTCGGTTCTGTTTGTTGCTTTTCGCGGGCTGGATCGCGGCCGCGAAATGGCACCGATGGCTTAGAGTCCTGCTGTTCAGTATAGCGGCCCTCGCGCTTTATTTCTGCCATATATTCGGTTTCGCGTCGTACTGCATTCTGGTCGGCGGATATGAAGTTGCGCGGGCCTGGCGTGATAGACCATCACCGAAAACCGTGGCGATGGACTGGCTTGCTGCGGCGAGTCAGTCGCTTCCAGCGATCGCGTTATGGGTCTTCTACGACCGAAGCGCCTTATTTGAAGGCACGGTGCAGACGAATTATGGCGGGCTAAACGAGAAATTCACCGCATTGAGATCGCCAGCGATATTTATTGGCGGCTGGATCGACGACACGGTGTTCATCGTTTTTGTCCTCTTTCTCGTGCTTGGCGCATTTCTTAAGATAATTCGAGTCGACTCAAGAATTTGGCCATCGCTTGCGGCATTATCAGTGATCGCGATCGCCATGCCGAATTGGTTGTTCGGCGTTTGGGGCACGGATTTTCGGCTACCGTTGATCATCGTGATGGTTCTCGTTGGTGGGCTTTCCCTTCGAATGGGGCGCTCTGTGTCGTGCATCTTCGTTGTCGTCGTGGGCGCGTTGCTGGCAGCCAAATCGATAAGTGCGTTACTGGCGTTTCAGGGCGCCGAATCGTGCTCAACGACACCCGGAGCGTTGTCGCTGAAATTCCACGCGAGCGCAAATCCTTGTTGTTGAATCGAGAGGGCCGGAAATTACCAAACGGGGCGATGTCCCATGCTCTGTTGAAAAAGGCGAGGCAGGCATGGTTGGGCTTCGAGGCTAGGCGGCCTCTTTGATGGTTTCAATGGCGCTTTTCGCTTTTGCCTTTTTCACGTGTTCCT
>CBDCME010000005.1:0-68005 GCA_965218865.1 Alphaproteobacteria bacterium
GGGCAACAATGCCAAAATCTAGAAAGCGAAGATCGTCAATGTCTTAATCTAGGAAATTCCGTTAGAAAAAGACACCTTCATCGCATCTTTACAAACAGAAAACGCGGAACTTCTGAAACTTGTCGCCTGGCACGAAGCCACCCAACGCATTCGCCGTGATCAGATCAAGACCAATAGAAGCGGCGAAAACCGCTGGATGCTCATGTGAGCCGCGCGGGTAAATTCGTATATAAGACCCAAATCAAACTAGCCAATCTACAGCGCGAAAACGCTACCTTCAAAACTGAAAACTCCGCTTTAAAGACCAAAAATGCCGGGATAGAGAAGCAACTCACCAGCCTCCGCGCAGCGGTCGAGGCCAGGGCGGCACGACCCGAGAAAGTCTATCCAGACGGCCTAGGGTGGATGCTCCGGTGATTTTCAAACCGGCTGGCCGGAATCAAGAAGGGATCGTTACTTTGAGATATAAATCCCTTTTTTTGAGCATGGGATGGATCGAAGAGGGTTTGATTTCTGAGCATGGCGCAGGCGACGGCAAGCAGTCTATCGGCGACGGTTCTCAGCGCTCTGGCGTGGCCGTGTCCCCGGGCCCTAAGGGCGGCATAGCGTTGGCGGCTGATGGGATCGTGTTGGATGGCGACGCGGGCCCAGTGGTAAAGGGCGGTTCGCAGCCGAACGTGGCAGGCCTGACGCATGATGACGAGACAGCGTTTGCCGCTCCGGCGGGTAACGGGGGCGGCGCCGGACAAGGTGCGCAGGGCCTGGTAATTTCTTTCCCGCAGGGGCGTCGAGGCTTCTGCGAGCAGCGTGGCGAGGACGGTCCTCCCGATTCCGGGCATGGAAAGCAGGATGTCCACGTCGCGCTGCTCGGATTTCTGCCCCGAGGCGCTGTCCTGTTGATCGGCGATGTGTCGGCAGAGGCCGTCGATGCGGCTTCGGGCCTGCTTGACCTGGCGGTTGACCAGGCGCAAACGCTCGGCCAGGGAACCGATATGAGCGCAAGCGGCGGCGATAGTTCCCGGCGCGACGGTGAGCGGCTTTTGGCGCAAGAGGCGCAACACTTCAGGCGCGTCGATTTTGCGGATGCGGTGGGTTTTCAGCAGTTCGGCAACGGTCTCGGTCCGGATGCGCCGCGCCTTCTCGGGAGTGGGCGCCTTCTTCCACAGGGCGAGAAACCACTCGCTGGCGACATCGTCGCTGACCTCCAAGGCCTGGGGATAATAGCGTCTCAACTGTTCGCGCAGGTGGTTGGCGAGGCGCACGCGCTCCTGGCCGAGGTCCTCGGCCCAGGCGCGAATATTCGCGCAGTTCGATGATGGCGGGAGCATCGGCCTTCAAGCGACGAAAGCAATGGCCGTCGGTGCGCAAGGAATCGCCGAGGACATGGGCGTCGCGGCGGTCGTCCTTGGCGCCGGCGACGGTGAAACGATCGCGAAAGCGGTCGAGCTGCTTGGGGTTGATACTGTGAATGGCGAAACCCCGCTCCAGCAAGGTATCGACGACCGCCCCATGCGGGACCTCGATGGAGACGGCAATCCTCTCCGGCACACTGCCACTCTTTTTCGTCAGCCACGCGCACAACTCGGCCAGCCCTTCCCCGCTGTGGGCGAACGACCTTTCAACGACGATGACGCCGTTACCATCAAGAAGGCAAACCTGGTGCCTCTCGGTCGCCCAGTCAATGCCAGCAAACCAATCAAAGTTCATCGCCTTTCTCCTCTCTTGCCTCGGACCGCCGCGACGCCGAACATTCCCTGTACTGGCGCTCGCAGGCGCAACTCCCCACCGGCTGTCCGCCGCGGCCGCCCCTCCGGGGCACGCGTCCCCCCCCAGGCGCTCGAAACACAGGGAGCAATGGGTCGCTCCCAGAAGGCTCGTCCGATCCGAAAAAATGACCCGATCAGATCTTCAGCTGACCGCATTTTGTGGATAACGCTCCGCGTTACCCACAAAACAACAACCACATCAACTTTCTATGTTCGAGTGGTCAACTTAAATGGTACAGGGAGAGGGCTGGCGCCGCGAGTTTTCGAACAGACTTCAAAAAATTTATGACACGAGGGCGCCGAGGCAGAACGCCAGGCCGAAGGCACAGGGGATCGTCACGACCCAGGAAAACAGGATTTGCCGGATCCGCCGCCAGTTTCCCCCTTGGCTGGTAATGCCGATGCCGATCAGGGAACCGACCGCGACGTGAGTCGTTGAAACCGGAAACCCCAATTTCGAGGCGAAAAGGATGAGGAAGGCGGTGACGAGGTTTCCGACCAGTCCCTGGCGTCGCGGCACGTTGGTGATCTCGTGGCTGATCGTTGTCGCGACCCGGAGCGAAAAAAGGCCGCCGCCGAGAAGAATTCCGCTGGCGACCAGAGCAAAGGCCCAAAAGGTATCATCGAGGGATATCAACCCGAGGAGCAGCAAGGAGGCAATTTTCGGCGTGTCGTTGATGCCGCGCGCGAAGCAAACCAGGCACCCTGAAAAGACGTGGAGATAGTCCGGAATCCGCCAGGACGGCGTCGCGGCGCCGGGCTGTTCCACGGGTGTTGGCGCCGGGGTGGTTTCGGCGATCGAGGAGCGGGCGGAAAGCATGAGCGGCGGCTTCGCGGTGGCGAAAGCGAACCGGGGCAGCAAGAGACGCTTGGCTCCGACCCCGTTTTCGCCGATGGCGCGAAGCGTCCTCCAGGCCAAGAAGGTCAGCCCCGCCGCGAGGAAGGGCGAAACGAGCAATGGCACGATCGCCTTGGGTCCGAGGACCGCGAGGTCGATACTCGTCCCGACGAACCAAGCTCCGGTCCCGACCAGGGCACCCAGCAGCGCGTGGGTCGTCGAGATCGGCAGGCGCAGTACCGTCGCCAGGAACACCGTGCCGGCCGCCCCGAGGGCGAAGGCGCTGGCGAAGTCGGGGTTCGTCAAGACCGCGTCGGGGACCAGATCGGCGCCGGAAAACACGGCCAGAATCCGGTACCCCAGAACGGTGGCGCATACCGATCCCAAAAAGGTCGACGCGTTTGCCAGGATCAACGCGTGCCGGAAATCGAGAAGCGCGCTGCCCCAAACGGTGGCGACACCCTTGAAGTTATCGTTCGCCCCATTCGAAAACGAAAGGAATAAAATAATTATCAAGAACAGTAGGTCCATGCCACCTTTATGCTCGCAGTTGGATCATGTGCAATACAAGTTCGTTCAAATATTCGTGATGGTTGTCGTCGGCACGTTTCGGAACCCGATCGGCGCCGGAGTGTATGTCGACCGGATCCTGATTTGAAGGATTTCCCCGAGATGTTTTCTCCGCTCGCGACGTCGCCCGCGCGTCTCTGCGCGAGCGGGGTGTCAAGACGTGAACGCGAGGCTATCATGGCATCATGTACCACCACGCATATTGGTGCCCGCGAACGGCGAATTCAAGATGCTCGGTAACTTACGAACCGTGTTGCGTTTTCTAACCATCGCCGTTACCGGTTACGCCCTGCTCACGGGTTGTCTGTACCTTGGACAGCGCCGGCTCATGTACTTCCCCGACCGGGCGGTACCCGACAAGATCCGCTCCGGGGTCCCCGAAATGGAGACCATCCGGCTGCGGACCGAGGATGGTCTGTCCCTGTTGGCGTGGTTCCGTCCGCCCGCGCGCCCGGACAAAGCCACCATCGTTTATTTCCACGGCAATGGCGGACATATCGGCTACCGAGGTGGAAAGGCGCGGCCCTATTTGGAGGCGGGTTACGGCGTTCTTTTGTTGAGTTGGCGCGGCTACGGTGGCAACGAGGGCGAACCCAGCGAGGAAGGCTTTTACCGCGACGGGCGTGCCGCTCTCGACGCCCTCGCGAACCGCGGCACGCCGGCCGACAGAATCGTCCTTTACGGCGAGTCCCTGGGCACCGGTGTCGCGGTCCAGATGGCCACCGAACGGCGCCTCGGGGCCCTGGTTCTCGAATCGCCGTTCACGTCGATCACGGCTGTCGTGGCGCAACATTATTGGTATTTGCCGACGTCGTACTTGGTACGCGACAAGTACGATTCCCTCGCCAAGATCGGGCGGATCGGCGTGCCGCTGCTCGTTGTCCACGGCGAACGTGACGGTCTGATACCCGTATCCATCGGGGAAGAGCTTTTCGCCGCCGCGCCCGAGCCGAAGACGATCAAGATCGTGCCCGGTGCCTGTCACAACGAGCTGTACGCGCATGGTGCCGCGGCCCACGTGTTGGCCTTCCTAGCGGCGACGTTTTCGGCCCCCTCGCCGCCGCCAGACGCTTCCGCAGACCCTCCCCAGCGTTGAACGGCTGTCATCGGGGCACCGCCTCCTCCAATGCCCCGATGGCCCCGCGGCGCGGAAGTCAACGTGTTTGGCGCGCCGTTAGTCCGTGTTATAAAGTGCAGACAACAAAATCGTCGCTCTCGATTCCAGAAATCCGGGATGTCGCCGAAGATCCTGTTCACTCGCGGCTTGATCGCTATCATCGGTTTCGTCGTCGCGTTCGCCGTTGACCTACCCTTCCTTGGTTCGGAATCAGGCGGATCGTCCATCACTGTTGCCTGGGCCGTGGACGAGAAGCGCATCGTCGGGCAGCTTTTCGAAGAAAAGGACGAAAACCGACGGCAGGCATTGGCAAAAAAAATTCTCAATGATCGGAAGGTATTGGATTTCGTCCTGAGAAAGAACAAAGGAACCTATGTATTCAACAGGATTCGCAAGATAAATCCCGATGCTCCAGTTAATTTACGAAAGATGACAATGAATAACCTTGCTCTCATGGGGGTCAATTTCAAAGATGCCAAGATATATTGGTCGAAACTGAGAAAGGCGAATCTTACAGGAGCAAATTTACAGGGCGCCTACCTCTTCCACTGTCATTGTCACAACGCGATTTTCGTGGACGCCGATCTAAGTCCGGGCAGCGACGATCAAAGGACCATTTTGGCGGACGCGCACGTCGACAGGGCCAATTTTTCCGGCGCGAATCTCAGTCGGGTCGATTTGATTAATAGCTCTCTCACCGATGCGATCCTCGATGGCGCGGAAATCGGCGGCACCAATTTCGCCGGCGGGATCCTGATCCGGGCCAGCCTGGTCGGCGTGACCAGCGCCACCCCGGCGAGTTTTCCGAGCAGCAACCTTTCCTACGCCAATCTCAGACACGCTGAAATTCGCTACGCGAATCTGCGCAAAGCCATCCTCGCCCACGCCAATCTTTCGCGGGCGAATCTCAGGGGCGCCAATTTGCAAAGCGCCGAAATGCGCGATGCCAACCTGTATTTGACCGACTTAAGAAACGCGAACCTTTTAGGCGCCATTCTCCATCACAACGACTTGCGCATGTCGATTCTCATGGGAGCCGATTTGACCGACGCGGGTCTCCTGGGCGTGAACCTCCGCAAGGCCAACCTCGAAGGCGCAATTCTCACCGACGTGCACGCGGATTTCGCGGATCTTTCCGACACCAAGCTGCAAGGGGTCGACATGCAGAACGGCGCCTTCATCGGTGCCAAGCTCACGCGGGCGAAGCTACTAGGGGCCAATTTGACCCGCGCCGATTTGACCCGGGCGGATTTGAGAGACGCGGATCTGAGGGACGCGGACCTCACCGAGGCGGTTCTCGACGGAGCCGATCTTACGGATGCCCTTCTGGTCGGGGCCAACCTCGAGGGCGCTAGTCTGATCGGCGCGAAAATCAAGGGAACCATCCTCGATCGACCTTGAGCCGGGTTTCGTGGCCCAACCTCGCACGCGTGGGACGGCCGCGATTTTCCGCCCAGCAAGCGGTAAGAATGGTAAAATACTGCGGAAAGAAAATTGTACGACTGAGTACCGCCTTTACAGAGACGAAGAATCAAAGGATGAGACGCCACACGCAATTCCGGAAATTGTTGAGAGTAAAAGAATTTTCCGGGCTCCAGGCCATCACGTTTATTCTAGCCATGATCACGGTTTTTTCCTCCGTGGTCTGGTTCGTGCAATTGGCTGACAATGCAGGAATTGCGGCCTTCGCGGCCGATGACAATTCGGAAATCGAGAGCATCCTTAAGGAGAGGAATTTTGGCAAACAATGGGGAAGGGCGAACAAGCTCCTGGCGGACCGGGATCGGCTGATCGCGCTTTTGTCGCGGTCCGACGGAGTCGACAAATTCAACCAAATCCGACTGATTGCTCCCGGCACCACGGTAAATCTGCGGAAGGTGAATCTGAATGACTACAAATTGATCGGGATCAACCTCCGGGACGCACAGTTATTCTGGTCGAAACTTCGTGGTACGGTGTTGTCGAACGCGGACTTGAGGGGGGCCTATCTATTTCACTGCCACTGCCACGACGCCAAGTTCATGGACAGCGATCTCGGCCCCGGTTCGAACAATCAGAAGACCGTTCTCGGAAACGCCTATCTGAACCGGGCAAATTTCACGGGGGCCAATCTCACCCGCGCCGATTTTATCGATAGCTCCCTGACCGAGACCGTATTGGACGGGGCCGAAATCGGGGCCGCCTTTTTCGCTGGGTCGAACATGATCCGCGCCAGCCTCGTCGGGGTCACGAGCAAGACGCCGGCGAGTTTCCTGATGAGCATCGTGACCTACGCCGACTTTACGAACGCCGACCTGTCCGGCGCCAACTTTCGCCGCGCCGTGCTGGCCCATTCAGACCTGACCCACGCAAACCTGACGGGCGCCGACTTGCAGAGCGCCGAGTTGCGGAATACCACGCTGCACCAGACGAACTTCACCAACGCGATATTGATTTCGGCGATATTGCACGACGGTGATCTCAGCACGGCGATTCTTCGCGGAGCCGATTTCACCGAGGCCGGGCTGTTGTCGGCCAAGCTCCGCAACGTCGACCTTCGGGGCGCGAACTTTTCCGACGCCAACGCTGATCTCGCCGATTTTTCCGGCGCGGACATGCGGTTCGTGCCGATGCAGAACGCGGCCTTGATCGGCGCCGACCTGTCGGACGCGGATTTGCGCGAGGCGAACCTCGCCAACGCGAATTTGTCCCGCGCCCGATTGCGGGGCGCGGACCTGCGGGGCGCCGATCTCCGGGGAGCCAATTTGTCGAGCGCCGATCTCACCGGGGCCAAGCTTGAGGGGGCCTTGCGCGACTAACCCCCGACACTTGGATCGCAAGTGTCGGGATAATCACAATCAAAGCTTTCGTTTGGCTCATCCTTTTCCGTGGCGGGAACCGTGGGCTTGATCGGGAACCACTCGGCGAGGCAAGGTAATTTTCGCCAAGGCTCGACAGCGACCGCGGATCCGCGCACCATGGAAGATCCGGGGTGCCGCGTCCGAAGACCGGGTGAGGATCCGAGTGGCTGCGAGGGGATAACCATGCTGACCGATCGCTCCCTGCTGTTGATCATGGCTGCTTGCGCGGGCGTCGCCTTCATCGCCGGTTGCATCGCCCTGTGGGCAATTTCAATCGCCGTTTCCCAGCTGGAGAGGGTCGAGGCCGAGGCTGTTAAACGCCGGTTGTCGCAAATCGAAACCGATGTGGCGACGATCAATCCGGCCGCGATATCGACCCGCCTGAGCCGGGTTGAAGAGACCCTCATGGAAGCTGCCACCGACGATCGGATCAGACGCATTCGCGACCAGATGGGTGCCCTGGTCGAGCGTCTCGCCGCCGTCGAGGGCCAGGTGCGGGAACTCCCGGCGAACCCTCTGCCAGGCGCCGCCGACGGAGGCCAAGACGGCGCCTCGGGCGTGGACGAAAGGGTTCGAACCATCCAGTCCGATATCGAGTCGGTCGAGACGCTAGCGGCGGAACTGGCCAACGACGTCCATCTCGCCTACGAACGCATGGGCAAGATCGAGGTTGAAATCCGCAATATCGCCAGTGAAGCGCGGGTCGACGAACTCACCGCCGTGACCGCCGCGATGCGCAACGAACTCGACAAGCTGCAAATCAATTTCCACTCCGCCGCCATCGACCTCGCCAGTGCCCAAGCGACCTTGCACGCCGATATGGAATCGATAACCCTCCGTTCGAACAACTTCGGTCGGATCATCCGCAAACTCAGGCTGGGCAGCCAAAGAAAAGGAATACACATCGTCAACGGAACTTACGGCGCCAACTGCGAGGATACCGACGAGGGCAACGCCAGCGCCTATCTCGGCGCCGCCTGCAACGACAAGAGCGAGTGCACCTACGTCATCGACAGGCGAATCATCGGCGATCCGGCCCCCGATTGCGACAAGAACTTCGTCGCCGAGTGGCAGTGCGGCAAGGACGAACGCGTGCGCGCCGCCACCGTGGAAGCCGAGGCCGGCGACCGCGAGAGCCTCACCCTCACCTGCCCTTAACAACAATTCGGGGACAGTTTACTGATTTCTTCAATCCGGCGGTCAAGTTTTCTAATACAGGTAATACTGGGACAGTTTACTGATTTTTTCAATCCGGCCGTCAAGTTTTCGACCCCCAATTCCCGCGGACCGCCGGCTCTGAAATTGTCCGTTTCGTTTCCTACGCCCGCGCCCTACGGCGGCCATTGGGGAGGTTCGAGCGGGGTCATTTTTTCGGCCACTGGCCCATCCGTTCCGAAGCGTTCCAGCAGGGAACGCCACATCTAGGGGCCAATTCGAGAGGATCTCCGGGAACGGCGTCGGCTTCCACATGACGCACGCGGTCTCGCGACGACACACGTGGCACGTTGTCAACCTTCACCGTGAGGCAAAGCTCCCTCGGAAGCCTTCGGATACCTTCAGGTGTTACCAGGCTCATCGCCAATCACCGATCCTCGTCTTCGTCAAAAGCACACCAGAAGCCAGGGCCCTTTGCTCCGCCAGCATTACCCGGCCTCGACGCTCGTACGATCCTGTCTGACGCCCAACCGGACCGCCGCCCAGTTGGCGACGTTCGAGGTCGCGACCCGCGCCCGATCCGGGCCTCCCCCGATGACCCGCGCTGCCTTGCTTGCGTGCCGTGCCCATTACCCCGGCGAACCGGATCGGGTGCACATTGCTTCCCCAACCCACGCGGCCTTCCCCGTTATTCAGGCGGGTCGGCATCCACAACTTCACTTTTAAGGCCGGCTCGGACTTCACGCGCGTTACCGCCCGCAAGCTCGCTCAACCGCCCAAGGCGGCCTTTGTCACAGGGCCCCGCCAGTCGGCCAACGAAACCGCCTGTCAGCTACGCGATCGAATCGGCTCGAGGTGGAACCTCCCTCCACTGGCCACACGCGCCTTCGGGGCGCACTGAATAATTCAGGTTAGTTCAATGATGATTATCACATTTGGATGGCGGATAATTCGCTTAATCCTCGCTCGCAGACGCTAATCCATCCGCTTATCATCGCGAATCTAACTCGGACCAGCACCATTTATACGCGACCAATTGATTGGACCATGGTACGATACGCGTGGCCCGTGAAATTCCCGAACGCAGTGGCGGTAAGATAATTTTGGTCGACTCCATGTTGAAGGTCGCAGCCTCTTTGGCCCGCCAAATTTGCCGTTGACGTTGCCCTGGAGCGTATAAATGCAGATTCACTTGAGGAAGCGTGAGCACAAGCTCCTTCTGAGTTAGGGGCACCACCTAGAATCGAAAATAGAATCCGCGTTTGCCGTCTCACTGCCAGCTCAAGTTGACCCAAAACCATTGCATCACTCTCGTATAAAAATATGAACGTTGCTATCTTTACTGACACCTATTTGCCCCACCGCAATGGCGTCGCCTATTCACTAGAACGTCAAGCGAGAGCAATGCGAAAATACGGTGACTCGGTATCAGTACTTGGCCCCGTGATGGCAATGTCCCGGCTGATGTTGAAAAAGTGAGGTAGGCGTCATTCGCCCGTTAGGCTCTGGGTGTTGAATCCATCAAGGAGAACGACGCCATGACCAAGACTACACGGAACAGCCGCCTTTCGAAACTGTTGGAGATCCCGCTTCCGCTGTTGCCGCCGGCCTTGCCGGAGGCTTTTGATGATCTGCGCATGAGCGTGGATCGCTTTTGCCTGTTGGCCGGGGTGGAGACCCTGGGCGAGATGCTGGACGAGGATAGCGAGGTGCTCTGCGGAGCGCGCCACGCCCGCACGGCCGAGCGGCAGGGCCATCGCTGGGGGACAACCCAGAGCGAGATTGCCTATCACGGGGGCAAGGTGAAGCTGACGCGCCCGCGGGTGCGCGATCTTGCGGGCAAGGAGATGAGCTTGCCGAGCTGGGAGTTGCTCTCGGACCCGGCGCTTTTGCAGTCCTGGGCGATGAACATCATGCTGCTTACGGTTTCGACCCGCAAGTACGCGCGCGCCGTGCGCCTGCCCGGCGAGGCCAGCGGCGACTTGCCGGCACGCGCGGGCGATGCGACCTCGAAGTCCGCGGTCTCGCGGCGCTTCGTGGCCATGACGCGCAAGAAGCTGAAGGCCTTCCTGGCCAGCGACCTTTCGGATCTCGATCTCCTGGTCATCCAGATCGACGGGCTGCACGTCGGCGATCACGTGTTGCTGGCAGCTATTGGCATCGACGGCGCGGGCGAGAAGCATGTTCTAGGCCTGGCCGAAGGTGCCACGGAGAATGCCGCCACGGTGCAGGCGCTGCTCGACAACCTGACCGCCCGCGGCCTCGACCCGGAAGTGCCCCGGCTCTTCATCGTCGACGGCGCCAAGGCGCTCTCCAAGGCGATCAAGCGGACCTTCAGGCCGGTGGCCGCCCTCCAGCGCTGCCAGGTCCACAAGGGCCGCAACATCATCGAGCGCCTCGACGAAAGCCTTCATGCCGGCGTCAAGAAGGCGCTCAGGCAAGCCTGGGACCAAGACGATGCCGAGAAAGCCGAACGCCTCATGAAGAACCTGGCGCGCCGCCTGGAGACCGAGGCCCCCGGCGTTTCGGCTTCCATCCTGGAGGGCCTGGATGAGATCCTCACCGTGATCCGCTTGGGCCTGCCGCCCAAGCTCAGGCGCTCCTTGGCCTGCACCAACGCCATCGAGAATGCCTTGGGAACGGTCAGGATGGTGCAGCACAATGTCAAGCGCTGGCGCAACGCCGAGATGGCCTTGCGATGGACCGCCGCCGGCCTCCTGGAAGCCCAAAAGACCTCCGTCGCCTCAAGGCCTACCGGCAACTCCCCATCCTCAGAGCTGCCCTCGAGGATCACGTGAAAAAGGCAAAAGCGAAAAGCGCCATTGAAACCATCAAAGAGGCCGCCTAGCCTCGAAGCCCAACCATGCCTGCCTCGCCTTTTTCAACAGAGCATGGGACATCGCCCCCGTGATTTAGATACAGATATTAAGATTGATACAACTACAATCTTAAACACAAAAGATCCACGGTATTCATTTCACATACCATTAGCATCGGTGAAATATTTATCACAACGAATAACTCCCGACATTGTTCACATACATACACCTTTCTCAATCGGTATTCTGGGTCTAATATTCGGAAAAATCCTGAGCATACCGATAATTTACACACACCATACAGATTTTTCTCACTACTTTCATTATGTTCCATGGTTAAATAACTATCTTGGAAAGAGATTGTGCAGTGTATTTTATGATTTGTTCTTGAATTTAGTAGACAAAATTACTACACCGTATAAGCATTCAAAGTATGCTCCTGCCAATAATCAAAGTGTAAACATCAACGAAATCAGTGTCATTCCAACCCCGATCGACATTACATCATTCAAACGACAGGGTATTCCTAAAAGCACTGTTTTTGATCTTGTTTTTGTTGGTCGCATATCCTTGGAAAAAAACATTTTTTTGGCGCAAGACACTATTCGGCAAGTATTAGCGAAATTGCCAAACACAAAAATAGCCATAGTCGGCGATGGCACCGAAAAACTGACTCTAATGTCAAATCTATCGGAGTACTTGGGCAAAAACGTAATGTTTTTCGGGGAGTTAGACAACTCTCGTGTTCTAGAACTGATTGGGCGTTTGCGGTTTCTACTATCGACATCTGTAAGCGAAACCCAAGGATTAGTATTCCAAGAGGCGTGGGCAAACGGTGTCCCAGTTATTTCTGTAAATTGTGATACTGCGAAAGAATATGTTGAGGAGGGCAAAAACGGTTGGATTGGGCTAAACGTGGCACAAGATTTATCGAGACTTATACCAACCGCCCCAGAGTTTGACTCGCGCAAAGGTTTACACGCCAGGTTTTGTGTGATTCAAGGTTGTTGGCAACAAGGGAGTGTGTTCAATGCCAACGATTCCTTTGCGAAACGACTTTGATGCTGAAAGAGTCCGTGTTCTTGCGGCACGGAGCGATGATGGGAACCAGGCGCGACGGCTTTTGTCGATGGCGGCCATCTACGATGGGATGGATCGAGCGTGCGCGGCGGGTATTGGCGGCATGGATCGGCAGACGTTGCGGGACTGGGTTCACCGGTTCAACGCGGGAGGTCCGGCCGGTCTGATCGACCGCAAGCCGAACGGGGCGTTGCGTCGGTTGACGCCGTCGCAAATGGCGGCGCTTTCGCGGGCTATCGAGGCCGGTCCCGATCCCGAACGGGATGGGGTCGTGCGCTGGCGCTGCATCGATCTCAAGCAACTGATCCGAACGCGCTTCGGCGTGGACTATCACGAGCGGAGCGTCGGCAAGCTGCTGGCCGCGCTCGGGTTCTCGCATATTTCCGCGCGCCCGCGCCACGTCGGCCAGGATGCGCGGGCACAGGAGGAATTTAAAAAAAAGTTTTCCCGAACACTTGGCGAAAATCGTAGCGGCACAGCCACCGGACACGCCCATCGAGGTTTGGTTTCAAGATGAAATGCGCGTCGGCCAGAAGAACAGCCTGGTGCGCCAGTGGGCCCCAAAGGGATCGCGCCCGCGCCAGGTCAAGGACCTACGGACCTCTTCGGCGTATCTCTTCGGCGCCATCTGCCCCGAGCGCGGTGAGGGCGCGGCGCTGGTCATGCCGCGCGCCAATACTGAAGCCATGGACCTGCATCTCGAGGAAATCAGCCGGGCCGTTGCCCCAAACGCCCATGCCGTCGTGCTGCTCGACCAAGCCGCATGGCACACCACTGCCAAACTCGGCATCCCGGAGAACATCTCCCTCGTGCCTTTGCCACCCAAGTCCCCGGAGCTCAATCCCGCCGAAAATGTCTGGCAATACCTCCGCCAGAACTGGCTCTCCAATCGTGTCTTCGACTCCTATGAAGCCATCGTCGAGGCCTCTTGCCAAGCCTGGAACAACCTGACCGACCAACCTTGGAAGATCATGTCCATCGGCCTCAGAGCGTGGGCTCGCACAAGTCAATGTTAAGGGCGGTTGGTATAACATGCTTCTTATTAGAATCTAATAGTGATGTTAGACCCGACGTAGTGATCAATTGTCGCAAAAGTGCAATGGATTTTTCTTTTGCTAGATGGCACAAGAGTTATACAGGCATTGTGAATGAGGCACGTTCAGAATGAATATCCTGATTACGCATTTTCCTCCGCGGATTTGGTATGGTACAAAAAGTGAACATCCGGTGGTTTTTCAGGAGGTTTGCGATGTCGAGGAATGCGGTTCAGTTGGGGTTGAGTTTGGGGCGGTTTCGTGAACTTAGCGAGGAGAAATGTCGGGCGGTGGTATTCGGCTGGCGCTGGCCGAAGGGTTTTGTTTGTCCCCGCTGTGCCGGTGATCGCTACAGCGAGCACAAGAGTCGGCGGCTGTATCAGTGCAGCGGCTGCCATTACCAGGTGTCGTTGACGGCGGGGACGATCTTTCATGCGACCCACCTGGCGCTGATCGTATGGTTCGAGGCCCTCTACCTGATCAGCCAGTCGAAGAAAGGGATTTCCAGCCTCGAATTGGGGCGCCGGCTCGGGGTCAGCTACAATACGGCGTGGAAGATGCATCACAAACTGATGCAGGTGATGCTTGAACGCGAGGAAAACAAGCCGCTGGGCGGCGAGGGCAAGCGGATCGAGATCGACGACGCCTATCTGGGGGGCGCCCGGCGCGGCGGTAAGCGGGGCCGTGGCGCACCCGGCAAAACGCCTTTCGTGGCCGCCGTGGAAACCACCGCCGAGGGTCGGCCGCACCGGCTCAAGCTCACCCGGGTGAAGGGCTTCCGCAAGGCAGAGATCGAGAAAATGTCGCGCCGCGTCTTGACCCCGGGAAGCACCGTCGTCAGCGACGGCCTGAGCTGCTTCACCGCCGTCACCGCGGCTGGCTGCAGCCATTATCCCGCCGTTACCGGCAGCGGACCCCAGGCCGCCAAATGGGCCGCCTTCAAATGGGTCAATACGACCCTCGGTAACGTCAAGAACAGCCTCCGCGGGACCCCATCCGTCCCAAGCACGCACCGCGATACCTGGCCCAGTTCGAATACCGCTTCAATCGCCGCTACCGCCTGGACGAGATGATCCCCCGCCTCGCCTGGGCCGCCCTACGCACCCCGCCCATGCCCTACAACCTCCTCAAACTCGCGGAGCAAAGTGCGTAATCAGGTTGAATATTGCGGAGAATCTTGTTCTTAAGGAATATGAGATATAAAAGATAGTATCAAGGCTGTTATGACACAACTTGTTGCTGTCTCAGCGTCACTGTTAACGGTGGCGGTTGTAATAATTAAGCTTATGTTTTATGACGGAAACATTTCCTCGGACCACGAATCACTTTCCGAGTACCATGAACCACTTTTGAGGTACGTGGTCATACTTTTGGTTAACTTTTTGGCGGCGTTTTTTGCGTTTCAAAATGTGCAGATCGTAGCTCTTCAAAAGCACATCGAATCGCTTGAGGAAAAATTGGGGAACTCGGAAGTTTTCAGGTGGGAGTCTAAGGTCGCGCGCGTATGGTTCGGTTCAGGGGGAGTTGCCGCAGTATTCCCCGCTTTACTCGTGGTTCCGCCCGCATTGGTATTATTGCTCGTATATTATGATCTTCATCAAGTAATTCAATCAGAAATGGGATATTTGGTGGTTGTATTTTTTAATGTTTTGTACCTATCGGTTTTTATATTATGTTACCGAGTTATTGTAAAGAAACTTGAGACGGTCATTGAATAATTGTTTAGAGGAACGCGTTGGTGGATATCGCTGAGAGTACGAAGGTGCAGTCGACGTCCGGTGTCGGAGGCTTGTTGTGATGTCGGTGTTGCTTGCCTTTTTGGAACGAGGCCTGACCACCGTCCTAAGCCGGGTTAATCAACGGCGGGTTGTCATACAAGGAAATTCCAGAATGAAGAGTGTTTTTTACGAAGTCCCGTAGCGATGCGAAAGGGTTTTTGGGAGAAGAACGATCACCGGGACTAAAAATCCCGTTGAACTAAACCGCGGTCGACCTGCTGAGCGCTATGGGCTTTTGTTGTTTCGTGGCGGACTTGCGGCAGGCGCGGCGAGCTGCTTGAGAGGCATCGGCCCGCGCGATCGGCCGGGCTCGAGCCCGATTTGCTGTCTTTGACGTCCGCGAGTGGGGTGCTCTGGCTTTCGAGGATATCGATCGGTGTGCCGATGAATTCGCGGTTGCTTGAGGCGCGAATGTTCCTGTCCCTGGCAGGGAGAGGTTGGAGAGAACGACAGTGAAGCGGTTGGCGAAAGGGTCATGAGGGATTTGACGGCGGCGGGCAGGCTGTTGGGTGTTTTGGTTCGGGGGCGTGAATCTGGCCAGCCACGACCTCGGCGGGATAGGTTGGCGTGGACCACCCCCTCGGTCTTTCGTGCCGGCGCCAGATAGCGGGTTGCGGCTGGCGTATTGTTGAACCGCGGATGATAGCCGAAGAAGTGGAAACCGCCGCCAAAATAACTCCGCGATACCTCAAGGGATCATCGGACTGGCGCTGACGAGTCCACGTCGGGTGGTCATGTGAATTTCAAGCCGAAGGGTTGGTCGCTATGGTCACGGGACGGTGGACGAGGTTGGGTTAAGGAAAACTTCAGATGTGCCCCCGCAAAGTAGAAATGACGAACATGCGACGGGTTCTTCGGGCGAGGGTTCGGTTTTGCCCGAAGTTCCGTGTCGCGGGTCCATGTGGGCTTTATTGACGACAGCCTTAACTCTAGGCTATTTTGACAGTACGATGCTTGGTAACGGGAGACTTTGAATGCCGAAAATTGGATGGATCGGGTTTGTGTTTGGTTTTATCGCTCTTTTGATCGCCGGGACGGGCGTCGGGATGCTGACGGGTACGATGGGCTTCCCTGCTTTCGCCCAGGACGGCAGTGGTGACGTTAACGACCCTGTCCAAAAGGACGACGAAGGACCGAGCAACCCTAGGCTCGGCTTCTAAGAGCCTATTCGAAAACTCGCGGCGCCGGCCCTCTCCCCCTCCCGGCCACCCATATCAGCATACTTACGTGGGTGGCCGGGAGGGGGAGAGGGACAGACGCAAAAAATGCGCGGACGCGCATTTTCGAACAAACACTTATACCAACCGCCCTTAACATTGACTTGTGTGAGCCCACGCTCTGAGGCCGATGGACATGATCTTCCAAGGTTGGTCGGTCAGGTTGTTCCAGGCTTGGCAAGAGGCCTCGACGATGGCTTCATAGGAGTCGAAGACACGATTGGAGAGCCAGTTCTGGCGGAGGTATTGCCAGACATTTTCGGCGGGATTGAGCTCCGGGGACTTGGGTGGCAAAGGCACGAGGGAGATGTTCTCCGGGATGCCGAGTTTGGCAGTGGTGTGCCATGCGGCTTGGTCGAGCAGCACGACGGCATGGGCGTTTGGGGCAACGGCCCGGCTGATTTCCTCGAGATGCAGGTCCATGGCTTCAGTATTGGCGCGCGGCATGACCAGCGCCGCGCCCTCACCGCGCTCGGGGCAGATGGCGCCGAAGAGATACGCCGAAGAGGTCCGTAGGTCCTTGACCTGGCGCGGGCGCGATCCCTTTGGGGCCCACTGGCGCACCAGGCTGTTCTTCTGGCCGACGCGCATTTCATCTTGAAACCAAACCTCGATGGGCGTGTCCGGTGGCTGTGCCGCTACGATTTTCGCCAAGTGTTCGGGAAAACTTTTTTTTAAATTCCTCCTGTGCCCGCGCATCCTGGCCGACGTGGCGCGGGCGCGCGGAAATATGCGAGAACCCGAGCGCGGCCAGCAGCTTGCCGACGCTCCGCTCGTGATAGTCCACGCCGAAGCGCGTTCGGATCAGTTGCTTGAGATCGATGCAGCGCCAGCGCACGACCCCATCCCGTTCGGGATCGGGACCGGCCTCGATAGCCCGCGAAAGCGCCGCCATTTGCGACGGCGTCAACCGACGCAACGCCCCGTTCGGCTTGCGGTCGATCAGACCGGCCGGACCTCCCGCGTTGAACCGGTGAACCCAGTCCCGCAACGTCTGCCGATCCATGCCGCCAATACCCGCCGCGCACGCTCGATCCATCCCATCGTAGATGGCCGCCATCGACAAAAGCCGTCGCGCCTGGTTCCCATCATCGCTCCGTGCCGCAAGAACACGGACTCTTTCAGCATCAAAGTCGTTTCGCAAAGGAATCGTTGGCATTGAACACACTCCCTTGTTGCCAACAACCTTGAATCACACAAAACCTAGCGTGTAAACCTTTGCGCGAGTCAAACTCTAGGGCGGTTGGTATGAGTCATCCGCGCCGGACGGCGCACGTAATCGCCCTCCTCGTTGACGCGGACCAGCGCGGGCACGAATGCCGCGCGCAGGGCGGCGAGATCCTCGTCGCTTGGCGATTCAGCGGCGATGGCTTCGTCCGCGATGCGGCGAATCGCGTTTTCGAGTGACGAGAGACCGGCCTTGGGGTCCCCGAGATTGGCATAGGACGCCACCGTCAATCGATGGCTGGCACCTTCGCGGTCGTAGATCTCGCGCAAGGCAATGGCCAGGAGAGGCAACGCGTCCGGCGTGGCGGCGTCCTTGATCGCGGCCGCGATCAATCCTTCCTCGACCTCGATTCCAACAAGTTTCGCGGGTCCCCTGATGATCTCGCCGACGCGCTCGAGCGGAAGCGGTTTCAGGAAAATCTCCTCGAATCGGGGTCCCTTTGCCTTCAGCAACGAGCCAAGCTGATCGGACCGAATTACGAGCAGGGCGAGAAAGGATGTGTCGCCTTCCAGGGCCACGCTCAGTAACTCGAAAAAGCGAGTTGCCTCCTCGGCGTCCGAGACCGAAAAGAGCTCTTCTCCCTGATCGATGGGCAATAATATTTACCCCTCGAGGGACTTTGCCTTGGCCTGTAAATCGTTGGCCAGGTCGCGAAACGCCGTTGCCCGGTGGGGGCCGCTTAATTGGTCGCGCAGGTCGCGCTAATCGGATTCACCGCCAAGTTTCATCGACGCCGCGCGGGCCAACGCGTCAACCGGTTGTGAACGGGGCCGGATGGGCGGAAGCACGACCCAATTTCCGGGATCGCGTTCGAGCCGTGGGATCATCCCGGCCCGCAACAGCGATGATTTGCCCGAGCCCGAGGCCGCGACGAGCACGACCATCCTGGGGCCACCTTGAGCTCTCCGGACGTTTAGCCTTTCGATGATGCGTCGGATGTCATCGTCACGGCCGAAGAAGATCGCCGCATCTTCTTTTTCGAACGCCCGCAGCCCGGGGAAGGGCGGTCTTGTCGGATCTAGGGGAAATCCCCCTTGCGCGTTGAGCGCGACCTCGGTCAGTGAACGGCGCAGCTTTTCGAATCCACCGTCGCCTTCCTTCGTGATATCGATACTCTGAATGTCGGCCGCGATAAAACGCTCGCCGATTGGAGACATGATAACCGGAAATATTGCTTTTCCGAGGGCACGGGCCTGGGTGAACTCGGCGAAACACCACTTGCTCTCAAGCCACGCCGGCGTGAGCAATAACAGGACCGCCTGCGACCTCTCTATCTCCTGATAAAGCCTCTTTTCCCAATCATCTCCGGCACCGATGCCCTTATGTTTGTCAAAATCTAGGAAAATATTCTCAAATCCTATGGTTTGTAACCACTCCGTTATTTTTTCGGCTACATCATCGTCTTGGCTTGAGTGACTGACAAAAACAAGCGACACGTCTTGTTTTTCCTTCTAAATTTTTATGGAGACTCCGGCGCGCCAGGTGACATGAAAAATCGCGCAGCTGGCCTCACCACACACGTTGATCATCCATTCGAGCCACTGTTGGTGATTTGCTCCGAATCGAAATCATCGGGTCCACGTTTGCAATAATTTCGCGACGACCAAGGCGCCGCGCAAGATGAATCACTCGGTGGACACCTCGGCGCTAAAGCGCCCGTTGGCGAGAAATGGAATGGTGGCGCCTTTGACGTATTGAGTCTTTGACGAGGGCCTCGAACGGCGGCCGAGTGGAGATTGGGTCAGCCCAAAGTCAGCCCGGGCGCCCTTTAACTGGCTCTGCGCCAACTCACGTTCTGGGATAAAGCTTGAGGGTTGTTAGCGCTGAAAATAGGCGGTTTTGATTTCACCGATGATCTCTCCGACCGCGTCCGAGAGCGTTCTCGGGTCGCCGGGTTGCCGTTGATAATGGGTCAGGTGAACGATCCGCCCCTCGACGGCGTTGGTAATTTTCGGCTGCTCGACGGCGGGCACCGCCACCTGCACGGTCGAGGGCTCGCCATGGGAAATTCCCCCCGGCAATGCCGCCCAAATAAAAACGACCACGAAAAGAGCCAACAGATCGTATCTCAACATGACTCAAACCCCTCGTCTTCCAGAAATTATATATAGGCTCAATTCGACGATGTTTCAACCGTCGGCGGATTGGGAAATGTAGAAACCCGCGGGGGGGGCGATGACGTCGGTCCGGGTCTTCCCCCGGCGAAGGCGATGCCTGGCCGTGGAACTGTAATGCCGCTGCGATACGGAAAAGGGCGGGTTCGAACCCGCCCCACTCACTTGCGCCGAGATCTTCCGGGTTCAATAATCGGCGAGGTCCAAATATTCCTCCACCAAATGCACCACGGTCGGACCTCGGCCGTAGCGGTTGAAGGTGATTTCTCCCTTGCCGTACATGGGGGTGAAGCTGTCCCGGGCGTTCAGGCGCCGCTCGATCGCGAAATCCTCGGGAACGATGACGACGTAGGCCGTGTGGGTCCCGTCCCAATCACAGCCTCCGAAGCCCTTCCGAAGCTCGGCGACGGTCATCACCGCTCGGCGCGAACCTTCGTTGGCCAACATGGCGTCAGCGTTCGGCATGGTCACGATGACGTGCTTCGAGTTGCCCATGCGGGCCCAATAAACGGCGCCCGACCGGGTGTCACGGCCCATGCGGAAGAGATACTCGCCGTTATCCAGTTTACGAATATTTTCCGGATCGCCCAAGGCGAAGGATTCAAGGTATTCGTCCGAATTCGGTCCCGGCGCGCCCAACTGCCTGGCATCCACCGAGACGGTCGCCGCCAAGGTCAGTCCCAGGGCACCGAGGGTGGCAACGAAAAAGGTTTTCATGTTCTCACCTCAAAAACGAATTCAAACGCCCCGACGTCCGCTCCGCCAAGAGGGCAACGTAAACCTTGATTTTATGCCAATTCGCGCTCGAAAACAACCGTCCGTCATTCCCGCCGGCCGCGCCGAGGCATTGTGAGAGTGGCCTGGTGGCGGACCCGAGCCGCGAGACTGGCGGCCGGGGCGATGTCGGGGGTACATCCGCATATTTTTTGCCCCAAGGGGCTGTCCCGCTCGGCATCTGGCCGAACGGCTCACTCGGCTGCCCCCGCAAAGCTTTTTGGCAAGGCGCATCTCCCATCTCGCCCCGCCTCGCGCGGGGCGATTTTTGCGGCGTTTCCCCGGCAAGCGATGTCGCCACGTCGTAACGGCCGGCATGCGCGTGTTTCGCCCGCGGGATCGGTGTCTGTTCCAAAATGCGCGTCCGGGCATTTTTTGCGTCTGTCCCTCTCCCCCTCCCGGCCACCCACGTAAGTATGCTGATATGGGTGGCCGGGAGGGGGAGAGGGCCGGCGCCACGAGTTTTCTAACAGAATGTCAGGGGGCACCGCGCCTGAACATGGTCATCTCCCAACCGCTCGAGTCGTGGCGCAGGATGTAGGTGGCGCCATCGCCCCCCAGTACCTTGAAATAACGGTAGTCGGGGCTAAGCCAGCGGTCGACGACGGCGATCACCTCGATGTCGCGGTCGCCGAGAATCATTCGTCTCGGAGTTTCCTCTCCCCGGTGGCCGGCGTAACACGCCACCCGGACGATCATGAACCCCGCCGCCGGCAACAGCGCGCCTCGGCGGCGCGCCTTCCACGATTCCCAAGTCTCTGGTCATTCATCATGGTCGATACCAATTTGGCATGCTTTCAAGGCATACCTGGTTTGCAAATTCAGGCGTTGTCACGGGCCGAACTGAATCCCATAATTTTCTGTAAGACGATAACCGAGTCAACTTTCGACGGAGTCGAAGATAGGGTCGTTAGCGTGAGTTCAACACAAGAATCGGAGAATACAATGAAGCTCGTAACCGCCATCATCAAACCCTCCAGGACGTCCGACGTCCGCGACGCTCTCTCTCATATCGGTGTCAAGGGCCTGACCGTGACCGAGGTCAAGGGTGTCGGCAATCAAAAGGGCCATGCCGAATCGTATCGGAGTGCCAGCTACGATACCGAATACAGCATTCGGGAGAAAGTCGAGGTTGTCATCGACGATTCCATCGTCGAGAGGGTTGTCGAAACCATTACTCATGCCGCCCGCAGCGGACAGCAGGGTGAAGGACGAATCGGAGACGGCAAGATTTTCATCTTCGACGTCGTCGACGCCGTGCGGATCCGCACCGGCGAGCGTAGCGGTAATGCCGTGGACGTCCAGGCACGCGTCGCGGCCTAACCTCGATCGAGTTAGGTGCGAAGCCCCGCATTACGGCGGGAGGGTTCGCCGGGGACTTCGCACCTTATCGATTGAACCGTTCGCGCCCCCTCCAAAATAGTCGAGCGGTTCAGTGTCCGTTCGAAAATGCGCGTCCGCGCATTTTTTGCGTCTGGTCCGGCGCCGCGAGTTTTCGAACAGACTGTCAGAGCAAGATTTCGCCCAGTACGGCGTTGAGGACGGGTCGGCCCGCGGAAGTCACCCGCAAGTTCTCGTCGTCGAGGATGACAAGTCCCAATTCGGTTAGCGCCGTGACGCGATCGGCGGCCAGCGCGGTTTCCAGGCCCTGACCTGTAAGGTGCCGGAAACGGACCCTCGAAACGCCCTCGCTGAGCCGCAACCCCATCATCAAGATTTCGCGGACGCGCTCGTCGGCGGTTACGATTTCCTCGGCCTCGCTGCCGTGGCCGCGTGCCATGACCGCCGCCAACCAAGCCTCGGGCGATCGGATTTGGCGCCGGGCCCGGACGCCGCCATCGTCGGTCACCCGGCCGTGGGCGCCGGGACCGATCCCGAGGTATTCGCCGCCGCGCCAATAGGTCAAATTGTGGCGGCATTCGTCTCCCGGGAGGGCGTGGTTCGAGACTTCGTAGGCCGCCAGTCCGGCGCCTTCGATCAGCTCCCCCGTGATCTCGTATAGTGTCGCCGCCATGTCGTCGTACGGCAGGCGCAGATCCCCCCGCGCCGCGGCCCGGGAAAAGACGGTCCCCGGCTCCAGGGTGAGCTGGTAGGCCGACAGGTGTCCGCCGGCGATCGTCAGCGCCCGGCCGAGCTCGCGACGCCAGGCGATGGCGGTTTGACCGGGCCGGTTGTAAATCAGGTCGAAGGATGTACGGGGAAACACCGCCTGGGCGCTGGCCACCGCCCGGCGGGCCTCGGCGGCGCTGTGGTGGCGCCCGAGAAAGGCGAGGTCGCCGTCGTCCAAGGCTTGAACCCCGAGCGAAACTCGGTTGACCCCGGCGGCGCGATAGGCTTCGAGCCGGGCACATTCGACCGAGGTCGGGTTGGCCTCCAAGGTGATTTCGAGGTCGTCCGCCAGGGGCCAGCGCGCGGCCACCCGGTCGATCACGGCGGCCACCGTGCGAGCCGCCATGAGCGACGGGGTGCCGCCGCCGAAGAATATGCTGCCGACGACGCGGCCAGGGACGGTTGGCGCCAGATGATCGATCTCGCGCACCAGCGCCCGCTCCCAGGCGTCCTCGTCGACCGACGCCCGCACGTGGCTGTTGAAATCGCAATAGGGACACTTCGACAGACAAAAGGGCCAGTGGACGTAGACGGCCAGCGGCTCGCCGTTTGCCGGTCGGGGCACCCTAATCGAAGTCCTCGGCCAGGGTGGTGCGCACGGGATCGGGCAGGACCGCCAGGTGACTGTAATTCGGATGGCCGATGGCGGCGATCACCTCGGCCCGGCGGAATTTCTCGATCTGCCTGGCGCCGAAGGGAAAGTGGAGAAAATGAACCGAGGAGGTGCGGCCTCCGCTCTTGCTGCGCGCGATTCCGTCGTCGGTGGCTCGGGCGTCCACCGTGTCGCCGCCGAAGCGCAAACTCACCGCCGCCTCGATGCCGCCCAGGCGGCCGAGGGCGTGCTCTCGCCTTACCGGGTCCTCGATTTCGAGCATCAGCGTCGCGACCAGCTCGCCGCCCTTCGGAATCAACGGGTTGAAGGCGGCGAGTTCGTCGGCGATCTGGGACTCGCCACCCTTTTCGATGAAAAGCATTTCGTGAATTTGGCACCACATGGTGTCGTAGTTTTCGAACTGGAGAATGGCGTAGGGACCGATCTCGACGCGGCGCTGGCGCTTCAGCGCCATCACGGCGGCACGGAAGGCGCGGCGCTCCCTCGCGTATCGCGCCGGCGGCAGAATATCCGCCCGGGTTAATTCGTGCCGGGTCGAGGCGGGTTTGGGGATCGCCACCGAACCCTCCACTTCAAACCTCGATGCCATAGGCCCGGGCGAAGAGCTCGATCGGATGGTGGGCCTCCGCCGGGGCGCCGCCGCCAACGGCCGCGCCGCCATCGAGATTCTCTAAACCCTGGACGATATGGGCCCCGGCGAGGGGACATTCGGAGGCGACGAGGGGCTTGCCCGCGGCCTGGCGCGCCACCGGACGGCCAACCTTGAGCGCGACCTCGAAATTCTCTTTCTTGACGCCCCAGGATCCGCCATGGCCCGAACAGCGCTCGATGACCGTAAGGTCGGCGCCGGGGATCAAGCGGAGCATCTCGGCGGCCTTGGCGCCCATGTTCTGGGCCCGGGCGTGGCAGGCGAGATGGAGGGCGACGCCGCCGGGAAGGGCGCCGAGACCGTCGGCGAGACCCTCGTTTCGGGCAATGTCGACGACGTATTCGCAAACGTCCCGGGCGGCGTCCGCCAAGCGCCGGATCGGCGCCTCGTCCGGGAGTATCAGTGGCCATTCGAATTTGAGCATCAGGGCGCAACTCGGGACCGGCACCACGACCTCGTGGCCCTTGTCGAGCCACGGCACGAGGGCCTCGACAGCCGCGCGGGCCCGGGCGGCGACGGCCTCGACGTCGCCCAGTTCGAGCAGGGGCATCCCGCAGCAGCCGGGATATACAGTCGTGGTCTCTACGCCGTTGCGGGCCAGCACCGCCGCCGCCGCCAGACCAAGGCGCGGGTTGTTGTAGTTGGCGAAGCAGGTGGCGAACAGGACCGCCTTTCGGCCGGCCGCCGGTGCCGATCGATCGGCTTCGGGGGTTGCCCGAGAGACGAGGGTTCGGCGGTGGAAACGGGGCAGGACGGCGTCGCGATGGAGGCCGGCGAACCTTTCCATCAGCGGTCGCGTCAGGCGGTTGCCGCGCGCCGTCGCCCAGTTGACCAGCGGAGCCATGAATCGGGCCATCCCGCCGTTGCGGTCGGTTTTGGCGAGGACACGATCGAACCAGCCGACCTCGCCGCGCCGCTTCGCGGCGGCGCGGTGGCGAAGCATCAGATGGGGAAAATCGATTCCGAAGGAATGCGGCGGAACATAGGGGCACTTGGTCATGAAACACATGTCGCACAGGGTGCAAGCGGCGGCAACCGAATCGAAACTGGTGCTGGCGACCGAATCGAGTTCGCCTGAGGGCGACTCGTCGATCAGATCGAAGAGTCGGGGAAAGCTATCGCAGAGGTTGAAACAGCGCCGGCAGCCATGGCAGACGTCGAACACCCGCCGCGTCTCGGCGTCGAGCTTGGCGGCGTCGGTGTAATCCGCCTCGCGCCAGGGTACCGCATGGCGCGTGGGCGCTTTGAGGCCGCCCTCGCTCATCATCCTCCATCAATCGGCCTGCCGCCCGAAAAGTGAAAATTCCGCCCCTAGTGCACCGGCGCATTCACTTCGTTCACGCCCCCGTGCACTAAGCCCTTGTTGATGCATCAACTTTCCAAACTTCGGCTGTCGCCTTCGTTTGGGTCGATGCACTAGTCGTCGAGAGTCCGCAGAGCCTTCTGGAACCGTCCGGCGTGCGATTTCTCGGCCTTGGCGAGAGTTTCGAACCAGTCGGCGATTTCGTCGAAACCCTCCTCGCGGGCGCCTCGCGCCATGCCCGGATACATGTCCGTGTACTCGAAGGTTTCGCCCGCGATCGCCGCCTTCAGGTTCTTGCTGGTGGTGCCGATCGGCTCGCCGGTGGCGGGATCGCCCACCTCCGAAAGATATTCGAGATGTCCGTGGGCGTGGCCGGTCTCGCCCTCGGCGGTGGACCGGAATACCGCCGCGACGTCATTGTAGCCTTCGACGTCCGCCTTCTGGGCGAAGAAAAGATAGCGCCGGTTCGCTTGCGATTCGCCGGCAAAAGCGTCCTTGAGGTTTTTTTCGGTTTTCGATCCCGCTAACGGTGGCATTTGGCGGCTCCTCCTCGATCGTGACCCCCAGCGCGAAGCTTTGGTCCAGGGCTACCCTTGCCCGACCGTACGCTGAACTACTCATTTTATATATGGACCGGGAGATAGCGAGTCAACAAATCGGACCAGTTCTAATTTCAGTTTCCTCGATTGCCTCAGATTAAGGTAAATGTGACGTATTCAGTGCACTCGATGGTTGCTTCGGTTTGCGTCGAAAAGACGTTATAATATTCGAATTGGAATGCTCGGGAAGCCGGCCGGCCGAGGCCCGAGCCAACCCGGGGAGAACGGCGACATCGGTGCCGTACGACGCGCAAACGCCTGGGAGGCAGGAATGAAACTCGACCTTGGTGGCATTTTGGGGCTGGTGGCGATCGCTCTGTCGATCGCCGCGATGGCAGTTACCTTCACGAAAGAGGAACGCGTGACGGAGGTTTCCGGAAAGAAACTCACCACCGCGATCGAACTCTTGACCGATACCGTTCGGGAAACAGAGAAGGAATTCGGCGAAAAGCAACAATAGCCGACAACGCTCACGCGGAGATCCGTCCGATTGTCTCCGTGGCTCGTCGAGACCGGCGGCGTGTGTCGGGGCGGTACGCCCCGCGTGGTTAGGCTTGGTCCTCGGGACGGATACGAACGACGACGTCAACCTGGCTTATCGTTGTCCCCGGTGGGGGCGGGGGGAGATTCTTGACGATCACGTAGTCGTCGGAAATGTCGGTGAGCTGTTGGAGGTCTTCGCGGTAGAAGTGATGGTGGTGGTGGGTATTGGTATCGAAATATGAACGCGCGGCGTCGACGGCCACCTCGCGCAACATGCCCGCCTGGGTAAATTGGTGCAGGGTGTTGTACACGGTCGCCAAGGAGACGCGAACCTTGTCGGCCAGCGCTTCCTTATGGAGAGTTTCGGCGGTGACGTGCCGATCGGCGCCGGTGAGAAGCAGATTCGCTAGCGCCAGCCTTTGACGGGTCGGACGCAGACCGGCGCCCCGCAGGCGCGTCAAGGCCGCTGAATATTTCCGCGTTTTGACCATGAATACGATATGGTTCCCTTTTCCGAGAATACAAATTGTTATTGGCGGTGAGCGAAAATGTCCCCGCGCAGGAACAATTTTTAGTCGCGGTTGAGGGTTCGGGATGAGTGGGATCGTGCTCGGTGCACGGGGTTCGGGGAGCCCCGAGCTTGCCTCGACGACGTCATGGGGACTGCTCGAAGCCACCGGACGGCGTTTTCGGATTCGACAGGCACACCGGTCCGCCCGCGCCGCTCGGCGGCACGTCCCGGTCCGGGGGAGAGGCGTGCTGTCTCAGGCGATGGGCGCGGTCATGATCGCGTCGAGGGCCTCCTGCGCCCGGGCGGCATAGTGCCGGTTGGCCTCGGGCAGATAACGGAAGCGTCCGTCGCAGCGCACGATGGCGATGGCCGCGTTGGTCAAGCAGGCGAGATTTCTGGGCAGGTGACGCACGTAGGCCCGGCATCGGTCTTCGTCGTAGGTGAAGTCGCGCACGTAGTGCAGGCGGTTCTCGATATGCCAGTGGTTGCGCACCAGTTCGAGCAACTCCTCGGGTCCGGCGCGCTCTGCGCCGAGCGAGGTGAGGCTCCAGGTCACCTCGATGCTGCGCTTGCCGGTCTTGAGGATCTCGCGTTCGCGCTCGATGCGCATGGCCTGGCGTCGCCCGTGGAGGTTGGCGTAGCCGTCCCACTCGGCAGCGGAGAGGTCGACGACGGCGCAGCGTCGGCGCTCGATGCGGCCATGGCCCTTGTCGACGGTTTCGTGCCAGAGCGCATCGCTGAAGTCGATCGCCTTGAGGTCTTCGAAGATCATCTCCTGGTTGTCCTTGACCGCGCTCATCACGTAGTCGGCGCGACGCCCGAGCAGGCAGCGCGCGGTCTCGTGCTGAGCGTGCATCGCGTCCATGGTGACGATCCGGCCTGTGAGGTCGAGGCCGCTGGAGAGTTCGCGCACGGCCGGGATTTCGTTGCTCTTGCGGTCGACCTCGACCTGCCCGAGGACCACGCCGGTGTCGTGCTCGACCGCCGCCACCATCATCCTGCGCCCGTCTTCGGTCTGCTTCGAGGCGCCGCGCAGATCCTTTCCGTCCATGGCGACCGGCGCGTGCGCGCTGCCATGCTGGCCGGTCCACTGGCTAATCGCGTTGTCCAGGGTCTCTGGCGGCAGGGCGGTGAGGGTCTTGTGGAAGGTGGTGATCGCGGGCGGGGTGTAGCGCTGTTTGGAAGGGCTCCAGAACGCACCCACCGCCTCGAGCTGCTCCTGGGAGAGCAGGGCGGCGAACTGGGCGAACGCGTTCACCCCCCGGTATCCGGCAAGCCGGGCGGCGACGGCGATCACCAGAATGGTGTTGAGCGCATAGCGCTTGCCCCGGGCATGGCGGTACTCGGGCACCTCACCCAGACACTCGAACAGGCTGCGCAGCCGGGGCGCGGCCATCGGCTCGGTGTGCTGCTCGGCGTTCCAGTGTGCCGGCATCCCGGTACGGCTCAGCGCCTCGGGGGCGCCGTCTGTCAGTCCGAACACGAAGACCTCCTTGGGCTGACCGTGGTGGCGCCAGCGCGCTGCCCCTCCGGGCTCACGGGCAAAGCCCCGCGTCAGCCCCAGAGAGCGCCAGTTCGACGCGCGGTAGCAGGTGCCGGCAAATCGCGAGACGTCCACGAACGTCTCCGCCAGAAGAGCCGGATATCCGTGCACCGCCTGGATGTCCTCAGACAGCCGCCGCAGGCTCAGCCCCAGCACACGGGAGGCCAGGTTCGGCACTCGGCCAGGCGTCAGAATGACGAAGCGCGAGTTGTTGGCGATCAGATGCAGACGCCGGAACTGCTGCTCGGCCGACCACCCGATCCAGCGATCACGCGCGCCCAGCTTGAACGCGCCGGGCTGCCAGCCGATCAGTGCGAGCCAGGTCTCGCCATGCACCGCGACATGGCGCAGGCCCTTGCCGATGACGCCGTGGAACGCCAGGTAGTGGTGCTGCTCCACCAACCGGTCCCAGCGCCGGTGCTCCTGCGCGCCCCAGGTCGGACGCACCGTGACCGCGCGCAAATCAATGGACGAATCCGAGACCGGCAGCGTCGCCATGACCGGCACACTGCCACACCGAGAATGAAATGGCCAGCGCCGCGATCACCTCACCCTGATCACTGGGCGGACAAAAAACTAGCCCTGTGTCCCCGCGCCGTTTGCGCGATTCGATCGGCGTGGCGGCGCCGATCGCCCGATCCTTCCCTCGCTCAATCACCGGTCAACAACCTGTCGATCAGTTGCTTCACGGTCGGGATGAATCCGTTGAGGTAGAACGGGTCCGAGCGGAAGCGAAAAGCGTTGTGCCCGGCAAACATCAACTGGTTCTCGACGTCGCCGCCGTGGCAGATCTCCTGAAGTGTTTTTTGAATACAGTAACTGCGTGGGTCCGCCTTCTTGCCGCTCGTCCCGGCCGGGTTGCAGGCCCAATTGCTGAAGCGGCATTGGCTGAGACAGCCCATGCACTCGATCTGATCGACGCGAATCTGATTGGCTTTTCGCGGGGTGACGAGAACCAACGTCGCGTCGGGCGTGCGGAGCGCCTCGGTAAATCCCTGGTCGACCCACTCATTGGCGCGAACGCAATCGGTCGCGGTGAGAAATACCGTCCGCCGCCTCGCCCCGACGGGAAACGGCACGCGATGTTCGCCGATGGGTTCGGCCGTGTAGGCAACTTGACGCTTAAACCGCTGCTCCAGTTCCTGCAAGAAGGCGTTGTTGACGGCCGACGAATAGAACCCCGTGGGGCTGTAGCGGTTGAGCTGCACGTCACCGTCTTCCAAGGTCAGGAGTTTCTTTTTCCAAGTATCCGGTATCGGACTTTCCTTGGTCAAGAGCGGTCGGGTGCCGAACTGAAAGGCGATCGGACCGATCTCCGGGTCTTCGATGCAATCCGCCCACTCGCGCAGACACCAAACACCCCCGGCCATGAAGATCGGTGTCCGGTCGAGGCCGAAGCCGCGCATCAGGTTGCGCAATTCCCGCATCCGCGGTGGGGCGGGCTGAGGTTTCAGGGGGTCCTCGCTGTTGCTCAGTCCGTTGTGGCCTCCCGCTAGCCAGGGGTCCTCGTAGACGACCCCGCCGAGCCACTCGGAAAAACGATGGTAGGCGCGTTTCCACAGGGCCCGAAAGGCTCGCGCGGAGGACACGATGGGATAGTAGTAAACCCGGTAACGCGCGCAGATTTCAGCGATCCGGTAGGGCATCCCGGCGCCGCAGGTGACGCCGTCGATGATCCCTTTCGCCCGTTCCAGGACGGCCTCGAGAATGCGTTCGGCGGCGGCCATCTCCCACAACACGTTCACGTGAATGCGGCCCCGGCCCCCGGCGATCTCGTGGGCGATACGCGCCTGCGTCAGGGCGCCCTCGATGGCGTAGGCCACGAGTTCCTCGTGTCGCGCGCGCCGAGTTCGTCCATGGTAAAGCTGGGGGATGAGGATGCCGTCGTCGTCGCGTGAATCCGCGTTGACACCGGAAAAGGTCGCCACGCCCCCGGCCGCGGCCCAGGCGCCCGAACTCTCGCCGGTGGAAACGGAAATGCCCTTGCCCCCCTCGACCAGCGGCAGAACCTCCCGGTTCGATATGACAAACGCTTCCAAACCTTTCAAGTGCAAGCTCCGTCTAGGCTCGACCTTCGAGAGGGGATTTTCGGCCCTAGGCAGGATCGCCCCGGTGTCCGGACCGTCGCCTCTAGGCGGACGGTCGGCGCTGCCCCATCCCTCCGAAAACTCGTGTTTTCACCTCTCCACACGCCGCGGCGCGGTTGGTTGTCGCAATCTCGACACCCTCCCCCACTAGGGCCATTTTATCGCGTCTCGACATCAATTGTCAGCCCCCCGCACGGGCCCCTCGGGACAAACCCGTCGAATCGCCGCAAAGAAGGCGATCGGGCGCGTTACTGATGAGCGACGAAACCCCCCATTCGACGAGTTCGGCGGCGCGTTGCGCTCGGTTTACCGGGTAGGCGACGATGGTAACGCCGCAGCCCCCCAACTCGGCCACGTCGGCGTGGCGCAATCCGGCTTCGTGACAAACGACTACCGAGGCATCGACGGCAGCGAGCCGCGCCGCCCAATTGTCGGGGATGCAAAGGCAAATGATCCCGCGGGGCCAGTTGGGGGCCGCCTCGCGCGCCACCTTTAGGCAGTCAAGTTCGAAGCTGGTCACCAAGGGGGAGGTTCGGTCGCGAGGCCAGTTCGAAAGCGCCACCGCCATCGTCGCCCGCGCTGTCTCGACGGCCCGCCCCGGCGATGGCTTGATCTCGATGTCCGCCTGAAGATCGTGGTCCCGAAGCTCTCGAATCACCGTTTCCAATGTGGGCACGCGTTGGCCGGCGAACTCGGGCCCGAACCAAGCACCCGCGTCGAGGCGGGAAATCGTCCGCCAGTCGGCCTCGGCGACGGGACCGCGGCCGTTGGTCGTGCGATCGAGGGTGTCGTCGTGGAAAACGACACAACGGCCGTCGGAGGTGAGCTTGACGTCGAACTCGACACCCCGAACCCCTAATTCGGCGGCGAGGCAAAATCCGACGAGTGTGTTTTCGGGAGCCAGGTCCAGGGCACCCCGATGGCCTATGATCTTGGGCAAGCTCATCGGTGGCGCGAGATCGGGCGCCACGATCTTTTCGGCGGCGAATATTCCGGATTACCTATCGACCGCCCTTCCTTCCCGTCTTTTGAAGGGAATTTCCTCGCCGCTTTCCTGATCGACCGACTTCATGCTCAAGCGTACCTTGCCGCGATCGTCGATCGCGAGCACCTTGACCTTGACCGTGTCGCCCTCGCTGACGACCTCGCTCACGTTCTTGACCCTGTGGGGGGCCAATTCGCTGATATGGACGAGACCGTCGCGGGTTCCGATGAAGTTCACGAAGGCCCCGAAATCGACGATTTTCACCACCTTGCCGTTGTAGATCACGCCAATCTCCGGTTCCGCCACGATGTCGCGGATGCGCTCGATCGCGGCTTCGCCCGCGCTGCTCTGGGTTGCCGCGACGCGAATGGTTCCGTCGTCCTCGATATCGATCTTGGTGCCCGTGGTTTCACAGATTTCGCGGATGACCTTGCCACCGGTGCCGATCACTTCGCGGATCTTGTCGCGAGGGATGGTGATCGTGGTGATGCTCGGCGCGTGCTCGCTGATTCCCTCGCGCGACGCCGACAGCACCTTGGCCATTTCAGCCAGGATATGAAGGCGTCCTTCCCGCGCCTGGTCCACGGCGACACGCATGATATTTTCGGTTATTCCGGTGATCTTGATGTCCATTTGTAGCGCCGTGACACCTTTTTCGGTGCCCGCGACCTTGAAATCCATGTCGCCCAGGTGGTCCTCGTCGCCGAGGATGTCGGACAAGACGACGAAGTCGTCGTCTTCCTTGATCAGCCCCATCGCGATTCCGGCGACCGGGCGCGGCAAGGGAACCCCCGCGTCCATCATCGAAAGCGAGGCCCCGCAAACCGTCGCCATCGATGACGAGCCATTCGATTCGGTGATCTCGGATACGACTCGGATCGTGTAGGGAAAGGAAATTTTGTCGGGGAGGAGCGCGCGCACCGCCCGCCAAGCCAATTTGCCGTGGCCGATTTCACGCCGCCCCGGCGGCCGCATGAAACTCGCCTCGCCGACCGCGTATGGGGGGAAGTTGTAGTGGAGCATGAAATGTTCCCGGTACTCACCGGTGAGCACATCCATGATCTGCTCGTCCTCTCCCGTGCCGAGGGTGGTGACCACCATCGCCTGGGTTTCCCCGCGCGTAAACAGCGTGCTGCCGTGCGAACGTGGCAGGATGCCGACCTCGACCGTGATCGGTCGCACCGTTTTGGAATCGCGGCCGTCGATCCGTTGACCCTGGTGAATGAGGTTTCCGCGGACGATCGACTTTTCGAGTTTCTTGAACTGGCCGGCGACGGCGCCGGGATCCAGGCCCTCTGCCTCGAGGGTCTCGCCGACCTCGGCCTTGACGGTGGCGAGGGTGTCGACCCGGGCCTGTTTCACCGTTTCGGTGTAGGCGGCGCGGAGACGGGCCTCGGCAAGATCGGCGACGCGTTTCCTTATGTCCTCGAGATCCGGGGATTCGGGAAGCACCCATGGGTCCTTGGCCGCGTCCTCGGCCAGACCGATGATCATGTCGATCACCGGTTGAAATTGCTCATGGCCGAACATGACGGCACCGATCATGACGTCCTCGGAAAGTTCGGCTGCCTGCGATTCGACCATCAAGACCGCGTCCTGGGTCCCGGCGACGACGAGGTCGAGCGCGCTGTCGTCGAGCTCGGAAGCCGTCGGGTTCAGCTGGTACGCGCCGTCGGCATAGCCGACGCGGGCGCCGGCGATGGGACCGAGGAATGGCACGCCGGAAATCGTCAACGCGGCCGAAGCGCCGATCAGCGCCACGATGTCGGGATCGTTCTCCAGATCGTGCGAGAGGACCGTGCAAACAACTTGGGTTTCGTTGCGGAAGTTGTCGGCGAAAAGCGGCCTGAGTGGTCGATCGATGAGCCGCGAAACCAAGGTTTCCTTTTCGCTCGGGCGTCCTTCGCGCTTAAAAAATCCGCCCGGAATCTTACCCGCGGCGAAAGCTTTTTCCTGATAGTTCACCGTCAGGGGAAAAAAATCGATTCCGGATCGTTCCACCCTTTGGGCCACCGCCGTGCACAACACGGTCGTCTCGCCATACGTCGCGAGAACGGCGCCGTCGGCTTGACGGGCGACGCGGCCGGTTTCCAACACCAGCTTTCGTCCGCCCCATACGATTTCCTTCTTCGCTATATCGAACATCTTCACTTCCTTCTTACCTTACGCGCGCCGCCCCTGGCGACGCGGCCGGCGGCGTGTCCTCGCCAGCCGGAAAAATGAGTCGGACGGCGCCGCCTTCACGTCGCCGAGGCGCGCGTCACTTTCGAATTCCCAGGCGCTGGATCACCGAGGCGTAGCGGTCCCGATTATTGTGTTTGAGATAATCGAGCAATCTGCGCCTCTGACTGACCATCATCAGCAATCCGCGGCGGGAGTGTTGGTCTTTCTTGTGAACCTTGAAATGTTCCGTGAGATTGACGATTCGCTCGCTCAGGATCGCGATCTGAACCTCGGGCGAACCCGTGTCCCCCTCGCTGAGGGCAAATTCCTTCATCAAGGCGGCTTTCCGCTCAGCCGATATCGACATCTCTGGCTCCCTTACGAAAGGTTGAATACGCGCACCGGACGCGCCACGCCATCGACGATATCGGCCAGGGCTACCGGGACCTCGCCCGCCATGACCCGGACCAAACCGTCGTTGGCGCTCGCGGCGGTGATCGCTTGCCCACAGCGCAACCGACGCGCCTGCGTTTCCGTCACGCTCAATGCCGGGATGTCGGCCAGCACGGAGGCGACGGGGTGCAAATACTTGCCCAGGCCGGGAATATGAATGAGCGTCGGCAGATTATCTAGAGAAATCGCCTCGTCTTCGCGAAATTGGCCGACGGCGGTACGCCGCAGCGCCGTGACGTGGCCGCGGGTGCCCAAATGCTCCGCGAGATCCCGGGCCAGGGCCCTGACGTAGGTGCCCTTGCCGCAGCGGACCTCGAAACGCGCCGTCTCCGGGTCGGGCGTTTCGATCAGTTCGAGGTGGGAAATCGAGGCCTTGCGGGGCGGCAAGGAAACCCGTTCCCCGCGCCGGGCAAGCGCGTAGGCGCGTTGTCCGCCGACCTTGATCGCGGCGTAAGTTGGCGGGACCTGCTCGATCGTTCCGATGAAGGCGCCGAGGGCCGCCTCGATGTCGGCTGCGCTGGGCCGTTTGGTGCTCGTCGCCACGACCTTGCCCTCGGCGTCGTCGGTGTCCCGCGCTTCGCCCCAACGCACCGAAAATCGGTACGTCTTGCCGCCGCCGATAACGTAGGCCGTTGTCTTCGTGGCCTCTCCGAGGGCGATGGGCAGCACGCCCGTCGCCATCGGATCCAGGGTTCCGCCGTGTCCGGCCTTGACGCCGCCGGCGAGACGCCGCACGCGGGCAACCACCCGCGCCGAGGTCATACCCGCCGGTTTGTCGATGTTCAGCCAACCGTGGATCGGTCCGGCGCCCTTCTCAGCCGTCACCTTCGGGGACGTCCGTTCGGGGTCGGGTGGCGGTGATTTCGGAACTGCGCAAAAGGCGGTTGATGCGGGCGTCGTTATCGAACCTGGTGTCGATCTCGAAGCGAATGTCGGGGGCGAACTTGAGCTGTACGAGCTGGGCGACACGGCGGCGTAAAAAGGGTGTCGCCCGCCGCAGCGCGGTGACCAGGGTCGGCGCGTCGCCGTCTCCGAAGGGCACGATATATGCCGTTGCGTGGCGCAGGTCCGGGCTCGCTCGGACTTCGCTGATGGTAATGGATTTTCCTTTCAACTCGGGATCACGCAAGCCGTCGTCCGCGAGGACTTCCGCTAAGGCGTGGCGCAACTCCTCGCCGACGCGCAACTGGCGCTGACCGGGAAGGGGATTCGCGTTTCTCGATCCCATGGCAGGTTCCTCGAAATTGGCCGCGTCGAGGCCGAAAGATTCGGCTACAACGTGCGCGCGACCTCTTCCATCTCGAAGGCTTCGATGACGTCGCCGGTCCGAATGTCCTGGAACCTGTCGATCGACATGCCGCATTCGAGGCCTTCCTTCACCTCGCGCGCATCCTCCTTGAAGCGCCTGAGGGTGCCGATGGAACCCTCGTGAATAACAATATTGTCGCGTAAGAGGCGGACCTTGGCGTTGCGCTTGATGATCCCGTCGCTGACACGACAGCCGGCAATCTTGCCGATTTTCGAAATGTCGAAGATCTCGAGCACCTGGGCGTTGCCGAGAACGCGTTCGCGAAGGTCGGGAGAAAGCATCCCGGTAAGCACCGCCTTAACGTCGTTGAGGACATCGTAAATCACCGAATAATAGCGAATCTCCAAACCATCGTGTTGGGCCAGTTCGCGGGCTTGCCCGTTGGCGCGAACGTTGAAACCCAAGATCAGGCCCTCGGAAGCTTTCGCCAGGGCGACGTCCGATTCGGTGATGGCACCGACCCCACCATGAATCACCCGCACCCTCACTTCGTCGGTACCGAGCTTGTCGAGGCTGCCGATGATGGCCTCCAGGGAGCCTTGCACATCGGCTTTGAGGACCATGACGAGTTCCTTCACCTCGCCGGCCTGAATCGCCGCGAACATCTGCTCCATGGAACCCCGGGCGCCGGACGCGGCCCGCGACATCCGCTGGCGTTCCTCTCGGAAACGGGAAACTTCTCGGGCCCGGCGCTCGTTTTCGACCGTCGCCATTTCGTCTCCGGGCTGGGGCACGGAACCGAGACCCAGGACTTCGACGGGCGTTGCCGGTCCCGCTACCTCGAGGGAGCGCCCTTTGTCATCGTTCAACGCCCGCACCTTCCCCCATTCCTTACCGGTTACGATGATATCGCCGACCCGCAGCGTCCCACGCTGAACCAGAAGCGTCGCGACCGGGCCCCGTCCGCGGTCGAGCTGGGCTTCGATAACGACGCCCTGCGCCGGGCGTTCGGGATTCGCCTTGAGATCCAGTATTTCGGCTTGCAGGAGGATCGCCTCCTCGAGCTTCTCCAAATTGGTCTGTTTTGTCGCCGAAACCTCGACCGAGAGAATGTCGCCGCCGAGCTCCTCCAGGACAAGGCCGTGTTTGAGTAGATCGTTGCGCACCCGTTCGGGATTGGCGTCCGGACGGTCCATCTTGTTGATGGCGACGATGATCGGCACCTCGGCCGCTTTGGCGTGGGTGATGGCTTCCTCGGTTTGCGGCATGACGCCGTCGTCGGCGGCGACGACCAGGATGACGACATCGGTGACCCGGGCACCCCGCGAGCGCATCGAAGTGAAGGCCTCGTGACCCGGTGTATCCAAAAAGGTGATTTCGCCGCCCGAATTCAGCTTTACCTTGTAGGCTCCAATATGCTGGGTGATTCCGCCGGCCTCGCCGGCCGCTACATCGGTGTGGCGCAGGGCGTCCAACAGCGACGTCTTGCCATGATCGACGTGACCCATCACCGTGACCACGGGGGCCCGCGGGCGCAGCGATTCACCCGGATCATCGTCACCCTTGAGGCCAATCTCGACGTCCGCTTCGCTGACCCGCTTCACCTTGTGGCCGAATTCGGCGACCAAGAGCTCGGCGGTATCGGCGTCAATCGTCTGGGTTATCGTCGCCATCGTACCCATCTTCATCAGCGCCTTGATCAACTCGCCGCCACGTACGGCCATGCGATTGGCGAGTTCCTGTACCGTCAACGCCTCGGGGACCACGACCTCGCGGATGACCTTCATGCTTTCGGCCGTGGGCTGTTGTTGGGCCCGCCGCTCGCGTTCCCGGGCCCGCCGAACCGAGGCCAGGCTACGCACACGTTCATCGTCCGAAAGCGCCTGGGAGACGGTAATTTTTCCACCCCGCCGGCGGGGTTGTTTGCGGCGCGAAACAATTGGCGGCCGGCGCGCGTCACCTTTCGACCTGCGTCCGCGCTCGGCGCCCTCCTCGCGCCCGGAAGTTTCAGTTTCCTCGGCTAGGTTTGGATTTGCCGCCGCCTTCTGCTGAGCCCGACGGCCGGCCTCCTCGGCTTGGGCCAGGCGGCGCGCCGCTTCCTCGTCGGCCTTGCGGCGGGCGTCAGAGTCGGCCTGCCGCCGCGTCTCGTCCGCCCCCTCGGGAGCGGCCTCGACCCCTCGCTCGCGCTTTGGCTCGGGCGCCTCGGGCGCCGGCTTGAGCTTGGCTTCATCCACCTCGGGGCGGAGCGGAGGGGCTTCCGCCGCCGGTTCCGTCTTCACCACCTCGGGTTTGGTCACCACCGTCGTGCCGATCTGTTCCGTCGCCTCGGAGGCCTTTCGATGTTCCGCCTCGCCGATATCACGGCGGGCGATTTCGAGCGCCCTCGCGCGGACCTCCTTCTCTTCAGCGGTCAGCGTCTTGAGGACCGTCGGCGAACGCCGGCCTCGTGGCCGGGTGTCGGAAGATAGGCGCCCGTCGGCCTCCCCGGCGCCACCACCTTCCGAGGCCAGCGCCCCATCCCGTCGCAGAGTCTTGATTTCGGTCATGCGGCCGCCCTCGCCGGGCGCGAAGGTACGCTTTCGCCGGACCTCGACCGTCACCGCCTTCGAGCGACCGTGGGCAAAGCTTTGCCGCACCTGCCCGGTCTCGACCGTCTTCTGCAGTTGCAGCCGCCCGGGCCGTTTCAGGCTTAGGGACGGCTTGTTTTCTGTCTCGTCGCTCATTTCGTACCGACCATGATCGATCCCGCTCGAAGCGGACCTGAGGCGTGAGGCTGCCGGCGAAATCCCGCCAATCGGCCCGCCTCGACAGCAATTCTTTCCGCCAACCGACCTGGCCGTACCGCCGCGTACACGGCCCGGTCACGCCCGATGGCCGCCGCCAACTCGGTTCCCGTGAAAAGCCTGACGCAAGGAACCTCGGGCGCCACGCGGCCAATCCGGGAACAACCTCCGTCGGCCGCGTCCACCGCCGCCACCCAGAGCGCCGCAGCTCCCGAATTCAGGAGGCCTCGGACCTTCTCCGTTCCCGCGACGAGCTGACCACATCGGCGCGCCAGTCCCAGGAAATCGAGGCAGCGGCGAGCCAACAAAGCCTCGACCCGTTGGCTCATGTCACTAGGAGCGATTACGCTGGAACGAAAATTCTTGGCGAACAGATTCCGGACGCAGGCTGTATTTACCACATCTCGGTCAGCACTCAACCACAAACCCCGTCCGGGAAGACTTCCCTCGGGGTCGGGGATTACGTCGCCGGCCGGATCGATAACGAAGCGAACGAGGGTCTCGCGGCGCGCGAGTCGCCTGGTGGCGGCGCAACGCCGTAACGCTCCCGGGCGTTCCCGGGGCATCGCGTCCGACGGCGGCCCAGATTCAACTGCCGCTCTCGGCGTCATGGTTTGCCTCCGTTTCCCCACCTTGGAACCAGTGGGCGCGGGCCGCCATGATGATCGAATCGGCGTCCTCGTGCGCCAAATCCGCTTGCGGCAACATCTCGAGGAGTTCGTCGCTCGCCAGATCGGCGAGGTTGTCGAGGGTCTTGATTCCCTGCTCGCCCAGGGCGACGAGCATCGACGGCGTGAGACGCTCGATCTCGGCCAATTCGTCGCTGACTCCGATGTCCTTTCGTTGCTCGGTGAGACGTCGGTCGCGCTCGGCCAGGAAATCGCGGGCCCGCGACCGCAACTGTTCAGCCATGGTGGCGTCGAAACCCTCGATCGAGACGAGTTCCTCCTCCGGTACGAAGGCCACGTCCTCGACCGACCCGAACCCCTCGGCGACCAGGAGGTGGGCGATGACGTCGTCGATGTTGAGCGCCTCGACGAAGTTTTTCGAGCGACTCCGGAACTCCTCCACGCGACGATCCGACTCCTCTTGCTCGGTGAGGATGTCGATGTCCCAACCCGAGAGTTGCGACGCCAGGCGCACGTTTTGTCCCCGCCGGCCGATCGCCAGGCTAAGCTGATCGTCGGGAACCACGACATCGATGCGTTGGCCCTCCTCGTCGAGGACGACCTTGATGACCTCGGCCGGCGCCAAGGCGTTGACGACGAAGGTCGCGGGATCGGGCGACCACTGAATGATGTCGATTTTTTCGCCCTGCAACTCGTTCACCACCGCTTGCACGCGGCTGCCGCGCATGCCGACGCAGGCGCCGACGGGGTCGATACTCGAATCGTGCGACAACACGGCGATCTTCGCCCGGCTGCCGGAGTCCCGGGCGACGGCCTTGATGTCGATGATCCGATCGTAGATTTCGGGTACTTCTTGGGCGAAGAGCTTCGACATGAATTCGGGTCGCGTCCGCGACAAGAATATTTGCGGTCCGCGGGTTTCCTGGCGGACGTCGAAGATATAGGCGCGAACCCGATCCCCCCGGCGGAAGGATTCGCGCGGCAGGAGCTCGTCGCGCCGCAACAGCGCTTCGGCGCGGCCGAGATCGACGGTGACGTTGCCGTATTCGACCCGCTTGACGATTCCGTTCACGATCTCGCTGACACGATCGCGGTATTCCTCGTACTGTCTTTCACGCTCGGCTTCCCGCACCTTCTGGACGATCACCTGCTTGGCGGTCTGGGCGGCGATGCGTCCGAACTCGATCGGCGGCAAATCGTCGGTCAGGAAATCACCGACCTGGGCGTCGGGATTGTGGTCCCGGGCCTCGGTCAAGGCGATTTGGGTCGCCGGATTGTCGACCTCCTCGATGACCTCGAGGTAGCGCCGCAAGTGAACATCACCGGTCTTGCGGTCGATCTCGGCCCGGATATCGTGCTCGGGCCCGAATTTGCGCTTGCCGGCGTGCTGGATCGCTTGCTCCATGGCCTCGATCACGACCTCGCGCTCTATCGACTTCTCGCGGGCGACCGCGTCGGCGACCTGGAGAAGTTCGGCCCTGGCTAATCCGGCTTCCGCTTCGATCTCGTTCACATCGGCTCCTATCTCGCGGTCCCCGCGATCAGCTCGTCGGTCAGGATCAACTTCGCGGCGCTGATATCGGCGAACGGAACCTCGAGATCGCCGGAATCGATGGCGATACGCACCCGATCTCCATCCGACCCCAAGAGCCGGCCCCGAAACCGCCGCCGTCCGTCGATCCGACTCCGGGTCTCGATATTCGCGAGATGACCGGCGAAGCGCTGATAATCCGCCGGACGGACCAGGGGACGGTCTATCCCGGGCGAGCTGATCTCAAGATCGTATTCGCCCTCGATCGGGTTGGCAACGTCGAGCACGGCCGAGACCACGCGGCTGACCTGGGCGCAATCGTCGATCTTGACACCGGCGCCGTCTCGACGCTCGACCATCACCTGGAGGGTCCGTTTACGGCGGCCGGCCAGGCAAACCCGGACGATGTCGAATCCCATCGCCTCGATCGTCGGCGCCAGCACGCGCGCGATATCGTTCGTCTTATCCACCAAGACGTGGTCTCCACCAGTTCCCAACAAACCAATGCGCCTGTTATTCAACAAAAAGGCGGGCCGCAAGCCCACCCCCCGATCGCGATACCAGCCCAAAAAAACAAGCTACCCAGCGATACCGCAATCATAACCCGCCCAAACGTCGCCGCAAGGATTTTCGTACTTGTGTCGGTAGCACATGATTTGACCGGTTTAGGGAGCCCACGAATCAAGCGATCCTGGAACGGTTCCAAGAACGGAGGTGGTGATGGCTCGAACGAGGGTGCTAGAGGAGGTTCGGATCATGCGATTTGAGGAGGTAGAAGTTTTCGAAGCGGCGGCTGATACCAACCGCCCTAGAGTTTGACTCGCGCAAAGGTTTACACGCTAGGTTTTGTGTGATTCAAGGTTGTTGGCAACAAGGGAGTGTGTTCAATGCCAACGATTCCTTTGCGAAACGACTTTGATGCTGAAAGAGTCCGTGTTCTTGCGGCACGGAGCGATGATGGGAACCAGGCGCGACGGCTTTTGTCGATGGCGGCCATCTACGATGGGATGGATCGAGCGTGCGCGGCGGGTATTGGCGGCATGGATCGGCAGACGTTGCGGGACTGGGTTCACCGGTTCAACGCGGGAGGTCCGGCCGGTCTGATCGACCGCAAGCCGAACGGGGCGTTGCGTCGGTTGACGCCGTCGCAAATGGCGGCGCTTTCGCGGGCTATCGAGGCCGGTCCCGATCCCGAACGGGATGGGGTCGTGCGCTGGCGCTGCATCGATCTCAAGCAACTGATCCGAACGCGCTTCGGCGTGGACTATCACGAGCGGAGCGTCGGCAAGCTGCTGGCCGCGCTCGGGTTCTCGCATATTTCCGCGCGCCCGCGCCACGTCGGCCAGGATGCGCGGGCACAGGAGGAATTTAAAAAAAAGTTTTCCCGAACACTTGGCAAAAATCGTAGCGGCACAGCCACCGGACACGCCCATCGAGGTTTGGTTTCAAGATGAAATGCGCGTCGGCCAGAAGAACAGCCTGGTGCGCCAGTGGGCCCCAAAGGGATCGCGCCCGCGCCAGGTCAAGGACCTACGGACCTCTTCGGCGTATCTCTTCGGCGCCATCTGCCCCGAGCGCGGTGAGGGCGCGGCGCTGGTCATGCCGCGCGCCAATACTGAAGCCATGGACCTGCATCTCGAGGAAATCAGCCGGGCCGTTGCCCCAAACGCCCATGCCGTCGTGCTGCTCGACCAAGCCGCATGGCACACCACTGCCAAACTCGGCATCCCGGAGAACATCTCCCTCGTGCCTTTGCCACCCAAGTCCCCGGAGCTCAATCCCGCCGAAAATGTCGGGCAATACCTCCGCCAGAACTGGCTCTCCAATCGTGTCTTCGACTCCTATGAAGCCATCGTCGAGGCCTCTTGCCAAGCCTGGAACAACCTGACCGACCTACCTTGGAAGATCATGTCCATCGGCCTCAGAGCGTGGGCTCGCACAAGTCAATGTTAAGGGCGGTTGGTATGAGTTGCGAGGAAGCGGCTTCGATACCGGGGGTTTCGCTGAGTACGTTTGGGCGTTGGCGCCGGCGCAGGGGCTTTCTTTGACCGGCGGCTCGGCAAGGTGTCGGCCCGGCGGGCGCCTCACAACGGCCCACAGTTGACTCAATAGTGCTGATCCGGTTACATGGCCGACCATGCACGTCGGTCTTCACCAGTTTCGGGCTGAGACGATCAGGTGGTTTTGCGATGCGGTTTCCGAGGAAGGCCGCACGCGGAACTCGCTTGCCCGCGATCTTTGTACGCTGGAGGGCTGGACCGGTGATCGAGGCGAGTACTGCCTCGGCTCGGCGCGCAAGGCCCTGCCGGTTCTCGCGGACAAGCTCGGGCTTGAGTTGCCGACGGCGCGGGTAGCGTTTGGCGGGCGGTGTCGCGATGGCGAGCGGACGGCGGATTATCCGGACCTTTCGCTTCGCTGCCGGGTTGCCCAACTGGGCACGGTGACACTGGCGCTGGTGTCGGGGGATACGGACCGCCGGCGTTGGGAGTCCATGATGGCGACGCACCACCCGCAAGGCTGGGCCCGCGCGCCGGGCGGCCAACTGCGCTACTGGGCTTGTTCGTCGGTCCATGGACGCCTTGGCGGTATCGGGTTTTGCGCCGCGAGCTGGCACCAGAAGGCGCGCGACGGCTTCATCGGCTGGTCCACGGACGCGCGAGCCGCGAACCTCTCGAAGATCGTCAACAACCATCGCTTTCTGCTTCTGCCTGGCGTGCGGGTTCACGGTCTGGCCTCCCGGGTGCTGCGACTGGCGACGAAACGCGTGGCGACCGACTGGGAGGCGACGTACAAGGTGCGCCCGGTGATGGCCTACAGCTATGTCGGCCCCGACCATGCCGGCACCTGCTATCGGGCGGCGGGCTGGGAATGCTGTCCTCACCCGACCTCGGGCCAGCCGCCGGGGTCCGGCGGCGGCGCCCTGCCGCGCACGGTGTGGATGAAGCCGCTGGCTGCGGACTGGCGGGCGGTGTTGTGTGCTGAGAGGGCCCGCGATATCCGCGCGGCGCCGGCGCTGCACATGGACGAACGCACGGATTGGGCCGAGCGGGAATACGCGCGCAGCACGCATCCCGATGGCCGGGTTCGGGATCGGATCGTGCGCATCGGGCGGGCGTGGCTCGACCGTCCGGGGGCCGCGATCCCGGCGATCTTTCCGGCCCGCGCGGAGCGCAAGGCGGCCTATCGGCTGTTGTCGAACGGGAGCGTGACCATGGACCATATCCTGGAGCCGCATCAGGCGACGATGGTCGAGCGCTGCCAGCTGGAGGAGGTCGTGCTCGCCATTCAAGACACAACCTCGCTCAACTACGAAGGGCTCGAGGCGACCGGCGGGCTCGTCGCGATCGGCGGCGGCGGCAGCAAGGGCGTCCGCGGCTTGTGGGCGCATGTGGGGCTGGCGGTCAACCTCGCCGGGCGGCCGCTCGGCGTGTTCTCGCTCGATGCGACCTACTGCGACGGCGACAGGGCGGAGAGCGCGAGTGTGCGCTGGCAGCGCGGACTCGAGCGGGCACAGGAACTGGCCCGCGCCTGTCCGGCGACGCGGGTAGTAACCGTCTGCGACCGGGAGGCAGACATCTGGGCGTTGTTCGTCAAGGCGGCATCGCACGGCGCCGCGTTGCTGGTGCGTGCGCGCCGGTCGACGCGGCGCCGTGTCGTCGTGGAAACAGGCGGGAAGCAGGACCTGTGGGACCATGTCGCCACGCTCCCGCGAGTTGCGGGCAAGACCGTGGAGATCGCCGCCTGCGGCGGCAAGCGGGCGCGGCCCAGGCGCCAGGCAAAGCTGGACCTGCGCGCCGGCTGGGTGAAGCTGGATCCACCGCTGCGCCCCGCCCGTAGCGCCGGGCGCCGGGAGCCGATCGATGCGCTCGCCGTGACCGCCACCGAACCCAATCCGCCCCCCGGCAAGGAGCCCCTGCACTGGGTGCTGCTGACCACCGAAGGCAGTGCGGACGCCGAGACCGCAAAAACCGTCGTCGACTGGTACGAACGCCGATGGACCATCGAGGAGTACTTCCGGGTGCTGAAGACCGGTACCCGTGTCGAGAACCGCAGGCTCGACCACGCCGATGACCTGCGAAAGTGTCTCGCCTTCGATGCCATCACCGCCTGCCATGTCTTCGATCTCGAACGCATGGCCCGCGACAAACCGCACACGCGCGCCGACGAGGTCGTCACCGATGACGAAATCGTCATCCTCTACGTCAGGCTGATCGCTTACGGCATCGCCCGCGCGCGTCCGCCGCCGGACAAGCCCCCGGACATCCGCACCTTCGTTATCGACGTCGCAAAGCTCGCAGGCTTCCATCCACGAACAAGCCAGCCGCTGCCGGGGACCACGCTGCTCTGGAAAGGGTATGTCTACCTGCGAGACGCCGCTCACACATACCGAGCCTTGAAGGAGCTGGACATGATCAAGCACTGAACAGACTCAACTGTGGGGTGTTGTGAGGGCGGGCGCCGGTCGACGAGGTGGCGCGGGGGCTCGAGTTGTTCGAGACGCGGTATTGCGACTTACTTCCACGAGAAGCTGCTGAGCGAGCCGCGATGAGGGGCCGCATGACTCATTTTCCTCGGTTCGTTGTCGCCAGGGGACGAATCAACCGTCGTCTCCGATTGCAATTGTTTTCAGTCGATGAGCATCTGTTTATTTGTCGGTTTAAGTGTCTCTCTTCGAAAATGCGCGTCCGCGCATTGGTTGCGTCTGTTCCTGCCCGTCACTTGCAGCTGTCATCCTCGGGGCAACTCATAAGTAAGAAATAAAGGAGAGGATATACGCTCGGCTCGATTCTCCACTCTGTGCTAATCCCCGAGATCTCGGCTTGATGGTTTTTCTCGAGCCAACCTTCTCCTATAGTGTCTAGCTGGCTCGGTCGGTGGCGTGATGCATGCTTGAGACGCGGCGTACCAGCCATGAGGGGGAGCATATTTCTCAGCTTTTTCAACGGATAAATTTTTTGGGACTTGAATTCAAGATAATTACGTATGTCATCCATGCTTTTCCAATTCCCACCTTTTAGCGCGCAAAGAATAAGAAAACGATCCTTGCCAACCTCCCCGCGTATCATGCGCTCCCACCATATTTTGAATTTGTTTTCCTCCGTATTCGGCAACCGAAGTTCTCCGCCAAAGTCGCCAAACATGTTGACCGCGTCGAACGGACGCTCCGCGCCGATGTTGAGCTTTCCGTCTCTCTGCTCAAACTTCCGCTTCTTTGCCTCGCCGTCGATGCTCGGAAGAGCTACAAGAGCGGCGACGAACAACCATAGCAGCTTGTGCACCGCCAATTCCCATCTCCACCACTACTGATAATTGGACAACCAAGATTTCCCGGATGACTCCATTTGAACTACACCGCAAAACGCCGGCCTCGGGGGGGGAATGGAGCCCTCATTAGTCACATGGGTCGAGTTCTCCTGTCGTCAATGAATGAACTGGCCCCGTGGGCGCGGCCGAGCAGGTCGTTTTCGTGACCAGGGCCACGAACACTTGGCGCGGTTGACCTAGTGCACCGGCGCATTCACTTCGTTCACACCCCCGTGCACCAGGCCTTTGTCGATGCATCAACTTTCCAAACTTCGGCTGTCGCCTCCGTTTGGGTCGATGCACTAGGCAAGGGCCCATGGGGCGCGCGGAATTTCAGGTCGTGCGCTCTCGGAACTGGCCTGAACTCGCGTGGCCGATCTGGTCAAGCGTCTGGTTTGTTTGCATTTTTCAGTCAGGCGCCGATGAAGGAATTTCTCGCTCGGCCAGGGTGGCCCCAGTACAGGATCGCCCGGGGGGTCCGTGGCGCCGGGAGGACCTCGCCGGCAGGTGTAGCGCGACAGAAATATTTATGAATCGGCGTCAGAAATAATTAAGAATGGCTGGAAAAAGGAGCGGATTTTTCGGGCTGTTTTGGCTTCGAAAATCTATACCGTTTCGACGGTGCTTTAAGGACCGTTTTTACCGTGTCAAATGGTGCAGTGGCGGGGGTAGGACGCGGCTAACCGAATATGCGGCGGAGGTCGGCGCGCTTTAGCGGAAACGAAGGCATGAAACAAGCTGGCGCCGCCGGCCATTTTCCCACGCATTTTGGCCTCATACCATCGCGCACTTCGGAATTTCCAACATCTTCTCTCTATGCTCTCGAAGACGGGCCTCAAAGATGCCAGAGTAAGACGATAACGCTTTCTCCAATTTCGGTAAGTTTGAGTTCACGCTCGGCTCGTCGCCCTCGATAAGGTTGTGTTTTTGGATGAGGCCGTAAATTTTCAAGCTTTCGTCATCGGCCTGGCCACTCCAACGTTTCTCGTCAGACCTTGGATGTTTGTAGGCAGTCACGCAAGCAATCTCGACTGTATTGAGGCATTCACCCAGCTCTCCAAAGATTTCTTGGCGCTTTTTCTTGTCCTGTGGAAAATTGTGCGTTCTGAGGTGGGTTTTCGTATACCTATCCAAATCCGAAAGCGCCCGGCGCATCGGATTATAAACAGTCTCCCTATATTCTTCCCAGACGTGCTGAGCGCGAGTGTGGGATCGCTGCTTACGAAAAACGTAACAGCTGAAACATATGCTACCAAGACCCGTAAAAAATCCTATGAGTCCGGTCCCAATGGCAACAAGAATTCGAGGGTCACACTACTCGGTCATGCGCTACCCGACCCAAACTCATTTGACCGCAGCTAAAGAGTAAAGCCAGTTTTCAGATCAGAATCAGCCTGTGGCGGTCATGAGGGGCTCAAACTCGCAAGAGCACCGCTCCAACCCTTGGTTTATTTGCGGCCGAAGGGCCTCAGGCATATCAAAGTGATACTTTTCAAGCAGACGGTCGTGCCCGAGGGTATTGTAGCTATCACCAAACATGCCACAGAAGAAAGAAGTTGAGATGGCGTAGACATGATCCGGAATACGCACTTTCACGACTCCCTCATCTTTATCGAGATCATCCATTTTGAACTTGTCGCGTGCACTAAGGCCCCGGTCCTTACCGGACAGGTTCCGGACTTTCCCGTTCGACGTATATTCCGAGAGATCAATCTCTTTCATGGGTTCTCGCCTCCAGCGCTTCGTGATCTAGTGAAAATCGCAACGCTACGATCGTCCCCGGAAAAACATCTTCCAGGTCGAAAACATATTTCTCATCTGGCGGAGATTCAAACGACTTTCTCGCATTAAAAGGCTGAACACGTCGTCGGCCATCCGTGCCCTCGCGGTGCACTCCCCTGTAAGGGCCTGAGAAACGGATACAGGATTTCCCAGAAATTATAGTGATCGCGGGCTGGTGGTTTTCGTCGTCTGTACCCCCCAGTACGTTGGTTAGTTGGATCAGTTCCATCATGCCCATACCGCCCCTCCCGGGCAAGGACGATACGCCATCCTGCATCGCGTACAGAGTGGCCAACACATCTCTGCTTGGCCCAGACTTTGAGCGATGACGAGCTATGTACGAATTCAGGTCCTTGCTAATTTCTTTCGAGACCGATGATTGGAGGATGCTCTCGGCGATGGTGGTTCCGAGATTGGCCATGGCCACATGGCAGTCATGCCAAGGATAGTCACGATTTCGTTTATCCGCGTCGTTCGCTTTGCTCCGTGCCATGAACCCGGCAACATACCACTCGCCAATTTCCTCACCAGGACGGCTGTGGCGTTCGGCGTTATCCAGGATTTCAGTAACAATCGTGCTGAGGTGTGGTTTTGCGTGATCAAGGAGTTTCATTGGTGAAGGAAGGGCACCGAGCCATTCGTTGACCGTATCAACCAACTCGTCCGCGACCATCGAGAATTTAATGGCCTTGGCAGGGGTGGCGGTTGGCGTGCCTGGATTTCGCTGTCTCAGTCGAAAGGCCCAAACGTCTTTTTTGTCCTTCAAATCCTGGAATTCATTCATCCGCATGAATTCGCGGAGGCCCACGGCCTCGATTACCTTTTGGACAGGGACACTGATTGTTCCTCCGAGCAAAAATGGCGCCATCCCTTTGCTCATCAGTCCCAAGACCACATAGGGTCCGATGTCTAGAATTTGGTTGTCCCCGAAGTCCAGCCTGCCCGTCCGAGCCTCGCACTCCGCGGCCGCGATGTCGCGCAGTGTGCGCATTGTTTCGTTGGGCGCGTCCACGAATGAAAATCCTTGGAGTCTGAAACTGACGGCCTTTTTCCTCTTAGCTGACGTCATCCAACTCCGCGGGCGTGCGGGGTAAAGGGTGTTAAGGATAAGGTCTTTTTTGTATCTGTATCCGGTCGGAATCATGCCCCGAGTCAGCGTTTTTAATTCAGGGAGGGTGCCCAGTGCTCTCCGGCGTCGTTTTACAAGGCGTCGGATGAGAACGTGCGCTTGTCGGTCGCTGGATCGGTGCTTTCGATTTCGTTGGTAGACCAAACGGCATAAGGAAAAAAATTCTTCCTCCGAGAGTGGTTTGATTACTTCGGAGGTAAGCTTCCGAAATGGCAGCGGCCAGATTTTATCAAGCAATTGACCCATGAGCGTACTTTCACAATTGTCTGCCTCACCGAGGAACTGTGGGGAGATCCCGGTTTTTTGGAAAACCTAGTTAGGTTGTTGTCTAATTCAGGCGTCTCCGTCAATCCCACCCGCAGCAACATTTCTCCACCCCAGCGCGTCTCTCATATCCTGATTCCCAGGATTTCGTACACCTTATAGGTGGCGCCATCGCCGGAATACTTGCTCAAGGTGAAGCGCAGGCGCCGTTCGTCGGCCTTGATCACCGAAATCGTGGTGGTGCCGAGGACGCGGGTTGTTGTGCGGCCGCTGCGGTCCCTGTGCGTGCTCGTGAAATTCTTGGAATAAATCGTGACCGAGGAATCGAGGTCGCGCACCAAACGCGGGCCCACCGGGGCGATGCTCAACACCAGCCAGACCGCGGCGTATCCGCTCAGGCCGGCGAGCAGGTCGATGTCGGTGTCGCCGTTGGCGAGTTCGATGCCATCCGTCGAGGTGAAGAGCCTGCCGCCGCCGGCGGTCTGGAGGCCGGCGGGGGAGACGGCGAGGTCGTCGCGTTCCTGGGCCCGGGCCTCCTCGGCGGTGGCGAACCTGGCGAGGCCGGCGCGGGCGGTGGTGGCGGTGCGCTGGTTGAGCCAGCCGGCGGTGACGGCGCCGCTGCCGCCCGTGCCTTCCACCTCGGCGGAGGTGGCCAGGCGGACGGCCCCGGTCCCAGTATCGGTGGCATCCGGTAGGTGGCTGGAGGCCACCTTGGCGTTGGCGTCGAGGGGGGCGGCGCCGTTGGCCTCGCCCCTGCCGGTGCGCCAGCCGGGGACCTTGCCGTTAGTGTCGAGGTCGCAGACGCCGTCGGCCTGGCCGCGGGCGCCGATGATCGTCTTGAGGTAATCGACGATCTTTTTCATCATGGGCCGGAACAGGGCCGGGCTGTCGCTTCCAGCGTCGGCGTGTTCGCCCGAGAGGTCGTCGGTGGGCCATGCCATGGGGCTGTCTCCTTGTCTCAGGCGCGCACGCCGCGGATCACGGCGTCGATCGTGGCGTCGGCGGGATTGCCGTCTCCATCGAATATCTTGATGCGGGTGGGGTTGTTCTTGTTGTCGAGGGTCCATGACCATCCGGGTCCGACCGATTGCAGGGTGACGTCGACGTCGGTGACGCGGGCCAGGGTGGTGGGCACGGTGCGGCCGGCGGCGGCCGAGCCTTCCCAGTTCGCAGTGTCGGCGTCGAGGAACCTCTGGACGGCGGCGGGGGCGAGCAGGCTGTAACAGAGGTAATCGAGGCGGAGCACGGCGGTGCCGTCTCCGGCGAGCCGCCAGCGGAGCTGGAGATGGCGGGCGGTGATCAGGTCTCCGGCCGCGTGATCGGTCCAAGCCGCGGTGGCGAGGCCCCCGGCGGTATCGGCGGTGCGGTACTGTGGAAGGTGACCTCGCCCGAGGTCTCGCCCTCCCAGGCGATGGAGAAGGGCACCTCGGCGCCGAGGTCGACGGCATCGGTGGTATAGGTCATCCCCGGCGCGCCACGCCCAGATTTGCCGCCGCGGCGCTGCCCGCCCCAGTACGCATCATCGAGCTGCACCCAGCCGCCCAAAGGGCGCGTGTCATCGCGCTCCTTCATCACCTGCATCAGCTTGTGCTTGACCTTCCAGGCGGTGTTGTAGCTCACCGACAATTGCCGCGACAGCTCCAGCGCCGAAATCCCGTTCTTCGTCTGCGTCATCAGGTACATCGCCAGGAACCAGGTGCGAAGCGGCAGCTTCGTGTTGGCCAGGATCGTGCCCGCGGTCAGCGAGTCCTGGTGCCGGCACCTGCGGCACTGATACAGCGCCCGGCTTTGATGGCGCCAGTGCCCGGTGTGCTCGCATCGGGGGCAAACGAACCCGTTCGGCCAACGCCAACGAAACAGCGCCTGTGTGCACTTCTCCTCGCTCCCGTACTCGTCCATGAACTGCGTCAGGCTGTAGCCCTTCTGAAACTGAACCCGATTGCGTGCCATCGCCGGCTCCCGATCTTTAAACTACTTGGAACTATACGGGCCGACTGGCTCACTGGATGAGCTTGGTACGTAATCAGGAGGTGTTTTCGACGAGTCCTGACAATTGGACGTCGGATGGCCGGTGTCGTTCACGGAATTGGGTGGATTGTTGAGATCTGGTGGGTCCAGCCGATCGCGCTCGACGAATTCGCGGTGGCCGACTGACCTTCGTGACGGTCCGGCGAGCGAAATGTGGCGGTCGGACGAGGGGTGCTGGTAAGGCGTGGTGAAGGCCGGTGGTAACCGTTCGGGTCCCGGGGGATCGTAGACCTCCACGGATTTTCTGACTGGTAACTATTCCGCGCATGCGCTACCGTCTCGCGCATGGCGGTTCTCGACGCGGATTTCGGCACCGACCTGACGCCGTCCGAGGGCGGCGACACCCTGTGGTCGCTTCCCATCGTGGCGCCGGCGTGCGAGCCGCTCGATTGGGCGTCTCTGCTTGAAGAGGCAGAGGCGCGCATCGAGGAGGAACGGGGTCGCGCGCGAGTGGCGGAGTTGCGCCGCGAGGAACTGCGCCGGTCGGAGAGGGACGCCCGAGCGCTCGCGAACTCGCTGACGAGGCGGCTCGGCACCTGCCGGTTCAAGCTCAAGGCAGCCGCACCGAAGACCGCGTCGCGGGCTGTGAAGACGTTGGAACGCAGGGTCGAGTCCCAGGACGCCGAGATCTCCGATCTTCGCATCACGTTGCGCAGGTCTCACGAGCACCAGGAGCAGGTCGAGGCGCGCCACCAGGACGAGATCAACTGGCTGAAGCAGGATATCGACCGAGAGCGCTCGCGGATCGCGAAGGTGTACCGCAAGGGCGAGCGCGTGGCCGAGTCGCTGCGCAAGCAATTCGACCGGCGGCTCGCGGCGGCCCAGCGTTTGGTGGAGGCCCGGGAGGGCACGATCGCGTGGCTGCGCGAGCGCAACGACCGGCTGCGTGCGGCGGTCGTGCGGGCAACCGAGCTGATCGCGTCGCTGCGGAAGAAAAATGCCGAGCTGCGCGCCGAGGTGCGGGATCTGAAGGGCGAGAACGCGGCGCTGGCCTTGCGTGTCGAGAAGCTGGAACTCGACCTCGACAAGCTGCGTTCGACCCGGAGCGTCTTGTCCAAGGCACTCTACGGCAGCAGGAGCGAGCGGCAGAAGAAGCCGGGCACCGGGCGCAAGCGCGGCCAGCAGCGCGGCACCGCCGGACACGGGCGCACCCAACGCCCCGGGCTCGGACAGAAGAAGGAAACACGCGATCCGCCGGAGGATGCGCGCGTGTGTCCGCGCTGCGGCAAGCCCTATGCCGCCAACGGCGAGCGCTGCACCACTCTCTTCGAGATCGACATCGAGGCTTACGAGAACACCATCGTCCGGCCGCGCTACCGCCGCGGTTGCGACTGCGCGTCCTCGCCGCGCGAGGTGACCGCGCCTGCGGTGACGCGGCTGTTCGAGACCACGCCCTACGGGATCAGCGTCTGGACGTGCATGCTCTACGAACGGTTCGTCTGCTGCCGTCCCCTGCATCGGGTCGTGGCCTGGCTCGGCGACATGGGGCTGGCGATCTCGCCGGGGACGCTGGCCGACAGCACCAAGCGCTTCGTGCCGCTGTTCGAGCCGCTGGCCAAGTCGATCCTCGCGCACCAGAACGAGGCGGCGCTGCGCCATGCCGACGAAACATCCTGGCGCGTTCAGGCGTATCGCGAGAAGGGGCGCTCGAGCCGGGCCTGGCTGTGGACCTCTGTGAGCCCGGACGCGGTCTACTTCCACATCGATCCCTCGCGCAGCGCCGAGGTCGCGACGAAGCTGTTCGGCTCGACACAGGGCACCGTGGTCCTGGTCTGCGACCGGTTCAGCGCCTACAAGAAACTGGCCCGCGAGCTCGCCGGCAGGGTGATCCTGCAATGGTGCTGGGTGCATCAAAGGCGCTCGTTCATCGACCGCGCGGCGGGGCGTGTGCGGCTCAGGCGCTGGTGCCAGAGATGGATCGAGCGAATCGCGGAGATCTACCGCCTGAACGATGCGCGGCTGGAGCATTACGACCCCGCTCACCCTCTCGAACGCCAGACGCCGGCGTTCGATGCGGCGCACGCCAAGCTGAAGAAGGCGGTCGACGAGCTGTTCGCAGCCGCCGAAGCGGAACTGGCCGGACTGACGGACAGGGCGCGCAGGGCCAAGCCGCTGCGATCGCTCGTCAAACACCGCGAGGGATTATGCGTCTTCGTCGACAAGCCGTTCGTGCCCATGGACAACAACCGCGGCGAGCTCGCCCTGCGCGGGGCTGTCATCGGGCGGCGATTGAGCTTCGGCTCCGACAGCGAGAAGGGCGCCGACTTCACCGCGACCATGTACTCCGTGGCCGGCACGCTGGCGATCAACGGCATCGACGTCCGGCGCTGGCTCAAGGAATGGCTGACCGCGTGCGCGGAGAACGGCGGCAAGCCGCCGGACGACCTCTCGCCCTGGCTGCCGTGGTCGATGAGCGAGGAGCGCCGGCGCGAACTCACGGCGTCGGGATGACCGGCGCGGTCGAGTGCCGCTACTACGGCCGAGACTTCACCGCCGAGGAAATGGCGCTTCTGCGGGCGCTCGTCGCCGGTCCCGCGCAGCTCAGCCGCCGGGCCCTGTCGATCGAGTTCTGCCGGCGCATCGGCTGGCTCAAGCCCGACGGCGGCCTCAAGGACATGATGGCCCGCGTCACCATGCTCGCCATGCACCGCGACGGCCTCATCGAGCTGCCGCCGCCCAGGTGGCAACGGGGCCGGCCCAAGCCCATCGCCTTCGGACCCGACACCGAGCCGCCGCTGTTCCCCGCGCCCACGACCCTCGACGAGGTCCGCCCGCTCGACTTCCGCGCCGTCGTGCACAGCACCCGGGAAAGCAGGCTCTGGAACGAGTTCGTCGCCCGCTACCACTACCTCGGATACAAGACCCTGGTCGGCGCCCAGATGCGCTACGCCGTTCACGACCGCAACGGCTGGCCCATCGCCATGCTCGGCTTCTCCACCGCAGCCTGGAAGCTCGCCCCGCGCGACAACTTCATCGGATGGACGCCCGAGAAGCGTGAGAAGAACCTCCCGCTCGTGATCGACAATCCGAGGTTCCTGATCTTGCCCTGGATCGAGATCCCCAACCTCGGCTCGCACATCCTCGCCATCGTGCGCCGGCGCCTGCCCACCGACTGGACCGAGCGCTACGGCACCACCCCGGTGCTGATCGAAACCTTCGTCGAGATCCCGCGATACACCGGTGCCGTCTACCGGGCGTCGGGCTGGACCCGCATCGGGACCACCCAGGGCCGCGGACGCTACGACAGGCACACGACACGAGCCCAGCCGAAAAAGGACATCTGGCTGCGCTCCCTCCGAAAAGATTGGCGGCGTACCCTCAATCGGTAGAATCACACTCGGGTGCGGCCGAGTGCGGGTAAGCATCTCCTCATCCCCCGGAACCCGAACGGTTACATCCCATCGTAGATGGCCGCCATCGACAAAAGCCGTCGCGTCTGGTTCCCATCATCGCTCCGTGCCGCAAGAACACGGACTCTTTCAGCATCAAAGTCGTTTCGCAAAGGAATCGTTGGCATTGAACACACTCCCTTGTTGCCAACAACCTTGAATCACACAAAACCTAGCGTGTAAACCTTTGCGCGAGTCAAACTCTAGGGCGGTTGGTATAATATGACACCTGACGATCAGGCGGCGTATTTGACGGGGTGGGGGCGGAAGTAACCGCGCACTCGATCCGATGAACGCTGAATTGCGCGCAAGACGGCGCGGGTATTCTTGTCCAGTTCGTCCTTGGTGCCGGGCTGCGGCTTTTGGCGCAACTTCTGCTTGACATCGTTGTTCAAGTATTCGTCCGGGTTGCACTCGGGGGCCGGGAGGTAGAACAGCTCGATCTCGTGGCGATGGCTCAGAGTCCAGGCCTTGACCCACTTGGCGTGGTGCACCTTCAGGTTATCTATGATCAGGAACACCTTCTGCTTTGCGTCCTTGATCAGCCGCCGCAGGAAGATGATGAAGCGATCGACGTTAAGCGCCCCATCATACAGCATGAAGCGCATCAGGGCGCGGTTGGAGACGGCCGAAATCATGCTCTTGGAGATCTTCTTGGCGGTCCGGCCAACCACCGGCGTCTGGCCTCTTGGGGCATAACTGCGGCCGATCTGGTCTTGGTTGGAGATGCCGGTCTCGTCGCCCCAGTAGACGACGGCTCTCTCTCGCTTGGCGCGCCCGGCGATCGCCGGGTAGTCGCGCTCCAACCAGGCGGCCACGGCGGCGGGCGAGCGTTGTTTGGCGCGCGCCAGCGGCTTTTGCGGGGTCATGCCCCAGCGCTTCAGGTAGAGCTGGACGGTCGACAGGCCAAGGCGCTTGCCCAACCGGCGCTCGATCAACTCGCGCACCGCACGGGACGTCCACAATGCAAACGGCAGTTTGAGCTGATCGGGCGTCTTGTCGGCGATCCAGCGGCGGACTTGCCGGCCCTCCTCGGTGGTCAGCGCCCCCTTGCCCTTGCGTCCGGAAACCCGACGACCATCCAGGAGGCCGTCCTCGCCCCGTTCGCGATACCGCTTGAGCCAGATGTTGACCGTCTGCCGCTGCACGCCAACAACCCTGGCCGCCTCGGCCCGGCTCGATCCACCCTGCTCGACAAGCACGATCGCCCGACGCCGGAGTTCCTCCTGCGCCGCCCGACCAATGCCACGAAAGTCACGCGCTTCCATGCACCATGTATAGCACAGTCCGATCAATATGTCAGGTATTATTTTGTGATATTAGTAGCTAGCACTTTCACGAGCTTCAGGTCTGCCCAACCAACCCATAAATCTTCGGACATTTCTGTCCTGGACTGGCACCGCGGCTAGCTCTTTCACGCATATGCACGTCACCGTCCGTGCTGCCAACGCCATAAATCTCTTAAAGAAGGCACCCCCGAGCGCCCGTTTCGGCTCGTAAACACGCATAGTTGCTGCCTAATCGGCACGAGATTGGGCGCCCGAGGATACCAACTCGTGGGAAGTGGGCTGATTCAACCCCCGATATCGAACGGCTACTGTTCACGAGCCGATCCGCCCTTGCCCTCGGGGAGCGGGGCACCCGCTCTGCCGGGAACAGGAGGCTGCGCCCCCGGCAGTTCCGCCGGCATGATGCTGCCAAAGCGTTCAGCACCGGCGAGCGAAATCATTCATTAACGATACCCGTCCCTTCGCATCTTTCACATTCGATGGTTTCGCGGTCAATTTGATACCTAAACCAGCCCTTCCCAGCACAGAAGACGCACCATGATTTTCTATGGTCCCTTAGTTGCTGGTCAAGGTCGTAAGGGTCACTCATTTGTCTTTCTCCCAAGCCGCCATGATGTCGACCTTCACCACTTTATATCCGGCATCTACCACAAGCTTTAAAGCTCCCCGGCAGCTCCGCAGAATATCCTCCGGCGCTCTGTTCTGCATTCTCGGGCCACCCCTGGTGACCATTGTTACAGCCAGAACCTCTGCCGCCGTTATGTCCACTTCCTTTCCCACCACGAGGCCGGCGGCTATGATGGCGGCACAGATGGCTGGAGGAACTTCACTCGGCGGAACCTCGTCCCACCCATATTTAGTGCGTAATTCTTGATAACCCTGGGCAATCGCCTGGACCAGTTCGGGATTGGCGATCATGGCATGAACTCCGCCGCACAGCCTTTACAGTACCAAGTCTGGTAGTAGGGCTTCCCGAGAGCGGGGGTCCAGTCCTGCCAGATCAGCTCGGCGACCAGAGGCCCCATTCCTACAGTCAGGAAATTATGCGGCTTCCCGCACAGGTCACAGGTCACGTCTACCCGGAACATTATTTGGTTGTGCGGAGATATTTCAAGAGTCACCGCGATGTCTCCACTTTCGTCCCCTTCTCCTCTTTGGAAACTGACCCAACCAGATCGAGAACGGCCTTCTTCTGCCTTCTTGTCTTGCCCCGCCACATTCCCTAGACGTTCTGTTTAAGGGCACGTTCAGACGCTCCCTCCTCAGCCATACAAAGTCTTGATCCATCACATCCACAGTTCAGGAAAGAGCAGTATTGGCATAAGCGGACCTCGGTATTCCCGTACTGGTCTACCTCAAGACCACAATCCGGGCATGTTTCGCCGGTGTAGTCTAGATGAAGGTCACATTGGGATACTTCACCCATCCTCCGTCTCCTTTGTGAATGCGGCGAGCATGGCTTTGTAAATCCATAGGGCTGCTCTTATTCGGCGTGTCTCAAAACGTCTTTCAAAGAATTCGTCCGCCCCCTCTTTTAGTTGGGCATCCGTCGGCTCTTTCGGCACCAGCACGTGGGTCCCTATCCCCACTTTTGCTTCCATCCTTTTTATAAGTTTCCCGCCATCACGGATTTGCTGGATGGTTTCGTCGTCGTATAGGGCTGCAATATCCTTCATTTCTTGGAGGGCGGACTTGGGGACGATGGCGTAGCCGGCGGTTTCGAGGGCAAATGCGACGTTTCCAAGCATTCCCAATGCCCTTGTGCGCCCGAACACTATTGGCTCCAACAAATCGACAACAGCCTCGACCAACCTCGGGTCATCCGGCGGGGTGTGGGTCATTTCGGCAGCCTCATCAATCGCAGCATTTCGTCAGACCACGCGATTATCGTGTCCCCCACTTCCCATTCCTCTTCTTCGGCTCTCTCCGTTGCACAATCCGCGTCGGTCGCCGGCCGTTCAATCGCGAATCCGTGGCGCAAGAGCAAGTCTTGAAAGTGGCCTCCCTCGATATCGCTCAGGCTTCCGTCCCAGTCGTTTAAAAGGTCACGGAGGAAATGTTCGGCATTAGGCGTGGTATGGGTCATTCATCCTTCCCCAGCACATCAATTCGGAAGGCTCAATTCGTGAATCGTAGGCATCGTGATAGAATCTTTCCGGATTCGCCTAGGAGGTCAGACAGATGGATCACGAGCGGTTTCGGGATTGGTTCTCGCGTGTTGATGAGTTGACGGCGGCGTAGCGCATGGAGGTCGCGGCGGTGCTGTTGGACCCGCCGGAGGGCGCGGCCTCGCTGGCGGCGATCGAGCTGGGCGTGGATGACGAGCGGCGCTGTCCGCATTGCGGCGCCGGCGGTGCGGTGTCGCGGGGCAAGGCGCGCGGTCTTCGCCGTTTCCGGTGCAAGGACTGCCGGAAGACGTTCGGTGCGCTGACCGGCACAGCGCTGTCGGGTCTGCACCATAAGGAGCGCTGGCTTGCCTTTGGCGCCTCGCTTGCCGAAGGCGAGACGATCAAAGAGGCTGTAGAGCGCTGCGGGATTGCGCCGAGCACGGCGCATCGCTGGCGACACCGCTTTCTGGCGGCGGTGCGCCAGGCGCCGGATCGGCTTGCCGGGATCGTCGAGGCTGACGAGACCTTCGTTCTGGAGAGCCGCAAGGGGGAGCGGAAGCTGGACCGCAAGCCGCGCCGGCGCGGCGGCAAGGCCCGCAAACGCGGCCTCTCGCGCGAGCAGGTGCCGATCCTGGTCGCCGCCGACCGTGCGGGCGAGACCCTCAGCCATACCCTGCCCGCGTTGAACGCAGACGACGTGAAGGAGGTGCTGGAGCCGGTCGTCGCGCCGGATGCGCTGCTCGTCTCCGACGCCAACCGCTGCTATCCGTCCGTCGCGGCGGCACTCGACATCCCTCACGAGAGCATCAACGCTTCTGCTGGCGAGCGGGTCCGGGGCGCGCTGCACATCCAGACGGTCAATAGCCGCCACAGCCAGATCAAGGGCTTCCTGCGCGGCCTCCGCGGAATCGCCACCAAGTATCTGGACAGCTATCTGAGGTGGTTCCATCTCATCGAACTCGGCGATCAGCCATCGCCCAGAGCCTGCCTTGAGGCGGCGATGGGCAAACCGCGCCTACGTTTTGCGAATTGAGCCATTCGGAAACCCAACGCCTTGGCTCTATCGGCGTGGATCACCAGGCCTCGGTTGTTCACAAACTCGGCGATGATTTGACGATCCGAAAGCGCCTCCCCAATGATGACGTGAACCCCACTGGAAACATCCTTGAGTTCTGGATGCAAAGACGTGTCGGTCATAATCGCGTCTCTTGTTTTGAACTTAATCATCACCCCACCTTCCTTTCCGCGCTCGTGTTGCGGTCTCGCTCTGCGAGGTCGTTCATCCGTCCCTCGTTTTCGCGCTCTTCCTCGGCCTCTGCCTGCTGACGTTCTTCCTCTTCCTGCCAGTAGCGCTCTTCTTCGAGTCGGCGCTCGCGAGCATGCCTGGCGGTTTTTTCTTCCTCCTGCAGTTGCCGTTGGTGCGACATTTCGTCTTCATATTCTCGCGAGGCCTCGGGACACTCGCGCATTTGGTCGGGGGCATAGGATCGATACCCATCCCACTCGAAATCCATTTGCGCTTGGTAGCGGGCGTCGCTTCTGGTGGGGCAATCGCATCGATGACTCATGCTGCTTTCTCCGCTTCATCGCCCCAGACGTCCCAGCCGTCGCGCGGACCACGGGCGAACATCTCCAGGTAGGGCCCCGGGAACAGTTGCCGGATTCGGTCATAGGCCTCGTCAGGCTTGCGACTGTGTTCCCGTCTTGGGGACACGATAAGCTGCCGAACGCCCCGCGAAAGGCGCTTCGGCTTGCCCCTGATGCCCAACAAACACATCTCCGGATTTGCCCTCGTGTAGTACCCTGTCCCCATAGGAAAATTAGCATCGGCCAAGGTCCTGATCGTGCCGTTCGGCTTCTTGGTCTTGGCCCAGGTGAACGCCACGGTCACATACCGAAACTGCCAGGCCTTCATTCAGATCGATCCCATGTTTCAGCATCGGGTCGGTAACCCATAGGAACAGCGCGCAATCAGGCGCCGCCCATCTGTGCTGCGGCTCGATCCACGCCATTTCGTTTGGGGTCATACACGAATAATGGCGCTCCGCGCTGCGACCCTTGCCCTTATCGCTCCAGGTTTTGAACGTCCATGGCGGGTCGGCGCATATGGCTCCGTATTTCATGATTCGGTCCCCGGCCCCGGCAGTAGGGGCGGCATCGTGCCTTTATCGTAGGCAACCGAGATTTGGGGCCGCATGAACTGCCCGACGGTTTTCCCGTCCGGTAGCACTATGTGCGCCATGAACTCATCATCGAAGCAGGTGATCCCCGTTTCGACAGCTTCCAGCTTTGCCTTAATGACCAATAGAAGGGCCCGCCAAGGTTGCCGATGAATCTGCGGATGGGCTTCTTCGTCTGGCATCGGAACGTCAAACCGAATTCTCCGCTCCTCCATCTCAAACATAATGATTGCTTGGCCGCCGAGGATTCCGGATAAAAAGTTTTTGGCGCCATAACGGGTGATGGTTTTCTCGATGTCAGCCCGGCTTTGCCCTGCCGGGACCTTCGTGCGTTCGGCATATTTATACCAACCGCCCCAGAGTTTGACTCGCGCAAAGGTTTACACGCTAGGTTTTGTGTGATTCAAGGTTGTTGGCAACAAGGGAGTGTGTTCAATGCCAACGATTCCTTTGCGAAACGACTTTGATGCTGAAAGAGTCCGTGTTCTTGCGGCACGGAGCGATGATGGGAACCAGGCGCGACGGCTTTTGTCGATGGCGGCCATCTACGATGGGATGGATCGAGCGTGCGCGGCGCGTATTGGCGGCATGGATCGGCAGACGTTGCGGGACTGGGTTCACCGGTTCAACGCGGGAGGTCCGGCCGGTCTGATCGACCGCAAGCCGACCGGGGCGTTGCGTCGGTTGACGCCGTCGCAAATGGCGGCGCTTTCGCGGGCTATCGAGGCCGGTCCCGATCCCGAACGGGATGGGGTCGTGCGCTGGCGCTGCATCGATCTCAAGCAACTGATCCGAACGCGCTTCGGCGTGGACTATCACGAGCGGAGCGTCGGCAAGCTGCTGGCCGCGCTCGGGTTCTCGCATATTTCCGCGCGCCCGCGCCACGTCGGCCAGGATGCGCGGGCACAGGAGGAATTTAAAAAAAAGTTTTCCCGAACACTTGGCGAAAATCGTAGCGGCACAGCCACCGGACACGCCCATCGAGGTTTGGTTTCAAGATGAAATGCGTGTCGGCCAGAAGAACAGCCTGGTGCGCCAGTGGGCCCCAAAGGGATCGCGCCCGCGCCAGGTCAAGGACCTACGGACCTCTTCGGCGTATCTCTTCGGCGCCATCTGCCCCGAGCGCGGTGAGGGCGCGGCGCTGGTCATGCCGCGCGCCAATACTGAAGCCATGGACCTGCATCTCGAGGAAATCAGCCGGGCCGTTGCCCCAAACGCCCATGCCGTCGTGCTGCTCGACCAAGCCGCATGGCACACCACTGCCAAACTCGGCATCCCGGAGAACATCTCCCTCGTGCCTTTGCCACCCAAGTCCCCGGAGCTCAATCCCGCCGAAAATGTCTGGCAATACCTCCGCCAGAACTGGCTCTCCAATCGTGTCTTCGACTCCTATGAAGCCATCGTCGAGGCCTCTTGCCAAGCCTGGAACAACCTGACCGACAAACCTTGGAAGATCATGTCCATCGGCCTCAGAGCGTGGGCTCGCACAAGTCAATGTTAAGGGCGGTTGGTATTAGTCGCCCGTGAAGAACGCGTAAGCGGCTGATGTTGGTAGCTCTTTCGGTTTGGCGAAGTAATCGGATTTGCAAGAAAACGGGTTTTGGGCCTGAAAAGCTTGTGATTTGAAATAATTGATTTTGGGGATTCCCTTCCGTTGCGGAACGTGATTCTCTGCTCCCGTCGATTGGGATTGGAGAACTGTGATGAAGCCATCGCGCAAGGTGTCATCGGGAATAGAGGACCTGTTCCGCTCGCGGTTCGAAAACATCATCAACCTGCGCCACGAGTTGGTGGTGTTGGGGGGCCGGATCGCGTGGACTTTCTTCGACGAGACCTATGAAGCCTTGTATTCGGAGGAGGGTCGGCCGGGGGTCCCGACGCGGTTGATGGTTGGGCTGCACATCCTCAAGCATATGTTCGATCTCTCGGATGAGGAGGTCTGCGAGCGCTGGGTCTACGACCCATACTTCCAGTGCTTCTGCGGCGAAGAGTACTTTCAGCATGAGCTGCCCATGGAGCGCTCGTCGATGACCCGGTGGCGGGACCGGATCGGGCCGGAAGGTTTGGAGAAGGTATTCCAGGAGAGCCTGGCCGTGGCCCACCGGGTGGGGGCGCTGCGGGAGAAGGACCTCGAGCGGGTGACGGTGGACACCACCGTACAAGAGAAGGCGATTGCCTTTCCGACCGACGCCAAACTGATGCAACGAGCCCGCGAGCGGCTGGTGCGACTGGCACGGGAGCACGGCATTGCCCTGCGTCAGTCCTATACCCGCCTGGGCAAGAGGGCGTTGATCATGCAAGGCCGCTACCGCCATGCCAAACAGCACAAGCGGGCCAACAAGGCCCTGCGCAAGCTCAAGACCTATCTCGGGCGCACCGTCCGCGACATCCGCCGCAAGACGGCCCAGGAGGAGAGCCTACGGGATACCTTCCGCCGCCCCTTGTGGCTGGCCGAGCGGGTGTCGACCCAGAAGCGGCGCGACCCCTTGCCCAAGGTCTATTCGCTCCACGCGCCCGAGGTCGAATGCATCGGCAAAGGGAAGGCGCACAAGCCGTACGAGTTCGGCTGCAAGGTCTCCGTGGCGGCGACCAATTCCCGCCCCCCCGGCGGCCAGTTCGTCGCCCACGTCAAGGCCTTCCACGGCAATCCCTATGATGGCCACACCTTGAGGCAGGTGATCGAAGAGATGGAACGCTGGACGGGGATATCGGCCGAGCGCATCTATGTCGACAAGGGATACCAGGGCCACTATTACCCCAACAAACACCGCGTCTTTAGATCAGGCCAGAAACGCGGCATCACGCCGACGATCAAGAAGGAGCTCAGGCGGCGCTCCGCCGTCGAGGCCGTGATCGGACATCTCAAGAGCGATGGCAGGCTAGGGCGCAACTTCCTCAAAGGCCGCGACGGCGACAAGATCAACGCCATCCTCGCCGGCGCCGGCTACAACTACCGCCTTGTCCTCAAATGGCTGAGGCGTTTGTTTGTCCAAATCCTGGCCGCGCTCCTCAGCGACATCTCGCACCCCACCGCAAACCCAATCGCCGCTTCAGCTTGAAATCAGGGTTCTTCACGGACGACTATTTACTCATTCTGGCGCCTGCTCCTGGCTGCTATGCGGCGATTCATCCTTTCGATATTCCCCGCACCAAGACACACCTTCCACTTCCGGGAAGTCCGCGTAGCTCCGTGTCATCACGGAACCGCCCCGAGAAATACGTCGGTCGATGATTGGAAGGGGCGGGAGCCGTCGGCACTCTCCCCGGTCTTGGACCGTCTCAAAGGCGACGAAATAGCGGCAGCTCAGGCATATCCGCTTCTTCATTCCGCCGCCTTCCTTTCTCCGCTCGGGTTGGCCTCTAGAGTTTCCTCGATGTTTCCGTAGCCGTTGCACAGCGGACATTCCCACCAAATCGGTTTGAAGCCATACATGTCGATCACGTCTACATCGCCTCGTCCATGACACTTGGGACAGGTAACATGATTTGGCGGTAAATCTTTCATCACCCCGCCCCCGTCCAACCGCGCCAATCTGGCAAACTTGCCAGTTTCGGTGTCGTCGAAAGTGTAAGCATTTGGAAAACAACGATTACGCTTTTGTGGACAACTCCCGCTAAGTTGTTGTTTTGGTGTGAGACTCGTTTCGTGTTAAACGTAGCGGTCATTCTGTTTCCACCCCCAACTTCTCAAGCGCATCGAGCATCCCCCTTTTCCTGTCAGTGAACCATTCCTCTACAGCCCTCATCATTGTGGCCTTTAAGTCTTGGATGGACTTTTCGTCCAATTGCATACGGCCGATCGCATAGACCCGATCGTGCTCGACAAAATCCACATCTCGCTTCGTGACCTCGTCCTTGAGTTCATCGAGTCGATCAATCTCTTTGGTAAGCGCCGATGCGCGACGCAATTGCTCGATGTTCATCCCGCCACCCCCGGAACAAACCTCGAACCTGGTTCGGGACTATTTCGGGACTCCTCCCATGAAATCCCGCCAATTTCCGTCAATTTCGGGATTTCGGATTCGCCGAAACCCCCTGGAACCCTTGGGTTTCTTGCGATTCCGGGAAACCGACCATAGTTTAAAAGAAAATATGTGCGACGACACGCGCCGGGGCGCAAGACCAGTCAGTCCGGCAGGCGCAGGGTCGCCGCGGCGAGAGCGGCGATGCCTTCCCCCCTGCCCGCGAAGCCGAGACCGTCCGTGGTCGTCGCCTTGACGCTGACCTGTCGGGGGGCGATGTCGAACGCCCGGGCCACGGCGGCGATCATTTCCTCACGGTAGGCGGCGATCTTGGGCCTCTGGCACACGAGGGTGAGATCGAGATGGACGATGACCCCGCCCGCCGAGGCCACCAATTCACGGGCCCGGTGGGCGAAGACGGTTGATGGGGTGCCCCGCCAGGCGTCGTCGCCGGAGGGAAAATGACTCCCGAGATCCCCGCCACCGAGGGCCCCGAAAACGGCGTCCACGAGCGCGTGCAGTCCGACGTCGGCATCGGAATGGCCCCGAAGGCCTTGTTCGTGCGGCACCTTGACCCCACAAAGCGTAACCTGATTCCCGGGACCGAAGCGATGGACGTCGAAACCGCTCCCGAGGCGGGTCCGCAGATGACCGGAGAGCATGCGTTCGGCCCGGACAAGGTCGGCGCTCTCGGTGACCTTGAAATTGTCATCCGACCCGGGCACGACGGCCACCGAAACACCGGCCGCCTCGGCCACCGCGGCGTCGTCGCTCAAGGCCCGACCGGCAAGGGCGCGGTGAGCGGCGAGAATATCGCCAAATCGAAACCCCTGGGGCGTCTGAACCCGCCATAGTCCCTCGCGGTCCACCGACTCCGAGACAACCCCGTCACGGGCGCGTTTGACGCTGTCGGTCAGCGGAATTCCCGGAATGACGGCGCGGGACACGTCCAGGGCGGCCAACACCCGGTCGATCAACTCGGCCGGAACCGAGGGCCGGGCGGCGTCGTGAATCAATACCTTGTCGGGATCGATCTCGACCAGGCTTTCCAGGCCCCCGGAGAACCGAGTCCTGCCGCGAGGTGCCCCCGGTGACGGGATCGAGCAAGTCAAGACCCTTGGTGGCGGCCTGGTAACGGTCGCCGTCGTCGGGGTGGATCACGATTCGAACGGCGTCGATACCGGGGTAGTTCAGAAAAGCCTCGGCGCAACGAGCAACGAGGGCGCGCCCACCGACTTGCCGGTACTGCTTCGGCTGCGCGCTCCCCATCCGCGCGCCACGGCCACCCGCAACAATAAGTCCGACTGACTTCGCCACTGCGCTCCCCGTCTCGGCGCCCGCTGGCCAGTTCCTAGTGCACCGGCGCATTCACTTCATTCACGCCCCCGTGCACCAGGCCTTTGTCGATGCATCAACTTTCCAAACTTCGGCTGTCGCCTCCGTTTGGGTCGATGCACTAGGGTAGCGAGGGGAGAATTTTCTGGCAATTGCTTCGCGTCGATGGACGAGAGCTTGCGCGAACCGGAGCGGCGGGCGACAATTGCGTCGCTAACCGGGTTAGGCGACGGGGGCTGGGACATGGGGTTCACAAGATCGTGGTGGCGGGTGAGCGCCATCGCGTGGGCAGATGATTTATGCGATGGACGTGGGCAAACGCTCCGACGGAGGAAACCTTGTCCGCCGGAAATGCGTCGATTTTGTTGGGCCCGGCATCCGGACCGATCGGCGAGTTGATGACGCCGGGCACAAACCTTTCGCGGATCTCGCGATTTCGCGAGATTGCACGTATCTGTCGGTGGATCGGATTGAGCCTGTTTGTCCCTTTGACAGGCCAGGCCGGAGCAGCGGACACGTTCCGGGATTGCGATGTTTGCCCGCTGCTCGTGGTGATACCACAGGGTTCATTCCTCATGGGTTCGCCTGAACACGAAGTCGGCCGCTACGACGATGAGGGACCGCCACACCGGGTAACGATCGCCAAGCCATTCGCCGTTGGAAAATACGAGGTCACCTTCGACGAGTGGGATGCCTGTTCCGCCGCTGGTGGATGTGAACACAGGCCCGATGATAGAGGCTGGGGGCGCGGCCGTCGTCCGGTCATCAACGTCGGTTGGAAGGATACCAGGGAATATCTTGAATGGTTGAGCCGAAAGACGCAGCAATCCTACCGGCTCCCCAGCGAGGCGGAATGGGAGTACGCGGCCCGGGCCCAAAGCGTTACGGCGCGTTACTGGGGAGACAACCCGGCTGAAGCGTGTGAATACGCCAACGTTCACGACCTCACCCTCGATACCGGGAATCCCTTTCACTGGCGTCCACACGATTGCAATGATGGTTTCGCGAATACCGCGCCGGTAGGATCCTTCAAGCCCAACCCGTTCCAGCTATACGACATGTTGGGCAATGTCTGGGAATGGGTCGAAGATTGTACGACCATGGATTATTCCGCAGCCCCCTTGGACGGCAGCGCCGTCACGACAGGAGAATGTTTTCTGCGAGTGTTGCGCGGCGGTGCTTGGTTCTATCCCGAACGGCAAGTCAGATCCGCTAAGCGCCGCCGCACCGACTGGATGAATCGCAGCGTTATCATCGGTTTTCGCGTCGCCCGAGCGATCGAACCCTGAAAAAGCCCTGGCAACGTCGTATGTTCGGCAATGTGGCAACGTCGTATGTTCGGCAATGTGGCAACGTCGTATGTTCGGCAATGTGGTAACGCGGACGGCGAGGACGGGCGGTAATTTTTTCAGGAATTGGGCGAATGACCTCGATACCGGATTTGCTACAGAAAGCGTTGGACCAGCACATGGCGGGCGAGCTGCAGCAGGCGGAATCGATTTACCGGCAAATCTTGTCACGCCAGCCCGACCATCCCGATGCCTTGAACCTGCTTGGTGTCGTCGCCCATCAACGGGGAGAATATGACGCCGCGCTGGCGTTGATCGAACGGGCTATCGGGCAGGATCCCGAGGCGGCCGTGTACCATAACGACCGCGGCGAGGTTCTCAGGGCGCAACGGAAATTCGCTGCCGCCATCGAGTCGTATCAGAGGGCGCTGGCACTTGATGGTGAACTGATCGAAGCCCGCTACAATCTCGGGCTAGCCTGCCATGAGCTTGGGCGCCTGGACGAAGCCGTCGCGGTATACGAGCAAGTCATCTCGGCCAAACCTGATCTATTCGAGGCGTTTTTCAATTTGGCCAAGGCCCTGACGGATAAGGGCGAGCTTGCGCGGTCGGAATCATGTTATCTGAAGGCGCTCGCACTCAAGCCGGATTCAGCCCAAGCGCAACTGAATTTGGGCGCCGTGTTTCAGGGCCAGGGTAAACAAGACGAAGCCATCGCTCGTTATCGAAAGGCGGTCGCGCTCGCTCCTGATATGGCCGAGGCCCACCACAACCTGGCTGGCTTGCTGCAGGCCCGGGGCGAGAGCGACGAGGCCCTTTCCCTTTTTCGCAAGGCCATCGCCCTCGAGCCGGATTTCGTTCGGGCCCACGTATCCAACGCCAACCTGCTGGCGGACCAGGGGAAATTCGATCAAGCCACCGCTTCCTACGAGAGGGGCCTGGCTCTCGACGATACTGCGGCCGATGTTCACTTGGCGCTCGGGAACGTACTCATTCGTCAGGGCAGGTTCGATCAGGCCGAGAAATACTTTGCGCGGGCCATCGCCCTCGAGCCGGACCGTGCCGACGGTCACTTGGGTCTCGGTCGATCGTATTTGAAACGCCGTCTCTTGGAACCCGCGGTCGAAGCCTTCGAGCGGGCGCTTGCTCGTGACCCCGAGCGCGCCAACGCGCAGAACGGTCTGGGCAACGCTCTCATGCACCTCGGCCGGATGGACGCGGCCGTCGGTGCCTTTCGTCGGCTTGTCGCCCTCCTCCCCGACTCCGCCGAGGCCCACGCCAGTCTGGGCAATGCCCTGATGGGAGAAGGTGCCATGAGCGAGGCCGTCGATGCCTTTCGCGCCGGGCTTGCTTTACAGCCCGAGAATGGGCTGATCCATCACAATCTGGGCCGTGCCCTTATTCATCAGGGAGAGCCGGACGAGGCCATCGACAATTATCGGCGGGCGCTGGCGTTGGAACCCAGGCTCGAGGGGGCACACGCTGGCCTGGCTAACGCCCTGAAGCTAAAAGGTGCTTCGAGCGAGGCCATCGAAGCGCTTCGCGAAGCCCTCGCCTTAAAGCTAGATAGTGGGCAAATTTACAGCCACCTGGGAGATGTCCATAGACAGCAGGGCGAGCTGCGCGAGGCCGTCGGCTGTTATCGGCGGGCGTTGGCCCTGGATCCCGAGCTCGAGGGGCCCCAGTCTAGCCTGCTTTCCGCTCTCAGCTTTTTGCCGGAGTTCAACGGGGAGGAGGTGTTCACGGAACATGTCCGCTGGGGCGAACGTTGCGCGGCATCCTTGGGGCTGCCCGGTCGGGCACATTCGAACGATCGTACGCCCCATCGCCGCCTGCGCATCGGCTATCCATCACCGGATTTCCGTCGTCATTCCGTCGCCTATTTTTTTGCTCCGCTTATCGCCGAGCACGACCGGAAGGGATTCG
>CBDCME010000006.1:0-40040 GCA_965218865.1 Alphaproteobacteria bacterium
ACTATCGATCTGCGCCAACGTTTTCAGATAGAAAATTAAAGGGAAAACATTTGTGGAGCCTTCAATGTATGATTCTGAGAGAAAAAGATGACGGCGTTCAGCAACGGTCGTCTTCCCGCTGCCAAAAACACCTAATAGGAAACAGAAATATTCGTCTTTTGTTTTAATATTTTCAAAGATATGGGGTAGAACCTTTAACGGTGGACTATTTGGTGAGGTCACTAAAGAGGTATCACGTGCAGACAAATCTATGGGCAATGTCCCGGCTGATGTTGAAAAAGTGAGGTAGGCGTCATTCGCCTGGAACCGTTAGGCTCTGGGTGTTGAATCCATCAAGGAGAACGACGCCATGACCAAGACTACACGGAACAGCCGCCTTTCGAAACTGTTGGAGATCCCGCTTCCGCTGTTGCCGCCGGCCTTGCCGGAGGCTTTTGATGATCTGCGCATGAGCGTGGATCGCTTTTGCCTGTTGGCCGGGGTGGAGACCCTGGGCGAGATGCTGGACGAGGATAGCGAGGTGCTCTGCGGAGCGCGCCACGCCCGCACGGCCGAGCGGCAGGGCCATCGCTGGGGGACAACCCAGAGCGAGATTGCCTATCACGGGGGCAAGGTGAAGCTGACGCGCCCGCGGGTGCGCGATCTTGCGGGCAAGGAGATGAGCTTGCCGAGCTGGGAGTTGCTCTCGGACCCGGCGCTTTTGCAGTCCTGGGCGATGAACATCATGCTGCTTACGGTTTCGACCCGCAAGTACGCGCGCGCCGTGCGCCTGCCCGGCGAGGCCAGCGGCGACTTGCCGGCACGCGCGGGCGATGCGACCTCGAAGTCCGCGGTCTCGCGGCGCTTCGTGGCCATGACGCGCAAGAAGCTGAAGGCCTTCCTGGCCAGCGACCTTTCGGATCTCGATCTCCTGGTCATCCAGATCGACGGGCTGCACGTCGGCGATCACGTGTTGCTGGCAGCTATTGGCATCGACGGCGCGGGCGAGAAGCATGTTCTAGGCCTGGCCGAAGGTGCCACGGAGAATGCCGCCACGGTGCAGGCGCTGCTCGACAACCTGACCGCCCGCGGCCTCGACCCGGAAGTGCCCCGGCTCTTCATCGTCGACGGCGCCAAGGCGCTCTCCAAGGCGATCAAGCGGACCTTCGGGCCGGTGGCCGCCCTCCAGCGCTGCCAGGTCCACAAGGGCCGCAACATCATCGAGCGCCTCGACGAAAGCCTTCATGCCGGCGTCAAGAAGGCGCTCAGGCAAGCCTGGGACCAAGACGATGCCGAGAAAGCCGAACGCCTCATGAAGAACCTGGCGCGCCGCCTGGAGACCGAGGCCCCCGGCGTTTCGGCTTCCATCCTGGAGGGCCTGGATGAGATCCTCACCGTGATCCGCTTGGGCCTGCCGCCCAAGCTCAGGCGCTCCTTGGCCTGCACCAACGCCATCGAGAATGCCTTGGGAACGGTCAGGATGGTGCAGCACAATGTCAAGCGCTGGCGCAACGCCGAGATGGCCTTGCGATGGACCGCCGCCGGCCTCCTGGAAGCCCAAAAGACCTCCGTCGCCTCAAGGCCTACCGGCAACTCCCCATCCTCAGAGCTGCCCTCGAGGATCACGTGAAAAAGGCAAAAGCGAAAAGCGCCATTGAAACCATCAAAGAGGCCGCCTAGCCTCGAAGCCCAACCATGCCTGCCTCGCCTTTTTCAACAGAGCATGGGACATCACCTGAGAGGTCGTCGCGCAGTGCTTTGAATGCTGCCAAGAAATTGTGAATATCGGTATTAGAGGCCTTTTTTGATTCACGATATTTGCATTCGATCGCAATCCTTGAGTTTTTTCCCAAAAAATCCCTTTTTGTGGCGATTATGTCGAACTCGAAATCTCCATTTTCGATGTTTCTTTGTGTAGAATAGTCGGCTTGACGAAATAGCAATTCGACCCGGTCCTCAAAGCGTTTCCAGTTAGGTTCTCGATTATCGTGGCTCATAAGTTATACCAACCGCCCTTAACATTGACTTGTGCGATCCCACGCTCTGAGGCCGATGGACATGATCTTCCAAGGTTGGTCGGTCAGGTTGTTCCAGGCTTGGCAAGAGGCCTCGACGATGGCTTCATAGGAGTCGCAGACACGATTGGGGAGCCAGTTCTGGCGGAGGTATTGCCAGACATTTTCGGCGGGATTGAGCTCCGGGGACTTGGGTGGCAAAGGCACGAGGGAGATGTTCTCCGGGATGCCGAGTTTGGCAGTGGTGTGCCATGCGGCTTGGTCGAGCAGCACGACGGCATGGGCGTTTGGGGCAACGGCCCGGCTGATTTCCTCGAGATGCAGGTCCATGGCTTCAGTATTGGCGCGCGGCATGACCAGCGCCGCGCCCTCACCGCGCTCGGGGCAGATGGCGCCGAAGAGATACGCCGAAGAGGTCCGTAGGTCCTTGACCTGGCGCGGGCGCGATCCCTTTGGGGCCCACTGGCGCACCAGGCTGTTCTTCTGGCCGACGCGCATTTCATCTTGAAACCAAACCTCGATGGGCGTGTCCGGTGGCTGTGCCGCTACGATTTTTGCCAAGTGTTCGGGAAAACTTTTTTTTAAATTCCTCCTGTGCCCGCGCATCCTGGCCGACGTGGCGCGGGCGCGCGGAAATATGCGAGAACCCGAGCGCGGCCAGCAGCTTGCCGACGCTCCGCTCGTGATAGTCCACGCCGAAGCGCGTTCGGATCAGTTGCTTGAGATCGATGCAGCGCCAGCGCACGACCCCATCCCGTTCGGGATCGGGACCGGCCTCGATAGCCCGCGAAAGCGCCGCCATTTGCGACGGCGTCAACCGACGCAACGCCCCGTTCGGCTTGCGGTCGATCAGACCGGCCGGACCTCCCGCGTTGAACCGGTGAACCCAGTCCCGCAACGTCTGCCGATCCATGCCGCCAATACCCGCCGCGCACGCTCGATCCATCCCATCGTAGATGGCCGCCATCGACAAAAGCCGTCGCGCCTGGTTCCCATCATCGCTCCGTGCCGCAAGAACACGGACTCTTTCAGCATCAAAGTCGTTTCGCAAAGGAATCGTTGGCATTGAACACACTCCCTTGTTGCCAACAACCTTGAATCACACAAAACCTGGCGTGTAAACCTTTGCGCGAGTCAAACTCTGGGGCGGTTGGTATTACTCGGCGGCGGGTGGGAAGGGATACTTCGTGCATTTTATCGAGTTATGCAACGGTAAGTGGTATGTTTTCGAGGATGATAGCGTAAATTCACGCGGCACGTTGGATTGGGATTTTCCGCAGATCGGGGTCGCGCAGTTGCCTGGATCAAATTAATATTGCGCAGGTTTAGAGGCTCCAGCCGCGAGGCTCCTGGGTTGGCCGCGCTCAGGATAAACCAGCGCTCGATGGTAATCGCTCGGAATTCACAGAGCACGTTTCGTGAAATTGGCGAGCGTTGACGGTGGCCACATAGACGAAGCGTCTTCGCGCTGGCGCAACCCTCAAGCCCCATCCAAAATGAAGGCTTGAAGATCCTGCTCGAATTTTCAAAGCGTATTTTCATCGTTTTCAAAGTAGTAGGGGTTTTCGTCCTTGAGCATTTGGAAGATGACGCGGTTCAAATGGCGTCCCAGGGCGTGGAGGGATTATTCGACCGGCGTCGTGATCGGGTGCCTGTGTTTTCGTGGCCGCTGTTCAGGTCAGGGTGGCGGCGTAGGCGCGCCAGTCAGCGGTGATCGAGATGTCCCGCTGCTTGCTCTCCGCCAGCTCCCGCGGGTAGAGGATACCGTCGACTTCGCGGCCGTCGGCGAGGAAAACCCGGCCACGGTAGAGGTGAGGCGGCTCGCCGGCCTCGACCCGGCGCCACACCTCATCCGGCATCCGGTAGAGTTCACCCTTGACCGAGACGCCGCCTTGGGCGACCTCGAACATGCCCGGGTGGCGGTCGTCGATCGAATAGAGGCGGTACCGGGGGGCGGTGGCGAATTCGCCCAGGAAGCGAGCACCGGTAAGGTTGTGGTGCAGGGCCAGGCCCCGCATGAGGGTTCCGTTCACGAACAGGTCGAACGCCATCGGTCTTCTCTTTCCCGCTCAGTGTCGGTTCGAAAATGCGCGTCCGCGCATTTTTTTGCGTCTGTTCCGGCCCCCGCCCCCTCCCGGCCACCCACGAGAGTATGCTGACATGGATGGCCGGGAGGGGGCGGGGGCCGGGGCCGCAAGGGAGGCCCGCCCGGTCGAAAGGGGACACTCCAGTTGGCCGGGGTTGAAAATTTTTTCCTTAAACACACTGTGAAGAAAGAACAGTGCGGACGCGAGAAGGGATGCGAGGAATGCGGCGACGACATTGTCTGGTATTCGCGCTGCTGCTGGCAACGGCGGCGCCGGGTGGCGCCGGCGAGCCGGCGGGCGGCCACGCCTACACCAACCGCCTGATAGATTCGAACGATCCCTACCTTCTTCTCCACGCCCACAATCCCGTCGATTGGTATCCCTGGGGCGACGAGGCTTTCGCCGCGGCGGAACGGGAGAACAAGCTCATTTTTCTATCGGTGGGTTACAGCACCTGTTTCTGGTGCCACGTGGCCGAGAGGACGATTTATTCCGATCCCGCCATAGCGGCCTTGATGAACCGCTGGTTCATCAACGTCAAGGTCGATAGCGAACAACGGCCCGATCTCGACCGGATCTACATGATGGCGACCCAACTCTTGACCGGCAGGGGCGGCTGGCCGAACAACGTCTTTCTGACCCCGGACCGGAAACCGTTTTTCGCCGGAAGTTATTTTCCGCCCGCCGACGATCCGGCGCGGGGACCGGGCTTTCCCAGCATTCTCACGATGATCAACGAAGTCTGGACAAGCGAACCCGAGCGCATAACCGGGGTGGCGGACCAGGTCTACACCGCCATGCTCGACCATCAGGAAGAAACGACCGGAGGGGCGGAGACGGCGATCAGTCCGGCCGCCTGGATGAATCAGGCGCTGGACGCGCTCCTGCCCCGGTTCGACCGCGAGCACGGCGGGCTCTCGTTGGGGAATCCCACGAAATTCGCCCAGGCGCCGGTGCTCGATCTGCTCCTGGCGGCAAATCGGAAGGGCTCCGGTCCGGAGGTCCTCGGGCGGCTGACCGAAACCCTCGACGCCCTCGCCCTGGGCGGCGTCCGGGACCACGTCGGCGGCGGTTTTCACCGCTATTCGACCGAACCGACTTGGTCGATTCCCCATTTCGAGAAAATGCTATTCGACAACGCCCAACTCCTGAGGATCTACGCCGAGGCCTACGCCGACACCGGCAACCCCCTCTACCGCCAGGTGGCGCTCGAATTGGGCGCCTATCTGAGCCGCGAGATGATGTCTCCCGACGGCGGCTTCTTCACGGCCGAGGATTCCGCCATCGACGGCGTCGAGGGGGTCACCTATCTGTGGACCGAGGGGGAGATCGCGAACGCCCTCGGGACCACCGAGGCGACGCGGTTTCTCCAGACCTACGCCCTGACCGAGATGCCGCCGGTGCCGGCACACGCCGGCGGCGGCGCCGCCGCGGAGGCCCACCAGGGCGGCGTCCTCCGGGTCCGGCTTGGCCTTGCCGAAAACCTCGACCAGGCCGGGGATCTGGTGGCCGAACTTGACGCCCTGACGCCCTTGCGTCAGCGTTTGCGGGCGGTACGCGATCTCCGGCCGCGCCCGGCCCGCGACGAAAAGCTCATCGTCGCCCTCAACGGCATGGCCATCCGCGCCTTCGCCGTCGGCGCCAAGGTTTTGCGGCAATCCGACTACCTTCGGTTTGCCCAGAGGGCGGGGGAAAGGATTTGGCGCCTGGCCTACGATCCGCGCCAGGCGAGTCTGCACCACCAGATATTCGGCGGCCAAGCCCAGACCGAGGGATTCCTCGCCGATTACGCCCAGTTGGGCGAGGGCTTCCTGGCCTTGCACGCGGTGACGGGCGACGAGGTTTGGCTGAGGCGCGCCGCGGCGCTCGCCGAGGCTCTCCTGGAGCGTTTCGCCAACGACGACGGGAGCCTGGAGACCGCCCCGAGGAGCGCGGAACTATTGATTCCGCCGCTCGATTCGGAGGACAACACCTATCCTTCCGGAACCTCCTCGGCGATCGCCCTGTTGCTCGGACTGCGCGAGGCGACGGGCGAAGCCCGTTACGGCGAGGCCGCCGAGCGGGTCGTCCGGCGTCTGAGCGGACAGCTGGCCGCGCGCCCCGCGAACTGGCCCACGGCGATCATCGCCGCCCGCCGGTACCTGAAGGATTCGCCCGTCGCCGGGGGCGAATACAAGCCACCCGAATCGGGGGATTTCGTGCGCGCCACCGCGAACGGTTTGAGCACGCCGGCGGGGGACCAGATCATCGTCACCTTGAAAATCGATTCTGGGTACCATCTTCAGGCCAATCCCCCGTCGTTGCCCTATCTGGTTCCCACCTCGGTGAGTTTCGAAAGCGTTACCCCGGCGAACATCCGCTATCCCGACGCGGTGCCCTTCACGGCCCCCTTCGCCGACGAGGTCCTCGACGTCTACGACGGCACGGCAACGATCGTGGTCGAGTTCCCCAAGGGAACCCTGCTCGAAAACGCCCCGATACGCGGCTCCGTGACGGCCCAGGCCTGCGACGATAAGGTCTGCCTGCCCCCCTCGGAGCTGCCCATCTCGGTGCCTTGAGAACGGCGAGGGACGATTTCCTTGAGCCAGTCGGAAGACGAAATGATCAAGGTCGGCCAGGTGAGACATCGGATCAACTCGGCCCGGGATAAATCCGTGCTGTTGTTACCATTTGCCAACTCCCTTACCGGGATGCTTGATTTGTTGATGCGAAGTTTCCGCGAATTTCCATGGTTCGCGTCAAGCAATATTTTCATAATAGAGCAAACATGAGGGCGGGAATTACCCGCCCTCAATAACAAACCGTATTGTCCGATTTACGCGGCTTTTATCGCTGGTTGCCACCCGTCTTTGGTTTCTTCGAACCTCAATTCGCCATCTATAAGATCATCGAGCGTTGTAAGGCATTCGATAAACTCTTTGATGGCCTCATTCCCTCCAAATTTCTTTCCGAACAAGATACGAATCATTCGATCCGCCGGTCCGCTTATCGCGCTTTCTCCCTTTTCCCACCGCGCAATGGTTAGTTCGGTTACACCAAGCATGATCCCTAGCATACGCTGAGAAAGGTTCAACTCGTGCCTGAAGTACCTAAACTCGCTCCCTGTAAGCTTTTTCCTTTCGAAGATCAGGAATTCACCGATTGCGCGATGGAGATCATCTATTTCCTCGATGTGCACGACACGGCCATGAGGTGTTTCGTCATAACGAAACCCATTCAGCAGGTACACATCGTCGAGACCGCATTCGCGGTAATGATAACGCTCATTCGGCATCGCTTTGTCTCATCTCCTTTCAGGTTCTAGATCACCGTAACCACCGTAAGACGTCGATCACTGCTAATAGCCACAACAACCTGGCAGTCTGTACAAAAACTCGCGGCACCGGCCCTCTCCCCCTCCCGGCCACCCATATCAGCAACCTCTCGTGGGTGGCCGGGAGGGGGAGAGGGCCGGAACAGACGCATAAAATGCGCGGAAGCGCATTTTCGAACAGGTCCTGAACCCGTCCTCCGGCGGCGCGCTTCACTAACTTGCACCTCCATTCGTTGAATTCATCCAAATTTGGCCCGTCAATCATCCGTCCACCTCGGATTGTGTCGAGTGCCTGCCGAATCGAGCGATCACGCGCTAAAAGCATTTCGCGAGCGTGATCGGACCAGCCGATGTTCCCCTCTTTTTCTGCTATCTTGCGGATCACCGTTAGGGCGGCTTATCGTGAAAGCCTACGATCCGGGAACGGGATGATTGGCGCCATATACCTATCATTATGATAGGTAATAATGGGATGTCAAGGGTTTCGAATTCGTTGACGAGACTTGATTTTCTCTGCCCAGCGCACTTTTGCGGCGCAAACACCAAAATTTCAAACACTGCCGAAATTTCGCCGGAGTTGTTACCGCACTGGCGCCATAGACGTCCATGGTACGCGACTGTATTTTAGACGGTCCGATCTGAAACGTCTCTAAAGGCCGAAATCGCGGACGGTCAACAACGAGATCAATTCGAGGCCGTGATGGCGCAGGTTTTCCTCCGCGCCCTCGAGGCGGTCGACAACGGAGATCACTTTCTTGGCTCGGCAACCCTGGGCCCGGGCCACGGCCGCCGCGGTGACCGACGAACTTCCGGTCGTCGTCACGTCGTCGACGGCGATGACGATCTTGCCCTTCAATATGGCCCTGTCTTTCAGGCCCTCGATTCGTCTCAGGGTGCCGTGGGTCTTTTTCGTCTTGCGAACGATGAAACCGGGAATGGGCCTCGCCGTGTTGGCGCTTTTCAAACAGACGTTGGCGACCAGGGGGACGGCGCCCAACTCGAGACCGGTGACAAAATCGAAGTTCTCGCCGCCCAGGATGTCGACAATCCAGGCCGCGATCAAATCGGCGCCCTCGGGATCGAAAAGCGTCGGTTTCATGTTGAAGTAGAAGTTGCTTTCGCGGCCCGAGGTAAGCCGGATGCCCTCCCGCCTGATCAGCGACATTTCGGCGATGATCTCGATCAGCCGCGCCTTGCGCGCTTCCATCTCCAGCGGCACTTCCGTCACGACCTCCGTCATCGTCGGCTCCCTCGATCCCATCGCAAGCTTTCCAATAACGGTGCGCGCTCACCCTGTCCAACCGGCACTTCACCCCCCGGCCGAGGAGACCCCTCCCCGTCAAGCTACGCCCCGGTCCCTCGACTGTAAATACGGCATGGCGGCGGTGCCGTCACTCCGGGCGCGGGACGCCGGCGCGTTTTAGGGCGGCGGTTTGTTGGCGTTGGAGGCGGGCGGCGTCGAAGTCGGCGATCAGCTCCTCGAACAGGCGGTGCCAGTTGACCTCGGCTTTCAGGTGCAAAAATACGGCCCCGAGGCCGATCGCGGCGCGGTCCATGTAAACGAATTCGCGCGGCGGCTTGACCCCGCCGAGGTCGCGCAGGCGGCGGTGGACGTTTTCGGCCACGTCGCGGCCGTAAACGCCTTGAACCTCTTGGATGCGCCGGGCCCGGTCGTCGAGGATCGGAGCGTAGACGAAACGGGCCCATAGGTTCAGGGCCTCGATGACGTCGTGGCCGAGACCCTCGAATCCCCAGGTTTCATATGCGTGAACGGCCAGGTCCCGGTCGTCGTTCTGAAGCGCGTGGTAGAGGTCGATCACGCCTTGGACGAACTTGGTCTTGAAAACGCGGATGCAGCCGAAGTCGAGCAGATTGAGGCTGCAATCCGGACGCACCGTGTAGTTTCCCAGGTGCGGGTCGCCGTGAATGACTCCGCAATCGTAGAACGGCCGATACCAGGCCCGGAACATGTTGTAGGCGAGGCGGTTGCGTTGCTCGATCGTCTGGGCCTTGAATTTCATCAGCGGTTCACCCTCGAGCCAGGTCATGGTCAGGAGCCGGCGGGTCGAGAGCTTGGGGAAGGCACCCGGCACGTGGACGCCGGGTTCGTCCTTGAGCATGTCAGCGTAGAGGCGCACGTGGCGCTCCTCAAGGTCGTAATCGAGTTCCTCGCGGAGCCGGGCCGCGATTTCGGCGTGGATGTCGCCGGGATCGATGGCCCGGTCGTAGCGCCGGTAAATCGCGAAAATGACCTTGAGCTGCTTGAGGTCGGCCTCAACCGCCGAAGCCATGTCGGGATACTGGAGCTTGCAGGCGAGCGCGGTTCCGTTCTTCGCCACGGCGCGGTGAACCTGGCCCAGGGAGGCCGCCGCCGCCGCCTCGTTGTCGAAGCTCTTGAATCGCCGGCGCCATTCGGGACCCAACTCGCCGGCCATCCGGCGCTTGACGAAGGACCAGCCCATCGAGGGCGCGTTCGCTTGCAGCTGCGCCAGCTCGAGGACGTATTCCTCCGGCATCGAGTCGGGGATCGTCGCCATCAGCTGGGCGACTTTCATCAACGGCCCCTTCAGGCCGCCCAGGGCCCGCCGCAGTTCAGCCGCGTGGCGGTCGCGGTCGAGGGGGATGCCGAGCAGTCGTTCGGCCCCGAAGCGGACCGCGATTCCACCTACCGAGGTGGTGACGCGGGCGTAGCGCCGGACCCGGCCGATCAAGCTGTCGTCGTCGATATCAGCCATCCGTGGCGCCCGTCCCTGCGCGGCTTGTGCCGGTGCGCGGGATCAGAGCGCCGCGTCCAATTCGTCGATGTAGCCCGAGATCACGTCGAGACCCCGGGACCAGAAGGCGGGATCGCCGGCGTCGAGTCCGAAGGGCGCCAGCAACTCCTTGTGGTGCAGGGTGCCGCCCGCCCTAAGCATGGTCAGGTACTTGTCCTCGAAGCCGTCGGGGGAGTCCTGATAGACGGTGTACAGCGCGTTGACCAGGCAGTCGCCGAAGGCGTAGGAATAGACGTAGAAGGGCGCCTGGACGAAGTGGGTGATGTAGGCCCAATAATGGCGGTAGTCGTCGTCGAGGCGGAACGCCGGGCCGAGGCTGGCGGCCTGGGTATCGAGCCAGATTTCGCCGATCCGCTCGGCCGTGATCTCACCGCCGCGGCGCTCGTCGTGGAGCCGGCGCTCGAACTCGCAGAACGAGACTTGCCGAACCACCGTATTGAGCATGTCCTCGACCTTGGAGGCGAGCATGACCCGCCGCCGGCGGGGGTCGTTGTCGGCCCCAAGGAGAGCCTGAAAGGTCAATTGTTCGCCGAAAACCGAGGCCGTTTCGGCCAGCGTCAGCGGTGTATCCGCCATCAGATAGCCTTGGCCGGCGGAGAGCAGATTGTGGACCCCGTGGCCGAGCTCGTGGGCGAGCGTCACGACGTCACGGGTCTTGCCCTGGTAGCTCATCAGCAGATAGGGATGGGCGCTGGGAACCGTGGGATGGGCGAAGGCCCCCTGTGCCTTCCCCGGACGGACCTCGGCGTCGATCCAGGGGTCGTCGAAAAAACGCCGTCCCAAGGCCGCGAGCTCGTCGGAAAAGGCGCCATAGGCGTTCAAGACCAGGTCCCTCGCCTCGGTCCAGGGAATGGCGCGGTCGTCGCTCTCGGGCAAGGGCGCGATCCGGTCCCAATATTCGAGGACGTCGAGTCCCATCCAGCGCGCCTTGAGCTTGTAGTAACGGTGCGAAAGCCGGGGATAGTCCTTCTCGACCGCGCGAAGCAAGGCGTCGACGACCTCGTCCTCGACGTAATTTCCGAGGTTGCGGGCCGAAATCGGCCGGGCGTAGCCGCGCCAGCGGTCCTCGATCTCCTTGTCCTTGATGAGGGTGTTGAGGACGAGGGCGAAGGTACGGGCGTTGTCCCCCAGGACGCCACCGATGGCCTTGGCCGCTCGCCGCCGCTGGTCGCGGTCCTTGTCCGACAACAGGTTCAACGCTTGTTGACAGGTGAGCTGGTCGCCGTTGAGCGGAAAGCGCAGGCTGGCGACGGTTTCGTCGAACAGCCGCCCCCAGGCCGCCCGGCCCGCGACCGATTTGTCGCTCAGCAGCTTTTCGAGTTCGTCCGCCAGCTGGTGGGGGCGCCAGACCCGTTGATCGCGGAGCCAGGATGCGTACCGCGCGGTCGCCGGCGCCTCGAGCTTTTGGGCCAGGTTGTCGTCCTCGAGGCGATTGACCTCGAGAATGAAAATCAGGGTGCGGGTGAGGATCTCGTTGACCTGCTCCTGGGTCGTCTGGGCGAATTTTCCGACTTCCGAGTCGTCGAGGACGGCGCTGTGGAGAAGGCCGGCGAAGCTGAGAAGGCGCCCGATTTTTTCCTGGCAGCGTTCGTAACGGGCGATCGCTTCACCGAAGGCGTCGCCGTCGAGATCCGCCAATTGGCCGGAATACTTGCCGTCGAACGCCTCGGCCTCGGCGCGGCATTCGCTCAGCGTCTGGCGGAATTCCGCTGAATCGGGGGCCGGGAAGAGATCGCTCAAATCCCATTTGGGAAGGGGACCGAGTTCGGGGGCGATGGTGTTCATGGTGGGTCCTTTGGCATTCGTTGTCGTGGCGCTGGCGATCCCGCCCGGAGAGGCTTGGGCGCGGCGGCGCGCCAGTTTAATATGTGCCGGCGTCAGCCGGAACCTGTCGATCGCCGATGAACTACCAGAATTGCACCAATCTCGCGTCCCTTTTCTTCGACCGTGCCGCGGTCGCCGGAGAACGGCCGTTCCTGTGGTCGAAGCACGGCGGCGAATTCCGGCCGCAGTCGTGGCGTCAAGTCGCCGAGGAAGTACGCGAGATGTCCCGGGGTCTGCGTGCCGCCGGTGTCGAGGCGGGGGACCGGGTCGTCCTGGTCTCCGAAAACAGACCGAACTGGGTCGTCGCCGATCTCGCCGTCATGGCCGCCGGCGGCGTTACCGTGCCGGCCTATGTGACCAACACGGTCGACGACCACCACTATATCCTCGAGCACAGCGGGGCGAAGGCCGCCATCGTCTCGACGGCGGCGTTGGTGAGGCGGGTGCTGCCGGCGGCCGCGCGAGCGCCCGAGATACGCTTCGTGGTCACCATGGAGGTGTCCGACGGCACCACCGACAGCGGCGTCGCGGTCGAAACCTGGGAAGCGGTTCGGGACCGGGGACGGCAACCCGGCGACGATGTCGCCAAGACGGTTTCGCGGTTGTCCCGCCAAGATTTGGCCTGCCTGATCTACACCTCGGGAACCGGGGGCCGTCCAAAGGGGGTGATGCTCAGTCACGGCGCCATCCTCTGCAACGTGGGGGGCGCCGAGTCGGTGCTGGAGAACCTCGATTTGCGCGACGAGGTGTTTCTCTCGCTGTTGCCTCTGTCCCATGCCTACGAACACACGGCGGGTTTGTATTTTCCGATCGCGATCGGGGCGGAAATCTATTTTTCCGAGGGGCTGGACTCGGTGGCGGCAAATTTTCTCGAGGTTCGCCCGACCATCGTCAATTGCGTGCCCCGCCTTTACGAAGTCATGCGCCAGCGCATCCTGGTGGGGGCGCGGCGCGCCGGAGGCTGGCGCCAACGCCTCTTCCACGCCGCCATCGAACTCGGTCGGCGCGGGATCGAGGCCCCGGGGAGCCTGGGATTGTTCGAACGCGCCGCGGACCGGGTTCTCGACGGCGTCGTCCGCGACAAGGCTCGGACCCGCTTCGGTGGCCGGCTCAAGGCCATGGTCTCGGGCGGCGCCCCGCTCAACTACAACGTGGGTTTGTTTTTTATGGCGTTAGGAGTGCGTGTCCTCCAGGGCTACGGCCAAACCGAGACATCTCCGATCGTAAGCTGCAACCGGGCCGGAGAGGTCAAATTGCGCAGTGTCGGTCCGCCGGTCGCCGGCGCCGAGGTCAAGATCGCCGGCGACGGCGAGATCCTGGTCCGGGGCGAGATGCTGATGGCGGGCTATTGGCGCGACGGCGAGGCCACCGCCGCGGTGCTCAGGGAGGGCTGGCTGCACACGGGTGACATCGGGGAGGTGGACGAGGACGGCTACCTCTCCATCACCGACCGCAAGAAGGACATCATCGTCAACTCGGGCGGCGACAACATCGCGCCCCAAAAGGTCGAGGGCGTGCTGACCGTCCAGCCCGAGATCGCCCAAGCCATGGTCTACGGCGACCGCCGGCCGCACCTGGTGGCCTTGCTCGTCCCCGACGAGGCCACCGTGAAGTCCCAAGGCGACGAATTTCAAAAGGTTCTCAAGGACGCCGTGGCGCGGGCCAACCAACAGCTTTCCGCCGTCGAGCGGGTCAAGCGATTCGCCCTGGCCGCGGAACCCTTCGCCATTGCCAATAACGAGTTGACCCCAACCCTCAAGATCCGCCGGCACGCCCTGGTTGGCCGCTATCGCGATCGGCTCGAGGCGCTGTACCGAGGCGGGGACCGCTAGTGCATCGACCCAAACGGAGGCGACAGCCGAAGTTTGGAAAGTTGATGCATCAACAAGGGCTTAGTGCACGGGGGCGTGAACGAAGTGAATGCGCCGGTGCACTAGGCCGCCAACGCCGGTTCGGGGAGATTCCGATCGCCCTGGTGGACGAAGCGGGTTTGCTCTGTTAGCTTGCGTGTCCGTGGCTGAACGGCCACGTCGGCAACAGGACGGCGAGGGGAAAATGCGCGGGAAACTTTTTTGGTTGTTTGCCGGCCCTCTGATGGCTGGGTTCGTGATGATGTTGGCAGGCGACTCCGCGCCGGCCAGGGCCGAATCCGAATCCAGAGTATGTGGCAATGCGACCTTCAACGTCTATGGGATCGAGGTCGAAAACAAGGGCGTCGAATCGGTCTTGGTTCTCAAGTACGACTTGTTGTCCAGCGACATCGCACGTTGCGTGACGCCGGAAAAATACCCCCTCATCATTCCGCGAAAGAAGGTTTTTTGTGAGCGCGACATCAAGGGCGTTTGCGGGATGTCGTCGCCCCTGTTCAAGTCCTGGTCCTACGACGCCTTTCCCGGCTGACGGACGGTTCGCATTCGGGGGTTGGCGCTGGCTCACGCGAGCGCGGCCTCGCCGTCGAATTCGATTCCGGCCGTTTCCCTTGGCCGCGTAAACGGCTTTATCAGCCCGGGAGATCAAATCGGCCGGAGTTTCCCCGGGCCGTATTTCAGCCACCCCCAGCGAGAGCGTGACGGCGCCAATGGCGACGTTGGAGTTCTTCTTGACGATTTTTTTGGCGGCAACCTTGGTGCGTAACTTGTTGCCGAGGGTGAGGGCGTCCATAAGGCAGGTCTGGGGCAGGATAAGCGCGAATTCCTCGCCGCCGTAACGGGCCACCGTGTCGCTTCCCTTGATTTCCCGCCTCAAGGTATGGGCCACGAGCTTCAGGACCTGGTCGCCCGTTCGATGACCGAATTCGTCATTGAAGCGCTTGAAGAAATCGATGTCGGCCATAATCAGGCACATCGGCGTTTGGTTCCCGAGGCTGTCGGCGACGGCTTCGGCCAGCTTGGCGTCGAAATCCTTGCGATTTCCGATCCCGGTGAGCGGATCCATCCTGGCCTCGCGGCGAGTCTCCTCCATGCTTAGATTGAGTTCCGAAATCTTACCGGTCGAACCGCGAATCCGCTCTTCAAGTTGGCGGTTTCTCTGGTTCATTCGCCTGGTCTCGTCGATCAGCCCGGCGATCAGACCCCGAATATCCCCCGTCCCGTCCAGATTATCCGAAAGCCGTAGAATTTGATCGCCGTATTCGGCGGCGTTGTCGCCGACGTCGCTGATCCGGTCCAGAATTTGTTTGACGTCCAACTCGACTTTCCAGCCCGAATCGAGAATTTTCTCGTCAAGAGCTTCCACCGAACCGTTCCGTCCGTCCGTGCCGGGAACAGGCATTTTCAAATTACTACTATTGTTAGAGAAAATATACTGTCGCCGCGCGACGTTGACGAAGCGACATTATTGATATGATCTTTTTCTTTAGGGAGCGTTAAACCGACCACGAATCAATGGGTGGCTCCCTGCGCCGCCGAAATGGGTTTTTACGAGGGATCAACAATCCACAATTTATTAGGAAAGCTCATTAATCGTACACTTCCACAAAATAATTGGACGGGGGCCTGCGCAGCGAAGGGAGGTTCGGATGCGGGACTTGGTAAGGCCGGTAACGTATCGGGGTGTTTCCGACTAATCGTTCTTGTGATTAATCCGCGGACGGTCGTCGTCGTAGTTGTACCCGCTCTGTTCCATGAATTTGAATTTGTTGCTATGTAGGGTATGATCGTATACGCGCTCGTATCCTCCTCTGTGGTTTTGATCGAACTTGTCAGTGTAATCGACGTAGCCGTAAATCCACACCTAACTTGAACAGCTGGCGTCGAATTTTGGGGTAAAATTGCCCTTGAAGCCGCGGATTTGCTGGGGTTGGCTCGGAAAAAGCTGTGGTGCTAAAGCTTTTTTAATCGCGCATTATTTTTCTCGACGTTTTCCGGTTTCGTTCAATGCTAAGGCATGTTTGTTCGAGAGAAGGCAATGTCCCGGCTGATGTTGAAAAAGTGAGGTAGGCGTCATTCGCCTGGAACCGTTAGGCTCTGGGTGTTGAATCCATCAAGGAGAACGACGCCATGACCAAGCCTACACGGAACAGCCGCCTTTCGAAACTGTTGGGGATCCCGCTTCCGCTGTTGCCGCCGGCCTTGCCGGAGGCTTTTGATGATCTGCGCATGAGCGTGGATCGCTTTTGCCTGTTGGCCGGGGTGGAGACCCTGGGCGAGATGCTGGACGAGGATAGCGAGGTGCTCTGCGGAGCGCGCCACGCCCGCACGGCCGAGCGGCAGGGCCATCGCTGGGGGACAACCCAGAGCGAGATTGCCTATCACGGGGGCAAGGTGAAGCTGACGCGCCCGCGGGTGCGCGATCTTGCGGGCAAGGAGATGAGCTTGCCGAGCTGGGAGTTGCTCTCGGACCCGGCGCTTTTGCAGTCCTGGGCGATGAACATCATGCTGCTTACGGTTTCGACCCGCAAGTACGCGCGCGCCGTGCGCCTGCCCGGCGAGGCCAGCGGCGACTTGCCGGCACGCGCGGGCGATGCGACCTCGAAGTCCGCGGTCTCGCGGCGCTTCGTGGCCATGACGCGCAAGAAGCTGAAGGCCTTCCTGGCCAGCGACCTTTCGGATCTCGATCTCCTGGTCATCCAGATCGACGGGCTGCACGTCGGCGATCACGTGTTGCTGGCAGCTATTGGCATCGACGGCGCGGGCGAGAAGCATGTTCTAGGCCTGGCCGAAGGTGCCACGGAGAATGCCGCCACGGTGCAGGCGCTGCTCGACAACCTGACCGCCCGCGGCCTCGACCCGGAAGTGCCCCGGCTCTTCATCGTCGACGGCGCCAAGGCGCTCTCCAAGGCGATCAAGCGGACCTTCGGGCCGGTGGCCGCCCTCCAGCGCTGCCAGGTCCACAAGGGCCGCAACATCATCGAGCGCCTCGACGAAAGCCTTCATGCCGGCGTCAAGAAGGCGCTCAGGCAAGCCTGGGACCAAGACGATGCCGAGAAAGCCGAACGCCTCATGAAGAACCTGGCGCGCCGCCTGGAGACCGAGGCCCCCGGCGTTTCGGCTTCCATCCTGGAGGGCCTGGATGAGATCCTCACCGTGATCCGCTTGGGCCTGCCGCCCAAGCTCAGGCGCTCCTTGGCCTGCACCAACGCCATCGAGAATGCCTTGGGAACGGTCAGGATGGTGCAGCACAATGTCAAGCGCTGGCGCAACGCCGAGATGGCCTTGCGATGGACCGCCGCCGGCCTCCTGGAAGCCCAAAAGACCTCCGTCGCCTCAAGGCCTACCGGCAACTCCCCATCCTCAGAGCTGCCCTCGAGGATCACGTGAAAAAGGCAAAAGCGAAAAGCGCCATTGAAACCATCAAAGAGGCCGCCTAGCCTCGAAGCCCAACCATGCCTGCCTCGCCTTTTTCAACAGAGCATGGGACATCGCCCGAGAGAAGCGTATCGGCGCCTACACTTATGTGTATCTGGTCGAGAATGTCCGCGAAGGGGGCAAGACCAAGCAGCGGATCATCAAGAACCTGGGCCGCAAAGAGGCGGTGGAGGCGGCTGGTGATCTCGACCGCCTGGCCCGCTCGGCGGCGCGCTTGGCGCGACGCTCGATGATCCTGTCACTGCTCGATGACGGCACGGTACTGTCCTGCGTGTCAATCGGGGCGCCGCTTTTGTTCGAGCGGCTGTGGCGCAAGAGCGGTTGCCGGTCCGTGGTCGAGACGTTGGCAGCCGGGCGCAAGTTCGAATTCGCCGTCGAACGGGCGGTGTTTCTCACTGTGCTCCACCGTCTGATGGTTTCCGGTCGGTCTTGTGAGGTTTGGCGCGCCGATATCGATGGCGCCGCCGAGCTCGAGTTGCACCACCTCTACCGGGCGATGGCGTGGCTGAGCGAAGAGTTGCCGACGGACGGGCAGGACGGCCGCACGCCGTTTTCGCCGTGCTGTGTCCCCGAACTTGAATGCGAGACACGTGCTGGCTCCCGACCCAAGGGGCTACTAAGAATAAACGATAGATAGTCCGTTCCGGGGAAATTTTTAGAGGCTGTTCTCTCGTGGTGGTTGAATTCAGCTTTTCTCGGATCGGGGATCGGCGTCGAAATCATCGCCGCGAGGATTCCCGGGAGGGGGGCCGGTCCTGTTGTCCCGCAGGTCGAGCGAGGTGAGGTTCGGGAGGGCGGCGAGTTCGCGGGCGGCCTCGTCGCCGCTGTCGTTGCTCGACAGATTGAGCGAGGCGAGGTTGGGAAGAGAGGTGAGTTCGCGGGCCCCCTCGTCGCCGATGCCGTTGAACTCCAGATCGAGCGCGGTCAGATTGGGGAGCGCCGCGATTCCCCGTGCCCCCTCGACGCCGACGCGGTTGCCGCCGAGACCGAGCGAGGCGAGGGCGGCGAGCGCGCGGGCGCCGTCGTCGCCGATGCCGTTGCCCCGCGGTCGAGCGAGGTGAGGTTGGGGAGCGTCCGCATCCGGGAGGAAAGACCGTCGACGAAGCCGCTCAGTTGAAAGACGGGTTCGCGTGCCTGGCGGCGCTTCGACAGGGTCGAGGTAAGGACCGATCAGGACAAGCCGAGACCACGGCTGGGCCTTGAGCGATCCAACTCCTCGGGCGCGATCAGTTCGATTTTCCTAGAGGTTGCCACACACTTGTTCCGGCAAGGAACAACATCCCTGGAGGTCCACGGGCCTTCATTCCCGAATAGGGGTCATTGCTTGGCCGCCATCCCATGGCGATTTCCGCTCGCACGGCCAAGACCTCGAACATCAGGATTTCCCTTTCCCGCCACCGCGGCAAGAAAAATTCGGAAGGCCCCGCCGGCCCCGCCGGCATGATTGGCGGTAACCGGGAATTACCGCATAGGATCATCCCGACTCCGCGAGGCGATGGTCGCGGATCCCACGCGCCGCCGGGGATGACGGGACGCGGAGCGGCCGGGGGAGCGGCGGGAAGGGTGAAATAGGCCTAGCGCGGGGAGACGGTCCGGAATAGGTTCCGGTCCGGACCCCGGGCGGGGCGATGAATCGGCCAATACTTATACCAACAGCCCTTAACATTGACTTGTGTGAGCCCATGCTCTGAGGCCGATGGACATGATCTTCCAAGGTCAGTCGGTCAGGTTGTTCCAGGCTTGGCAAGAGGCCTCGACGATGGCTTCATAGGAGTCGCAGACACGATTGGAGAGCCAGTTCTGGCGGAGGTATTGCCAGACATTTTCGGCGGGATTGAGCTCCGGGGACTTGGGTGGCAAAGGCACGAGGGAGATGTTCTCCGGGATGCCGAGTTTGGCAGTGGTGTGCCATGCGGCTTGGTCGAGCAGCACGACGGCATGGGCGTTTGGGGCAACGGCCCGGCTGATTTCCTCGAGATGCAGGTCCATGGCTTCAGTATTGGCGCGCGGCATGACCAGCGCCGCGCCCTCACCGCGCTCGGGGCAGATGGCGCCGAAGAGATACGCCGAAGAGGTCCGTAGGTCCTTGACCTGGCGCGGGCGCGATCCCTTTGGGGCCCACTGGCGCACCAGGCTGTTCTTCTGGCCGACGCGCATTTCATCTTGAAACCAAACCTCGATGGGCGTGTCCGGTGGCTGTGCCGCTACGATTTTCGCCAAGTGTTCGGGAAAACTTTTTTTTAAATTCCTCCTGGGCCCGCGCATCCTGGCCGACGTGGCGCGGGCGCGCGGAAATATGCGAGAACCCGAGCGCGGCCAGCAGCTTGCCGACGCTCCGCTCGTGATAGTCCACGCCGAAGCGCGTTCGGATCAGTTGCTTGAGATCGATGCAGCGCCAGCGCACGACCCCATCCCGTTCGGGATCGGGACCGGCCTCGATAGCCCGCGAAAGCGCCGCCATTTGCGACGGCGTCAACCGACGCAACGCCCCGTTCGGCTTGCGGTCGATCAGACCGGCCGGACCTCCCGCGTTGAACCGGTGAACCCAGTCCCGCAACGTCTGCCGATCCATGCCGCCAATACCCGCCGCGCACGCTCGATCCATCCCATCGTAGATGGCCGCCATCGACAAAAGCCGTCGCGCCTGGTTCCCATCATCGCTCCGTGCCGCAAGAACACGGACTCTTTCAGCATCAAAGTCGTTTCGCAAAGGAATCGTTGGCATTGAACACACTCCCTTGTTGCCAACAACCTTGAATCACACAAAACCTAGCGTGTAAACCTTTGCGTGAGTCAAACTCTGGGGCGGTTGGTATAAGTTCACGAAACCGCCCCAAACTCAACCCCAACTGAACCGCATTCCTCGACATCGCAAACCTCCTGAAAAACCACCGGATGTTCACTTTTTGTACCATACCAAATCCTCGGAGGAAAATGCGTAATCAGGTAAATGAATGGGGACAACTTCCTTGATTTCAAGCCTATCCTCAGCGACCACTCGGAGCGCGAACGGTCACGGAGTTCGTGAGCGAGTGAGTCTGTTCCTGCCGAATTTTAATAGTTCGCATAGGTCGGGTTATGGCTAGACTCGGCTGTGAGGAGCAGCTTCTGATCGCGGCCGCTTTCCCATCTTAAGCAGAGGTTCGGGTTGGGTATGCCTGCTTCAGCGGTAGTGGCACGTATCGATTTTTCAGATCGCGAAAATTTCGCTTGCGGCTGAAAAGGGGGAAGGCATTCGGCAAGGCCCCCCGTACCCCCGAAGTCACTTCTCTAAAGGCCCTTTTCCGGTAGCACAATGAGGATTAATTTTCAGGGCGAGTGTACGCTAACAGTCTGTTCGAAAACTCGCGGCGCCGGCCCTCTTTCCGTTCCGGCCTCGCCCCCTCCCGGCCACCCATATCAGCAACCTCTCGTGGGTGGCCGGGAGGGGGATAGGGACAGACGCAAAAAATGCGCGGACGCGCATTTTCGAACGGACTGTAAGAGGTGGAGGTTAGGATTTATGGTGATCCGTGCGATCGCTGTCGCAAGGGCGTGGTTTACGATGCAGTTCTTAAACGAGCATCGCATCGTGGGTGAATTTGTGAGTCGTAGTTCATTTCCTCTGTAACTTATTGTTATTAAACATAATAGGTCGGTTTCCTGGTCCGCCATGTTGAGCATCGTCATTCCGAGCCTTGATTCCGCCGCGACTCTCGGGTCGGTCCTGGCATCGGTTCGCCGCGCGGATGGCCTCGATGCCGAGATCGTCGTCGTCGACGGCGGTTCGGGCGATGAAACCAGGTCGCTCGCGGAAAAAGCCGGGGCCCGACTGATAGCGACCTCGGGGGGCGGACGGGGACCGCAGCTCGCCGTCGGTGCCGCCGCCGCCGGGGGGATGTGGCTTTTGTTTCTCCACGCCGACACGGTTCTGGCCCCGGAGTGGGCCGCCACGGTGGCGCAATTCATCGCCGATCCGGGAAACCGTCTCCGGGCCGGCGCCTTCCGTTTCGTTCTCGACGACGACCGCGCGGCCGCCCGCCGTCTCGAGGCCATCGTCGCCTGGCGCTGCCGGACCTTCGGCCTTCCCTACGGCGATCAGGGGCTGTTGATTAGCCGCGAGTTCTACCAGGCTTGCGGCGGCTACCGCGCCCTGCCCTTGATGGAGGACGTCGATCTGGTTCGGCAAATCGGCCGGCACCGGTTGCGGATGCTCGACGCCGCCGCCGTGACCTCGGCGGCGCGCTATCGTCGCGGCGGCTATTGGCGCCGTCCGGCGCGGAATCTTTTGTGCCTGGGTCTCTACTTCCTCGGGATTCCGCCGCGCGCGATCGCGCGCCTGTATGGATGAGGTTGGGATGCGGCGGGCGAAACACCTGGTCGTGTTCGTCAAGGCGCCACGTCTCGGCGCCGTAAAGACTCGCCTCGCCGCGGACATCGGCGCCGTCCCGGCCTGGCGCCTTTACCGCCGCTTGACCGGGTCCGTCCTGCGGCGACTGTTGCCTGACGGGCGTTGGACCTGCTGGCTCGCGGTGACTCCCGACCGTTACGTCACCCGGGGGCGGTTCTGGCCTCCGCGGGTCCGGCGCCTCGCGCAAGGTCCGGGCGATCTCGGAGAGCGGATGGCGCGGCCCCTGCGCCGGCTCCCTCCCGGGCCGGTCGTCATCGTCGGCAGCGACATTCCCGACCTGAGCGCCGATCACGTCGCGGCGGCGTTCCGCACCCTGGGGCGCGCCGAAGTCGTGTTCGGACCGAATCCCGACGGGGGCTATTGGCTGTTGGGCGCGAGCCGGAGACGGGCGGCGCCCGATCTGTTCCGCGGTGTCCGCTGGTCGACGGCCCATGCTCTCGCGGATACGGTGGCCAACCTGGGACCGTCGTGGCGCCGGGTTCAATTGTCGCCCCTGGCGGACATCGACATTGGCGCCGATCTCAGGCCTTGGCGCGGGGCCGGGATCGGGCCGGGTTAGGCGCCGGATTTCTCGCGCAATCTCGGCATCAGCTCGACGAAATTGCAGGGCCGGTAACGGACGTCGAGCTGGTGTATCAGGATCTCGTCCCAGGCATCCCGACAGGCGCCGGGCGAGCCGGGCAGGGCAAACAGGTAGGTGCTCCCGGCGACGCCCGCGGTCGCCCGCGAAAGCATCGTCGAAGTGCCGATCTTGTGCCAGCTTATGTGGCGGAAAATTTCGCCGAATCCGGGTATCGGCTTGTCATACACGGCCTCGAAGGCTTCCGGTGTCACGTCACGACCGGTGACGCCGGTGCCGCCCGTGGCGAGGACGACGTCGACCTCGCGGTTCGCGATCCACCGGCGCAGCCGATCGACGATCTCCCGGCGGTCGTCGGCGACAATGCCGCGGTCGATGACCCGGTGTCCGGCGGCGGCAATGCGTTTGGAGAGGGTATCCCCGGAAACGTCGTCCTCCGCGCCCCGGCTGTCCGAGACCGTCAAGACGGCGATGTTCACGGGCACGAAGTCGCGCGTTTCGTCGATCCCCGGCATAGGTGGATTATAGGGCGCCCGCCCAATCGAGGCCAACCCACCCAGGAACAATTTTTAGTCGCGGTTGAGGGTTCGGGATGAGTGGGATCGTGCTCGGTGCACGGGGTTCGGGGAGCCCCGAGCTTGCCTCGACGACGTCATGGGGACTGCTCGAAGCCACCGGACGGCGTTTTCGGATTCGACAGGCACACCGGTCCGCCCGCGCCGCTCGGCGGCACGTCCCGGTCCGGGGGAGAGGCGTGCTGTCTCAGGCGATGGGCGCGGTCATGATCGCGTCGAGGGCCTCCTGCGCCCGGGCGGCATAGTGCCGGTTGGCCTCGGGCAGATAACGGAAGCGTCCGTCGCAGCGCACGATGGCGATGGCCGCGTTGGTCAAGCAGGCGAGATTTCTGGGCAGGTGACGCACGTAGGCCCGGCATCGGTCTTCGTCGTAGGTGAAGTCGCGCACGTAGTGCAGGCGGTTCTCGATATGCCAGTGGTTGCGCACCAGTTCGAGCAACTCCTCGGGTCCGGCGCGCTCTGCGCCGAGCGAGGTGAGGCTCCAGGTCACCTCGATGCTGCGCTTGCCGGTCTTGAGGATCTCGCGTTCGCGCTCGATGCGCATGGCCTGGCGTCGCCCGTGGAGGTTGGCGTAGCCGTCCCACTCGGCAGCGGAGAGGTCGACGACGGCGCAGCGTCGGCGCTCGATGCGGCCATGGCCCTTGTCGACGGTTTCGTGCCAGAGCGCATCGCTGAAGTCGATCGCCTTGAGGTCTTCGAAGATCATCTCCTGGTTGTCCTTGACCGCGCTCATCACGTAGTCGGCGCGACGCCCGAGCAGGCAGCGCGCGGTCTCGTGCTGAGCGTGCATCGCGTCCATGGTGACGATCCGGCCTGTGAGGTCGAGGCCGCTGGAGAGTTCGCGCACGGCCGGGATTTCGTTGCTCTTGCGGTCGACCTCGACCTGCCCGAGGACCACGCCGGTGTCGTGCTCGACCGCCGCCACCATCATCCTGCGCCCGTCTTCGGTCTGCTTCGAGGCGCCGCGCAGATCCTTTCCGTCCATGGCGACCGGCGCGTGCGCGCTGCCATGCTGGCCGGTCCACTGGCTAATCGCGTTGTCCAGGGTCTCTGGCGGCAGGGCGGTGAGGGTCTTGTGGAAGGTGGTGATCGCGGGCGGGGTGTAGCGCTGTTTGGAAGGGTTCCAGAACGCACCCACCGCCTCGAGCTGCTCCTGGGAGAGCAGGGCGGCGAACTGGGCGAACGCGTTCACCCCCCGGTATCCGGCAAGCCGGGCGGCGACGGCGATCACCAGAATGGTGTTGAGCGCATAGCGCTTGCCCCGGGCATGGCGGTACTCGGGCACCTCACCCAGACACTCGAACAGGCTGCGCAGCCGGGGCGCGGCCATCGGCTCGGTGTGCTGCTCGGCGTTCCAGTGTGCCGGCATCCCGGTACGGCTCAGCGCCTCGGGGGCGCCGTCTGTCAGTCCGAACACGAAGACCTCCTTGGGCTGACCGTGGTGGCGCCAGCGCGCTGCCCCTCCGGGCTCACGGGCAAAGCCCCGCGTCAGCCCCAGAGAGCGCCAGTTCGACGCGCGGTAGCAGGTGCCGGCAAATCGCGAGACGTCCACGAACGTCTCCGCCAGAAGAGCCGGATATCCGTGCACCGCCTGGATGTCCTCAGACAGCCGCCGCAGGCTCAGCCCCAGCACACGGGAGGCCAGGTTCGGCACTCGGCCAGGCGTCAGAATGACGAAGCGCGAGTTGTTGGCGATCAGATGCAGACGCCGGAACTGCTGCTCGGCCGACCACCCGATCCAGCGATCACGCGCGCCCAGCTTGAACGCGCCGGGCTGCCAGCCGATCAGTGCGAGCCAGGTCTCGCCATGCACCGCGACATGGCGCAGGCCCTTGCCGATGACGCCGTGGAACGCCAGGTAGTGGTGCTGCTCCACCAACCGGTCCCAGCGCCGGTGCTCCTGCGCGCCCCAGGTCGGACGCACCGTGACCGCGCGCAAATCAATGGACGAATCCGAGACCGGCAGCGTCGCCATGACCGGCACACTGCCACACCGAGAATGAAATGGCCAGCGCCGCGATCACCTCACCCTGATCACTGGGCGGACAAAAAACTAGCCCTGCGGGCGCATGAGGATAGCGGGAGCGAACCAATGAGTACGGCGGCGGCCACGGTCTCGGCGGAACAAGCGGTAGCGTCGGATGAATTCCGGGCGATGCAGAGGCGTGTCCAAGGTACCAACATCAACCAGAAAACCCTACTCGCCACTGACTATCTCAACCATTTCAATGAAATCGTGATGATTCTGGATATGGTGCCGTATTGTCCCGAAATTTTTGAAGAGGCCAAGGAGTGCTGGCCCCGGAGCTACCAGGAACACTTCCGGCTGAGTTCGTTTTCCGACAAGGATCTGGCCATTGCCGCCTACGAGTTCGCGCCGCCACGATTCAAAGAACCCTTCGAGAGCACCGTCGACTCGATGAACCGCGTCGTCGAGGCGGTCCTGAAACAAGTAGAGGCGGCCGTGGCCGAGAACGACGCCGAGGCCGCCTCGCGACACATCGCTAGGGCGTCGACGGCGCTCCGTACGCTTAACGACATCGCCAGTGGCGTGATTCATGGCGGCGAGGGGACCATGGCGCAACAGCAGATCGATTCGCTCCTGGCCCGCTAGTGCATCGACCCAAACGGAGGCGACAGCCGAAGTTTGGAAAGTTGATGCATCGACAAAGGCCTGGTGCAGGGGGCGTGAACGAAGTGAATGCGCCGGTGCACTAGGGAGTTCCTCGTCCGCCCTCGGTTTGTCTCCCATTCTTTTTGATCCGGTGTAAAATCAGCTCCCGCCGGTGGGGCGTCTCCCCGCCTCGGTTGCAGAACCTCGGGTGCCTGAAATGGATCCCAGCGCGTGATCGCGTCACGGCTGTCGTTACTCTTATTTTCGATGCTGATGGCCGCGTTGCCCTCGGCGGCGTTGGCCACGGCGCTCGAGGATCTGTCCGCGGCGGTCGGAGCCCATCGTCGTGGCGACATGAACGAAGCCGTTCGTTTTTTCACCCAGGCGATCGATTCCGGCGAGTTGCCCCCGGGGCAGCTCGCGGCCACCTACGTCAATCGCGGACTTTCCTACGCCCAGGCGGGTAAATTCAAGTGGGCGATCGCCGATTACAACGCCGCGATCAAGATGAACCCCAAGTACGCCGCCGCCTACAACAACCGCGGCAACGCCCATAACGAACTCGGCAAGCGCAATGTGGCCCTGGCCGACTACAGCAAGGCCATCGAGCTGGAGCCGAGATTCGCCCTCGCCTACGGCAATCGAGGGAATCTTTACAACGAGTTGGGCGAGTTCGATAAATCGCTCGCCGATTTCGACACCGCGATCCGCTATGAGCCACGCTTCCCACTCGCTTACTTCAATCGCGGGAATGCGTACAGCGGGCGTGGTCTGTTCGATCTCGCGATTGCCGATTTCGAGATCGCGATTCGCCTCGAGCCGCGTTTCTCGCTCGCCTATACGGCGCGCGCGAAGGCCAATTCCCGCAAGGGAGAATTCGATCGGGCCCTCGACGATCTGGATAGCGCGATCCGTTTCCGCTCCTACGACAACGTGCCCTTGACGATCCGGGGAAACGTCAAGTTCTTCCTGGGTGATTTCGCCGGCGCGGCCAAGGATTACGAGTTGTCTCTGACGGTCGGCGGGCCAACCTACGACGCCGTCGTTTGGCTCTATCTTGCCCGCAAGCGCCAGGGCAAACGCGTCGGTCGGGAGCTCTTCGATTACGTCCGCAGGGTCGATCTGAGGCCCTGGCCGGGCCCGATCGTGAGATTCTTCGCCGGGCGACTGACGGAGGAAAAGGTTTTCGAAGCCGCCAAGCTGGCCAAGGGACGCGCCAAGGAAGACAGTGAATGCGAGGCCGCTTTCTACGTCGGCCAAAAATATTTGCTCCAGGGTGACGCGGAAAAGGCGGCTTCGTTCTTCCGCCGCGCGGTGGCGACGCGCCGGATTACCTCGCACGAATACGTCGGGGCCCGGGCCGAACTGAAGAGAATGGGGTTGCCCGAGTAAACCGGATCTTAAAAGTCGTGTATTTCCGCGTCAGAGTCTTTTCGAAAATGCGCGTCCGCGCATTTTTTGCGTCTGTCCCCCGCCCCCTCCCGGCCACCCACGAGAGGTTGCTGATATGGGTGGCCGGGAGGGGGCGGGGGCCGGGAGGGGGAGAGAGCCGGCGCCGCGAGTTTTCAAACAGAGTCTTCTCAAATCGGCATTTGAAGGTCAAGCTTCCGAAGTGGGGCGGGTCCGGGGGTGTGGGGTGGTGGTCCCCGCTTCTCGACGTGCTCGGGGCGGCACGGGATGGGATCGGAAGGGTGAGGCGGCGACAGGCGGGTTCGATCCGAAACGGCGACGACAAAACTCTCAGCGTGCCCGCCTCGTCCCCGGTCCCCACCAGGGCACCATCCGCCACGGCGGATCAAAATCGACCGTTTGTTTTACGGAGCTTTCTCCTCGGCGATTGTTTGGTGGCGAAAGAATCATCTCGGAGCCGGCGGCTTTGGCCGCGGCCTCGCGGCGGAAGTCGCCGCCGTCGAGCCACATGCGGTGGAGGATCACGGCGAGCTTGCGCGCCACCGCCTTGGTTACTCGGGCCCAGACACACACACATCATTCATCGGAGCGAATGCCTCGATATCGTTCCGGAAAATCCATTCGAACATGATCATCTTGAAGGAGCCCCTTTCCGACGATCATGACCACACCTTGGCCGAATTGGCCGATATCTTCGGGCCGAGCGGCATCAAGTTCGGCAAGGTACCATTTCATCGACTCGAGCATGTCCATGGGCACCCCCAGTCCGTGCTCGTAGACGATGCCCAGGTAATAGAGGCCGAGCGATTTTCCTGCCACGCCGCCTGGCGGAACCAGGCCAACGCTTCCTCGTAGTCCTTGGCCACGCCGTCGCCGCGGAAGTAAAGCTCGCCAAGCCGGACCTGGGCGTTGCTGTCGCCCTTCTTCGCTAGAGGTTCCCAGGCCGCGAACGCGGCGGAGAAATCACGGCGTTTGAGGGCCTCCATCCCCGACCTGAAATCCGCCCAGGCCGGCGCGCCGGCGAGGCAAACCAGCGCCATCCCGACCACAAGGTACCTCATCGTTTTCGCCCTCCTGGCTCATCCCCGAAGCGTGGCGTGGGGGCGGCAATTCTCGCCCAGTCGCGTTAACGAAGCCTTACGCCGCGGCGCCGAGCCGTCCGCGTCATCGGTCCGCGAAAGCGAAGGCAATGCCGACCTCACCTCAAGGCGGGTGGGGTTCTCGTCTGGCTATAACTCAGCGAATCCGGAACTCAGCCGTTTTCCCGGGTCCCCGGGACGGTGACCCCATCAACAAATTTTGTGTAATTTTTTGGCTTGAAAGTTTGCCGACGCCATGTTAGGAGCTATTGGTAGGAATCAACTTCGATTCCCTCGTTATTTGGAGTTCCGTGTCCGCATGCGAACTTCGCTATTCGTTTGGCCGATACCGGAATCGGCGAGGGAGAGATAGGGGAGGCCAGGGTCATGAAATTGGTATCGGCGGTGATCAAGCCGCACCGGCTCGAAGCCGTGCGCGACGCGCTCGGGAAGATCGGCATCCAGGGGATGACGGTCACCGACGTCAAGGGTACCGGGAGCCAGAGGGGCCGCAAGGAAGTTTATCGCGGGGCCGAAATCGACGTCGATTTCGTGTTGAGAACGAAGGTCGAACTGGTGGTGCAAGAAGAGGATGTGGACAAAATCATCGCGACCATCCGCGACGCCGCCATCACCGGAAAGATCGGTGACGGCAAGATATTCGTTTTCGATGTCGGCCGCGCCGTCCGAATTCGCACCGGCGAGACCGACCGGGAAGCATTTTAGACGGCGGGATTCCACGCCTAGGCCCGGCGGAACCGGCGGCTCTTCAACCAATCGCCAATCCCGCCAGTCAATCGACAATCCCGCGGGGGCCGCGCGTCGTTTGGTTCCGAGTTACGGCGAAACCCTGGACAAAACGGCAGCCGCCGAGATCCCTCGGCGCGTCGCCTTAATTCACCTTGCCGGGCAGGCTCAGATCGCCCGACGCAATGTCGAAAACATGGCTGACGCAAAGAAGCGGGGAACGAACGTCCTGATTGATACGCAAGGACGAGGTCACGGCGTCGAAAGACACCCCGCCAACCTCGCCGAGATCGTCGAGCGGCACCCTGACCTCCATGCCGCCGCCACCGATGTTCGGCACGTAACCCGGACTGTCGATCATCAGGGGGAGACCCGGCCATGTCGACGGCATCCCCGGTTTGGCGCCCTTGGGAATGTCGAGGACCTTCAGACCCCCCTCGCCGCAGGCCTCGTCTCCGCCCAGCACGACCCAGTGACTGTGCCATTCGGCGCCATCGTTGGCCGATTCGCCGTCGGCATCCTCGTCGAACTGGGGGGTATCGTCGAAGTCCGGATGGCTGGTCACGACGAGTGCCAGGATCCCCTCGGCGTTCGTGAACCCGACGTCGGCCGGGTCGATGCTGGTCGGCCATACGTAGGCATAGACCTCGCTGCCGGGAAGATCTCCGGTCGCGTCCGGCGTCGTCGCACCCATTTCTCCGCGGACGTGCATCTGAAACACGAGCCAGCTGTCCTCGCCGGAGACCGCCGCGTGCACGATGTCGAAGTCCGATTCGGAATTGCCGGATTCGGCGTTGATTCCCCGCCCGCCGCTCACGACCGTCGTCTGCGCGCTCGGGGCCGCCTGTTCGCCGCTATCGAGCGAGGATCCGCCGCCGGTCAAGTACCCGACCGACAGGATCGCGCCAACGAAAACCCACAAGAGAACGAACCCAAATGTTTTTCCCAGCATTTTTCACCTCCTCTTTCCCAAGCGTTGCTTGCGGCCGACATTTTTTACAATACGCCATCGAGTCCATGATACTTAAGTAAGTTGGCAATACCAGCGTCGCGCATGGCCGCCGAGGGGGGAGGTCCCGACTTTTTCCCAAAAAGAGCAAAAGGGTGGGCGAAGGCGAAGCGAATCGCTCGGAAGGGCGCGATTTCGCTACCGATGACGACACCAAATCTGTAGTTTACCAGGTCCCTCCAAGCCCCGCGGGGATAGCGGCACCTCGTGTTCGGGAGTTCCTTGAACCATGGCCAAAACGTACCGCGCTCCGGTTTTGATTCTCGGCTCGGGCCCGGCCGGTTACACTGCCGCGATCTACGCCGCGCGAGCGGCACTCGACCCTTTGATCGTGCACGGCCTCCAGCCCGGAGGTCAGCTCACGATCACGACCGACGTCGAAAACTATCCCGGCTTCGCCGAAACGATCCAAGGCCCCTGGATGATGGCGCAGATGCAGGCCCAGGCGGCGCGTTTCGGAACCCGGCTCATCGCAGATTCGGTGGTCGCGGTCGACCTCCAAAACCGACCGTTCGTTTGCACCGGCGACATGGGCGATCGCTACCTGGGCGAAACCCTGGTCATCTGCACGGGGGCCCAGGCTCGCTGGTTGGGCCTCGAAAGCGAGGAAAGGTTTCAGGGATTCGGCGTTTCGGCTTGCGCGACCTGCGACGGCTTCTTTTTCCGGGGCCAGGAGGTCGTCGTCGTGGGCGGCGGCAACTCCGCCGTCGAGGAAGCCATCTTTCTGACCAACCACGCCACCCGGGTGACCGTGATTCACCGCCGCGAATCGCTCCGGGCAGAGAGAATTCTACAGGATCGTCTGTTCGCGAACCCCAAGATCGACGTCCTCTGGAACACCGTCGCCGAGGAGATTCTGGGGACCGAGTCGCCGCTCGCCGTCAATGGCATACGCTTGCGGGACGTGGTCTCGGGCGAATCGCGGATGGTCGCCACGGAGGGCGTGTTCATCGCCATCGGACATGACCCGGCGACCGCGATCTTCCGCGGGCAGCTCGAAATGGACGCGGAAGGATACATCGGTACCGCGTACGACAGCACCGCCACCAGCGTTCCCGGCGTGTTCGCCGCCGGTGACGTCAAGGACAAGGTCTTTCGCCAGGCGGTGACGGCGGCGGGCCTGGGTTGCATGGCGGCGCTCGAAGCCGAGAAGTTCCTCGCCGAAACGAACCTCGGGTCGGAAACGCGGGCCGCCGAATAGCGTTCGCATGGGGGGACGGTCGGCGAACCCCCGGAGCTGAAGTCGGAAAATGGACTGGGACAAACTACGAGTTTTCCACGCGGTCGCCGAGGCGGGGAGTTTTACCCACGCCGGGGAATCGCTCAACCTAAGTCAGTCCGCGGTCAGCCGCCAGATCGGGGCCCTCGAGGAGAGCCTAAGGGTGACCCTGTTCCACCGCCACGCGCGCGGCCTGATCCTTACCGAACATGGCGAAGTCCTCTATCGAACCGCGCGCGAGGTGGTTTCGCGCATGGTCATGACGGAAGCCATGCTGACCGACAGCAGGGACCGCCCCCAGGGACCCCTTACCGTAACCGCGACCTTGAGCTTCGGGACCACCTGGCTGACGCCGCGCATCGTCGAGTTCCTCGATCGTTTTCCGGATATCGCGCTGACCCTCCTCCTCGATGATCGCGAGGTCGACCTGAGCATGCGCGAGGCGGACATCGCGATTCGTATCGCGCCGCCTCGTCAACTCGATCTGGTGCGTCTGAAGCTCATGACGGTAAATTTTTACGCTTACGCTTCCAAGGCGTACCTGGACCAGTGGGGCAAGCCCAGCGGAATCGGCGATCTCGACCACCACCGGATCATCGTGTACGGAGAGGGACCGTTGACCCAACTCATCGACCCCAACTGGCTTCTCAAAGTTGGAAACGGTCAAACAAGCCCCCGGAGACCAATACTGAAGATAAATAATATTTTCGGAATGTTACGAGCGATGGAAAGCGGTATGGGAATTGCCGCGTTACCTAAATATATCATTCCGTATGATAGTAACGTGGTACGAGTATTACCAGAACTTCGATCTCCATCCCTGACAGCCTATCTTCTTTACCCGGAGGAACTCCGTCATTCCAAGAGAACTACTGTGTTCCGGGATTTCCTGCTAGAAAAAGTATCGAACTGGAAACCCTAGCAACGGACGTTGTAACAACCGAAGCCATGCATTTTCCGCATGGCTGTTTTGCGTATTCATCTCTGGAATTTGTGAAATACCCATCCTATCTATTTAATAGTTGTCGGATCGGTTCCGGATTTGATCGGAACTTCCGGCAAGTGCCGGAAAGCCCCCTGACCGGCAAGTATTCCGGGTGCAACGCCCGGAAGGGAATCTTCGGATTCTACGTCTCCCAGACGTAAAGCCTCCCTGTTATGACTGGCCGGACCTCAGTGTCCGGCCTTTTTTTTCTTTTTCGTTCAAGGAGTCCGTTTCAGAAATACATTAGGCCGAAATGAAAAACCATTTCGTGCCTCAGTAAGTGTCTGTCCGAAAATGCGCGTCCGCGCATTTTTTGCGTCTGTCCCTCTCCCCCTCCCGGCCACCCACGAGAGGTTGCTGATAGGGGTGGCCGGGAGGGGGAGAGGGCCGGTGCCGCGAGTTTTCGAACAGACCGTAAGAACACAAAAAAATATTGAAATCGGAGGGTGATCCGCGCGACAGCGGAAACCACTTATACCAACCGCCCTTAACATTGCCTTGTGCGATCCCACGCTCTGAGGCCGATGGACATGATCTTCCAAGGTTGGTCGGTCAGGTTGTTCCAGGCTTGGCAAGAGGCCTCGACGATGGCTTCATAGGAGTCGAAGACACGATTGGAGAGCCAGTTCTGGCGGAGGTATTGCCAGACATTTTCGGCGGGATTGAGCTCCGGGGACTTGGGTGGCAAAGGCACGAGGGAGATGTTCTCCGGGATGCCGAGTTTGGCAGTGGTGTGCCATGCGGCTTGGTCGAGCAGCACGACGGCATGGGCGTTTGGGGCAACGGCCCGGCTGATTTCCTCGAGATGCAGGTCCATGGCTTCAGTATTGGCGCGCGGCATGACCAGCGCCGCGCCCTCACCGCGCTCGGGGCAGATGGCGCCGAAGAGATACGCCGAAGAGGTCCGTAGGTCCTTGACCTGGCGCGGGCGCGATCCCTTTGGGGCCCACTGGCGCACCAGGCTGTTCTTCTGGCCGACGCGTATTTCATCTTGAAACCAAACCTCGATGGGCGTGTCCGGTGGCTGTGCCGCTACGATTTTCGCCAAGTGTTCGGGAAAACTTTTTTTTAAATTCCTCCTGTGCCCGCGCATCCTGGCCGACGTGGCGCGGGCGCGCGGAAATATGCGAGAACCCGAGCGCGGCCAGCAGCTTGCCGACGCTCCGCTCGTGATAGTCCACGCCGAAGCGCGTTCGGATCAGTTGCTTGAGATCGATGCAGCGCCAGCGCACGACCCCATCCCGTTCGGGATCGGGACCGGCCTCGATAGCCCGCGAAAGCGCCGCCATTTGCGACGGCGTCAACCGACGCAACGCCCCGTTCGGCTTGCGGTCGATCAGACCGGCCGGACCTCCCGCGTTGAACCGGTGAACCCAGTCCCGCAACGTCTGCCGATCCATGCCGCCAATACCCGCCGCGCACGCTCGATCCATCCCATCGTAGATGGCCGCCATCGACAAAAGCCGTCGCGCCTGGTTCCCATCATCGCTCCGTGCCGCAAGAACAACGGACTCTTTCAGCATCAAAGTCGTTTCGCAAAGGAATCGTTGGCATTGAACACACTCCCTTGTTGCCAACAACCTTGAATCACACAAAACCTAGCGTGTAAACCTTTGCGCGAGTCAAACTCTGGGGCGGTTGGTATTACCTTGTATTACGTGTGGTTCTCTGTGTCGGTTCTGATATGACGTGCCGAATCTTCGGAATGTCTTGTGGCATTGTACCGGCCAGGAGCCAGCCAGGTCCGGCTTCGTCAGTTCACCGCGATATCGATTTCGTTGTCAACGACAGCGCGGACTGTCGTGCCGTCGGCCGCGACGGCGTCGAACACGCTGTAACCCTGACCGTCGACGGTCGTATCGTCGCCCGTGTCGGCAAAGCCGCCGGCGAGGTCGAGCGTGTCGCCGGGATCACCACTGATAACCAATGTATTTTCGCCCTCGAACTGGGGGTCGTCGGGGGCCCGATTGACACCGTTGGTGATCGCCTGGATGTCGAGAATATCGAGCACGAGCCCATTATCGCCGCCGCCGGTGATATCGATCTCCTCGATACCGGTGACGACGCCGTCGGCGATGCCGTTGACGAAATTCAGCGTCACGCCCACGATGGCGTCAGAAAGATTCAGCGTGTCGGTGCCATTTCCGCCCGCCACCGCGTTGAAATCAGCGTCTTGCACGGTGAGGAGGTCGTTGCCCGAGCCGCCGTTGAGCGTATCCGCGCCGTCGGCGCCGCCAACCAACGTGTCGTTGTTGTTGCTGCCGTCGAGCGAATTCACCCCCCCGCCGCCGTCGAGGATGTCGTTGCCGTTGTAGCGCGACAGAAATATTTATGAATCCGCGACAGAAATAATTAAGAATGGCCGGAAAAAAGGGGTGGATTTTCCGGGCTGTTTTGGCCTGGAAAATCCTGGCCGTTTCGACGCCGTTTTCGGGACCGTGACTGTCTGGGTACCCAATTCCGGTCGAGAGTTCGATCAGACCGCGCTATTAGTATACCCACAGTGCTGAAATGCCGGTTCGGAGTCCGTTATGCAGAATACCGTCAATATCCAGTTGGCCGAAATCGCTCTGGAACGAGTGGAAGGGACAAGCTTTGAGAAATTTTTCCACGCCTTCTATCCCGCCCTCGCTGGCATCGATTTTGTGCCGCTTGGTGGAAACCAAGATGGAGGAGCGGATGCTTTCCAAGGGGAGACCCTATTCGAGGGTAAAGGACAAAGAAACCCGAGATTTTATCAAGCCTCGGTGCAGAAAGATCATCGAGCTAAAATTCTATATACTGTCCAACGAATTCGAGACTTCGGCCGTGATCCACAGTCTCTCCTGTATTTCACTTCAAGAATTATCAAAACAATAGATAGAGAAGAGGAAATTCTGTCAAATGATTTGGGCGTTGTTATACAAATCCGCGATAGAAAATGGATCGTAAATAATATCAACCACTCTCCACAGACCGTAGCCGCGTTCGAATCCTACCTCAGGCCTTGCCTGTCATTTCTGGACGGATTCGGCGGGGCCACTACAACGGGAAACTCGCCCAATATAGCCTCTCGAACTTTGTGCGTGTTCCTAGGCCAAGAGGTCGACCGGCGCAAAGGGAATACAGACCTCCTTGACGCTGTCACGGACAGCTTGATCCTCTGGGCCTTGTAGGACACTGACCCTGACGCCAACAAATTTATGGTGCGTGGTGAGATTCTGACCAAGATCAAGACCACGTTGCCTTCGGCAAAACACTTTATCCGCGGTGTGTTCAAACACCGTATTGAAAAGCTGTCAGCCAAGGACAATCCGAGTGGCCGGGAAGTTCGTTGGCACAAAAAGGATGATAAATTCTGCCTCACCTACAAGACGCGCCAGCTCGTAACTCAAGAAAACATCAAGGATGAGAGCCTCAAGCAGACGGTCATGGACCTATACATGGAGAGAGCCGCAAGGATTCTGGACGACGGCGAGGCGCTTTCGCCTGACCTATTGCCGCCACTGGTACACAAGGCCTTGGAATTAACGTTTGAGCGAGGGGGGTTAGAACTTGCAAATTTCCTTACAGACGAACAGGACGATGTCGGCAACGTCGCTATTTCGGACCATGTCGACGAGGTAATTGAGAAAGACGGCCTAATTGGTGTGGACGCCGTGAGGGCAAAAGAGGTTGCGCTGGCGATCCTGCGGGAAGCGTTCTACAGAAGCACCGAGAAGGAGCGCGAGTATTACGGCAAGTTATCGCGCACCTACACTCTGATGCTCACGCTGCGTAACGAACCGAGGATCGTCGAGTACTTTAAGGGAATGTCGTCTAACTTCGTGCTTTTCGTCGGCTCCGACATCATCACCCGGGCCTTGTCAGAGAGGTACTTGGCCGAAGAGGACCAAATGACCGTCAACATGCTTCGCATCCTTAGAGAAGCAGGCTCGATGTTGATCTTGACACACGCGACGGTTGAGGAAGTTCATTCTCACGTTGAAATCACCGATTACGAGTTTCAGAACTGCTTCCAGCATTTAGAGCCTCACGTGCACAAGGATATGGCGCGTCATGCAAGCAAGATTCTGCTTCGCGCCTACCTATACGTGCGGATAGATCCGTTGTTGAAGAAGCGCCCTACCGGGTGGAAAACGTATATTGGGCAGGTATGCAATTATGACGACCTCCACAAGACCATCTTAGCTCGCAATCAGGTGAAACATTACCTGGTTGAAAAATTCGGCTTCGAGTACCTGGACAAGGATGACGTCGGGAAACTCGTGGGTGCCGATGAAGCTCAAAGTCTTGCAGAACAGATCAAGTCGATAAAGTCGGAGGACGTGTTGGCCCGCAACGATGCCCGACACATTCTGGCTGTTTACGGTAAACGCAAAGCCTTGGGGGAGGAACATCGTCCGAATCCTTACGGATATCGCACATGGTGGCTTACACACGAAACAAGGGTATTGCAATGCACTCAAGAACTCACGAAATCGCGGGGATCCAAATACATCATACGCCCTGAGTTCGTACTGAATTTTGTAGCCTTGTCACCTACCACCGAGATGGTGCGAAAGAGTTATGCCACAATCTTCCCCACCCTTCTTGGGATCAAATTGTCCAACCGCTTGCGCGAGGACGTCTTCCAGGACGTAATGTGCAGAGCTAATAAGATGTCCTTGGTCGATGAAGCCCGTGCAAAGGTGATGTTGGGCGATATGTCCAATCGTCTTAAGGGCGACAACTACAAAACGTACGAAGCCGAATTGTTGGCCGATCGGTTTTCAACACAATAACAACGTTTTCACACAACACATACCTGCTCACTACGAACGCCCAACTGATCGCGAGCGAGAAAACATTTAAGAATCCCTGGACAAGCCCGGCCATTACAGAGGTATCGTTGGCGCCGTTTTCGCCGTGAAACATGGCACCCTCTCCCCGCAACATTTCCCCATCTCGGCGCAACCCTCAAATCCTGATTCCGAGGACTTCGTACACCTTGTAGGTGGCACTATCCCCGGAATACTTGCTCACGGTGAAGCGCAGGCGCCGTTCGTCGCCCTTGATCACCGAAATCGTGGTGGTGCCGAGGGTGATGGTTGTCTTGCGGCCGGAGCGGTCCGTGTGCGTGCGCGTGAACGCCCTGGAATAAATCGTGAGGGATTTATCCGCTTGACTTTCCCCCATTAACTTTCTAGCATCCCTTCCCATCGCCAAACCCTTCGACGCCTGGCCCATGCCGGGTCGCCCGTGCTTGCGCGGGAATCCTCAAAGCGTTGAAGGTTGTTTGGCGACCGGCCCGGCACCCGCCGGGCTGGCACCCGAGCGATTCGGAGAAGACATGAAAGCCAGACATTTTGCTGCGGCGGTTGCCGCTGCGTTATTACCGATTCTTGCATCTTGCGGGGGAGGCGGAGGAAATAGCCAAGCCGCCCTGAATGAGCCGGCATCGATATCGTTTCCGAGGCAAGAGAATTTGCCTTATCAGATTAGCGGTTTGCCTACGCCAACCCCTGGAACCGTCAAGCAACTGCCGGTGTACCATGATGGTAAAAACATCTTCGCCGGCGTCGACCAGGGACTGGAGCATATCGGCGGTTTGTCCGTTGCCGCCACATGGGGCGCAACCAGCATCCGGCACGGGCGATTGAACGATGGCGCTGGTAGAGAAACGCTGGCCGCCTATCTCTCCGAGGCCGCGATGCCGTTAGAGAAATATACCCCAAGCCCAACGGTGAGGGTCATAGGGGGCGCATCTCCGTCCGACGTGAGACGCGTTACCGCCGCTGTGGGATTGGTCAACGCCGCGTTGCCGGCTTCGGCGCGGGTGAGCATGGGCTTGCCGCTGGCTGACTTCTCCCTTCTCGATACAGTGAATTCCGAAGGGAGGCGGTTCGTCTCCGGGGAGGAATTGGGCGGAACTATTCACATCGAATTCCTTCCATGCTCGGCTTACTACAATTGCGGAACGTCGGGCGGAACGGCCTGGAACCACCCGTCCGGCGACGGGAGCATAGACAACTCGTACATACAGATGAACCGGGGGGCGCCGGCCCTCGGAGATGAGCGGAACGCGATTACCCTGCTGGCCCACGAGATGCTTCACGCGCTTGGTTTAGGGCATGTGTCCGCCCAATTCGACACCATCCTCGAAGCGACGAATGCCATTTATCATACCTCTCAGAACGACCAGCAACCCACATCGATTCTGTATCCCGTGGACCGGGAGGCCCTAAGGGCCTTGTATGGCCGATTGGAGATCGGTGACGGACCTACGGACTTCGGGCCATGGAATAGCACATCAACGCATGTCGTCGGCGTGGGCGAAGATGCGGCGTTCGGCGTCGCCTTCCGCAACGGATACGCCGAGCCGTGGGCCTATGGGATTCAGCCTGGAATGGACCTGGCGGACAATCCCGAGTTGTCAGGCACGGCCACATGGACCGGCACCCTGCTAGGCTTCACGCCCAATGTCGAGGCCGTTGCCGGTGATGCACAGTTGGGCGTCAATCTCGGAACCATGAAGGGCGCGGCAGACTTCACCGCCCTTGAAAGCTGGCAGTCCGGCATGGCCCCCGGCGAAGCCGGGAGCGGCGTGCAATGGGGCGACGGGGACTTGGGCTACGCCGTTGACGTGCGCGGAAACACCTTCGTCAACACCGGCGGAGATGACGGCGTGCTGACCGGCATCTTCACCGGCGCATCCCATGAAGGCATGGCCGGGACGCTTGAGCGAGACGATCTGACGGCGGCCTTCGGAGGCAGCCGCTAGAGCTTATGGCGGGAGCATGGCATGAAGCGCGCCTCCCCGGGCGTCCATGCTCCCGCCGCCAATTTTTCGGGGCGGAACTGCGCTTGCAATCCCGCCCCGAAAGTTATATGCGTCCGATTTCTAGTCTTTTGCGTGGACGGATGGTAATCGCCCCCTTTCGGTGGGGGCGCCATGCTTGACGGAAAAATGGGAAGGGTTTAGGTCTTGCCTGTCCGCGTGTCCCGTCAAGCACAACGCGGTTGAAAGAGCCCCGGTTAGAACTACAATTCTGCCGGGGCTCGCTTTTATAAAGCTAATCCTCTTTGGTGTCTATGACCGCGCCGCGCTCGAAAGCCCGTTATCGGCAATCAACGCCTTGTAGGTCAGCCTTTTCCCAATCCCACCGGCCAGCATGGATGCGATCCGGTCCATCGTGTGCCGCTCGCAAGAGCCCTGATTGAGCCGGAAGGCGAATTCATCGACGTAACGGGGCAAGTGCTTGGGGCTGACGTGGTGATAGACGCCCTTCAAGCCGCGTTTCAGCACGGCCCACACGCTTTCAATGCCGTTGGTGTGAACGTCTCCGCGCACGAATTCCTCGGCGCTGTGGTTGACGGTTTCGTGCTTGTAGAGCGTGTCGCCCAGCCCGGAATACGACTTGTGATCGTCGGTGTGAAGCGTGGAACCCACTTGTACGTTCTCGTGAATGGGAGTTTGGACTCCCTCCTTACTGGTTTCTTCGATGGCCATGGCTACCGTGTTTCCGCCGCGCTGGCGCATCCCGAGCACCGGAGTTTTGCCACTGGGGCCGCCGCCGGGGTGAGACTTCTTGTTCTCGTGCTTGTTGCGTTCCTTGCCGCCAACATAGGTTTCGTCAATCTCGACGATGCCGGAAAGTGGCCCACCGGTGTCCTTGCAAGCCTCGCGCAGGCGTTGGAGCATGAACCATGCGGAAGGCTGCCGGATGCCTAGTTCCTTCGACAATTGCACAGACGATATGCCCTTCCGCGCAGTGACCAGCAGGTATTTCCCGTAAATCCACTTGTGAAGGGGTATATGCGAGCGCTCCATGACGGTCTTGGTGCGCACGGTGAACACTTCCATGCAAGCGTTGCAGCGGTAGTAGCCGCCCTTCCGGGTGCCGATACGCTTGCGCTCACAGCAATGCGGGCATTCGATGCCGTCCGGCCAACGTTGTTGCTCCATGTAGGCCCGGGCAGTATCTTGATCGGGAAACCGCTCGAACAATTGAATGAGGCTGATTGTGGATTTGCTCATGACTCGCTCCTTACGTTGGGGCCAAGTCTAAACGACGCACGTTGGAAAGTCAAGCGGATAAATCCCTGTGGATATGATGGACAAGGCTACCGCCTTGCCCACATCCCCACAGGCTCAACAACCGCAACAGGACGA
>CBDCME010000007.1:0-23891 GCA_965218865.1 Alphaproteobacteria bacterium
GGGACCACGGGGATTGGCGTTGGAATCGCCATCCCCCACGGAAAACTGCCTGAGCTTCCGCGCATATATGGGTTGTTCGCGCGGCTCGATCAGGGGGTCGACTTCGACGCCATCGACGACCAACCCGTGGATCTCATTTTTTTGTTGTTGGCGCCCGAATCCGCCGGGGCGGATCATCTCAAGGCCTTGGCCCGGGTGTCGCGCCTGTTGCGCGACGAGAAGGTGTGCAAGCAGCTCCGATCGTGCGAAAGCGCCGAGGCGATTTACGCCCTTCTCACCCGGCCGACTAACTCTCGCGCGGCTTGAGAAGCGCGGCTCGGGCGCGGGGGCGAGGTACCCATGTCCGAGTGTGAGCGATTGACACGACGCACCGGAATCCGCAACCTGCGAATATGGCGACCCTGGTTCACGGGACCTGCGTCGAATTGTCCGGGATAGGCGTTCTGTTGCGCGGAGCGTCGGGAAGCGGAAAGTCCGATTTAGCCCTCCGTCTGATCGATGGCGGGGGATTCCTCGTCTCCGACGATCAGGTTGCGGTCGAATGCGTGGCCGACCACCTCGTTGCTCAGGCGCCGACGGAGTTGTCGGGCATGTTCGAGGTTCGGGGAGTGGGTGTCGTACGTCTTCCGTTCGCCGAGCGCGCGTTCCTCGGGGTGACGGTCGACCTCGTCGAAAGGAACAAGATCGAGCGTTTGCCCACACCCCAAATCTGGGAATTCCTCGGCGTCAAGGTGCCGCTGTACGAAGTCGATCCCTTCACGGTTTCGGCTGCCGACAGGGTCCGGCTCATCGCTCGGCTGGCCACCAACGCGATGGCGAAAAGCTGATGCGGGCGGTGCCGCAAGGTGATGTCCGCGGCGACGAACGGTCACCGCCGTTGACGCGCCCGCGAAACCAACTCGTGCTGATCACGGGCATGTCGGGGGCCGGGAAAACAACGGTTCTGAAAGCGCTGGAGGATTCCGGCTATGAAGCCGTGGACAATCTTCCGTTGTCGCTTATATCGAGGTTGGTGAGACCGAGTTCCGGCGAACGGGAGGCGCTCGCCATACATGTCGACATCCGGACCCGGGATTTCGGGGCCCAGGCTTTCGAGGCGGCGACCAAACCCTTGCTGGAGCAAGGGAATCTTAATCTGCGAGTGCTGTTTATTGATTGCGAGGACGAGGTATTGCGCCGGCGCTTCACGGCAACGCGACGCCGTCATCCACTCGCCGCGGACCGCCCCTTGATCGACGGTATTCGGCACGAGCGCCATCTGATCGGTTGGCTGCGGGACCGGGCCGATGTCGACATCGATACCACCAGCCTTGCCGTCGCCGACTTGCGGCGCATGGTCACCAGCTCGTTCGCACTCGAGGGCCGGACACACCTGAGTGTGTTCGTGACCTCCTTCTCTTACGGACTGGGGATTCCTCGGGAGGCCGATCTGGTTTTCGACGCCCGTTTCCTGGTCAACCCCCATTACGAAGACCACTTGCGGCCGCTTACCGGCATGGACCCGGCGGTGGGCGAATATGTTCGGGCCGACCCGGGTTTCGCAGCCTTCTTCGACTCCTTGACCCGGCTCGTTCAGCCCCTTTTGCCACGTTTCAAGCGCGAGGGGAAAAGTTATTTGACGATCGCAATCGGTTGCACTGGAGGGCGTCATCGCTCAGTCTATGTCGCTTCCCGATTGGCGCATCATCTCGATGCCGCCGGTCAGGGAGTTCACTTGAGGCATCGCGACCTCGAATCGATCTCGGCGAGGTCGTATCAGAAGGTTACCCAATGATTGGATTGGTACTTGTTACCCATGGACGGTTGGCGGAAGAGTTCATCGCGGCGACCGAGCATGTCGTCGGCTTGCAACGCAACGTCAAGGCCATCTGTATCGGACCCGACGACGACATGGAGCAGCGGCGCAGCGACATTCTAGCGGCCGTCACCGAGGTCGACGAGGGTGAAGGAGTCATTCTGTTGACCGACATGTTCGGCGGCACCCCTTCCAACCTCGCGATCTCCATCCTTGAGAAAGCGAAGGTTGAGGTGATCGCCGGTGTCAATCTGCCGATGCTCATAAAGCTTGCCTCGGTTCGCACTGGCGCTACCCTCGAAGAGGCGGTTTCGAGTGCTCAGGAAGCGGGAAAAAAATATATCAACGTGGCAAGTGATCTGCTCGGCGAAGGCCGGTAGTTGATCGTTACCCACTTCTGGTCCCAAAGTGCATCATGATCCGCCGCCGGATGAGGATCCTCAATTCACGCGGACTGCACGCGCGGGCGGCGGCGAAGTTCGTCAAGACCGTGGAACCGTTCGATGCCGATGTCCGAGTCCACCGCGGCGGCGTCGAAGTATCGGGCAGGTCGATACTAGGCCTGATGATGCTCGCCGCCGGTCCGGCGAGCGAGATTGAGCTGCGTGTGAGCGGAAGGCAAGCGACCGAAGTGCTCGCGGCGCTAGACCAACTTGCGGCCAAACATTTTGGGGAGGACTGATGGCGGCGCCGGAATTCGAACCAAAAGGGAGCGGCGGGTTGTACGCGATCGGGTATCGCCCACGAAGAGGTCACAGGCCTGTGGACAGCGGCACGGGTAAACGATATGTCCACGAACGAGTGCCATTATCCGTCTGATCTGTCTTTATTTCGGGAGAATACGATGAGCAAAACGGGCGATTTTAAGGTTGCCGATATTTCTTTGAAGGATTGGGGCCGGAAGGAAATCGACATCGCCGAGACAGAGATGCCGGGGTTGATGGCGTTGAGGGAGGTTAATGGCGCCAGCAAGCCCCTTGCCGGGGCCCGCATCGTCGGTTGTCTGCATATGACGATCCAGACCGCGGTGCTGATCGAAACCCTGATTCATCTCGGCGCCGAATTGCGCTGGAGTTCGTGCAATATCTTCTCGACCCAGGATCACGCGGCGGCGGCGATCGCCGCCGCCGGAATTCCGGTTTTCGCGTGGAAGGGTGAAACGGAGGAAGAGTACGAATGGTGTATCGAACAGGCGATCGCCGGCCCAAACGGCTGGCGTCCGAACCTCCTCCTCGACGACGGCGGCGATCTGACCAAGGTCATGCACGAACGTCATTCCGATCTGATGGCCGATGTCACCGGATTGTCCGAGGAGACGACCACCGGCGTGCACCGCCTCTACGATATGGAGCGGGCGGGTACCCTGATGGTGCCGGCGATAAACGTGAACGATTCGGTGACCAAGTCCAAGTTTGACAACCTGTATGGCTGCCGCGAAAGTCTCATCGACGGTATCAAGCGCGCCACCGATGTGATGCTCGCCGGCAAAACCGCGGTCGTCTGTGGTTTCGGCGAGGTCGGCAAGGGATCGGCCGCGAGTCTCAGAGGGCAGGGCGCTCGGGTACTGATCACCGAGATCGACCCGATATGCGCGCTGCAAGCGGCGATGGAGGGGTTCCAGGTCGTTACGATGGACGAGGCGGCGCCGATGGGCGACATCTTCGTCACCGCCACCGGAAACGTCGATGTCATTACCCTGGAACACATGCGGGAAATGAAGGACTGCGCCATTGTTTGTAACATCGGCCATTTCGATAGCGAGATTCAGGTTGGCGCGCTCGCGAATATGAAATGGAACGAAATCAAGCCCCAGGTCGATGAGATTGAATTTCCAGATGGCAAGCGGTTGATTGTTCTGGCCAAGGGCCGCCTGGTCAATCTAGGGTGTGCGACTGGTCATCCGAGCTTTGTGATGAGCGCCTCGTTCACGAACCAGGTCCTGGCCCAAATCGAACTCTGGCAGCATCCGGATCGATACGAAAACAAAGTCTACGTTTTGCCGAAGCACTTGGACGAAAAAGTGGCCCGGTTTCACCTCGATAAGATCGGGGCCAATCTTACTCGTTTGACCGACAAACAAGCGGATTATTTGGGTCTCGACGTCGAAGGTCCCTTCAAGCCCGACCATTACCGGTATTAGAAAAATGGCCATTCACATCCGCGACTCGGACGGTTTCGGTGAACCAGCGCGAGGACCGACCTAATATCAGGTCCCTGTCGCCGTTGACCGCGCAAGGACCGTTGGCGGGGCCTTGGCCGTGGCGCTTCATCGCCATCGCCTGGGTAGCCGCGGGCGTGCTCGGATCGGTCGCCATTCTTTCCCCCGACGTGATGGCCGTGCAGGTGGCGGCGAGCGTCGGGTTCTTGCTTGCGCTGGTGGGAGGACTCGCGGCCGCTACCCGGGCGAGGACCGTGCTCGACCGCATGCGCCGGCAAGTGGCGCTGTTTTCCGCGGCCCACGATTCGTCCACCGCGGGCAATCTTTATTGGCTTTCGGGCGATGATCTCGAGGCCTCCGCGCCTCTTTTGGCGGATCGCCTCCGAAACGCCTCCGACAGTCAATTCGCCCGAATCTCGCGGTGTTTTACGACGGATCGGGACGGCGATCGTCTGCTCACGGCCGTAAAGGCGTTGCGGGCCCGAGGGAAAGCGTTTTCGCTCCTACTCCGCGCTGATGACCGAATTTTCCAGGCCGACGGCTTTATTCTGGGCCACGATCCATCACGAGCGATCGGCAGCTTCGTTTGGGTGCGCGAGGCCAAGGACTTCATTCGCCGGACGGCGGAAGCGGAGCACGAGCGGGATCGGCTCGCCGAAATTTTGGACCGGGTGCCCTTTCCGATCTGGCGGCGCGACGAAACCGGAGCGTTGCAATACTGTAACCGGTCCTACGCCGACGGAGTCGAGGCGGATCGCGAAACGGTGCTGAGGGATGGGGGTGTCGAGCTGATTCCGGCCGCCACGCCCGCCGAGTCCCGGACTATCGCCGAGTCCGCACGGACCTCGGGAAAACCCCAGAGCGACGAGCGGCACGTCGTCGTGGGGGGACAACGCCGGCTCTTGAATATCGTCGAGGTGCCCACTTCCGACGATGGCGGGACAGTGGGAGCCGCTTGCGACATCACCAATCTGGAAGCCCTCCGGCGGGAACTCAAGGATCACGTCGCCGCTCAAAGCGAATTGCTGGAGCTCCTGGCCACCGCGATCGCCATTTTTGGTCCGGACAGACAATTGAATTTCTTCAATCGGTCCTATGCGATTTTGTGGAGACTCGATGAGGAATGGTTGAACTCAAAACCCTTGTTGGAGGAAATCCTCGAAGTACTCCGGGGGAAAAGGCGCATCCCCGAAGTCGTCGACTTCCCCGAATTCAAGAAGCGTCTGGCCGCGTTCTTCACCGAACTCATCGGCTCGCACGAAGAACTCATGCATTTGCCCGACGAGACGACGTTGCGCATGACCGTCAACCCGCATCCCTTCGGGGGTCTGTTGTTCACCTGGGAGGATGTCACCGACGAGCTGGCGCTCGAACGGCGCCTAAAAACCGAGATCGACGTCAAGGCGGCGACCCTCGATCATCTTTACGACGGCGTCGCCGTGTTCGGCGGTGATGGCCGTTTGAAGCTCAGCAACCCGGTCTACGCGAGCCTGTGGGGATTGAGCGCCGAGGCGGTGAGCGGGGAACCTCATGTTTCGGTAGTCACCGAACTCATGAGAGCGTATTTCGATCGAGACGACGAGTGGACCGACTACAAGGCCCGGGTCATCGCCCGGCTGACGGAGCGGCGCACCAATTTCGAGCAGTTGGAACGGTTCGACGGCACGGTATTGACCTGGGCCACCGTTCCGCTCCCGGACGGGGCGGCCCTCATGATCTATCGTGATTTGACCGACAGCGTGAAAGTCGAGCGGGCCTTGCGCGAACGCAACGAAGCCCTGCAAGAGGCCGACCAGCTGAAATCGGAGTTCGTCGCCAACGTGTCCTACGAGTTGCGCACGCCTCTCAACACGATTATCGGTTTCAGCCAGATTCTGGCGGAGCACTACTATGGTGAACTCAACCAGCAGCAGGATGAATACGTCAAGGGCGTGCTCGAATCATCGCAGCACCTGTCCCTGTTGATTGGCGATATCCTCGACTTGGCGAGTATCGAGGCGGGGCAGATGGTGCTTGAAAACGCGCGCTTCGCCTTGCGTCCGATGTTGGAAAGTACGTTGTCGCTCAGTCAGGAGCGGGTGCGCAAAAAAGATCTCGCGGTCAATTTTTCGTGTCCCGACGACGTCGGCGAGATCGTCTGCGACGAACGAAGAATCAAGCAGGTTGTCTTCAACCTCCTGAACAATGCGATCAAATTTACCCCCGCGGGTGGCCAGGTATCCCTTGCGGCGGAGAGGAAGGACGCGGAAATCATTCTCACCGTGAGTGATACCGGCGTCGGCATTCCGCGCGATAAACTGGATCGGGTCTTCGACAAGTTCCGGCGCGGTGGCACCCAGGGCCAGGCCGGAACTGGCCTGGGACTGGCGCTGGTCAAGGCGTTCGTCGATTTGCACGGCGGTCGCGTCAAGCTAGACGCAGATCGACGCCGGCACCCGCGTGACCTGCTATTTGCCGGTGACGCCGAAGGCGTCGCCTTAAGTGGAGATTCAATCAGCCAGGCGAGTTCGCCGAGCGGCCGAGCGATGGGATCCCCGTCATCGTCGAATACTCGAAATGTAGTTCCTGGTCTTGATGCACGAGCGGATGGATGGCGTGTGCCGCCGTCGCCGCCTCGGCAAATCCGCTGAGGATGAGCTTGAGTTTTCCGGCGTAGGTGGTGACGTCGCCGATCGCGAATAGGCCCGCGATATTGGTGGCGCTGGTCGCGGGATCGACCGCGATTTGCTTGCGCTCGAGGTTCAGACCCCAGCCGCTGATGGGCCCGAGATTCATCGACAGCCCGAAAAAAGGTAGCAGGATATCGGCGGCGATGCGGCGGCGTTCTCCGTCGAAGTCTTGCACGACCACGGTTTCGAGGTGCCCGTCGGAGCCTTCGATGCCCGCGAGCTGAAAGGGAACCACGAGGTCGATCCGACCCTCCGCGGCCAGACGATGGAGCCGCTCGACCGTCTCCGGCATGCCGCGAAACTTCGCTCGCCGATGGACGACGGTCAATCTTGCCGCCACCTCGGCCAGGGAAACGGCCCAGTCGAGGGCCGAATCGCCGCCGCCGGCGATGACCACGCGTTTCCCGCGAAATTTCTCTCGTCGCTTGACGAGGTAGAATACGCTCTCGCCTTCGTACTCCTCGATCCCCGGCAAGGGCGGCCGTTGGGGGCCGAAGGCGCCGCGGCCGGCGGCGATGATCACGGCCCGGCAGGTAATGGTCAGATTTCGTGACGTTTGCACACTCCAGGATCCGTTGTCCCCCTGGCGCAATCCCGTAACCTGCTGGCCCAGGTGATAGATCGGCTCGAAGGGCGCGGCCTGTTCGGCGAGCCGATCGACAAGTTGCGCGGCCATGATCTCCGGGTACCCAGGGACGTCGTAAATCGGTTTCTCCGGATAAAGCGCCGTGCATTGGCCGCCGATCGCGTCCAGGGCATCAACGACATGGCAGCGCATGCGCAACATACCCGCTTCGAAGATGGCGAAGAGGCCGACGGGTCCCGCGCCGACCACGATGACGTCGGTCTCGAACTGGTTGCCGGACATGGCAAATTTCCATAGGTGACAAAGTACGGTTAAACCTACCACCGACTCCGGGGCTAGGGCCAGCCGCGGCCCCAGCCCCGGAGGAGGATGGAGCCCTATTCGGAGTTTCCCCAGCCCCCACCTGTACCCGTTTTGTTCTTGATTAATTTTTATTGACGCTCATAATTTTCAGCCATGGGTTCGGGCCAAAACCATCTATTTCGCAAGGGGCGCGGCGCGCTGAGCAACCCGAGCGGCCGCTTCGAGGCGACCGCGAGAGAGCCGTGGGACGATGGCTGGGGGTCGCTCGACGAGGAACCGCCGCCGCTAAGGACGACGGTCCAGATCGACGCCACCCGGAGGATCATCACCCGCAACACCTCGCCCGACGTGCCTTTCGACCGATCCATCAACCCTTACCGAGGGTGTGAACACGGCTGCGTGTATTGCTTCGCCCGGCCGAGCCACGCCTACCTCGGACTCTCGCCGGGCCAGGATTTCGAGTCGCGGCTGTTCGCGAAACCCGAGGCGCCGGCCCTTTTGCGCGAGGAGCTTGGGCGGCCGGGTTACCGCTGTCGGGTGATGGCCCTAGGCACGAACACCGATCCCTACCAGCCCATCGAAAGGCGTTATCGAATCGTGCGCGGGATTCTCGAGGTTTTGGCGGCGTGCGACCACCCGGTGGGCGTCGTCACCAAGTCAAATCTGGTGACGCGGGACATCGATATCCTGGCACCGATGGCCGCGAAGAAGCTGGCGCGAGTGTACGTTTCGCTGACGACCCTCGACCGGGAACTGGCCCGGCGCCTCGAGCCGAGGGCGCCGACACCGAGGCGACGTCTTGAGACGATCCGGGCCCTGAGCCGCGACGGCATTCCGGTCGGTGTACTCGTCGCTCCGGTCATTCCGGGCCTCACCGATACCGAAATCGAGGAGATTCTCGGCGCCGCCCGGGAGATGGGCGCGACCTCGGCGGGTTGGGTTCTTCTCCGCCTGCCCCATGAGGTGAAGACCCTGTTCAAGGAATGGCTCGCCGTTCATGCGCCGGCGAAGGCCGGGCGTATCATGAGGTTGTTGCGGGCGGCCCGCGGCGGCCGGGAGTACGACTCCCGCTTCGAGGTTCGGATGAAGGGGGAGGGGGTCTACGCCGGCACCATTCGACGTCGGTTCGAGCTTGCTTGCCGGCGGCTCGGACTGAATGCGCGGCGCTGGGACCTGGTGACGAATTTATTCCGCCTTCCACCTCGCATCGGGGAACAATTGCGATTATTCTAAGCACCGGGAAGGAGGGTTGGACACCGCCATCATGGAAGTCCATGACCAAATCACGGCTATTGCCCAGCTGATCACCGTTGCGCTCGTCTGCGGTATTCTGCTGGTGCAACTTCGGCAGCCCGCGATCGTCGGCTACATCGTCGCCGGAATCGTTCTCGGGCCGACGGGTCTTGGCTTGGTCGAGGACCGGGCCTCGATCGAACTTTTCGCCGAAATGGGCGTCTTGCTGCTCCTATTCGTGATCGGCATGGGGCTGAGCTTGCGCGCCTTCGTGACGGTCTACCGCATCGCCGTTTTCGGGGCTCTCCTGCAAATCGCGATCGCCCTCTCCGTCATGGCCGGCTTGATGTTGATCTTCCGCTGGCCGATCGAGCTGGCGGTTCTGTTGGCCTTCGTCGTGAGCCTTTCCAGCACCGCCGTGGCGATCAAGATGCTCGACGACATCGGCGAATTGCGCAGCGAGGTCGGCCGCCGCGCGGTCGGCGTGTTGATCGCCCAGGATCTTCTTGTCGTGCCGATGATGCTGGTGCTCAACGCCCTGGCGAGGGTCGGCGGGTTCCCCATTTCGACGTTCTATACGATGGCCATCGCAGTGTTGTTCCTGGCCGTTTTCGTCTGGTATCTGAGCCGGCGCCGACGCGTTAGCGTGCCCTTGGTTCGATGGGCGCTCAAGAGTGTCGACCTCACCGCGCTCTTGGCCCTGACGTATTGTTTCGCCGCCGCGACGGTGACCAGCATGCTCGGACTTTCCGCGCCGCTCGGGGCCTTCCTCGCAGGTCTTTTCATTGGCAACAGCACCAACCGCCGCGAAGTGATCCGCGCCACCGAGCCGATCCAGGGCGTGCTCTTGATGGTTTTCTTCCTCTCGGTCGGGCTGCTGATCGATCTGTGGTACATCTGGCATAATCTATTTGTCGTGCTGATGCTTCTGATGATCGTCACCGTTGGTAAGACCGCGATGAACATCGGGGTTTTGCGCCTGGTCGGCGAGCCCTGGAATCGGGCCTTCCTCGCCGGGCTGGTGCTCGGCCAGGTCGGTGAGTTCTCGTTCGTCCTCGCCGCGCTCGGCTTGAACATCGGACTGATCGGGATCGACCACCACCAGTTGGCGGTCGCGGTGATCGCCCTGAGCCTGGTATTCAGCCCGTTGTGGTTGCACGGCGTGCGCCGCGTCAGCGGCGCCGTGGCCACGGGCAGCGCCACCGTGCGCGAATTCGTCGGAGTCGTTTTTTTCCGCGACCTCCGCCCGCCGGAGGAAGCTTCGGCGGAGGAGGCTCCGCCGCAGGGAACCCCGCCCGAGGAAGCCCCGGCATATGAAATATCCGCCGAGGAAACCCCGACCGAGAATATCCCGGCCGAAAAACCTTCCGGGACAGAGTCCGGTGGCGCGGCCGCCCGGATCGGTGCCGGAATTCGGCGTCATACCTGGGGACGGTTTTTCCCGGCCAGGGCCGCCGCGAACGAGGCGGAGGAAGCCCTCGACGAGGCAGAGGAAGGCCTCGCCGAGCCGGATGCGACCGAGGCCATTGAGGCGGACGAGCCCGCGGCCGCGACGGCCGAGGAGGAGGGATCGGCGCCACGACCGCCACCAGCCACGGATGTTCAGGATGAGGCTGTCCCACCGGATGCCGTCGAGGAGGAGGCGGCGGCGGAACTGGCCGCCGCTCTCGAGGAGGTGCCGGAGAGTGCCGAACCGCCGGAAGGCGCGGAACTAAGGGAGGACGCGATCGCCGAAGCCGCGGAAGCCGAGGTGGCGGTGGTATCCGATGAACCCCGGGACGACGTCGCCGAAACGCCGGCCCTATCCGATGAACCCGCGGACGACGTCGCCGAAGTATCGCCGCGGTCCGATGAAACCCAGGACGTTGTCGACGAGGCCGCCGCTCCGCCGGAGCCGCCGCCGGTCGCCGAGGAAGAAGCGCCATCCGCCGGCGACGCGTCGGAGGCGCCTCCTCCAGCTCCCGGTTTGTCGCAAATGGGGGAGGATGTTGTTGAAGTTACTGATGCGGGGGCGGTGGGCGTAGCGCCCGAGGCCGCGCCCCCGGAGGCGGAAGAGGCCCCGGAGGCGGAAGAGGCCCCGGAGACGGAAGAGGCCCCGGAGGCGGAAGAGGGGGTTGCCGCCGCCGAAAAAACCATTGCCGGCGCGGTGCCGCCCGCGGCCGAGGAATCCGCCGATAGCGCCGAAACGGACGCACTGCCCGCGGGTGACGGAGATGAGCCGGAGCCGGGCGGCGAGGCGGCGCAAGGCGACACGGTTGGCGGTACCGTCGAACGATACGCGAAACTGATCGGGGCGACGCGTCTCAGCGGCTTGAATCCGTTCGCGAAGTCCAAGGACGCCGCCGACGAGGCGGCCTCCGAGGTGCCGATCGGCGACGAGACCGTCGGGGAACCGCCCCCGCTGGACGCGGACCAACCGTCACGCCTCGAGGCGGGGAAAAAGACCGTCACCGACGCTGTCGAACGCTATACAAAGTTGGTCGGTAAAACCCGAATCGCCGACTTGAATCCGTTCGCGAAGGGCGCTGACGCCGAGACCGCCGCCGATACCGGTGAGGCGTCCGCGTCCGATGGTGAGGAGGATGATCTCACGGGAGAGTCGCCGAAAAAAGGTTTGTTGGGTAGCCTCGCCGACTCGGACGCCGTGGCGCGATTGCGGCGCGCGGGGGAAGAAGTGAGAGACCGCGCGGGGCGGATCGACACGGCCCGTCTCAAGGCCTTGAATCCGTTCGACCGGGCCTCCAGCCAGGACGATGAATCGAAGCCGGCCGACGATGGTGAGGACGACGGCCAATCCTCGACGGGCGCCGGCGACGAGCCGGCTGACGCCGAGACCGCCGCCGAGACCGGTGAGGCGTCCGCGTCCGATGGTGGGGAGGATGATCTCACGGAAGAGTCCGAGTCGCCGAAAAAAGGTTTGTTGAGTAGCCTCGCCGATTCGGACGCCGTGGCGCGATTGCGGCGCGCGGGGGAAGAAGTGAGAGACCGCGCGGGGCGGATCGACACGGCCCGTCTCAAGGCCTTGAATCCGTTCGACCGGGCCTCCAGCCAGGACGATGAATCGAAGCCGGCCGACGATGGTGAGGACGACGGCCAACCCCCGAAGGGAACCGACGACGTCGCCTGACTGACATCAGGCTGTCTAGTAGCCAAAAAACAAAGAATTTACAAGTATTTAAGGGGTTTCAGACAGGGTGAAAAATTAAGCCGGCTAACCGGTTGGCTAACCGTGAAAGCACCCGCGAACCAAAAAATTCCCCGCCGGAGCGGGGGCATGTCCGGTCTGGGAGGCATTGCGGTTGTCGCCGGCACCCGCCTCCGGACGGCAGTTTGTAGCCATAAGCAGAGTGCGCCAGGACAAGCTGGCAAAGGATAGGAGGTGAAAGTCCTCCACGGGGTAAGGCCTAGCCAACCGCCCCGGCCCCGAGTGATGCGCGGCGGTTCGCGAGGACTGACGTGAAGCGTTCACAGATCCTATGCAGGCGAACGGCGATCGGAGCGGATAAGGTTCCGGTTTCCGCAACCAACTGACATCCGGAGACGCCTGATGACTATCCATAACCGCACCGCGCCGACCTCCGCCGAGCGTGATTGTGCCACAGTTTTCGTGGCGATTGAACTGAGCCGATCGAGCTGGGTGGTGGCGGTTCACACGCCGCCAGCCGATAAGATTGGGCTGCACAGGCTCGCCGCGGGCGACGTCGAAGGCCTGTTGGCGCTGATCGCGCACCAGCGAGCGTGGGCGGAGAAGGTGCTGGCGCGGCCGGTCCGGGTAGCCTCGTGCTACGAGGCCGGCTACGACGCGTTCTGGCTGCACCGGGTGCTTGTCGCCAACGACGTCGACAACCACGTGATTGACCCGTCGAGCCTGCTGGTCGACCGCCGGGCGCGCCGCGCCAAGAGCGACTGCATCGACGCCGAGGGTATGCTGCGCGGGCTGATGGCGTACGCGCGCGGCGAGCGTCACGTGTTCGCGGTGGTGCGGGTGCCGTCGTTCGCCGAGGAGGACTTCAAACGCCTGCACCGCGAGCGCCAAGAGCTGGTCAAGGAGCGTACCCGTCACGTCAACCGCATCAAGGCGCTGCTGGCAGGCCAGGGGATCTACGGTTTCCAGCCGCGGCGCGCCGACGCCGTCGCCCGCCTGGCGGAGCTGCGAACCGGTGACGGGCGCGTGCTGGCGCCCAGGCTCGATGCCGAGATTCGCCGCCAGCTCGAGCGCCTCGCCCTGGTGCAAATCATGATCGGCGAGGTCGAGCGCAACGCGCTGTTCGAGCCAACGACGGTCTCCGAGGGCCGGGACAAGATGCAGCTTCTGGTCCGGCTCAGAAGCATCGGGCCCGAGATCGCCAGCGTCCTGGCCAGCGAGGTGTTCTATCGGACTTACGGCAACCGGCGCCAGCTCGGCAGTTATGTCGGGTTGACGTCGAGCCCGTACAACAGCGGCGCCGTGACCCGCGACCAGGGCATCTCCAAGGCTGGCAACCGGCGGGCGCGCACGACGATGATCGAGCTTGCTTGGCTATGGCTGCGCTACCAACCCGACAGCGCGCTCAGCCAATGGTTCCGCGAGCGCGTGGGCGGCGCCAAGGGCCGCCTCAAGCGGATCATGATTGTTGCCTTGGCGCACAAGCTCCTGGTGGCGCTGTGGCGCTATCTGGAGACCGGGTTGGTCCCCACCGGCGCCGTCCTCAAGGTTTGACGGAAAAAAACCAAAAACCAGGGCCGGCGCAACCGCGACGAGCCCGAGAAATCCAAGGTGGATGTGTGACCGTGTCTCCCCGTGGCTGCAAGACGCCGCTTTCACAGAAAGGTCCCATCCCCTTGGAGCCCCGGCGTCCTCGCCCGTGCACGAGGGATTTTGGTTCCGCACCCCGAGCGGTGCGACCGGATATAAGGTTATGCGCGATCGCGCATTCGGCACGCGGGGCTCAGCCTTGGATCGACCCGCATCCTCACCGCCCTCCACCACCATCCACCCCCCGTGATGCAGTCCAATAAAAAACCACATTGACAAAACCCGCCTCATATAAGGGGAGACCATGGGCTGGGTATTGAGCTGCGAAACTGGCTTTTCCGAGGTGTCGAGGCCTTTCTGCTGGCCAGAAGACAACATCATCCCATGCGCAAATGGCTTGCATGCGATGGACCTCGCGCAGTCGGAGACCCCAGGCACGTGGAGACGTCCTTTGTACGGAACCTGGGAGGCCTCATCCGTGCCCGGACTTCGGTTCGGGTCGGTTCAGGAAGGCGAGAGCCGTACGCTGAACATGCACGCGAGTGAGGAGTCGGACCGGGCCATAGTACCGAAGAAACGACCGAACAATGGGAGGCAACTTCCAGCGGAGGACGTGGAGGGAAGGGCCTGGCCCAAGGGGAACAGTCGTCAGGCGGCCGCGGTCCGGACACAGAGCCGGACAGCCGCGTCGATCCGATTGGCGAATGTGCGTCGGGCGATGAGCGCCTCCAAACCGCTTACCGTTTGTCGACCGGCAATGTCCCGGCTGATGTTGAAAAAGTGAGGTAGGCGTCATTCGCCTGGAACCGTTAGGCTCTGGGTGTTGAATCCATCAAGGAGAACGACGCCATGACCAAGACTACACGGAACAGCCGCCTTTCGAAACTGTTGGAGATCCCGCTTCCTCTGTTGCCGCCGGCCTTGCCGGAGGCTTTTGATGATCTGCGCATGAGCGTGGATCGCTTTTGCCTGTTGGCCGGGGTGGAGACCCTGGGCGAGATGCTGGACGAGGATAGCGAGGTGCTCTGCGGAGCGCGCCACGCCCGCACGGCCGAGCGGCAGGGCCATCGCTGGGGGACAACCCAGAGCGAGATTGCCTATCACGGGGGCAAGGTGAAGCTGACGCGCCCGCGGGTGCGCGATCTTGCGGGCAAGGAGATGAGCTTGCCGAGCTGGGAGTTGCTCTCGGACCCGGCGCTTTTGCAGTCCTGGGCGATGAACATCATGCTGCTTACGGTTTCGACCCGCAAGTACGCGCGCGCCGTGCGCCTGCCCGGCGAGGCCAGCGGCGACTTGCCGGCACGCGCGGGCGATGCGACCTCGAAGTCCGCGGTCTCGCGGCGCTTCGTGGCCATGACGCGCAAGAAGCTGAAGGCCTTCCTGGCCAGCGACCTTTCGGATCTCGATCTCCTGGTCATCCAGATCGACGGGCTGCACGTCGGCGATCACGTGTTGCTGGCAGCTATTGGCATCGACGGCGCGGGCGAGAAGCATGTTCTAGGCCTGGCCGAAGGTGCCACGGAGAATGCCGCCACGGTGCAGGCGCTGCTCGACAACCTGACCGCCCGCGGCCTCGACCCGGAAGTGCCCCGGCTCTTCATCGTCGACGGCGCCAAGGCGCTCTCCAAGGCGATCAAGCGGACCTTCAGGCCGGTGGCCGCCCTCCAGCGCTGCCAGGTCCACAAGGGCCGCAACATCATCGAGCGCCTCGACGAAAGCCTTCATGCCGGCGTCAAGAAGGCGCTCAGGCAAGCCTGGGACCAAGACGATGCCGAGAAAGCCGAACGCCTCATGAAGAACCTGGCGCGCCGCCTGGAGACCGAGGCCCCCGGCGTTTCGGCTTCCATCCTGGAGGGCCTGGATGAGATCCTCACCGTGATCCGCTTGGGCCTGCCGCCCAAGCTCAGGCGCTCCTTGGCCTGCACCAACGCCATCGAGAATGCCTTGGGAACGGTCAGGATGGTGCAGCACAATGTCAAGCGCTGGCGCAACGCCGAGATGGCCTTGCGATGGACCGCCGCCGGCCTCCTGGAAGCCCAAAAGACCTCCGTCGCCTCAAGGCCTACCGGCAACTCCCCATCCTCAGAGCTGCCCTCGAGGATCACGTGAAAAAGGCAAAAGCGAAAAGCGCCATTGAAACCATCAAAGAGGCCGCCTAACCTCGAAGCCCAACCATGCCTGCCTCGCCTTTTTCAACAGAGCATGGGACATCGCCGCCACGGCTATAGTCTGGACCGGTACCGGACCCTGATTGAGAAGTGGTCCGATCACATCAAATCCGTCGTCGCTGGCGAGGGTGCGGAGTTGTTGGCATGAGCGGGTTGAATTCCCTCATTCCTATTTGGGACGAAGGCGTAACCCTTCGGGAAGAAGGAGATGCCGCATTTGTAAGTCTTGAACAAGACGGCGATTGGGAAAAATGGAATAAGTGGTTTCAGGAATCGCTACTTTGGAAGCGTAGTGCTCACGAAGCCGTGCCTGTCGAACAGCAGTGGAGATTTGAATTGTTGGGCAAAAACTACATGCTCACCCAGAGTGCGACGACCGCGAGCAATGAAAATTCGTCAACCAGCGCCTCAATAAATGATTCAATTGCAAAGGCACGCCATCAACTCACTTGGCACAAGGAATGTTTGAAGGAATTCCGCACCATTATGGAAGAGTCGCCCAAGGGGCGCGGCACACCCCTTAGCCCGTGAGCCGCCTGGACTAGAATCGAAGTTTGATGAAAGGGAAAGTGAGGCTTCCTCCACGGTGAGGCCTTGATCATTAGGTAGATTCGCGCAGTCCAATTCGGCGTCGATGGTCAACAATTCGCCATTCTGTGGTGAAACCGCAAAGCTCGTTTCTAGGCCAAATTCCCTCTCGCGAAAACGATTCTCGCCTTTACGGCTTACGGTTTCAGCCACGCTAGCCTTTCCGGAAATCTCCCAATTCTTCGATCCCTTCGAATATCCCACCAGCAGCTTTCGGGTCACTTCATTGTCCCAATCGCCCCTACGATTTCGCGCGTCAACTACGGAATTCGGGAGTTCAAGCCGCGTTTTCGTGTCCTCTCTAAGCCAATTCAGTTTGAGCTTGACCTCGCGGGTGAGATCGTTTGGCGCATCATGATATTGATCACCCAAATCATGGGCTGTGAGATGCTTTCGTTTCACCTCAATGGCCGATTTTTTCGGCACGATCGCATTGTCGCTTTTGATCTGGATGGTTAAACGCCCGCGCCAATCGTTCCACTTGCGCGTCATATCACGTGAATCATGATCGGTATTGTCGAAGGTCACCCGCTCCCTTATACCAACCGCCCTAGAGTTTGACTCGCGCAAAGGTTTACACGCTAGGTTTTGTGTGATTCAAGGTTGTTGGCAACAAGGGAGTGTGTTCAATGCCAACGATTCCTTTGCGAAACGACTTTGATGCTGAAAGAGTCCGTGTTCTTGCGGCACGGAGCGATGATGGGAACCAGGCGCGACGGCTTTTGTCGATGGCGGCCATCTACGATGGGATGGATCGAGCGTGCGCGGCGGGTATTGGCGGCATGGATCGGCAGACGTTGCGGGACTGGGTTCACCGGTTCAACGCGGGAGGTCCGGCCGGTCTGATCGACCGCAAGCCGAACGGGGCGTTGCGTCGGTTGACGCCGTCGCAAATGGCGGCGCTTTCGCGGGCTATCGAGGCCGGTCCCGATCCCGAACGGGATGGGGTCGTGCGCTGGCGCTGCATCGATCTCAAGCAACTGATCCGAACGCGCTTCGGCGTGGACTATCACGAGCGGAGCGTCGGCAAGCTGCTGGCCGCGCTCGGGTTCTCGCATATTTCCGCGCGCCCGCGCCACGTCGGCCAGGATGCGCGGGCACAGGAGGAATTTAAAAAAAAGTTTTCCCGAACACTTGGCGAAAATCGTAGCGGCACAGCCACCGGACACGCCCATAGAGGTTTGGTTTCAAGATGAAATGCGCGTCGGCCAGAAGAACAGCCTGGTGCGCCAGTGGGCCCCAAAGGGATCGTGCCCGCGCCAGGTCAAGGACCTACGGACCTCTTCGGCGTATCTCTTCGGCGCCATCTGCCCCGAGCGCGGTGAGGGCGCGGCGCTGGTCATGCCGCGCGCCAATACTGAAGCCACGGACCTGCATCTCGAGGAAATCAGCCGGGCCGTTGCCCCAAACGCCCATGCCGTCGTGCTGCTCGACCAAGCCGCATGGCACACCACTGCCAAACTCGGCATCCCGGAGAACATCTCCCTCGTGCCTTTGCCACCCAAGTCCCCGGAGCTCAATCCCGCCGAAAATGTCTGGCAATACCTCCGCCAGAACTGGCTCTCCAATCGTGTCTTCGACTCCTATGAAGCCATCGTCGAGGCTTCTTGCCAAGCCTGGAACAACCTGACCGACAAACCTTGGAAGATCATGTCCATCGGCCTCAGAGCGTGGGCTCGCACAAGTCAATGTTAAGGGCGGTTGGTATTAGTCGCCCGTGAAGAACGTGTAAGCGGCTGATGTTGGTAGCTCTTTCGGTTTGGCGAAGTAATCGGATTTGCAAGAAAACGGGTTTTGGGCCTGAAAAGCTTGTGATTTGAAATAATTGATTTTGGGGATTCCCTTCCGTTGCGGAACGTGATTCTCTGCTCCCGTCGATTGGGATTGGAGAACTGTGATGAAGCCATCGCGCAAGGTGTCATCGGGAATAGAGGACCTGTTCCGCTCGCGGTTCGAAAACATCATCAACCTGCGCCACGAGTTGGTGGTGTTGGGGGGCCGGATCGCGTGGACTTTCTTCGACGAGACCTATGAAGCCTTGTATTCGGAGGAGGGTCGGCCGGGGGTCCCGACGCGGTTGATGGTTGGGCTGCACATCCTCAAGCATATGTTCGATCTCTCGGATGAGGAGGTCTGCGAGCGCTGGGTCTACGACCCATACTTCCAGTGCTTCTGCGGCGAAGAGTACTTTCAGCATGAGCTGCCCATGGAGCGCTCGTCGATGACCCGGTGGCGGGACCGGATCGGGCCGGAAGGTTTGGAGAAGGTATTCCAGGAGAGCCTGGCCGTGGCCCACCGGGTGGGGGCGCTGCGGGAGAAGGACCTCGAGCGGGTGACGGTGGACACCACCGTACAAGAGAAGGCGATTGCCTTTCCGACCGACGCCAAACTGATGCAACGAGCCCGCGAGCGGCTGGTGCGACTGGCACGGGAGCACGGCATTGCCCTGCGTCAGTCCTATACCCGCCTGGGCAAGAGGGCGTTGATCATGCAAGGCCGCTACCGCCATGCCAAACAGCACAAGCGGGCCAACAAGGCCCTGCGCAAGCTCAAGACCTATCTCGGGCGCACCGTCCGCGACATCCGCCGCAAGACGGCCCAGGAGGAGAGCCTACGGGATACCTTCCGCCGCCCCTTGTGGCTGGCCGAGCGGGTGTCGACCCAGAAGCGGCGCGACCCCTTGCCCAAGGTCTATTCGCTCCACGCGCCCGAGGTCGAATGCATCGGCAAAGGGAAGGCGCACAAGCCGTACGAGTTCGGCTGCAAGGTCTCCGTGGCGGCGACCAATTCCCGCCCCCCCGGCGGCCAGTTCGTCGCCCACGTCAAGGCCTTCCACGGCAATCCCTATGATGGCCACACCTTGAGGCAGGTGATCGAAGAGATGGAACGCTGGACGGGGATATCGGCCGAGCGCATCTATGTCGACAAGGGATACCAGGGCCACTATTACCCCAACAAACACCGCGTCTTTAGATCAGGCCAGAAACGCGGCATCACGCCGACGATCAAGAAGGAGCTCAGGCGGCGCTCCGCCGTCGAGGCCGTGATCGGACATCTCAAGAGCGATGGCAGGCTGGGGCGCAACTTCCTCAAAGGCCGCGACGGCGACAAGATCAACGCCATCCTCGCCGGCGCCGGCTACAACTACCGCCTTGTCCTCAAATGGCTGAGGCGTTTGTTTGTCCAAATCCTGGCCGCGCTCCTCAGCGACATCTCGCACCCCACCGCAAACCCAATCGCCGCTTCAGCTTGAAATCAGGGTTCTTCACGGACGACTAATGACACACTGTACGACGCGGGGCCGGCCCTCTCCCCCTCCCGGCCACCCCTATCAGCATACTCTCGTGGGTGGGCGAGAGGGACAGACGCAAAAAATGCGCGACCGCGCATTTCCGAATTAGGTGTTTTGAATGAACATTGCTCTGTCTAGATTCGCGAAACTCATCTATGCCAGGATCGCCGGGCTGGGTTGGGATGCGGTATTCTTCCTCGTATCCTGCCATGTCGTCGTATCTTGGGCTCTTCTCGCTCTTTCAGGCGAGGAGAAAATAGCCCACGGCGGCGTATTTTGGTACTTTTACGTCACCACCGCCACGACCGTGGGTTATGGCGACTACTCACCGGCCACTTGGGCCGGACGAATGGCCACAATCGTTTGGATCATGCCCGGTGGCATCGCGCTGTTTACGGCGGTCATCGCGAAAGCGGTGCAACACGTATCCGACCGATGGAGAAAAAGCGTGCGCGGAAAATCGAGTTACGAGCATTTGGTGGATCACATCGTCATTCTCGGCTGGCATGGCTCTCGAACCGAGCGGATGGTCGCGCAGCTCCGCGGCGATAGCGGCCACGAGGAACGGGAAATCGTTTTGTGCACGGTTCAGTCCATCGAGAATCCGATGCCTGATCACGTGCGTTTCGTCCGTGGCGCCGAGCTCAACACGCCCGACGTGCTGACCCGCGCCGGCGTGGTCAACGCCCGGTACATCATTGCCCTCGGCCACGACGACAGCGAAACCCTCGCCGCCGCCTTGGGAGCCGCCGCGATCAACCACCACGCTCATATCGTCGCCTATTTCGACCACGAGAGTTTTGCGGAACTCCTTAAGGCACATTGTCCCCACGCGGAGTGCAACGTCTCGCTTTCCATCGAGCTCATGGTGCGCTCCGCCCAGGACCCCGGTTCGAGCCGGGTCCAGCGCCAGTTACTGTCGACCCTGGAGGGGCCAACTCAATTTAGTCTCACGGTGCCCCAGGACTCCGTGGCGGTGAGTTACGGCGCCCTGTTCGCGACGTTGAAGAATAATCACGACGCGACCTTGATCGGCGTCGCCGAAAGCGCCCTGGGCCATGACCTCATCCTGAACGCGCCGTCCGCTCACCGGGTCGAACCCGGAACCATTATCTATTTCCTGGCGGCGCGTCGGATCGAGCCAGGCGAGATCGATTGGCTGGCGCTCGAGGCAGGTTAGGCCACAAAACGACGCCAAACCCAGGAGGGTCGACATGATCGGCGGCAGTATGAAGGCGCTCTTCAAGAGCGGTGTACGCGATTTCAAGAACAAATTCTCCAAACGCGGCGTGGACGATGAATTGCCGAAGCCGCTGGGCTTGCGCATTGGCGCCGCGGTCGATATCGATACCTTGCCGTTGCGCATGCACGCCGACGACCTGCACGTCGCGCTCCCGGAGGAAACGATTCTGATCGTCGCGCAGGGTTTCGTCGATCTTGGCGACGACTCGTACGTGCACCGCTATTACAGCGAGGACGACATAATGATCCAGATCCTCACGGTCAACGGCGTCGAGGACCAGCATGTCGAGGAAATCACGCTCTATGTGCCCCATGAAAGTATTTATCCGGGGAGCGAGGGGGAATGGGCCCAATGGACCGCGAAGGGTGGCAAGATTGGCGCCCCCAGCTACCGCTTCGATGACGGCACAGAGTATCAACGAATTTGGTTCGACTCGACGCCGGGCCACGCCGATCCGGTCGTCTTCACCGAGGAAGTCTTTGAGGACGCCGAATCGGAGAAAACGTCCGACGTCGTCCAGCAGGTCATGTTGTTTGGCCGCAACCTCGAGGACGGAAAAAAAAACGAATACCTATTGGTCACGGTCGAGGCGTATGATGGGGAAAAGACGGTGGAACTCATGGTCGGCGTCGACCTCGACCTCCCCACGGTCAAGATCATTTGAGGAAACATCGGGCCGCGCGAGCGTCCGCGAAGGAGTTTTGAATGGAATTCAACGGATATGGGACGGATTTGGCGGCATTCCTGAGTTACTTCGTCGTCTCCCTCGTCCTGATGATCGGGTTCATCGCGGTTTATACCGCCGTCACCCCACATAAAGAGATCAAGCTGATCAAGGAGAATTCGATCGCCGCCGCGGTCGCCTTTTCGGGCAGCGCGATGGGATTCGCCTTGCCGCTGGCGAACGTCATGATCCATTCGGGCGCGATCCTCGAAATGATCATCTGGGGCGTGGTCGCGCTGATCGTCCAGATCATCGTCTATTTCCTCGTCCGGCTGCCGATGCCGCGGGTATCCGAGCGGATCGAGAACAACGAGATCGCCGCCGGCATTTGGCTCGGCGCCGCGTCGCTCACCGCCGGCATCCTCAATGCCGCCAGCATGACTCCGTGAGGAGGGAGCCCGTCCGATGAAAGGAAGTTTCAAAATGACCCTGCTCGGGGCCAGCGCGCTGACCTTGAGCGCCTGCGGCGAACCAACGGAAGAAGTCCTCACCTACAAATCGGTGGAAGGGTGCATCGAGGCCGGGGTTCAAGACGAATCGACCTGCCGCGCCGAGTTCGAAAAGGCCCAGGCGCTGCACGAGAACGTCGCCCCGCGATACCAGTCGTCGACGGGGTGCTATTCCGACTTCGGGTACGACCGCTGTTCCCAGCATCGAACCTCGACCGGTTCGTATTGGCTTCCGTTCATGGTCGGGTACATGTTGGCGCCCCGCGGCACCAGGGCGGATATCTTTTCACAGCCGCTCTACCGCCCCAGCGCCGACCCGGGCGTTTCTACACCAGCGGCGGCGCCGGGGTCGCCTCCGTCTCCCGCGACGGCCGGGCCCAGATTTCCAAGTCCCAGGTCAGCAAGCCCCGAGCCCGCACTCGCACCGTCGCCCGAGGCGGTTTCGGCGGCCGCTCACTGAGCGCGGCAAGCTAGGCCAACCTCAAGATCGACCGAGCCGAAAATTCGGCATTGTCGGACTCAATGAGCGTGAGCTCCGGAATAGTTCATGACTCTCACGCGGCGAGTTGCCGCCATTCAGCGAGCGCATCAGCGCGGTTCTGCTTGAAGATTTCGCGATGGTTAAGGTGAGGTGGACCCCATCCTTTGGACAGGGTCGCGGCCGTTTTAAGTTAGACTCCCGCTGATGTGTGCTCCGTGCTCTGCGCGTGGGGAGTGGCCGTCGATGCCGTCATTCCAATCCCACGCATCGAAAAAGGTTGCAGCTGTTGTTGCGGCTGTGGGGTTGTGGGTAACACGGAAGTGTTATCCATCGAATCCACGGCCCTGCCGCCGAAAATTTCGCCCGGGGTGGTCCCCCGCCGGTCATCATTCTTGCAGTAGACGATCTTCGTCGTCCGGGGATGAAGCTCCAGCCCGCAGTCGGCAACCAAGGCCGCCAGCAACACGGAGGCCCACCCGGACGAACAAGATGGATGTACCGCGCGCGCGCGTGTTGATGTAGGTTGACGCAAGATCTCGGTTCGAGCGGACGAACCGTTGGCGGGGGGCAATTTTCGGGAAATTACGCCAGTGTGGTGGACCCGTGTGGTGGAAAGGCGATCGAGGCGCCGGACGCGGCGAGTAGATTCGTCGGCGTGGGGAAGACAATGAAAAACGTTGCCATGGCACTTGCCTTTCTTCTTGCCGCGGCGCCCGCGAAAGGCAACGAGCCGCTACCCCGTTACGGCAATGATTTTGATTGCGGTTATTGCGCCCCGATGGAGTTCGACCGGCTGGTGGCCTTGCTCGGCGACGAGGTTCTCAGGGACATGGTCTGCCGCCTGTCCTCGGAGCGTTACGCGTTCGGGACCCTGAGTTCCGCGCTGGGTGTGCCCGAGGGGCAGGTGTTGCGGCGGATCGAGACCTTGCGGGGATGGGGGCTGGTACGCTTGCTCAGGCACGATTCGGCGACCACGATCGTCGAGCCCCTCCCCGGAAGCGGCGCCGAGACCCTGCGCCGGTGGGCGTACAATTATTGCCCCCGGGGCCATGCGTGCAGGAGTAGCGGCCCAAACCCAAATGTAAATGAAAGACGAGTTCGGAAGAGTTCGGTCGGCGGCGACGGGGTTTCGATATCCGAGCTTCCAAAACCGGGCCGAACTCCAAGTTATTGGCCCCAGGCCGTTGCCCATCTCAAAAAGGTCGATCCGGTGCTTGCCCGAATCATTGACGACTACCCGCGCCAAACCTTGGTTGGACGCGGCAACGCATTCGTCACGCTGGTTCGTTCGATCGTCGGCCAACAGCTCTCCGTCAAGGCCGCGGCTAGCATTTGGGAGAAATTAACGAGTGGACTTGGCGCGGTCACCCCAAAATCCTTGGCCGCTATCCCGGACGAGCAATTGAGGACGGCGGGACTGTCCCGGCAAAAGGTGCGGTATTTGCGGGAATTGACGGAACGTTTCAG
>CBDCME010000008.1:0-54965 GCA_965218865.1 Alphaproteobacteria bacterium
ATTGACCTGAACGCCTGCGCTTACAGTGTTGCAAACGTCATCGGTCTCGCTGACCACTAACGATTTGCTTCCTACGGTCAATGGAACGCCGACGTTGAATTCACCATTCACCACCCCGGCGGACTCGTCATTCACGTCTACGATTCCGATGACCGAGGTATTGTCTTTAACTCTCCCCGCTAGTGTTCCGCTCGAAACAAAGGATTCCCAACGGGCGGATTTGATGCGACTTTTCCGGTATGGGCAAGAAAGTGAGGATCCAGCTCGCGCCGGAGGATCGGGATCGGCTGGAGGCGTTGATCGCCAATGGCAATACGCCGCAGAAGCATGTCCGGCGTGCCCGGATCGTGCTCCTGGCCAGCGACGGTATCGGAACCGACGAGATTTGGCGTAGATTGGGGGTGAGCAAACCGACCATTCGGCGCTGGCGGACACGCTATGTTGAGGCCGGCGTGGACGGCTTGTGCCGCGACAAGACGCGGCCGCCCGGCAAGGCACCGCTGGGGGTGGAGGTGGTCAATCGGGTGCTCGAGAAGACGCTGACGGAGGCGCCGCCGGACGCCACACATTGGAGCCTGCGTACGATGGCCAGGGCGGTGGGCATCGCGCCGTCGAGCGTTCAGGCGATCTGGAAGGCGCATGGCCTGAAGCCGCACCTGGTGGCGACCTTCAAGCTGTCGAACGACCCGCGATTTGCTGAGAAGGTCGAGGATGTCGTTGGCTTGTATCTCAACCCGCCGGAGCGCGCCATCGTCCTGTCGGTGGACGAGAAATCCCAGATCCAGGCGCTCGATCGCACCCAGCCGGGCCTGCCCATGAAGAAGGGCCGGGCCGGAACCATGACCCACGACTACAAGCGCCACGGCACCACCACACTGTTCGCCGCGCTCGACGGCCGGGTGATCGGCCAATGCATGCAGAAGCACCGGCACCAGGAGTTTATCCGCTTCCTCAACAGGATCAACCGCGAGGTCGCGCCGGACCTCGAGGTCCATCTGATCGCCGACAACTACGCCACCCACAAGCATACCAATCACCCTCTCAACTAGATCCGCCCGCATACTCCGACCCGGAGTCGGGCTAGTTGAAAAGGGTCCCGGGGAGAAACAGGCTGATCGACGGAAACGCTACCAAAAGGGCCAAACAGACAATCATGGCGACCCAAAAAGGCATGACGCCGGTAAAAATTTGGCTCATCGGCACGTCTTCGGCCACGGCTTTGACAACGAAAATGTTGAGGCCAACCGGGGGCGTGATCAGACCCAACTCGACCACGATCACGACCAATACTCCGAACCAAATCGGGTCAAAGCCCAACTGAGTGACAATGGGGAAGACGATCGGCATCGTGATTACGAGCATCGCCAAGCCCTCCAAAAAGATTCCAAGAACAACGTACCCCAGGAGGATGGTGATCAACGTGCCGTATGGGCCAAGGTCCAGCGAGGCGAGCGCTGTCGAGATCGTCCCGGGAATGTCGGTCAGGGAAAGAAATGGTCCAAATACGCTCGCGCCGATAACGATAAAAAAGAGCATTGCGGTGGTTCTGACTGTGTCGACCATAACCGGAACAAAATGGCGCCACGACATGAGACGCCCGGCAAGCGCCACGGTCGATACCAGGAATGCGCCGACGGCTGCGGCTTCCGCCGGAGTGAAGACTCCCACGTAGATACCGCCGATCGATATCACAACGATACCGGCCAAGGGCGATGCCGCGATCAGAGCGGACATTTTCTGATCGGCGCTAGCCTGAGGCCCCCGGGGTGCCACTTCGGGGTTCACCAAGGCCATCAGCCGGATCACGGCTATGAAGAGAGCAGTAAGAAGGATTCCCGGGATGATGCCGGCGATGAACAGTCGGCCGATCGAGGTCTCAGTGAGCAGAGCGTAGATAACGAATCCCGCGGAAGGGGGAATCAGGATGCCGAGCGTACCACCCGCGGCGATGGCACCGGTCGCCAGAGAGGGGCGATAGCCGAATCGACGCATCTCCGGCAGCGCCACCTTGCCCATTGTTACAGCGGTTGCAATGGAGGATCCACTGACTGCGGCGAAGCTCGCGCAACCCACCACCGCTGCCGAAGCAAGCCCCCCCGGCCGGCCGCCGACCCAGGCGTAAGCCGCGTCAAACAATCGACGGCTCAACCCCGACGTGCTCGCCACGTTGCCCATCAGAATGAAAAGGGGAATGATCACAAGGGTGTAAGTCGAACTGATGGAATAGGTCGCCGAGGTCATGGTGGACATCGCCGGCTTAAGTCCGCTGAGCAGGCCTATGCCGGCGAAACCGACCGCCATCAGCGCCATGCCCACGGGAACGCGCAAGGCCATCAGTGCGAACAAAACGGCAAGGCCGGCCAGCCCTAAGTCCGTCTCATTCATTTCCATGGCCTCGGTGTGACAGAAGAGCGACGAGATCGCGGGCCACGACAAGGGCGTAGCCCGTCATGCCGATGGCGATGAGCCCGTAAAGGGGCCAGATGGGAAGGCGCAACAGGTTGGTCGCGTCACTAAATACATCGGATTCTATTGCCTTTTCCACCGTGCGCCAGACGAGCAATCCGAGGACCGTGAGACTGAGTAGGCCGCTCAGGACATCAGCGAAGAGGCGACCGAAACGGCCGAGCAGGCGGTCCAACACATCCACCCGAATGTGTCCGTTGGTCACGGCGCAATAGGGCATGGCAAGCATGATCAACCCGATCAGCATCAATTCCGTGATTTCGACGGTGCCGAAGAGCGGCGCGTTTAAGAAATAACGCAGTGCGACGTCCGTCGTCGTCAAAAGCATGACGGCGACCAGAAAAAGGCCCGATACGACGGCGGGGATTCGCAGCAGCCAGCTGAGCTGCGTGCGATTCTCAGCCGAACCCTTTTTCATGCACGTCGCTTCCAATCATTTGCCTGACACGACGCCAACGAATGCGCGCGCAGCAATGCCGAGAGACTCCAGGTCGGCGACCACCCGTTCGAGAATCGTCTTCGAGGCCCCATCGATCCTGTCCGCCTCCTCGGGTGCCAATTCGATCACTGCGTTTCCCGCCTGACGCATGGAGTCGAGCCCGGCGTCGGATATTCCGACCCACGAATCGTAGAGTTGTTCGCTGAGGGACAAACCGGCGAGGCGATCGAGCGCGATCTGCCCTTCGGAACCGAGGTCATTCCAGGTTTCCAGATTCATAGCCAGGAAAAACGTCGTCAGAACCGAGTCCATACCGACGGTCACGGTGTCCGCCACCTCCTGCAAGCCGAACGATTGTGCCGCTCCCGGATCGATAAGCGCCCCGTCGACCACGCCCGTCTGAACCGCGTTATACATTTGCGTGACCGGCATGAACACCGGCGTGGCCCCCCAGGCTTCGACAAGCCTTGCCCCGGACTCGGCGGCGACGCGAATCTTGAGACCCCGAAGGTCGTCGACGGAACGAATCTGCCTTTCACGCATGAAAAGAGCCGCTGGCCTAATGTTCCAGAGAGCGAGGACCTTTACGCGTCGAAACTCTTCGGCGAAGAGACCCTGGTCAAACGCCTTGTTGAGCCCTCGCGTCAAATCCTTGGCATCGTCCACGATACCGGGGTATTCGGAGAGCAACATGCGCGGGAAGCGGGGAGCCGTGTACCCCGGAAGGGCAAATACGATGTCGGCAATCCCATCCACTACGCGATTGAATTGTTGTACAGGATTGGCCCCGAGCTCACCCCCTGGAAAGATGCGAATCGTGATCGCCCCATTTGTCGCCTTCGACAATTCCTCGCCCAACGCCTCGAAGACGCCATGATAGGGATGCTGTACAGCAAGGAAGTGGGCAAGCCTGAGCTCCTTTGCCGTGGCGCGCGGACCAAACATAACCGGTAGCGTGGCGAGGACCATCCCAACGAATATAGTGCCAACCAACCGTTTCATGGTCCGCCCATTCACCGACGCCGGGTCAGCCATGACGGCCGCCTGGTCAACTGAATAATTCCACAACCCGCCTCCCCGACGATCAGCACCTGAGCGCCCAGGCGTCCGAATCGGTCGGAAGATTTCGCCGCGTAGACAACGTGGGGCGGGTAAGCGATGAGGGCAAGCACACCTCGGTGCCCACCTCGGCAACCACGCAGCACCACGAAAACCTATCAGAAGAGTGTCGGCATGGATATGGCCGCGTGCGGGGCATTGTCAGACTAAATAAGCGTGAGCTGGCTGATCTGACCGGGCGTTCATGACTCTCAGGCGGTGAGTTGTCGCTATTCAGCGAGCGCGGCAGCGCGGTTCTGCTTGAAGATTTCGCGATGGTTGAGGTGGCGGTCCTGGTTGAGGTGGTTGTGGAATGAAGCGTGGACTGCGGCGAATTTTTGGAGGGCCTTTACGTCCCTGAACCTGGCCATCTCTCCTTCTTTTCGTCGGAACGGCTGGTGTGAGTTTTCGGCCCGGTTATTGAGCCAGCGACCGCATTCCTGACGCTTTGCGATCCCAATGGTTTTCAACGCGGCCGACCGGTAAGACCCAGCGGCGCAGCTTCCGCCGTAGTACCGCTCGCCCCTCACCATCAGCACCGTGAACCTGGAACACCGTCTTTGCCAGATCAAACCCAATTGTCTTAATATCCATCGTGGACGCTCCCTCTGTCTGGGTTGTTCAACACACTCCAGTATGGCTCATCGTGAAGCCGTAGGGGGCGTCCATACCATCAGACTAAATAAGCGTGAGCTGGCTGATCGGGGCGTTCATGACTCTCAGGCGGTGAGTTGTCGCTATTCAGCGAGCGCGGCAGCGCGGTTCTGCTTGAAGATTTCGCGATGGTTGAGGTGGCGGTCCTGGTTGAGGTGGTTGTGGAATGAAGCGTGGACTGCGGCGAATTTTTGGAGGGCCTTTACGTCCCTGAACCTGGCCATCTCTCCTTCTTTTCGTCGGAACGGCTGGTGTGAGTTTTCGGCCCGGTTATTGAGACGGTCCGTCACAATTAACCTGACGGAGGGAATTTTTGGCTCGACGGTCGCTGGCTCTGAAGCAGAAAGCATTCTCGACTGAGAGAACCAGACGCCCCGATTCACGTCAATCCCGGAACGGAGAATCTGTAACAGGCTCTTGAGTATTCGAAATAAATTACCACGCCGGCGAGAGCGGGCACCGCTCCGTCGGCAAACGCGCCAGGAGGTCACCCGGCGAAAGCGCCCGTGGCTCGATAATAAACCCATCCAACGCAGTTCTTCAACCGCCCCATTCGCGAATCCGCAGGATTTCTTGCACGAGTTCGCCCGCCATTGTCGTCCTCCGAGAGGGAATTGGGCGTCTAGGTATAAAGGGGTTTTTTTAAAAGCATGTAGAATCAAATCGAGATAGAACTTGCTTATATATTTTTCGATTTTGAAGAACTCTCTTCCGCCTCGCGATAAATCCTTTTCAGCCACCGAAGCCACTCTGGCGAATCGCGTTCATCGTTTTCATCCATTTTTCCTCTGAATCGTGAGATTTTTGAAGGACAAGTACTGCGTGCCGCAAAGTCGGAATGCTCCCTGAACCATTTTCGAAACTCGACTTTGAGCCGCGCGACATCCTGCGAACAAACGATTCGTTCTTGCCGCGTTTCCTGGTTTAACGAATCAAGCTGGCGTTCCAACGTGGATCGCCGTTGTTCGATCGCCGGGTTGCTTGGGTTTCGTTCAAGGTGAGACATTCACGGATTCGTGAGTGGGCATAAACACATCTGCGGCATATAGTAACGGGGTTGGAAGATGTTTTGAGGGAGGAAGGTTATGAGTCTGAGAATCAACGATATAGCGCCGGATTTCACGGCCGAAACCACACAGGGCAGCATAAAGTTCCATGAGTGGATTGGCGACGGGTGGTGCATTCTGTTCTCGCACCCAAAGGACTTTACACCGATTTGCACCACGGAACTTGGCTACGCGGCCGGCATGAAGCCGGAGTTCACCAAGCGCAGCTGCAAGATCATCGGCATTAGCGTCGATGGCGTTCGCGATCACTCTAAATGGTCGGAGGACATCGAAAAGTCGCAAGGGCACGCCGTCAACTATCCGCTGATCGGCGATCCCACCCTGGATGTCGTAAAGCTCTACGACATGTTGCCAGCGGATGTGGGTCACACGGCGGAAGGCCGAACGCCAGCCGATAACGCCACCGCGCGCTCGGTCTTCGTGATCGGGCCGGACAAGAAAATTAAGGCAACACTTACCTATCCGATGAGTACGGGGCGCAATTTCGACGAAATCCTGCGTCTGCTCGATTCTTGCCAGCTCACTGCCAAGGAGCAGGTCGCGACGCCTGTCAACTGGAAGCAGGGCGAGGACGTCGTTATCGTCCCTGCGGTGTCTGATGACGATGCAAAGAAGAAATATCCCAATGGCTGGAAGTCGCCGCTGCCCTACATCAGAATCGTGCCGCAGCCGTAAGCGGCTCACTCAACACACCTTAACTGTGATAAGACCGCCTCGTTAGGTTTTGCGGGGCCGCCCTTTTCATTTTGGGTGTAACATTCATGGCTATCGGAATGGTCGCGGTAGGGAGGCGGGTTGCCCCGCTCCCCCCGCGCAGATCCCGGCGTGCGCTGCTAACGCACCGGGCTCCTCCCTCGGGTTGTGGCGTCGAAGCGGTGACAGGGTAGCGGGTGTACTATCTTGATTGGCGGGAAGAAGCGGTTGACGAGGCGCTTGATCTTGTCCCAGTTGACGAGCGCACGTTGGCTGCGGCGCTTAAGTGACCGCCACCAAAGGTCCCGAACACGGGAGAAGAACCAGGTCACGCTTCGGGCGTTCAGGGGAACGGCGTAGTAGTTCAGATGCCCGATGAGCATCTTGTTGAGCCACGCGCCGGTCACCTGGATGGGATCGTGCAGACGTTTGCGTAATTCCATCTTGATCGCCTTGAGCCGTGCCCGCATCCGTTTCTTGATCGTCTTGCGCCCGATAACAAAACACCCGCTGATCCAGGATCGCGTACAGAAGTGGGTAAAACCGAGGAAGTCGAATGTCTCCGGCTTCCCCTGCCCCAGCCTTCTGCGTTGCTCGACCGCGTGGCGGCCAAACCGGGTTAGCCGGGTCTTGTCCGGGTGCAAGGCCAACTCGAACTTGCCCATCCTTTCGTGCAGGTCCTGCAGAAAGGTCCTCGCCTCATGTTCATGCTGGAAGCCGACAATGGTGTCGTCCGCGTAGCGGATGACGATCACGTCGCCGCTCGCCTTACGACGCCAGCGAAGGACCCACAGGTCGAATACGTAGTGCAGATATCCGAAGGCTTCCGAGGGAGCTCTGCCGCATGGCGAAGGTTGATCACGTGCCACGGTGTCGTCGCGAGACATCAGCCTAAATTGGCCGTCCACCGTGTGCCTTGCGGTGAAGTCAGTCGGAGAGCCGGATGCGGGAAATCCGCACGTCCGGTTCGATGAACGGGGAGGGGAAACGGAGCGATGCCATATGGCCCAAGCCACCGCGCCCTTCCTCGACTCTACCGGCTAGACCCGGCCCTACAGGTCCACGGTCGATCACGGCCGTTCTCCCTCCAAGAGCGGACGCCCGCGCCGGCCGCGTCGGTGCGGAACCGCTGGCTTCCTCGGGCACGATCTCGGCGTACGATCGACCTGCCGGTCGGCTCGCGCGCGCGTCCGAGGATCTCCCGGAGGCGGCCCGTCGCCCGCCCCATGGCCGGCCGCTAGCCCGACTTCAGCAATTCGATGGTTTGGCGACAGCTAACATGTTGATTTTCATAGATTCGACCTGCTGAGGTCGGCACTACAGTGAAGGTGGTTGGGGGATCGATTTCTGGCTGGGCGAGACCAGGCGCGGGGGTTGTTGGGGTGGCAATGTCATTTTGAGGCGCTGGAGGATGAGCTGCTGATCCTTTTCCGGTTGGGTATAGCGCGAGAGGATGATTTCGCGGTCGTCGGTGGTCGGGAGATGGACATCGACCATCTGGATCGCGGCTATCTTTTCCAGCGCCGCCCTTGGGGTCAGGCCGGGCGCCAGGGCGCGCAGACGTTGCTTGAGCGTGACCTGGAGGCAATAAACTCACAAACAACGTGCGGCCCGACGGCCGATAAGAGCTGATGGATTAGAAACCCATGTCGCCCATACCTCCCGTGCCGCCCATGCCACCGCCGGGGGCGGCGGGCGCCGCCTGCTTCTCCGGCTTCTCGGCGACCATCGCTTCGGTCGTGATCAAGAGTCCGGCGACCGAGGCCGCGTCCTGAAGACAGGTGCGGACGACCTTGGTAGGATCGACGATACCCGACTTGACCATGTCCACGTACTCCTCGGACTGGGCGTCGAACCCGCGATTCTTGTCGTTGCCCTCGATAAGCTTGCCGGCGACCACGGCGCCGTCGACACCGGAGTTCTCGGCGATCTGCCGCACCGGCGCCTGCAACGCCCGCCGCACGAGGTTGACTCCGGCCTCTTGGTCAGCGTTATCCGTCGTGACGCCGTCCAGGACTTCGCCGGCGTAAAGCAGGGTGACGCCGCCGCCCGGAACGATTCCCTCTTCCACCGCCGCCCGTGTCGAATGCAGGGCGTCATCGACCAAGTCCTTGCGCTCCTTAACCTCTATCTCGGTCGCGCCGCCCACCTTGATGACGGCGACGCCGCCAGCCAACTTCGCGAGGCGTTCCTGTAACTTCTCCCGATCGTAATCGGAGGTCGTCTCCTCGATCTGGGCGCGGATTTGGCCGCAACGGCCTTCGATCGTCGACTTCTCGCCGGCTCCGTCCACGATGGTGGTGTTCTCCTTCGTGATCTCCACCTTCTTCGCGGTGCCCAGCATGTCGACGGTGACGTTCTCCAATTTGATCCCCAGGTCTTCGCTGATGACCTGTCCGTTGGTCAGAACGCCGATGTCCTCGAGCATGGCCTTGCGCCGATCGCCGAATCCCGGCGCCTTCACCGCCGCCACCTTCAGCCCGCCGCGCAACTTGTTCACCACCAGCGTAGACAGGGCGTCGCCCTCGATGTCCTCAGCGACCACCAGAAGCGGGCGTCCCGCCTTAACCACCGATTCCAGGATCGGCAGAATGGCCTGCAGGTTGCTCAGCTTCTTCTCATGGATGAGGATGTAGGGGTTCTCCAGCTCGGTCACCATCTTTTCGGCGTCGGTGATGAAGTAGGGCGACATATAGCCGCGATCGAACTGCATGCCCTCGACCACGTCGAGCTCGGTCTCGAGGCCCTTGGCCTCCTCGACGGTGATGACGCCTTCCTTGCCGACCTTCTTCATGGCCTTGGAGATAATGTCCCCGATCTCGCGCTCTCCGTTGGCGGATATGGTCGCGACCTGGGTGATTTCCTCCTCGGTCGAAACGGTCTTGCTCCGCGCTTGCACGTTCCGGACCACGGCCTCGACGGCACGGTCGACGCCACGGCGAATATCCATCGGGTTCATCCCGGCGGCAACCGACTTCATTCCCTCGCGAACCAGGGCCTGAGCCAGGACGGTCGCCGTGGTGGTGCCGTCGCCGGCGATGTCGCTCGTCTTGCTGGCGACCTCCCGAACCATCTGCGCACCCATGTTTTCGAACTTGTCGGAGAGTTCGACCTCCTTCGCCACGGTGACGCCGTCCTTGGTCACCCGCGGCGCGCCGAACGACTTGTCCAAGACGACGCAACGGCCCTTCGGCCCCAGGGTGATTTTAACGGCATCGGCCAAGATGTTGACGCCCCGGAGGATGCGCGACCGGGCGTCGGCGCCGAATTTCACTTCCTTTGCAGGCATGTTCCCTTACTCCTTAGTTGGTTCCTGATCCGCGACCGCCTACGCCGCTTGTTTGACGCTCTCGGGTGCGTCGATGATGCCCATGACATCCGATTCCTTCATGATCAACACGTCTTCACCGTCGATCTTGACCTCCGTTCCGGACCATTTGCCGAAAAGAATTCGGTCCCCGGCCTTGACGTCCAAGGGCACCAATTTGCCGCTTTCGTCACGGGCACCCGGCCCGACGGCGATAACCTCGCCCTCCATGGGCTTCTCCTTCACGGTATCGGGAATGATCACGCCGCCGTCGGACTTTTCCTGCTGGTCGACCCGGCGAACAACCACGCGGTCGTGTAACGGTCTGAACTTCATCGATGGTTCTCCCTGACTGAAGTTGGCCAAACGAAATGAATGCTGAGATGGTTAGCGCTCTCTCGAGGCGAGCGACAAGACGCTACTGAGCTAGAGTCTTGTGGGTCCGCTGTCAAGGGTGGGGCAGAGATTCCCACTCTTTACCCTCCCATCTACAGCGTGAGCCCGCGGCGTCAAGAATTCAACTGTCAGTCCGTAGACGCACCTGACGCCCAGTTGTATCTTGGTGAATCACCATTACGGACCTGTCGGCTCCCCCGCTGGTCCCGACATGGTGTAGCTCGATGACCTTGCCCCGCTTCGGCGGGGCTTTTCTTATCGGTCGAGTTCTCGTGGCGGGTCGTCTTTACCTATTCGGTCCCGCCAGCTCCAAGCCAACCCAAAGACAACGAACGCGAACACACACACAACGCCAGGGATAGGCTGATACGGTTCCCATCCGTGGAAAACAAGTAGGGCCATGTTTTCCAGCCATACGCCCCCCGAAATCCACTTTACGGCTGTCAGGAACCCCCGCATCGGGGCTTATCCCGCCGCCATCAGGTCGAGCACTCCTCGATCCTTGCTCGGGACCGCGTGGGCGTAGATCACAAGCGTCAGCAGAATGAAGGTCTGCCGGAATCGTCTCACCGAAGTCCCCCTTTGCCGACATTATAGCCAGCGAGGACGATGTGTGGCGCCAAAATGAAACCCGTGCACAGCGGCGTAGTGGCCAAGGTTATATCACTACGCGTTTCAGCTGGCGTCCTTGCGACGGCGGTACGTATGTGCGCTGGTGTGAGTCACCTTCTCCCACCCTAGGTCACTCATCCGCATCTCCAGTTCTCTGCCGAAGCGCTTTCTTCGGTTCTGGAGGGTCTGTGCGGCAGCGGAACCGCTGGGGAGGATTTGACTGATAACGATCTTCACACGATCGTCGCCATTCCATTTCAGTCGCGGGCCGTTCTTACCACCAGCCACCAGGTCCACGACCACCTTAACCAGCGGTTTGACATCGAGCGGAGACTTCTTCTTACCGACAACTCGTCGACTAATACCAACCGCCCCAGAGTTTGACTCGCGCAAAGGTTTACACGCCAGGTTTTGTGTGATTCAAGGTTGTTGGCAACAAGGGAGTGTGTTCAATGCCAACGATTCCTTTGCGAAACGACTTTGATGCTGAAAGAGTCCGTGTTCTTGCGGCACGGAGCGATGATGGGAACCAGGCGCGACGGCTTTTGTCGATGGCGGCCATCTACGATGGGATGGATCGAGCGTGCGCGGCGGGTATTGGCGGCATGGATCGGCAGACGTTGCGGGACTGGGTTCACCGGTTCAACGCGGGAGGTCCGGCCGGTCTGATCGACCGCAAGCCGAACGGGGCGTTGCGTCGGTTGACGCCGTCGCAAATGGCGGCGCTTTCGCGGGCTATCGAGGCCGGTCCCGATCCCGAACGGGATGGGGTCGTGCGCTGGCGCTGCATCGATCTCAAGCAACTGATCCGAACGCGCTTCGGCGTGGACTATCACGAGCGGAGCGTCGGCAAGCTGCTGGCCGCGCTCGGGTTCTCGCATATTTCCGCGCGCCCGCGCCACGTCGGCCAGGATGCGCGGGCACAGGAGGAATTTAAAAAAAAGTTTTCCCGAACACTTGGCGAAAATCGTAGCGGCACGGCCGGGTAGGCGGGGGCATTGCTGCGCCCCGCCCCCCACAGAGCCGAGCGTGCGCGATTGACGCACTCGGTTCCTCACCTGACAGGTTCGCTCACGAAGGTTGCCATGAGCGCACGAACTTGACCGACGGCAGGGGGTAGCGCTTGAGAATCTCGTTCATCCGGTCCCAGGTCAGGCACCTGCGACGGCTGCGGCGTGCAAGCCACTTCCGCCATGTGCGTGCGACCTGGTAGCGGAACCACTCCAGACGTTTGCCGTTTCCCGTCAGACCATAGTATGCGTAGTGGCCCCGGATCGCCCGAACGAGGTAGTCATGCTGCGCCTTGATCGGCAGGTGCCGGTTGCTCTTGCACCAGTCCTGCACCGATTTCAGCGCGCGGGCGAAGCGGCCTTTCGCCGTGATTTGGCGAACGACGTCCTTGCCTCGCAGCGACCGCCCCCAGACGTGGGTGAAGCCGAGGAAGTCGAACGTCGTGGCCGATGCCATCCAGTGACGCCCGTAGGGACGCCTCCGGCGGAAGTCCACATAGCGCGTCTTGGCCTCATGGAGCGTGAGCCCGTATCGACCGAGACGTTTGCCCAGCACGTCAAGCAGCCGCTTGCCGCTCTGGCGGTCTTCGAGGGCGACGACAAAGTCATCGGCGAATCTCACCAACTGGCAGTTGCCGCGCAGGCGCGGCCTCACCTCGTCCTCGAACCACTTGTCCAGCACATGGTGCAGGAAAATGTTGGAGAGAGTCGGCGAGATCACCCCACCTTGGGGAGTGCCAGCGACCGGCCTGTGCAGGGTGCCCTCTTCGAGCACCCCTGCCTTCAGCCATTTGTCGATCATGCGCCTTACGACGCCGTCCTTGATCCGCAGGTCGAGGAATGACCGCAGGTGAGTATGCGAGATCGAGTCGAAGTAGGATTTCAAATCCGCGTCTATCACCCACCGTTGGCGCTGCTCGATGATACCCGCGCGCAGTACGTTGAGGGCATCGTGAGCCGACCGCTTGGGCCGGAAGCCGTACGAGCACGGCAGAAAATCCGCCTCGTAAATTGGCTCCAGCAGCATCAGGATTGCCCGCTGCGCCACCTTGTCTTCGAACGTCGGAATGCCGAGAGGGCGTTTCGTGCCGTCCGCCTTGGGGATGTAGTGGCGTCGCACCGGCGGCGCAAAGTAACGACCCGACTTCATCCGGTCCTGGAGGTCATCGAGATTGGCCTCAAGGTCCTTCTCGTAGTCGGCAGCCGTCACGCCGTCGATGCCCGTCGCCCCATCCTTGCGCGTGCGGCGGTACGCTTCACGCATCCACTCGCCGTCGATGAGGTGGTGCAGGGACGTGAACACCCGATCCGGATGCTCCCTCGCCTGTTCGGCTATCCACTGCTGTTTCGTGAACGTGTTGGTGGAACTCAGGGTTTCCTCCAGCGTTTCCCATCAGTGGCTCTGTTCAGATGACGCCCCGCTTCCCTCCAGCGGGTCCCGATGGGCACGGTTCCCCGCCTTCAGCGGTACTATCAGGACGCTACGACTTCCTGCTCTCGCGTGTCCTTCGGCTTATTGGTTTCGCCAGCCGGCTCCGTGGGTGCCTGTCGGGGTCCGTGTCCGCTTTGAGCGCTCCCGCTGCCGTGCAGGCCCGGCGACGGACCGGGGTCTGGATTTTTCTTGCTGGCAATCCCCTTTCCAGCGGTCTTGCCCGCGGGCAAGAGCAGGATCTCCCAGGTTCCCTGGCGACCCATCCCGTGACTTTGCGCCGGTCTACGACCCCGGACGACCCGTTGCGCCTCGCCAGTAACGGCGCTTCCGGTGCTGCCCCCACACGATTAACAATGAAGGCGTCGTCGCTTCACCGATTTCGAGGCTTCCTCCGCCGCTTCATCACCTGATGTCTACGCTTCACGACGGGCGTTACCGCACGCCATGCAAGACTCGCTTCCGGCTGGCGGGCTGCGCCTTTGCCGGGCGGGAGTCGAACCCGCTGGATCGCTACGAGAGGTTTCAGTTCATGGCATCCTCCTCTCCAGGGCTTAGCCTGGCGCAATAACCGTTCGGGTTCCGGGGGATGAGGAGATGCTTACCCGCACTCGGCCGCACCCGAGTGTGATTCTACCGATTGAGGGTACGCCGCCAATCTTTTCGGAGGGAGCGCAGCCAGATGTCCTTTTTCGGCTGGGCTCGTGTCGTGTGCCTGTCGTAGCGTCCGCGGCCCTGGGTGGTCCCGATGCGGGTCCAGCCCGACGCCCGGTAGACGGCACCGGTGTATCGCGGGATCTCGACGAAGGTTTCGATCAGCACCGGGGTGGTGCCGTAGCGCTCGGTCCAGTCGGTGGGCAGGCGCCGGCGCACGATGGCGAGGATGTGCGAGCCGAGGTTGGGGATCTCGATCCAGGGCAAGATCAGGAACCTCGGATTGTCGATCACGAGCGGGAGGTTCTTCTCACGCTTCTCGGGCGTCCATCCGATGAAGTTGTCGCGCGGGGCGAGCTTCCAGGCTGCGGTGGAGAAGCCGAGCATGGCGATGGGCCAGCCGTTGCGGTCGTGAACGGCGTAGCGCATCTGGGCGCCGACCAGGGTCTTGTATCCGAGGTAGTGGTAGCGGGCGACGAACTCGTTCCAGAGCCTGCTTTCCCGGGTGCTGTGCACGACGGCGCGGAAGTCGAGCGGGCGGACCTCGTCGAGGGTCGTGGGCGCGGGGAACAGCGGCGGCTCGGTGTCGGGTCCGAAGGCGATGGGCTTGGGCCGGCCCCGTTGCCACCTGGGCGGCGGCAGCTCGATGAGGCCGTCGCGGTGCATGGCGAGCATGGTGACGCGGGCCATCATGTCCTTGAGGCCGCCGTCGGGCTTGAGCCAGCCGATGCGCCGGCAGAACTCGATCGACAGGGCCCGGCGGCTGAGCTGCGCGGGACCGGCGACGAGCGCCCGCAGAAGCGCCATTTCCTCGGCGGTGAAGTCTCGGCCGTAGTAGCGGCACTCGACCGCGCCGGTCATCCCGACGCCGTGAGTTCGCGCCGGCGCTCCTCGCTCATCGACCACGGCAGCCAGGGCGAGAGGTCGTCCGGCGGCTTGCCGCCGTTCTCCGCGCACGCGGTCAGCCATTCCTTGAGCCAGCGCCGGACGTCGATGCCGTTGATCGCCAGCGTGCCGGCCACGGAGTACATGGTCGCGGTGAAGTCGGCGCCCTTCTCGCTGTCGGAGCCGAAGCTCAATCGCCGCCCGATGACAGCCCCGCGCAGGGCGAGCTCGCCGCGGTTGTTGTCCATGGGCACGAACGGCTTGTCGACGAAGACGCATAATCCCTCGCGGTGTTTGACGAGCGATCGCAGCGGCTTGGCCCTGCGCGCCCTGTCCGTCAGTCCGGCCAGTTCCGCTTCGGCGGCTGCGAACAGCTCGTCGACCGCCTTCTTCAGCTTGGCGTGCGCCGCATCGAACGCCGGCGTCTGGCGTTCGAGAGGGTGAGCGGGGTCGTAATGCTCCAGCCGCGCATCGTTCAGGCGGTAGATCTCCGCGATTCGCTCGATCCATCTCTGGCACCAGCGCCTGAGCCGCACACGCCCCGCCGCGCGGTCGATGAACGAGCGCCTTTGATGCGCCCAGCACCATTGCAGGATCACCCTGCCGGCGAGCTCGCGGGCCAGTTTCTTGTAGGCGCTGAACCGGTCGCAGACCAGGACCACGGTGCCCTGTGTCGAGCCGAACAGCTTCGTCGCGACCTCGGCGCTGCGCGAGGGATCGATGTGGAAGTAGACCGCGTCCGGGCTCACAGAGGTCCACAGCCAGGCCCGGCTCGAGCGCCCCTTCTCGCGATACGCCTGAACGCGCCAGGATGTTTCGTCGGCATGGCGCAGCGCCGCCTCGTTCTGGTGCGCGAGGATCGACTTGGCCAGCGGCTCGAACAGCGGCACGAAGCGCTTGGTGCTGTCGGCCAGCGTCCCCGGCGAGATCGCCAGCCCCATGTCGCCGAGCCAGGCCACGACCCGATGCAGGGGACGGCAGCAGACGAACCGTTCGTAGAGCATGCACGTCCAGACGCTGATCCCGTAGGGCGTGGTCTCGAACAGCCGCGTCACCGCAGGCGCGGTCACCTCGCGCGGCGAGGACGCGCAGTCGCAACCGCGGCGGTAGCGCGGCCGGACGATGGTGTTCTCGTAAGCCTCGATGTCGATCTCGAAGAGAGTGGTGCAGCGCTCGCCGTTGGCGGCATAGGGCTTGCCGCAGCGCGGACACACGCGCGCATCCTCCGGCGGATCGCGTGTTTCCTTCTTCTGTCCGAGCCCGGGGCGTTGGGTGCGCCCGTGTCCGGCGGTGCCGCGCTGCTGGCCGCGCTTGCGCCCGGTGCCCGGCTTCTTCTGCCGCTCGCTCCTGCTGCCGTAGAGTGCCTTGGACAAGACGCTCCGGGTCGAACGCAGCTTGTCGAGGTCGAGTTCCAGCTTCTCGACACGCAAGGCCAGCGCCGCGTTCTCGCCCTTCAGATCCCGCACCTCGGCGCGCAGCTCGGCATTTTTCTTCCGCAGCGACGCGATCAGCTCGGTTGCCCGCACGACCGCCGCACGCAGCCGGTCGTTGCGCTCGCGCAGCCACGCGATCGTGCCCTCCCGGGCCTCCACCAAACGCTGGGCCGCCGCGAGCCGCCGGTCGAATTGCTTGCGCAGCGACTCGGCCACGCGCTCGCCCTTGCGGTACACCTTCGCGATCCGCGAGCGCTCTCGGTCGATATCCTGCTTCAGCCAGTTGATCTCGTCCTGGTGGCGCGCCTCGACCTGCTCCTGGTGCTCGTGAGACCTGCGCAACGTGATGCGAAGATCGGAGATCTCGGCGTCCTGGGACTCGACCCTGCGTTCCAACGTCTTCACAGCCCGCGACGCGGTCTTCGGTGCGGCTGCCTTGAGCTTGAACCGGCAGGTGCCGAGCCGCCTCGTCAGCGAGTTCGCGAGCGCTCGGGCGTCCCTCTCCGACCGGCGCAGTTCCTCGCGGCGCAACTCCGCCACTCGCGCGCGACCCCGTTCCTCCTCGATGCGCGCCTCTGCCTCTTCAAGCAGAGACGCCCAATCGAGCGGCTCGCACGCCGGCGCCACGATGGGAAGCGACCACAGGGTGTCGCCGCCCTCGGACGGCGTCAGGTCGGTGCCGAAATCCGCGTCGAGAACCGCCATGCGCGAGACGGTAGCGCATGCGCGGAATAGTTACCAGTCAGAAAATCCGTGGAGGTCTACGATCCCCCGGGACCCGAACGGTTATTGCGCCAGGCTAAGCCCTGGAGAGGAGGATGCCATGAACTGAAACCTCTCGTAGCGATCCAGCGGGTTCGACTCCCGCCCGGCAAAGGCGCAGCCCGCCAGCCGGAAGCGAGTCTTGCATGGCGTGCGGTAACGCCCGTCGTGAAGCGTAGACAGCAGGTGATGAAGCGGCGGAGGAAGCCTCGAAATCGGTGAAGCGACGACGCCTTCATTGTTAATCGTGTGGGGGCAGCACCGGAAGCGCCGTTACTGGCGAGGCGCAACGGGTCGTCCGGGGTCGTAGACCGGCGCAAAGTCACGGGATGGGTCGCCAGGGAACCTGGGAGATCCTGCTCTTGCCCGCGGGCAAGACCGCTGGAAAGGGGATTGCCAGCAAGAAAAAATCCAGACCCCGGTCCGTCGCCGGGCCTGCACGGCAGCGGGAGCGCTCAAAGCGGACACGGACCCCGACAGGCACCCACGGAGCCGGCTGGCGAAACCAATAAGCCGAAGGACACGCGAGAGCAGGAAGTCGTAGCGTCCTGATAGTACCGCTGAAGGCGGGGAACCGTGCCCATCGGGACCCGCTGGAGGGAAGCGGGGCGTCATCTGAACAGAGCCACTGATGGGAAACGCTGGAGGAAACCCTGAGTTCCACCAACACGTTCACGAAACAGCAGTGGATAGCCGAACAGGCGAGGGAGCATCCGGATCGGGTGTTCACGTCCCTGCACCACCTCATCGACGGCGAGTGGATGCGTGAAGCGTACCGCCGCACGCGCAAGGATGGGGCGACGGGCATCGACGGCGTGACGGCTGCCGACTACGAGAAGGACCTTGAGGCCAATCTCGATGACCTCCAGGACCGGATGAAGTCGGGTCGTTACTTTGCGCCGCCGGTGCGACGCCACTACATCCCCAAGGCGGACGGCACGAAACGCCCTCTCGGCATTCCGACGTTCGAAGACAAGGTGGCGCAGCGGGCAATCCTGATGCTGCTGGAGCCAATTTACGAGGCGGATTTTCTGCCGTGCTCGTACGGCTTCCGGCCCAAGCGGTCGGCTCACGATGCCCTCAACGTACTGCGCGCGGGTATCATCGAGCAGCGCCAACGGTGGGTGATAGACGCGGATTTGAAATCCTACTTCGACTCGATCTCGCATACTCACCTGCGGTCATTCCTCGACCTGCGGATCAAGGACGGCGTCGTAAGGCGCATGATCGACAAATGGCTGAAGGCAGGGGTGCTCGAAGAGGGCACCCTGCACAGGCCGGTCGCTGGCACTCCCCAAGGTGGGGTGATCTCGCCGACTCTCTCCAACATTTTCCTGCACCATGTGCTGGACAAGTGGTTCGAGGACGAGGTGAGGCCGCGCCTGCGCGGCAACTGCCAGTTGGTGAGATTCGCCGATGACTTTGTCGTCGCCCTCGAAGACCGCCAGAGCGGCAAGCGGCTGCTTGACGTGCTGGGCAAACGTCTCGGTCGATACGGGCTCACGCTCCATGAGGCCAAGACGCGCTATGTGGACTTCCGCCGGAGGCGTCCCTACGGGCGTCACTGGATGGCATCGGCCACGACGTTCGACTTCCTCGGCTTCACCCACGTCTGGGGGCGGTCGCTGCGAGGCAAGGACGTCGTTCGCCAAATCACGGCGAAAGGCCGCTTCGCCCGCGCGCTGAAATCGGTGCAGGACTGGTGCAAGAGCAACCGGCACCTGCCGATCAAGGCGCAGCATGACTACCTCGTTCGGGCGATCCGGGGCCACTACGCATACTATGGTCTGACGGGAAACGGCAAACGTCTGGAGTGGTTCCGCTACCAGGTCGCACGCACATGGCGGAAGTGGCTTGCACGCCGCAGCCGTCGCAGGTGCCTGACCTGGGACCGGATGAACGAGATTCTCAAGCGCTACCCCCTGCCGTCGGTCAAGTTCGTGCGCTCATGGCAACCTTCGTGAGCGAACCTGTCAGGTGAGGAACCGAGTGCGTCAATCGCGCACGCTCGGCTCTGTGGGGGGCGGGGCGCAGCAATGCCCCCGCCTACCCGGCCAGCGGCACAGCCACCGGACACGCCCATCGAGGTTTGGTTTCAAGATGAAATGCGCGTCGGCCAGAAGAACAGCCTGGTGCGCCAGTGGGCCCCAAAGGGATCGCGCCCGCGCCAGGTCAAGGACCTACGGACCTCTTCGGCGTATCTCTTCGGCGCCATCTGCCCCGAGCGCGGTGAGGGCGCGGCGCTGGTCATGCCGCGCGCCAATACTGAAGCCATGGACCTGCATCTCGAGGAAATCAGCCGGGCCGTTGCCCCAAACGCCCATGCCGTCGTGCTGCTCGACCAAGCCGCATGGCACACCACTGCCAAACTCGGCATCCCGGAGAACATCTCCCTCGTGCCTTTGCCACCCAAGTCCCCGGAGCTCAATCCCGCCGAAAATGTCTGGCAATACCTCCGCCAGAACTGGCTCTCCAATCGTGTCTTCGACTCCTATGAAGCCATCGTCGAGGCCTCTTGCCAAGCCTGGAACAACCTGACCGACCAACCTTGGAAGATCATGTCCATCGGCCTCAGAGCGTGGGCTCGCACAAGGCAATGTTAAGGGCGGTTGGTATAAGGTGAAGCGAAGGTCGCCTTTAAAAGCAACTTGAAAGTTGATTTTACCACGTGCGGGCGAGGCACTAACAGCGATCGGTTCAATTGTGCAGCCCCGGGTCTAGCTTAAGAGGGTGTTGAAAAAATTGGACCACGAAGTCAAGCGCACAGCAATCGAATCTTCGAAGGGCTCAGCGCGAGTCAAAATTGTCCATGAAAGCGGCTGCGCAAATCATTGTTGCGCGATCCGACCGCCAAAATACTTCTTCGACGACCTCGGCTGTAAAGAGACATGCGGAGAGGTTCGGCAGAGAGTCCGCTTTACCCCTGAAAGCAGACACGCAAACGCCACGATCCCGTTGGGGGCTCAGTCGGCGCCTACTTCGCGTCAGCGAGTGATCTCAAATTGACGACTCTAACAGCACACACGAAGTGTGAATTGCCAGGCAATATGGGAAACCAAGGCCAGACTCGCCTGAGACCGCCATCTCAGCTATCGTGTTTAGCCAACAGGATAAGCCAGACGAGAAATCCCGGCCGAAAGGGAGGCTACATCATGACGACAAAGAAACTACAGATGCGCCCGGTCCCGCGCCGCAAGGTGTTGAAAACGGCCGGCGCCCTCGGCCTGGCGGTAAGCGCTGGGCCGTTCTTCATTGCGCGTCCGGCCAAGGCTGCCAAGACACTGAAAATTCTGCAATGGGTCCACTTCGTGCCGCGTTACGACAAGTGGTTCAACCAAACCTACATCAAGGAATGGGGCAAGCAAAACGACACTGAGGTGATCGTCGACAACATCTCCATCGCCCAGATCAACTCGCGCGCCGCGGCCGAGGCGTCGGCGAAGCAGGGCCACGACATGTTTATGTTCAATTGGCCCCCGCCAGTATACGAGGACCTAGTTATCGACCATGCCGAAATCTATCAGGAGGTGGAACGCAAGTGGGGCAAGCCGATCGACTTGGCGGTCAAGAGCACTTACAACCCGAAAACGAAAAAATACTACGGCTTTTCTGACAGCTTCGTTCCGGACCCGATCAACTACCGCAAGGACCTTTGGGACAGCGTCGGCGTGACGCCTGACTCGTGGGACAACATCCGCAAGGGCGGTGCCGCTATCAAGAAGGAGCACAACATCCCGGTCGGCGTCGGGCTTTCGGCCGAGCTCGACACCGGCATGGCGATGCGCACGATCATGTACTCCTTCGGTGCGTCGGTGCAGGATGCGTACGGCAACCTCGTATTGAATTCCAATAACACCCTGGAGGCGCTGAAGTTCGTCAAGGCGTTGTTCGAAGAAGCAATGACGCCGGAAGTGCTGGCGTGGGACCCATCCTCCAACAACCGGTTCATGCTAGCCGGCAAGGGATCGCTGGCGCTCAACGCCATCTCGATCACGCGAACCGGCGAGAACAAGGAGATTCCGGTCACCGACAATATTTGGCTGACCAAGGCGGCTCAGGGTCCGGTGCGCGCCATCGGTCTCGAGCACGTGATGAACGTTTACTGTATCTGGCAGTTCGCTGAGAACATAGAGGGCGCCAAGAAATTCCTGGTCGACTATATCGACAACTTCGGGACAGCTTTCCAGGAAAGCGAATTCTACAACTTCCCGTGCTTCGCACAGACGGTGCCCGATCTCAAACACCAGCTGGCCAATGACCCGAGGGCCAATCCGCCCGACAAGTACAAAGTCCTCGAAGATGTTCTCGACTGGGCCACAAACGTCGGCTATCCGGGCTACGCCAACGCGGCCATCGACGAAACCTTCAACACCTGGGTGGTCAATACCATGTTCGCCAAGGCCGCGACCGGTGCGGAAACGCCGGAAGACGCCCTGAAGGCGGCTGAGGCGCAGTGCAAACGCATCTTCGCCAAGTGGAAAGAAAAAGGCAAAATCTGATCGTTGTCACTTCCCGCAACGTCAAACACGCCGACCTTGCGGCGGAGGCACTAGACATCGGGAGACTCCGCGGATCGGAGCCTCCCCTTGTCTGTTATAGGGCGCGCACGCCCTTTGTGAGAGAAAAGCAGACGGCGGTCGTAACGACCGAGGAAAACCCATGAAGACCGTTGAGGCCAGGGCGATCACCAAGGTTTTCGGCAACGTCCGCGCAGTGGACGGCATCGATCTTACCGCCGAGGAAGGCGAGTTTCTCGTCCTGTTAGGTCCGTCCGGCTGCGGTAAGACGACGCTGCTGCGAATGATTGCCGGTCTCGAAGAGCCCACGTCCGGCGATATTCTGATCGGCGGCAAGGTCGTCACCCACTTGCCGCCGCGCGCCCGCGATATTGCCATGGTGTTCCAGAGCTACGCCCTTTACCCACACCTGACGGTCTATAGGAACATCGCCTTCCCCTTGAGCGCCCGAGGCATGGCCAAGCAGGCGATCAAGGACAAGGTCACCTGGGCCGCGGGCATGTTCGGTATCGAGCGTCTACTTGACCGCAAGCCGCGCCAGCTTTCCGGCGGCGAACGTCAGCGCGTAGCCCTCGCGCGGGCGCTTGTGCGCGAGCCGGTGGTGTTCCTCCTCGACGAGCCGCTGTCCAATTTGGACGCCAAGCTCAGGACGTCCGCCCGCGATGAGCTGCAGCAGTTCCAGCGCCGCATCGGCACCACCACCATTTACGTCACCCATGACCAGATCGAGGCCATGGGGCTCGGCGACCGGGTGGCTGTCCTGAACGCGGGCAAGATACGGCAGATCGGCACTCCGGAGGAGATCTATACCGAACCCACGGACACATTCGTCGCCACCTTCATAGGCGCGCCGCCCATGAACCTGATCGAGAAGGAAGATGGAATCATCGGCTTCCGCCCGGAACACATGGCACCCAAGGACGGCACCGAAAGCGCGTCGGGGCTGGTCGATGTGCCCTTCCGTGTGTCTCGCATCGAGTACCTGGGCGCCGACGAACTGGTTTACGGCGTGCTCGAGCCGCCGTTCCCCGAGGAAAAGATCATCGCCAAGGTGCCCTCTGCCGAGCATTTTTCCGCCGCTCAGGGGGAAAGCGTCGTGTTCACCCTCAAGGAAACGGACGTCAAGCGCTTCGACCAGGAAACGGGGATCAGGACGGATATTGGAGGAATCGGCTCATGACCGCGTCCGCGGCCAGCACGGCGAGCCGCTTGGGCCGCCTGATCGACAGCGAACAATGGCTCGGCCGGGCCATGATCGGGCCGGCGGTCATCTATATCGTGCTGCTGGTGGGGTTCCCGTTCGTCCTGGCACTGTTGTACAGCATCAGCAACGTCACCGTCGGCAGCGCCGACGTGAAATTCGTCGGCCTTCGTAACTACCGGGCCATCATGGAAAACCCGGCATTTTGGGTTGCCTTGCGAAACACCTTTATCTTTACCATCGTCTCCCAGGTGATCGTGCTGGTGCTGGCCAAGATCCTGGCAATGGCGCTGATGAAGGACTTCCGGGGCAAGTGGCTGGTCCGGCTGCTGATCCTGCTGCCGTGGGTGGCACCGGTGTCGCTGGGCGCCATCGGCTGGCTGTGGATCTTCGATTCCATTTACAGCATCATCAACTGGACGGCCCGCGCCATCGGTCTCTTCGATCCCGGCTTCTGGCCCATCTGGCTGGGCCAACCGAACCTGGCCATGGCCTCCATCATCACCGTCCACGTCTGGCGCCTGTTGCCGCTGGCAACAGTGATCATCCTTGCCGGATTGAGTTCGATCCCCCAGGACATCCACGACGCCGCCCAAGTCGACGGCGCTGGGTTCTGGCGGTGTTTGTTCCAGATCACCATTCCTTTGGTGCTGCCGATCTTGATGGTGGCGATGCTGTTCGGCATCGTGTTCACGTCCACCGATATGATCGTGGTGTTTGTGCTGACCCGCGGGGGACCATATGATTCAACCCACGTACTGGCGAGCCAGGCCTTTTTCACCGGCATTGAAGGCGGCGATCTGGCCGAAGGCGCGGCGACGGCGTTGTTCCTGTTCCCGATCCTGGTTGCAGTGGCCATCGGGTTCCTAAAGATCGCCCGGCGCGCGGAGGTGACGTGACATGGGCGCCCCCGTCTCCGCCCGCATCAGGAACTGGGCCGCAGGAGGAGCCCATTACGCCGTTATCGCGGTCTTCGTCCTGTTCGCCTCGTTCCCGTTCTTCTGGATGGTGATCACCACCTTCAAGGAGACCAGGGATCTCTTGAACACCGAGAACAACCCGTTCCTGTATAACGAGCCGCCGACGTTGGAGAACCTGCGGGTGTTGTTTTTCGACACCCAATTTCCGCAGTGGATCTGGAACACGGCCTGGGTTGGACTGCTGGTGGTGGCCATCACGCTGCTGCTGGCGGTGCCCGCCGGATACAGCCTGGCCAGGCTGTCGGGGAAGTGGGCGCAACGGCTGGCCATCGGCATCTTTCTCACCTACCTGATCCCGCCGACCATCCTGTTCATCCCGTTCGCGCGGGTGGTCGGCGATCTCGGCCTGCAGGATTCTCTTTGGGCCTTGGTCCTGGTCTATCCCAGCTTCGCGGTGCCGTTTTGCACCTGGCTCTTGATGGGGTTCTTCATGGCGATCCCGCGGGATCTGGAGGAAGCGGCGATGATCGACGGGTTGAGCCGCTTCGGTGCCTTCCTGCGCGTCGTGGTGCCGGTCTCCACCGCTGGCATCTTGACCGTGGTCATCTTCGCCTTCACCCTGGTGATGCAGGAATTCATTTACGCCCTGAGTTTTATAACGGCTTCATCGCGGCTGACGATCAGCGTCGGGGTGCCGACCTTCCTGGTCCGCGGCGACGTCTATTTCTGGGGCTCGCTGATGGGGGCGTGCGCGATCACCAGCCTACCCATCGCCATCGTTTACAACTTCTTCGTCGACCGCTTCGTCAAGGGCTTCACCGTCGGCGCCATCAAATAGTAGAGAACAGTGGCTTTCCGCCTTCGGTTTCTTTTACGAGGGATCATGAGCGTCGAAAAGGTCGTAGCGGAAAAAATTGGTTTCCGCACACCCCATTTGGAATAACTGATGCCCCTTGTCGGGATCGAATTGAAAGTGGAATCTGGTTGCTCAGTGACTGGGCCCTGTGCTGAGGAAATCATGGTGATGAAAAGCAGTATGCCAGATGGCTATCACTCGATCACACCCTACTTCACGGTACGTGACGCGAATAAGCTGATTGAGTTCGGCGATGTCCCATGCTCTGTTGAAAAAGGCGAGGCAGGCATGGTTGGGCTTCGAGGCTAGGCGGCCTCTTTGATGGTTTCAATGGCGCTTTTCGCTTTTGCCTTTTTCACGTGATCCTCGAGGGCAGCTCTGAGGATGGGGAGTTGCCGGTAGGCCTTGAGGCGACGGAGGTCTTTTGGGCTTCCAGGAGGCCGGCGGCGGTCCATCGCAAGGCCATCTCGGCGTTGCGCCAGCGCTTGACATTGTGCTGCACCATCCTGACCGTTCCCAAGGCATTCTCGATGGCGTTGGTGCAGGCCAAGGAGCGCCTGAGCTTGGGCGGCAGGCCCAAGCGGATCACGGTGAGGATCTCATCCAGGCCCTCCAGGATGGAAGCCGAAACGCCGGGGGCCTCGGTCTCCAGGCGGCGCGCCAGGTTCTTCATGAGGCGTTCGGCTTTCTCGGCATCGTCTTGGTCCCAGGCTTGCCTGAGCGCCTTCTTGACGCCGGCATGAAGGCTTTCGTCTAGGCGCTCGATGATGTTGCGGCCCTTGTGGACCTGGCAGCGCTGGAGGGCGGCCACCGGCCCGAAGGGTCCGCTTGATCGCCTTGGAGAGCGCCTTGACGCCGTCGACGATGAAGAGCCGGGGCACTTCCGGGTCGAGGCCGCGGGCGGTCAGGTTGTCGAGCAGCGCCTGCACCGTGGCGGCATTCTCCGTGGCACCTTCGGCCAGGCCTAGAACATGCTTCTCGCCCGCGCCGTCGATGCCAATAGCTGCCAGCAACACGTGATCGCCGACGTGCAGCCCGTCGATCTGGATGACCAGGAGATCGAGATCCGAAAGGTCGCTGGCCAGGAAGGCCTTCAGCTTCTTGCGCGTCATGGCCACGAAGCGCCGCGAGACCGCGGACTTCGAGGTCGCATCGCCCGCGCGTGCCGGCAAGTCGCCGCTGGCCTCGCCGGGCAGGCGCACGGCGCGCGCGTACTTGCGGGTCGAAACCGTAAGCAGCATGATGTTCATCGCCCAGGACTGCAAAAGCGCCGGGTCCGAGAGCAACTCCCAGCTCGGCAAGCTCATCTCCTTGCCCGCAAGATCGCGCACCCGCGGGCGCGTCAGCTTCACCTTGCCCCCGTGATAGGCAATCTCGCTCTGGGTTGTCCCCCAGCGATGGCCCTGCCGCTCGGCCGTGCGGGCGTGGCGCGCTCCGCAGAGCACCTCGCTATCCTCGTCCAGCATCTCGCCCAGGGTCTCCACCCCGGCCAACAGGCAAAAGCGAAAAGCGCCATTGAAACCATCAAAGAGGCCGCCTAGCCTCGAAGCCCAACCATGCCTGCCTCGCCTTTTTCAGCAGAGCATGGGACATCGCCATCACTCGTTGGGCACCCCCTTACGTTTGGTTACCACAGACCCTTGCGGTGAACGCGGAGAGTTCCATACGTTCATGTATCAGGGGCCGATGTTCGATAAAGCTATCCCGGTCGTCGCGGGAGAAATCGTAGAGCGAGACGGCTTTGTATTTGCGGATTTGATGTTGCCGCAAACCTAGCCCGCACGATGTTGGCGAGGATAGACGTTGGCGATCAGTGGGGATGCCACTGCTCCCTGAGGCGTCCCCGTCTCTAGAACACCCGCCTTGAGCCACTTGCGCACCAGGCGGACGATGCGCTCGTCACGTACGCCTTGACGTAGCGCGCCGGCATCAGACGAACCTCATGGCCCAAGGCTCCGATCTCGCGGGCCCAATGGTGCGCGGTGGCGCAGGCCTCGGCCCCGACCAAACAGGGCCGCAGTTTCCTGAAGAAGGGAAGAACTTGGCTGCGTCTGAGCTGCCGGCGGATCACCGTCGCGCCAGCGGCGTCGACACCGTGGACCTGAAAAACGTTCTTCGCGAGATCAAGACCAATCGTGGTAACTTCGGTCATAGGACGGCTCCTTCTTAGCGGTTTAAAACGACACCGCACTTTGGCATATCGCGATGCCGGTGGCAGGAGCCGTCCACCGCATCATAAGCGGTCGAACGTAATTGCTGTTCTCCACCTACCTCCCGAACAGTGAATCGAAAAATCGCCTTTACTGAACCGCCCATTCCGGGTGTTTGGCCCGCATCTCTTTGGCGCGGGTTTCCATCTCATCCGCCTCCGCGTCGCGATCGGTTTTTCTCAGTAGGCCGGCGTAATTTTCTAGGCTCCCGGCGACATAGGGATGCTCGGGGCCGAGGGCTTTCTCCAAGATAGCCAGCGAGCGCTCGTAGAGCGGCTCGGCCGCCCCGTAGCGGCCCTCCGCCTGGTACACCTGGGCCAGGTTGTTGAGGCTCGCGGCGACCTTCGGATGCTCAGGGCCAAGGGCTTCCTCCGCGATCGCCAGCGAGCGCTTGTAGAGCGGCTCGGCCTCGCCATAGCGCCCCTGCTCCTGGTAAAGCAAGGCCAGATTGTTGAGGCTCGTGGCGACATCCGGGTGCTCGGTGCCCAGGGCTTTCTCGAAGATCGCCAGCGAGCGCTCGTAGAGCGGCTCGGCCTCCTCGGAACGGCCCTGCTTTTTGAACAGCAAGGCCAGATTGTTGAGGCTCGTGGCGACATCCCGATGCTCGGGGCCGAGGGCTTCCTCCCTGATCGCCAGCGAGCGCTGGTAGAGAGGCTCGGCCTCGCCGTAGCGGCCTTGCGCCTGGTACAGCGCGGCCAGGTTGTTGGCAAAAGTCGCCGTGTGGGGATGATTAGGGCCAAACTCGTTCTCACCGATTTCCAGAGCACGTTTGGCGAAGGGAGTGGCCTCGGCGAATCTCCCCTGTTGGTAAAGAGCGTCGTACTGGTTGAATTGTTCAATCAGGGCGCCGGACTGCGCGGTTGCGAGCACTGGCCACAAAATAAAACCTGATTACCACTCAAGCTAAGCGTAACTTGAGTAGCCGTTCGGGCATCGGCGGCGTCCTGAGCGCCACGTAGACAAGTCTCGGGATGATGTCAGGCAAGTCGAAGCGACGATTGAAACGATACTCGAACTCCGAGAGATATCGCTGAGCATACTTGGGACGAATCGCATGGTAGGTGCCACGCAAGGCGTTCTTGATGTTGCCGAGAATTGTATTCACCCATCGAAACTCGGGGCGCTCGACAGCGGCCTTTCCGCTGCCCACTACCACCGGCTGATGAACGCAGCCCGCCGCGGTGACGCCATGAAAGCAGGCCAACCCATCGGAGACGACCCGAGTGCCTTTACCGAGGTGGAGCTGCGCCCAGGCGGCGATTTCGGTGAGACGGAAGCCCTCGACGACGGTGAGCTTCATGCGCAACGGGTGTCCCTCCTCGTTGGTCTGCACCGCGGCGACAAAGGGCGTCTTGCCGGGCGCGCCACGACCGCGCTTGCCCCCACTTCGCTCGCCACCGAGATAGGCGTCATCGAGCTCGATCCATCCGCTGAGCGGGTGCTCGCGGTCGCGCTCCATCATCACCTGCATCAGCTTGTGTCTGATGCGCCACGCGGCGTTGTAGGAGATGCCCAGATGGCGGTGCAGCTTCATCGCCGAGACCCCTTTCTTGTCCTGGGTCATGAGGTAGATGGCTTGGAACCACACCGTGAGGGGCAGCTTGGTGGAGTCGAAGATGGTGCCTGCGGTAATCGAGGTCTGGCGGTGGCAGCGATTGCACTGTTGGAGCTTGCGGCTGCTCAACTGGCAGCATCGGTCATGGCCACAGTGGGGGCACAGAAACCCATTGGGCCATCGCCATTGAAAGAGCGCATCGAAGCATTGGTCTTCGGTGCCGTAGAGCGCGTTGAGGCTGATTCCTTTCTGACTGTACAGGGTTGCGTGCCATTGCGAGCACTGGCCGTAATCAGGAAATAAAAAGCACGACTATGGCCAGCCAAACGGCGCGCACAGCTACCGCCGCACATTTCGCGAATCCCCGCATCCGAACCTCACCTGCCACGCACTCTCCCCGGGCAGTGTCCAAATATTTTGTGAAAGAGTACGCGCCAACACATGCCAGCGCAAATCATACGGCTGGAACACATCAATTCACTGCCGCCCCATCGTTCGGCGTCCAGAAATTCCTCGGCGCGTCTGCTCCGTCAGGCCTCTCCGGGTCCTAAGTGAAGCTTATCTCTCGGTCTGGACACGTCATGACCGGTTAGGGTCCAGACTGTGTAAAAACGTGCCCTAAACGCGCGAAACGAGATTTCTTCCGAACTTTCTGAATTCAAAAGTCAATAAATTCAATGGCTTGCGTGTTTCAATATTTTACATTTTTGGCGGATTCGACAAAGAAACAGGATTTTACGGAGTTTTCACACAGGTGCGCCAGGAGACCGGCAAGGAGTAGGTGGTGCAAGTCCACTGCGATGAAGGTCTAGCGAACCGCATCGGCCCCCGAGCGGGTGGTGAGCTTCTACAATCAGCGGGGCAAAGCGGAGCAATATATCAAGGAAGGCAAGAACGCCATCAAATGGACGAGGCTGTCGTGCCGTAAATTCCGCGACAACGAGGTTCGGCTTCAGCTTCACGCCCTGGCTTACAATCTCGCCAACTTCATGCGGACACTGGCCTTGCCGAAGGAAGTAGAGCACTGGTCGATGACGACATTACGAGAGAAGCTGGTGAAGATCGGCGCCAAAGTTGTTCGGCATGGCCGCTACGTCACGTTCCAATTGGCCGAGGTGGCGGTGCCGAGAAGCTTGTTTCGGAAATTCCTGAGCCTGATTGATGATCTGCGACCAAGACCCGCTCCGGCGTAGGCCGGGGAAATCGACGGCCAGCTGAAAACGCCGGGAGGGGTGTGTCTGAATGGCGGAAAATCTGGGCAAATGGCCTTCCAAACGAGGGCCGATCTCCAAAATCAGGTCATCGGATGGCTGCGCAAGGGTTGCAGTTCCCTCGGCGGTGGAAAGGTGGTACGATTTCCACGAATTTGGATGTCATCTGGGGAATGTCGGATGAAACGAATTCCATGCCCATGACGCAGGCTTCCCGATGGCAGTTCTGGATCGACCGTGGCGGCACCTTCACCGACATCGTCGCCCGACGGCCCGACGGGACCCTGGCGACCCACAAGCTCCTGTCCGAAAACCCTTCCCACTACGACGACGCGGTGCTGCGGGGGATTCGCGACGTCATCGGCCTGGGCCCCGACGATCCCCTGCCCACGGACGCGATCGAGGCGGTCAAGATGGGCACCACCGTGGCCACGAACGCCTTGCTCGAACGCCAGGGCGAGGCGACCGTCCTCGCGATCACCAGGGGATTCGCCGACGCCTTGCGGATCGGTTACCAGAACCGGCCGGATATATTCGCTACGACGAAGACCGATGCCGGGCCTACGTGCGTCACCTGCCCAGAAATCTCGCCTGCTTGACCAACGCGGCCATCGCCATCGTGCGCTGCGACGGACGCTTCCGTTATCTGCCCGAGGCCAACCGGCACTATGCCGCCCGGGCGCAGGAGGCCCTCGACGCGATCATGACCGCGCCCATCGCCTGAGACAGCACGCCTCTCCCCCGGACCGGGACGTGCCGCCGAGCGGCGCGGGCGGACCGGTGTGCCTGTCGAATCCGAAAACGCCGTCCGGTGGCTTCGAGCAGTCCCCATGACGTCGTCGAGGCAAGCTCGGGGCTCCCCGAACCCCGTGCACCGAGCACGATCCCACTCATCCCGAACCCTCAACCGCGACTAAAAATTGTTCCTGGCTGCGCAAGGGTTGCAGTTCCCTCGGCGGTGGAAAGGTGGTACGATTTCCACGAATTTGGATGTCATCTGGGGAATGTCGGATGAAACGAATTCCATGCCCATGACGCAGGCTTCCCGATGGCAGTTCTGGATCGACCGTGGCGGCACCTTCACCGACATCGTCGCCCGACGGCCCGACGGGACCCTGGCGACCCACAAGCTCCTGTCCGAAAACCCTTTCCACTACGACGACGCGGTGCTGCGGGGGATTCGCGACGTCATCGGCCTGGGCCCCGACGATCCCCTGCCCACGGACGCGATCGAGGCGGTCAAGATGGGCACCACCGTGGCCACGAACGCCTTGCTCGAACGCCAGGGCGAGGCGACCGTCCTCGCGATCACCAGGGGATTCGCCGACGCCTTGCGGATCGGTTACCAGAACCGGCCGGATATATTCGCCCGCCACATCGTCCTGGCGGAACAGATCTGCGCCGAGGTGATCGAAATCGACGCCCGCGTCGGCGCCCAGGGCGAGGAACTGCGGCCGCTCGACCCGGTCGCGACCCGGGCAGCCTTGCGGAAGGCCCATGACCAGGGCTACCGGGCGATCGCCGTGGTCCTGATGCACGGCTACCGCTTTCCGGCCCACGAAGTGGCGGTCGCCGAGATTGCCCGCGAGGTTGGCTTTCCCCAAATATCGGTCTCCCACCGGGTCAGCCCGCTGATGAAATTGGTCAGCCGCGGCGACACCACAGTCGTCGACGCCTACCTTTCCCCGCTGCTTCGCCGTTACGTCCGCCGGGTCGCGGCGGATCTCGGCGGGGCCCGCCTGATGTTCATGCAGTCCTCGGGCGGCCTCACCGGCGCCGAGCGTTTCCAGGGCAAGGACAGCATCCTCTCCGGACCCGCGGGGGGCGTGGTCGGCGCCGTCAAGACCTGCGCGGCGGCCGGAATCGAAAAGATCATCGCCTTCGACATGGGCGGCACTTCGACCGACGTCTCTCACTTCGACGGCGAATACGAACGGGCCTTCGTGACCGAGGTCGCCGGCGTCCGCCTGCGGGCGCCGATGCTGCGCATCCATACGGTGGCGGCTGGCGGCGGGTCGATCTTGCGCTTCGACGGGGCCCGGATGCGGGTCGGACCACGCTCGGCGGGCGCCGAACCGGGTCCGAGGTGTTATCGCAAGGACGGTCCCCTGACGGTGACCGACGCCAATCTCATGGTCGGCAAGCTCGTGCCGGACCTCTTCCCCAAGGTATTCGGTCCCGGTGCCGACCAGCCCCTGGACCCGGAAAGCGTCGCCACGGCCTTCGCCGCCCTGGCCCCGAAAATCAACCGCGCCGCCGGCCAAGGCCTGACCGCGGAGGAGGTCGCCGACGGCTTCCTGACCATCGCCGTCGACAACATGGCCCGGGCGATCAAGGAAATTTCGGTCAAGCGCGGACACGACGTCACCGCGTACACTCTCTGCTGTTTCGGCGGCGCCGGCGGTCAGCACGCCTGCAAGGTCGCCGACGCCCTGGCCATGCGGCGAGTCATCATTCATCCCCTTGCCGGCGTCTTGTCGGCCTACGGCATGGGTCTCGCCGAGGTCCGCGTCATCCGCGAACGGGCCCTGGAAGCCGAACTCGACGCCAAGGCGATGACGCTTCTGGGCGAGACGTTTCCCCAGCTCGAGGCCGAGGCCCGGAAGGAACTGACGGCCCAGGGCCTAACCCCGGAATCTCTGGCCTGCGAGCGCAAGGTCCGGATGCGCTACGGCGGTAGCGACAGCGCCTTGGTGATCGACGAGGGGACGCGCCAGGAACTGACCGCGCGTTTCGCCGCCGCCCACCAGCGGCGTTATGGATTCGTCGTGCCCGAGCGGGGTCACGTCGTCGAATCGGTTTCCGTCGAAGCCGTCGGCGCCGTGACCGCGGCGCCGGATTCCTGGGTTCCGGCGGACCGGGCCGGCCCCAAGCCGGTGACACGGGTGCGCATGTTCTCCGACGGCGTCCATCACCAAACCCCGGTTTTCCAGCGCCGCGACCTGGGCGCTGGCGACCGCGTCACGGGCGCCGCCATCATCGTCGAGCGGACGGGTACCACCGTGGTCGAACCCGGTTGGCGGGCCGAGGTCTCGCCTCGGGGCGAGCTGATACTGACCCGGGCCCGGCCGAAAAAGCGCGCCGCCGCGGTGGGGACCCAGGCCGATCCGGTGATGCTGGAAGTGTTCAACAATCTGTTCATGTCGATCGCGGAACAGATGGGGTCGACCCTGCAAAACACCAGCCACTCGGTCAACATCAAGGAACGGCTGGATTTCTCCTGCGCGGTTTTCGACGGCGCCGGGGAACTGGTCGCCAATGCCCCCCACATCCCGGTTCATCTCGGCTCGATGGACGAGAGCGTCAAATCGGTGATCGCGTCCCGGCGGCCGACGATGCGCCCTGGCGACGTTTACGTGCTCAACGCCCCCTACGGCGGCGGCACCCATCTGCCCGACGTCACCGTCGTGGCCCCGGTTTTCAACCCCGCCGGCGACGAAATTTGGTTCCACGTCGCGGCCCGCGGCCACCACGCCGACATCGGCGGCACCACCCCCGGTTCGATGCCCCCGGGAAGCATGTCCGTCGAGGAAGAGGGCGTCCTGATCGACAATCTCCAGCTCGTCGCCGCGGGACGCTTTCTGGAGGACGACATCCGCCGGGTTCTGGCGGCGGGACGGTGGCCGGCGCGCAACCCGGACCAGAACGTCGCCGACCTCAAGGCCCAGATCGCCGCCTGTGCCCGCGGTTCTCGTGAACTGCTCAACGTGGTCGCGCAGTATTCGCTGCCAACGACGCGGGCGTACATGCGCCACGTCCGCGACAACGCGGCCGAATCGGTGCGCCGGATGTTGCCGGGCCTGCGCGGCGGCAGCTTCGCCTACGAAATGGACGACGGCGCCGTCATCCGGGTCAAGGTCACGATCGACCGCGCGGGGCGGCGGGCACGAGTCGATTTCACCGGCACCTCGGCCCAACGCCCGAACAACTTCAATGCCCCCGGGGCGGTTTGCCGCGCCGCCGTACTCTACGTCTTCCGCACCTTGGTCGACGACGCGATCCCCCTCAACGCCGGTTGTCTGGAGCCGATCGACATCGTGATCCCCGAGGGTTCCCTTCTGGCGCCGCGCTATCCCGCCGCCGTCGTCGCCGGCAACGTCGAGACCTCACAGTGCGTCGTCGACGCGCTATATGGGGCCCTCGGCGCGATGGCCGCCGCCCAGGGCACGATGAACAATTTCACCTTCGGCGACGCTGGCCGGCAATATTACGAGACGATTTGCGGCGGCTCCGGGGCCAGCCCGGACTTCGACGGCACCGACGCCGTCCACACCCATATGACGAACTCCCGCCTGACCGATCCGGAAGTTTTCGAATGGCGCTATCCGGTCGTGGTCGAGACCTTCGCCATTCGCCGGGGCAGCGGCGGTGAAGGGTGCCGGCGCGGCGGCGATGGGGTCGTCCGCCGGATTCGCTTCCGCCAACCGATGACCGCCGCGATCCTCGCCGGCCACCGGCGCGTCGCTCCCTTCGGCCTCGCCGGCGGCGCTCCCGGGGCCCGGGGCCGTCATTGGGTGGAACGCATCGATGGGAGCCGTGTCGACCTCGCCGGCTGCGCCGAAATCGAGATGAACCCCGGCGACGTCTTCGTCATCGAAACCCCCGGTGGCGGCGGCTACGGCAGCCCCGCCTGACTGTCTGTTCGAAAACGCGCGGCTCCGGCCCTCACCCCCTCCCGGCCACCCCTATCAGCATACTCTCGTGGGTGGCCGGGAGGGGGAGAGGGCCGGAACAGACGCAAAAAATGCGCGGAGGCGCATTTTCGAATAGACCCTGACCTTCCCGGCGCCGCGTTCGTGAAGTGTTGAGTCTTGCACACGTACAACTCGATACAAATTAGCGACCAAATCACCGATAATACCAACCGCCCTAGAGTTTGACTCGCGCAAAGGTTTACACGCTAGGTTTTGTGTGATTCAAGGTTGTTGGCAACAAGGGAGTGTGTTCAATGCCAACGATTCCTTTGCGAAACGACTTTGATGCTGAAAGAGTCCGTGTTCTTGCGGCACGGAGCGATGATGGGAACCAGGCGCGACGGCTTTTGTCGATGGCGGCCATCTACGATGGGATGGATCGAGCGTGCGCGGCGGGTATTGGCGGCATGGATCGGCAGACGTTGCGGGACTGGGTTCACCGGTTCAACGCGGGAGGTCCGGCCGGTCTGATCGACCGCAAGCCGAACGGGGCGTTGCGTCGGTTGACGCCGTCGCAAATGGCGGCGCTTTCGCGGGCTATCGAGGCCGGTCCCGATCCCGAACGGGATGGGGTCGTGCGCTGGCGCTGCATCGATCTCAAGCAACTGATCCGAACGCGCTTCGGCGTGGACTATCACGAGCGGAGCGTCGGCAAGCTGCTGGCCGCGCTCGGGTTCTCGCATATTTCCGCGCGCCCGCGCCACGTCGGCCAGGATGCGCGGGCACAGGAGGAATTTAAAAAAAAATTTTCCCGAACACTTGGCTAAAATCGTAGCGGCACAGCCACCGGACACGCCCATCGAGGTTTGGTTTCAAGATGAAATGCGCGTCGGCCAGAAGAACAGCCTGGTGCGCCAGTGGGCCCCAAAGGGATCGCGCCCGCGCCAGGTCAAGGACCTACGGACCTCTTCGGCGTATCTCTTCGGCGCCATCTGCCCCGAGCGCGGTGAGGGCGCGGCGCTGGTCATGCCGCGCGCCAATACTGAAGCCATGGACCTGCATCTCGAGGAAATCAGCCGGGCCGTTGCCCCAAACGCCCATGCCGTCGTGCTGCTCGACCAAGCCGCATGGCACACCACTGCCAAACTCGGCATCCCGGAGAACATCTCCCTCGTGCCTTTGCCACCCAAGTCCCCGGAGCTCAATCCCGCCGAAAATGTCTGGCAATACCTCCGCCAGAACTGGCTCTCCAATCGTGTCTTCGACTCCTATGAAGCCATCGTCGAGGCCTCTTGCCAAGCCTGGAACAACCTGACCGACCAACCTTGGAAGATCATGTCCATCGGCCTCAGAGCGTGGGATCGCACAAGTCAATGTTAAGGGCGGTTGGTATTATTTATGATAAGCGAGTTTACCAGCCCATTGAAATACGCGTGATTTTCTGGGTCTCAGGCCGAAGATGGAAATGTTGCGACAAAGGCGGCTTGAGCGTTGTTTGTGGCGAGGCCGACGATAACGAGCGTAAACCCTTTGCGAAGGGAATTATATATTTATCTTGCCATATCTGTTAATATATGTATAATAAGGATAAGGAGTTTGATTAGGGGGTTGAATTGCAATTGAATGCACCAGAAATTAACCAGAAATTAAAAAGTGTGATAGCGTGGCATGTATAGACCACATCGACGGGGGAGAAAGGTTAAACCATTAAATGGAGGAAACTATGACCGAAGATGAACAGTATGCTATTATGGGTAAGGTGGTGCATGACTTGGCAGAGTCCCGTAAGAAATTAGCTTGTTTGAGATCCAAGGCGGAACAGGTGGTTTCGGATTTGGATATTATATCTGAAAGAATCCGTAATCCTATGGGCAAGGGATTTTTTGTTAAGATGCCTGAATTATGTTCCACGCAAGAAATAGAATCTTTGCTTGCCGAGATAGCCGGGACGGAAGATAGGATACAGGCTTTGGAAAAAAGAAAGACTGAATTAGGAGTTTGATTAGGGGTTTGAATTGCAATTGAATGCACTGCAAGTTAACAAGTGTGATTAGGAGTGTGAAAAACATGAACACATATCATATCAGATACAGAAAAGGTGAGGTTGGATTAAAGACGGTGGAAGCCGATAGCATCAACGGGTTCAACCTTGAATTAGACACGTATTTTTTTAAAAAGGAGGGGGAGATAGTAGCAGCCATACCCAAGTCCGTTGTTGTGTCTATTGAGAAGATCGATACCGGAAATTCCCAATGACACGCAAGACTTCAGGGAAGAATCACAGGATAGGTGGGGACAAGACAATGGTTTCAATGGGTTTTTGAAAGGCGTCTTTGCGTGATAGCGCGGCGCAGGGTTAAGTCACGATTATCTCGCTGGATTCCATTATATCATTGATATAGCAACGGATTCTGTAAGTCTCTCTCCAACAAAAGAGAGAGTCATGGAATTATCAGACAGCTTGAAACGCCGTGTTCTAGAGGTTGTTATAGACCAGAATGACCACGGGTGCCTGCCAGCCTTGGAAGAAGTGGCAATGATTACCGGGGTCGATATTAAGAAGGTGGAAGTCTGCATGAAGTGGCTCGAAGAAAGAGGCTATGTCAACAAACCGGCCTATCCTCACGACAGAATGGCTTAGAGGGCCTTGAAGCTGACAGCTACTTCAAGGTCTCCAGGAACTCCCTACCTTCCTCCGTAGCGGAGTAGCCCCCTCCCGGAAGATGACCAAGCAATCCACGCCGGATAAAACTGGTGCTGTTGTCATGGTGGGACTGTATATTCCTGAGTGACTGTTCCCACAATCGTTCGCCCGGGCGAGTGGTTGAAAATTCCCAATCTTTCGGAGTCAAATTGATATATTCAGGAATCTCTGCCCTGAGTTCATCCAAAGTCACCCGATGTCCCGGTTTGCTTGCCGCGATCTCCAAGACTGCGATAGAGATTTTCCGCTCCGTTGTTCTCATGTCCCTGCAAGCCCTCTTGTGTGTTTGTTCTAAGCCATTGATTTAGATCCGAAATTTAGAATTGTCCAATAAGTTGCTAGCCCGCCCAGGGCTTCATGGCACACTATCAAACGAATTGGTGGTGGGGTCATGGGACGCTACGGCTTGGTAATACCCAGTGCCTTTCTCGCATCGTGGGTTCCTCTGGCATCGATAGGCTTCTTGTCATGGCAGGCGAATAGGTAATCAGCTTGGAAGCAATATTGATCACGACATTTCTTGCTGATGTTCGCTGATGCAATTTTATTGTGTATCCCGCATCCCTTCGCGGCCTTCGCCCGTATGTCTGCCTTGCTTGTTCCAATACCAGCTTGCACAATCACTTTGTCATCTTCTAGGTCGGAAATGATTGCTGGCCTGCCTGCACAACTGGCACATATAATTAGGGATAGTATCGCAAGGGCATGAGTGTATTTCATGGTAGCTCACCTCTCGACAGGACAGCACCATTTATACCAACCGCCCTAGAGTTTGACTCGCGCAAAGGTTTACACGCCAGGTTTTGTGTGATTCAAGGTTGTTGGCAACAAGGGAGTGTGTTCAATGCCAACGATTCCTTTGCGAAACGACTTTGATGCTGAAAGAGTCCGTGTTCTTGCGGCACGGAGCGATGATGGGAACCAGGCGCGACGGCTTTTGTCGATGGCGGCCATCTACGATGGGATGGATCGAGCGTGCGCGGCGCGTATTGGCGGCATGGATCGGCAGACGTTGCGGGACTGGGTTCACCGGTTCAACGCGGGAGGTCCGGCCGGTCTGATCGACCGCAAGCCGAACGGGGCGTTGCGTCGGTTGACGCCGTCGCAAATGGCGGCGCTTTCGCGGGCTATCGAGGCCGGTCCCGATCCCGAACGGGATGGGGTCGTGCGCTGGCGCTGCATCGATCTCAAGCAACTGATCCGAACGCGCTTCGGCGTGGACTATCACGAGCGGAGCGTCGGCAAGCTGCTGGCCGCGCTCGGGTTCTCGCATATTTCCGCGCGCCCGCGCCACGTCGGCCAGGATGCGCGGGCACAGGAGGAATTTAAAAAAAAGTTTTCCCGAACACTTGGCGAAAATCGTAGCGGCACAGCCACCGGACACGCCCATCGAGGTTTGGTTTCAAGATGAAATGCGCGTCGGCCAGAAGAACAGCCTGGTGCGCCAGTGGGCCCCAAAGGGATCGCGCCCGCGCCAGGTCAAGGACCTACGGACCTCTTCGGCGTATCTCTTCGGCGCCATCTGCCCCGAGCGCGGTGAGGGCGCGGCGCTGGTCATGCCGCGCGCCAATACTGAAGCCATGGACCTGCATCTCGAGGAAATCAGCCGGGCCGTTGCCCCAAACGCCCATGCCGTCGTGCTGCTCGACCAAGCCGCATGGCACACCACTGCCAAACTCGGCATCCCGGAGAACATCTCCCTCGTGCCTTTGCCACCCAAGTCCCCGGAGCTCAATCCCGCCGAAAATGTCTGGCAATACCTCCGCCAGAACTGGCTCTCCAATCGTGTCTTCGACTCCTATGAAGCCATCGTCGAGGCCTCTTGCCAAGCCTGGAACAACCTGACCGAGCAACCTTGGAAGATCATGTCCATCGGCCTCAGAGCGTGGGCTCGCACAAGTCAATGTTAAGGGCGGTTGGTATTAGTCGTGATGAACCTGGGAGTCAAGCCTTAATCCGTTAATTGCCTAATATTTTGATAGATTGAGTCGAGTCTAAAACTCGGTAACAGGAAAGTTTAAAATTTGATTATTGATCTAAGATTTTTAGTTGTTAGTGTCACAGGGTAATAAGATTGCAATTAGTTGCATAGGGAGATTGATGGTATGGAACAGATTTATAATTTTCTATTTATATGGACAATACCATAGTAACAGGTATAATAATTGTAATAAGAACATACATATCCAAGGAGGGATAGATGCCGGTGTCTGTAGGCATAAAAAATAAGAGTAAAAATAAGTGTAAAGGGGAGGCTCCTGGTAGGTTTTATCGTGAGGGCATTACGCTTATGCAGCTTTCAGAAATGTTCCCCTCGGAAGAAGAAGCCCGCAAGTGGTTCGAAGCTAATATATGGTTGGACGGGAGAGTATGTCCTTATTGCGGGAGTGGGTGGACTCGTGAAGCATGTCACAGAAACATGCCTATTTATAGGTGCGGAGACTGCCGAGAATATTTTTCGGTCAAGACCGGAACCTTGATGCACAAATCGCATATGTCATGCCGGAAATGGGTGTATGCGATCTATCTGCATCTCACCAGCCTTAAGGGTGTATCCAGCATGAAGCTCCACCGGGATTTGGGGATCACCCAGAAGACCGCATGGTACATGTTACAGAGAATACGTGAAGCCTGGGATAGCAAATCTCCGCCTTTCAGCGGTCCTGTCGAGATAGATGAGATGTATGTGGGTGGCAAGGAGAAGAACAAACATGCCAACAAGAAACTCCACGCGGGGCCAGGAGCCGGAAAAACAATCGTTGCCGGGGCCAAGGACCGTAAAAGCAAAAAGGTCAAGACTAAGATCGTCAAGGCGGCGGACCACAAGACTCTGAAGGGTTTCGTGATGGCTGTCGCATTGTCAGGAGCAACTGTCTATACGGATGATGCTAAGGCTTACAAGGGTGTGCCCTATGACCACGATAGCGTTAAGCACAGTGTTGGAGAATACGTGAAGGGGAATACTCATACGCAGGGCATAGAAAGTTTCTGGGCGATGTTCAAGCGCGGGTATCATGGGACTTATCATCACGTAAGTTCCAAACACTTGCAGAGATATTTGAACGAATTCGCGGGGCGACATAATGTTCGGGATAATAACACAATAGAACAAATGAATACTGTTGCCCGTAACATGGCAGGAAAAGTCTTGCATTACAGGAATTTGATAGAGTAAAATACAAGAATCCTGGTGGAGGCAGAGGGAATCGAATCCTCGGGGTTTGGGTCAGTTTGAATTCACATCGTTGTCCGTGTCGATGAGATCGGCAGAACGCACGGTAAAAGATAATTCATTATTGTGCGGATCGTAGCTTATTTTCCACCGGTCGAGAACATCTCGGCCTAGGAGGGATGGCGTACGCATTAGATTGCGGTCATCTTGCGCTATCAATATTTCAATGGAGTAGAATATACTTGAACGGTGTCTCTGACCGGCAAATGCCAAAACTGCCTTTTCCCGGAAGCCTACGGTACTGCCACCTACTCCACCGACATCTATTTGTTTTTCTAATATTCCACGGTCAATCCCCATTCTGATGATATCGACGGGCATTAACATACTTCTGTCGGCACCAGTATCGACCAAAAACGAAAGGTTTGCCGTGACATTGAAGCGTGGCAAGAGCAACCGGGCGCCCACATAAGGGCGCCCGGTTGTGTCGCCGAAGCGTCCAACAATCACGATATTACAGGATTAGCGTACGTTGCGCCCGCTCTATGAAGCGGATCAAGGTGTCGGATCGGCGCAAGCCCTTTTTATCGACTTCCCCTAGAACATAATCCAGACTTTCCCCGTGTGAGATAACGCCCTCACCAGAAACGGCAACCCATTGATCCGGGTACTCGTCGATGAGTCTCGGATGGCTGCTCGACAACACACGCGACGATTCATGAAATTCACGCAAAGAGCGTACGGTATTTTCCGGCCGCTCATTCATCTTGGCTAAGACACTCAGGACAGCATCCCTATGACTCAGGGTGTTTGTTTCATCCATCGCACCACTCCCTTGGCATGATAGGACACGGCAGGCCCACGCACGGGCCCTCCGGATGGCAAGCCAGGGTAACATGATTGTGGATTCCTGAAAAGGCCCCCTGTCCGACTCTTGGAATTCAAACTGAGGCACTACCGAAATTATTATTGATTTTGTATGCCATTGGTCTAAACTTTTATCTGCAATCACGTTCAGGTTGCCCGTTTTGTCGGGCCGCCTGCTGAATATAACAGCCCTTAGATCCGGCATGGGATAGCTCCCCAGCCTGGTGAATAGGCAGGGTCTCCACATAACCTGTGCGTGATTGCAACGGCCCGGCACCCTCCGGGTTCTCTCATGTGTTTGTTAGGGGGAACTAGATGGCACTTAAACCATGCCGTGAATGTAACAAGGAAATTTCTACGGAAGCTAAGGCGTGCCCTCATTGTGGGCACCAAGACCCGCACGGGAAAATAGTATCGGTTCAGAAGGGGTGCCTGGGGTGCCTGGGTCTTATAGTGATTTTCATCGTGATAATTGTTTCAAGGGGCGGCGATGAAGAGACCGAGGAAATTGAGAATGTTTTGAGAGATTATAGGGCCACCAACGCCGGAGGGGGGGCGGCTTGTTTTACCGAGGATGCGTTCGACGAGTATATGGATGCAGTTATAAGGGCTAAGACGACAGGCGATACAAGTTGGATGGCTTCACTGTACAGCCGTGGGGATTGCATCAGGATGCCTCGTGGGGCGCGGGTGACTGTCAATGATTATGGGTTTTTGGGTGCATCTCAAATTTATCTGCATCCGAAGGGCGGAGGGCCTCCTGTTCTTGTTTGGACAGCGAATGAGAATTTCTCAGAATAGGGAAATTAAGGGTTGAGGTTGTCATGAATATTTTCAGGATTGTGGTTGCTGGGGTATGTCTGGTTTCTGGTGTTGCTCATTCACAAGATTATAAAAAAGAGATTGAGGATCATGTTGTGGTTCCTTGTTTCAAGTTCATGCTGAACAGGACTTCTCAATGGGTAGAAATGGGCATGACTGAGCAAGAAGCATTGGAATTTGCAAACGTGATGTTACAGGGTAATATAACAGCCATGGAAGATAGTATTATTCCAGTCGTACAGGGTTTGAATTCGGAGCAGAGGGCCTTGGTTTACCAGTATGCAAGAGGGAATTGTATAAAAGGGGCCAAGAGGGAGTTAGGATGATTGGCAAAATAAATATATAATTCCCTTTGCGAAGGCATCGAGACCAACCTCACGCAAATCCTCCTGCAGCTGGTTGTGGAATACGAACCCAGGCGAGCGCGGGGGGTCTCCGATCGCCTCACCAACCTGCCACACGGTCGCGCTTCATTCGACCACGAGGGACATTCCCGCTTGGTCCTTACGCTGGGGGCGCACCGTGATCTCGACGTCGTGGTCGAGTTTGGTCAGAAATTCCATGAGGCGTTCGAGGGAGAAATTTACGGAGCGGGCGCGCTTGAGGGATGAGACATGGGGCGGCCTGATGGCGAGAATTTTTCCGGCCTGCTTCAAGGCGCGCGACTTGACGATCCGCGGGATTTCCAGGGTCGAATGCGCCTTGAGCAACTCGCGGGCGGGATTGGGTAAGGCAAGATCGGCAAAAACGTTGCCGCTGCTTTCCTCCACAACGATAATTTCGCTCTTTGCCATCGTCAGTCCCGCTTTTTTCCGTGATCGGCATCCGCTGCCTTGAGTCTCCGCCTGATCAGTTCCCTATCCTTCGTTCGTTTGGCTTTCTTGGCTTTCTTCCGGAAGGCGTGGAGCAATCGCATCACCGAAACGGACGGTTAAAAACGGCCCCCTAAACTCACAAACCAAGTGCAACACCGGTATGATCTGGAGTTGCTATGGGAACACAATATGATCAGCTCGTATTTGACGATCGAATTGAGATTTACTGGCTTCATGAAGCCGGTAAATCTCGTCGCGAAATTGCTCGCCTGATGGGCCGGCACCCGACCACCATTTGGCGTGAGTTGAAGCGGAATTCGCTGCCCAAGGGCGGCTACAAGGCAGCATCGGCGGAACGTATCGCCCTATCGCGGTGTCGGAGGGTATCGCGGATCGAGCGCCTGAGCCGGCTCGGCGACTGGGTCCGCGACCGACTTCGCTCAAGGGATGGTCGCCGGAGCAGATTGCCGGCAGGCTCAAGCTCGACGGATCAGAGCACACCGTGAGCCCCGAGACAATCTACCGCTTCATCTACCGGACCAAGGTGCGCCCGGAAAGGCTGTATCGTTTCTTGCCCCGGGTTAAACCCGGGGGCAGGGACGGCGCTATTTCAAGCGCCGCCGGGAACCGATCCCCAACCGCCGTCCGATCGCGCAACGCCCGGAAACCGTGGCCTCGCGCGAAGAATTCGGGCATTGGGAAGGAGACCTGATGCAGTTCCGCACCCAGCGGGCCAACCTGCTGACCCTGTGTGAACGCATGACTCGTTTCACGCTCACTGCTTGTTTGGAAAGCAAAACCGCGCGGGAAACCCGCGAGGCCGTGCAGGCGAGCCTCGGCTGCCTTCCCGACCGCGCCCGCCAGACCATCACTTTCGACAACGGCTCCGAATTCGCCGGCCATCGCGAACTGGAGAACCAACTCGGTTTACACGCCTATTTCTGCGATCCCCACTCGCCATGGCAGCGCGGCACCATCGAGAACACCAACGGCTTACTCCGACGAGATATGCCCCGCAAAACCAACATCACCGACTACACACCCCGTGACGTCGACGACCTCGCCTGGTGCCTCAATTCCACACCCAGAAAATGCCTCGGTTTCAAAACTCCCGCCGAGGCCTTCCTCATAAACCTCGGTGTTGCACTTGAGATGTGAATCCAGCGGGTCTCACTTTGGCATTGTGTATCGGTGATATCATCTGTGATCCTCTGTGGAACGAGTTTGCAATGTTTATTCTGTTTTGTGTCAGCGTTGCCGGCGTTTTTGGCTGGATTACCGCCCACCGGAGGCTCTTTATCTTTCAAACATTACCGGCACTGCTCGGAATAGCTTTGCTCTTACTGACCCTCGATCACCGGGAAGCCGAGATCAGCGCTCAATGTCCCGAGAGCGGTCGCGCCAGCGAAACTAACCCAGCCGGCTACGAAGGTCCGCGACGGGAAAGCGGATTTAAGGAACTATGAGTATGGACGGATAACAAAGCAGGCTGAACGACACCAGGATCGCCAACACAAAATGAGCGAAAATCCTGGACACTACCCGGGTAGCCCAAAATAAAGTGAGCCGCCGGGAGGGGCGGCTCAAGTTTTAAGGGAGGCTTCAGAAATCCAGAGATGGTGCCAGGGATGGTCTCCCGTGGCGGAGACAAACATAGCTACGGCTTCTTAAAATCGGGTTAACACGGCCGCGCGGGGACGGGGCGAGGCGGGCGGCGGAAAGTTTCCGGGTTTCGGGCGGCGCCCCGTTGAGGCAAAGTGGGCGATTATTCCCCACGCGAGGCCGGCCATGGCCGACGACATTCCAACTCACATGCGTGCCATCGAGATCGCCGAACCGGGCGGGCCAGAGGTCCTGCGGCTGGGGACGCGGGCGGTGCCGGCGCCCGGCCTTGACGAGGTTCTGATCCGGGTCGGCGCCGCCGGAGTCAATCGGCCCGACGTTTTGCAGCGCCTGGGCCGCTATCCGCCGCCGCCAGGGGCCTCCGACGTCCTTGGCCTCGAATGCGCCGGAACGGTCGTCGCCCTCGGCGACGGGGTCCAGGGCTGGCGCCTCGGGGACCGGGTCTGCGCCCTGGTGGCCGGCGGGGGCTACGCCGAATATTGCCCGGCCCCGGCCGATCAGTGCCTGGCGCTTCCGCAAGCGTACGACGAGGTCCAGGGCGCGGTCCTGCCGGAAACCTTTTTTACCGTTTGGAGCACGGTCTTTCGGCGGGCCGGGCTTGTGGCCGGGGAGCGTTTTCTCGTCCACGGCGGCGCCAGCGGCATCGGGACCACGGCGATTCAACTGGCCGCCACCCGCGGGGCCCGGGTTTTTGCCACCGCGGACGGGGCCGAAAAATGCGGCGTGTGCGAGCGTCTCGGCGCCGAACGCGGCATCGACCGCCGGGAGGAAGACTTCGTCGCCGTGGTCGAGGAAGTCACCGAGGGCGCGGGCGTGAACGTGATTCTCGACATGGTTGGCGGCGACTACGTGGCCCGCAACATCGCCGCCCTGGCTCCCGAGGGCCGCCTGGTTTCCATCGCCTTCCTCGCCGGCAGCCAGGTCAGCCTCGACCTGATGCCGATCATGCTCAAGCGCCTGACGATCAGTGGCGCCACGCTGCGCCGCCGTGGTCCCGAGTTCAAGGCCGCCATCGCCAAGGAACTTATGGCCGAGGTCTGGCCCCTGCTGGAGAACGGCCGGGTGGCCCCGGTCATCGATTCCCGCTTCCCCCTTGCCGAAGCCGAGAAAGCCCACGCGCGCCTCGAATCCGGCGCCCATATTGGCAAGATCGTGCTAACGGTGTAGATCACAGGTTGTCGCGGTGCCGATTTGCCGTATATCGTGGTGGCGAAAACTCGGGAGACGTCACCATCGCCGGCCGGGGGCGCCCCGCACGATGCCGCGTTCCCGGACCCGCGAACGAAAGGAGTGGGAGCGATCATGGCCCAACCCCTGATGCCCAAGGCGACCGCGGTTTGGCTGGTCGACAATACCAGTCTGACGTTCGAGCAGATCGCGGATTTTTGCAGCTTGCATCTGCTCGAGGTCAAGGGCATTGCCGACGGCGAGGTCGCGATCGGGATCGTCGGCCTCGACCCGACCGCGAATGGGCAACTCACCAAGGAGGAAATCAGCCGCTGCGTCGACGATCCGAAAGCCAAGCTCGCCATCACCAAACGGCCCGAACTGCCAGTGCAGCGAGGCCGCCAGGGCCGCTACACGCCGGTCGCCAAGCGCGGCGACAAGCCCGACGCCATCGCCTGGATCGTGCGCAACCATGCCGAACTCGTCGATTCACAGATCACCAAGCTCTTGGGAACCACCAAGGCGACCATCGGCGCCGTCCGCGACCGCACCCACTGGAACAGTTCAAACATCAAGCCCCGGGATCCCGTTCTGCTGGGACTATGTTCCCAACGCGACCTCAACGAGGCGATCTCGCGCGCCGAGGCCGCGCGGGCGCGGGCCGAAAAGGCACCCGCCAAGACGGCGCGGGCGCGGGCCGAAAAGGCACCCGCCAAGACGGCGCGGGCGCGGGCCGAAAAGGCACCCGCCAAGACGGCGGAAGGCGAGACCAGCGCTTGATCGGCTGGGCGGCCGGTGCGGGAGAGGCGCCGGAGATGGTCGGCCCGGCGCCGCCGTATTCAGACCAAGGGGCGCGCTCATGATCGGCGATCGGGCCCTCGGTGCCGGGGTCGCGGGATTCGGGACCAGCCACGTCCTTTGCGTCGGCGATCTGATGCTCGACCGATTCGTCCACGGCCAGGTCGACCGCATCTCGCCGGAGGCGCCGATCCCCGTGTTCCGCGTCGGACGCGAGACGGCGGTTCCGGGTGGCGCCGGCAACGTCGTGCGCAACATCGTCGCGCTTGGGGCTAGCGCCAGCTTCCTGTCCGTCGTCGGGGACGATCCCGAAGGGCGCGCCCTCGCCGCGATGATCGCCGCCGAGGCGGGCGTCGAAGCCACTGTCCTGACCGAGCGGGATCGTCCGACGACGGTCAAGATCCGATATGTCGCCGAAGGTCAGCAGCTGCTCCGCGCCGACCGCGAATCGACTCGTCCGGTCATTCCAAAGACGGCCGCCGAACTGGCCCGGGTCGTCGCCGAGGCGGCCCCTCGGGCGGACGTCATCGTGATTTCCGATTATGCCAAGGGCGTGGTGACCGATACCGTGCTGGAGGCCGTCGCCAGCGCCGCCAAGGCCAACGGAAAGCCCCTCGTCGTCGATCCCAAGGGCCGTGATTTCGCCCGCTACCGGGGGGCCACGTTGATGACACCCAATCGGCGCGAGCTGGCCTCCGCCGTCCGCGCGGACGGCGACGACGAGGCCCGCCTGACCGCCGCCGCCCAGCGCGCCCTCGCCGAATGGGACGTCGAAGCCATTCTGATCACTCTCGGCGAGGAGGGCATGAGCCTCGTGACCCGCGACGGTTCGGCGCGCCACTTGCCGGCCGAGGTGCGCGAGGTCTACGACGTTTCCGGTGCCGGCGATACGGTCCTCGCCACCTGCGCCGCGGCGCTGGGCCGGGGCCTTCCCTTACTCGACGCCGCCCGGCTGGCGAATCTGGCCGCCGGAATCGTCGTCGGCAGGGTGGGCACCGCGGTCGTCTACAAGGATGATCTGATGCGCGCGATCCATTCGAACGCCCGGTCGGAAACGGAAGCGAAGGTCGTTTCCCTGGCGGCCGCGCGTGAACGTGTCGATCGTTGGCGCCGCGCCGGCGAGCGGGTCGGCTTCACCAACGGCTGCTTCGATCTCTTGCATCCCGGGCACGTGGCCATGCTCGGCGGCGCTCGCGCCGCCGCCGACCGTCTCGTCGTCGGTCTCAACAGCGACCAATCGGTCCGCCGGCTGAAGGGTCCGGAACGCCCGATCCAGGGCGAGGCGGCACGCGCCCTGGTGCTGGCCTCGCTGGAGAGTGTCGATCTGGTCGTGGTCTTTCGCGAAGACACCCCGCTGGCGCTGATCGAGGCCCTGCGCCCCGAGGTGCTCGCCAAGGGCGCCGACTACCGGCCGGACGAAGTGGTCGGCGCCGAGACGGTTCGCGGTTATGGCGGAAAAGTCGTGATTGTTCCTCTCGCGCCCGGGCACCACAGCACAAGCGACACGATCGCCCGGATCGCCCGCTGAGCTGGGCGTATCCGCGGACGCCGGAACGACAAGAGCGTGGGAGCTGTTAGAGTCTGTTCCAAAATGCGCGACCGCGCATTTTTGCGTCTGTTCCGGCCCTCTCCCCCTCCCGGCCACCCATATCAGCATACTCTCGTGGGTGGCCGGGAGGGGGAGAGGGCCGGCGCCGCGAGTTTTCGAACAGGCTATTATCCGCCTTGTATTCGAAAAATTTCGTCTTTTATTCGGAGTTTTCGGCGTTTTAATTCAGAAAGATGTAGGTTGTCCGGTACAGGTCGGTGTACCTCTTCATCAATGGCTTTTTCAAGGCTCGCATGTTTGTCGGCTAGTTTTTCAAGGCGAGCATCAAGCTGCATCTTCAAATCCTCCATCTTGGCCTGAATAATACTGGTAAACTTGAATTCCATTCACAAGATACCTTACGATACGTAGCGTTATGGGTCTTGTGCTTCAAGCACTTCGGCGATTGGAACCCCGTCTTCCGCAGTATGCCAGAATGAGAAGGATTTGGCCACAACGAGTCGACTGATCATCGGGATAAGCGGCGCCTCGGGCGTTGTCTATGGCGTCCGTCTGCTTGAGGTCCTGCGCCCGCTCCCGGTCGAAACCCATCTGGTCATGACCAAGGCGGCGGAAATGACGCTGGCCTTCGAGACCGACTGGAAGGCGGCGGACGTGCGCGCCCTGGCCGATGCGAACTATGCCATCGGTGACCTGGGCGCCGCGGTGTCGAGCGGTTCGTTCCGGACGCTCGGAATGGTGATCGCGCCCTGCACGATCCGCAGCATGTCGGAAATCGCCACGGGGGTGACCTCGAACCTGTTGACCCGCGCCGCCGACGTCGTCTTGAAAGAACGCCGCCGGCTCGTTCTGATGGTCCGCGAATCCCCGCTCCACGCCGGACACCTCCGAAACATGGCGGCACTGGCCGAAATGGGGGCCATCGTGGCGCCGCCGGTGCCGGCCTTTTATCCCCGGCCGACTTCGGTGGCGGCGCTGGTCGACCATGGCGTGGGACGGGTGCTCGACCTTTTCGAACTGGAAAGCGACTTGGTCAAGCGTTGGGGCGAAGCCGTGCCCGAGAAAAAATCGGTCCCAGGACGTGATCCGCGCGGCGGCGGTTCCTTGCCGTGACCACGGGGTTACCTCCGGCCTACAACCGGCGCCTCGAATTTGTTATGCTGAGGTTCTAATCCGATTCGGGTGAAGCAGGATCGCGAATGGCCGGGGACGATAGCTCAAAGAAAAAATCACTCGAGGAACTGCGTGATCAACATCGCAAGTTGGATTATGAAATCACGCAGATGACAACTAGTGGTAAATTTAACCAAGTAGAAGTCCAGCGCATGAAAAAGCGCAAATTGAAATTGAAGGACGAAATTAAAATATTGGAAAACGAACTACTACCAGATATTATAGCCTAATAAATTAAGGCGATCATGTGTCGTTCTTTTTGCGCCGTTTGTCTTCATACATTGCCTTGTCGGCATGAGCGAGAGCGGTGTCGACCGATTCGCCCTGGCTGAAACTATAGGCCCCGGTCGCGACCGATAATTTGATTTCCTTGCCTTCCCACACCAGGGGCGTGTTTTCGATGACCTCGACCAGGGAGCCGGCCTTTTCCTTCGCCGCCTCGTGGTCGGTCTGGGCCAGAATGACGCCGAACTCGTCGCCGCCCAAACGGCCGACGACGTCGGACTGGCGGACGTTCTCGATCAGCACGTGTCCCAACAGCTTGAGGGCCGCGTCGCCGGCGGCATGACCGTAGGTGTCGTTGATCTCCTTCATGCCGTTGAGATCGAAATACAACACCCCGCTCAATAAATCATATCTTTGGGAAAACGCCATGATGCGCGACATTTCACGCACGAACGCTCGGCGATTCGTGATCGGCATCAGGGAATCCTGATCCGCCAGCTTTTCGAGGTGATTGATTCGCGACTTGCCGTGCTCCACTTCACGGCGGAGCTTTTTCACTTCCTCGAGCAGGGACATAATGGCGGCGTACACCTTAGGTGTCAGTTCCGCCTTGGGAATTCCCATGACGGTAGTGACGTCGGAAATATTTCTCTCGGACGCTTCCGCGATTTCCGCGGTCCGGGACCCGGAACCCTTGCTCACGACCCGCGACGTGACGCGAGCGGGCCGTGTTCCTTCGATCTTCATGCCTCGATACCGGTAATTTTGATACCTAACAGTCTGTTCGAAAATGCGCGTCCGCGCATTTTATGCGTCTGTTCCGGCCCTCTCCCCCTCCCGGCCACCCACGAGAGTATGCTGATATGGGTGGCCGGGAGGGGGAGAGGGCCGGTGCCGCGAGTTTTCGAACCGACTGTAACAATAAAATTAAGAATCCTAACAATAGACTTACCGATCAACACCGGGACACGGCGTCCTTGCCGCACCCCGGCGTAACTTTCTATAATGGCGAAAGTTTCGTTTTAGGACAAGCCGGTCGGGGATCGGGCGATGAGCGACCAGCCACGTGTCGGGATCATCATGGGCAGTCAATCTGACTGGGCAACCATGCGCCATGCGTCCACAACCCTGGATAACCTCGGTATCAGAAATGAAGCGCGAATCGCCTCCGCGCACCGGACTCCGCAACGTTTAATGGAATATTTGGGGGCTGCTCGGGAGCGTGGGCTGAAAGTCATCATCGCGGGGGCGGGCGCCGCCGCCGCCCTGCCCGGCATGGCGGCGGCCCTGACCCCGTTGCCGGTGTTGGGCGTGCCCATCGAAAGCAAGGCCCTGCATGGTTTCGACAGCTTGTTGTCGATCGTTCAGATGCCGGCCGGCGTTCCTGTCGGCACCTTGGCCATCGGCAAAGCGGGCGCCATCAACGCGGCCTTGCTGGCGGTGGCGATCATTGCTCTCGAGGACGAGGCGGTGGCCGACGCGCTCGGGCGCTGGCGAGAGGAACAGGCGGCGCGTGTCAAGGAGGTCCCGAGCGACGAAAGCTGAGGGCCGGCGCCACGGGCAACCCGGTCGAAGGGCCGGGTGGGATGTGGTGTCTTCCGGTGGCCTGCCGCGGTCTTGACGGATCCCCGACGGGTACCGTAATTTTTTGTTAGGCGTATAGCTCAGTGGGAGAGCGGTGCTGTTATCTGGCAGATGTCGGGGGTTCGATTCCTTCTGCGCCTACCATTTCCTCGATGGGCGTATCCCCGGCGTTGGGGATACTCGGCGCTTCGTGGCCACCGCGCTCCCGACCGCGGAGTCGAGGCGCGCATTGCGTCCGTGGGATGGCGCGCCGGCGCTGCCCGGCTTTCCTGATCTCGATGACGTCGGAACTTTTGAGATGGGCCGTTCCCAAATGTTTGTTCGAAAATGCGCGTCCGCGCATTTTTTGCGTCTGTCCCTCTCCCCCTCCCGGCCCCCCACGAGAGGTTGCTGATAGGGGTGGCCGGGAGGGGGCGGGGGCCGGTGCCGCGAGTTCTCGAACAGACTGCAAGAGATGACACGAATTCCTTTCTTGAGAATGTATGGAAGGGCATTAATCCTGCCCGGATCCGCAAATAAACCTCGGGAAGCGTAAAAAATTCGAGAAATATTGTAGCTATTAATATCCTAATATGATACCTGACGATCAGGCGGCGTAATTGACGGGGTGGGGGCGGAAGTAACCGCGCACTCGATCCGATGAACGCTGAGTTGCGCGCAAGACGGCGCGGGTGTTGTTGTCCAGTTCGTCCTTGGTGCCGGGCTGCGGCTTTTGGCGCAACTTCTGCTTGACATCGTTGTTCAAGTATTCGTCCGGGTTGCACTCGGGGGCCGGGAGGTAGAACAGCTCGATCTCGTGGCGATGGCTCAGAGTCCAGGCCTTGACCCACTTGGCGTGGTGCACCTTCAGGTTATCTATGATCAGGAACACCTTCTGCTTTGCGTCCTTGATCAGCCGCCGCAGGAAGATGATGAAGCGATCGACGTTAAGCGCCCCATCATACAGCATGAAGCGCATCAGGCCGCGGTTGGAGACGGCCGAAATCATGCTCTTGGAGATCTTCTTGGCGGTCCGGCCAACCACCGGCGTCTGGCCTCTTGGGGCATAACTGCGGCCGATCTGGTCTTGGTTGGAGATGCCGGTCTCGTCGCCCCAGTAGACGACGGCTCTCTCTCGCTTGGCGCGCCCGGCGATCGCCGGGTAGTCGCGCTCCAACCAGGCGGCCACGGCGGCGGGCGAGCGTTGTTTGGCGCGCGCCAGCGGCTTTTGCGGGGTCATGCCCCAGCGCTTCAGGTAGAGCTGGACGGTCGACAGGCCAAGGCGCTTGCCCAACCGGCGCTCGATCAACTCGCGCACCGCACGGGACGTCCACAATGCAAACGGCAGTTTGAGCTGATCGGGCGTCTTGTCGGCGATCCAGCGGCGGACTTGCCGGCCCTCCTCGGTGGTCAGCGCCCCCTTGCCCTTGCGTCCGGAAACCCGACGACCATCCAGGAGGCCGTCCTCGCCCCGTTCGCGATACCGCTTGAGCCAGATGTTGACCGTCTGCCGCTGCACGCCAACAACCCTGGCCGCCTCGGCCCGGCTCGATCCACCCTGCTCGACAAGCACGATCGCCCGACGCCGGAGTTCCTCCTGCGCCGCCCGACCAATGCCACGAAAGTCACGCGCTTCCATGCACCATGTATAGCACAGTCCGATCAATATGTCAGGTATTATTTTGAGATATTAGTAACGCCCGCGTGATGCCGTAACATTTTTTACGGGAGGAAACGACCGGGGCGATGAAAATTAGAAACACGCTTGCCGGCATTACGTTGCTGGGGCATCTCTCGGCGGAAGAACTGCGGGCAACCGAACGTCGTTGCCGCTGGCGTCGTTACAATGCGAAGAAGCAAATCTTCGACCGCGAGAGCGATGGCCGCGACATCTATTTCATCGTCGATGGCGCGGTGCAGATCGTCAACTATTCGGCCGCGGGACGCGAGATCGCCTTTGCTCAATTCGACAACGGAAATTATTTCGGCGAGCTTTCGGCCCTGGATGGTAAATCGCGCTCGGCGAGCGCCGTCGCGGCCGAGGAGTGTCTCCTGGCCATCATGTCGGCGGCGGCCTTCAAGGAAATGTTGTTGCAGCACCCGGACATGGCGATAGAGGTCTTGTTACGGCTGACCCACATCGTTCGCGACGCCGACAGCCGGATTATGGATTTGAGCACCTTGAGCGCGATTAATCGGGTGCACGGCGAAATCCTCCGCATGGCCGATTCCATCCGCGCGGACGACAACCGCGCGGTCATCAAGCGACTGCCCACCCATAGCGATATCGCCAGCCGAGCAAGCACGACCCGCGAAACGGTCTCGCGCGTGCTCAGCAATTTGAACCGTGTCCAACTCGTTCGACGAGCCGGTAACGGGATTGAAATTCTCGACGTCGATAGACGTCGCGACATGGTTGAACAAATCAATGGTTAACTAGCCCGAGATGGCGTTTTGGACGCGAGCGGTTTCTCCTGTGCGTGGACGTGCCATGTGTGGACACGATTTCATAATGACGCCGAGAATTATTTATTTCCGCCCCGCCTTGCCGACCGCACCAATTCGTAAACAACATTCGAAAAAAATAACAGATATTTAACGAGATTTCTAAACAATTCCCGGATCTTGTGATGGTGGTCACTTGATGTGAAGTTCGATTTGGTCGATTCTGCGGTGGGCAAATCGGAGGGTGGTGGAGTTGCAAGCCCATGGACGCTAGCATTCCCGAACAAATGGAGTTATACCAACCGCCCTTAACATTGACTTGTGCGATCCCACGCTCTGAGGCCGATGGACATGATCTTCCAAGGTTGGTCGGTCAGGTTGTTCCAGGCTTGGCAAGAGGCCTCGACGATGGCTTCATAGGAGTCGAAGACACGATTGGAGAGCCAGTTCTGGCGGAGGTATTGCCAGACATTTTCGGCGGGATTGATCTCCGGGGACTTGGGTGGCAAAGGCACGAGGGAGATGTTCTCCGGGATGCCGAGTTTGGCAGTGGTGTGCCATGCGGCTTGGTCGAGCAGCACGACGGCATGGGCGTTTGGGGCAACGGCCCGGCTGATTTCCTCGAGATGCAGGTCCATGGCTTCAGTATTGGCGCGCGGCATGACCAGCGCCGCGCCCTCACCGCGCTCGGGGCAGATGGCGCCGAAGAGATACGCCGAAGAGGTCCGTAGGTCCTTGACCTGGCGCGGGCGCGATCCCTTTGGGGCCCACTGGCGCACCAGGCTGTTCTTCTGGCCGACGCGCATTTCATCTTGAAACCAAACCTCTATGGGCGTGTCCGGTGGCTGTGCCGCTACGATTTTCGCCAAGTGTTCGGGAAAACTTTTTTTTAAATTCCTCCTGTGCCCGCGCATCCTGGCCGACGTGGCGCGGGCGCGCGGAAATATGCGAGAACCCGAGCGCGGCCAGCAGCTTGCCGACGCTCCGCTCGTGATAGTCCACGCCGAAGCGCGTTCGGATCAGTTGCTTGAGATCGATGCAGCGCCAGCGCACGACCCCATCCCGTTCGGGATCGGGACCGGCCTCGATAGCCCGCGAAAGCGCCGCCATTTGCGACGGCGTCAACCGGACGCAACGCCCCGTTCGGCTTGCGGTCGATCAGACCGGCCGGACCTCCCGCGTTGAACCGGTGAACCCAGTCCCGCAACGTCTGCCGATCCATGCCGCCAATACCCGCCGCGCACGCTCGATCCATCCCATCGTAGATGGCCGCCATCGACAAAAGCCGTCGCGCCTGGTTCCCATCATCGCTCCGTGCCGCAAGAACACGGACTCTTTCAGCATCAAAGTCGTTTCGCAAAGGAATCGTTGGCATTGAACACACTCCCTTGTTGCCAACAACCTTGAATCACACAAAACCTGGCGTGTAAACCTTTGCGCGAGTCAAACTCTGGGGCGGTTGGTATTATATACGAAATGACGACCGTGGCGACCGGTCGGATTGGCGGGAAAGCGTTTTTTTTACCGGGAATTTTCCTTGCGTGGTTCGACGTGGGGCCGAACGCCGCGTGGAGGGGCGTGAGGTGACGCCCGGGATCGCCGGCGACGATTCGCGGGTTTTGCCCCTTAGCTATCCGGTTTGAACAATGGCTGTCGCCTGTGGCGGTCGAGGAGGCGTCCTAGATGAGGTGGAATAATCAGTGAGAATTTTCAAGCATTACATATAGCGCCGGTTTTTTTATCTTGGTGTATTGGAGGAGTTCATCCTCCTGTGCGCGGTTTTATTCGGGTTTCGTGCTTCGTTATACGGATTTCGAGTTCGGGCGGACACCGGTCGTTCAGTTGTCGCACACCTTGGTGAGTTACGTTCCGGAAGCGCTGATATTTTCCTTCGTGTTTCTGATGACGATGTTCGCGCTGGGCATGTACCAGAAGATCCCATCACTACTATTCAGCCTCATGACTCTAGTTTCTTTGTAGCACATGGTGATGGGACTTGCAACCTCGGATTTCGAGGGAGTTCCTGTCACGCG
>CBDCME010000009.1:0-139034 GCA_965218865.1 Alphaproteobacteria bacterium
TTCTGGCACGACTTCCGTTCCAGGAAGCCACGGCCGCGGTCATGCCTGGCAGATGAGAGTGATTTTCCGCGTTCACTCAAGTCCGCGACCACACCAAGATCAGACACCGCCACGCACGCCTTTTACGCTGGGGCGAGTTCCTGACGGCAAGAGCGTTCGGTTCGAATCCTTCACGGACTCGCTTTCCGGTGGGGCCGCGTTCGCCTCCAACAGTCGGATTAAAACATGTGAACTAGCTTATAAATGCGTAAACTGTCCCCGGGTTATCCGGTTTATAACTCAGGTCTCACCACGGGTTGCCGATGACGACCTGGGAACAGATGCCGCAAGGTTGGGAGGTTTCCTTTTCCAGGTTGCCTTCGACGTCGTAACAGCAGGATTTGCAGAGCAGGACGATAAGGGCGCAGAAATTGCGCTCGTTCCGACAAATCCCCGACACTTCCTTGTTGGTGGGGGCGCATTCGGCGTTGTAGCCGGCCCAGGTCATCATGCGCGGAATGCGGATTTCCCAGGGGTTCCAGTCGAGTCCGCTTCGGACGGACCATTCGAACTCGCTGTTGAAGATCAATCCCGGCAGACCCTCGTCCTTTTTTTCCTCGGCCAACGCGGCCAAGGGGACGATGAGGGCGAGGACGAACCAGATCGCGCTACGCATGTCTTCATTTCTGCTGGCGTCACCTTGAAGAAACCGCAAGCTAGACGAGGAAGACCGCCTGGCACAAGTAAAAGCGGCTCGCGGCCCGTCCGGCGGGGAAGCCGGCTATGATCGCCGCCTCGTGGCCGGCTCATTCTCGGCCTGGCTTCGGCTCCGAGATAGAGGGTGGCTTTCACCGCGCCGTCAATTCCACTACATCTGGCGCCGATGGCCTTGATACGTTCGGCCGCGACGGTGGGCGGCTACACCATGATCAGCCGGGTGCTGGGGTTCGTTCGCGACATCCTGATCGCGGCCCTGCTCGGCGCCGGACCGGTGGCGGATGCATTTTTCGTCGCCTTCAAGCTGCCCAATTTTTTCCGCCGCCTGTTCGCCGAGGGTGCCTTCAACGCCGTCTTCGTGCCGCTCTTCGCCGGCATTTTGTCGCGCCGGGGCCCCCTGGCGGCAACGGTCTTCGCGGGCGAGGTCCTGGCCCTGATGGCCTGGGCGCTGCTTGTTCTCGTCGTCCTGATGCAGTTCGGCATGCCCTGGCTCATGCTGGGCCTGGCGCCAGGTTTCGCGGCGGACCCGGAAAAGTTCGACCTCGCCGTGGCGTTGTCCCGAATCACGTTTCCCTATCTGCTGTTCATCTCCCTGGTTTCCCTTATGGGCGGCGTTCTGAATGCCCTGGGCCGCTTCGCGGCCGCGGCGACGACGCCGATCCTGCTCAACCTTTGCCTGATCGGCGCCCTCCTGGGATTGGCGCGCCTGACCCCCACCGCCGGGCATGCCCTGGCCTGGGGGGTCGCCCTCGCCGGAGCGCTGCAGTTCCTTTGGCTGGTGATGGCGTGCAAGCGGGCCGGGGTCCTGCCGCGGCTGCCGCGGCCGCGCTTGACGCCCGGGTCGCGCCGGCTCTTGGCCCTGATGTTGCCGGCCGCACTTGGCGCCGGCGTGGTCCAGCTCAACCTGGTCGTCGATACCATCATCGCTTCCCTGCTGCCGACCGGTTCGGTGTCCTTCCTCTATTACGCCGATCGGGTGAACCAGTTGCCCCTCGGCGTCGTTGGCGTCGCCGTCGGCACCGCCCTGCTGCCGCTCTTGTCCCGCCAGGTGGCGGCGGGCCAGACGGCGGCGGCCCTGGAAAGCCAGGTCCGGGCGGTCGAGTTCTGCCTCTTGCTGACGCTGCCGGCGGCGGCGGCCCTGGTGATCACCGCCGGTCCCGTGATCGCGGGGCTGTTCGGCCGCGGCGCCTTCGCCGCCGGGGACGCGGCGAAGACGTCGTGGGCTCTGGCGGCCTACGCCTGCGGCCTTCCCGCCTACGTTCTGATCAAGGTCCTGGGGCCGGGATTCTTCGCCCGCCAGGACACCCGCACGCCGGTCCGGATCGCGCTGGTGTCGCTGCTCGTCAATCTGGTCCTGAACCTGGCCTTGATGAAACCCCTGGCCCACGCGGGGATTGCCCTGGCGACGGCGGTAGCGGCGTGGGTCAACGCCCTGGCAATGGCTTGGATTCTGCATCGGCGTGGCCTCTTCGCCCTCGACGCCCGGGTCAGGAAGCGCATTCCCCGCATCGTCGCGGCCACGGCGCTGATGGGGTTGGCGTTATGGTTGGGTCGCGGTTTCCTCGAGCCGGCCCTCGGCGCCGGCGAGGCCTCGCGGGCGGCGGCGCTCGCGGCCCTGGTGTTCGGCGGGATCGCCGTTTTCGCGGTCGCGGCCCAGGTCCTCGGCGCCGCAAGTCTGAGCGAGTGGGGGCGGAGCCTAAGGAGACGAAATTGAGGCCCGAGGTTCCGCCGGCGCCGGCGCCGTGCTTGACCCGGCCCCGCCGGCGGGCGATAACGGCGGCGCTTCGAAACAGCGGCACCACCCGCGCCAAGCCATGAACCGCATCTTTTCCGGCGTCCAGCCGACCGGCAACCTGCATCTGGGCAATTATCTCGGTGCCATCCGCAACTGGGTGGCCCTGCAGGAATCCTTCGACTGCATCTATTGCATCGTCGACCTCCACGCCATCACCCAGGCCCAGGACCCGGCTCGGCTGCGGGGCCAGACGCGGGAAGTGACGGCGGCCGTCATCGCCGCCGGAATCGATCCCGAGGGCTGTATCATCTTCAATCAGAGCGCGGTCCCCGGCCACAGCGAACTCGCTTGGGTGCTGGCCTGTCATACCCCCCTGGGCTGGCTCAACCGGATGACCCAGTTCAAGGAAAAAGCGGGAAAGGACCGCGAATCGGCGTTGTTGGGCCTTTATTCCTATCCCGTTCTGATGGCCGCGGACATCCTCCTCTACAAGGCCACCCACGTCCCCGTCGGCGAGGACCAAAAACAGCATCTCGAACTTTCGCGCGACATCGCCGGGGCCTTCAATCGAAACTACGGGGTCGATTTCTTTCCCTTGCCGGAACCGCAGATCCTCGGCCATGCCACCCGGGTCATGAGTCTGCGCGACGGGCGCACCAAGATGAGCAAGTCGGATCCCTCCGATTACACGCGCCTCAATTTGACCGACGACGCCGACACGATCGCCCGCAAGATCCGCAAGGCGCGCACCGATCCCGATCCCTTGCCGGGCACCGCCAAGGATCTTCAAGGCCGGCCGGAGGCCGCCAATCTGTTGGGCATATTTGCCGCCTTGGAGGGAATCACGATCGAGGACGCCTGCCGGCGCTTCGAGGGGGCCCAGTTTTCGACCTTCAAGGGGGACCTCGCCGAGCTCGCGGTCGCGATCCTGGCGCCGGTGGCGGCGGAGATGAAACGCCTCGCGGACGACCCCGGCTACGTCGAGGGTGTCTTGCGCCGCGGCGCCGAGCGGGCCGGAGTCATGGCTCAACGCCACCTCGCCGAAATCAAGGACATCGTCGGTCTGTTGCACGCTCCCTGAGGCGGGATTTCGGCGTCAAGTCGGCTCGCCGGGGATGTTCGGGGCGATCGCCGGTGTTTTTTTCCGCCCCTCGCTTCGCCAAGCGGGCGAAAGGGCTTGCCCAGCGCGGTTCCTGGGCGCAGAACAGGTTCGGAACGGGGGACGAGCGGAATGCAAATCTATTTGCCCATCGCGGAGATGTCGGCGAACGTTTTCCTCCTCCTCGGGATGGGAGCAATGGTGGGATTGTTGTCGGGGATGTTTGGCGTCGGCGGCGGCTTTCTCATGACACCGCTGCTGATTTTCGTCGGCGTGCCCCCGGCCGTTGCCGTCGGCACCGAGGCGAATCAAGTGGTCGCGGCCTCGGCCTCGGGGTTTTTCGCCCATCTCCGCCGCGGCAACGTCGATTTCCGCATGGGGTCGGTGCTGCTCGCCGGTGGCCTGGCGGGATCGGGCCTCGGCGTGTGGCTGTTTTTCATCCTCCGCCAGATCGGCCAGATCGACCTCGTGATTTCCCTGAGCTACGTCGTATTTTTGGCCGCGATTGGCGGCCTGATGCTGTTCGAGAGCGTGCGCGAGTTGATGCGCCAACGCAGCGGTCGCCCAGCCACCAGCCGGAAGGGTCGCCATACCTGGGCCCACGGACTGCCCCTGAAAATGCGGTTTCGCAAGTCCAAGCTCTACGTCAGCGCGCTGTTGCCCTTGGCGATCGGATTCGTGGTCGGGGTCCTGGCCGCGATCATGGGCGTTGGCGGCGGTTTCGTCATGATCCCGGCGATGATTTACTTACTCGGCATGCCGACCTCGGTGGTGGTCGGAACCTCTCTGTTTCAAATCATTTTCGTCACCGCCAACGCCACCTTCCTGCACGCCTATAACAATCAGACCGTCGATATCGTTCTGGCGGCGCTTTTGTTGTTGGGAAGCGTCGTCGGGGCCCAGTTCGGGTCTAAAATCGGGGCCCTGTTGCGGGGCGAACAGCTCCGCGCCCTGCTCGCGATCCTGGTGCTGGTCGTCACCGCCAGGCTATTTTATGGACTGGTGGCGACGCCGGACGAGATGTTCACCTTCTCGCCCTTGTATGGGAACGGCGGATGAGGCCGGTGCTGGCGCGCCTCGGTTTGGCCGTGCTCGTGGCGACGTTGGCGGCGCCGGCAAGCTGGGCCCAGCAGTCCGCCGAGACCCTGGTCGTCGATCTTTCGAGTCACCTGATCGCGATCACCCCGGATTTCACCGGTGTCGATCTGCTCTTGTTCGGGACCACCGACGGCCGGGGCGACGTGGTTGTGGTCATTCGGGGTCCCGAGAACGACCTCGTGGTGCGGCGCAAGGACAGGGTCGCGGGACTGTGGGTGAACACCGAGGCGGTTGTTTTCAAGGACGTGTCGGGGTTTTACGCGGTCGCCGCCAGCCGGCCCCTCGAGGACCTCGACGCCGGCGCCGAGCTCGCCTTCAACCAGATCGGGGTGGACAACCTTCGACTCGACCCAGTGGACGAGGGCAACCTGGCGCGCGGGCCCCTCTTTCGCGAGGCGCTGCTCGACGGACTGCGGCGCCGGAACCTCTATTCGTCGCAGATCGGTGACGTGGCGTTCATCGGTGAACGCCTGTTCCGGACGACGATTCACTTCCCCGCCAACGTCCCGGTGGGGACCTACTCGGCCGAGGTCTACCTGATCCGCGACGGCGAGGTGGTCACGGCCGTCATCCCGCCCCTCGCGGTCCGCAAGAGCGGCTTTGGCGCCGACGTCTTTCACCATGCCTACGAGAGTCCCGCTTCCTACGGCGCTGTCGCCGTGGTCTTCGCCTTGGTGGCGGGATTCGTGGCCAGCGCGGTCTTCCGCAAGGTCTAACAAAGATGCCCAAGAAAACACGCCCCCGGACGAAAAGGAAGTCTCGCGCCCACGTTCCCGGCCAGCTGAAATATCTGGTCTGCGTCGATGGCGGACCGGACTCCAAGGTCGCCGTGCGCTTCGCCTGTCTTAGGGCCAAGAACACCGGTGGCCGGGTGGCGCTCCTGCACGTCATAACCCCGGCCGAGTTTCAGCATTGGAAGGCGGTCGAGGAAGTGATGCAAAACGAACGCCGCGAGGAGACCCAACGCCTGCTTCAGGACCTCGCGGCCGAGGTCAACGACTACGCCGGCATCATTCCCGAGTTGTTCGTCCGCGAAGGCGATATCGGGGCCCAGATCCTGGCCCTGATCAACGAGGACAGCGGCATCAACGCCCTGGTCGTCGGCGCCGCCCCTCCGTCCAAGCGGGAAGGGTCGCAAGGGTCGTTGATTTCCTGGCTCGCCGGCGAACTCGCCGGCAGCTTGTTTATTCCCCTGACGATCGTCCCTGGAAACCTGACCGAGGAACAGATGCTCAGTCTCACCTGAGCCGCCGTGGTGGTGAAATAAATTCGGCGGTTGGATTAACGAGGTGAACAATTCTTACCGTATTCTCATGGCGTTGGCCGTTTTCGACATCTCACCGATCTGGTGAGGCGAAGTTTGGCGGGAATTTCCGCTAAGACCTTGTTCATGTGTTCTATTTTCCAACCGCGGAGCCGTTGACCGCCGAATTTAGGTTCATACGGTCAACGCCGGTATTGGCGCGGTCAACCCACTCCGGAACCTTCCGGCGGAATCCCGAAAGGCGATCATGGAGGATGTCGCGCCGCGCAACTCAGGACACGGGGCCGAGGGTCGCCTCCAATTCCGCGACGGCCCTGTCCCGCCGGTGGTACTCCATATCCGCGATCATCCCCTTGGCCGTGGCCAAGCGCTCCCGCGCCTTCCCCTCCTCTCCCATCGCCAGGAACAACCGCGTAAACTCCATATGCCCATCCGCCTCATGCAACCGCATCCCACCCCGCTCGGCAATCGTCATCACCTCGTCCAGGTCTCTCCGGGCGCGCGGGAAATCCTTCTTCACCCGGTACAATTCCGCGCGGGCCAACAAGCCTTGAGGAAGATAATCCTAGCGACCGGCCCGACGTATTCCATCAACGGTCTTATCCAATTCCTCTTCCGCCGCCGAAAAATCGCCGCTGCCTTCTTTTCTAGCCGCCAGAAGAAGTGCGCGTCCCAATGAGAGGTGATCCAGAGCAATGCTTAGAAGATGTTGACGTTGCTGCGCAACCTCGATCGTTTGGGAGGCACGCTGTCGCACTTCTTCGTACTTTCCATAATCCAGCAAAAGCTCACAGTACTGGTAACCGCGGATGGATGATAGGCATTTATATTGCGGCTGCCTCACCTTCTGTATTTGCTCTGCCTCGTCAAATAGTAATTTTGCTTCACGAATGGCGCCCAACTGGTGTCGTGCACTTGCGAGGTCAGTTTTTCTGGCCAAAATATTGGAGTGGTCCCCACCATGTGTCGCAAGTTCAAGGGCTCGCACCGCATCATCTACGGCCCTCGCGACCTCGCCCATGGCCAAATGCAGTTCGCCTAGGTTGGCAACGTCCCTCGCCGCGTTTTTCCAGTCGCCCAAAGCGATGTCAGCATCCACACCAGCCTGCATCGGCTTGGCCGCTTCTCTGAGCCTTCCCAGATTTCGCAGAAGAAAACCGGCTTGGTTAAAAACGAATGCTCTGGCCGCTGTTGATATAGTCGGGACCGGCTGACTCCAACAATCATAAAAGAATGCTGAAACGGCGGAGAGACTAGCCCCCATTGCCCCAAGTTTAACCGTGCTAAACATCTCATCGCGCCTAAGAATCCTTGCGTCGTAGACCTTTTCGAGCACCTCCTGATGACGTCCCCCCGCGCAACCGTGGATGACGGCCTGGTACAACGGTGCCATTTCCGCAAGGGTGTCGGGAAATTCCTTGGTTGTCATCGTCAGGTGCTCGTAGAGGCGGCTGTGTGCCTCACGCCAGGCGTCCAGAAAGCTTGCCTTCAGTTGCTCGCTAAAGTATTCGCGCACCAGGGGATGGGCATCGAGGGTATCGCCAGCGCCAGGATCTGCTTCCGCGAGTAAACGTGCTTGGCGCAATCGGGCCAACGCCTTTCGCCATCTCGGCTCACGAATCCCCTCAAGAGGATCGGTGAGGCCCTTGATCGCTGGCGGTTTCCGTAAGACATCCACCAGTTCCTTCTCGGCGGGCCGATCGAAGAGACCCATCAACCGCAGTGCCGAGAGTTCGGGACCATCGCCGAGCCATTTTTCGTACGACGCCATCGTTAGTCGCGCGTGGCGGCCCAGGTGGTCGTCATCGTCAAGGAGAGGGACTCCACCGCGCTTCCTAACATCGCCTTCGTAAGCACCGCGCAAATACGTGCCCAAGAGGCTCAGGGCCAAACCGTGACCTCCAAATTCCCGCGATGCTTCCCGCAGTTCGTCGTGACTTCCGACGACGCCGAGTCGCCTGAGCAGCGCGCCGCCGGCTTTGTCGGATAGATTTTCCAATTCGACCCTGGGCGCCGTCGCCTTTTCGTACTGGTCAACGTCAGCCACGCCCACCCGCGTCGTGATGACGCAGAGTCCGTTGTTCGCTGCCGCCAGTTCGCGCACGACTGTCGCGAGCGCCGGATCCCTGACTCGCCCCCCCTCGACGCCCGGAGGATTTTGCAAAGGCTCCATGCCGTCGAGAATGAGCAGCGTTCGCTCCTTGCGCACGAGCTCGGCCAGGCGTTCGCCCTTCTCCCATGCCGAGCCTACCGTCGGATCGGGATCGTCGAACCAACGCTAGGTCGCGTCGATAAAATCATCCGCCGACACAGCCGTTTGCCGGGTACCCTGGCTATAGAAAGACCAACCGTAAACGCGCCGCGCACCGCGAAAGTCCTCTTTGGCCATCCCCGCGAGCCAATGGTTGACGAGTGCCGACTTCCCCACCCCGCCAAACGCCACCAGGCTGATAACGTTGGTGCCATCGTCCTCCCAGGCTGCACCCAACCTCGCCAATTCCTTCTCTCGCCCGAATAGGTGCTCGCCCGTGGTTGGCAGCTTAGCGATAGCGACCTTTTCGGGCGGGACATGAACCGGTTTACCAGGCCCCAGCTTCCGTTCCGGGCGCCCCCCGAGAATTTCGTCAACCTCGTACGCAATTGCGGTCAGCTCCTTGTCGATCCGGCTCTTGTTACCGCTTTCGAGCAGCCTAGCGTCCGTCGGTCGCATCGCCAATTTTCCTAGCCACGGGACACGCTCCCATTGACACTGCTTGATGATCACTGGAACGATGGGGAGACCTTCCTTCTGATTTCTTCGCAAGAGCCGAGGAATTTCTTGCGTGCGAACAAAGTCTGAGGTGAGAAAATTAGATGAAACCATGAGGATCGCCGCCTCGGCTTCGGTCAGTGCTTTGTCGATTTCATCAATTAAATTGCCCGGAGCGATTCGCCGATAGTCCCAGACCTCTAAAGCTAGCGCCTCCAGGTATTTTGCAAGGCGATCCCTCCAAGGTTTATCTTGGTGGCTATAGCTGATGAAGACGACCGGTTTCCTAGTGGGCTTCCCCGTGGTCGGGAGCTTGGCCGTACGGCGTTGGCGGTCATCCAGATGCACGTCAGTTAGGTCTGTTCCCCGTAAGTCTGCGCCATTTAAATTTGCATCCGTCAGCCTAACGCCTGAAAGGATTGCATGATTGAGGCGCGCGTCCGTTAGATCGGCCGCGGTAAGATCCGCATTCCGGAAGTTCGAGTGCGAGAAATTTGCCTGTTTACAGTCAGCCTCCCTCAACGTCGCCTGACTAAATTTAGCGGCAACGAAACTTCCGTTATTGAGTTTTGCCCGCGTGAGGTCAGCAAACGAGAAGTCAGCACTATCAAATTTCTGCCTTCCTAAATTTACCCCAGCGAGGTCAGAGCCTGCCAGGTCAATTAGTGGATCCAAACCAACTATCGTTATGAGTTCGCGTAAGCGGCAATGTCCCGGCTGATGTTGAAAAAGTGAGGTAGGCGTCATTCGCCTGGAACCGTTAGGCTCTGGGTGTTGAATCCATCAAGGAGAACGACGCCATGACCAAGACTACACGGAACAGCCGCCTTTCGAAACTGTTGGAGATCCCGCTTCCGCTGTTGCCGCCGGCCTTGCCGGAGGCTTTTGATGATCTGCGCATGAGCGTGGATCGCTTTTGCCTGTTGGCCGGGGTGGAGACCCTGGGCGAGATGCTGGACGAGGATAGCGAGGTGCTCTGCGGAGCGCGCCACGCCCGCACGGCCGAGCGGCAGGGCCATCGCTGGGGGACAACCCAGAGCGAGATTGCCTATCACGGGGGCAAGGTGAAGCTGACGCGCCCGCGGGTGCGCGATCTTGCGGGCAAGGAGATGAGCTTGCCGAGCTGGGAGTTGCTCTCGGACCCGGCGCTTTTGCAGTCCTGGGCGATGAACATCATGCTGCTTACGGTTTCGACCCGCAAGTACGCGCGCGCCGTGCGCCTGCCCGGCGAGGCCAGCGGCGACTTGCCGGCACGCGCGGGCGATGCGACCTCGAAGTCCGCGGTCTCGCGGCGCTTCGTGGCCATGACGCGCAAGAAGCTGAAGGCCTTCCTGGCCAGCGACCTTTCGGATCTCGATCTCCTGGTCATCCAGATCGACGGGCTGCACGTCGGCGATCACGTGTTGCTGGCAGCTATTGGCATCGACGGCGCGGGCGAGAAGCATGTTCTAGGCCTGGCCGAAGGTGCCACGGAGAATGCCGCCACGGTGCAGGCGCTGCTCGACAACCTGACCGCCCGCGGCCTCGACCCGGAAGTGCCCCGGCTCTTCATCGTCGACGGCGCCAAGGCGCTCTCCAAGGCGATCAAGCGGACCTTCGGGCCGGTGGCCGCCCTCCAGCGCTGCCAGGTCCACAAGGGCCGCAACATCATCGAGCGCCTCGACGAAAGCCTTCATGCCGGCGTCAAGAAGGCGCTCAGGCAAGCCTGGGACCAAGACGATGCCGAGAAAGCCGAACGCCTCATGAAGAACCTGGCGCGCCGCCTGGAGACCGAGGCCCCCGGCGTTTCGGCTTCCATCCTGGAGGGCCTGGATGAGATCCTCACCGTGATCCGCTTGGGCCTGCCGCCCAAGCTCAGGCGCTCCTTGGCCTGCACCAACGCCATCGAGAATGCCTTGGGAACGGTCAGGATGGTGCAGCACAATGTCAAGCGCTGGCGCAACGCCGAGATGGCCTTGCGATGGACCGCCGCCGGCCTCCTGGAAGCCCAAAAGACCTCCGTCGCCTCAAGGCCTACCGGCAACTCCCCATCCTCAGAGCTGCCCTCGAGGATCACGTGAAAAAGGCAAAAGCGAAAAGCGCCATTGAAACCATCAAAGAGGCCGCCTAGCCTCGAAGCCCAACCATGCCTGCCTCGCCTTTTTCAACAGAGCATGGGACATCGCCGCGTAAGCTGTTCGTCCTGACGGCATCCAATTTACTAAATGCTTTCAAGAGTTCCTTATCGGTAATCGATCTGGGCATGGCTAAGCCCGCTCTATTATTAATCGCGCTAGATTTGGTAATACTTTGGGTCGTACCCAGAGCCATATAATACCAACCGCCCCAGAGTTTGACTCGCGCAAAGGTTTACACGCCAGGTTTTGTGTGATTCAAGGTTGTTGGCAACAAGGGAGTGTGTTCAATGCCAACGATTCCTTTGCGAAACGACTTTGATGCTGAAAGAGTCCGTGTTCTTGCGGCACGGAGCGATGATGGGAACCAGGCGCGACGGCTTTTGTCGATGGCGGCCATCTACGATGGGATGGATCGAGCGTGCGCGGCGGGTATTGGCGGCATGGATCGGCAGACGTTGCGGGACTGGGTTCACCGGTTCAACGCGGGAGGTCCGGCCGGTCTGATCGACCGCAAGCCGAACGGGGCGTTGCGTCGGTTGACGCCGTCGCAAATGGCGGCGCTTTCGCGGGCTATCGAGGCCGGTCCCGATCCCGAACGGGATGGGGTCGTGCGCTGGCGCTGCATCGATCTCAAGCAACTGATCCGAACGCGCTTCGGCGTGGACTATCACGAGCGGAGCGTCGGCAAGCTGCTGGCCGCGCTCGGGTTCTCGCATATTTCCGCGCGCCCGCGCCACGTCGGCCAGGATGCGCGGGCACAGGAGGAATTTAAAAAAAAGTTTTCCCGAACACTTGGCGAAAATCGTAGCGGCACAGCCACCGGACACGCCCATAGAGGTTTGGTTTCAAGATGAAATGCGCGTCGGCCAGAAGAACAGCCTGGTGCGCCAGTGGGCCCCAAAGGGATCGCGCCCGCGCCAGGTCAAGGACCTACGGACCTCTTCGGCGTATCTCTTCGGCGCCATCTGCCCCGAGCGCGGTGAGGGCGCGGCGCTGGTCATGCCGCGCGCCAATACTGAAGCCATGGACCTGCATCTCGAGGAAATCAGCCGGGCCGTTGCCCCAAACGCCCATGCCGTCGTGCTGCTCGACCAAGCCGCATGGCACACCACTGCCAAACTCGGCATCCCGGAGAACATCTCCCTCGTGCCTTTGCCACCCAAGTCCCCGGAGCTCAATCCCGCCGAAAATGTCTGGCAATACCTCCGCCAGAACTGGCTCTCCAATCGTGTCTTCGACTCCTATGAAGCCATCGTCGAGGCCTCTTGCCAAGCCTGGAACAACCTGACCGACCAACCTTGGAAGATCATGTCCATCGGCCTCAGAGCGTGGGATCGCACAAGTCAATGTTAAGGGCGGTTGGTATAAGAACTGGAATACATCGTCGTTGGAAACAAAATTCAGAATTGTATCGCCGACATTGCCTGCAGTGACGTCGGTCGTGATAGAGGGCAGATCCGCGAGCACGTCATAACCGAAGACATCGTTCCAGCGCCGCCGTCGAGGGTGTCGTCATCACCAGCGCCACCGATGAGGGTGTCGTTGCCCCCGTCGCCTTTCAGGTCGTCGTTGTCGGCGCCACCGATGAGGGTGTCGGCGCCCCCGCCACCGTCGAGGGTATCCTCGCCCGCCAGACCATCGAATAGGAAATTATATACAATCTTGCCCACATTTTGTTGTCAGCGTGGGCAAAATCCTGTAATATTCAATCATATCAATTGATTGGAGGTCCCGATGGGACACAAGGCCCCGGGCAAGCATTTTCGCAAAGGCATGAGCCTGGTCGAGGCTTTCAAGAAGTTTCCGGATGACAAGGCAGCGGAAGCGTGGTTTGCGAATCTCCGCTGGCCTGACGGTGTGCATTGCCCGCACTGTAAATCAGAAAACGTCTTGATTGGTGCCAACAACGCAGCAATGCCATATCGCTGCCGCGCGCGAGGTTGCCGCAAGCGGTTCTCCGTCCGCGTCGGAACGGTCATGCAGTCGTCGAACCTCGGCTATCAGACCTGGGCGCTGGCGCTGTACCTGCTCATGACGAGCCTCAAGTCGGTCTCGTCCATGAAGCTGCACCGCGACCTCGAGATCACTCAGAAATCGGCGTGGCATCTTGCCCACAGGCTCCGCACTCTGTTCGAAGACGGTGGCTCAATCTTCACCGGCCCCGTCGAAGCCGACGAGACCTACCTGGGCGGCAAGAGGAAGAACATGCACCGGGCAAAACGCGAGCAACTCACCGGGCGCGGACCGCAGGGCAAGACAGCCGTGGCAGGCGTGAAGGACCGGGCAACCAACCAGGTCGACGCCAAAGTCGTGAACCAGGTTGACGGTAAGACGCTGCAGGGCTTCGTCGCCTCCCGCACCACAGCGGACGCCGAGGTCTACACGGATGAGGCAACCGCTTATGTCGGCATCGAACGCAGCCACGCATCCGTGAACCACTCAGCCGGGGAGTTCGTGGACGGTGACGTTCATACCCAGGGAATCGACTCATTCTGGGGAATGTTCAAGCGCGCTCACAATGGCACGTTTCACAAAATTAGCCCGAAACACGCGGACAAGTACGTCAAGGAGTTCGCCGGGCGGCACAATGTCCGGTGCCAGGACACCATCGATCAGCTGATGGTGACCGGAAAGCGGAATGCCAGGAAGGCGGTTGCGCTACAAGGATTTGATCGCCGACAACGGGTTGTCGAGCGGGGCGCGAAGCTAGACGCTCTCACTTGTCAGGTCACCCCGGGAGCTTGGACGGCGGAACGGGGCGGCCCCTGACCCTCGGCTTGCAACCATAGCCGAGAGGGTTTCCGCATGTCTACGATCAATCCCCCAACACGGGTAATTTTGGTGGTGTGTAAAGACTACATCAAGGCGAACCTTGATTTTTTGCGGAGGATATCCTCTCCGCCAAAGATCAAGACGAAGACTAGCGACCGCCGACAACGGGCTGTCTTCGGCGGCGCGGTCGTAGGCGGTCACTTGACTCAAAGAACATCGCAAGATATAGCAGACACTTGATTGAGCTTTACAAGAAATTAGGGCCGAACGCATAAGCGCCCGACCCTTGAAAAGCTCCCCGCAAATGGTTGGAAGCCGCGCGGGACTGGCAGTAATAGAAAGCCTTCATACTCCCCTCCTGTCATCAGATCAAGCGGCTTCCGTCCACACAAGATGGAGGCCACGATGGCTATCCGAACCATAATCAAGCGCCGCGTTTTACGTGGGGTCACAGTTATCAGCAAAACCGTTGTCACAACCAAACCAATCCGCAAGACGGTAACGGTTCGGCGTCCTATCAGAATTAGAATTCGCTGATATGCTACACGAATGGAGGCGGGAGAGTGACTCACGCGCACCGACAGGACGCTGTGAGATGCGGCAAATGATCCTGGCACGGATTTGTTGGTTGTGTGGCCCGCTCGCAACGGTCGCGGCGTTGCTATGGGCGGCATCCGCCAGCGCCGCAACGGTCAGCGTCGATGTTTCCGACGATGCCTTTCAGCCGCGAGAGTCGAGGTTACGCACGGCGATAGGGTCGTGTTCGAGAACCGAAGCACGATCCTTCATTCGGTGCATTTGGGCTGGACGCGTGTACAGGTTCGGCACGAAACACTTTATTCGCGACGTCCTGATCTATCCCCGGCGGGCATATGTGTTCGAGGTTCCGACCACCATGAAGCCGGCACCTACACGCTGGGATGCGGCCTGCATTCCCGATGAGGAGCACCATGGTCGTGCGGCGGCTTCCGGGCGGACCTAAGCTGTTGCGGGAAGGCGAGCGGTGGAAAACGTCGCCATAGTGGGCCGTATAACGTCCGTATCGTGACCTCGGACGGCGAACACGTTGTCTATTCCGGCCCGCTCGAAACAGGAGACAGCTTCGAGTACGGCTTCGACGAGCCGGGGACGCTTTTGTTCATCTGTCCGATGCACCCTTGGCAGGCGGGGACGGTAATAAGTGAATACCCACCTATTCGCCATGCCCAGGGAGCGACCCCGAGCCGGATAAAGGCTGTCGTATTCAGCGGGCGACCCGACCAAGCGGGCCTGATTGACGACCCCCTCCATTGGATCGCCTATGAGGTTCAAGCGCGAACTACAGGAAGCCCAGGCCCGGGCCGAAAAGCATCTAAGCATAACTCGATGGCCAAGGCTAAGTTGCCAAGAGAGTTGAATAACATATAATGGAGTAAGGGCGATTTGCCCTTCACACAGGAGACGACGATGAAGACCGCCAACAAATCCGTTCTTGAAGTCGCCGCGTCCAATTATCAGCCCAGCAAGGCTGAGCTTGAGGAAGAAATTTCCCTCCCGAAAATGTCGCTTGAGGATGCTGGCCGGGCAGTCATGCAGCCGGTGAAACTCGTCAGAACCGACAAGCCGCGCAAGCGCTACACTAGCGTTTGACCGCCGATACTAACACGATATTGTGGCGGGAGTGGCCGCGACGCATCGCGGTGGCCCTGAAATGCCAAAGCCCGGCTGCCACCGGGCTCAAGCGAAAGGGGGTCTTGTGAAACTCGTGAGAGTGCACCGTGCCGTGCGGGTACAAGCTTAGAGCGTCCCGTGAGCCTGTCAAGTGTGCTCTCCGCCAACAATGGAGAGACTTGACATGGCGAGAGAGCCTGAGAGACGACCAGAGTCGAGGCCAAGGCCTAGCCAACCACTCCCCGGCGCGATCGAGCACCACGCCCCGAGGAAAGGGAGATTTTCAATGACGAAGCGCCGCCACGAGACTACGCTCCACCAGAACCATCGGAGCCGAAGCCCTCGGAGCCAGAAAACGACTGACTTACGACAAGAGGCGCGAAACTTCTTGCACGATTGCGATCGTAGCACCCGCTACCATACCGACCGACGCACTTTCTTCGACTGGTGCCACCGCGGATGATGGTGGCTGTCCTAGTTTCTGGGAGTAGCGCGATTGCTTCCTCAGCGACGCTTTGGCTCAGAGGTCGGAGGCGGCGGTGGCGCAATGGTTCCAATCATCATCATGCTCATACTACAACGGTCGGAGCTATCAGCGTTGTGTGGAACATCACAGACCGGGCACGAGACCATGAGATTCTTGCGCGACGCTTCTACCAGATAGCGAAATCAATCAATGTCGAGGAAGCCGACCCGGAAAGAATAGAGAATTGGCGCATAGAAATTCTTAGCGCATCAGAAGAGGAGCCAGGCGTTTTCTACGCCCTGAACGCGGAGTGCTACAATGCGGCTACACGAGCGCTCGGCTATGGTGATGATAAACTTCGGCAGATCGCACGATGGCGCTACCATCTTCGTAATTGGGTGCGCTTTTCAGCAGGAGATTTCCCGCCGATGAGCAGCAAAGTGTCCTTCTTGACGCCATCAGTCCGGACACCAAATCTCTATACGTAAGCCGCTTCCCCGCCATCCCGGCAACTACAGCGTTCATCTGATCCACGTATCCCGCTCGAGGATGCCGTGGCGTCGCCTCTCAGCGCCCAAGTGCGAAAGCCGCACGGTCCCGGGTGGGCAAGATCGTATATAATCTCCATCGAATACGTTGCCGTCGCCGTCGCCGGTCAGTGAGTCGCCGCCAATGCCCCCGCCAGCCCCAAATTGGATTCGGCGACATTTTCGATATTGAACAGGCTGTCCGTGTTGCCGAAGCCGTTGTTGGTGGCCGTGTTGTTCCCGAGGTTCACGACCACTCCCTGAGTTTCCGTGCCGCCGTCGAAGCGGGCCTCGTCGGTATCGTCGCCGCCCTCGAGGGTGTCATTGCCGGCGTCACCCCTGAGGGTGTCGTTGCCCGCATCCCCGACAAGGGAGTCGGTGCCCGCGGCCCCGACGAGGGAGTCCGCGCCGGCCAGACCATCGAGAAGGTTGGCGTTGCCGTCGCCGGTCAAAGTGTCGGCGACAGCGGAGCCGACGGCATTTTCGATATTGTTCAGGGTGTCGGTGAAGCCGAAACCGTCGGTGGCCGTATTGTTTGCCAAATCCACGACCACGGCTCCGCCAGCGCCGTCGTCGAAGCGGGCTTGGTCGGTCCCGGCGCCGCCGTCGAGGGTGTCGGCGCCGTCACCACCCCTCAAGGTGTCGTCGTTGTCGCCGCCGTTCAGAGTGTCGTCGCCCGCGGCACCGTCAAGGCTGTCGTTGCCGGCCAGACCATCGAGAACGTTGGCATTGCCGTCGCCGGTCAGAGAGTCGCCGACCGCGGAGCCGGCGGCATTCGAGATATTGTTCAGGGTGTCGGTGAAGCCGAAACCGTCGGTTGCCGTGTTGCTCGCCAAGTCCAAGACCACGGCGCCGCCACCACCGTCGTCGAAGCGGGCCTCGTTGGTCCCGGCGCCGCCATCTAGGGTGTCGGCGCCGGCGCCACCCCTCAACGTGTCGTTGTCCGCGCCGCCGATCAGGGAATCGGCGCCGGCGCCGCCATCGACGCTGTCATTCCCGGCCCCGCCATTGAGGGTGTCGTCAGCCCCGGCGCCGGCCAGGGTGTCGTCATCACCCAGGCCCTCAAATGCGTTGGCGCTGTCGTTACCGGAGAGATCATCCGCACGCGCGGACCCGATGACGTTCTCGATAAAGGTCAAGGTGTCGCTGCCGTTGAATCCATCGGTGGCGGAATTGCTCGCCAGGTCCACGACCACGCCTTGAGTCCCACCGTCGTCGAAGCGGGCCTGGTCGGTTCCCCCACCCCCGTTGAGGGTATCGTCGCCCTCGCCACCCCTTAAGGTGTCGTCGGCCGCTCCGCCAATAAGGGAGTCGGCGCCGGTTTCACCATCGAGTGTGTCATTCCCACCGCCGCCATCGAGGGTGTCTTCGGCGCCACCGCCGGTCAGGGTGTCGTCATCGCCTAGGCTGTCGAGGGCGTTGGCGTTGGCGTCACCGGCGAGATTATCGGCGAGCGCGGAACCGGCGACATTTTCGATATCGTTCAAGGTGTCGTTGTTGATGAACCCGTCCGTGGCCGAATTGGTCGCCAGATTCACGACCACCCCCTGAACGATTCCCACATCATCGAAGCGGGCCTCGTCGGTCCCCAAACCGCCATCGAGAGTGTCGGCGCTTTCGCCACCTCGTAAGGTGTCGTTTTCCGTCCCGCCAATGAGCGAGTCGGTGCCGATCCCGCCATCGAGGCTGTCATCACCCGCGCCGCCGTCGAGCGTATCGGCGCCGTCGCCGCCGGACAGCGTGTCGCTCTCACCGAGACCCTCGATGGAATTGGCATTGTCGTCACCGCTAAGATCATCGGCGAGCGCGGACCCGATAATGTTCTCGATATTGTTCAAGGTGTCGCTGTTATTGAATCCGTCGGTGGCGGAATTGGTCGCCAAGTCCACGACAACGCCCTGCGTCCCGACCTCGTCGAAACGGGCCACGTCGGTCCCTGTACCACCCACCGTCGAGGGTGTCATTATCGGCGCCACCGGCCAGGGTGTCGTTTCCATCCAGGCCATCCAAGACGTTTGCACTTGCGTTACCGGTGAGATTATCGGCGAGGTCGGACCCGACGACGTTCTCGAAGCCGATCACGGTATCGCTGTCACCGAACTCGTCGGTTGCCGTAAAGGCGGAAAGGTCCACCGTCGCGCCGGTGGTTCCCGCGGCGTCGTCGAAGCGGACCTCGTCGGTGCCCCCACCGCCGTCAAGGGCGTCGTCGCCGCTGCCACCCCTGAAGGTGTCGTTGGCCGTACCGCCGTTGAGCGAGTCGGCGCCGCTACCACCCTCTAGGCTGTCACTTCCCCCGCCGCCCTCGATGGTGTCGTCCGCGCCGCCACCCACCAGTGTGTCGTCACCACCCAGGCCCTCCAAGGTGTTCGCGTTGCCGTCTCCGGAGAGATCATCGGCAAGCGCTGACCCGACGACGTTCTCGATATTGTTCAAGGTATCGCAATTGTTGAATCCGTCGGTCGCGGAGTTGGTCGCCAAGTTCACGACCACTCCCTGAGCGATTCCGGCATCATCGAATAGGGCCTGATCGGTGCCACCGCCGCCGTCGAGAGTGTCGTCGCCGGCGCCGCCGCGAAGAGAATCGTCCTCGCTCCCCCCTTCCAGCACGTCGTTGCCTTCGGCGCCGACGAGACTATCGTTGTCGCTGCCACCCTCGAGGGTGTCGTCATCGGTGCCACCGTCGAGGGTGTCGTTGCCGACACCGCCGAGAAGCGAGTCCCCGCCCCCCAGGCCACTTAGATCGTTATCTTCGTCGTCGCCAATGAGAATGTCGTTGAGGTCGGATGTGGCCAATCCTTCGATACCGCTGAAGATGTCGGTGAAACCGAATTCGTCGATCGCCGTGCCCGTGCCCAGGTTGATCGTGACGCCGAATGTTCCTAGGGGATCATCGAAACGTATCTGATCGTTGTTGCCGTCACCGCCCTCGAGGGTGTTGCTTCCGGCACCGCCCCGCAAGATGTCGTTGCCCTCACCGCCATTCAGGGCGTCGTTGCCGTCCAAGCCTTCAAGCGTGTTGGCGCTGGTATCGCCGGTAAGAGTGTCCGCGCGGCTGGAACCGACCACGTTTTCGAACCCGCTCAGGGTATCGCTGTCACCGAACTCGTCGGTTGCCGTAAAGGCGGAAAGGTTCACCGTCGCGCCGGTGGTTCCCGCGGCGTCGTCGAAGCGGACCTGATCGGCAATCCCGGCCCCACCGTCAAGCGAGTCGTCCCCGGCACCGCCGAGCACGGTGTCGTTATTACCGCCGCCGAGTAGTGTGTCGGCGCCGCTGCCGCCGGCGAGATTGTCATTTCCGTCGCCGCCGTCGAGTGTGTCGGCGCCGCCGCCGCTCAGCGTGTCGTCGCCACCCAGGCCCTCGAGGGAATTGGCGTTTGCGTTACCCAAGAGATCGTCGGCGAGGCTGGATCCGACGGCATTCTCTATCCCGATCAAGGTGTCCCCGTCGCCGAACCCGTCAGTGGCGGTATTAGCCACCAAGTTCACGACCACACCCTGAACGATTCCCGAATCATCAAAACGTGCTTGATCGGTGTCGCCACCGCCGTTTATGGTGTCTTCGCCGGCGCCGCCGCGAAGCGTGTCGTCATCCCCCAGGCCTTCGAGGAGATTGGCGTTGGCGTCGCCGGAGAGATCATCCGCAAAGTCGGAACCGAAAACATTCTCGATATTGCTCAGGGTGTCGCTGTCGCCGAACTCGTCGGTAGCGCTGGAGGTTGAAAGGTTTACCGTGACGCCGACGATTCCGGCCTCGTCGTCGAAGCGGACCTGGTCCGCGGAACCGTCGCCACCGTCGAGGATATCGTTGCCGGCGCCGCCGAGCAGTAAATCGTCTTCGCTGCCGCCTTCCAACCGGTCGTTGCCGATCCCACCGTCGAGGTCGTCGTTGCCCGCGCCCCCCTTGAGGGTGTCGTTGCCGTCGATCCCGCTCAGCGTGTCATTGCCCTCCAGGCCTTCGAGAGCGTTGGCGATGGTGTCGCCGTTCAGCTCGTCGGCGAAGGCGGTCCCGGCGATGTTTTCGAACCCGCTGAAGGTGTCGGTATTGCCGAACGCGTCCGTCGTGGCCGGGCCTGCGGCCAAATCCACGGTCACCCCGAAAAGTCCGCCGGCGTCGTCGAAGCGGAGCTGGTCCGCTGTCCCGTCACCGCCGTCGAGCGTGTCGTCGCCGGCCGCTCCAGCCAGGGTGTCGTTGCCGGCGCCGCCTTCCAGCAGGTTGGCGTTTCCATCACCGGTGATTCTGTCGGCAAGGGCGGACCCAATAACGTTTTCGATCCCGCTCAAGGTATCTTCGCCGCCGAACTGGTCGGTGGCCGTGCCCGCTTCTAGGTCCACGGTCACTCCCCCGACGCCACCGGCTGTGTCTAACCGCGCCTGGTCGGTGTCGTTGCCGCCGTCGAGTGTGTCGTCTCCGGCACCGCCGACCAAGGTGTCGTTGCCGGTTCCGCCGGAAAGCGTGTCGTTGCCGCCGTTGCCTTTCAGCTTGTCGTCGCCGTCCAGGGATTCGAGGGCGTTATCCGCGCCGTTTCCGATTATTTCGTCGGGCTGGTTCGTTCCGACGACGTTTTCGATACCGCTCAAGAAGTCGACATTAATAAAGTCCTCGTCGAACGCGAGCCCGAGATTCAAATCTATGGTCATACCCGAGAGCAGATCGTCGAAGAGTGCCTGATCGGCTATCCCGGCACCACCGTTCAGTATGTTGAATGAGGATATCGTCGCCGCTGCCGCCGATCAGTATGTCGAAATCGTCGTCGCCATTTAGGATATCGTCGCCGCCGCCATCTACGAAGTCTTCGCCGTCGCCGCCACTGAGGGAATCTTTTCCGCCGCCACCGTTCAGGGAGTCATCGCCTGTTCCTCCGTCAAGGCTGTCGTTTCCGAGCTCTCCGACAAGAGTATCGTTGTCCTCTCCGCCGAGGAGCGTGTCGAGATCCTCCCCGCCCAAAAGGGTATCGTTGCCGCCTCGACCTTCTATCAAATTGTCGCCGAAACTGCCAAACACGCGGTTCGCGTTTTCGTCGCCGATGAGGGTGTCGTCGCCGAAACCGCCGGCGATGTTTTCGATGTCGACGAGAGTGTCGAACCCGATTGAGGCGTCTCCTTCGGCGGTTCCATTGGTTAGGTTAACGATGACGGGCGCATTGGCGCTCAAATAGGAGGCGGTGTCGAACCCGCCCTCACCATTTAGGAAATCGTTGCCTTGTCCCGATCTGCCGATGATGAAGTCGTTCCCGCCCCCTCCGCGCACGGTGTCTTCGCCGTCACCGCCGTCGAGAATGTCGCTGCCCCCGCGACCGGCAAGGATGTCGTTGCCGCCCAAACCTATGATGGTGTCATTCAGGTTCGTACCTTGCAGCACGTCATCACCTTCGGTACCGATAAGCAGGATCCCGGTGGGGGTGAGGGAATCCCCCGATTCGTCGTGATCCGTATCGGAGTCGCCATCCGCGCCGCCAACGGAAACATCGATGCCGAAAAACGCGAAAGTGAAGGAGAGGAGGGCCGCGTCGACCTCTCTTTCCGCCCCGAATGAATCTCCGACGACCCTGATGACCCCACCCGAAACGATTTGTTCCTCGCCGGCGGCCGGCTCGATTTCTTCAATGCCGGTCCGATCGGGTGGCGCCGGTAAGAAATTAAGGACCGCGTCGAAGAGCCGGTCGAACTCGACCTGGCCAATCTCCGCCGTTTCTGGCACCGCGAACGCCGAGGAAACCGTCACCGGGGTATAGGCCTCGGTCAGATGGAGCTGCCCCGCCTGGGTCATCACCACGATCTCCCCCACGGTGCCGTCCGGGTCCGGCAAGAGTACAAAGGTGTTCTCTTCGCCTTCCGCCGCCGCCTTGCCGGCCGTTTTCGTGCCCCGGATTCCGATCGTCGCGACCGGTGTGCGCACCAACATCTGGTCGGGATTGTTCGCCGCGATTTGGCCACTGACGAAAACGAACACGCCTTCGATCACCGAAAACGCCGATGAACCCACGCCCGTGTCGGGATCGTAGATCAACTTGTCGAGCACCAGGCGTCCGTTCTCGCCCAACGCGAACGTCGTGTCGTCGGTGAATACCAGGCCGACCGTGGCACCCGCTTCGGTTTCCAGCACGTCTCCCTGAAACACCGGCATGTCGACAAATAACGGAACAGCCGTGCCGTCGACCCGGGCCACGGTCACCAGACCCTCGACCGTCACAACCTTGCCGATCGGTATTGCGGTCGCGTCCGTGGCCAACTGGGCGTATTGTCCCGCCGCCCGGGGCCCCGCCAACAACTCGACCAGGTCCGGAGGCAACACGGCGCCGCCGACCGTCATCAGCGCCGGCGGCTCGGCGACCGCGAAGTAATCCTTGATGATCAGCCGGCTGCCATCTCCAGCGATGAGCACAAGGTCCGTCCCCTCGCGCTCGAAGTCCGCCTTCAGCAACAAGAACCCCTTCGGAACGGTCAGGGCCTCGCCGCTTTGGGCGTGCAATATTAGGGTGATTTCGGGCGATTGAATCGGTTCTCCGCCCGGGTGGACGGAGCGGTGGGGAATGCCAGCGGTATCGATCGCCGTCATCTCATTCAGATCCCTGTTTCGCCTACATAACCGATAAGTGCGCGATCGAACCTATCGGTCTTCTCCAACGTTGGCGGGGCTCCACGCGGAACATCACCGACAGGTGGGAGCTTAACGAATTAGCGCCTTCCAACCAATGTCAATGGTCACCTTTTGTAATGAAAAAAGCCACCGTCCCAGCCTGAGGCGGGCAAGTGCCAATCATTACAAAATTTTATATAGTTAATAATACGAGCGCCTCGACTCCGGGCATCCGGTTAGGAGACGGGGCCGTAAATGAGAGTTAAAATTGACCGCCGGAGATTCTTATAAATGACAGAATTGTATTTTGTTTCAAATTTTTAGTAGGCGTTCTTTAACTACATTATTTGCCGAATTTAGATTTTTTAAGACGGTGCTCTTGGCCTTTTTTGTCATTTTCTCACATGGCTGGCACCATCGCGATAAGCGTTCGTTCATTCGTGACATCCTCTCGAATTCGGAGTTTCGATCGAGATTTGAAACGGACCGCTGAAGCAGACGCACGGCATTCTGGAATGCTAACCGTTCTTGACTCTGAGTCTCACCGTTGATGATGTTGTGATCTTCGCGCGGACCCGCGAAACGATTGCCAGAGACTCAAAACAACATTAGAGCAATGTTTTCTCCAAGACACACTATATAAGGTATTTATCAATCGATTCTGTCAGAAAAACCCTAAAATTAAGGTTAATGATTTTTTACGTTAATGAGTGATGTATATTTTCTTAACAATTTGTGTCACATATCACTATTTTTTGAGGTATTGAGCTTGATTTTTGATAAAATTTTATGTATATTCGCTTCAATGATTTCACGACACGAGGATGATGTTTCGCCGTGTATGCTGTTTCGACAAACCTGAACCCCATTGCGACCTCGGTCGATCGCTTCGTTGAGACGAAGGGACAGGCTGCGGCCAAGGGCCGCGAATTCGGGCCCGACCCGGTCCGCCGGCTCGATCGCGGCGAGGCGCGTCCGGCGCGGCGGCGTACCTACGTACCAAGAGAAAATCGTGACCTGGGCGCGGTTGGCGAGCGGGTCTCGCCGGACCGCTCGGCAGCGGCCGGATCCGAGCGCGGGTCATCACTCGACGTCTCGGCCATTCTCTTTCATGCTCAGAGGTCCTCGCAGGAAACAGTGGCGGCTGAATCCAGCCCCACGACGCGGCAAGCGGCCGAGGTTGCCTACCGGGCCACGATTGATCGGGGCACTCATTATTTCGGAGCGGAAGCCCCCCTCGACGTATCGATCTGACGGTCGAACCCCTCTCAAACGATTGATTGCAGTGTCGGCGCAAGGCTCGAGGAGCCTTGCCGCTCGTGGGATTCGCGAGTTCGATCCCGCCGGACATCGGGTCGGGAACTGGCCGACGGCCACTCTTTGGCTTATCGTGCGGCCGATGAATTCCATCCGGGGGATGCCGAACAGGGATGAGAGTTTGCATATTCGGCGCCGGGGCCGTGGGTGGCGTTCTAGGCGCCCAACTGGCCATCGCCGGAACCGAGGTGACACTGGTCGCGCGGGGGGAGAACGCGGCCCGGATCAAGGCGGAGGGAATTCGCGTTTGTGGCCGGGCCGGGACCTTGGTGGCGCATCCCCGCTGCTTGGAGGACCCGCGTGAGGTGGGACCTCAGGATGTCGTATTTTTAACCCTCAAGGCACCGGTCGCGGCCCGTGTCGCCGATCAAATGACCCCGTTGTTGACGCCAAAGACGACTGTCGTAACGGCTGCGAACGGGATCCCTTGGTGGTATTTCCACGATCATGCCGGCGAGCTGCGGGATTTTCGCCTCGCAAGCGTGGATCCCGATGGCCGCCAATGGGACGCCATCGGTCCCGAGCGGGCCCTCGGATGTGTCGTCTACATCGCCAGCGAACTCGAAGCGCCGGGCGTGGTGCGCCATATTTACGGCAATCGTTTTGTCTTAGGCGAACCAAGCGGTCAGGCGTCGCCGCGATCCCGGGTCATTGCCCGGACCCTTATCGAGGCGGGTCTCAAGGCGCCGGTGCGGCCGCGAATCCGCGAAGAAATATGGGTGAAATTATGGGGCAATCTCGCCTTTAACCCGATTAGCGCGCTCACCGGCGCCACTCTTGAGGAGATGGTGAATGACACCGGGACGTGCGCTGTCGCGAGGGAGATGATGATTGAAGGGCAAACGATCGCGGAACGCTTGGGCATTCGCTTTCCCGTCGACATCGATGCCCGGATCGATGCGACCAGGCGGGTGGGTCCTCACAAGACCTCGATGCTCCAGGATCTCGAGCGCCGGCGGCCCCTCGAAATCGACGCTCTCCTCGGCGTGATCGGAGAATTGGGGCGCCGGATCGGCGTCGCGACGCCGATGTGCGACGCCATCTACGCCCTCACTCGGCGCCGCGCCATCGAGGCCGGGTGCTACCCGGGCTGAGGGACCCGCGCCACCGAGATATTCCCCGATTCCCGCGCTCGCTCGGGAGCGGGCAGGTGGCTTGCGTTCGCGCCGGAGATCCCTATTGACCCGGACGGCGGCAGGTTGTCCAATCAGCGGCGTGCGGGCGATCAGGCCCCCGGGCGCTCGGGGTGGGGGGCGATTTGGAAGAGCGGATTGAAGTCGTTGAAGGTGATATCACGAGACTCTCGGTGGACGCGATCGTCAACGCCGCCAACACGAGTCTGCTGGGGGGAGGCGGTGTCGACGGCGCCATTCACCGCGCCGCGGGAGGCGAGTTGCTCGAGGAATGCCGTGGATTGGGCGGATGTCCGACCGGCGAGGCCAAGATCACGCGCGGTTATCGGTTGCCCGCGCGCTTGGTCATCCACACGGTGGGGCCGATTTGGTGCGGCGGCAACGACGACGAGGACCGGTTGCTCGCGAATTGCTACCGCAACAGCCTCTCCCTGGCGTATGGACACGATGCCCGCACGATCGCGTTTTCCGTCGATCGGCACGGGCGTTTATGCCTTTCCCCTCGAGCGCGCGACCAGGATCGCGGTTGCCGAAACGATCGACTTCTTGAACGGTCATGCCTTGCCGGATAAGGTTACGTTCGTTTGCTTTGGTCAACGGGCGTATGACGGCTACCGGGCCGTGGTCGCCGAAAGCATCAGCTGATGCCTAGGGGCGGCGCGCCGCCGCCCGGCGCCTTCGAAGTGCTCGAAAGGGTGAGCTGTTTCGAGGGGTTTTTCGCCCTCTATCGTTATCGCGTGCGTTTCCGCCTTTACCGCGGCGGCTGGAGGGAGATCGAGCGCGAGGTGTTCGAGCGCGGCCATGCCGCCGGGGTCCTGTTGTACGACCCGGACTTGGAGCGGGTCGTTCTGGTCGAGCAATTCCGTGCCGCCGCGATCGACGGGCCCGGCGGCGCCTGGGTCATCGAGGTGGTCGCCGGAATTATCGAATCCGGAGAAACGCCGGAACAGGTGGTGCGCCGCGAATCGGTCGAGGAATCCGGTTTGGCCGTGGGGGAATTGGAACCCGCGGGCGAGTTCCTGATGACCCCCGGCGGAAGCTCTGAACGATTCACTCTTTTTTGTGGTCGCGTCGATGCCGCCGAGGCTGGTGGCGTTCACGGCCGCCCGAGTGAGGGGGAAGACATTCGCGTTATCGTCATGGACACCGACGAGGCCCTCGCCGCCGTTTCCGATGGCCGTATTCACGTCGCCAACGCCGTCATCGCGCTGCAGTGGCTGGGACTGAATCGCGATCGCGTCCGGCGCCGCTGGCTGGCGAGGGATTGAGCGCCGCGAACCCGCGGTGTGTTTCGGGGTGACGACGATTGTACTATCGAGGAAACCGATATTAAACGCTCATTGCCGCGCTAAGCCGTTCTTTGGCTAGTGCATCGACCCAAACGGAGGCGACAGCCGAAGTTTGGAAAGTTGATGCATCAACAAGGGCTTAGTGCAGGGGGGCGTGAACGAAGTGAGTGCGCCGGTGCACTAGGAGCATCCTCGGTCTGGCGGAGGGCGTCGAGGTGGGATTCGACGTTGATCGGGAGTTGGGAAGTGATTTCGAGGTTTCGGTCCTCGTAAACGTCGACGTTGGCGTGTTCTTGTTGCCACGAGCGGATGGTCTCGTCGCGCTGGCGGATCAGGGTCTCGATTTCCGGCCGAAATAAGCGGATCATGGCGCTGATCCAACGGTTTACCGGCCACGACGGGCGGGCCTGATCGATGACAAAACGGGGCAGCATGGCGCGGACGTCCTCGGCGGCGTACCAGGTTTCGCCGGTGACCCAACGGTTCGTCGTAAAAAGCGAAATCGGGTACCCTTCGGGGTCCATCGAGACGCCGATCAAATGGCTGAGCGCGTCGTCGCCCTGGGGCCATTCCGCGGATCCGTTGTATGTCACCGGTTTGACGCCGGCGGGCATGCCCGCCCGGCGAAGGAAGGTGTGGAAATGGCCGTGTTCGCCGCCGCGTAAATCGGTGGGATGGGCATGGTAGAAATATTGCGAGCCGCTGTTCCGGTCGAAAACGTCGCCGGGCGGGTAATGGTTCCATTCGTAAAACGTGCCCTGCCCGCGAAGGACCTCTCCAACGACGTTATCGTCGGTATTCCGGAGCACCCGGTACGATTCGAGGATGTCGTCGCCGGCGGCCAACAGACACTTCCGTTCCGTGTTCCCGAGGTCCAGGGGATTCACCATCGAGGTCACCAATCAGCCAACACCGTCCAAATATTCGATTTGGACATAGGCCCTGGCGCCGATCAATTCAATCACGTTAGGTATATTGGAAGAGTCCGGGGTCGCTCCCGGACCGTGTTCGATCACGTTGAAGTGATTGGGAAAACCTGCGAATTCCGTTGCGCCCGATCGACCGCGTATGCTACCGCGGAGGCTCCCAATTATCGCAACAAACCCACGAGGTTCGACCACATGTCCCTACGTAATCGACTTCTATCCGGTACCGTAATTCCGCTCATGATGGTTGGCGCGGGCGCCGTATCCGCGGCTTCCGTCGAGGCTGCGAACAGCCCCGGGTACCCCGACCGGATCGGTGTTTCCTCGGTTTCCTCTCAAACCTTCGGCGGAGCCGTAAACCCGGCCGCCGCCAAAAGAACGACCAGCGCCGAATCGACGGTTGTGGCCGGCTATTGCAATCCGTGTAATCCCTGTGCCGCGAAGGGCGGTTGTCATCCGTGCAACCCCTGCGCCGCGAAGGGCGGCTGTCACCCGTGTAATCCTTGCGCCGCGAAGGGCGGTTGCCACCCCTGCCACCCCTGCAATCCCTGCGCCGCGAAGCACTAAGACAGGTGAAGCCCCCTCGGCGGGGTAGCGCGTTTAACTCAAGTGCCCGGATACCGCTTCGGTGGTGTCCGGGCAAATTCCATTGCCGCTCCCGACCCGGCCCGGACTGGTCTCCGTTCGGCTGAGCGGTTCCAAGCATACGATCACAATGGTGTGAGGAATGTCCCTTCGTCCTTTAAGGTCGGCGGCATGAAGATTTATTCTTCCCGCAAACGGGTCACCACAGGCGAGGGAGTTCTTCATGTCCTTCCGTAATTGACTACTTTCGGGAACAGTTATTCCGGTCATTATGATCGGCACCGGCGTCGCCGTGGCCGAGCGGCTCGAACGGGGACAGAACCCCGGGCCGGCGGCGGCGAACACGTCCGCCCTCGGTGCGAATTTCGGCGGCCGCGAAAATCCCCTTGCCAGGCCCAATCCTGAAATTGGTTCACGGCCCTTCAGGGTCGTGGCCTCTTGCAATCCCTGCAACCCGTGTGCCGCGAAGGGGGCTTGTGGACCGTGCAATCCGTGCAACCCCTGTGCCGCGAAAGCGGCATGCGGACCGTGCAACCCGTGTGCCGCCAAAGCGCCGTGCGGACCCTGTAATCCCTGCGGACCTTGCGGAGCCGGCAATCCCTGCGCTCCGTGCGGCGCTGCCGGAACGGCCAGTAACTGCACCGTGCCACGGCTGTTGGCGGCGGCTAGCCATCATCCGTGCGCGGCGAAATCGCCCTGTAACCCCTGCAATCCCTGCGCGGGGGGATGCAATCCCTGTAATCCTTGTGCCGCCAAGGCTGCCTGCGGACCGTGCAACCCGTGTGCGGCGAAGTCGCCCTGCGGACCCTGTAATCCCTGCAACCCCTGCAACCCTTGTGGCGCGGGGGCCGCGGAAATCGAAATCACGGACGCCGAGGCCACGGCTGCCTACGACTGCATCAAGGGATCGCTTGATGAGGGCTATTCCAAGTCGGGCGTGACCTCGGACGTCACGGGATTGCCGATCGCCGCGTATTATCAGCGCTGGGCGCGTGTCAGTCGCCGCGCCTACCAGTCCGCGACCCACGGCCAGCGGTTCGTGCAGAACTATGCCAATGCGATCGCCCGGTACAATTACGTCGATTACGAGGACGGCGGCGCGATGCCGGTAGGCTCGGTTCTTGCCAAGGACAGCTTCGCTCTGCGCGCCGGAGAGGTCCAGGCCGGTCCCCTGTTTCTGATGGAGAAGATGCCGGCGGGATTCAACACCGAAAGTCAGAACTGGCGTTACACGCTGATCATGCCCGGCGGCAAGGTTGTCGGTACGACCAAGGGCAAGGGCGACAAGAACGTCAATTTCTGTATCGGCTGTCATGTCGTGACCGATACCGATTCGTTGTATTTCCTTCCCGAGGAATATCGTCTCCCCTAACAGTCTGTTCGAAAACTCGCGGCGCCGGCCCCCGCCCCCTCCTGGCCAGCCACGAGAGTATGCTGATATGGGTAGCCGGGAGGGGGCCGGATCAGACGCAAAAAATGCGCGGACGCGCATTTTCTGAGAGACACTTAAGCCTTGTCGAGAGGAGGGCCGTTTCGCGTGCGTCCCGCCTCGATGGGTGCCGTGTTGCATCCGTTTGGCGAGTCGGCAATAATGGCGCCGGTCCGACTTATGATCCATGACTCCTGGGAGGAGATCGATTGATGATGAGCAACAAACTTGTTGGTGGCGTCCTGGCGGTGATTGTCGCTCTGGCCAGCAGTGCCGCCTTGGCGTCCGGAGATCCGGCCAAGGGCAAGAAAGTCTTCAACAAGTGCAAAGCCTGTCACACCCTGAAAGAGGGCGGGGCCAATAAGGTTGGACCCAATCTGTGGGGGGTGTTCGGTCGCGTGTCGGGCACGATCGAGGGCTTCAAGTATTCCAAATCCGTCAAGGAGGCCGCGGTCGAGTGGGACGAGGAAACCCTCGACAAATGGCTCACCAACCCGCGAAAGTTCATCAAGAAGAACAAGATGGCCTTCGGTGGTCTCAAGAAGGAGGCGCAGCGCGCCAACCTGATCGCCTACCTCATGCAGGAAACGGGTGGCGCTGAAATGGCGGTGGCGGCGGCCGAGGAGGAGCCGGAGGCCAAGGAGGAAGCCGAGGAAAAGGCCGAGGAGAAGGCGGAAGAGGCCGAGGAGGAAAGCGTGGCCATGGCGGGGGATCCGGCCAAGGGCAAGAAGGTCTTCAAAAAGTGCAAGGCCTGTCACACCACGAACGAGGGCGGGGCCCACAAGGTCGGACCCAATCTGTATGGATTGTTCGGTCGTGTCTCCGGCACCGCCGAGGGCTTCAAGTATTCCAAACCGGTTAAGGAGGCGGCTATCGAGTGGGACGAGGAAACCCTCGACAAATGGCTCACCAACCCGCGAAAGTTCATCAAGAGGAACAAGATGGCCTTCGGGGGCGTCAAGAAGGAGGAGCAGCGCGCCAACCTGATCGCCTATTTGAAAGAGGCCACGAAGTAGCGAGACGACCTTACCGAGGAACGGACGCCGCGTCGTCGCGGCCGGTCCCGGAAAACGCCCCTCGGATCCGTCGTCGCGGCGGGTTCTCCGGGGGGCGTCATGATTTTCTCAAGCCGATGGCTTGGCGGTTCCCCGGGAGCGGCCACGGTAAACACTGGCCGTGTGGCTGAACGAGACCACATAGCCTCGCCCCGCCTCGGCAGGGATTCTGTTTAAGACCTTTGGGGAATTGTACCCGACGATCAAAGACCATATCGTGATCGTGCGCTTTACGTCTGGGAGCCGATCCACTCCTCCCCCGGTTTTCGGATCGGTGACGTTAGTGCATTTTCTCCCAACCTAACCCCGCTTCGGCGGGGATTTTTTTGTTCCGCTCGCATGCGGTCCGTGAGCCGCACCCACGGTCTCGGTCAGCAACGGTCAATACAGGATGTTATAGCCGCGTCCGATAAGGCAACGATGGATCATCTGTTCCTGGGCACGCGTAGCGGAGACAACACCACCACCAAGCCCACCCGTTCCGCCAGCAGCACTTCCGATGGCGGCGCCGGTACCCGCCCTTCCAACAGCTGCTCCCGTGGCCGCCCCGACAGCCGCGCCGGCTGCCGCCCCTACCAGCGCTCCGGCAAGAGCACTGCCACCAACGTCGATTTGAGCGGCGTATTCCTTGCATTCTTTCAAGTCGGCCTGATATCGGATGGCATCGACTCCCTTCATATCCACGATCGGTCTGTAATCGAGGCCACGGCTCGTGACCGTGTTCACTCCTCCGGTGGTGCAGGCAGCGATGGCCAACGATGCGAAGTTCGTGAGGCCAAGGGAAGGTTTCATGGGAACGCTTACCTCCCAAGTGCATCCGCAAGTTCGCGGTCCGAAAGGCCGAACACGAACTCGGCATACATGCCATGCTGATCGCTGGCTTCTCCCACCCCGCTTGTGCAGGACGTTACGGTGTAACTTCCAACGAAAGTGCGGCCGTCAGAGCAAGACATGTCTATCTTTCCAGTTTGGCCCGTACAATCCATTTTCAATTCGTCGAGATTTGCGGTTCCGTCACAGGTCACGTCCGATGAGGTAGATTGAATATGGAACCTACCGCCGCCAAACATAATATCGTGCTCGACGCCGCCGTAGAAAGTCTCGCTTCCGTCCGTGTACCTGCCGAAAGCGTTGTGTTTGATTGTACAGGCCACGGTGAGACCGGCCAGCACCGGAATAATCAAAATCACTTTCAGTGAATTTGGGCCTGTCATGGCGTGCCTCCGTCTACGTATCGTCATACCCATGTGACACCCCGCGAGGGGCCACACCCTTTTACCAAAGCTCACTCCGCCTTGCTCGCCTCTAATGCCGCTTCCTTGGCGTCCGATACCTCGCACCGGCAACTTTGAGCGGCGATCGGTGCCGAGATGCCGGCGGCCAGTGCCAACGCGATTAGGATCGCGGGTACCCAGCGGGATTGTCCCATGTGTGCCTCCCTTCGTTGGGCCCTAGCCGCGGCGGACGTCAAATTATTTTGTGTAAGAATATCCTTTGAAGTGTGCTACAGCAAGTTGTGGGTGACGACTTACGGCAACATCCGGGGGCGTGTTATGCGAACGAGTGAAGGAGGACCTTGTCCTGTTTGCAAGTGGTCCCTGAAACAAACTCTCCCGCAGAGCGACGGCCATACCCGGTTCAATTGTTACCGCTGCGGCAAGTTCAATTTCAGCCGTTCTGTCGTTGACGATCTGCCGGTGGGGCTGAAGACCGACCGACAACGGGCAGCCCTGAGCTATTCGATACGTCAGGCTCAAAGAGACGGGGGGCCACCCCCAAATTTCGGCGAAAATATCGAGCCCATATTGCGAATGGAGTTTCTCCCGAGTGCCCATGAGCAAGCCGATAACTTGATCAGATGAATGGGGGATACGACGGACGGCTTGGGAGATTTCGTAGATTTAAATAGGCGCGATCATGGCGCAATTATAGGGTCCCTGTTGGGTCACGAGAGCGTTAGCTTCCTGTTGGACGAAATGCTTAAAGCAGAACTGCTGGAGGGGGAGTGGCTTACTTGGAACCATGGAGATGTGCGCCAATCCCAAGGAATAGCTCACGTAGCCCTGACATTCAAAGGTTGGGAACGTTACGAGGAACTGAAACGCGGCGCGGCATCCGGCAATACCGCATTCATTGCAATGGAGTATGGAAACCCCGAGCTCGACCCCATCGTCGAGGAACACTTTCGCCCGGCCGTATCTATGACGGGGTTCACGCTTCAGCGGCTTGACGAACGGCCGCAGGCGGGATTGATCGATGACCGACTCCGAAATGAGATCAGGGCGTGCCGTTTCCTGATCGCCGATCTCTCACATGGAAATCGCGGGGCGCCTTGGGAGGCCGGCTATGCCGAGGGTCTCGATAAGCCGGTCATCTACACTTGCCGCAAGGACGTATTTGACGATCCTGACCATCCACATCATCCGCACTTCGACACGAACCATCACGAGACAGTCACCTGGGACCCGGACAAAATCGACGATGCCTGCAAGCGTTTGAAGGACACGATCCGCTTCACATTCCCAGATGCCAAGCAGCAGGATTAGAATTTCCGTCCGAGGGGCGGTGGCACAGGGCAGCTAAAGAAAGTCCACATCGATGTCGTCCGACGAGAAGAATCCCAAAATTCTCAAGCCCTTAATCTATGTTGTGCTTGCCGTATTGGCTGTGCTGTCACCAGCCCTAATGCCGGGTTGCGTGGCACCAATCGTTGAGTGGATTACCAATGTGTGGACTACCGCCGAGTGGCCTACCATTTGGTCGGCAGTTATTGGCGCAGGCTCGGTTTTTTTCGCGGCGAGAACGTTTTGGCGCCAAACCGCCACCGCCGAGCTAAACCGCCTCCGCTGATTTATTACGTGGACAGTATACTAATTTATGAGTTAGTCGCCCGTGAAGAACGCGTAAGCGGCTGATGTTGGTAGTTCTTTCGGTTTGGCGAAGTAATCGGATTTGCAAGAAAACGGGTTTTGGGCCTGAAAAGCTTGTGATTTGAAATAATTGATTTTGGGGATTCCCTTCCGTTGCGGAACGTGATTCTCTGCTCCCGTCGATTGGGATTGGAGAACTGTGATGAAGCCATCGCGCAAGGTGTCATCGGGAATAGAGGACCTGTTCCGCTCGCGGTTCGAAAACATCATCAACCTGCGCCACGAGTTGGTGGTGTTGGGGGGCCGGATCGCGTGGACTTTCTTCGACGAGACCTATGAAGCCTTGTATTCGGAGGAGGGTCGGCCGGGGGTCCCGACGCGGTTGATGGTTGGGCTGCACATCCTCAAGCATATGTTCGATCTCTCGGATGAGGAGGTCTGCGAGCGCTGGGTCTACGACCCATACTTCCAGTGCTTCTGCGGCGAAGAGTACTTTCAGCATGAGCTGCCCATGGAGCGCTCGTCGATGACCCGGTGGCGGGACCGGATCGGGCCGGAAGGTTTGGAGAAGGTATTCCAGGAGAGCCTGGCCGTGGCCCACCGGGTGGGGGCGCTGCGGGAGAAGGACCTCGAGCGGGTGACGGTGGACACCACCGTACAAGAGAAGGCGATTGCCTTTCCGACCGCCGCCAAACTGATGCAACGAGCCCGCGAGCGGCTGGTGCGACTGGCACGGGAGCACGGCATTGCCCTGCGTCAGTCCTATACCCGCCTGGGCAAGAGGGCGTTGATCATGCAAGGCCGCTACCGCCATGCCAAACAGCACAAGCGGGCCAACAAGGCCCTGCGCAAGCTCAAGACCTATCTCGGGCGCACCGTCCGCGACATCCGCCGCAAGACGGCCCAGGAGGAGAGCCTACGGGATACCTTCCGCCGCCCCTTGTGGCTGGCCGAGCGGGTGTCGACCCAGAAGCGGCGCGACCCCTTGCCCAAGGTCTATTCGCTCCACGCGCCCGAGGTCGAATGCATCGGCAAAGGGAAGGCGCACAAGCCGTACGAGTTCGGCTGCAAGGTCTCCGTGGCGGCGACCAATTCCCGCCCCCCCCGGCGGCCAGTTCGTCGCCCACGTCAAGGCCTTCCACGGCAATCCCTATGATGGCCACACCTTGAGGCAGGTGATCGAAGAGATGGAACGCTGGACGGGGATATCGGCCGAGCGCATCTATGTCGACAAGGGATACCAGGGCCACGATTACCCCAACAAACACCGCGTCTTTAGATCAGGCCAGAAACGCGGCATCACGCCGACGATCAAGAAGGAGCTCAGGCGGCGCTCCGCCGTCGAGGCCGTGATCGGACATCTCAAGAGCGATGGCAGGCTGGGGCGCAACTTCCTCAAAGGCCGCGACGGCGACAAGATCAACGCCATCCTCGCCGGCGCCGGCTACAACTACCGCCTTGTCCTCAAATGGCTGAGGCGTTTGTTTGTCCAAATCCTGGCCGCGCTCCTCAGCGACATCTCGCACCCCACCGCAAACCCAATCGCCGCTTCAGCTTGAAATCAGGGTTCTTCACGGACGACGAGTTAATCGACGGCCAACCCGTGGATGCCCATCACACGACGCAGGGTGACGCAGTCGATCGAGCGCCGACGCTGCGCCGTGGAACACGCTACGGCCGCACCTTGTAGGCTCGAAATCCCGGCGCTGATAACGGCAATCAAGAACCGCCCTTAACACACTTGTGCGCGACATGATCTTCCGAGGGCGGCTGGCTTCATAGGAGTCGAAGAAACCTGGCGGAGGTATTGACATCCCTGGGTTCGAGGGAGATTTTACGACGGCCAAAGGTCCCTTCAATGACCAACCGCGCTCGGGGCAGATGGCGCCGAAGAGGGACCTGGCGCGGGCGCGATCCCTTTGGGGCCCGTGTTCTTCTGGCCGACGCGCATTTCATCTTGAAACCAAACCTAGATGGGCGTGTCCGGTGGCTGTGCCGCTACGATTTTCGCCAAGTGTTCGGGAAAAGTGTGGCGCGGGCGCGCGGAAATATGCCCCAGGGTCTCACGCCGGTGCGCCAGCGCACGCTACGATAGCCCTCGAAAGCGCCGCCATTTGCGACGTCAACCGACGCAACCTGCTTGCTCCGTAGCACCTTGTAGCCCTGCGACGCTTTTGCTACGGAGTGCGACACCTGCCACGCCGGGGCCGAAATCCCTTACTTCCTTGAAGGCGGAAGAAGAGGGGATGGGCGTTCGATCCCGTCCACGGATAATCTCGGTGACGCCCGGCGATAGCCCGTTGGTCGGGAATAACACGATAAATAACGCGATGAAAATGCGGAGGCCGAGAATGGCCCCCCATTCATCAAGGCCCCCCATTCATCAAGGAAGGTCATTTTTCACTTCCCTTCACGTCTCCGGGGCCGCCGCCGACCGCGCCTTACTCAAGTTCGATGCCGCAGCTAGGGCAGTTGAATTTCGGCTCCCGGCCTCGTTTCCACACCCGGCGGCCGCAAGCAGGGCAACGCCAATTTTTGTTCCTAAAAATCACGAACCCGACAACGATCATAAATAACACAAGATATAGAAAGCCCTAAATTTCAGGCGCCATCCCGCTATAATCGAGCAACGGCAACATTATCGCGATTATTATTAATACAGCAAAGAAAACAAAGGCGTTTTTTTCATTTTCCGGCGCCGAATCATCCAAAGTCTTTTGAACTCCGCCTTTTGCTCGTCTGTGTGCGCGGCCAAGTCTTCCTTATTCCCCGTTTCCATGCGCGGTCATCCCCCGAAGATTGTTTGACACGGACGAGCACATGCTTTCCCGGATTCCGTGGTATGTGTCGGCATTGTCGGCCGAGGCTGCTGAACAACCAGCACCAGAATGAGCTGTCCATCTCATAGGCTCACCGTACGCCCACAAGTTCGTGAAAAACAAGCACGCTCGCGGTGCCAAAGACAAAGAAATCCCCCGCCGAAGCGAGGGAAGTAGAGGAGTTGGAAGAAACATAGCGTGAAGATTTATAGGCTACAAAGGGGAGGTGAGCCTATGACGATGATGATGGCGCGGAAAAGGTTAACAGAAGGTTAACAGAATCTTAACATTCTGCCCTATTTCGTCCTCGATTTCCAAATGCGACGCGGCGCGCGAAACGCTGTCCTTCCTGGTGGCGACGGCCACCCTAGTGCACCGGCGCATTCACTTCGTTCGCGCCCCCGTGCACCAGGCCATCGTTGATGCATCAACTTTCCAAACTTCGGCTGTCGCCTCCGTTTGGGTCGATGCACTAGTCGAGAAAGCCAATGAATTTTCCGTTGTTCGCGGCGGAGCATTTATCCGGATTCCCTTTTGAGGCCATAGCCGATACCGCGCGGCTTCGACCGAGCTGGTATCAACTTTCTCCCGGGCCTCGGCAACACCCCATTTAGGACCCGGTGTGACGTTAGCGGTGACACCGCGATGAAGGCAATGACGGTCGGCTTGAGGTTCTGGAATAGGTTGGGCAAGAGGTCTGTTTCTCCAGCCTCGACGAAGCGGCCCTATTCTCATGGCTACCAGGGAATTTGACGTCCATCGTAATTTAAAAACGTACCGCCCTGTGCGAGCGTAAGGCCAGCGATGACCCGGCGTAAACCGGAGACGCTTTCCGTGGCCGTGATCAGGGCGTTCGGACCGCTCATCTCGGTTTTCACCCAGCCCGGATGAACGACGGCGACGGCGATCCCCCGCTCCCGCAAATCGTTGGCGAGGCTCTTCATGACGATATTCACCGCCGCCTTGGAGGCGCGGTAGACGTAGGCGCCGCCGGAAGAGTTATCGGCGATGCTGCCCATTTTCGAGGTAATGGTGACGATCTTCCCCTGCCCCGAAGCGGCCACGTGGGGGACAAACGCCGCGCTGACTTTCAACGGGGCCATCGTATTGGTTCTGAATACCCGAGTCCAAGCCTCGTGATCGACCTCGCCGGGGGCACCTTCCTTGGGTCCGTAAACGCCGGCGTTGTTGATCAGGATGTCGATGGCGGTGCCGGCGAGTTCCCCGGCCAGCGAGTCCACCTCCGCTCCGTTGGTGACGTCGAGGCCGTGAACCTCGGCCGTGAGTCGCTCGAGATCGGCGGCCTCGCCCGGGCGCCGGCAGGTGGCGACGACCCGCCAGCCGTCCCCGGCGTACTGGCGGACCAGTTCGAGACCAATTCCCCGGTTCGCGCCGGTGATCAAGACCGTCCCGTAATCTGCCATGGCTAGTCTTCCCCACCCGCCAATCGAGCCCGCGATCCCGCGCGGTGCACCCTCCCCCGGGGAGCCATCACTCCGGATCCATCGGGTCGCGAATATAGCACGACACGAACCGACGGATTTTACGAAACGTTAATCCTTTCGTCGTCAGATTTAAGCCACATCGCGATCCAACTCGGATCGTGCATCAGCCCGAACAACGTGGCAGGGGAGAGAACCATGGCGTTATCAACGAATTCCATCGAAATGCTTGTTGACCTGGTCGAGATCAAGATGCTGTGCATGGAGGTGCGCGACGATAACGACAGAGTTGCGATGGAGGCGCTGGCAAAATGCCGGCACGAGCTGATCGTCATGGCAAGAAGCACTGCCGGGGTCAAGCTCGTACCCATGAGCCAACCGGACGACCTCCCGGCCGTCGCCTAATCCTTTCGCGGTGCCACCGAACAAGAGCCATCAAGGCCCCCGTTTCCGACCCGAAACGGGGGCAAGAATCCAACCGACGGCAAGCGACGGTGTCGGACCGGATTCGGCCGATACCCTCTGCCTGAAACCTTGTCCTTCCGCGCCTTGGTTCGCTTAGGCAACCATGGCGGATAATCATCAAGATCCGGGGGCAAACCGCCCGACGCCAAAAGGCCAACCGGCCATCACGACAGCTTGACATTTTTGGCGCGCCGGGGCACCGCTCACGGTGTGAGCGGATAATCACTCGTTACTCCAAATTGACGGAATCGGTCCCGTTAGCACACATTTGTGACGTGTCTTGACGTCCATAAAGGTAATCATTCAGAATGGGACCCTAGGGTGGTTATCGCTCGCGGGTGGCGCGCTGAGCGAATTTTACTGGGGGGCGGTCCGTGAAGCTATTCGGATTATTGTGTTTGTCGGCAGCCCTGGTGATGGGCGCGGAAGGTGTCACGGACGCCGAGGCGGCGCAGTTCCGGAATTTGAAGATCATCGCGGCGCCGACTCCGCCGCCGCCTGGCTTCGAGGCGGTGGAACCGGCCGCGCCCCTCGATCCCCGTCTGGTCGAGAAGGCCGTGTGCAAGCTTATCGAGGCATGGAACAGCGCCGACCTCGAACGCATGCTTTCGGATTCATTTGTCGACAAGAGCCGCCTCCTCGACTCACTCGCCGAAAACATTCCCCGCGACGCCCGGTTGCGGATCCTGGCAATTCGGGGCATCCAGACCCTGGAGCAATTCGCGAAACCCGAAAGCGAGACCTCCCAGCTCGTCCAAAGCCGGGTCTCGGCAATTGCCAACACCCAACTTGAATTCAACGACCCGGTGCAGGGATTCCAGATTCTCGAGGGGACGGTCGAGTACGTCTTCGATGTCACGGCTCGGGTGACGCGCGCGAAACAATGAGCCGTGTCGGGCCTCTGTGGATCGGAATGCTAGTGATTCTTGCGAGCGGGACTCCGGCTCGGACGCAGGAGGGCGATGACAACACCTTGTACGGTGCCTTCGAGGAAATCGCCTCGGACTGGCATGTCTTCGGCGATATCACCCATCGCCTCGATTATTTTGAAATCGGCGGCGACGCGGACCGCTCGATTTTCGCCTTTACCGGAGATCAATCCTTCATCGAGCCGAACGTCAACTTCCGGCGGCAATTCTCGACCTATAATAAGGTGTCGGGCAATTTCTTCGGCCTCGTCAACTCCTCCGATTTTCGCAATCTCGACCGCGGGTTCGTGCCCGAGCGCGGCCATGTGGAGTGGGAAAACGGCGATGTGGCCACGCCGTTTCGCGTCAAGGCGGGAGATTTCTTCGGTTTCATCAGCCCGCGCACGCTCCAGCGCCCCTTGAAGGGCGTGGTCGCCGAAATTCAGCCGCAGCTGGGTGAAGATTTTTTCCACTCCATCATGCTCCTGGGCGGATTCGATGCCCCCGAATATCCCGATCTCAACAACGACCCGTCCGCCGATCTCGGGGTCTCCTGGGTGATGGCCGATCCCAACACCGGCGGAGTCTACGCCTTCAACCTGGTCTTCAACGAGGCCTCGCCCACGGGCTTCGACGACCGCGAGCAATTCGTCGGCACGGTCGCTGGCGAGCAGGAGTTTCAGGCCGGCGGCCAAACCCTTTCCTTGGAGGGGGAAGCGGGCATGCTGCGCGGCGACGTGGGCAACACCGGGGCGGCGCTAGAAGGCCAGTCGGACTTCGGACTGTTCCTGGAGATGCGTGGGAAGAACGAGACCCCGCTCACTTACAGCCTGACGTTCGAGCGCTACGGCCAGGACTACATTCCCGCCCATGGAACGATCATCAGCGACCGATTGACCACCGAGGCCCGCGCCGCCTGGCGCTTCGACGGCGGCTTGCGCTTGCGCGGGCGGCTTCAGCGCTTCGAGGATGCGCTGGAGTCCACGAATTCGCTCAGGCAAGTCATCGCGGGAGTCAATCTCACCGGACCTTACGAACAGCCCTGGATCGAGAATCTCAGTGGCGCCTTCGACACCTTTTTCTCGAACTCGGAGAACGACGACGACACGGTCTTGCAAGATGCCCTAACTTCGAGCCTCAACCTCAATGCTCCGATCGGTGCCGACTGGACGGGGTCGTCGAACCTGTTCTTCCGCTATAACAACGACAGTGTGAACAAAGTGCAGTCGCACACCAAGGAGCTGACCTTGAGTGCCGACCGACGCCTCGAATACAACGGGATTACGGGCCAGATTTCTCCGGACATGACGTATCGCCACGTCGGCGGCGACGTCGTGGAAAGTCACGATCTCGGCGGCGGCCTATCACTCGTCCGGATTACGAGGAGCACAATTTCACGGTGAGTTACCGCGACTTCATCCAGGAGCGCGAGAGCCGCAACACCGATTTCCTGACCCATGACGCCGCCTTTTCCTATTCCTACCGCTGGGGGAACCATAACCTGGGCATCGACGGCCTGATCAACAGCAACAATCCCGATCCCGGCGCCTACACCAATTCTTACCGGATCGGTGTCGTCTACACCCTGTCCTTCGACCGACCGCCACCGCCCAGTCCCGTGTCACCGGCCCCGGTCGCCGCGGCGGCGGAAGGCGATTTCGCCGGCACCATCGCCGGCATCCCGCCGGGCACCACGCTCCCTAGTCGTCCGTGAAGAACCCTGATTTCAAGCTGAAGCGGCGATTGGGTTTGCGGTGGGGTGCGAGATGTCGCTGAGGAGCGCGGCCAGGATTTGGACAAACAAACGCCTCAGCCATTTGAGGACAAGGCGGTAGTTGTAGCCGGCGCCGGCGAGGATGGCGTTGATCTTGTCGCCGTCGCGGCCTTTGAGGAAGTTGCGCCCCAGCCTGCCATCGCTCTTGAGATGTCCGATCACGGCCTCGACGGCGGAGCGCCGCCTGAGCTCCTTCTTGATCGTCGGCGTGATGCCGCGTTTCTGGCCTGATCTAAAGACGCGGTGTTTGTTGGGGTAATCGTGGCCCTGGTATCCCTTGTCGACATAGATGCGCTCGGCCGATATCCCCGTCCAGCGTTCCATCTCTTCGATCACCTGCCTCAAGGTGTGGCCATCATAGGGATTGCCGTGGAAGGCCTTGACGTGGGCGACGAACTGGCCGCCGGGGGGGCGGGAATTGGTCGCCGCCACGGAGACCTTGCAGCCGAACTCGTACGGCTTGTGCTCCTTCCCTTTGCCGATGCATTCGACCTCGGGCGCGTGGAGCGAATAGACCTTGGGCAAGGGGTCGCGCCGCTTCTGGGTCGACACCCGCTCGGCCAGCCACAAGGGGCGGCGGAAGGTATCCCGTAGGCTCTCCTCCTGGGCCGTCTTGCGGCGGATGTCGCGGACGGTGCGCCCGAGATAGGTCTTGAGCTTGCGCAGGGCCTTGTTGGCCCGCTTGTGCTGTTTGGCATGGCGGTAGCGGCCTTGCATGATCAACGCCCTCTTGCCCAGGCGGGTATAGGACTGACGCAGGGCAATGCCGTGCTCCCGTGCCAGTCGCACCAGCCGCTCGCGGGCTCGTTGCATCAGTTTGGCGTCGGTCGGAAAGGCAATCGCCTTCTCTTGTACGGTGGTGTCCACCGTCACCCGCTCGAGGTCCTTCTCCCGCAGCGCCCCCACCCGGTGGGCCACGGCCAGGCTCTCCTGGAATACCTTCTCCAAACCTTCCGGCCCGATCCGGTCCCGCCACCGGGTCATCGACGAGCGCTCCATGGGTAGCTCATGCTGAAAGTACTCTTCGCCGCAGAAGCACTGGAAGTATGGGTCGTAGACCCAGCGCTCGCAGACCTCCTCATCCGAGAGATCGAACATATGCTTGAGGATGTGCAGCCCAACCATCAACCGCGTCGGGACCCCCGGCCGACCCTCCTCCGAATACAAGGCTTCATAGGTCTCGTCGAAGAAAGTCCACGCGATCCGGCCCCCCAACACCACCAACTCGTGGCGCAGGTTGATGATGTTTTCGAACCGCGAGCGGAACAGGTCCTCTATTCCCGATGACACCTTGCGCGATGGCTTCATCACAGTTCTCCAATCCCAATCGACGGGAGCAGAGAATCACGTTCCGCAACGGAAGGGAATCCCCAAAATCAATTATTTCAAATCACAAGCTTTTCAGGCCCAAAACCCGTTTTCTTGCAAATCCGATTACTTCGCCAAACCGAAAGAGCTACCAACATCAGCCGCTTATGCGTTCTTCACGGGCGATTTTTTAAGCCGTTGAATTTTCTCAAGCTCAAACCGCGCAAAAGGGTCGTTCAAAAAGGCGACATGAAAATCGGCGTTCGTTGGGTCGGATTTCCGTCGCCGTGCTATTCGGCGGGTTCAAGCGGTTGGACCAGCCGGGGATTTGATGCCGTCCATTCACTCATATCGGGCGCTACGTCCGGGTCCTCGGCGATCCGACGGGCAATATCATCGTTGGTCATAGCGCCGCCAAATCCACCCTGCCCGTGTTATCGCCCGGTGGGTGTTTTTTCCTGATCATCATAAATTTTTCTGTCCGGGCATACCAAGGTGATGTCCCCTGCCCTGTCTGGTCATGCGATGCAAGAACACTTACAGAGTCGATGGCAAAATTGTTTTGGTTTTGCGGGTTCTCCACCCGAGCCGAAAAAGACCCGAATGAAGGTCGGATGCGACGGGAAGCTCGGTTTGGCCAAGTTTCGTTCATTTATCTCCAGGATAAGGTCCGAAGCGGAACTGCCGATGCTCGATGGCAAAGACGTGGCTATGGAGATTGGCTATACATTGCTTACCTTCCTGAGTGAGCTGCAAATATGTGACGGCGTCCGCGACATAAGGTTGCACCGCGTTCCAGAAAAAATTCGGATACTGGTCAGCTAGGTCCGCGGCATTGGTCAGGCCGAGTTTCTTGTCGGTGCCCGTTTCGACAAATTCGTAGTAGAGATTCGTAAGCTTTTGCAGGTAATTCGGATCGGCCATTTGCCCGATCAAATCCGCCGCCCGGACCAAGCCGGCCTCGGTCTTCGTCTGTTGGTGATCGCTGCTGTCCGGAACCGGGAAGCGGGTCAATTCAATCGCCTTGGCCACACGTTCCTCATCGATGAATGGAACCGGACCGAAACGCTCGCGAACGAAAATTTTGCCGCGCTCGACATGGTAAGGCGTGAGATACGCATCGGTCGCGCCACGAGGCGGCGTCACCCGATTCCCGGAGTCGTCGATCACATACGAGGTTTCCGTATCACTGGCGCAAACCCCGCGGGCATATCCGATGTCGTGACATAATAGGGCAACCGTGAAATGGACCCAGTCACTGGGTGTGAGCATCTTCTCGAGTTGCCGGCCTCTCAGGATTTCCTGGCCGACAAGGGTTACCTGCATGGTGTGCCGGGCGTCATGGTAGAGTGCGTCGCCGTTGCCGATGGCAATGTCCCAGCTGATGTTGAAAAAGTGAGGTAGGCGTCATTCGCCTGGAACCGTTAGGCTCTGGGTGTTGAATCCATCAAGGAGAACGACGCCATGACCAAGACTACACGGAACAGCCGCCTTTCGAAACTGTTGGAGATCCCGCTTCCGCTGTTGCCGCTGGCCTTGCCGGAGGCTTTTGATGATCTGCGCATGAGCGTGGATCGCTTTTGCCTGTTGGCCGGGGTGGAGACCCTGGGCGAGATGCTGGACGAGGATAGCGAGGTGCTCTGCGGAGCGCGCCACGCCCGCACGGCCGAGCGGCAGGGCCATCGCTGGGGGACAACCCAGAGCGAGATTGCCTATCACGGGGGCAAGGTGAAGCTGACGCGCCCGCGGGTGCGCGATCTTGCGGGCAAGGAGATGAGCTTGCCGAGCTGGGAGTTGCTCTCGGACCCGGCGCTTTTGCAGTCCTGGGCGATGAACATCATGCTGCTTACGGTTTCGACCCGCAAGTACGCGCGCGCCGTGCGCCTGCCCGGCGAGGCCAGCGGCGACTTGCCGGCACGCGCGGGCGATGCGACCTCGAAGTCCGCGGTCTCGCGGCGCTTCGTGGCCATGACGCGCAAGAAGCTGAAGGCCTTCCTGGCCAGCGACCTTTCGGATCTCGATCTCCTGGTCATCCAGATCGACGGGCTGCACGTCGGCGATCACGTGTTGCTGGCAGCTATTGGCATCGACGGCGCGGGCGAGAAGCATGTTCTAGGCCTGGCCGAAGGTGCCACGGAGAATGCCGCCACGGTGCAGGCGCTGCTCGACAACCTGACCGCCCGCGGCCTCGACCCGGAAGTGCCCCGGCTCTTCATCGTCGACGGCGCCAAGGCGCTCTCCAAGGCGATCAAGCGGACCTTCGGGCCGGTGGCCGCCCTCCAGCGCTGCCAGGTCCACAAGGGCCGCAACATCATCGAGCGCCTCGACGAAAGCCTTCATGCCGGCGTCAAGAAGGCGCTCAGGCAAGCCTGGGACCAAGACGATGCCGAGAAAGCCGAACGCCTCATGAATAACCTGGCGCGCCGCCTGGAGACCGAGGCCCCCGGCGTTTCGGCTTCCATCCTGGAGGGCCTGGATGAGATCCTCACCGTGATCCGCTTGGGCCTGCCGCCCAAGCTCAGGCGCTCCTTGGCCTGCACCAACGCCATCGAGAATGCCTTGGGAACGGTCAGGATGGTGCAGCACAATGTCAAGCGCTGGCGCAACGCCGAGATGGCCTTGCGATGGACCGCCGCCGGCCTCCTGGAAGCCCAAAAGACCTCCGTCGCCTCAAGGCCTACCGGCAACTCCCCATCCTCAGAGCTGCCCTCGAGGATCACGTGAAAAAGGCAAAAGCGAAAAGCGCCATTGAAACCATCAAAGAGGCCGCCTAGCCTCGAAGCCCAACCATGCCTGCCTCGCCTTTTTCAACAGAGCATGGGACATCGCCTTGAAAGAGGTCTTGAGGGTGACCTGGGACGTATTGCGAGTGGCTCTGGAAATCCGAATAATCTATTATTACCCGACCCAGGTTTTGCAGCGGGATCTCTTTATGAAGCTAGTGAAAACCTCTTCGCCGACAATCGCGAGGCGAGTGATATACCAGGTAGCTCGTCCCTTGGTCTGGTTGGACCAGCTGTAAAAAGATCCCTTAACCCCCCTCAATCCGTGTCTGTCACATTTCCAAATTGTTTCTTGCTCAGCGATAAATCCGGTCCAATTGAGCAGCTCAAGGACCAACTTAAATCCCTGGGGTTCAACATCCGTTAACACCGGTCACGTTGACGTTCTGGCTACGGGATATGACAATTCCGACACACCACACGTCTTGGGAGGATCAAACACTGAATCGACAACCTGTCTCAGGCGATCGCACCGCCAACGATATCAATGTCCAGCGCTTCTTCCTCGCCGACGAAAGACAAAGCGGTGACACCGCTCAATATTGCGTTCGCACTTACTCTTGCTGAGCTGTCTTGCCTCAACGGCAAAATGGGATTTCGCGGTTTGGACGGATGACACGATGGCGTGCACCCAGAACATAGGCCTTGCGGTCGCCGCAGTTTGCCTGGGCTTGGCTGCGGAGGATATATCAGCGGTCGCCGGAGTTTCGACCGAAGGCATCGAGATCCCGACGGCGGAGGACAACCGGGACGTGAGGCTCTTTGGCGCCGACCCCATCGAATTGGCGGCGGACAAACTGGCCGAACGTCTCGAAAACGGCGAGGTCCTCAGCGCCAGGGAAATTCGCTTTCTCGAGGACGTGAAAGCGGACCCGGAGCTTAGCCTGCCGGACCTGTCGGCCCCGAATATTGCCCGCCAGCCGCCGAGCATCGCGAACGAGATCAACCGGGTGCAGAGGGATTTTATCCAGCGGCAAGAGGAAGCTCGGGCGAAGGGCGAGTCCCTGAACCAGACTGAGGCGGACAAGATATTTAACGAGGTTGTCGACGAACTGCTCGATCCCGAAAGGGAAGCCGACCGACGTGAACGTGTCGCCGCGAACAGGTTGGAGCGGGAGTCCAATCGCTTCGACAGAGAAATCGCGAAGGCCGAGGGCAGACGCGACAAGGCGGAAGCCAAATTGGCGGAAGCGGAAAAGGCCCGAGAGGAGGCCAAGAAGTTACGCGAGAAGGCCGCGGACTCCGATCGTGCCGAAACGGACCCGGACGGCGTAACGGACATAGATCGCGCCGAAATCAAGGAAGCAAGAGCCGAGCGGCTGGAGCGGGAGGCTAAAGAAGATTCCGAGGTCGCTGATTTTTTTGAAGAGAGGGCCGACCGTCGGCTGGACGAGAAGGAAGCGGAAGTCGAGGAGCTTCGGGAGCAGGCAAGAAAGTTGCGTAGCGGAGAGCTGAAGGTCGAGGATCTGAGAGACAAGGATTTCATCCTCGCGGCCGGTTTCGAGGCGGTCAAGGCGTCTTGCCTGACGAAAAAATTTCCCGATCCGCCCCTCAATAAGGAAGCCCTGCTCAACAGGTTTCAAACTCAGTTCTCGCTCCTCCCGAAGGACGTGGCACGTCAGCGTTTTGACGAAGCCTTCGCGAATGAGCCCGAGGCGTCGTTCGACGATTTGCAGGGGTTGACATTCGGGAGTCCCGCGCCGGAGCGGACACCGGGCCAACAATTCACCCCGAGTCCCGCGGTCCAGAACGCGCGACAGTTGGAAGGCGCGCAGCTCCCCCCGGCGCGCTCGACGCGTTCTTGAAGGCGGTACTGAACTCCCAGGGAGGATTGGCGCAGACGCGAGACCTGTTTGACATAACCAAGGTTATCGGTACTCAAGATAGTGCCGGACTGTCGGTCCAGGATATCGTCAATCGTCTTGATCCCCAGGGCAAATTTCGCAATCTGCTATCCCAGGAAGTACCTTGCGGTCAGTCGCCCGTAACGCCCACCCAGCCCGTAACGCCCGATCCGGATCCTGAGACGGTGCCCCAACTCGGCGGCGGCCAGGACGTCACCGTCACCGTCGTCGGAGCTGGGCCGGTCACGCCCGGAACGGTGCCCCAACTCAGCGGCGGTCAGGACGTCACCGTGACAGTAAAGGGCAAGGGAAAGCCGCCCGTGACCCCTGGCCCAGAACCAGGACCAGGACCAGGGCCGGGGCCAGGACCTGAACCCGGGCCGGGAATCAAAACTGTCGAGATCCTCGAAATGTTGCTCGGGAACACCACGGTATAAGACGGCTTCGATCTATTCGACTTTCTCACCATCGAAAATACGTTCGAGGGTGGGGAACTGGTCGATGGCGGAGGCGGTGGAGAGTTCTTCGCTTTCATCGGTGTCAGCGTTGGGTTTGCCTGCAACGGAAATCAACTTCAGGTCAGCGCGATCGAGCTGTTTTTCGTCGCCAACTTGGGTGGAAACCTAGTCCTCGGGTTCTTTGACGCGGGCGGAGTTGCGCAGCAGATAAATCTTACGGCCGGTACTCAGGTCACCGTGAACTTTACGGCGCAACAGAACGACATTGGCGGCGGAGGACTCAACGGTCTCACGCAGACGGTCAATATCACCCTCACGGCGGTCAACAACGGCGTCACCGTAGATGCCGTAACCTGCGGTCCCCCAATCTAGATCCAAGGATTTAAGTGGGTGCGGTCATATCAGAGGCGGCGTAAATCGGAACCCGGTGTGGTGTCCAATACGGCGTCTGCTCTGGCCGCACCGCGTCGGCAGAGAATTTTTTGATTTCAAGGATCATTATGGTGGCTTAATGGACCTCGCGGGTGCAATCTGAGCGCCTGTTGGTGTTCATGGGCGCGTCTGGTTAGCCTGCTGTTAGCCTAGGCGCACTTATTAGTGCACCGCAGAGATCGCCACCGAAAAAGTTACAGAAAAATTGACCCGCCTCGTAGTTTTCGATTGCGATGGGACCCTGGTCGACAGCCAGCGTACCATCGTCGAATCAATGGTGAGTGCCTTCGGGTCCGGCAGACTTCCGGTCCCGGCGGCCGACGAGGTCCGCCGTGTCGTGGGTCTTTCCCTGAATGAAGCGTTGAGCTCCCTGGCGCCGGAGGCGTCCACGAGCGAACGGCTGGGGCTCCGAGATGCCTACAGGACCGCCTTCGCGGCGGCGCGGACACGGACCGAGGAAATCGATCCCTTGTTTCCGGGCGCGATCGAATCTCTCGAAGCGTTGTCGGCCGCCGGCTATACCCTGGGAATCGCGACCGGGAAAAGCATGAGCGGCGTGCGAGCAACGCTTTCGCGGGCAGGACTAGAGGATCGTTTCGCGACCCTGCAAACCAGCGACGACGCGCCCAGCAAACCGGACCCCGCGATGCTCCTTCGAGCGATGGCCCAAACCGATGCCGCGCCCTCGGAAACGATCATGGTGGGGGACACGACCTACGATATGACCATGGCCCGCAACGCGGGCACCGCCGCTATCGGGGTCGCCTGGGGGTATCACGCGGTGGAGGACTTGCGTCGGGCCGGGGCCCAGACGCTGGTCGAGGATTTTGCCGCCTTGCCGGGGGCCGTCGCGCGATTGATGGCTTTCTCGAACGGGAAATGATACGCCGACGCTTTTACCGCGCCGTCGATGTTGTTTCAGCCCCGGGCGGTTATGTCCTGACTCTTGACGGCAAGCCCGCTCGGACCCCCGGCAAGGCACCGATGCTTCACCCCAAACGGGCCATCGCCGAGGCGGTGGCCGCCGAATGGCGCGACCCGGAAGACGAAATTCGCTCCGAGACCATGCCGCTCACTGGCCTGACCGTCGCCGCAATCGACATGATAGGGCCACGAAAGCCGGGAATCATTGAAGAGTTGTCGAATTTTGCCGCAGGCGATCTCTTGTGCCATCACGCCAGCGGCCCGGCAGAACTCATTGCCCAGCAAAGAAAATATTGGATTCCGCTCATAGTTTGGCTGGGGGAGCGTTTCGACGCGCCCCTTGTCCATACGGTCGGAATCCTACCGATAACCCAGCCTCGCGAATCCCTTTCTTCCTTACGGCTTACGGCTGGTGGTGAGAGAGTTCGACGATTTTCCCCTTGCCGCACTCCACCGGGTCACCGTGGACTGCGGTTCCCTCGTTCTTTCGCTGGCCTTGGCCGAGGGACACCTCGACGCGGAAACGGCCTGGTCGCTGGGTCAGATCGACGAGGAATTCCAATGCAAAAAATGGGGACGCGACGCCGAAATGGAGGCTCGTCGAGGAGCGCTACGGACCTCGATCGCCGCCGCCGCGCGGATGCTGACGCTCTGTCGGGAGGCGACGTCGTGAATAGATTTGTCGCTGGTGCTCCCCGGACATCGATGATAAGTGCTTTCAGCGGACGAAACGGGGAATTTCGCTGACGACCCGGGAGGTTATCAAGGAACTCGAGGAAAAACGCGATGCCGCGCGCCTCGGCGGCGGCCAGCGGCGAATCGACGCCCAGCACGCCAAGGGTAAGCTTACCGCCCGGGAGCGCCTCGAACTCCTTCTCGATCCCGATTCTTTCCAGGAAGAGGACATGTACGTCACCCATCGCTGCCGCGATTTTGGGATGGCGGATAACCGGATTCCCGGCGACGGCGTCGTTATCGGCCATGGGACCATCAACGGGCGTCTTGTTTTCGTCTTCAGCCAGGATTTCACGGTTTTCGGCGGCAGTCTGGGGGAGGCCCACGCCGGAAAAATCTGCAAAATCATGGATCGGGCGATGAAGGTCGGAGCACCTGTCATCGGCCTCAATGATTCCGGTGGCGCGCGTATTCAGGAAGGTGTCGCGGCGCTGGCCGGCTACGCGGAGGTGTTTCAGCGCAACGTCCTGGCCTCGGGCGTGGTGCCGCAAATCTCCCTGATCATGGGGCCGTGCGCCGGCGGCGCCGTCTATTCGCCCGCGATGACCGATTTCATTTTCATGTCGAAGGGGACATCGTACATGTTCGTGACCGGTCCCGATGTGGTCAAAACCGTCACCCACGAGACGGTAACCCACGAGGCGCTCGGCGGCGCCAGCGTTCATACCTCGAAATCGGGGGTGGCCGATCTGGCCTGCGAGAACGATGTCGAACTCCTCGCCCAAGCCAGGCGTTTCTTTGATTTTCTCCCCTTGTCGAACCGCGAACGGCCCCCCCAGCGCCCCACCGACGATGCGACGGAACGCTCCGAACCCTCCCTCGATTCGCTGGTCCCGAGCGATCCCCAGAAGCCTTACGACATGGCGGAATTGATCGAGAAGGTCGTCGACGAGGGCGATTTCTTCGAGATCCAGCCCGATTTCGCCCGCAACATCGTCATCGGGTTCGCCCGGGTGCAGGGTTCGAGCGTCGGGATCGTCGCTAATCAGCCCATGGTGCTCGCCGGTTGCCTCGATATCGATTCCTCGCGCAAGGCCGCCCGATTCGTCCGTTTTTGCGATTGCTTCAATTTACCGATTCTGACCTTTGTCGATGTCCCCGGGTTTCTCCCGGGTGTCGTGCAAGAGCACGGCGCGATCATCAAACACGGCGCTAAACTCTTGTTCGCCTTCGCCGAGGCGACGGTGCCCAAGGTCACGGTCATCACCCGAAAAGCCTATGGCGGCGCCTATGACGTCATGAGTTCGAAACACCTGCGGGGTGACGTCAACCTTGCTTGGCCCTCGGCCGAAATCGCCGTCATGGGCCCAAGGGGAGCCGTCGAGATCATTTTCCGCGGTGATGCCGACGATTCCGAGAAGATCGCGGCCCGTGCGGAAACCTATCGCGAAAAATTCGCGAACCCCCTTATGGTCGGCCAACGCGGCTTCATCGACGACGTCATCAAGCCCCGCGATACCCGCCGGCGCATCTGCCGGGCGTTGGCCATGCTGCGCGGCAAGCGGCTCGAGAATCCCTGGAAAAAACACGACAATCTGCCGCTTTGATCAGCCTGCGCCAACAAATCCCAGGACCCACCGCATCCGTGCTCGAACCGCGCCGCGCCCCCTAATTAGGATGAGATTTAAAATAAATAATGTGTGATATCTTAATGATATTAAAACATTTTATTTATTTCTATATTGGCGAGGCCTGAACGGGGTGAACCCCGGCCGAACAGTATTCAGCGGGGATTCCTGAGACCATGTTCGAGAAGATTCTGGTCGCCAATCGGGGAGAAATCGCTTGCCGCGTGACGCGCACGGCGCGGCGGCTCGGGGCCGACGCGATCCACCCCGGTTATGGATTTCTGTCCGAAAACCCGGCTTTCGTCGAGGCCACGGAGGACGCCGGGATCACCTTCATCGGACCCGACCGTCGCGCCATGGTCGCGATGGGCGACAAGATTTCAGCCAAAACAATCGCCCGGAAGGCGAAAATCAGCGTTCTTCCCGGGGTCGATAAAGCCATCTCGGATGCCGGAGACGCCCTGAGGGTGGCGCGCGAGGTCGGCTTTCCGGTCATGATCAAGGCCGTCGCGGGAGGTGGCGGTCGGGGGATGCGCGTTGTGCGGAGCGAACGGGAACTCGGCGGGGCATATGATTCAGCGGTTTCCGAATCGCTCCCCGGTTTCGCGGATGGACGTGTCTTCATTGAAAAATTCGTCGAACGTCCACGGCATGTCGAAGTCCAGATTCTCGCTGACAATCAGGGCCATACGATCCATCTCTGGGAACGCGAGTGCTCGATTCAGCGACGCCACCAAAAGGTGATCGAGGAAACGCCGAGTCCCTTGCTGGCCGATGAAACCCGGACCGAGATGACCGCCCAGGCGGTTTTGCTCGCGCGGGCCGTGAACTACCGCTCGGCGGGAACGGTCGAATTTATCCTCGACCAGAGCGGGCACTTCTACTTTCTCGAAATGAACACGCGATTACAGGTCGAGCATCCGATTACGGAAATGATCACGGGTATCGACCTCGTCGAGCAAATGATCCGAATCGCCGCGGGAGAGCCGCTGTCCCTGCGTCAAAGCGACATTCGGCGCGAGGGATGTGCTATCGAAGCCCGGATCTGCGCCGAGGATCCGCGTCGAAACTTTCTGCCCTCGGTGGGACGTGTCGTCCGCTACCGCCCGCCGGCCACCAACCGGGCAGTACGTCTCGACGGCGGCCTGGTCGAGGGCAGCGAGGTCAGCGTTCATTACGACTCCCTGATCGCCAAGCTGTGCGTGCATGAAAATACCCGTGATGCCGCGGTGAGAACGATGCAGGCGGCGCTGGACCGCTTCATCTTGCGTGGGCCCGAGCACAACATTGCCTTTCTGGCCAGCCTCGTCCGCCACTCCCTGTTCACCGCCGGCCGATTGAGCACCGAATTGATCGCTGACGCCTTCCCCGAGGACTTCCGGGGTACACCTCTCGAAGGCACGATTCTCGACAATCTGCTCGCCGGCGCCTGTTGCGTTCACCTCCGTGAGAGTGCCCGGGCGGCCCGGATTTCAGGGTAGTTGGAGGGCTATCGTTACCGCCCCGAACGGAATTGGGTCGTGAAATTGGAAGATCGGGATTTCGCCGTCACGGCATCCGACGTGGACGGCGGTTACAATCTCGACTGGTCGGGAAGACGGCTGCAAGTCCGAAGCGATTGGCAGGCGGCTACTCCCCAATTCGAAGGGACGGTGGACGGGTGCGAGATCAGTGTTCTCGTCGAACGCCGGAACACCGGTTACCGGTTGAGTCATGGCGGAGCGGTCGTGGACGTCGAGGTTCGCAGCCAACGGGCGGCCGAGTTGGCCGCGCGCATGCCGGCCCGAGCGATCTCCGACGACAGCCATCAGTTGCTGTCTCCGATCCCGGGTCTCGTGGTTTCGATCGCGGTGCGGCCCGGCGACGAGGTCAAGACGGGGCAACCGTTGGCCATCGTCGACGCGATGAAAATGGAAAACGTGCTCCGGGCCGAAACGGATGCCCGGGTCGCCAGGGTCTGCACTTCCGAGGGCGAAATCGTTGCCGTCGACCAGGTTATTCTCGAATTCGACCCCCCCGGCCCACGATGACCCCGCCCGTCTCGGCGCATTTACGGATCGAGGGGCGGGTTCAGGGCGTCTGGTACCAGGGCTGGACTGTTGACCAGGCCACGGATCTCGGCCTTAGGGGCTGGATCCGCAACCGGCGGGACGGCAGCGTCGAGGCCCTCGCGGTCGGAAGTCCGTCGGCGATCGACAAGCTCGAGCGCCGCTGCCGTCACGGGCCAGCCCTGGCGCAAGTGAGGAAAATCGTCCGGACGACGGCACCCGACGACGGCTCGGCGGGGTTCCGTCAGCGGCGAACGGTTTGAGCCTCAATCATCGAAGACTCCAGCGAAGTGCTTTTCGAGAGCACGGTCGACGTCGCGCAAGCTTGCCCCGACCCCAAGTTCGCGCAACGAGGTGACCCCGTGACCACGAATTCCGCAGGGAATGATACCGCGATAGGCCGCGAGGTCCGGGGCGACGTTGAGGGAAGCGCCGTGATAACTAACCCAGCGGCGCAGACGGACGCCGATCGCGCCGATCTTGTCGTCGCGCCCGCCGCCACGGTCGATCCACACGCCGACCCGGTCGGGACGGGTTTCACCCCCAACGCCGAACTCGCTCATGGCGGCGATAAGCCACTGCTGTAATCTTTGGACGTGCAGGCGTACGTCGCGGCGGCGGCGGGAAAGATTCAAGAGGATGTAGGCGACGCGTTGTCCCGGACCGTGGAAGGTGTAGGCTCCTCCCCGGCCGCTCGCCAACACGGGAATTCCGCCGGCATCGACGAGATCTTCCGGCCGGGCGCTGCTTCCGGCCGTATAGACGGGCGGATGTTCGAGCAACCAGACGAGCTCGGGGGCCGTACCCGCAAGAATAGCCGCAACCCGCGCCTCCATCGCCGCGATTGCCTTTTCGTAAGGCACGGTGTCGGTGCTCGTACACCACTCAACGCTCACCATCGCGGCCCGGACGCTATCACAGTCGCTTGCGAAGAGAAGGAGGATTTGATATCCCGGGTCCGTTTGTTATTTCTGCGGTCGTGGCGGAATTGGTAGACGCGCAGCGTTGAGGGCGCTGTTCCCGTAAGGGAGTGGAAGTTCGAGTCTTCTCGACCGCACCAATTCCAAAGGCCCGCGGACTGAATTCCGCGGGCCTTGCGCATGCCGCGAACGAGTTACCGTTTTCGGGGGGTACGCCCGTTATTCGTGCCGTAACGCCGCCAGCCGGGAAGCATCCGCAAGGGCGTGGACCGGTCCCTGTATGAGCCGAGGAACAGTCGTAACGCGTGGCGCGCTTGCGCCGTGGCGTTTACTATTTTCATGGTTATACTGACGCCGAACAGATCGGGAGCCGAGGAGGAATCGATGACTGACGAAGCACGAAAAGAAGCGCTTAATTATCACGAATTGCCGCGAGCCGGAAAACTAGGCATACATCCGACCAAACCAATGGCTAATCAGCGCGATTTGGCGCTGGCCTATTCGCCGGGCGTCGCCGTGCCGTGCGAGGAGATCGCCCGCGATCCCGCCGAAGCTTCCAAATACACGGCCCGCTCCAACCTTGTCGCCGTCATCACCAACGGCACGGCGGTTTTGGGTTTGGGCGCGATCGGGGCCTTGGCCTCGAAGCCGGTGATGGAGGGCAAGGCGGTGCTCTTCAAGAAATTCGCCGGGGTTGATTGCTTCGACATCGAGATCGAGGAACGGGACCCCGATCGTTTCATCGACATCGTCTGCGGCCTGGAGGCGACTTTCGGAGCGGTAAATCTGGAGGACATCAAGGCACCCGAGTGTTTCAAAATCGAAAAAGAGTGCAAGGAACGGATGAACATTCCGGTGTTCCATGACGATCAGCACGGAACCGCCATTTGTGTCGCCGCGGCCACCCTCAACGGGACTCGCGTGGTCGGCAAGAAACTTGATCAGGTTCGTGTCGTCTGCAGCGGCGCGGGCGCGGCGGCAATGGCCTGTCTGGGCCTGATGGTCGACCTCGGGATCAAGCTTGAAAACATCACGGTCTGCGACCGTAGCGGCGTAATCTACAAGGGCCGCCCGGGGAAAATGAACGAACAAAAGGCGCGTTTCGCCCACGAATCCAAGAACCGTACCCTCGGCGACGCCATTCGCGGGGCCGATATCTTCCTGGGGGTTTCCGGGCCGGGGACCCTGAAACCGGAGATGGTCAAGGAGATGGCGAAGGATCCGATGATCATGGCGCTCGCCAATCCGGAACCGGAGATCCGTCCCGAGGTGGCGCGCGAGGCCCGCCCCGACGCGGTGCTGGCCACCGGTCGGTCCGACTACCCCAATCAGGTCAACAACGTCCTTTGCTTTCCGTTCATATTCCGCGGCGCCCTGGACGTCGGCGCGACCGAGATCAACACCGAAATGAAGCTCGCCTGCGTGCGTGCGATCGCCGATCTCGCCAGGGCCGAAGTTCCGGACGTCGTCGCCAATGCCTACGCCGGACAGGACCTCACTTTTGGGCGGGAATACCTCATGCCCACGCCGTTCGACCCGCGGCTCATCGTCGAGGTTCCGGCGGCCGTGGCCAAGGCGGCCATGGACAGCGGGGTGGCGACGCGGCCCGTCGCCGACCTCAAGGCCTACCGGCAATCGCTGTCGAACCGCGCCTTCCGCACCGGCTACGTGATGGAGGACGTATTCACGAACGCCAAGAAAGATCCCAAGCGCGTGGCGCCGAGGGCGAGGAAAATCGGGTCTTGCAGGCCGTCAAGATCGTCATCGACGAGGGTTTGGCAAAACCGATCCTGATCGGACGGCCGGCGGTGATATCCGCGAGCATCGAAAAACTGGGTCTGCGGATGCAAGCCGGAAAGGACTTCGAACTGGTTGATCCGGCCGACGACAAGGCCAATAGCGACTATTGGAGCACCTATTTCGACGTCATGGGCCGGCGCGGGGTATCGCCGGCGACCGCCAAAACGGTCGTGCACACCGAAAACACCATCATCGCGGCGGTGATGGTGCAACGAGGAGACGCGGACGCCATGTTGGCCGGTCCGATCGGGAGTTACCGGGCGCACCTCGGGTGCGTTCTCGACATCATCGGTCTCGCGCCAGGTGTCAAGGATGCTTCGGCCTTACAACTTCTGGTTCTTGCCAAGGGGATCTACTTCATCGCCGACACCAACGTGTCGGATGATCCGGACGCCGAGCAAATCGCCGAGACGGCGATTCTCGCGGCCAACCAGATTCGGCGATTTGGGATCGTGCCCAAGGTCGCCCTGGTATCCCACTCGAATTTCGGCACCCGCGACACGGCGACGGCGATGAAAATGCGCCAAGCCCTGGAAATCGTCTCGCAGCGCGTTTCGGATCTCGAAATCGACGGCGAGATGCACGCCGACGCCGCGTTGTCGGCGAAAATTCGCCGCCACCTCATGCCCAACTCACGACTCGAGGGCGCGGCCAATCTCCTCATCATGCCCACCCTCGACGCCGCGAACATAGGCCTCAACCTGGTCAAACAACTTGCCAGCGGCTTGTCGGTGGGGCCGATACTCATCGGCATGGCCAAAACGGCCCACGTGTTGAACAGTTCGGTGACCGTACGCGGAACCGTCAACATGGCCGCCGTCGCCGTCATCGACGCCCAGATCGCCGCCAAGGCGTGAGGCCGTGGCTGGACCCGATACCGGTCCGCCACCGCCTGAATCAGACCCCGAGCGGACGTCCGCGGAGCTTGCTTCCACCGAACCCATCGGTTTGACGAAGGAAGCGACGCGGACGATCCTGAGGGCCCTGGAGCAGCGTAACGACGTCGAGGTCGAGGCTCTCGTCAAGCGGCTCCACGTCGCCGACCAGGCTGATCTCCTGGAGATGGTCAGCCCCGAGAAGCGCAAAATCCTGGTCGATATTTTACGGCCGGCGTTCGACCCCGAGGTGTTGCCGGAGCTCGACGAGGTCGTTCGCGACGACATCATCGACCAGTTGAGCCCGGCCGAGCTCGCGGCCGCCGTAAGTGAACTCGACAGCGACGACGCCGTACAGCTCGTCGAGGACCTCTCCGAGGAAGACCAGCGTGTTCTCCTCGCCGCTATTCCCGCGACCGATCGCGCGGCGGTCGAGGTCGGCCTCGCCTATCCTGAAAACAGCGCCGGACGTTTGATGCAACGCGAGCTGGTGGCCGTGCCAGCGAGCTGGACCGTCGGTCGGCTGATCGATCATCTGCGCACCGCGTCGGACCTCCCCGACGAGTTCTACGACATCTATGTGATCGATAGCGCTCGCGCGCCCCTCGGCTGCGTCGCTCTCAGCCGGGTCGCGCGAACCCAGCGGCCGGTGATCATCCGCGACATCATGGGCAGCGATTTGAAATTGGTTCCGGCCGAAATGGACCAGGAGGAGGTCGGCTACCTGTTTCACCATTACGATTTGGTATCGGCCCCGGTGGTCGACGCCGAAGGCCGTCTGATCGGTGTCATTACGGTCGATGACGTGGTCGACGTGATCGAGGAGGAAGCCGAGGAAGACATCCTGCGCCTTGGCGGGGTCAGCGAAACCGACATCCACGAATCACTCCTCAGCACCACGCGGCGGCGGTTCGTTTGGCTGCTGGTCAATCTGGGAACCGCGATCCTGGCTTCCGTGGTGATCGGTCTGTTCGAAGCCACGATCGAGCAGATGGTGGCGTTGGCCGTCTTGATGCCGATCGTCGCCTCGATGGGAGGAAACGCCGGAACCCAGACCCTGACCGTCGCCGTAAGAGGACTGGCGACGAAGGACCTGTCGGCGACGAACGCCCTGCGGATCGTCAACAAGGAGGTCCTGGTGGGTTGCCTGAACGGCGTTTTTTTCGCCATTTTGGCCGGCGCCGTCGCGACCCTCTGGTTCGACGATCCCGTCCTCGGCATTATCATCGGCGCGGCCATGGTCTTCAATCTGATCGTCGCCGCCTTGGCCGGGATCTGCATACCCCTATGCCTGGCCCGCCTGGGAATCGATCCCGCCGTCGCCGCCGGCGTTTTCCTGACCGCGGTCACGGACGTGATCGGGTTCTTCGCCTTCCTCGGCCTGGCCGCGATCGTCTTCATGTGTTGAAATGGCGTAATGTCCGCTCAAGGCCTGCCACCATTCGATTTCGGCCTCGGGGAAACCGCCGACATGATCCGCGAGTCGGTGCGCCGGTTCACGGCCGACGAGATCGCCCCCCGGGCGGCCGACATCGACCGTGACAACGACTTCCCCAGCGACCTCTGGGGCAAGCTCGGAGACCTCGGCGTTCTCGGCATCACGGTCGAGGAGAGGTACGGAGGGGCCGGTCTCGGCTACCTCGAGCACGTCGTGGCGATGGAGGAAATCAGCCGCGGCTCGGCCTCGGTGGGACTCAGTTACGGGGCCCACTCGAATCTCTGCGTCAATCAGATCCACCGCAACGGCGGCGAGGCGCAGAAACAGCGCTATCTGCCCAAGCTGATTTCCGGCGCCTACGTCGGGGCCCTGGCGATGAGCGAAACGGGCGCCGGATCGGACGTCGTCAGCATGCGGCTGCGGGCCGACAAGAAAGGCGACCGCTACATTCTCAACGGCACCAAGATGTGGATCACCAACGGCCCCGACGCCGACGTCGTCGTTGTCTACGCGACGACCGACCCGAAGGCCGGCTCGGCGGGCATCACCGCCTTGATCGTGGAAAAGGGCCGCAAGGGCTTTTCCTCGGCCCGGAAACTCGACAAATTGGGCATGCGCGGATCGAACACCAGCGAGCTCGTGTTCGAGGACTGCGAGGTCTCGGAAGACGACGTTCTGGGACCGGCGGGCAGCGGCGTCGCGGTGCTCATGAGCGGTCTCGATTACGAACGCGCGGTGCTCGCGGGCGGACCGCTCGGGATCATGCGCGGCTGTTGCGATCTGGTTCTGCCCTACGTCCAGGAACGCAAGCAGTTCGGCCGCCCGATCGGCAAATTTCAGCTCATGCAAGGTCATCTCGCCGATATGTACACGACCATGAACGCGTGCCGGGCCTACGTCTATTCGGTGGCCCGGGCCTGCGACCAAGGACGGACCACCCGCAAGGACGCCGCCGGCGCCATCCTCTACGCCTCCGAAAAAGCAACCTGGATGGCGCTGCTGGCGATCCAGTGTCTGGGCGCCAACGGCTACATCAACGAATACCCCGCCGGACGCCTGTTGCGCGACGCCAAGCTTTACGAAATCGGCGCCGGAACCAGCGAAATCAGACGCCTCCTCATCGGCCGCGAACTGTTCGACGAAAACAGTTGAATCGCCGGCCCCCGGACCGACATGAAGGAGTCTCGCCATGACTGAATCCACAGCCGACGACCCCATCGTGATCGTCGGCGGCGCCCGGACGCCGCTCGGGAGTTTTCAGGGCAGCCTGGGCGAGGTCCCGGCTCCGGAACTGGGCGCGAAGGCCATCGCCGCCGCCCTCCAGCGGGCCCAACTCGCCGCGAGCGCGGTGGACGAGGTCTTCATGGGCTGCGTTCTCCCCGCCGGCGTCGGCCAGGCCCCGGCCCGGCAAGCGAGCTTGAAGGCGGGCATCCCGACGGCGACCGGGTGTACGACCGTGAACAAGGTTTGCGGCTCGGGGATGAAGGCGGTGATGCTGGCCCACGACCTGATCGCGGTCGACGGCCGCAAGATCATGGTCGCCGGCGGCATGGAAAGCATGAGCCAGGCCCCGTACATCTTGGACCGGGCCCGGAGCGGCTATCGCCTGGGCCACGGCCGGGTTCTCGACCACATGTTCGTCGATGGCCTCGAGGACGCCTACGACACCGGCCGGCTCATGGGAACCTACGCCGAGGACACGGCGGAGCGCTACCAGTTCACCCGCGACCAGCAGGACGCCTTCGCGATCGAGTCGCTCGATCGGGCCAAGGACGCCCTCGAGAGCGGCCGTTTCGGCGCCGAGACGGTCGCGGTCACCGTCACCTCCCGGCGCCAGCAAAAAATCGTCGAGCAAGACGAGCAGCCGTCAAAGGCGCGGCCCGATAAGATCCCCACTCTCAAGCCCGCCTTCCGCGACGGCGGCACGGTCACCGCGGCGAATTCGAGCTCGATCTCCGACGGCGCCGCGGCGCTGGTCCTGATGCGGCGCTCGCAAGCCGCGCAACGCGGCAGCGAACCCTGGGCTACGATCGTCGCTCACGCCAGCCACGCCCAGGAGCCGGAATGGTTCACCACGGCCCCGGTCGGCGCGATCGAAAAACTCCTCGCCCAGGTCGGCTGGACCGCCGCCGACGTCGACCTCTTCGAGATCAACGAGGCCTTCGCCGTCGTCACCATGGCGGCGATGCGCGAGCTGAATCTCCCCCACGAAAAAGTCAACGTCAACGGCGGTGCCTGCGCCCTCGGCCACCCCATCGGCTGTTCCGGCGCCCGCATCCTCGTCACCCTGCTGGCCGCCCTGAAACAACGCAACCTCAAACGCGGAATCGCCGCGCTCTGCATCGGCGGCGGCGAAGCCACCGCCATGGCGGTGGAACTTGCGACGTGAACTGACGCGATAAGCCGCTACAGATTTAGCGCCCCTTCGAGCGGATGAGCCGGCGGCGGCACATTCCCTGAACCATCGACTCCAAGTATTGTAGTCTGCTATCCCTATTTCTCAATTAGGGCGAGCATTTGGCTCGGAGCGGATAAGCAAGAGCGTCTGACCGTGATGATATCGAGCACGGCGATAGATTTGCCGAAGCACCGGGAACAGGTGCGGCTGGGGTGTCAGCGTGCCGGTTTTCCCGCCGACCAGATCATGGAAAATTTAACCGCGCTCGACGCTGATGCAGTCGAGGTGTCGCTGAAGATGGTCGAGGAGGCGGATATCTATCTCGGCATCTACGCCCACCGTTACGGCTATGTGCCGGACGGTAAGGACGTCTCGATTACCGAGATGGAATACAACCGCGCGGCTGAGCTGAAGAAGCCACGGTTGATCTTCTTCATCCATGAAGACCATCCGCTCAACATTAAGGACGTCGAGAGAGGCAAGGGTGCCGACAAGCTCGACGCATTCAAGGAGCGCATCGGCAAAGAGCGGGTCGCAGCCTTTTTTAAGTCGGCAGAGGATTTGCGCGGCGACGTATTCGAAGCGCTTGTCGCCCTCCGGAAGAAGCTTGAAGGCGACGAGCCCAAGGACGCCAAGGCGGTCGCCCATAGCCTCCACCGACGCACCGCCATCCCCGAACCGCCCGAAGCCTATGTCGCCCATCCCTATACGCTCTTGCAGACTCGGGAACTGGTAGGGCGGCAGAAGCAGTTGAACGCGCTGACCGACTGGGTCGCGACGCCCGGTTCTGGGGCTTATGACTGCCCCATCTTCTGCTTCGTCGCCATCGGTGGCATGGGCAAGAGCGCGCTTACCTGGAAATGGTTCCGGGACATTGCACCGGAGGAAATGAAACCAGTCGCCGGGCGGCTTTGGTGGAGCTTTTACGAGTCCGACGCCAGCTTCGAGAATTTTCTGAACCGCGCCCTCTGCTATGTGAGTGGCCGAGAGGAAGACGAAGTCCGCGACATGGCCTGGCATGACCGCGAAGCCGAGCTGCTGAGTTATTTGTCCAAAGATCCGTACCTTCTGGTGCTCGATGGTTTGGAGCGCATTCTTCTCGCCTATCACCGGATGGACGCCCATTCGCTTGCCGACGATGACTATGACCAGCAAGCCGCCAATTGGGTGGCGGACGCTTCCGGCCTGCCGTCCTCGGCGGCACAATCCTTTACCGGGCAGCACCGATTGCGCGATACAATCGACCCGCGCGCGGGCGCTTTCCTGCAGAAGCTCTCTCAGGTCCAGGCGTCCCGGGTTCTTATCAGCACGCGGCTCTATCCGCTGGCTCTCCAATTGCCAACCCGTGCGCCACGTCCTGGATGTTTCGCCTATTTCCTTTCGGGCTTGAGCGACGATGATGCGCTGGGGCTGTGGCGGGGCTTGGGCGTCAAGGGCGCGCGCCAGGAACTCGTGCCAATGTTTCAAAGTTTCGAGAGCCACCCGCTGCTGGTTCAGGCCCTTGCCGGCGAGGTGGCGCGCTATCGCAAGAAGCCCGGCGATTTCGCCGCATGGCGGGCCGACCATCCTCGGTTTGACCCTGCCTCAGTGCCTTTGGAGAAACGGAAGTCGCACATTCTGGTCCACGCACTTGAGGGTCTCGGCAAGGATTTCCGCGAGATCCTGACGACCTTGGTCGGGTTTCGCATGGCTGCAACTTACGACACGCTGGAGGCTCTTTTGGTCGGTGACGGCAAGATCTATGCCCGGGTCCCAGACCTCGACCGGGGGCTTGACGAGCTAGAAGACCGGGGGCTGATCGGCTGGGACCGGGAGGCGAGCCGCTATGACGCCCATCCCATCGTCCGCAGCGTGGTCTGGGAGCTAGCCGGCAAGGAGGACAAGGATGCCGTCTACTCCGCGCTCGAGGCCCATTTCGAGCCAATGGCGGTGTCGGACTGGGATGACGTCACATCACTCGACGACCTCGCCCCGGCGATTGAGCGCTACCATACACTCATGGGGCTCGGGCGGTATGACGATGCCTGGACTTTGTTCCGCGATAGATTAGCGGATTCTACTTTTTACCGTCTTGCGGCACACGCGGAACGAATCGCATGGCTTGAGAAACTGTTCCCGAACGGGGTGGACGAAGCGCCGATACTGAAAGAATTATCTTACCAACAGAACGCCCTAGATTCGCTAGCGAAGAGCTACGAATTCTCCGGCCAGCCGGGACGCGCGCTTCCGCTCTATAGACGTGCCAATGAACTGAACGAACAAGAGGGGAATAAAAGCGATCTTGCGAATACCATGTCGAATCTCGGCGCAGCATTTTTCGCTACCGGAGCGCTGCGGGAGGCGGCGGGCACCATACGGTCAGCACTGGTGCTGGACCGCGAACTAGGAGAGGCGTACTCGGAGGGCATACGCCTTGTAGAACTGGGCCGCAGCCTCTCGTTGGCTGGGAACCAAGAGTCGGCACGTCTCGCGTTCGGCAGGAGCCAGCATATCTTTCTGGAATCGAAGCGACGCCAGCCCGAAGGTGTTGTCAGCACCTTCCGTTCCGAGCTGGCGCTCTGTCAAGCGGACATCGCCGCGGCCAGTACTTTGGCCGATCGCGCGTGGCAGCTGGCGGGTTATCGGAAGGTTGAACGAGATTTCATCCGCGCCGGCCTCCTTCAAGGTCGAGCGGCGCTCGGTTCGGGCGACTTTGGGCACGCCGAGGAGCGCCTGCACGTGGCGCTCACCCGGACGCGCGCCGTTAATGTTGTCGAAATGGAGCTCCCGGCCCTCATCGCCATCGCCGAGCTCGAATACAGGCGCGAACGATATTCCAATGCAAAAACCGGGCTGAGCGATGTTTGGGAGGCCGCCGATCGCGGGCCTTATCCCCTTCGTCAAGCCGATGCCTTCAATGTCCTCGCCGACATCGCCCGCGCGGAGGGTGACCGAGACGGTGCGATCGACGCGGCGACCAAGGGTTATCGCGCCGCCTGGTGCGATGGGCCGCCTTGGGCTTATCACTGGGGGCTGGAAAAGGCCAAGGCCCACCTCAAGGCCCTCGGCGCCCCCGAACCCGAGATGCCGGCTTTCGACGAATCCAAGTTCGAGGCCATGCCCGAGGTCGAGATCAACCCGAAGGACAAGCATTGGGTCGATCCCGACACGCTCGGTTGGGAGGCGATCGTTCGGGATATTCGCGGCCAATCGGAATGATCGGAAAGAGTCTCTAACCCGCCGGCTTGGTGGCGCGGAGGGTGGCGACGAAGCGTTCGCGCCAGGCGTTGAGGTTGTGTTCGCGGACGACGTCCATCATGGCGCGCCAGCGCTCCTGGCGCTCCTCGAGGGACATGTGGAGGGCCTTGGCCATGTCCGCGGCGACGTCGCGGATGTCGTAGGGGTTGACGATCAGGGCGCCTTTGAGCTGTTTGGCGGCGCCGGCGAATCGGGACAGGATGAGGACGCCGGGATCTTCCGGATCCTGGGCGGCGACGTATTCCTTGGCGACGAGATTCATGCCGTCGCGGAGCGGGGTGACGAGTCCGATGCGGCTGCAACGGAATAGGCCGGTCAGGGCGGTGCGGCTGTAGGCCTTGTTGATGTAGCGGATCGGGACCCAGTCGAACTCCGAAAAACGTCCGTTGATGTGGCCCGAGGTGGTTTCCAGCTCGTGGCGAATTTCGACGTATTCGGGAACGTCCGAACGGGACGGCGGCGCGATCTGGACGAAAGTGATGCGGTTGCGGTGATCGGGGTAGTCGGCGAGAAATTGCTCGAAGGCCTTGAGGCGCTCGGGAATGCCCTTGGTGTAGTCGAGACGGTCGACGCCGATCACCAAGTCCCGGCCGGCAAGGCTTTTGACCATCCGTTCCGCCTGACGCTTCGCCGCCGCCGAGACCGCGAAATCGGCGACCTGATCGGCATCGATTCCGATCGGAAAGGCTGCGGCGCGCAGGGTTTTTCCGTAAGCCCTGACGAGGCCGTCGTCGGGGCACGATCCGCCGAGTTCCTGGGTCACGTATTCCTTGAAGGCGGCAAGGTCCCCCTCGGTCTGAAAACCGACCAGATCGTACGACAGCAGCGAGCGGATGAGCCTCTTGTGATTGAACAACGTGGTCAGAATTTGCGGCACCGGAAACGGGATATGGAGGAAGAAACCGAAGGGCTGCCGGTGGCCCAGCTTTCGCAGTTCCTCGCCCAAGGGAATGAGGTGAAAGTCATGGATCCAAACGATGTCGTCCGGCTTGAGCAGGGGCGACAGCTGTCGGGCGAAGAGAGCGTTTACGCGCTCGAAACCGTCGAAGAAATGGCGCGCGAATACGGCGAGATCGACCCGGTAATGAAACAAGGGCCACAGGGTGCGATTGCCGTAGCCATTGTAGTATTCCTCGAAATCGACGGCAGCGAGATCGATGGTGGCATAGGTGACGCTTCCCGAGGTGGTGATCGTCGGCGGGTCGTCGGTCGCCTCGCTGACGTTGCCGCTCCAGCCGAACCACATCCCCTTGGATTCGCGGAGCGCCAGATCGAGCGCGACCGCGAGACCACCGGCGCTCGCTTTTGGTTGATCGGTGGCGACGCGATTGGAAACGACGACGAGACGACTCACTTTTCCCCGCTCATGCCCGGACCTTCCGAAAAGATCACGGCTTTCTCGGATAACCATACTAACCTGGCGCCAAATTGCAAACGAGGAACGACATGCTTTTTTACTACTGAGTGTTATTTATTAATTATTAGTGCGTCAAATTTATACTAAGTTTCACTTTTCCATTACTGTATATATAAGTTTCTAAACAGTATCAACCTCAGACTTCCCCGCGTTTGCCAATCCCGGACCAAACGAGCCTTGCCTTCGGGAGATGAGTCGAGGACTGTATGACCTCCAATAGATGACCATGGTTGAAGGAACGCATGGCCGAGCAGACGCATCGAAAAGGTCGAATCCTCGGGCTGTCGCGTTCATTCCCGATCCTGGCGGCGGGCGTTCTCGGGTTCATCTGGTCGTTCTCGCCCCTCCTCGCCAGCGAGGAAGTCCGATCGGCGGGGCCCCAGGCCGTTCCCTTCGTCGTGGGGCGTCTCGCCGAAGCGCGGGATGTTTTCACGCCGCTTCAAATCGATCTCAAGCTCGCCCTCGGGGACGGGGCCCTGCGGTTCGAGGGTCGGCTGGAGGGCGCCGGGGGGTGGCTCGAGCTCGGCTTTTCCGGACACCAGGACCTTCTGGAACAGTCCGGCCGCGCCCGGGTATCGCTTTTGCCACTGCGGTTTGAGCGCGAAAATCTAACGATGGACGAACTCTCGCCTGCGCTGGCCCAAACCGTCGGCAAACTCAGCGGGAGCGTCGCCCTGGAAGGGGATGTCGGTTGATCCGACGGGGAACTGGCCGGCAGCCTCGATTTCTTCGTCGATGATCTCTCGCTGGTCGTTCACGGTATCGGCGTCGATGGCGTCAACGGCACGATCCAAATCGACCAACTGTCGCCTCCCGGCACCCCGCCGGGACAGACGATTTCATTTGCCTCACTCGACGCCGGAACCTTATTGACCAACGGATCCGTGCGCTTCCAACTCCATCCGGGTCCTTCCCTATACGTCGAGTCGGTCGAATGCGAGTGGGCCGGCGGCAAGATCGGCGCCGAAGGCGTGTGGCTCGATCCGGAACTCGAAAAACTCAGTTTGGTGTTAAAGGCCAACGGGATCGACCTCGGCGCCTTGCTCGCTCTCGCCGACACCGAGGGATTATCCGGAGCGGGGCGCTTATCCGGCGAGATCCCGAACGAGATCAGCACCGACGGAGTCGTCATCGCCGGTGGCTACCTCGCCGCGAGCAGCGCGGGCGGAAACCTGCGTTATCGACCTGAAACGCCCCACTCCGCCTTCGCCCCGGGGAGCGAGGAGGCAAAAATTCTCTCGCTGGTCCTGGAGGATTTCCGCTACGATTCGCTACGCCTGGATGTCAATCTGTTGGCGGCGGAAACGGCGTCCGTGCGGGCCCACCTCCTGGGGAACAATCCAGAGCTTTTCAACGGCCGCCAAATAGAGTTCAATGTCAATCTCACGGGTGAACTGTATAGCCTTTTGGAAGCGGGCTTCAAAGGTTACCGAGTTTGGAATGAATTGCTCGACGGACGATAGAAACGCGGCAAGGCCTCTCGCCAGAGGGCGGGCTTCCTTGTGGTTGGTGATGGGTCTCCCGTTGATCGTGGGCGCCTGCACGCCGAGGGTGGCGGTCGAGGCACCCTCCGAACCCATCACGATCAATCTCAACGTAAAGATCGAGCATGAATTGCGTGTCAAGCTCGATAAGGATATCGAGGACATAATCGCCGAGGACAAGGATCTGTTTTAGGGGCTAGCATGATGATTTACGTATTCCGTTTGCTCCTATCAGCCGGTTTCATCGCCTGCTTTTTGTTGGCGCCAGTGGCTCATGCCCAATCGGCTGAAGATCTCAAACGAGCCGGGGTCGCGGGAGAAAAGCCGGACGGCTATCTGGGCGTCGTCGTTCCCAACGCTTCCTCGAGTGTCAAGGCATCCGTCGCCGACATCAACGGAAAGCGCCGCGCGCACTACAACACCCTCGCCAAGAAGAATGGCACCTCCGTCTCCGTCGTTGAATCCCTTTTCTGCGAAAAGCTCATTAAGCGGGCCGGTTCCGGAGAATACATCATGAACGCGGCCGGAAAATGGATTCGAAAATAACCCACTAGATTTCGCCGACCGCCCCGGTTCAGGCTTCGAGCAGATCAAGGCGTTTTTCGATTCGTTCCAAACGGACTTCAATCCGGACCAGTGCTTTGATGGGCGCCGGTTAGCGAAGCCAAGCCGCGTGGCGCCCATCCGGAACTTCAGATCGGCGATATCCTGGCGCATGGAATCCAGACCTGCTGGATTCACATCTCAAGTGCAACACCGAGGTTTATGAGGAAGGCCTCGGCGGGAGTTTTGAAACCGAGGCATTTTCTGGGTGTGGAATTGAGGCACCAGGTGAGGTCGTCGACGTCACGGGGTGTGTAGTCGGTGATGTTGGTTTTGCGGGGCATATCTCGTCGGAGTAATACCAACCGCCCTTAACATTGACTTGTGCGAGCCCACGCTCTGAGGCCGATGGACATGATCTTCCAAGGTTGGTCGGTCAGGTTGTTCCAGGCTTGGCAAGAGGCCTCGACGATGGCTTCATAGGAGTCGAAGACACGATTGGAGAGCCAGTTCTGGCGGAGGTATTGCCAGACATTTTCGGCGGGATTGAGCTCCGGGGACTTGGGTGGCAAAGGCACGAGGGAGATGTTCTCCGGGATGCCGAGTTTGGCAGTGGTGTGCCATGCGGCTTGGTCGAGCAGCACGACGGCATGGGCGTTTGGGGCAACGGCCCGGCTGATTTCCTCGAGATGCAGGTCCATGGCTTCAGTATTGGCGCGCGGCATGACCAGCGCCGCGCCCTCACCGCGCTCGGGGCAGATGGCGCCGAAGAGATACGCCGAAGAGGTCCGTAGGTCCTTGACCTGGCGCGGGCGCGATCCCTTTGGGGCCCACTGGCGCACCAGGCTGTTCTTCTGGCCGACGCGCATTTCATCTTGAAACCAAACCTCGATGGGCGTGTCCGGTGGCTGTGCCGCTACGATTTTCGCCAAGTGTTCGGGAAAACTTTTTTTTAAATTCCTCCTGTGCCCGCGCATCCTGGCCGACGTGGCGCGGGCGCGCGGAAATATGCGAGAACCCGAGCGCGGCCAGCAGCTTGCCGACGCTCCGCTCGTGATAGTCCACGCCGAAGCGCGTTCGGATCAGTTGCTTGAGATCGATGCAGCGCCAGCGCACGACCCCATCCCGTTCGGGATCGGGACCGGCCTCGATAGCCCGCGAAAGCGCCGCCATTTGCGACGGCGTCAACCGACGCAACGCCCCGTTCGGCTTGCGGTCGATCAGACCGGCCGGACCTCCCGCGTTGAACCGGTGAACCCAGTCCCGCAACGTCCTGCCGATCCATGCCGCCAATACCCGCCGCGCACGCTCGATCCATCCCATCGTAGATGGCCGCCATCGACAAAAGCCGTCGCGCCTGGTTCCCATCATCGCTCCGTGCCGCAAGAACACGGACTCTTTCAGCATCAAAGTCGTTTCGCAAAGGAATCGTTGGCATTGAACACACTCCCTTGTTGCCAACAACCTTGAATCACACAAAACCTAGCGTGTAAACCTTTGCGCGAGTCAAACTCTAGGGCGGTTGGGGTGCTGTCCTAATTAGAGGCGGAGTGTCCTAGTTTGTGCGCTTCTTACATTACTTTATGACTCCGATGAATCTCGCTTCCCACATTGTGAAGTCACAGAAATTTCGCCCTCACCCTTATAGATCAAGGTAAAATTAGTCGCTGCTGCTCGCAGCCATGCCGCGCGCCCCTCAATAGTCCAAAGCGTTCCCGGCTCCGGGAGCGTTTGGAGCAATCCTTCGATGAAGGGGTGGTATCCGCCACCATTACCACCCCCCGTTCCGGAACTGCCTTGGTCGCCTACGCCACCATTGCCACTGCCGTTCTTCTGCTCGTCTTCGTGGGCGCGCTAGCAGGATCGCCACCATTGCCGGCATCACCAGACGGTTCCCGCCGTGCTCAAAAAAACCAGCCGATCAGACCGGCCGGACCTCCCGCGTTGAACCGGTGAACCCAGTCCCGCACGCATCTGCTTTGGCTTTTCGCTCGTGATTTGGGTCTACGATTTGACGGCCAAGGTTAGAAAGCTTGTGCTTGCTTCCCTCGCTCTCAAGGATGCCAAATGTCCGGGCAGCATACACCTGAACGCGAAATGTACTGCTCTTAGCGCTTTGATTGGTCCAGGCCGCAAGCTGGTCATCATCACAATCTCCGCGACCAACATTTCCATGGATAGCCTTCGCCAGTTCGATCGCTGAATCGAGATCGGTGTACGGAAAGCTAATCTTCGAACGCTGACGTTTTTGCTTCGCCTCACCGAACGACGCACTAGTGGCGGTTTCGTTGTCTCCGTTCATTTGGCTTTCTCCTAACCTGTCGGATGGCTTACCATATGACCTATTTATCTCAATCAAACCGTGTCGTCAAGATAAATTGCATTAAGCATTGACACAAACCGAATTTGGCATTATCTGTGGTTTGCAGCCAAGTCACATGGAGGAAAATTAATGGATAGGAGGGTCGCAAGCCCCCGGCGAATGTGCCGACCGGCGACGGGGGCGAGGACAATTAGGAAGGGCCGCTGCCCAATCCCCTGAGAAGGTGAGGCAGCGGCCCTGAATCGACAAATCCCGGTGGGGGTGGCAGGTTCGCCGGGTAAGACCTTACAAGCCCCGCCCGGCCGGTTCAAGTCCGGTCACCTCCACCACCTTTTTCGCCGGGGCTTGCGGCTGCTGAAACAACCGCAAGCCCCTTAGACCAACACTCAGGGACGCAGCCCTAAGCTATGATCCGCTCATCAAACATAGCACTGGATCACTGGAATTTCCAGTTTCGCGGTTGCGTCCCCGAAAGATCGAAGGGATCAACCGATGAACGTTCTTCCGCGTGACAAGCAGATTGCCGCTATTTCAGCCCTTACCGAGGGCGTGAGCATTCGCGCTACTGAGCGCCTTACCGGTATCCACAGGGACACCGTGATGCGGTTAGGCGTCCGTGTCGGAGAGGGATGCGAAGCCCTTCATGACGCCATCATGCGCGGTCTGGAAGTCTCTCGGTTGGAATTCGACGAATTGTGGTCATTCGTCGGAAAGAAGCAAAAGCGGTCGGGTGATGACCGCGAAACTGGCGACCAGTACACGTTCATCGGTCTTGATGCCAATCGAAAAGCCATCGTCAGTTACAGGACCGGTAAACGCGATGGTGGCACGACCCAGGAATTCGTGGATGACCTAAGCGCCCGGATCATAAGCCGACCCGTCATTAACACGGACGGCTTCCTTCACTACGCTCCGGCGATCGAAAACGCTTTCGGGGCCGAATGCGATTATGGGCAAATCGTTAAGCATTACGACCCCAAGAGGGGCGCGGAAGCTTCGCGTCGATATGCCCCAGGCGATGTAGTAGCGGTATCAAAACGGGTAGTAAACGGAGCGCCCATGAAAATCTCGACGAGTTTTGTCGAGCGCTCAAACCTCACAGTCCGGATGCAGTCTCGTCGGTTCACTCGTCTGACGAACGGCTTTTCGAAAAAACTCCGCAACCACAGGGCAGCCGTGAGCCTGTACGTGGCTCATTACAACTTTTGCCGACCTCACGAGACCTTGCAGGGGATAACCCCAGCCATGGCAATCGGCGTCACGGATCATATCTGGACGATTGACGAGTTGATTGATGCGGCAGATAACCCCGAAGGGTTGGCGCCAACTGGCCGCCGGCATGGTAAGTTTACGGTGATTGATGGTGGGTTGTCCTAGTTTCAAGATCGAAGTGTCCGAATTAGGACAGCACCGCGGTTGGCATAACCTTGACGGAAAAGTATACTCTAAGTGACAACTCCAATAATGCAAGTGTAGCAAAAAATTATTACGGAGAAGAAAATCAAATTAAACGATATGATTTTCACGCGGTCCATAAAATTATATCCTTCGCGAGTCGTGATCAATCCATTCGGTTCCATATAATCCGAAAGTAACGAAAGATGGGTTACCGTTAGAAGCGCCGTCAAAAACCGACAGCCGACACTCGAACCCGCCTAATACAGTGAATTTGGGGAAAGGGTGGGAGGAGTTTGGTGGCTGATTGGGTCGATGTGGGATTTCCCAAACGAGTCCGGTCGATCGCCGAGTATCATAGGCCGTATGTCGATAAGGCGTGAATTCGACGGTCGCGGTCGCATGAGGTGGTCCCGAAAAGATGGAAAAGTTGAGCGCGGGTAATTTGAAGGTGATGAAATTTTGAATCTCTTGAAATTGGTGTCAAAACTTAGACATCCCTAGCGATAAACCAGTTTTAGTTGCGGGACCGGAGCTGCCGAGAGTGCTGATCGCACGCGAATAGTACCGAGTTTGTCTCATTCCGAATAGAAAGTCATGCCGTCTTCCACGACGATCCAATTCTTTATTTCATCCGCGGCAACCGCATGACCGGCTGCATTCCAGTGGCCATCGAAATCATAATTCAAACGCTTTCCCTTTTGGACCTCTTGGCGGAATCTCTTGGTCAGATCACGGAAGGCCACACCCCGTTCACGTGTCCATTGACGTAGTCGGTTTTGGATTTCAGTTTCGGCTGTTAGCCACGCCTTTCTCGTCATCCCCGCTCTAATCCAGGGGTGCTCCGGATCGTACGAATTTGGGTCATATTGATATCCGACGGGAAAGAACAGAATTCCTACTTCCATACCTCTATCCCGTGAAAATTCAACGATATGATCCAGCACGAACATCATCGATACGAATTTTTCTCGAGCGGATTGAGAATCTATGTCGAGAGAATCTTTCCAATAGCGGGTTTGGAGGCGATGTCCCATGCTCTGTTGAAAAAGGCGAGGCAGGCATGGTTGGGCTTCGAGGCTAGGCGGCCTCTTTGATGGTTTCAATGGCGCTTTTCGCTTTTGCCTTTTTCACGTGATCCTCGAGGGCAGCTCTGAGGATGGGGAGTTGCCGGTAGGCCTTGAGGCGACGGAGGTCTTTTGGGCTTCCAGGAGGCCGGCGGCGGTCCATCGCAAGGCCATCTCGGCGTTGCGCCAGCGCTTGACATTGTGCTGCACCATCCTGACCGTTCCCAAGGCATTCTCGATGGCGTTGGTGCAGGCCAAGGAGCGCCTGAGCTTGGGCGGCAGGCCCAAGCGGATCACGGTGAGGATCTCATCCAGGCCCTCCAGGATGGAAGCCGAAACGCCGGGGGCCTCGGTCTCCAGGCGGCGCGCCAGGTTCTTCATGAGGCGTTCGGCTTTCTCGGCATCGTCTTGGTCCCAGGCTTGCCTGAGCGCCTTCTTGACGCCGGCATGAAGGCTTTCGTCGAGGCGCTCGATGATGTTGCGGCCCTTGTGGACCTGGCAGCGCTGGAGGGCGGCCACCGGCCCGAAGGTCCGCTTGATCGCCTTGGAGAGCGCCTTGGCGCCGTCGACGATGAAGAGCCGGGGCACTTCCGGGTCGAGGCCGCGGGCGGTCAGGTTGTCGAGCAGCGCCTGCACCGTGGCGGCATTCTCCGTGGCACCTTCGGCCAGGCCTAGAACATGCTTCTCGCCCGCGCCGTCGATGCCAATAGCTGCCAGCAACACGTGATCGCCGACGTGCAGCCCGTCGATCTGGATGACCAGGAGATCGAGATCCGAAAGGTCGCTGGCCAGGAAGGCCTTCAGCTTCTTGCGCGTCATGGCCACGAAGCGCCGCGAGACCGCGGACTTCGAGGTCGCATCGCCCGCGCGTGCCGGCAAGTCGCCGCTGGCCTCGCCGGGCAGGCGCACGGCGCGCGCGTACTTGCGGGTCGAAACCGTAAGCAGCATGATGTTCATCGCCCAGGACTGCAAAAGCGCCGGGTCCGAGAGCAACTCCCAGCTCGGCAAGCTCATCTCCTTGCCCCCAAGATCGCGCACCCGCGGGCGCGTCAGCTTCACCTTGCCCCCGTGATAGGCAATCTCGCTCTGGGTTGTCCCCCAGCGATGGCCCTGCCGCTCGGCCGTGCGGGCGTGGCGCGCTCCGCAGAGCACCTCGCTATCCTCGTCCAGCATCTCGCCCAGGGTCTCCACCCCGGCCAACAGGCAAAAGCGATCCACGCTCATGCGCAGATCATCAAAAGCCTCCGGCAAGGCCGGCGGCAACAGCGGAAGCGGGATCTCCAACAGTTTCGAAAGGCGGCTGTTCCGTGTAGTCTTGGTCATGGCGTCGTTCTCCTTGATGGATTCAACACCCAGAGCCTAACGGTTCCAGGCGAATGACGCCTACCTCACTTTTTCAACATCAGCCGAGACATTGCCGGGTTTGGAGCAACGAAGAAGACAAAATAAACTCGTTTATTCGGCCCTAATTCGCTTCAGAAAACAAATCATCACTGATCGACTTCTTCCATAGATCAATTTTTTCCTTCGCAATTCCCCTATCAATTGCTGCCCTCTCAATTTCCTGCACAAAATCCTGTTCATTTCCATCATTTCCTTCGAAAAAATAAAAGAAACTCTTGTCTTTTAAAATAGATAACATCGTATACAATCTTGGAAATAGATTATATACAATGCGACTGAAAAATGGGAGTTTGTCGTAGTAGGAAACGTCTAAATTATACAGTTTCTCAATATCAGGTTGCGGGGCACACCGAATAAATCATTTGCTTGCAGACAAACGATTACATAATCTAGATCGTATTTCATTCCAACCTTATACAATACACGCCAATATTCTGTAGGCCCAACACCACTCAATCCGCCATTTATGAATCGTACCTCATTATTCTCTGATTTGTTAAATCGTTTTTCAAGTTCGGGCGTAAATGTTTCGTCTTGCTCTACGCCGAAGCCCTCGGTGTAGGAATCGCCCAGGACGATGAAGCACGTTTGTCCCGCGGGTTTTTGCAAAGGGATTTCGTGGTAGCGTAACCCTTCGCTGTTGGTTGCGAATTCGTAGGTGAACTCGATATTTTCCCGCAACTCTCGGTAATTCGGCGGATGCGTGACCTGCAACTCCCGTGTCGCAGGACTTCCTAACAGCCCAAGTATCTGTTCAGCCAAAAAAAAGCTTACGGCAACGGATACCGCGAGGATAATCGCATTCGCGAACCTCATGGAACCCAACCTTATCTTATACCATCCGCCCTTAACATTGACTTGTGCGATCCCACGCTCTGAGGCCGATGGACATGATCTTCCAAGGTTGGTCGGTCAGGTTGTTCCAGGCTTGGCAAGAGGCCTAGACGATGGCTTCATAGGAGTCGAAGACACGATTGGAGAGCCAGTTCTGGCGGAGGTATTGCCAGACATTTTCGGCGGGATTGAGCTCCGGGGACTTGGGTGGCAAAGGCACGAGGGAGATGTTCTCCGGGATGCCGAGTTTGGCAGTGGTGTGCCATGCGGCTTGGTCGAGCAGCACGACGGCATGGGCGTTTGGGGCAACGGCCCGGCTGATTTCCTCGAGATGCAGGTCCATGGCTTCAGTATTGGCGCGCGGCATGACCAGCGCCGCGCCCTCACCGCGCTCGGGGCAGATGGCGCCGAAGAGATACGCCGAAGAGGTCCGTAGGTCCTTGACCTGGCGCGGGCGCGATCCCTTTGGGGTCCACTGGCGCACCAGGCTGTTCTTCTGGCCGACGCGCATTTCATCTTGAAACCAAACCTCGATGGGCGTGTCCGGTGGCTGTGCCGCTACGATTTTCGCCAAGTGTTCGGGAAAACTTTTTTTTAAATTCCTCCTGTGCCCGCGCATCCTGGCCGACGTGGCGCGGGCGCGCGGAAATATGCGAGAACCCGAGCGCGGCCAGCAGCTTGCCGACGCTCCGCTCGTGATAGTCCACGCCGAAGCGCGTTCGGATCAGTTGCTTGAGATCGATGCAGCGCCAGCGCACGACCCCATCCCGTTCGGGATCGGGACCGGCCTCGATAGCCCGCGAAAGCGCCGCCATTTGCGACGGCGTCAACCGACGCAACGCCCCGTTCGGCTTGCGGTCGATCAGACCGGCCGGACCTCCCGCGTTGAACCGGTGAACCCAGTCCCGCAACGTCTGCCGATCCATGCCGCCAATACCCGCCGCGCACGCTCGATCCATCCCATCGTAGATGGCCGCCATCGACAAAAGCCGTCGCGCCTGGTTCCCATCATCGCTCCGTGCCGCAAGAACACGGACTCTTTCAGCATCAAAGTCGTTTCGCAAAGGAATCGTTGGCATTGAACACACTCCCTTGTTGCCAACAACCTTGAATCACACAAAACCTAGCGTGTAAACCTTTGCGCGAGTCAAACTCTAGGGCGGTTGGTATTATACCAACCGCCCTTAACATTGACTTGTGCGAGCCCACGCTCTGAGGCCGATGGACATGATCTTCCAAGGTTGGTCGGTCAGGTTGTTCCAGGCTTGGCAAGAGGCCTCGACGATGGCTTCATAGGAGTCGAAGACACGATTGGAGAGCCAGTTCTGGCGGAGGTATTGCCAGACATTTTCGGCGGGATTGAGCTCCGGGGACTTGGGTGGCAAAGGCACGAGGGAGATGTTCTCCGGGATGCCGAGTTTGGCAGTGGTGTGCCATGCGGCTTGGTCGAGCAGCACGACGGCATGGGCGTTTGGGGCAACGGCCCGGCTGATTTCCTCGAGATGCAGGTCCATGGCTTCAGTATTGGCGCGCGGCATGACCAGCGCCGCGCCCTCACCGCGCTCGGGGCAGATGGCGCCGAAGAGATACGCCGAAGAGGTCCGTAGGTCCTTGACCTGGCGCGGGCGCGATCCCTTTGGGGCCCACTGGCGCACCAGGCTGTTCTTCTGGCCGACGCGCATTTCATCTTGAAACCAAACCTCGATGGGCGTGTCCGGTGGCTGTGCCGCTACGATTTTCGCCAAGTGTTCGGGAAAACTTTTTTTTAAATTCCTCCTGTGCCCGCGCATCCTGGCCGACGTGGCGCGGGCGCGCGGAAATATGCGAGAACCCGAGCGCGGCCAGCAGCTTGCCGACGCTCCGCTCGTGATAGTCCACGCCGAAGCGCGTTCGGATCAGTTGCTTGAGATCGATGCAGCGCCAGCGCACGACCCCATCCCGTTCGGGATCGGGACCGGCCTCGATAGCCCGCGAAAGCGCCGCCATTTGCGACGGCGTCAACCGACGCAACGCCCCGTTCGGCTTGCGGTCGATCAGACCGGCCGGACCTCCCGCGTTGAACCGGTGAACCCAGTCCCGCAACGTCTGCCGATCCATGCCGCCAATACCCGCCGCGCACGCTCGATCCATCCCATCGTAGATGGCCGCCATCGACAAAAGCCGTCGCGCCTGGTTCCCATCATCGCTCCGTGCCGCAAGAACACGGACTCTTTCAGCATCAAAGTCGTTTCGCAAAGGAATCGTTGGCATTGAACACACTCCCTTGTTGCCAACAACCTTGAATCATACAAAACCTAGCGTGTAAACCTTTGCGCGAGTCAAACTCTGGGGCGGTTGGTATTAGCCCTTGTTGATGCATCAACTTTCCAAACTTCGGCTGTCGCCTCCGTTTGGGTCGATGCACTGGCAGATTGCCTACAAGCGCCAGATGGAAATCTACCAATGGCTCTTACGACGCAATGGGCTAGAGGTCGATCCAACTGCTTGGTTCGTGTACTGCAACGGCAGACTCGATGCTAGTGGGTTTAGGGAGCGCATGGAGTTCACCGTCCGAATGCTGCCCTACGAAGGAGACGATTCTTGGGTTGATCGGACGATCGTGGAGGCATGGAAAACATTGTACCGGGACGAGATTTCGGAGCCCGACCCCGACTGCGAGTTCTGCGCCTACCGCAAGGACGCGATGCTCGCCGAGGATTGGTGACTCAAGGCTTCCCTCGCGGGATCGCGGTCGCCGAGGCAAACTGGTATAAAGCGCTATTCGCCACCCCTGTCACCCAATCCTGCCCCATTCAGACTGGAGAGCGGTTAATGGTTTTCCGATCAAGACTGTTTGGCTATCATCGGCGCCCGATTGGAGAATTCTCTGGGGAATGTCGGTGAAAAGGATCAACGGTATCGGAGACAAGGGGACACGGTTGGTCGGCCTGCACGAAAACCGCTCCCAACGGACGGGGACTCGGTCAGACGCCCATGAGGCCGCGAACGAGCGCGGCAAATGAAGCGACGCCATCATGACGTTGGTGGCGTGAGGCTGCCGGATGCGACGATTGACCGGTCAGAGTCGGTGGATGCGCCTTGGCAGGTTGCGTTTACCGCGACATTGTGGGCATTGATCGGCAAGGAAAACCGGGTGATAAGGCTTGATGAAATGCGCCGGGGGGTCGAGGATCTCTCGGCGGAGCGGTACGATGCCATGCCCTATTACGATCGCCAGACATTGGCGGTTGCCAGCGCCATGGTGGAGCGCCGTTACCTGACTTGGGATGAACTCAACTCGCGGATTGAAAAGCTAAAACCCCTACACGCAACCGAACAGACCGAGAAATTACATGAACCGGCGCCAGCACGATTTGGGCGACACAAAGGGCACGCCCCTCCACGCCGACGAAAAGACCAGTGAACCCTGGGCGAAGATGATTACATCGCTGGCGGCGGCAATGGGCGATCACGACATCATAAGCAGCGACGAGTTGCGTCGGGCGCTAGATTATGCCTCGGCGGATGCCCTGGCGGCGGATTATTGCGAGCGCTGGCCGGAAGCGATGATCAACCTGCTTGAAGAAAAAGGACTGCTGACCCGGGAAGAGGTCTGGACCAAGATGGATGCCATAAAGGAAAAGCTGGAAGAGTGACGATGGCGATCTTTTGTGCGGGCGACCGTGTCCGCATCAAGAATTTGCATCCGCCGGGTCACCGTCGGACGCCGCATTATGTGCAAGGCAAAACCGGAGTGATTGAACGGTATTGCGGCGACTTCAAAAACCCGGAAGAGCTCGCCTACGGCTTCGATGGCCTGCCGAAGCGGGAATTGTATCGCGTCCGCTTTTCGCAAACGGACCTGTGGCCGGACTATGACGGTCCCGACGGCGATACGCTTGATCTGGAAATCTATGACCACTGGCTCGAAAAAATCGAGAGATAGGGAGATGATAACTGATCCACGTGGGACACAGGGGCACGACCACGGCCCGGAACACGGCCAATCGGACGCCACGTCGGATGTGAACGAAACCGGCCATTACGAGTTGATGGCGGAGGCGATGAAGGAGCTTCTGATCGAAAAAGGCGTGATTAGCGCCGAGGACGTGCGCCGCAATCTGGAATTCCTCGACAGTCGTGACCCGGCGGATGGCGCGAAAATCATTGCCCGTGCCTGGACCGACGAAGGCTTCAGAAAGCGCCTGCTGGGAAACGGCACAGCGGCAGCCGCGGAATTGGGCTTCCCCATGGGCGATGCGGAACTGATCGTCGTCGAAAATACAGACGATGTGCATAACATGATCGTCTGCACACTGTGTTCCTGCTACCCGCGGACCATCCTCGGCCTGCCCCCGGACTGGTACAAATCGAAAAGTTACCGCGCGAGGGCGGTAATCGAGCCACGCGCGGTGCTCAAAGAGTTCGGCACGGACCTCCCGAACCGCAAAACGGTCCGCGTCCATGATTCTAATGCGGACATGCGCTATCTCGTCCTGCCACAGCGACCGAAAGGCACCGAAGGCTGGTCTGCCGAGCAACTGGCGGCCATCGTCACGCGCGACGCGATGGTGGGCGTAACGGTTCCGCAGGCCTGATCATCGCACGCTCGCCTAAATACCTTCGAAATACGCGTCAGTTTGGCAATTGTTAGTCTTCGGACTTCCAAATCTGGCGATAGTCGATTTGCCGGTGAAACCAGTATGTGTATCCGTGGACATTCGGTTGCACCGCCAGGTCGAGGTTTGCCTGGAATAGCGGAACACGCGGAACCTCCTGAAAGGCAAGGGTAAGGAAGCCTTTTATGTTGTTCGCGTAGTCCTCATCGTCGGCGGCGAATCTGGCCCCGTCGATATATTTGTCCATTTCGGGATTCTGGTAGCTCATGGTGTTGAAGACACCGTTTTGGCTGTGATAGTTCCAGAAGAAAAAGTAGTCCGGATAATTCAGCCAACCGCCCATGTCGTTGAACAGCAAGGGCATGCTCTTCTTGCCGATGAACGCCCGCCAATTCCCCGCTGGGATCTTCTCGATGGTCGTCTTCACACCGATCTTCGCCAGGTTTTCCTGGACAAGCAGCGCCATCGGTTCACCCCATGTCCCGGTTCCGAGGTTGAAACTCAACGTAGTTTCGAAGCCGTCGGGATATCCCGCTTCCTCCAACAGCTCCCTCGCGCGATCCAAATCTTGGTTGTTCGGATAGGGCTGCGGAAAGTCGGTCGTCGTCGCCATTTCACTGGTACCGCCATACAGCTTGGCCGCCCTGCCGAATGTCACGGCACCGAAAATCTGGTCATAGGGGATCGAGAATGCAATCGCCTGTCTCACCTTTTTATTATCGAAGGGCGGTATGGTTACGTTCATATCCAGGTACCACATCGAGTTTTCGATCGGAATGCCATGGACATTGAACTTTTCGGAGGTGGCAAGCTCGGAGAAGTCCTTGGGGGGCAGGTCGAACGACATGTCGATGTCGCCCTGCTCCAGAAGCGCCCGGCGGGTCGCCGCCGATGGGACGACACGCAGGATAACCCTTTTGATCTTCGGCACCGGACCGCTTTTCCAATCGTCGTTTCGGACGTAAATGGTTTGGACACCCGATTCATGAAGCTCGACCTTGAAGCCACCGCCTCCCGCCGTATTGTACTTGAGCCAATCCATGGCCCACGGATCCTTTTCCGTGACGTGCTCCTTGGCGGCTGTTGAATTATAGATCGCGGCGACCGGAACGCCGAGATCGGGAAGCGTCAACTTATCCTTCCTCACGAAATTGATCTTAAAGGTATGATCGTCCACGACCACGAACTGATCGGGCGATTCCAACGAGCCAGCCTTCATTTGGAACGATGCGAACCCGCCCACCGAAACGGCCCGGTCCAACGACCATTTGACATCCTGAGCGGTCACCGGGGTGCCGTCGTGGAAGGTGGCATCCTGGCGTAGCTTGAATGTCACCGACATGCCGTCCGGGGCGATTTCCCAACTCTCGGCAAGCTCCGGCTCCAATTTCTGATAGTCGTACATGGGATCGCCGTTGGGCGCGGTTTTGCGGCCATACGTCACCAGACGGTCGTAAACGTTCCATGAAAGACCGTACGCCGGCCGGTTGGTCCCGATTCCGTTAATGTCCATACTGTTTGGACCTTGCTCGCTCACGACGACAAGCGTATCGGTATCCGCCTTAGCGGCAGAACCGCCATGCCCAATAATCAAGCCGAGAGCCATAAACATCGCTAAAGCGAAACTCGGACGCTTAACAATCAACCTGGCCATTCGACATCTCCCTGTTGGAGACGATTACCGCATTCGGATCGGTTACATCGTCTCTGTCGTTGGAATACTAAGAATGTGGTCGGCTAAAATAAAAAAACACTTCAGTGATCCCCTCAATTCTGACATGAAATTATTTACCCACCAAAATATAATGTCAATGGCGGTGGAAATTGGGGCCACCGGATCGGCCAACATCGCCACGAGTTTGTCCAGCTCGAGGCCCTTGAGGTTGGGTCAATCAGGTTCGTCGCTGACATTTGATCCGACATTCCCCAGATGACATCCAAATTCGTGGAAATCGTACCACCTTTCCACCGCCGAGGGAACTGCAACCCTTGCGCCGCCATCCGATGACCTGATTTTGGAGATCGGCCCTCGTTTAGAAGGCCATTTGCCCAGATTTTCCGCCATTCAGACACACCCCTCCTGTGGTTTTCACCTGGCCGTCGTTTTCCCGGCCTACGCCGGAGAGGGTCTTGGTCGCAGATCATCACTCAGGCTCAGGATTTTCCGGAACAGTTCCCTCGGCACCGCCACCTCGGCCAATTGGAACGTGACGTACCGGCTATGGCGGACAACAGAATACGCGGCTCCTTGAGGATCGTCCGCGCGATAGCTACCCGTTGTTTCTCTCCGCCGGACAGCTTTAGGCCGCGTTCGCCGACAAGCGTTTGGTATCCGTCGGGAAGCGCGGCGATAAATTCATGAATGTGCGCCAGACTGGCCGCATTCTCCACCTCCGACGGGGACGTCCCAGGAACAATTTTTAGTCGCGGTTGAGGGTTCGGGATGAGTGGGATCGTGCTCGGTGCACGGGGTTCGGGGAGCCCCGAGCTTGCCTCGACGACGTCATGGGGACTGCTCGAAGCCACCGGACGGCGTTTTCGGATTCGACAGGCACACCGGTCCGCCCGCGCCGCTCGGCGGCACGTCCCGGTCCGGGGGAGAGGCGTGCTGTCTCAGGCGATGGGCGCGGTCATGATCGCGTCGAGGGCCTCCTGCGCCCGGGCGGCATAGTGCCGGTTGGCCTCGGGCAGATAACGGAAGCGTCCGTCGCAGCGCACGATGGCGATGGCCGCGTTGGTCAAGCAGGCGAGATTTCTGGGCAGGTGACGCACGTAGGCCCGGCATCGGTCTTCGTCGTAGGTGAAGTCGCGCACGTAGTGCAGGCGGTTCTCGATATGCCAGTGGTTGCGCACCAGTTCGAGCAACTCCTCGGGTCCGGCGCGCTCTGCGCCGAGCGAGGTGAGGCTCCAGGTCACCTTGATGCTGCGCTTGCCGGTCTTGAGGATCTCGCGTTCGCGCTCGATGCGCATGGCCTGGCGTCGCCCGTGGAGGTTGGCGTAGCCGTCCCACTCGGCAGCGGAGAGGTCGACGACGGCGCAGCGTCGGCGCTCGATGCGGCCATGGCCCTTGTCGACGGTTTCGTGCCAGAGCGCATCGCTGAAGTCGATCGCCTTGAGGTCTTCGAAGATCATCTCCTGGTTGTCCTTGACCGCGCTCATCACGTAGTCGGCGCGACGCCCGAGCAGGCAGCGCGCGGTCTCGTGCTGAGCGTGCATCGCGTCCATGGTGACGATCCGGCCTGTGAGGTCGAGGCCGCTGGAGAGTTCGCGCACGGCCGGGATTTCGTTGCTCTTGCGGTCGACCTCGACCTGCCCGAGGACCACGCCGGTGTCGTGCTCGACCGCCGCCACCATCATCCTGCGCCCGTCTTCGGTCTGCTTCGAGGCGCCGCGCAGATCCTTTCCGTCCATGGCGACCGGCGCGTGCGCGCTGCCATGCTGGCCGGTCCACTGGCTAATCGCGTTGTCCAGGGTCTCTGGCGGCAGGGCGGTGAGGGTCTTGTGGAAGGTGGTGATCGCGGGCGGGGTGTAGCGCTGTTTGGAAGGGCTCCAGAACGCACCCACCGCCTCGAGCTGCTCCTGGGAGAGCAGGGCGGCGAACTGGGCGAACGCGTTCACCCCCCGGTATCCGGCAAGCCGGGCGGCGACGGCGATCACCAGAATGGTGTTGAGCGCATAGCGCTTGCCCCGGGCATGGCGGTACTCGGGCACCTCACCCAGACACTCGAACAGGCTGCGCAGCCGGGGCGCGGCCATCGGCTCGGTGTGCTGCTCGGCGTTCCAGTGTGCCGGCATCCCGGTACGGCTCAGCGCCTCGGGGGCGCCGTCTGTCAGTCCGAACACGAAGACCTCCTTGGGCTGACCGTGGTGGCGCCAGCGCGCTGCCCCTCCGGGCTCACGGGCAAAGCCCCGCGTCAGCCCCAGAGAGCGCCAGTTCGACGCGCGGTAGCAGGTGCCGGCAAATCGCGAGACGTCCACGAACGTCTCCGCCAGAAGAGCCGGATATCCGTGCACCGCCTGGATGTCCTCAGACAGCCGCCGCAGGCTCAGCCCCAGCACACGGGAGGCCAGGTTCGGCACTCGGCCAGGCGTCAGAATGACGAAGCGCGAGTTGTTGGCGATCAGATGCAGACGCCGGAACTGCTGCTCGGCCGACCACCCGATCCAGCGATCACGCGCGCCCAGCTTGAACGCGCCGGGCTGCCAGCCGATCAGTGCGAGCCAGGTCTCGCCATGCACCGCGACATGGCGCAGGCCCTTGCCGATGACGCCGTGGAACGCCAGGTAGTGGTGCTGCTCCACCAACCGGTCCCAGCGCCGGTGCTCCTGCGCGCCCCAGGTCGGACGCACCGTGACCGCGCGCAAATCAATGGACGAATCCGAGACCGGCAGCGTCGCCATGACCGGCACACTGCCACACCGAGAATGAAATGGCCAGCGCCGCGATCACCTCACCCTGATCACTGGGCGGACAAAAAACTAGCCCTGGGGGACGTCCCGGGCCTGCCGTATGCGATGTTGTAATAGATCGTGTCGTTGAACAGCACCGCATCCTGCGGGGGAAATCCGTTCGACCAGAATCTGCATTCGGATCTAATTCCTCTACCACCGTCCCGACAAGGTTGGCGCTCGCCCAAATAAGGTTGAAGATGTCAAAGCAAAGCATCCGAACGTCACCGAGGTCGATCGCATGCGGCTTAATTTCAGGATGCCAATAGAGATTATCCACAGAGCGGCTCCGTTAACCCGACTTCGCCAACTCGGCGTGAATTCTGTCGATTTTCATTTTTTTCCGCGACCCAAGTGATTGAATTGTTGATGCCCTGCCCGTGAAATTCACCTCAATATCGCCTGTAGTGCCGACCTACCCTATTGATCTGCCTTTCGTTTAGCCGAACGATGAGCGCATGTTCGTGCGCTGCAAGAAACGGTTCAAAGACGGCAAGGAGCACCGCTACTGGAGCGTAGTCGAGAACGTGCGCGTGAGCGGCGGGCGCGTGGTGCAGCGCCAAGTGTTGTATCTGGGCGAGATCAACGACGGCCAGCGTGCGGCGTGGTGCCGCTCGATCGAGGTGGTGGAGGGGACTCAGCGCTCGAAGCAGGTGGCGCTGTTTCCCGAGGATCGGGAAGCGCCGGAGCTGGACTGCGAGGTAGTGCAGGTCCGGCTCAAGGATCTGACCTTGCACGACCCGCGCCAGTGGGGGGCGTGCTGGCTGGCGCTGACGCTTTGGGACCGTCTCGAGCTGGACCGGTTCTGGGGGCCGCGCTTGCCGGCGAGCCGGGAAGGCACCCGATGGCTGGACATCTTGAAGATCCAGGTCTGCTACCGACTCATCGACCCGGGAAGCGATTGGCGTCTTCATCGGCATTGGTACGAACACAGTGCACTGCGCGATATGCTGGGTTGCGACCGGGTGATTGCCAGCAACACGTTGTATCGGTGCCTGGACAAGCTCGCGGCGCACAAGCAGGACTTCTTCTCGTTCTTGCGCGCGCGTTGGGCGACGATGTTCAACGCCCGCTTCGAGGTGTTGCTCTACGATTTGACCAGCACGTACTTCGAGAGCGACCCCCCGTTCGAGGACAAGCGCCAGTTCGGCCACAGCCGCGCCCAGCGCCGCGATTGCGTGCAGGTGGTGATCGCTTTGATCGTGACCCCGGACGGCTTTCCGCTGGCCTATGAGGTGATGCCGGGCAACACCTCGGACAACACGACGCTGGCGGATTTTCTCACCAAGATTGAGGACCAGTACGGGCGTTCGGACCGGGTGTGGATCATGGACCGCGGGATTCCGACCGAGGAGACGCTGGAGACGATGCGCGCAGGCGATGCGCCGGTACATTATCTAGTCGGTACACCCAAGGGCCGGCTGACCCGGCTTGAGAGGTCATTCCTCGATCTGCCTTGGCAAGCAGTCCGCCAATCGGTCGATGTCAAGCTCCTGACCAACGACGGAGAACTCTACGTGCTGGTGCGTAGCGAACGACGGGTGCTCAAGGAGCGCAGCATGCGCCGGCGGCGGCTGAAGAAGCTATGGAAGCGTCTGGGCGAGCTTCGGCGGCAATCAAACCGTCGCGATCAGCTCATGCTCAAGCTTGGTGCGGCGAAGAAAGACGCCGGTCGGGCTTGGTTCTTGGTCGAGGTCCAAGTCCCGCAAACCGACGAAGAGCTGGCCGCCTACGGGATCACCTACCGCCTGCGTCGCGAGAAGCTGCGCCAGGTGTTTCGGCGCGAAGGCCGCTACCTGTTGCGCTCCAACATGACCGGTGAAGACCCCGCCGCGTTGTGGCGCCATTACATGCAGCTCACTGAAATCGAGCAGGCGTTCAAGGAACTGAAACACAATCTTGCCATCCGACCCATCTTCCACCAGCTTGAGGAGCGGATCGAGGCGCACATCTTCGTCTCGTTCATCGCCTATTGCCTGCTCGTGACCCTGAAGAACCTCGCCCGGCCACAGGCCCCAGGCCTCACCCCATGCGCCATCCTTGAGAAGTTCACCACTTTGCAGATGGTGGACATCCATGTGCCGACCACCGATGGGCGCCATCTGGTGCTAGCGCGCCATACCCAGCCGAACCGAGACCACGAATTACTCCTGCGTCAACTCCATCTGACATTGCCGAAGCAACCCGCGCCGAAGCTTCTGTCTTCAAGTCACGTTTGAGGACCTCCCGGTCGCCCCGTGTAGTGCCGACCTTTGAGGGTCTGATCACTGAAAATCAATGTGTTATCACCGGCACCGTCTCCAGTTCGAGCTGCCGGGCGGCCAACAGCCGGCCGTGACCGGCGATCAGCACACCGCGTTCGTCCACCAGGCAGGGCACGTTGAAGCCGAAGGCGGCGATCGCGCCCGCGATCTGCGCCACCTGGTCGTCGGAATGCGTGCGTGCGTTCGCGGCGTAAGGCAGCAGCCGGTCCAGCGGCCAGTGCTCGATCTTGAAACCGGTCGACGTCATATCCCGCACATCCCCTCGCACTCACCGGCCCAGAGATCGGATTGATCGGCTGGACCCCCGGCCGCGAGTTCCTTCAGCGGGCGGCGGTTCACGTTGACATAGAGGCGACCGCCCTTCCTGAGCCCGGCCCGCTCGTGGGCCGGCATGTCGCGGATCAGGCGGTCGATGGCGACGGCCTCGTTCCAGTCCTCCGGACTGGCCCGCAGCGCCTCCCACTCGGCGGCACTCCGGTAGGGGCAGAAGGTGCAGGCGGAACGGGGCGGAACCGCGTAGCCGTGTTTCACGAGCCAGTCGATGCAGTCCTGCCGGCTCATCCACCGCTCGTGCGGCTCCGGCCCGTCCTTCGTCGCCCTGTCGATCAGCGGATGGCGCTTGGCGAGCCAGCGGACGTCCGAGGGCTTCACCCGGATCCACTCGTCGGCCGAGATGCCCAGCCACGAGCAAGCGAGCGGCACGGCCGAACGGATCGGCTTGTCGGGCGGCCGCCCGAGCAGCTCCTTGATGCGCCGCTGGATCGGCTTGATCTTGTAGTTGGACGTGCACTCGCGGCGCAGCATCCCATGCGAGCCGTCGGCGTTGACGGTGAAGAAGGGCGGTGCGAGGTAGCCGTTCGCGCGGCCCGCCACAGGCTTCACACCGGCCGCGGTCTTGCGGATGTTGTCGGCGAGGTCGGAGAACTGGACGACCTCGACCGGGAAGGGCAGCACGTTGCCGGATCGCAGCCAGTCCAGATGCTCGTAGACCGCCTTCGGTTCCGCGCCGGTGTCGGCGAAGATGGCACAGTCCGGCATGGGCTCGATCTCGCCATGGGCCGCCATCAGCGCCATGCTCGTCGACTGCACGCCGGCGCCGAGCGAGATCACATGCATGATTGGCGGGTGCTGGGTCATGGGTCTCCCATCACGAAAAGGCCGCCCGCGCCCTGGGAGGCGGGACGGCCGATGTCGATGTCTCGTTGGTGGGCGGCGCCACGCCGGCCGGTGCCGATCGCGTCGGTCCGGCGTCCCCGATGGTGGTAACCGGAGGTGGTAACCAAGGGCTCTGGTTACCAGGTGGTTACCACCCAGGTTACCACCCTGATCTGACGCTAAGCTTTTGCAATCACGTCGTTTTTCGGATCCGACGGGGTGGTAACCGGCAAACCGTGGTTACCACTTGGGTTACCACCCTGGTTACCACCCCCGCACGGGCCGCAAGTCTTTGATATAGAGTGGTTATTCCGTCCGGCCGGAGCAGTGGCCGGCGGCCGGTGGTAACCTCGGTTACCACCCTGATCCGGCTCTAAGCCTTTGTAACAGCGTTGTTTTGTCCGCCGGGCGCAGGTGGTAACCGGTGGTAACCCAGTGGTAACCCAGTTTTTGCCCCTGTCGCTGGCGCGATTTCGCGCCAAGCCCGCCCACTTGCGTTTGACGCTGGGAAGGACCCACAATATCAACCACTTAGAGGCAGTCAATAACGCTTGACGGTGTAACATGTTGCGGTATAGGGTCCGACGGTGATCAAGTCTTTCAAGGACTGCGATGTCGGACGGCTGTTCAACCGGCTTGCGACACGTCGGTGGCGTGGCATCGCTCGTCAGGCGCGACGCAAGCTGGAGGTGCTGAACGCCGCCAGGGCGCTGAACGAACTGCGGGTCCCGCCGGGCAATCGGCTGGAGACCCTCAAGGGGAGCCGCCAGGGTCAACACAGCATCCGGATCAACGACCAATGGCGCATTTGTTTCGTTTGGCGCGGCGAGGACGCATACGACGTAGAGATCACCGATTACCATTAGGAGACGGCCATGAACGATCGAACGCCCATTCATCCCGGTGAGATTCTGAGCGAGGAATTTCTCATTCCCATGGGCGTCAGCCAGTCTCGGGTGGCGCGGGACATCAACGTGCCGCCACGCCGCATCAATGAAATCTGCCTCGGCAAGCGAGCCATAACGCCGGACACTGCACTCAGGCTGGCCCGCTTCTTCGGGATGTCGGCGGAGTTCTGGATGAACCTGCAGCAGCGTTATGATTTGGAACGCGCCAAAGACGCGCTGGAAGCACGGCTTGAGCGGGAAGTGCGTCCATTGGGTCAAGAGGCTGCTTAATGCGTCAACGCCCGCGGTGGGATGTAGAGCCAGGTCATGCAAGGGCGGCCTCGGGCGGACATGAAAATACCCGCCGCGACGATGCCGGGACGGGCTGGGTGGTTGCGCTCCGATACGGGCGCGGCCGTGGGTTCGGTTACTGGATGGAAGCTGCGAGGCACCAGGCGGCACCGGCGGCGGCTCCGGCTCCGAGGACGACCAGCGCCGCCCAGGTCTTCCAGGTGACGATGAAGCGCAGGTTGCCCAGGATGGCTTTCAACGACGTTGCACGGCTCATGTCAGGCTCCTTCAGGCAACAAAAACCCGCCGCGGCGATGCCGGAGCGGGCTGGGTTCGGACGCATCAATGAAATGCTGACACAAACCTACATGTTGTGACCTGCCACTGTCAACGCCGGACAGGAACAATTTTTAGTCGCGGTTGAGGGTTCGGGATGAGTGGGATCGTGCTCGGTGCACGGGGTTCGGGGAGCCCCGAGCTTGCCTCGACGACGTCATGGGGACTGCTCGAAGCCACCGGACGGCGTTTTCGGATTCGACAGGCACACCGGTCCGCCCGCGCCGCTCGGCGGCACGTCCCGGTCCGGGGGAGAGGCGTGCTGTCTCAGGCGATGGGCGCGGTCATGATCGCGTCGAGGGCCTCCTGCGCCCGGGCGGCATAGTGCCGGTTGGCCTCGGGCAGATAACGGAAGCGTCCGTCGCAGCGCACGATGGCGATGGCCGCGTTGGTCAAGCAGGCGAGATTTCTGGGCAGGTGACGCACGTAGGCCCGGCATCGGTCTTCGTCGTAGGTGAAGTCGCGCACGTAGTGCAGGCGGTTCTCGATATGCCAGTGGTTGCGCACCAGTTCGAGCAACTCCTCGGGTCCGGCGCGCTCTGCGCCGAGCGAGGTGAGGCTCCAGGTCACCTCGATGCTGCGCTTGCCGGTCTTGAGGATCTCGCGTTCGCGCTCGATGCGCATGGCCTGGCGTCGCCCGTGGAGGTTGGCGTAGCCGTCCCACTCGGCAGCGGAGAGGTCGACGACGGCGCAGCGTCGGCGCTCGATGCGGCCATGGCCCTTGTCGACGGTTTCGTGCCAGAGCGCATCGCTGAAGTCGATCGCCTTGAGGTCTTCGAAGATCATCTCCTGGTTGTCCTTGACCGCGCTCATCACGTAGTCGGCGCGACGCCCGAGCAGGCAGCGCGCGGTCTCGTGCTGAGCGTGCATCGCGTCCATGGTGACGATCCGGCCTGTGAGGTCGAGGCCGCTGGAGAGTTCGCGCACGGCCGGGATTTCGTTGCTCTTGCGGTCGACCTCGACCTGCCCGAGGACCACGCCGGTGTCGTGCTCGACCGCCGCCACCATCATCCTGCGCCCGTCTTCGGTCTGCTTCGAGGCGCCGCGCAGATCCTTTCCGTCCATGGCGACCGGCGCGTGCGCGCTGCCATGCTGGCCGGTCCACTGGCTAATCGCGTTGTCCAGGGTCTCTGGCGGCAGGGCGGTGAGGGTCTTGTGGAAGGTGGTGATCGCGGGCGGGGTGTAGCGCTGTTTGGAAGGGCTCCAGAACGCACCCACCGCCTCGAGCTGCTCCTGGGAGAGCAGGGCGGCGAACTGGGCGAACGCGTTCACCCCCCGGTATCCGGCAAGCCGGGCGGCGACGGCGATCACCAGAATGGTGTTGAGCGCATAGCGCTTGCCCCGGGCATGGCGGTACTCGGGCACCTCACCCAGACACTCGAACAGGCTGCGCAGCCGGGGCGCGGCCATCGGCTCGGTGTGCTGCTCGGCGTTCCAGTGTGCCGGCATCCCGGTACGGCTCAGCGCCTCGGGGGCGCCGTCTGTCAGTCCGAACACGAAGACCTCCTTGGGCTGACCGTGGTGGCGCCAGCGCGCTGCCCCTCCGGGCTCACGGGCAAAGCCCCGCGTCAGCCCCAGAGAGCGCCAGTTCGACGCGCGGTAGCAGGTGCCGGCAAATCGCGAGACGTCCACGAACGTCTCCGCCAGAAGAGCCGGATATCCGTGCACCGCCTGGATGTCCTCAGACAGCCGCCGCAGGCTCAGCCCCAGCACACGGGAGGCCAGGTTCGGCACTCGGCCAGGCGTCAGAATGACGAAGCGCGAGTTGTTGGCGATCAGATGCAGACGCCGGAACTGCTGCTCGGCCGACCACCCGATCCAGCGATCACGCGCGCCCAGCTTGAACGCGCCGGGCTGCCAGCCGATCAGTGCGAGCCAGGTCTCGCCATGCACCGCGACATGGCGCAGGCCCTTGCCGATGACGCCGTGGAACGCCAGGTAGTGGTGCTGCTCCACCAACCGGTCCCAGCGCCGGTGCTCCTGCGCGCCCCAGGTCGGACGCACCGTGACCGCGCGCAAATCAATGGACGAATCCGAGACCGGCAGCGTCGCCATGACCGGCACACTGCCACACCGAGAATGAAATGGCCAGCGCCGCGATCACCTCACCCTGATCACTGGGCGGACAAAAAACTAGCCCTGCAACGCCGAAGATATAGAAAATTATCCCCGTCGTCAGCTCGCCCGCCTGGGCCGCTCGTAGCCGTAATGGCCAGCGAGCGTGCCAAGGGCCGAGATCAAAATCCCGCTCGCCTCTCCACGCCGGACCGATCGTCCATTCCAACCCTGCTGCATCGCCCAGTCGCGCAAGCTCATCTGCAGCCCAACCACGTGCCACACACAGCTGCCGCCGGGGCTCGCCATGCCGCCGAGCGCGTCGAGCGCATCGTGCACCCGGTCGCGCGCCGCGATCTGGTGCACCGTGACATCGTCGTTCCAGGTCATCTTCTCGCCGCGCAGCCGCCTCACACGAACGATCGAGGCGGTGGCCGTGGTGTCGTAGGCGGCTATGGTGAAGTGGGCCTGGAAGTCGCGCGCCGCCTGATGCATGGCGCGGGTGATGGTGCCGGCCCTTCGCATGCGCGCCAGGGTGTCGACGGTGCGGACGAGGGTGACCGGCCGGCCCTCGGGATCCGCCACGCACACCGTCTCGAGCGTGCGGCCGCCGGGCAGGCGCATGTCCTCCGGCTTGGCGCGTTGGACCCGGGCCTTGCCCTTGGGAGCGCGCTTCCTGCGTTTAGCCACGCGCCGCTCTCGGTTCGGCGGGCCGCGGCCCGTAGAGTTTCTCGCCGAGCCTCTTGACCAGCTCGCGCTCGGGCCAGGTGAGGCGGCCGTCTTCGGCGGCGACCACCAGAATGCCCTGCTCGCGCCAGCCCTCGCGTTTGACTTCGTCGGCCGGCCGGCGCTCGCCGCCATAGCCCTCAGGCCACCACCTCACCGGGTGATCTCCCGGAGGCAGGCGCCATAGCCGAGGACGTCGACCAGGCTGTCGAGGTGCCTCGGGTCGTGGGCGAGCCGGGCCATCTTGAGGTCCATCAGGCAGACCGCGACCTGGGCGGCCGTGACCCGGATCCCCAGCACCTGCGACCAGCGAGTGGCGATGTGCTCGAACAGGTCCTCGGGCGCGCCGTAGTCGGACCGGCGTTTCTCCACCACGCCGGCGGCGTGCTTGAGCAGCATGGCGCCGTTCATCGTGCACCTGCCCGGCTCTCGATCGCCCACAGCAGCAGCGCGATGGCGTCGGCCTCGTTGTCGTCGGCGGGCGCGAACCCGCGCGCCCTGACGGCCTCGATCACCGCATCCTTGGACGCGTTGCCGCGGCCGGTGATGTGGCGCTTGATGGTTCCGACCGGCACGCCCTGATAGGGAATGGAATGGCGCTCGCACCAGGCGCTGACGTGGGCGAGGAAGCCGCCATAGATCTGCGCCGCGCTGGTGCCGGCATGGCGGCGGACCTCCTCGAGATAGACGGCATCGATGCCGCCGGCCGCGTTCTTGATCGCGGTGAGCCAGCCCTTGAAGCGCAGGAAGCGCATCCCGCCTCTGGAGAAACGGTCGGGCCGGAACGACATGGTGCCGCTGGTAATCGGCCCCGCTGGATCACTGAGCGCCCACCCGGTCGCGGTGCCGAGATCGAGGGCGAGCACGATGCCGGGACCGGACACGCCGGCGTCGTTGGCGGCCGGCACCGGGGGTTCGGCCGCAGGGCAGGCGATACCGGCATTGCCGCCGTGCCGGGCAGCCGGGCGCGGTGTTCAATCGGCGCATTCTTGGGCAGAGTTACGTGAGCCATTGATGATCTCCTTGATCGGGGTTGTCGTGGTCAGGGTGGCGGCGGGGAACTTCCAGGAACGCCGCCGCCACTCGTCTCTCGATTCAGGTCATCGCCTTCAGCTCCTCCCGCTGTTTAAGGCACGGGCCGACGCACGAAGGGTGGCCGTCGTACGGGCCGTGCGTCTCGCGAACATCTGTCGTGCGCGTTGCCGCGCGGCCGCTGTCACCGCTCGACCGGGCGCATGGTGTGCCGGACAACGGCGATTGACGGCCTTCGCCACGAGGCCCGTGGTGACCTCGAACGGTTGGCCGCAATCGGCACAATGGCTGCGCCAGGAGACCAGCATCGTCGGCACGCCGTCTTTGCGACGATGCGGCCTGGTTGCCACGACGACATAGCGCTGTCCGTCCATCATCAGCACGGTGCCGAGGGCCGGCGCCTGGCGGAAGGCGATTCGATTCACGACTTGTGGGTTGGACATAGCGACCTCCGAGAGACTGGAACGAGAGGTGGTGTGATGAGCGATGGTGCCGGTGACCGTGCAGTGGTCATCGGGTGGCAACGGCCCCTCCACCGAACCAGGGGAGGTGTGTGTTCAGGGAGTACACACACCTCCCCCTGTAAGGGGTGGAAACGGGTGGCAACGTGGAAACCTTTGAATTCATTGGCTTTTCCGTTTCCAAAACGGCCTGGCAACGCTTGGCAATTGGCAACGGGGTTTCCTTTGGTTTCAATGGGTTAGAAGCTGGATTTTTGGCAATTGCCAAATGGCAACGTGGCAATGGCAACGGAAACACCCCCTTTCCAGCTTGGAAAGCAACGGCTGGAAACGCTGGCAACGGGACGCCCATGACGGTCACTCCCCGCTCTCGTCGGCACCGTGCACGAACTCGCCGACGCCGCGGGCGAACGGTCCGCTGGGGATGTCGAGCCATTTGTCTTCCTTCGAGCCCGCGGCCATACCCTTGATCAGGACTTGTTCGTTGAGCTGTTCCTGCACCATGGCCTCGAGACGGTCGCGGCCGACATCGTGAAAGACGGCCGCCAAGCGGTGGCGCTGGCGATAGACGCCGCTGCCGCCGGTGTGGGTGAAGGGGTGTCCGTTCCCGGCTGCTCGGGCGATCGAGGCGACGAGGACCTCCGAGAGCTCCGCCGCCGCCATGCGGCTCGCGCGGAGGCGGCGGGTGACGTCCACCGGCAGGCCGGTCGGCGCTCTCATATAGGTGCGGATGGTGCGGTCGGCGGGACCGTTGGCCTTGACCACCGCGCCCTGGAACACGGCGTTGCGGACCGGCTTCTCGTCGAGGGTCTTGAAGACATAACGCTGATGATCCCGGGGTGCCGGCCACAGCGCATAGACCAGGCGCACACCATCGACGATGGCACTGGTGCCGCGCACGGCGTCGCGGGCCTGCTCGACCGAGGCAATGAGCCGGTTGCCCTGGGGCTTTCGCATGTGGTGGGCGACGATGACGGCGGCGCCGGTCTCGGTGGCGAGGGATGCCAGGAGCCCGGTGGCGAAGCTGCCGGCGGCGGGATCGGCGTTCACGTCGGCGTGCATGAACGAGGACAGCGGGTCGAGCACCACGAGCTTGAGATCCGTGATGCGGACGATCTGGTCGCGGACCCTGGTGAAGTGCTCCGTCGCCATCGGTCCGTCCGGCCCTGAAGTCACCAGCGGGATCGGCCCGCCGGCGTTGGGCAGCGGCACCACGATCAGCCGCTCGGGCCGTTCGAGGCGGTGGCGCTCGGGATCGAGGCGCTCGAGACGGCGGTGCACCTCGCCCTCGTCGTCCTCGGCGGTGAGCAGCACGGCGGCGCCGAAGGCGCGGACGGCGCCGCCGAAGGCCATGGGCTCGGGGCTGACCGAGACCGCACGGGGCCGGCCGGTGGCGACCGAGAGCGCGAGGTCGAGGGTCATCATGCCCTTGCCGCTATCGCCCATGGCGGCGAGGATCGAGACCACGCCCAACGGGACCGAGCCGTCGATCAGGAACCGTTGCTCGGGGGCATCGCCGGCGTAGCGGCTGGCATGCCAGTCGGCGAGGTCGAGCGAGCGCTTCGCGGGCCGGATGGCCTGGCGCTGGGCGCCCGCGATGAACGATTGGATATCCATGCCCTCGGCCACCGCATCGGCCGCGTCCCACTTCTCGGGCTTGTCGGCGGGCGGATTGAGAACGGAGACCGCTGCCGCGCCGGCCGCCAGCACCGCCTGAGCGGCGGCGAGCGCGTAGCGCCAGCCGGGCTCGTCATGATCGGGCCAGACAACCACCCGCCTGGCCTTGAGCGGCGACCAGTCGGTTTTCTCGACCGGGGCCGAGGCGCCGTTCATGGCGGTGGTGGCGCAGAGGCCCTGTCCGATGAGCGCCGCGGCCGCCTTCTCACCCTCGACCAGGACGACGTCGGAGGCGGTCTCGATGCCCGGCCGGTTGTAGAGCGGGCGCGGATCGGGCGCTCTCGCCTTTCGCGCCGTCACGTCCCAGGGCCGGAACTGCTTGCCGCCGGGCGGATCGTAGCGGTAGACGCAGGCGATCAGCCGGCCCGCCTCGTCGAGATAGTCCCACTTGGCGGTCACCGGACCGAGCTCGTCGACGGATGGCATCTTGCGACGGGGTCCGCCCGCCCGGTCGTCGTGCAGGGTCCGGGGGCGGCCGTCGAGCCAGGCCAGGATGTCGGCGACGATGGCGGGGAACTCGGCCTTCGTGTCGCGGCCGTTCGCCGCCGCCCAGAGCCCGATGATGTCGCCGCCTTCGCCGGTCGCGAAGTCGTGCCACAGGCCCGCCTTGCGGCCCTCGATCTCGACCACCAGGCTGTCGCCGGGATTGCCGCGGATGTCGCCGACGAAGAAATTGCCCCTCTGGAACACCCCACCCGGAAAGAGGTAGGAGAGGACGCCGCGGATATGGACCAGCATGCGCGCCTTGATCTCGTCGATGCTCTGGACGGCGTGAGCGGGCCAGGCGTCGTCGAGGCGCTGGGGTTCGGCGTCGTTGAAGTCGCGCCAGCGGTTGATATCGACAATGTTGCCGGCGTCGGGCGTGTCGGTGTTCTTCGTGTCGCCGGTTTCGGTGTCGTCGCTCATCGATTTGCCTCGATCCAATCCCGAACGTCCCGCGCCGCCCGCAGGTATTCGGAGCTCGGCTTCTTGTCGGTCTCCTGGCCGGGCCGGTAGGCCGCCCATATCCGTGCCCGCAGCGCCCGGGGCAGCCGGAACCAGTGCCCGCGGCATCCCCACATGCGCGGCGGGACGACGTTCGCGCAGCCAGGCCAATGGCAGGTGTGTGCGCTCATGGCCCGGTCCTCCAGCAGCGGTCCGCCCAGGGGCAGAAGCGGCATTCATGGAAGTCAGGGGATTGGGCGATGCGCGGCAGCAGCTCGCCGACCTCGGTCGCCCGGATAATCCGCACGCCCTTGTCGCTCATACGTTGTGCCAGCGCGCCGTCGAACGGCACCGGCTCGTGATGGAGCTCGGCGGTGTCCTTGTTGACGGCGGTGAACAGCGCCGGGTTGGCCGAGATTCTCGGCACGCTCGCCTCCATGTAGGCCTGGTAGACGGCGATCTGGGCGGCGTAGACGGGCTTGGAGACTGCGACGCCGCGCTTCGCGGTGTCCTTCCACGATTTGGCGTTGAGCGATTTGCACTCCCACAGCGCCGGCGCGGCCGGGAGCAGGCCCTTGGGCGCAGCGGCGATGATCCCGTCCACGTGACCGCGAATGCGCCCGCCGGCGACGGAGAAGGCGAACTGGCCGCCGTCCGTCCGGTTGCCGCGGGTGGTGTAGAGATCGAACCCGGCGGCACGGAGCCAGCCGGCGGCGAGTTCCTCGAACACATGGCCGGCGGCGAAGATGCGCAGCGTCTTGCCGTCGAAACTGGCGCCGTCGTCCTTCGGCGCCTGGGCATATTCGTACTGGAGCGCGCGCTCGCACGGCACGCCGAGGCGCGAGCCGCCGAGATAGGCGCGGGGCGTCCGTGCGGCGTTCTCCGCTTCCAGGCCTGCGTCGATCAGCGCGTTGATGCCCTCGGCGAAGCCGGCCGAATGGTTGTAGTCCAGCATCAGGACCGATCCTCCCGGCAATAGCTCCGGGCGGCCGTTTCCGAAGGCAAATTGAGACTACGCGCGGCTTCTGCCTGACCGGACCTTTCGCCAATTGGCGAAAGGTCGGACGCTTCAGAGAGGCAAATTTGCCCCTCTGAAATCTTGTGGTTTGGTCCGACTTCCCCATGGCGGATATTCACCAACCGCGCCGCCATCATCGGGAAGGTGTCGGCGACGGGATGGTGGGGACGCGCGGTTTCGTTCAGATCCACCATCAGAACGGGATTTCCGGGTCGTCGGCTGCGGCGGCCTCGTGCATGGCGTCCTGAAAGCGGCCGACGGCAACCTCGATCAAGGCCAGAACGTGGGCCTCGGTGAGTTCCGAGAGCCGCGTCGGCCAGCCGATCTCTTCCATGATCTCGGCAACCGGCTTCATGGCGGCGCGGATGGCTGCGCGCTCCTGTTCGCTGAGATCAATCACGGCTGTGCTCCGGCGTGCGCGGCGGGTCCAGAAGTCCTGGCAGGTCATCGAGCAGAAATTCACCGGCGGACGCGGGAGCCTCAATCCCGACGTATTGAACCAGCCGAAACCGCGGGCCGGCCGCCGACAGACGGCGCAGAACGGCATGTCGGAATAGAGCTGGCGCTCGGTCAGCATGTAGGTTCACGCCGCTTCACCGTTCGCCCAGGCCGTCACCTTGAATTTGCCGAACGGTCCCTTGCAGTCGGGGCGGAAATCGCCGAGCCCCACACGGGCGCCGGCGGCATCGAGAATCTCGCGCAGCAACTTCGGGCCGATCATCTGCTCGTCGTATTCGAGCGTGAATGACAGGCCCCAATCGTCGTAGCAGGGCCGGTGGCGCAGAATGCGTCCGCCGGTCGACGGGATACGCACCGGCCGCGTGTCGACCTTCCAGCCGCCTTCGCTTCGTATTGGCAGGAACAGCGGGCGCATGCCGACGGCGGCAGGAATTATCGAGCTCTTGAGGGTCGTCACCTTCGACTTGCCGATCTTGAAGTACTTGCCGGCGTCGATGATGCTGCGATAGAGGTTCGGCTGCGGAATGCCGCTGATGCCCTCATCGTCCAGATACAACGCGGCCTCTGCGATGCCCTGCGGTGAATCGGCATCGGTAGCGATACTCGAACGCGTCGAGCTCGTTGCAGTCATCTGCGCCGCATCTGTGAGCCTGCACAGAAGAAGCGGCGTTGTGCCTTCGATGGTTACGCCGACAATTTTCATGTTGTGCTCCTTTCTTGGAAAAACCTTGCCTTGCCTCGCCCAGCCATGCCGGGCCTCGCCCTGCTATGCCTGGCCGCGCCGAGCCTCGCCTCGCCGTGCCTCGCCTTGCCTCACTCAGCCATGCCATGCCCGGCCTCTGCTCGCCTGGCCACGCCGAGCCTTGCCAGGCCCCGCCGCGCTTCATCATGCCGCTCTCCGCTGATCGCCCGCCGCGCCCAGCACCAGCCGGTGGATCGCGGCCTTGTTGAACCGGAAGCTGAGCAACGTCGACGCCTGATAACGGTTCATGCCGTAGTCGTGGCGACACTCCGGCGGCAGGTATCGGAGCTGCTTCTCGGTCGCCGACTGGTTGAGCCAGCTTCGGGTCTTGTGCGCACTTTCGCCGCTTTCGTTCAAATTCAGCCAGTCGTCGGCCGCGGCGAGACACACCGTGCGCGCACCGACGCCCAGAAGCCGGGCCGGCTGACCCTTCGCGCCGCCGAGCGCATGCCAGTTGCCGTTCAGGAAGAAGATGCCGCCCCAGGCATGGAAGCCGTTGGCGATAAGCGCCGCGTCGTCGCCGAACAGATCGCACCAGCGGAAGCTCGAGCGCTTCAGGAGATCGATCTCCGACATGACGAAATTGCCGATTGGCATGGCCCCGCCATCGCCGACAAACTCATAGCCACAGATCGGACACTCCAGGACCGCGAGCGGGACAATGGCATCGCATTCCGGGCATACCTTCGTCGGCGCGTCGCCGTCGGCCTCGTGCCCGTCGAGATCGATGTCTTGTTCGAGCGTGCCGTGCATGAGGCTCGAGGTGCCGAAGTTGAGGATGAGGCAGTCGACCTTGACGACGCCGGGGAACTCGGTGGGATCGATGGTGCGCAGGCCGCGGCCGACCATCTGGATCATGGTCGACTTGTAGGAAGAGGGCCGCAGCAGTACGACGCAGCTCGTGGGCGGATGGTCCCAGCCCTCGGTCAGCACCGCGATATTGACCGTCACCTGGATGTCGCCGCGCCGGTAGGCGGCGAGAACGTCCCGTCGCTCGCTCTCGTGTTGTTCGGCGTGGAATATTGACCCCCTATTGGGGGTTATCGGCGTCCAAAATTGACCCCCCTGGTTTTGTGCTCTTGAACACACCTCGTTGTTTGGACAGACGAGGTGGGGGAGATGCTGGTTGTGGAGACGATTGCGCGGATCCGTCGGGATCATCTGGTGAGGGGTGTTCCGATCAAGAAGATCGCCCGGGATTTGAGGGTTTCGAAGAACACGGTGCGCAAGGTGGTGCGGGGTGATGAGACCTCGTACAGCTACGCGCGCAAGATCCAGCCGATGCCGAAGCTGGGGCCGTGGGTGGGTGAGCTGGAGCGCCGGCTTGAGGCCAACGAGAAGAAGCCGCGCCGGGATCGTCTGTCTCTGCTGCGGATTCATGAAGACCTTGCGGCTCTGGGTTATGGCGGCGGCTACGACGCGGTGCGCCGCTACGCCAGGGCCTGGCGTCGGCGGTGGCGGCTGTTGTCGCCGTTGCAGGGTTTTGTGCCGCTGAGCTTCGATCCCGGCGAGGCCTACCAGTTCGACTGGAGCCACGAATACGCGCGCCTGTCGGGTGTGACGACCAAGGTAAAGGCAGCGCACATGCGGCTCTGCTACAGCCGCATGCAGCTGGTTCAGATCTTCCCGCGCGAGAGCCAGGAGATGGTCTTCGAGGCGCACGAGCGGGCCTTCCACTTCTTCGGCGGGGTCTGCCGGCGGGGCATCTACGACAACATGAAGACGGCGGTGAGCACGGTGTTCGTGGGCAAGGAGCGCGCCTACAACCGGCGCTTCCTGGAGCTGTGCTCCCACCATCTGGTGGAGCCGGTGGCGTGCACTCCGGGTGCGGGCTGGGAGAAGGGCCAGGTTGAGAGGCAGGTGGGTGACGTCCGCGGCCGCCTGTTCGTGCCCAGCCCGCGGGGCCGCTCTTACGCCGAGATCAACGCGTGGCTGAAGGATCGGTGCATCGAGGACGCCAAGAAGCGGCCGCATCCGACGATCGAGGGCAAGACGGTGTGGCAGGTGTTCGAGGAGGAGCGCCCCTTCCTGATGGCCTATCGCGGCCCCTTCGACGGCTTCCACGCCACCGAGGTATCGGTCTCCAAGACTTGTCTGGTGCGCTTCGACAACAATCACTACAGCGTGGCGGCCCGTGCCGTCGGGCGGACGGTCGACGTGCGGGCCTATGCCGATCGGATTGTCATCCGCCAGGATGGCGAGACCGTTGCCGAACACCCCCGGAGCTTTGGACGCGGTGAGATCGCTTACGATCCGTGGCACTACGTGCCGATCCTGACGAGGAAGCCCGGTGCGCTGAGGAATGGCGCGCCTTTCAAGGGTTGGCAACTGCCCGGCGCGCTGGGCCGCATGCGGGCGCGGCTCACCGGCCGCGACGACGGCGATCGTCAGATCGTCAAAATCCTCGCGGCGGTGCTGGAGGACGGGCTGAAGGCGGTCGAGGCGGCCTGCGCCGAAGCGCTCGCCTGCGGCGCCTGCAGCGCTGATGTTGTGCTCAACATCCTCGCCCGGCACCGCCAGCCGCCGCCGCCGCCGGCCATCCCGACGCCCGAGGGCCTGCAGCTTCGCCACCAGCCGGTGGCCGACTGCCGCCGCTACGACCGCCTGAGGGAGGCCGGTCATGGAGCGTCATGATGTGCTGGCGATGATGACGGCGCTGAAGCTTGCAGGCATGCGCGCCGCCTACGACGACATCCTCGCCGACGGGCTCAAGCGCCGTCATCCGGTGCAGCAGATCATCGGTACGCTGCTGCAGACCGAGGTCGCCGACAAGCAGGCGCGCTCCATCAAGTACCAGATGACGTCCGCCAAGCTGCCGACGGCCAAGGAGCTGGCCGACTTCGACTTCGCCGCTTCCCCGGTCAATGAGCCCCTGATCCAGGAACTCGCCGGCGGCGACTTCCTGGAGAGCAAGCGCAACATCGTGCTGGTCGGCGGCACCGGCACCGGAAAGACCCATCTCGCCGTCGCCATCGCCCGCGCCTGTATCCGAAAGGGCGCCCGTGGCCGCTGCTACAACGTCGTCGACCTGGTCAACCACCTCGAGGCCGAACTCCGCTCCGGACGCCAAGGCCGTACCGCGGACCAACTCGTCCGACGCGACTTCGTCATCCTCGACGAACTCGGCTACCTGCCCTTCGCACAGGCCGGCGGGCAGCTGCTGTTCCACCTGATGAGCCGGCTCTACGAGCGCACCTCGATCATCGTCACCACCAACCTCGCTTTCGGCGAATGGCCCTCTGTCTTCGGCGACCCCAAGATGACCACCGCGCTGCTCGACCGCCTGACCCACCATTGCGAGATCATCGAGACCGGCAACGAGAGCTGGCGCTTCAAGAACCGCTGCTGACCCGGCAGGCCGTGCCTGCGGCCCGCTTGCCCCGGTGGGTCAACAGGCACCCCCCACGCGGCTTCGCTCCGCGCACCGCAAGGCGCTACACGAAGCCGCGCGGGTCCCCCCTATCGGCTACCGGGACAACCTCCGCCGTGCCACTCAGGGGGTCAATATTGCACGCCGATAGGGGGTCAATTTTGCACGCCGATTGACAACCGGACAGACGCGGTCAGCCGCAAGACGGCTGCCGCGCCGCCAGCGGAACAGACCCCGCCGGCCGCCCCCACGGGCTTGACCACCAGCGCCGGCGACAGTCAAGTGACGCTCTCTTGGACCCGCCCGAATGACCCGGACATCAACGGCTACGTCTACACTCAGAGCCCGGGCGACCAGACGGAGTACCAGATCAGCGTGGATCCAAGCGCCGCTCGCGGCTTGACCTCGCACACCGTCACTGGACTCGAAAACGGCACCGAGTACACCTTCACGCTGAAGGCCCAGAACGTCTACGACAAGAAGAGCGACCCATCCAACGCCGCCACGGCGACACCCTCGGAGCAGCTGCCAACAAAAGAACGCGTTAAGCGGCTAATGAGGGTCAACGAGACGGTGTTGCCGGAGGTAGCGCGGGCGATGACGGCGAGCACGCTGGGCGCGGTGACCGGGCGCATCGAGGCGGTCGCTTCGGGCGCGATGCCGACGGGCGTGCTCAACCTCGGCGGATCATCGAGCCTCTACCAGGCCCTGAAGTCGAACGAACGGGGGCTCGAGGACGGCACGCTCGACCTGGCACGGGTGTTGGGCGGCTCGTCGTTCGCGCTCTCGCTCAATGCGGCGGAAGGCGGCGAGGGCGGCGGTGTCGGCGACATCGGGGTCTGGGGCAGCGGCGACTACCGCAATCTCTCGGGTGGAGATACAAGCAACGTTGAATGGGACGGTGACGTGGTGAGCGGCCATCTCGGTGCCGATGCGCGGTTGCACGAGAATCTGCTGGCCGGACTCTCTGCGTCGTTCTCCCAGGGTTCGTTCGACTATACCGACGGGACCACCGACACCGCGGCCGGTGGCACGCTCGAGAGCCGGCTGACGAGCGTAAATCCCTACGTGGGCTGGTTCGCAGGAGAGGGCCTGCGCCTGTGGGCGACGGCTGGCTATGGCTGGGGCGAGATTGAGATCGACGACGATGCGGCGGCCCCGCAATCGAGCGACCAGACGGCGTGGTCGGCGGCGGTGGGCGCGAGCGGCACGCTGCTTACCAGTGACGGTCTGATCAAGGGCGGCATGACAAGACTCAAGCTCAAGGGCGAGGACTTGTTGGCGCGGGTCGATGTCCAGGGCAACAATGCGGCGATCAACGAACTGACGGTCAACGCCAACCGGCTGCGGCTGGGCATCGAGGTCAGCCACGCTCAAAAGCTGGTCTCGGGGGGCACGCTGACGCCGGCGATCGAGCTCGGGATTCGCCATGACGGCGGCGACGGCGAGACCGGTGCCGGCGTCGAGTTCGGCGGCAGCCTGCGCTACCACAACCCGGCGAGCGGTCTGACCGTCGAGGGTCACGGCCGCACCTTGCTTGCCCATGGCGGTAACAACGAGGAATGGGGCATCGGCGGTCTGGTACGGCTCGATCCGGGCACCGAGGGTCGGGGCACGTCCTTGAGCCTGGCTCCGGCCTGGGGCGAGACCCAAAGCGGCGCGCAGCGGCTGTGGAACGACGGCACGACAGGCATGGCCGCCAACGATAACGAGGCGCGAGGGCACCTCCAGGCCGAGCTCGGCTATGGCTTCGGCATGTTCGGCGGCCAGGGCGTGCTGACGCCCTATAGCGGTCTGTCGCTCGCCGGCGAGGGTGCACGGCGCTACAGCCTCGGCAGCCGTCTGGAGATTGGCTCATCACTCAATCTGAGCCTCGAGGGCGAGCGCCGCGAGGCCGCCGGTGACGCCGCGCCGGACCACGGCATCATGTTCAGGGGGCAGTTGCGGTTCTGACGACCGGTCCCGGATCCTGGCCGGGCCACGCCATGCCGCGGCCAAGCGCCAATCTGCAACCGGCCCGTCGCCCCCGATTGAGAGTCGGAAGGCGCCCGCCTGTTTTCTCCAAAACCTCAGTCGCGTCTTGCGTGCCCGGCACTATTTCCTGAATCATACCAACCGCCCCAGAGTTTGACTCGTGCAAAGGTTTACACGCTAGGTTTTGTGTGATTCAAGGTTGTTGGCAACAAGGGAGTGTGTTCAATGCCAACGATTCCTTTGCGAAACGACTTTGATGCTGAAAGAGTCCGTGTTCTTGCGGCACGGAGCGATGATGGGAACCAGGCGCGACGGCTTTTGTCGATGGCGGCCATCTACGATGGGATGGATCGAGCGTGCGCGGCGGGTATTGGCGGCATGGATCGGCAGACGTTGCGGGACTGGGTTCACCGGTTCAACGCGGGAGGTCCGGCCGGTCTGATCGACCGCAAGCCGAACGGGGCGTTGCGTCGGTTGACGCCGTCGCAAATGGCGGCGCTTTCGCGGGCTATCGAGGCCGGTCCCGATCCCGAACGGGATGGGGTCGTGCGCTGGCGCTGCATCGATCTCAAGCAACTGATCCGAACGCGCTTCGGCGTGGACTATCACGAGCGGAGCGTCGGCAAGCTGCTGGCCGCGCTCGGGTTCTCGCATATTTCCGCGCGCCCGCGCCACGTCGGCCAGGATGCGCGGGCACAGGAGGAATTTAAAAAAAAGTTTTCCCGAACACTTGGCGAAAATCGTAGCGGCACAGCCACCGGACACGCCCATCGAGGTTTGGTTTCAAGATGAAATGCGCGTCGGCCAGAAGAACAGCCTGGTGCGCCAGTGGGCCCCAAAGGGATCGCGCCCGCGCCAGGTCAAGGACCTACGGACCTCTTCGGCGTATCTCTTCGGCGCCATCTGCCCCGAGCGCGGTGAGGGCGCGGCGCTGGTCATGCCGCGCGCCAATACTGAAGCCATGGACCTGCATCTCGAGGAAATCAGCCGGGCCGTTGCCCCAAACGCCCATGCCGTCGTGCTGCTCGACCAAGCCGCATGGCACACCACTGCCAAACTCGGCATCCCGGAGAACATCTCCCTCGTGCCTTTGCCACCCAAGTCCCCGGAGCTCAATCCCGCCGAAAATGTCTGGCAATACCTCCGCCAGAACTGGCTCTCCAATCGTGTCTTCGACTCCTATGAAGCCATCGTCGAGGCCTCTTGCCAAGCCTGGAACAACCTGACCGACCAACCTTGGAAGATCATGTCCATCGGCCTCAGAGCGTGGGATCGCACAAGTCAATGTTAAGGGCGGTTGGTATAAGTTGGATCGAACGCAGGAGTTTGGCGGTGACGAATTGTACCTCTTCGAGCCTTGAATTTCTAGCCTGCCGCAAGCGTCGTGTGGCGGCTGATTTTTCGGGTGGCGCCATCACCAGCAACGGCGGGGTCCTGCTGCTTCGGCAAGCAGACCGGCTTTCGGGCCTTACGGCTTCGGTGGCGCGGCGGCTGATCGATGCCCGGCAGCGGGGGAAGGTGGAGCATCGTTTTGTCGCCATGCTGCGCCAGCGCGTGTTCGGACTGGCGCTGGGCTACGAGGACGTCAACGACCACGCGGCCCTTCGCCACGATCTCGCCTTGCAGACGGCGGCCGAGCGCGATTGCGCCCTGGCCAGCCCGTCGACGCTGAGCCGCTTCGAGAACGCCGCCGGCCGGGACTGGGCGTGGAACATCCACGAGGTTCTGGTGGAGGACTTCATCGCGTCGCATTCAGAGGCCCCCGAGGAACTGATCCTCGACTTCGACGCCACCGACGACGCGGTGCACGGGCGCCAGGTTGGCCGCTTCTTCCACGGCTACTACGATCATTACTGTTTCCTGCCGCTTTATGTGTTCTGCGGCGAGCGCTTGCTGGTCAGTTATCTGCGCCCGTCGAAGATCGATGGAGCCAAGCATGCCTGGGCGATCCTGGCGCTGTTGGTCAAAAGGCTCCGCCAGGCGTGGCCCGGTGTGCGCATCGTCTTGCTAGGGGATAGCGGCTTCTGCCGCCACAAGATGCTGTCCTGGTGCGAGCGCCAGGGTCTCGGCTACATCGTCGGTCTGGCCAAGAACGCGCGGCTCAATGATCTGGCCGCGCCGTGGATGGAGACGGCGGCTCAAGGCTTCGCCGGCACAGGCTTCAAGCAGCGCCTGTTCGGCGAGTTTGCCTACGCCGCCGACACCTGGAACGCCGAGCGCCGGGTGATCGCGCGTATCGAGCACGGTCCAAAGGGAGCCAACCCGCGCTACATCGTCACCAACCTGGAAGGCGATGCGCAAGATCTCTACGAGAAGCTCTATTGCGCGCGCGGCGACATGGAGAACCGCATCAAGGAGCAGCAACTGGACCTGTTCGCCGACCGCACCTCGTGCCACAAGTGGTGGCCCAACCAATTCCGCCTGTTGCTCTCCAGCCTCGCCTATGCGCTGGTCGAGACCATCCGGCGTCTCGGGCTGGCCGGCACCGAGATGGCCCGCGCCCAGGCCGGCACCATCCGTCTCAAGCTCTTGAAGATCGGCGCCGTCATCGTGCGCAACACGCGGTGCGTGCGCTTCCAACTCTCCAGCGCCTGCCCGGACAAGGCCCTGTTCACGCTGGTTGCCGCCCGGCTCGACCCCGGATAGCCGTCAAAAAACGCGTCCAGTCTCGACCCGAAAGCCGTCGTCGCGCCTTCCAACACCGGCGCTCGCCCGAAAACCGGCCGTGCCCCCCCAAACGCCCGAGGCGCCCCGCCGGAGCGCGCCGTCTCCGTCCTACACCACCAACAGCAGCCCCGCGGCGGCGGTTCACACCCAGCCACAACCGCAAATCCGCCAGCCTTCCCCTTCATGAAATATCCGCGCTAGTGCGGCCGGGGGATGGCATTCCACCCCGCGGCATGCACTCGGCAGGGACGCGTTCGGACCCGCTCACGGTCCTGCGTGGTACCATGGGCCGGTCCGTAGCGGCTGGTTTCCTGGGGTTTCCGGGCCGCATGCCAATGCCGGACTTGTTTGGTACACGTATGTAACGAACATACCATATCGAGTGTACCAAGCTGTCCGTCATCAAAACAAATGGGATTGTTGAGCGTGTTTCATAAGGGAGGATCTGGCTCATCTTTGTTTGATGTTAAGCCGCTTGGCGTTGATGGTTCAAGCGGCGGTTTTGGGTGGTCAGTTTTTTGATCCTTTTTCTTTTTTCGATGATGGCGGTGTGGCGTCCAAAGTAGGCGTCGGCTGGAGTTACGTTGCCGATGCTCTCGTGGTAGCGTTGGTTGTTGTAGTGATCGACGAAGGCGCTGATCTGGTTTTCGAGATCGCCGGGTAGATAATAATTTTCAAGCAGGATCCGGTTCTTCAGCGTTTGATGCCAGCGCTCGATCTTTCCCTGGGTTTGCGGGTGATACGGTGCGCCCCGAACGTGATCCATACCGTGGTCCTCGAGCCATTCAGCCAGATCGCCGGAGATATAGGACGAGCCGTTGTCGCTGAGCAGCCTCGGCTTGTGGACGACATTGGCGCGATTGCAGCCTGAGGCTTCTAGCGCCAACTTCAGTGTTGCCGTCACATCGTCCGCCGTCATGTTGGTGCAGAGCTTCCAAGCAATGATGTGGCGGGAATAGTCGTCCAGGATGGTCGACAGGTAAAACCAGCCCCAGCCGATGACCTTGAGATAGGTGAAGTCGGTCTGCCACAGCTGGTTCGGCGCCGTGGTCTTGTCGCGGAACTCATCGGCTGCCTTGATGACCACGAAAGCGGGGCTGGTGATCAGGTCGTGGGCCTTGAGAAGCCGGTAAACCGAGGCTTCCGAGACAAAGTAGCCCCTGGTGTCCGTAAACCTGACGGCCAGTTCCCGGGGCGACAGTTGCGTCTCCTCCAGGGCAAGATCGATGATCTACCCCCGGACATCATCCGGGATCCGGTTCCACACCCGGCCCGGGCTGCTGTTGCGATCCTCAAGACCGGCGTCGCCAAAGGCCAGAAAGCGATCGTACCAGCGATAAAAGGTGGTCTTCGGAATGCCCAGCTTGTCCAAAGTGGACCCGACGCCCAGGTGGGACTGCTCGACCAGGCGGATGATCTCCAGCTTCTCGGATGCGGGATACCTCATTCCTCGCCTCCCCCATGCCCGATCATGTTTTTTTTGAGAAGACGGTTCTCCAGCGAAAGTTCGGCGACCAACTCCTTCAAGTCGCGCATCTCCTGGCGCAGGCCTTTAACCTCGCCGGAGGTCGCTTGGCGCCCGGTGTCGCCGGCGAGCCGCTTTTTGCCCGCTTCCAAAAACTCTTTCGACCAGCTGTAATACAGACCCTCGGCGATGCCCTCGCGGCGGCACAAGGCGGCGATGCTCTCCTCGCCGCGCAGGCCCGACACCACGATCCGGATCTTCTCCTCAGCCGTATACTGCTTGCGTGTCTTGCGCCGAATATCCCGAACCGTTCTCTCCGCCGGGTCGTTCTTGCTCATTGATTTCTGTCTCATCTTCGTTCCCTTCGGTCACTACGATGAGCCAGAAATCCTCCGTTATGCAATTACCTCAATTTGTCCCAAAGGCACTGACGTCAGACAGTGCGGACTGGGTCGGCTTAGGTACGCGATGGGCCAATCCGTTCTTTGCTCTCTCGGCCGGAATCGTCCACCAGCGGTGTCAAAATCGATATTCTCCCAACGCATACTGGCGGTCTCACCGCCGCGCTGAGCCGTTATCAGGCGAAGCTTGAAGAGTGTCGCGACCAAAGCGCTTTCACCATCAAGCGCATTCCAGACGGCGCGGATTTCGTCATCCTTGAGTACGCGATCACGGGGGTTTTCTTTGGCAGGCTTCGGGATGCCGACGCACGGATTTTCGCTTAGATGGTCTTCGGAAATAGCCCAGTTGAAGAGACGACGGACAATCTCGAATGTTCGGTTCGCCTGGATCGGCGACCCCCTGTCCATAATCCCCTGGGTCAGGTCCCGAATATCGCGCCGGCGAATGTCCTTCGCGCGCATCCGCCCGAGACGTAGGAACCACGTCGCGTTTAAGGGCCCTCTCGTCGAGGCGCCAGGATTTCTTGTTCGGCTTCGCGTAGCGCTCAACGTAGGTCTGCGCCAATTCCTCGAAAGTTTCGACCTTCCGCGCGGCAAGCTTCTCAGCCGCCGGATCACCACCTTGTATGGCGGCAAGTTGTACGGCTCTCGCTTGTTCGCGGGCTTTCGCCAATTCCATCTGCGGGAAAGTGCCCAACGTCAGACGTCGCTTTCGCCCTCCGGCCCGGTACATGACGATCCAGGATTTTCGGCCGCCATAAGAAACGCGAATGCCGAAGCCCGGGAGGTTTGTATCCCAGTAATCGACCTGTCCTCCTTCCGGCGCCTTCAGCGCGGCTACGCCACGCGCCCTGAGATTGATTTTCGGCATTGGTCAGTGATCCATCATCACGGTTTAGGTACCATATAGGTACCAGAAATGCGAAACAAGGTGAAATCGCGTGAATTGCGTTGGGAGGCAAATGCTATTGATTCAGAAGCGCTTTCTTCAGTTCATAGCGTTTCAGCGTTTTTCAGCGAAACCCATAGGTGAGATGGTCTGGTTACATTTTGTATCGATAATGTTTCGCGGATCAGCGGCTTCGCCTTGGCGGGTGTCATTTGATGGGCGTGGGCAAACCCACTGGTCGGAACAGGCCTGTTGGCCCTTCACATCGATATCCGAGTTGACCTAGCCGGCCAGCCCGGCCGCGTACGCATCTTTTAACGTGCTCCGCCCGCCCCAAGCGGCTGAAACCCCGCATTTCATTGTGGAGAGGACTCTCAACGGGTGGTCCCCCGGCCGCATTATCGGATTCATGGGCGCGCCGTGCCCTGTCCAGTTTACATGTACAGGGGTTCGCCCCCCATTCCGGCGTAGATGCCCGCGACGTATTTACCGTAGCCGTTGAAAAGGTGTGTCGGAATCCGCTCGCCGGTGCCGATGTCGCGCTCGCTCGCCTGGCTCCAGCGGGGATGGGGCACCTTGGGGTTGACGTTCGCCCAGAAGCCATACTCCGCGGGCGCGAGTTCCTGCCAAAAACTGACGGGACGTTCGTCGGTGAAGGATATCCGGACAATCGACTTGATGTGCTTGAACCCGTACTTCCAGGGCACGGCGAGACGTAAAGGCGAGCCATACTGTTTGGCCATCGGCTCGCCATAGGCGCCGGTGACGAGAAAGGCGAGCTCGTTCGTTGCCTCGGCCATGGTCAGCCCCTCGGTGTACGGCCAGGGGTACCAGAACTGACGCTGGCCCGGAGCGACGATGGGATCGAGAAAAGTTTCCAGGAGGACGTACTCGGCCCCGGCACTCGGCCGCGCGAGCGCGACAAGCTCGCTGAAGGGAAAGCCGCTCCAGGGGATCACCATCGACCAAGCCTCGACGCAGCGATGGCGGTAGATCCGCTCCTCGAGGGGCATCCGACGGATGAGGTCGTCGATGTCCAGGGTCAAGGGTTCCTCCACCAGACCGTCGATGTCGACCGTCCACGGCCGCCGCTCCAGATCCTGGGCCGTCTTGGATATCTTCTTGTGGGAACCGAATTCGTAGAAATTGTTGTATGTCCCCGTGATTTCAAAATCCGTCAGCGGGCGATCGACGTCGTAATCATAGTTGGTTGGAACCGGATAGAGATCGGAGGATGGGTCGTCCTCGGCCGCCCACGCCCGCCCAACCCCCATGGTTCGCGGCGCCGCGGCGAAAAGTGATCCCGCCGCGACACTCTTGATCAAATTTCGCCGATCAAGGTAGACGCTTTTCGGCGTCGCCGCGCTCTCCGGCAATTCCCAGCCCGGCTTGACACGGATTCTCATATCGGCTCACCACCCAACATCCTCGGTCATCCACCTCGCCCGGTGCTCACTCACCATGGATCCTCCGTACGCTGAAACATGGGGGCCGAGCGCACCACATCAACACCGGGTGATGACGGGCCGACCGCCCGAGATTACTTCAAGGCTTCGCAGGCGCGCTGGATGCGGCGGCAGGCCTCCTCCAAGAGGCTCGTCGAGGTCGCGTAGGAAATGCGGAAATAGGGATCGAGTCCGAATGCGGTCCCTTGGACCACGGCAACCCCCTCCGAGTCGAGCAAGTAGGTGGCAAAATCCTGGCTTGAGGCGAGGACCTTTCCATCGGGCGTCGTCCTGCCGATGACGCCGGCGCAACTCGGATAAACGTAAAACGCGCCCTGCGGCTTGAAACATTGCAGACCCGCCGCCTGGTTCAACATCCCGCAAACGAGATCGCGGCGGGCGCGGTACACCTCGTTACGCTCGGCGAGGAAATCCATGGAACCGCTCAACGCCTCCACCGCGGCCGCCTGGCTAACCGACGACGGACACGAGGTACTCTGCGACTGGATTTTGGACATCGCCTTGATGAGGTCGCGCGGTCCACCGGCGAAGCCGATCCGCCAGCCGGTCATCGCGTACGCCTTGGAAACGCCGTTGACCGTCAGGGTGCGGTCATAAAGACGCGATTCCACTTGGGCCGGTGTCACGAACTCGAAATCGTCATAGACGATTTGTTCGTACATGTCGTCGGCCATGATCCGGACTTCCGAATGGCCGAGCAAAACATCGGTCAGCGCCCGCATCTCGTCCCGCGCGTAGGCCGCCCCGGTGGGGTTGCTGGGCGAATTGAGGATCACCCATTTGGTCCGCGGCGTGATCGCCTTCTCGAGGTCCTCGGCGGTCATCTTGAATCCGGCTTCCTCGGGACAAATCACCGGCACCGGCGTGCCCTCGGCAAGAACGACCATGTCGGGATACGAGACCCAATAGGGCGCCGCGAAAACGACCTCGTCGCCGGGATCCAGGGTCGCCATGAGGGCGTTGAAGATGACCTGCTTGCCGCCGGTGCCGACCGAGATTTGATCGGGTTCGTATTCGAGACCGTTGTCGCGCTTGAATTTACCGCAGGCCGCCTTTTTCAACGCCGGCGTCCCATCGACCGCGGTGTATTTGGTCTCGCCCTCAGCGATCGCGCGCATCGCCGTGTCCTTGATGTGATCGGGGGTGTCGAAATCGGGTTCTCCGGCGCCGAGACCGATGACGTCCCGGCCCGCCGCCTTCAGTTCTGCGGCCCGGAAGGTCACAGCGATGGTCGGAGACGGCTTGATGCGGTCCAGGCGCACGGCGAGAAAGCTCATGGAACCTCCCAGTGGCTCGATCCCAACGCTCGATTTCCATCCGCCGGGAAAAATTGATCCATCAAATCAAGACTCTAGTCGAATGGCTCGAGGGCGATGCCGAATTCCATCCGTTCGGATCGAAACAGCCGCTATCAACGGCCAGCGCAATCTATGCCGAGCGCCGCGCCGGCGCAACATCCAGCCGACGACGGTCCCGCCACGTGGTTGTGGGCTTCACCTGGCCGACAAACATTCCTGGAGCGCCCTGGCAAGTTCGCGCATGAGGCGGAAATATGCCTCGGGGCCGGGGGTCAGGTCGTTTCCGAGAGGATCGAGCACGGCCAGGCGGACTGGGGTTCCCTCGATCACGGTACGGACCAGACCGGGTTCGAACTGCGGCTCGTAGAAGACGCAGCGGGCCCGAAGAGAGCGTATTTTTCGCCGGATTTCCATCACCCGCCTGACACCCGGCCGGCGTTCGGGGCTGACCGTAATCGAACCGACGGCGCCTGTCCGGTAGCGATGTTCAAAATATTGATAGGCGTCGTGAAAAACGACGTAGGGCTCATGCCTCACCGGCGCCAGCAAGCCGGAGATTTCGGAATCGAGAGCCGCCAAACGCGCCGCGACGAGGCTTCCGTTGCGCTCGTAACGGTCGGCATTACCCGGATCGAGTTCGGCCAGCACGGAAACGACCAGATCAACGGTCCGCTTGGCGTTGACCGGATCGAGCCAGAAATGGGGATCGCTCTCCTCGCCACCCTCGTGCTCACCATCCTCGGCCGAATGCCCGGCTGCGTCCTCCCATGCCCCGCCCCCGCGCGGGGGAAGCCGCAACAGCCCTTCCGCGCCCGAGAGGGTGATCACCTTTGCGTCGGTCGACAAGGACTTGAGCGGCTTGGCGAGAAAGGTTTCGAGATTCTCGCCGACCCAAAATATCACCTCGGCCTCGCTGAGGGCGCGGGCGGCGGAGGGTCGCAAATCGCGGGTATGAGGCGAGAACCCCGGGCCGACGATCAGTTCCGGTGTGCCGACCCCGGCCATGACCGCCGCGACGAGCGCGTGAATCGGCGTGACGCTGACGACGACCCGGGGCGGATCCGCCGCCGCCGGGGCGCAGGATAGCGCGGCAATGATCACGATTCTGAGCAATTTGACGAACATGTCCGTTCCGAACCGAGACATCGCTCGGCGCACTGGCTCGAAGGCGGAAAAGAACATGATATAACGTATCAATTCATTGCGTCAATCGGCCCCACGCGATGGTTGGCTTCGGCTCGGGATCGCCGCCGGCCGGCCGGCCTGGGAAGCGACCCGAAACGAGAGCGGAAAACTGGTTCGCCCGTCACGCTTCCGGGCCCGAAACCGGACCATGGGGCCGACCGCCGCGGGTCGGCCAACTTCACCCAATCTTAATTGTTCAATGCTATTCGAAAACCCTCTCTCCCTCAGTTTCGGAGAGTTCCTCCCTCAACTGGCCCCGCTCAATTGGCGGGGCCTTCTTTTTCCGTTCTCGCCGAGCCCCTCTCCTTGTTCGGCGCCAAGAGGGCGCCACGAACTGGATTCCATCGCAAAGCCCGGTTCAAGATCGAGCGGAACGCATGTCGATTCCGACGCCTCCGGATGGACTGTCAATGACGGGGCCATTCCGTTACTTTACAGTCTGTTCGAAAACTCGCGGCGCCGGCCCTCTCGCCGCTCAATTGGCGGGGCCCTCCCGGCCACCCATATCAGCGTACTCTCGTGGGTGGCCGGGAGGGCGAGAGGGCCGGAACAGACGCAAAAAATGCGCGGACGCGCATTTTCGAATAGACTTAGATACGCACGTGATCAGGGGCTTTTATTGAAAAGCGAATTCGCCGCTTTGGTTCTCCGCCCCTCCGCAGGCGAGTGTCTTTGGCGAGGCGCCAACGAACGCTGGCCGCCGTGCCCTGGATAGCTCGAATCAGGGGTGAGGCCCATGGCCGTCGACTTATTGAAAGGAGAGCGGATCAGTCTCGAGAAAGTAGCGGGACAAGCGTTGACACGTGTTGCGATGGGTCTTGGCTGGGGCCAAAGAACGGTCGACAGGAAGGGATTTTTCGGCTTCGGCAAGGGACCCAAGCAAGTCGACGTCGATCTGGATGCGTCCTGTCTCCTGTTCGATGAACGCCACACCCAGCTCGACGCGATCTGGTTTCGCAGACTGCGGAGCAAGGATGGTTCGATTCGTCATACCGGCGACGACTTGGAGGGTGGTGGCGGCGCCGATCAACCGAATGAAAAAATCATCGTCGACCTGACCTCCATACCGGCCGAAGTGAGCTACGTCGTGTTTACGGTGAACAGCTTTACCGGCGAGGAGTTCAGCGGGGTTCCCCACGCCTTCTGCAATATCGTCGACGAACAAACGGGCACGGAAATCGCCCGCTTCAATTTATTCCTGGAGGGTGGCACCTTCACCGGCCTGGTCATGGCCAAGCTGGACCGCGACGAAGGCGGTTGGAAATTTCACGCCCTCGGTGAAATGGCCAACGGACGCACCTTCCACGAAATGCTGCCGAACATTCAACCTTTCCTGGCCTAACTGGCCCTCGCGCGGGGAGATCGAGGTCATGCCCCTGGCGGTGGACACGGTCACGGCGACGGTCCACGATGGCCGCTACCGTGGCGATCCGCGCTGAGTCGATCCGCGCGAATTCGAACTTCAACCCAGGGATTCTTCGGGGCTTCCGCGCGGGGAGATCGAGGTCATGCCCCTGGCGGTGACACGGTCACGGCGACGGTCCACGATGGCCGCTACCGTGGCGATCCGCGCTGAGTCGATCCGCGCAGAATTCGAACTTCAACCCAGGGATTCTTCGGGGCTTCCGCCGGAATGACTCGTCATTCCCGACAGTCTGTTCGAAAACTCGCGGCACCGGCCCCCGCCCCCTCCCGGCCAGCCCTATCAGCAACCTCTCGTGGGTGGCCGGGAGGGGGCGGGGGCCGGGAGGGGGAGAGGGCCGGAACAGACCCAAAAAATGCGCGGACGCGCATTTTCGAACGGACACTAAGTCACAAATAGGACACGGAGCTGTCACGGATGGAGCATCTATTCCTGGCGATCGCGATCATCACGGTGGCGTCGATCGTCATCATGTACGCATGCCACGGTTTCGACCAGGCGAGCGACTATCTGGGACGCAATATGGCCCCCGGCGTCAAGGGGGCGACGATCAATGCCATCGCATCCAGTTTACCGGAACTGATGACGGCGCTTTTCCTGCTTTTTCTCTATCACGACAAGGATGGGTTCAGCGCCGGGATCGCCACCACCGCCGGCAGCGCCATATTCAACTCCGTGGTCATTCCCATGCTCTGTATTTTTGCCGTAACCATCAGTGGCGTGACGCGGCAAGTCGGGACACGGGGCGGCCGCGCCAGGCTGAAGCGCGTGCGCGAGAAGGTATCGGTCATGAAGATCGGGCGTCGCTCGCTCCTGCGCGATGGTTGCTTTCTCCTACTCGCCGAGGCGGTGCTGATCTATTTCCTCGGATTCACCACCATGACCTGGTGGATGGGCGCCGCCATGATGTCCGTTTACGTCCTCTATTTCCTTGTCCTGGCTCGGGGATTTCGCTCCGGCGCTGAGAACCACATCGCGCTTCATGCCGGCGATGAAGAGAAGAAACATTGGTTCATCGCGCTGTTCACTTTCGATTTCAACAGCCTGATCTTCGGCGGGCGGGCGCTGACGACGTCCTCGGCTTGGACGGTGGTGATCCTGAGCACGGGCGTCGTGGGCGTTTCCTGCTGGCAACTCGCCGACGCGGTGGTTCTGAGTTCGGAAGCCCTCGGCGTTCCGACATATTTTACCGCGATCATCTTCGCCGCCGCCGCGACCTCGGTGCCCGACACCGTTCTATCGATCAAGGACGCCTTGCGGGGCCGTCACGACGACGCCATCAGCAACGCCCTCGGGAGCAATACATTCGACATCACGGTGGCGCTGGGACTGCCGCTCCTGATTTACGGGTTACTCCACGGCGACGTGGCGCTGTCCTCCTCCGACGGAATCAGCGCCGACATTCAGGTCCTGCAAATCGTCCTTTTCACCGTCACCGTTTTCGTCCTCGCGATATTTTTATTGTCGCGAAACATCACCCTTCGCACCGGCTACCTCCTGCTGTTCACCTACACCGCCTGGATCGGTATCCTGGTCTACAACCAATACGTCGTCTAATACCAGCCGCCCCAGAGTTTGACTCGCGCAAAGGTTTACACGCTAGGTTTTGTGTGATTCAAGGTTGTTGGCAACAAGGGAGTGTGTTCAATGCCAACGATTCCTTTGCGAAACGACTTTGATGCTGAAAGAGTCCGTGTTCTTGCGGCACGGAGCGATGATGGGAACCAGGCGCGCCGGCTTTTGTCGATGGCGGCCATCTACGATGGGATGGATCGAGCGTGCGCGGCGGGTATTGGCGGCATGGATCGGCAGACGTTGCGGGACTGGGTTCACCGGTTCAACGCGGGAGGTCCGGCCGGTCTGATCGACCGCAAGCCGAACGGGGCGTTGCGTCGGTTGACGCCGTCGCAAATGGCGGCGCTTTCGCGGGCTATCGAGGCCGGTCCCGATCCCGAACGGGATGGGGTCGTGCGCTGGCGCTGCATCGATCTCAAGCAACTGATCCGAACGCGCTTCGGCGTGGACTATCACGAGCGGAGCGTCGGCAAGCTGCTGGCCGCGCTCGGGTTCTCGCATATTTCCGCGCGCCCGCGCCACGTCGGCCAGGATGCGCGGGCACAGGAGGAATTTAAAAAAAAGTTTTCCCGAACACTTGGCGAAAATCGTAGCGGCACAGCCACCGGACACGCCCATCGAGGTTTGGTTTCAAGATGAAATGCGCGTCGGCCAGAAGAACAGCCTGGTGCGCCAGTGGGCCCCAAAGGGATCGCGCCCGCGCCAGGTCAAGGACCTACGGACCTCTTCGGCGTATCTCTTCGGCGCCATCTGCCCCGAGCGCGGTGAGGGCGCGGCGCTGGTCATGCCGCGCGCCAATACTGAAGCCATGGACCTGCATCTCGAGGAAATCAGCCGGGCCGTTGCCCCAAACGCCCATGCCGTCGTGCTGCTCGACCAAGCCGCATGGCACACCACTGCCAAACTCGGCATCCCGGAGAACATCTCCCTCGTGCCTTTGCCACCCAAGTCCCCGGAGCTCAATCCCGCCGAAAATGTCTGGCAATACCTCCGCCAGAACTGGCTCTCCAATCGTGTCTTCGACTCCTATGAAGCCATCGTCGAGGCCTCTTGCCAAGCCTGGAACAACCTGACCGACCAACCTTGGAAGATCATGTCCATAGGCCTCAGAGCGTGGGCTCGCACAAGGCAATGTTAAGGGCGGTTGGTATTAGTTCTCGAGGCAAAGTTCCAACTGTTGTTCCCAGGAGGGGGCAACGATACCGAAGGCGTTGGCGATCTTGGTACTGTCCAAGCCCGAGAACGCGGGGCGGCGCGCCCGGGTGGCAAATTCCCCTGACCCGATGGCATGCAATTCAGGAGTCTCCGTGGCGCCGTCGCAATCCATGCCGTGAGCTAGAATCGCCGCCGCGAAAGCATGTCGGCTGACGACTCCAACGGCCGCGCAATGGAAAACGCCTCCTCGCTCGCCGAGAGCCTCGGCTCCCGTCCGAGCCAGGACTTGGGCGGTCGTTTCGGCGATCATGCGGGCCCAGGTTGGGCTCCCGAATTCGTCGTTAACCATTCGCAAGGGATTCCCCTCCCGGGCAAGGCGTTGCACGGTCTTGAGAAAGTTTTTACGGCGGTTTCCGTAGACCCAACTCGAGCGAAGAATCAAATGATTGGGTCCAACCGCTCGGATCGCCTCCTCGCCGGCGAGTTTGGAACGGCCGTAAACGTTTACCGGATTCGTGGTGTCGTCCTCCTTGTAGGGATTGGCGTCCTGTCCCGCGCGACCACCGAAAACGTAGTCCGTTGAATAATGAACCAAGGGAATGCCCGAACGCTTGGCCTCCTCGGCGAGGATCCCAGGCGCCTCGGCGTTGGCGGCGAAGGCGCGCTCCGGCGCGTCCTCCGCGCCATCGACGTCGGTATAGGCGGCGGCGTTGACGATTAGGTCCGGGGCAATTTCTTCGATCCAGATCCGGATGGCTTCCGCCTTTTCCAGGTCGAGCGAATCTCGTTCGGGTGCGACGACACGGCCCAGTGGCGCGAGCGTTCGGCGAAGTTACCAGCCCAGTTGACCGTTCCTGCCGATCAATAGAATCGACGGGTATGGCCCGGTCGCCACCTGCCGCATCATTCGCCGCCCGGATAACCTACGAGCTGATCCGGCGTCAAATCCTTGAGTCGTAGCCCCACGCTGTCCTTCGGGGACAGCTCGGGATCCTCCATGGGCCAATCGATGCCGACGTCCGGGTCATCCCAGGCCAGTACGAACTCGGCCCCGGAATTGTACACGTCCGTGCACTTGTAGAGGACGACGGCCGATTCGCTGACGACGCAAAATCCGTGCGCGAAACCCTCGGGAATGAAGAATTGGCGCATGTTGGAAGCCGATAGTCGGACCGAGGTCCAACGGCCGAAGTTCGGCGAGCCGAGGCGAATATCGACCGCGACGTCAACAACTTCGCCCTCGACGACGAAAACCAGTTTCCCTTGTGGATTGGGTTTTTGAAAATGCAAGCCGCGTAGGATCCCGCGGCGCGAAGAAGAGAGATTATCCTGCACGAAATGTCCCCCGATCCCAGCGGCCGCGTAATTTTCCGCCCGCCAGGTTTCAAGGAAATATCCCCGTTCGTCCCGATGGACATTCGGCTCCACCAAAAGGGTACCGGGCAATTCACCAGAACTGATCTTCATCGCCTCACGGCGCCTCATGGTTTCGGCGGCTCACGGATTTTGTCGCAGCAGGTCGCGGAGATATTTGCCGTAGGCGGACGATTCCACCGCCGTCGCGAGCCGCGAAAGTTACTCCGAATCGATAGATCCCGTGCGCCAAGCAATCTCTTCCGGGCAAGCGATCTTCAAGCCCTGTCGGGCCTCGACCACGGCGATGAAATGGCTTGCCTCCAACAGCGATTCGTGGGTCCCCGTGTCCAGCCAGGCCGTGCCGCGTCCGAGCTGTTCAACCCGCAGGTCACCGCGCGCGAGATAGGCCCGATTGACGTCAGTGATTTCCAGTTCCCCCCGGGCCGACGGCCGAAGTCCCTTTGCGATGTCGACCACCGCGTTGTCGTAAAAATATAACCCGGTGACGGCGAAATTCGACTTCGGCTCCACCGGTTTTTCTTCGATGCTGACGGCCCTACCGGAGGCATCGAATTCGATCACGCCATAACGCTCCGGATCGTGGACATAATAGGCAAAAACCGTTGCGCCGATGAACGATTTCGGTTGGCCTCTGAGACGTTCCCCCAAACCCTGGCCAAAGAAAACGTTGTCTCCGAGTATCAGGCAAACGACGCCTTCGCCAATAAAAGTTTCACCGATGAGAAATGTTTCGGCGATGCCGCTGGGTTTTGCTTGTTCGGCGTAGGTCAATGAGATTCCCCATTGCGAACCGTCTCCCAACAAAGACGTGAAATGAGTCACGTCCGAGGGCCGAGTGATGATCAGGATGTCACGGATCTCGGCCAACATCAGCGTCGACAACGGGTAGTATATCATCGGCTTGTCATAGATCGGCAAAAGTTGCTTGTTGGTGCAATACGTCAAGGGATAGAGGCGGGATCCCGAACCCCCGGCCAGGATGATTCCCTTTCGCGGCTGTCGTGAATCCCCAGGATCCCGCACGTTCATTTTGTCCGGCATTACGTGTTTCTCTTCACTTCGGTTCGGTCGATAGGCCCAAGCGTTCACCGCCATAGCTTCCGGCGCTAACCCGGGCACACCAGCCGCGGTTGTTGAGGTACCATTAGACCGTTTTGCGCAAGGCCGAGTCGAACGTCTCCCGCGGCACCCAGCCTAGGGTCTGGCGCAGCTTCCGCGAATCGATGGCATAGCGCGCGTCGTGACCGGGGCGGTCGGTAACGAAGGTGATTTTTTCGGCGTGTGGGCGGTGCGGCGAATCGGGCAACAACTCATCCATGATGGCACAGATGGTGCGAACGACATCGAGATTGGTGCGCTCGTTTTCGCCGCCGATGGCGTAAGTTTCACCGATCGATCCCCGCGCCAGGATTAGCCTTAGGGCGTCCGCGTGATCCTCGACATAAAGCCAGTCACGAACGTTCCCCCCGGTTCCGTAAATCGGCAACGGCTCGCCGGCAAGTGACTTCGAGATGATGAGAGGGATCAATTTCTCGGGAAACTGGAAGGGACCGAGATTATTCGAACAATTGGTGACGATCACCGGCATGCCGTAGGTCCGGTGCCAAGCCCTGACGAGGTGGTCGGACCCGGCCTTGCTCGCCGCATAGGGAGAATTGGGACGGTAGTGGGAATCTTCATTGAAATAGCCCTTCGGTCCCAGGGATCCGTAAACCTCGTCCGTCGAGACATGGACGAAGCGAAAATTCGATTGCTCGCCTCGGGCGCCCCAGTGAGCACGAACCGCCTCCAGCAACACCGCCGTGCCGGAGAGGTTCGTATCGACGAAGGCCAAGGGAGCGTCGACCGAACGATCAACGTGGGATTCAGCCGCCAAATGCAGCACTGAATCGGGACGGAAATCCGTCAATATGGAGGCGATTTTCTCGCCCTCACGAATATCGACCTTTTCAAATCGAAAGCGGTCGCTGTCGGCGACAGCCGCGAGGGATTCGCGGTTGCTCGCGTAGCTCAGGTTGTCGACCACGGCGACGTCATGCTCGGTTGAACCAATGAATTGCCGGGCCACGGCCGAACCGATGAAACCCGCACCCCCGGTGATCAGTACGCGCACGCCATCCCCCATTCGAACAACACGGTCGAAATTTCAATCGCTGCCACCGGGATGATTTATCACGAACCGGCGAGACTATACGAGGCTTGACTCGTTCGGGCGTCGCCCGCGGCCCCGTTCATCCCGAATTGACCGCGGCCACCTGTTGACGTCGGCGGCGATCGCCCGTATGCGGGACGTGGATTTTCCTTTCGCGACGGCGAATTGGTCGGCTGGGAGCGCCATGATCAACCTGTATCGCCAGTGGACCGTGCCAACGACGATTCGGCTGGCGACGATAATCACCGTCCTGGCATCCTGCGCGCCGGCTGTCAAACACCCCGAGATGGCCGCTCTCGACGTGGCGCGCCTTCATGGTTACGAGGAGCGGGCGCTGGGGGGAGACCGCTTCGAGGTCAGCTATAAAAGCCGCGAGCGGGAAGCCTCGCTCGACGAGAAAGAGCGCCAGAAGGAAGTCCGCGTCATCGCCGCGAAAGCCCATGATTTCGCGCTTTGGCGCGCCGCGATGGTGGCTTCGCGCGACGGTTTCCCGGCCTTCTCCGTCCTCGATCATCGCATCGACGTCGATGTCACCATCGACGACGAGAGGGCCTACTTCGCCGGCGCCGCTTGCTCCTCCTTCGGCTTTTGCGGCGGCGCCTACGACCCGGACTACCGTGAGGCCTGGGTACGCGTGCGCGTGGTTTTGACGGTGCGGATGCACCGGGCGGTGGCCGAGGGTGCCCACGAGCCGGAAGAAACAGCGCGCCGTCTCAAGGCGTTCTATCCGCGGGCCCTCGCCCCTCCGAAGCCGACGAAGTAGTGGGATGTTCTCGGGTGGCGCCATCGATCAGTGCCTCGGGCCGAGACCCCACCCAAGGGAGGTGATGGGGTGAGGAAGAAACGATCCGCGAAGAGCCGCCGTCGCGGCATTCTCCTGGCCCTCGGTCCCGGCATCATCTGGGCCAGCGCCTCGATCGGCGTATCGCATCTCGTGCAATCGACGCGGGCCGGCGCCGGTTACGGCTTCGCCCTGACCGGCGTCGTGATCCTGGCCCTGGTGGTCAAGTACCCCTTATTCGAATTCGGGCCGCGGTACGCGGCGACGACGGGCGAAAGCTTGATCGACGGCTATCGGCGCCTCGGCACCTGGGCCGTCCCTTTGTTCCTGGTGCTCACGTTCTTGACCATGTTCACGGTTCAGGCGGGGGTGACGATCGTTACCGCCGGCTTGGCCGCCAATCTGCTCGGGGTGACGCTCCCGATAACCACATGGAGCGCGCTCCTCCTGGGAATCATATCGGCGTTGCTCGTGTTGGGCCGGTATCCCCTCCTCGACCGCGTCATGAAGGTCTTGATCGTGTTGCTGGCGTCGGCGACCCTCACGGCGGGCCTCATCGCCGCGGGACACGGCTCCCATGCGGCCCCGGGAAGCCTTCCGCCGCCGCTTTGGACCGTAACCGGAATCGGCTTCATGGTGGCGCTGATGGGATGGATGCCATCGGGCATCGAAGTATCGGTCTGGCACTCGTTGTGGACACTCGAGAGGAAAAAGCAGACCGGCCACGCCCCGACGGTCAAAGAAGCCCTCTTCGACTTCAACCTGGGCTACGGGCTGACCGCGTTCTACGCCTTCGTCTTTCTTTCCCTGGGCGCCTTGCTCATGTTCGGCACCGGCAGGGAATTCTCCACCGGCGCAGTCGACTTCACGGCGCAACTCATCAAGCTCTATACGATTTCCCTGGGCGATTGGACTTGGCCGATCATCGCCACCGCCGCGTTCGCCACCATGTTTTCGACCACCCTGGCCGTGACCGACGCCTATCCCCGGGTCTGGCGGCGCGCCGTCGAGGTCATGTATCCGGACGCCAAGCGCCTCCACGACGCGCTCTACTGGGGGACCTTGCTCGTGGTCGTCGCGGGTGGTCTCGCCATCATCGCCTTCTTCGCCGACAACCTGAAGGGGCTGATCGATCTCGCGACCACGCTGTCATTCCTGTCGGCACCGGTCTGGGGCATCATGAACTACCGCGTCGTCATGCATCCCAGCGTGCCGAAGCAGGCCCGCCCTCCCCTGTGGCTGCGCCGCCTGACTTGGTTCGGCATAACCTTTCTCACCGTCTTCGGCCTCCTCTACCTAAGCTGGCGTTTCGAGTGACGCGGCGGGAGCACACCCGCCGAGGGCAACCGGCACGACGAACCGCGCGCCCGGACATGGCGAACTCCGTCGGCAATGCCCATTCACTTGGCGGCGTCGGGATTAGGTAGGAAATGGGAAACCACTTGATTTTCCGGCCGATTCAATGCACCGTCCACGCCGGATCGGAACCGCTGACCCAACAGATGGAAAAGGGCGCTATCCGATGAGCGTCCGAATCGTGACCTTTAACTTGGAAAACCTAGACGACGTCCCTGGTCAGAACCAGACGTTGGCCCAGCGAATTGAAATTATGCAACCTCAGCTACAGCGGTTGCGCGCCGATATTCTCTGTTTTCAGTAAGTGCATGGCCAAGGTCAAGCCGGCGCCCGGACATTGGCCGCCCTGGATCAGCTTCTAGCTGGAACGGATTACGCCGGTTTTCATCGTAGATCGACTTTGTCCACCGGCGGCGAACCGTACAGATTCCGTAATCTCGTGACACTTTCACGGTTTCCCATAACGGACACCGATATCATCCGCGACAACGAGGGACCACGACCGAGCTACCAAATGGCGACGGCAATTCCGCCCGACCAGAACGCCGATGTGGTCGAATGGGAACGCCCGATGTTCTACACCCAGATCGATCTGGGCGGCGGTGGTCCGATCCTGCATGTGGTCAACGTCCACCTGAAATCGAAGCTTCCATCCAACATTCCCGGACAGAAAATCGACAGATTCACTTGTAATACGGTTTCGGCCTGGGCCGAGGGAAGCTTCATATCGTCCATGAAACGCGTGGGTCAAGCGCTGCAAGCTCGGTTGCTCATCGACAAAATCTTCGACGATCGCGGCGTCGATTCCCTCGTCGCGTTCTGCGGCGACTTCAACGCCACGAGCGATGAAGTTCCGACTCAAGCTATTTGCGGTCATGTGGAGGAAACCGGCAATCCGTCGCACTCCCCGCGGATCATGGTGCCTTGCGAAAACAACATCCCGGACTCGGCGCGTTATTCATTGCTCCATCTGGGCCGAAAGGAAATGCTCGACCACATCATTGTATCGCGATCGTTGCTTCGCTTCGTCGATCATACGGAGATTCATAATGAAGCGCTGCCCGACGAATCGGGTGCCTTTCGGCAGGATACCAAATTCCCGGAATCCGATCATGCCCCGGTAATCGGTGATTTCAATCTGCCTTAAGCGCGATGTGATCTTTCGATCATTTCGAGCGTTCGATTTCGGCCCCGGTTTTCTTGATCTCGAAATCGTGGGTCACGGCGGCGGTCGCGGCGAGCATGAGCGTGGCGGAACAGTATTTTTCGGCCGAGAGTTTGATCGCGCGGGCGACGGTGTCGGCCTCGAGGTCTGAGCTGGTCCCACAACCGCAGACCTTTCACCGAGTATTGGAAGTCAAGATTATCCCGGAAAAAGCGGTGCGTTCTCGCCGCTATTCCGAATATTTCGCGATGATCCCGTCGATGGTTCCGTCTTGCTTGAGGGCCTCGATGGCCCGATCGAAGGCGCGGACGGTCTCTTCCTTGACCGACACCTTCGAAAACGCCATGTGCAACGGGACTTGGCGGATCAACGACCGATTCTCCACATCGCCCGCAAGGTTGTGGGTCCGCATGAAATCGACGACGAAAGGCGGGTTTATGATGGCCCCGTCCAACCGTCCGGCCAGCAGCTTTTTGAGGTTCTGTTTACTTGTGACGGTCGGCTCGACCTGCCCATCGAAGGCGGGATCGGCCATCAATCGAATTATGTCCTCACCATAGTAGACACCGCGAACGTTGCCCAGGCGATACCCTGCGCGGAGAAAACTCTCGAGGTCGCGGACGCGGCCGTCCAGGCCCTCCCGAACATACAAGGCCTTGGTGTCGAAGCGAAAAGCCTGCGCAAAATGGCCAATCTCCGTCGCCTCTTCCGTGAAGTAGGCGTATGAGATGTCAATGTCGCCGTTTTTTAGGTCGTGAGTAAGCCTTTTCGGCTGCGCGTGGACGAACTTCAGGCGGCAACCGGCCCGCTCGGCGACGGCCCGGAGCACGTCGACGTCCATGCCACTCGCCCGGCCCTCGGGATCGGTGAACTGATAGGGCCGCCATTCCTCGAACCCGGCGGTCAGGGAACACTCCTCCGCCGAGGCGATCGGAATGGCGAAAGCCAGACCGAAGCCGAGCCGAAGAAGCCAACGAAAACCGTCCAAGCAAGCGCGATGCGAGTTCATTATTTTTCCTCCTGCGGGCCGGTGCCACGAGTTTTCGAACAAACTGTATGGTCGCGCCGCTATTCCGAATATTTCGCGATGATCCCGTCGATGGTTCCGTCTTGCTTGAGAGCCTCGATGGCCCGATCGAAGGCGCGGACGGCCTCTTCCTTGACCGTTACTTTCGAAAATATCACGTGAAACGGGACTTGGCGGATCAACGACCGATTCTCCACATCGCTCGCAAGGTTGTGGGTTCGCATGAAATCGACGACGAAAGGCGGGTTGATGACGACCCCGTCCAACCGTCCGGCCAACAGCTTTTTCAGGTTCTGTTTACTCGTGACGGTCGGTTCGACCCGCCCCTCGAAAGCGGGAGCGGCCATCAATCGCATCTTAGCGTCGCCATAATCGACACCGCGAACGATGCCCAGGCGATACCCCGCGCTGAGAAAACTCTCGAGGTCGCGGACGCGGCCGTCGAGGCCCTTCCGAACATACAAGGCCTTGGTGTCGGTGCGGTAAGCCCGGGTGTAATTTCCTTACGTGCTCCGCTCATCACTGAAGGCAGCGAAAAGAACATCCACGTCGCCGGCACGAAGGTCATAATGAAGTCTTTTCAACGACGCCAGGACGAACCGCGCCTGGCACCCCGCCCGCTCCGCGACGGCTCGGACCACGTCCATGTCGATGCCGGCCGCCCGCCCGTTGGTATCGGTGAATTGGTAGGGCCGTCATTCTTCATACCCGGCGGTCAGGGAACAATCCTCCGCCGAGGCGATCGGAATGGCGAAAACCAGACCGAAGCCGAGCCGAAGAAGCCAACGAAAACCGTCCAGGCACGCGCGATTCGAGTTCATCAAATTTTCCAACGCGTCAGCACCAAAAACCGGAACGAAAAATATTGTTTGGGGCGGGCAGGTTTTTCGAAGCCGCAAAAATGTATAATCGCATATTCGGGAACGCAACGTACCGAGTTTTACGAAAATATTTCCGGGCGGCATTGTCCGTGATCACATTACGCATTCGGGTGAACGTCGATGCAAATTCGTGATTTCAGACGCCGAGACTCAATCACCACACGCTTGATCCTAGCGATCATCGGGTTCAGCTCGTTCATCGCAATTTTCACCACGGCCGTGCAACTTTTCGTGGATTACCGGCAAGGCATCAGCCGTATCGACCGCGACCTCGCCTACGTGGAAGTCGTCAATCTCGCTCCCATCACGAGAAGCCTGTGGAACTTGGCGGACGAATCCATCCAACTGCAACTGGACGGCTTGGTTAGCCATCCGGAAATCGACTATGCGGCGATTCGGACCAATGGAGAGATAACTTGGCATGCGGGACGGGAACCGGACGGCGATGCGATCGAGGTCCAATATCCTCTTGTTTACGTGAGTGGGGATCTGGTGCGAGAGCTAGGCAAAATTCAGGTGGTCGCCGGTCTCGCGAAAATCTATCAGGAGCTTTTTGAGGAGGCACTCGTAATTCTAGGAACGAACCTGTTGAAGACGCTGACGGTCGCGGCGTTCATGTATTTCATTTTCCACATCTATTTCACTCGGCATTTGACGGCGCTCTCGGATTACGCACGAAACATGGACCTTAAGGAGTCGTCCGTGAAGAACCCTGATTTCAAGCTGAAGCGGCGATTGGGTTTGCGGTGGGGTGCGAGATGTCGCTGAGGAGCGCGGCCAGGATTTGGACAAACAAACGCCTCAGCCATTTGAGGACAAGGCGGTAGTTGTAGCCGGCGCCGGCGAGGATGGCGTTGATCTTGTCGCCGTCGCGGCCTTTGAGGAAGTTGCGCCCCAGCCTGCCATCGCTCTTGAGATGTCCGATCACGGCCTCGACGGCGGAGCGCCGCCTGAGCTCCTTCTTGATCGTCGGCGTGATGCCGCGTTTCTGGCCTGATCTAAAGACGCGGTGTTTGTTGGGGTAATCGTGGCCCTGGTATCCCTTGTCGACATAGATGCGCTCGGCCGATATCCCCGTCCAGCGTTCCATCTCTTCGATCACCTGCCTCAAGGTGTGGCCATCATAGGGATTGCCGTGGAAGGCCTTGACGTGGGCGACGAACTGGCCGCCGGGGGGGCGGGAATTGGTCGCCGCCACGGAGACCTTGCAGCCGAACTCGTACGGCTTGTGCGCCTTCCCTTTGCCGATGCATTCGACCTCGGGCGCGTGGAGCGAATAGACCTTGGGCAAGGGGTCGCGCCGCTTCTGGGTCGACACCCGCTCGGCCAGCCACAAGGGGCGGCGGAAGGGATCCCGTAGGCTCTCCTCCTGGGCCGTCTTGCGGCGGATGTCGCGGACGGTGCGCCCGAGATAGGTCTTGAGCTTGCGCAGGGCCTTGTTGGCCCGCTTGTGCTGTTTGGCATGGCGGTAGCGGCCTTGCATGATCAACGCCCTCTTGCCCAGGCGGGTATAGGACTGACGCAGGGCAATGCCGTGCTCCCGTGCCAGTCGCACCAGCCGCTCGCGGGCTCGTTGCATCAGTTTGGCGGCGGTCGGAAAGGCAATCGCCTTCTCTTGTACGGTGGTGTCCACCGTCACCCGCTCGAGGTCCTTCTCCCGCAGCGCCCCCACCCGGTGGGCCACGGCCAGGCTCTCCTGGAATACCTTCTCCAAACCTTCCGGCCCGATCCGGTCCCGCCACCGGGTCATCGACGAGCGCTCCATGGGCAGCTCATGCTGAAAGTACTCTTCGCCGCAGAAGCACTGGAAGTATGGGTCGTAGACCCAGCGCTCGCAGACCTCCTCATCCGAGAGATCGAACATATGCTTGAGGATGTGCAGCCCAACCATCAACCGCGTCGGGACCCCCGGCCGACCCTCCTCCGAATACAAGGCTTCATAGGTCTCGTCGAAGAAAGTCCACGCGATCCGGCCCCCCAACACCACCAACTCGTGGCGCAGGTTGATGATGTTTTCGAACCGCGAGCGGAACAGGTCCTCTATTCCCGATGACACCTTGCGCGATGGCTTCATCACAGTTCTCCAATCCCAATCGACGGGAGCAGAGAATCACGTTCCGCAACGGAAGGGAATCCCCAAAATCAATTATTTCAAATCACAAGCTTTTCAGGCCCAAAACCCGTTTTCTTGCAAATCCGATTACTTCGCCAAACCGAAAGAGCTACCAACATCAGCCGCTTACGCGTTCTTCACGGGCGACTCGGTAGTGTGGCCAGTCTGGTATCACGCCCCCTCCTCGGGAACACACGCTGACGACGGTATCCGCCGCTATTTACATCGCCGCTCCGACGTCCCTGGCCTGAGTTACGAGCTGACTCCTAATGCCAACCGCCCCAGAGTTTGACTCGCGCAAAGGTTTACACGCTAGGTTTTGTGTGATTCAAGGTTGTTGGCAACAAGGGAGTGTGTTCAATGCCAACGATTCCTTTGCGAAACGACTTTGATGCTGAAAGAGTCCGTGTTCTTGCGGCACGGAGCGATGATGGGAACCAGGCGCGACGGCTTTTGTCGATGGCGGCCATCTACGATGGGATGGATCGAGCGTGCGCGGCGGGTATTGGCGGCATGGATCGGCAGACGTTGCGGGACTGGGTTCACCGGTTCAACGCGGGAGGTCCGGCCGGTCTGATCGACCGCAAGCCGAACGGGGCGTTGCGTCGGTTGACGCCGTCGCAAATGGCGGCGCTTTCGCGGGCTATCGAGGCCGGTCCCGATCCCGAACGGGATGGGGTCGTGCGCTGGCGCTGCATCGATCTCAAGCAACTGATCCGAACGCGCTTCGGCGTGGACTATCACGAGCGGAGCGTCGGCAAGCTGCTGGCCGCGCTCGGGTTCTCGCATATTTCCGCGCGCCCGCGCCACGTCGGCCAGGATGCGCGGGCACAGGAGGAATTTAAAAAAAAGTTTTCCCGAACACTTGGCGAAAATTGTAGCGGCACAGCCACCGGACACGCCCATCGAGGTTTGGTTTCAAGATGAAATGCGCGTCGGCCAGAAGAACAGCCTGGTGCGCCAGTGGGCCCCAAAGGGATCGCGCCCGCGCCAGGTCAAGGACCTACGGACCTCTTCGGCGTATCTCTTCGGCGCCATCTGCCCCGAGCGCGGTGAGGGCGCGGCGCTGGTCATGCCGCGCGCCAATACTGAAGCCATGGACCTGCATCTCGAGGAAATCAGCCGGGCCGTTGCCCCAAACGCCCATGCCGTCGTGCTGCTCGACCAAGCCGCATGGCACACCACTGCCAAACTCGGCATCCCGGAGAACATCTCCCTCGTGCCTTTGCCACCCAAGTCCCCGGAGCTCAATCCCGCCGAAAATGTCTGGCAATACCTCCGCCAGAACTGGCTCTCCAATCGTGTCTTCGACTCCTATGAAGCCATCGTCGAGGCCTCTTGCCAAGCCTGGAACAACCTGACCGACCAACCTTGGAAGATCATGTCCATCGGCCTCAGAGCGTGGGATCGCACAAGTCAATGTTAAGGGCGATTGGTATAAGGACCTCGGGAAGCCGCTCCGGTTCGAGAATAAAAAGGTCGAAGGTGAACACCGGGATGAGTTCGACGATATTGCCGAGGCGATGAATCAGATGCGGACGAACTTGAAGGAGTCTTATGACGAGTTGGTCGCGAGCGAGCAGAAATTCCGGCAGCTAACCGATAATATTCGGGAGGTTTTCTGGCTCACCGACCCCGAAAATAATCTGATGTTCTATATTAGTCCGGGGTACGAGGAAATCTGGGGTCGAACTCCCACGAGTCTTTATTAAGAGCCCAGGAGCTTTCTCGATGCGATTGATCCCAAGGACCGGGCGCGCGTGACGGCGGCGATGGCCGTACAGACTCGGGGCGCTTATGACGAAACATATCGCATCCTCCGTCCCGACGGATCGCGGCGCTGGATTCGCGACCGCGCTTTTCCGGTCCGGAACGAGAGTGGGAGGGTGTACCGTGTCGCCGGGATCGCCGAGGACATCACGGAATTAGTGGAGAAAAACGAGCAACTGCGTCAGTCGCAGAAGATGGAGGCCGTCGGTCAGCTTACGGCCGGCGTGGCCCATTGATTTCAACAACATGCTAATGGTGATGTCGGGCAACGCCAGCCTGCTTGAAGATCAGCTCGGCGAGGACAATCCGCGGCTGGTCAACGTGTTCCGCGCGGTCAAGCGTGACGCGGAGTTGACCCAGCGTCTGTTGGCCTTCTCGCGCAAGCAGGTGCTGCACCCGAAGGTCATCAATGCCAACAATTTGATCGCCGACATCACCGGGCTGCTTCGCCGCACCCTGGAGGAGCATATTGATATCGAAACCATCGCCGCCGCTGGTCTTTGGAACTGCAAGGTGGATCCGATCCAGCTAGAGAACGCCTTGGTCAATTTCGCGGTCAACGCCCGGGACGCGATGCCGGATGGCGGCAAATTGACCATCGAGACCATGAATGCCCGGCTCGACGACGACTACGCCGCGGCCCAGGCCGAGGTGAAGCCAGGTCAGTATGTCATGCTTGCCGTCACCGACAACGGGACGGGGATGCCGCCGGAGGTCATGGAAAAAGTTTTTGATCCGTTTTTCACGACCAAGGAAACGGGCAAGGGCAGCGGCCTCGGCCTCAGCATGGTCTACGGCTTCGTCAAGCACAGCGGCGGACATATTTCCGTGTACAGCGATGAAGGCGAGGGTACGACCTTCAAAATCTACTTGCCGCGCATAGTGGCCAAGGAAGAGCCAATCGAGAGACCTGTTCCGAGCGTGGACTTCTCCGCGCGGGGCGAAACGATTTTGGTGGTGGAAGATGACGCGGATGTACGCACCGTCATCGTCGCGATCCTGCGCGAGATGGATTATGGAGTATTGGAAGCCGAAAACGGCAAGGACGCCATCGCGCTTTTACGGAAGGAATCGCGGATCAATTTATTGATTACGGACATTGTGCTTCCGGGGGGCATGGGCGGAAAAGAGATTGCGAATCTGGCGTCCGAAATTCGACCTGGCATAAAGATCCTGTTTATTTCCGGGTATACTCAGACGTAATTTCCTAGTTTAAGGTATTGTTGGCGTGTATCACCTTGGTGTACGGGTCATGTGGTTTTCTACTTTCAAGGCAATTGATGAAAGTCGAAACACCAGCTCTTGCCGTTGATGCTTCGGGCTTCCGCCAATAGGTATATGTCGAGTTTCGCGGCATTATAGTTCCTTATCCAATCTCTCATTTCTTCGAGCACGTTCTTTCCTTGAGGGCCGATCCTCCCAACCTCCCATACCATTACGCGAACATCGGCACGAGCGACGAGGAGTTTTTGAAAGTCGTCAATAACATCCCCGCCTTTTGCCCATTCGCATTCTGCCACCAAGGGAATCGAGCGCATGAATTCATCCTTCTTGTCCGCTAGATACCATAACGCATCAAAAAGCCACTCCCCACCGTGAAAACAGGCTGGAATTCTACCGTCTGTCTTGCAAGGGTCGACGCGAGACGCATAGGTCCAAAGTTGCCGGTCCTCGCCCCAGTCTATCCGGTGCCCGGCCTCGCATAAGGCCGTTAAAATTTCTTTTGTGCCAAGGTTGCGCCACTCAACCTGCTCGGTCAGTTTGTTAAGAGCGCTTTTTGTATTGTTGATGATTTTGTCTATCATGATCGAACTTCCTCATAGCCAGCTTACAAAGCTGGACGATAAATTGCGGAAGATTCCCGCGTGAAAGCGGGCGGCCCAGCATAGGGGCATCCAGCTTCGGGTTTGGCGATAGGGGAAATCCTGGGACTGGTTTTCTACAAAGTCAATGGATTTTCGGCGGCATTAGTCGTCCAGCGGGAGTTCAAAGTTTGTATTCATCTTAGGAAAAACGCGCTGGAGTCGGCGTTTGAATTCTCTCCAAGCTCGATCGGAGGGGTTGGAGTCAATCACAGACTTCATTAGAACGATGACCCCATTTAAATGCTTCTGTAAAGCCGGGTGTCCGATGTTGCGAGTAAGGTATTGGTGGTGTTTGGCGGCCCGTGCGCCTGTTTTGATAGGTGGATTAAGATGTTCTAGTTTTTCCCTTACGCCAGGAGCCAAACGATCCCACACAATGTCATTTGTATAGTGGGCAACCACTTGGGGTCTGTTAACTTTCATTCCTTGCCATTGCCAACCACGCAAACGAAATATCTCCTGGTAAAATTCATCTGGGAATCGTTTTGCCCACTTGGCATGCTCAGCAAGAAGATATTTGTCAAGTATCTCTTGCAGAGCCTTTCGGTCGCGTATCTCTTGATAGCCAGTGGCTTCATCGATCAATGCGGCAATGCCGACATGGGCGAGGCCGCGAATCAACATCCTCGCATGGTCCGCGATATGAAGTTGGCTTTTGGTTAACGCGCCAGCATCATAGGCATCAATGAACACTTCACACACTGTGGGCAATAATTCATCGGCATAACCATATGCCACGCCACCCTTGACCCTGCGGAATTCAATCTGACTTGACGTCACGCCTAACTTATTGGGAATAAACGGTTTCAGGTTCTTTGCCGTCAAAAAAGCGGGCATGTTGACGTCGGCATCATAGTACTTTCGGCCTTTGGCTTGGCGGGCACGTCCAAGTGCTTGCATGAATCCGCTTTGGGTTATCAGGTGCCGTCCGTCCTCCAATACAGCACAAGGGATTTCAACCTTTCCGCCCGCGAGAACGATGACGCCTTCATGGGTTGCTCTTGGTAGTTTCAACTTCATCGTGCCATTCCCAAACCACGGTTGATGGTGAGGTCGAAGGCTGCAAAGGGATCGGCTTTCCGCAGGTTGTAGCGGTAGCAGAATTCATCGACGTACTTTTGCAGGTGACGGCGGCTCACGCTGTGGAACTGGCCGAACATCCCGCGCTTCAACAGCGCCCAAAACCCCTCGATGGTATTGGTATGAATGTCGCCATCCACGTACCAGTCGTCATGCTTGATGACGCTGTGCGGCAGTAGCTTGGACATGTCGAGGTATGCCTTGTATTCGTCCGTGATCAGGCTGGCTTTCGATGTATCGACGCGATCCCGCACGAAAGCCCGCATGTGCTTGGCCTTCATCTTTTCCTTCCGAACCGCCTTTGCCGTGACGTTGCCGCCCCGCTCGACCGCGCCGATTACGGGAGCCTTCTTGGTTCCACGGCCCGGCTTGTGTTGTCCGTCCGGCCCGTCTCCCTTGGTGCCCTTGCGCGGCTTGCCGCCCACGTAAGTCTCATCCATCTCGACGATGCCGGTCAGCATTTGGCGCTGTTCGTATTGCGTCATGGCCTTGCGGATTTGCATGTTGATCCGCCAAGCCGTGTTCTTGTTGACGTGAATGTCGCGGGAGAGTTGGAGCGCGGACAGTCCCTTCTTGGCGTTCAGCATCAGCATGACCGCGAGAAACCACTTTTGCAGCGGCATATGGGTATGATGGAAAATCGTACCCACCGTTACGCTGAACGATGTCTTGCAATCGTAGCAATAATGACGGTGCTGATTGCGGATGGTGTTGTCGCTGTCACAGTACGCGCATTTCGGCGTACCGCCCCAACGGGCTTGCTCAAGGCGGGCGATGCAGGATTCTTGGGTGGGAAAGCGCTCGAAAATTCGTACTATGTTCATGGCGCTAGGCTCCTGGGCTGTTGGTTTAACCTCTTGACAAGATTGAACCTACCACGCCCAGGGCCTATCGTCAATACCTTAAACTAGGAAATTCCGATCCTGGTTACCACCATCAATGTCCGCTTCACGAGAGATGTACAGGTACTGAGCATTGACGGAGAAACCAGGCGACAAGGAGTAGCTGCTCGAGACCTGGAACATGTCGTTCTCGTCCTGGCCGGGATTCGAGATCACCCCCTCGTCCTCGCCATGGAGATAGCTGGTGGCAAATGCCCAGGGTCCGGTCGAATAACCGACGCCCGCGGTCGCCGACCAGCCGTCGGTCCGTTGCACCTGCGTTGCCATCGTGCAACCACCACCACAGATCTGCAACCCATGATCCTCGCGCGCCCAGCCGCCGGCGACCCGCAGGCCACCCATGGTGAGAGCGAGACCGGCTTGGTAAATCGTGGGATCGTCGTCGTCGATGCCGGCGATTGCACCGGCAATAGTGGTGAACCCATCATCGATCTTGTCGGGCGCGTTCACCGTCCCGAAACCGGCCTGCGCGACGATACCGACACCACCCATTTCGCCTTCGTAATGGGCGCCGATGTCGATGGCGTTGGTATAGGTCGTATTCTGGTCGGAAACACCGAACTTCAACGATCCCTGGCTACCCGCGGTCCCGTTACCGATGATAAAGGTGCCCAAGGTTGTCTGGGTGTCCGGCGTCCAACTGAGAGCAAACTGGAAGCCCCCCATGCGCGGCGTGAAATAGGTCACCTTGGGTGCCTTGTCACTGAAATCTAGGGCCGTCGAATGGGATGGGTACGCAACAGGCCGACGGAATTCTGCGTCGACAACGCGAAGGCCGTTTCCCAACCGGAGTTGATCAGAATGCCCTCGTTGCTGCCCGCCGTGTCGAAGGCCCAGTTGTGACGCGCCGAATCTTCCTGCCCTAGTTGGAAGGCACCGAAGCTTCCGGCGATGTCCACGCGGGCGGCATCGATGTTGTCGGTATCCTGTTGGGTTTCCAACTCGATCCGACCACCGATCTCCAGGCCGTTTTCGAGTTCACCCCGGATTTGGAAGTAAACCTCGCCGACCTGAACGATGTCCCCGGAGTTAGGCAATGTCCCGGCTGATGTTGAAAAAGTGAGGTAGGCGTCATTCGCCTGGAACCGTTAGGCTCTGGGTGTTGAATCCATCAAGGAGAACGACGCCATGACCAAGACTACACGGAACAGCCGCCTTTCGAAACTGTTGGAGATCCCGCTTCCGCTGTTGCCGCCGGCCTTGCCGGAGGCTTTTGATGATCTGCGCATGAGCGTGGATCGCTTTTGCCTGTTGGCCGGGGTGGAGACCCTGGGCGAGATGCTGGACGAGGATAGCGAGGTGCTCTGCGGAGCGCGCCACGCCCGCACGGCCGAGCGGCAGGGCCATCGCTGGGGGACAACCCAGAGCGAGATTGCCTATCACGGGGGCAAGGTGAAGCTGACGCGCCCGCGGGTGCGCGATCTTGCGGGCAAGGAGATGAGCTTGCCGAGCTGGGAGTTGCTCTCGGACCCGGCGCTTTTGCAGTCCTGGGCGATGAACATCATGCTGCTTACGGTTTCGACCCGCAAGTACGCGGGCGCCGTGCGCCTGCCCGGCGAGGCCAGCGGCGACTTGCCGGCACGCGCGGGCGATGCGACCTCGAAGTCCGCGGTCTCGCGGCGCTTCGTGGCCATGACGCGCAAGAAGCTGAAGGCCTTCCTGGCCAGCGACCTTTCGGATCTCGATCTCCTGGTCATCCAGATCGACGGGCTGCACGTCGGCGATCACGTGTTGCTGGCAGCTATTGGCATCGACGGCGCGGGCGAGAAGCATGTTCTAGGCCTGGCCGAAGGTGCCACGGAGAATGCCGCCACGGTGCAGGCGCTGCTCGACAACCTGACCGCCCGCGGCCTCGACCCGGAAGTGCCCCGGCTCTTCATCGTCGACGGCGCCAAGGCGCTCTCCAAGGCGATCAAGCGGACCTTCGGGCCGGTGGCCGCCCTCCAGCGCTGCCAGGTCCACAAGGGCCGCAACATCATCGAGCGCCTCGACGAAAGCCTTCATGCCGGCGTCAAGAAGGCGCTCAGGCAAGCCTGGGACCAAGACGATGCCGAGAAAGCCGAACGCCTCATGAAGAACCTGGCGCGCCGCCTGGAGACCGAGGCCCCCGGCGTTTCGGCTTCCATCCTGGAGGGCCTGGATGAGATCCTCACCGTGATCCGCTTGGGCCTGCCGCCCAAGCTCAGGCGCTCCTTGGCCTGCACCAACGCCATCGAGAATGCCTTGGGAACGGTCAGGATGGTGCAGCACAATGTCAAGCGCTGGCGCAACGCCGAGATGGCCTTGCGATGGACCGCCGCCGGCCTCCTGGAAGCCCAAAAGACCTCCGTCGCCTCAAGGCCTACCGGCAACTCCCCATCCTCAGAGCTGCCCTCGAGGATCACGTGAAAAAGGCAAAAGCGAAAAGCGCCATTGAAACCATCAAAGAGGCCGCCTAGCCTCGAAGCCCAACCATGCCTGCCTCGCCTTTTTCAACAGAGCATGGGACATCGCCCGCCATCTTGCAAGTATGGATTGGTCGGTGGTGAGAAAATTCCACCACCACTGTTAGGCAGATGTGCCGTTATTATGTGGCGATCGTCAAGGATAAACGGCCCGAGAGGGATGTAAAAATTCAACACTGTTGCTCCGACGCAACACTTTGGGCCTCATTTGCCCTGAATCCGGCCTCCGCGCGCCTTGACTCGCCGGCTGGCGATGGCCTAATGCAGCCTCGCCGGTGTGAGTCGGGAGCAGAAAATGGAGAGTGATCGGGCGGTCACGCAACCGAAATCCCTGGATGAGGCCCTCGCCGAAGCCCGGGCTCGCCAAGCCGCGGGCCAGATCGAAGACGCCAAGGCGCGGTATGAGCATATCCTGACCCGCGCCCCGGGTCACCCGCAGTCGCTGACCATGCTGGCCTCGATTTGTTACCGTCTGGGACAGGTCCGGCAAGCCGATGCCTACGTCGAGGAGGCCCTGGAGGTCTACCGGTCGACGCTGGCGGAAAATCCAGAGATTCAAAGGTTGCGGGCGGCGTATGTGAATCTGCTCCTGGCCCGGGGCCGGAATTCGGAGGCGGAAGCCGCGATCCAAAAATTGACGATGCCCTTGGTGCCCATGCGCGCCGACGAGGCGACCTTCGAGCGGCTTCGTCGGCAGGGGCAGGAAAGAAATTTGCCCGCCATCCTGGTAAACACCCTTCCCAAAACCGCCAGCGAGAGCATCTGGAACAAACTCGCCCAGGGGCTGGGCATGGCCCAATGTCACGTCTCCATTGGCCTTTTTCCCGATTGCTGTGCCGTGCCGGCGCGGGTCCAACAGCTGGCCACCGGCGGCATCTCCGCGAAGGAACACTTGCCGGCGACGCCACACAACCTGGCGACCCTTGTCGCCGCCGGCATCTCCCGGATCGTCATGCACGTTCGCGACCCCCGCCAGGCGACCCTCTCGTGGGCGCACTTCGTCAGGAACGACATCGGTAAGCGGCCGTTGGGGCCGCTGTGGCGCCGGATCGTACCGCCGGCCGACGTCCTCGACGACTCGGTGCGCGCGCAAATCGATTGGCACATCGCCAACTACCTGCCGATCGTCGTCGGTTACATCGGTGAATGGGTCGCGGCGGCCGAGGATCCCGGCAACGGCATTGAAATCCGTTTTCTGACCTTCGAGGAATTCAAACGCGATCCCGCGGATTACTACGCCCGGGTGCTCGAATTCCTCGATATCGACGCGGCGATGTTCGCCGCCGACGCCAACGCCGAGGTCGTCCATTTGCGGAAAGGCGAGACCGACGAATGGCGTGGCACCTTCAAGCCCATACAAAGAGACCGCGCCTGGGACAAGATTCCCCCGCCCCTAGCCAAGCGTTTCGGCTGGCCCCCCTGAGGACCCCCCCTGGCGCTCGGCCGATACCCGGTCAAGCCTCGTATTGATCGATCAACTTGTGCCAACGCTTGGATTTCAGCGCCTGCGTCGATCCATCGGCGCGATGATTCCGAAAAACGATGGTCACCCCGCGCGATGCTAAAGACGTCGTCGCGAACGGAGCGGAGCGACCCGGGAAACGGCACCTAATACCAACCGCCCTAGAGTTTGACTCGCGCAAAGGTTTACACGCTAGGTTTTGTGTGATTCAAGGTTGTTGGCAACAAGGGAGTGTGTTCAATGCCAACGATTCCTTTGCGAAACGACTTTGATGCTGAAAGAGTCCGTGTTCTTGCGGCACGGAGCGATGATGGGAACCAGGCGCGACGGCTTTTGTCGATGGCGGCCATCTACGATGGGATGGATCGAGCGTGCGCGGCGGGTATTGGCGGCATGGATCGGCAGACGTTGCGGGACTGGGTTCACCGGTTCAACGCGGGAGGTCCGGCCGGTCTGATCGACCGCAAGCCGAACGGGGCGTTGCGTCGGTTGACGCCGTCGCAAATGGCGGCGCTTTCGCGGGCTATCGAGGCCGGTCCCGATCCCGAACGGGATGGGGTCGTGCGCTGGCGCTGCATCGATCTCAAGCAACTGATCCGAACGCGCTTCGGCGTGGACTATCACGAGCGGAGCGTCGGCAAGCTGCTGGCCGCGCTCGGGTTCTCGCATATTTCCGCGCGCCCGCGCCACGTCGGCCAGGATGCGCGGGCACAGGAGGAATTTAAAAAAAAGTTTTCCCGAACACTTGGCGAAAATCGTAGCGGCACAGCCACCGGACACGCCCATCGAGGTTTGGTTTCAAGATGAAATGCGCGTCGGCCAGAAGAACAGCCTGGTGCGCCAGTGGGCCCCAAAGGGATCGCGCCCGCGCCAGGTCAAGGACCTACGGACCTCTTCGGCGTATCTCTTCGGCGCCATCTGCCCCGAGCGCGGTGAGGGCGCGGCGCTGGTCATGCCGCGCGCCAATACTGAAGCCATGGACCTGCATCTCGAGGAAATCAGCCGGGCCGTTGCCCCAAACGCCCATGCCGTCGTGCTGCTCGACCAAGCCGCATGGCACACCACTGCCAAACTCGGCATCCCGGAGAACATCTCCCTCGTGCCTTTGCCACCCAAGTCCCCGGAGCTCAATCCCGCCGAAAATGTCTGGCAATACCTCCGCCAGAACTGGCTCTCCAATCGTGTCTTCGACTCCTATGAAGCCATCGTCGAGGCCTCTTGCCAAGCCTGGAACAACCTGACCGACCAACCTTGGAAGATCATGTCCATCGGCCTCAGAGCGTGGGCTCACACAAGTCAATGTTAAGGGCGGTTGGTATAAGTAGTTCTACCATACAGCCTTGAAGGCGTGTACGGGTTATCGAAATTCAGGCAAGGGTATTTTTCCGAATCGAAGCTGCATGGAGCGCAATCATGAGAGATCACGTCTAGAAAAATAGACTCTCGAGCCACGGGTTAGGTGATCCGTCCGATATTACCGCGCGCGTCTTGGTAAACTTTTTCGTGACACCTTGGAATTCCGTGGCCGAAGGTTTAGGAGCACCGAGCACTAGAATTCGGCGCGAATTCCGCCGGTGATGCGTTGGCGGTCGAAGTCGTCGTAGCCGACCAAGGCCTAGAAATCGAGGAAGGGCATGATCCCGTTTGGCAGAACGCCAAGCAGACTAAAGCCAAGATTGAAATAGTCGCGGTCGGGGGCATCGGTTCTGACGGCGAATACGGTACCAGCGGCGTCGTTCACGAATTGGGTATCGATATTGTGCGCGTCGTCCCGGTATTCGTGCTCCCACTCGATCCGGGCCTGGGGCACGAGGACGCCCCACTCGGTACTGATCGCGAAGGATGCGTGTCCGCCCAGGACCGTGGTTAACGAGGTCGAGTTGCTGTCGCCCACGGTCACGGCCAGGCCGGAACCGTTGAGATCCCGCTCGGTGAAGCCGTCGATCTCGGAGCGCGAGTAGTTCACCCGCGCATGGGGCCCAATGCTCCACGCATCATGGTAGAAGTCGTAACCGCCGCCGAAGCTCCCCGACGCTTGCCAACCTTGCGTACCGGCCTTGGTCAACACGTTTGTCTGAGGAATGCCGCAGTCCGTTTCCTGAAACACGCCCTTGCGAATGAAAGTGTAATCGTTGTAGCCGAAACCCGCGGTACCGTCGACGTAGAAGGCGTCCCCGAAGGTGTGGCTAGCGTAGACCTGAAGGTAATAGCTGTCGCCGTCGGAGGAGCCATCGTTATTCGGCGGCGTGAAATTTGCCCCTACCGCGTCCTGGTCGAACTCCGAGCGTACGATATCGATCCCGAACAGGGCACCCGCGATCAAGGCATCCGTCACCAGGTAGTCGCCCCCGATCTGAACCCCGGCCGTCTCCCCGGTGTAGCTGCGTTCTTGGTCGTTCGCGTCTCGATCCCGATCAAAAAATTCACCCTTGAGATTCAAATAGCCGGAAAATCGGCTGAACTCGATTTCCTCCTCGCCGGAAGTCCCGGCCAGGGCCGAATCCTCCGCTGTCCCGTTTCGCAGGTCTTCCATGTGTTCCTCGGCTTCTGCCGTGCGCGCCTGAGCGCGCGCGAGCGCGAGGTCGTTGCCGCTGAGAACCTGGCTTGGATTGAGCGACGACTCGCTGTCACCCGACAGGTCGCCCTCGACGTCGTCACCGCCGGGATCAAAGCATAGCCCACCCAGCAAAGTGGGATCTCCAGCACAAACATTGATAAAG
>CBDCME010000010.1:0-158437 GCA_965218865.1 Alphaproteobacteria bacterium
CTGGCGGCGCTCAACAGGTTGTACCTGCGGTCTCCCAGCGGCGCCGAGGTGCCCTTGGGGGAAATCGTCGATCGCCGCGACACGGTCGGCTTCGCCCGCCTCAAGCGGGAAGACGGCTCTCGCGAGGTTGCCATCACCGCCGAACTCGATAAATCCATCACCACGACCACCGAGGTTCTCGCCGCTCTTCAGCGCGACGGCTTGAGCGACATCGCCGAGCAATACGGTGTCACCTACGGTTTCGCCGGCAAGGCCGAGGAGCAGGCACAGACCCTCGGGGACATGCGGGTCGGGGGCATGATTGCACTGGTCACCATCTACATCATACTCGCCTGGGTCTTCGCCAGTTACGCCCGGCCGCTGGTGGTGATGTCCCTGGTTCCCCTGGCCTTGATCGGGGTCATCCTTGGGCACTGGCTCTTGGGCTTTGATCTCACGATCCTCAGTCTCGTCGCCGCAATCGGACTCGCCGGAATCGTGGTCAATGATTCGATCATTCTCGTGAGTACCGTCGATGAGCGTATAGGCAACGGCCAAGAAGACTTCGCCGCCATCATCGATGGTACCTGCGACCGCCTTCGGGCCGTGCTGCTGACCTCGGCGACGACCATCGGCGGTCTCACGCCGATGCTTTTCGAAACCAGCCAGCAAGCACGGTTTCTCGTGCCCATGGCGGTGACGATCATTTTCGGCCTTCTGGTCACCACGTTCCTGGTCCTCTTCGTCGTTCCCGCCCTGATCGCGATCCAGGACGACGTGGTCGGGTTTTTCCGGCCACGGCGGGCGGCTTGCCCCCGTCCGCGACACGGCTTGAGCGGCGCCAAACCTGTCGTGGCATCACTCGCGGCGGTGTTGCGAGAAGTCCGGGCCTGCCGAGTCTGTGCCTCTCATCTTCCGCTCGGGCCGCGACCCGTTTTGCGCCTGGCGCCGGCGGTGGCGGCTTCTCGTCATCGGCCAGGCGCCGGGCACGCGGGTCCACGCCACGGGGGTGCCGTGGAACGATCCCAGCGGCAAGCGGCTGAGGGCCTGGCTCGATCTCGATTCCGAAGTTTTCTACGACCGGGTCGCGATCATGCCGATGGGGTTCTGTTATCCCGGCGCCGACGCTCGGGGCGCCGACAAACCACCGCGGACCGAATGCGCACCGTTGTGGCACGCGCGTTTGCGGGCCTTCTTGCCCGAGATCGAGCTGACGTTGCTCGTCGGCCGTTACGCCCAGAAATATTGGCTTGGCGCCGCGGCCAAATCGACGCTGACCGAGACCGTGCGTGCTTGGGAAACCTACCAGCCGAGCTTTCTGCCCCTGCCACATCCATCGTGGCGAAATCAGGCTTGGCTGAAACGTAATCCGTGGTTCGAAACCGAGGTTTTGCCGACCCTGCGCATTCAGGTCGCGCGCTTGCTCGGGACGGCACCGAAGTGATCCTGGCAAACCGCGTCCGACGTTCTGATCGACGTTCTGCGCACCGGGCCTTCGGGTGGTGATTTGCGGCACCGCGGCGGGTCGCGCGTCGGCCGCCGCCCGGGCCTATTACGCGGGTCCGGGAAACATATTCTGGCGGGTGCTTCACCGGGTCGGACTGACCCCGACGGAGCTGCGCCCGGAGTGTTACGGGTCCCTCTTGAGTTTTGGGGTCGGGCTGACCGATATCGCCAAAGGCGTCCATGGCCGCGACGCCGAGATACCGAAAAACGCTTACGATGCGGCCAGGCTCCGTGCCGCGATCCAGCACTATCGTCCCGGGATCCTGGCTTTCAACGGTAAGAACGCGGCGAAGATTTTTCTTGCCCGCGCGCGTGTGCCCTACGGCCGCCAGGCGGCGGCCATCGGCGACACCGTCATTTGCGTCCTGCCGTCGACCTCGGCGGCGGCAAGGGCGTTCTGAGACGAAAGCCATTGGCGCGAACTGGCAAGCCTGGCGCGGCCGTGAGTCGGCGATGGGGAATCCCCGGCAGCGCCCGAAAGCGAAGTCCTCGCGGAACGGCCGCAAAACCCGTATAACCCCTCCGAGCGGGCGACGATGCCCGGCAAAAATCGGACGGGGAGGGGCACATGTCGCGGAGATCCGTGAAACAATTGGTGGCCGAGGCCAACAGCGTCATCGAATCGATTTCGGTCGCGGAGGGGATGGCTCTCGTGGGCAATTCGAACGTCGTATTCGTCGACGTTCGGGAACCCGCCGAAATCGAGCGGGACGGTGGGATCACGGGCGCGGTGCACGTCCCCCGTGGCTTCCTGGAGTTCCACGCGGATCCGGATTTCCCGCTCTACAACGCGGCGCTGAACCCCGACAAGCGGTTGGTTCTTTATTGCGCCTCCGGCGGGCGTTCGGCCCTGGCCGCCAAGACCCTCAACGAAATGGGTTACGACAAGGTTTGCTACGTCGCCGGCGGTTTCATGGCCTGGAAACAGGCCCACGGTCCTTCGGAAAGCTGAACCGCGCCACTTCGGGCCCGAAAGCGACCCGCACCTGGCGCGGGCCGCGTAACGAATAATTGCATTCGTCGGCGTCCGAGATCGAACACGCCGGCGGTTGTCGATTAGGTACTGTCGTCCTTCGGCGCGTGGGTGATGTAAATCGCCAGACCGGTAAAGAACATCCCGCCGACGATATTGCCGATCGTCACGGGGATCTGATTCCAGATCCACCACTGGCCCATGGTGACCTCCGCGCCCATCATCATGCCGACCGGGATCACGAACATATTGACGACCGCGTGCTCGAAACCCTGACCGAAGAAGATCAGGATCGGCAACCACATCGCCGCGATCTTGCCGATCACCGAAGCCGACGCCATGGCCATGACGACACCGAGCGTCACCATCCAGTTACACAAGATACCCTTGATGAAGGAAGTGACCATTCCGGCCTCGAAGCCGGCTCCTTCGTAACCAAGGGTCTTCGCCTCGGCGATGGCGATCAGTTTCTGACCGATCGGATTGGGATCAAGGGTGAACATCATGGTCAGCGCGATGGCCAGGAAAAAGGCGTAAATCACGCTCCCAATGAGGTTCCCGATGTAGACCCAGGTCCAGTTCACGATCACCGCGCCGGTCGTGGCGCCCGGTTTTTTCGCGATCACCGCGAGCGGCACGACGGCGAAGCTGCCGGTGACGAGTTCAAGGCCGAGAAGGACGATCATGCAAAAGCCTACCGGGAAAATGATCGCGCCGACAATCGGCATGCCGGTTTGAACGGCGGCGGTAACGGCAAGACTGGTCGCGAAGCCAAGAAAGGCGCCCGACAAGGCGCCACGCAGAAGCAAGTCCTTCACGGGTAGATCAATCTTCATCGCCCCGGCGTTGACCATGCTGGTCGCGATTTGGGGCGGATTTTGGTATGCCATCTCTCCTCCTATCAATCCCCTGGTCTGAACACTATCTCCCAAATCGGGCCACATGCCGAGCCGAAATTGATCGCCCCAATGCTGGACCACGTACATCTCCCCTCCGCTTCGGCGATGCGAGCGGAATCGAGCCCTCGGATCGGGTCGTTCCTGGCGCCTTCAGGCCAAACCCGGAGCATATACCCTCAGGGCTAGTTTTTTGTCCGCCCAGTGATCAGGGTGAGGTGATCGCGGCGCTGGCCATTTCATTCTCGGTGTGGCAGTGTGCCGGTCATGGCGACGCTGCCGGTCTCGGATTCGTCCATTGATTTGCGCGCGGTCACGGTGCGTCCGACCTGGGGCGCGCAGGAGCACCGGCGCTGGGACCGGTTGGTGGAGCAGCACCACTACCTGGCGTTCCACGGCGTCATCGGCAAGGGCCTGCGCCATGTCGCGGTGCATGGCGAGACCTGGCTCGCACTGATCGGCTGGCAGCCCGGCGCGTTCAAGCTGGGCGCGCGTGATCGCTGGATCGGGTGGTCGGCCGAGCAGCAGTTCCGGCGTCTGCATCTGATCGCCAACAACTCGCGCTTCGTCATTCTGACGCCTGGCCGAGTGCCGAACCTGGCCTCCCGTGTGCTGGGGCTGAGCCTGCGGCGGCTGTCTGAGGACATCCAGGCGGTGCACGGATATCCGGCTCTTCTGGCGGAGACGTTCGTGGACGTCTCGCGATTTGCCGGCACCTGCTACCGCGCGTCGAACTGGCGCTCTCTGGGGCTGACGCGGGGCTTTGCCCGTGAGCCCGGAGGGGCAGCGCGCTGGCGCCACCACGGTCAGCCCAAGGAGGTCTTCGTGTTCGGACTGACAGACGGCGCCCCCGAGGCGCTGAGCCGTACCGGGATGCCGGCACACTGGAACGCCGAGCAGCACACCGAGCCGATGGCCGCGCCCCGGCTGCGCAGCCTGTTCGAGTGTCTGGGTGAGGTGCCCGAGTACCGCCATGCCCGGGGCAAGCGCTATGCGCTCAACACCATTCTGGTGATCGCCGTCGCCGCCCGGCTTGCCGGATACCGGGGGGTGAACGCGTTCGCCCAGTTCGCCGCCCTGCTCTCCCAGGAGCAGCTCGAGGCGGTGGGTGCGTTCTGGAGCCCTTCCAAACAGCGCTACACCCCGCCCGCGATCACCACCTTCCACAAGACCCTCACCGCCCTGCCGCCAGAGACCCTGGACAACGCGATTAGCCAGTGGACCGGCCAGCATGGCAGCGCGCACGCGCCGGTCGCCATGGACGGAAAGGATCTGCGCGGCGCCTCGAAGCAGACCGAAGACGGGCGCAGGATGATGGTGGCGGCGGTCGAGCACGACACCGGCGTGGTCCTCGGGCAGGTCGAGGTCGACCGCAAGAGCAACGAAATCCCGGCCGTGCGCGAACTCTCCAGCGGCCTCGACCTCACAGGCCGGATCGTCACCATGGACGCGATGCACGCTCAGCACGAGACCGCGCGCTGCCTGCTCGGGCGTCGCGCCGACTACGTGATGAGCGCGGTCAAGGACAACCAGGAGATGATCTTCGAAGACCTCAAGGCGATCGACTTCAGCGATGCGCTCTGGCACGAAACCGTCGACAAGGGCCATGGCCGCATCGAGCGCCGACGCTGCGCCGTCGTCGACCTCTCCGCTGCCGAGTGGGACGGCTACGCCAACCTCCACGGGCGACGCCAGGCCATGCGCATCGAGCGCGAACGCGAGATCCTCAAGACCGGCAAGCGCAGCATCGAGGTGACCTGGAGCCTCACCTCGCTCGGCGCAGAGCGCGCCGGACCCGAGGAGTTGCTCGAACTGGTGCGCAACCACTGGCATATCGAGAACCGCCTGCACTACGTGCGCGACTTCACCTACGACGAAGACCGATGCCGGGCCTACGTGCGTCACCTGCCCAGAAATCTCGCCTGCTTGACCAACGCGGCCATCGCCATCGTGCGCTGCGACGGACGCTTCCGTTATCTGCCCGAGGCCAACCGGCACTATGCCGCCCGGGCGCAGGAGGCCCTCGACGCGATCATGACCGCGCCCATCGCCTGAGACAGCACGCCTCTCCCCCGGACCGGGACGTGCCGCCGAGCGGCGCGGGCGGACCGGTGTGCCTGTCGAATCCGAAAACGCCGTCCGGTGGCTTCGAGCAGTCCCCATGACGTCGTCGAGGCAAGCTCGGGGCTCCCCGAACCCCGTGCACCGAGCACGATCCCACTCATCCCGAACCCTCAACCGCGACTAAAAATTGTTCCTGCATATACCCTCTAGTTCTTTCAAAATCAACGACCATCGCGCCCGATGCGCCCGGGGGACGTTTGAAGCACGGAAAATAGAGCGGCCGATAATCTCTGTGATCGAGGATCACCCGTTGTCGGCGCTTACCGGCTCGCGCTGGACGGCTTGCCGCCACCGTGTTAGAACGCCTCACCTCATCTTTGTCTCTGTAATCGGCCCGAATCGGGATATTCCTCGCGACAGTGGCGACAGTTGTCGGGGATTCGGAAATAGCCGAGTACGGTGAGCGAAGTGCGGAACACGCGGCCAACGGAGGCATGAATACAATGCTTTTTTTCCAGGAAAACCTCGTTTACGTTCTTTCCGTTGCGGGGCTGGCGATCGCCCTGTATTCGATCCGGGTGCTGCGCGAGTACGAACGCGCGGTGATCTTCCATCTCGGGCGATTCATGGTTGTCAAGGGACCAGGTCTGGTGATCATTTTTCCGGTCCTCCAGCAAATGGTTCGGGTCGATTTGCGGACCCGCGTTCTCGACGTTCCGACCCAGGACGTGATTTCTCGCGACAACGTGTCGGTTCAGGTCAACGCGGTTATTTATTATCGCGTCGTCGACCCGGAAAAGGCGATCATCCAGGTCGAGCACTTCCATTCCGCGACGAGTCAGCTGGCCCAGACGACCTTGCGCTCGGTGCTCGGTCAACACCAACTCGACGAGATGCTCGCCGCGCGCGACAAGCTCAATGCCGATATCCAGAATGTCCTGGACGAACACACCGAACCGTGGGGCATCCAGGTTCAGAACGTCGAAATCAAACAGGTCGACATCAACCCGAGCATGATTCGCGCCATCGCCAAGCAAGCCGAGGCCGAGCGCATGCGCCGGGCCAAGATCATCAGTGCCGAGGGCGAGCAGCAGGCGGCGCAAAAACTTCTTCAAGCCGCCAAGGTTCTTTCCGGAAAGCCGCAGGCCCTGCAGCTCAGGTATCTGACGGCGTTGCACGACATCGCGGGAGAAAAAACCTCGATCATCGTTTTTCCTCTGCCGATGGATCTGATCGAGGCTTTCAAGAGTACGAAGGAGAGAAAGCCGTCCGCGAAATGAACGCCGCCGGGGGTTCAGCGGCTGATCGTCCTGGCGACGCGAAATCCCATATTCGGCGAGCGGCTATTCGCCGCGTAGCCGATCCGGCTCGCGGCCCGCAGTTGCCAGGCGTGACTGATCCACGAACCCCCGCGTAGCACCCGCCTTGCGCAGTCGCCGCGGAGCCGGGGGGTGGCATCAGGCGGGGCTCCGTCATAAGAGTCGTTCCAGCAATCCGCGACCCATTCCATGACATTGCCGAGGCTGTCGAAGATGCCAAAATCGTTGTCCTGGAACGTTCCGACCGGAGCGGTTTGTACGAAGCCGTCGGAGCAAGCGTGCGCGTCCCAGCCAAAAGCGTTCTCGATCTTGCTCGTGGTGTCATAGGCATTGGCGAAGGCGCACGGGTGGGCCGAAACGGAGGCCCAGTACCGCGCGGTCGTCGTCCCGGCGCGGGCGGCGTATTCCCACTCGGCTTCACTGGGCAGTCGATAGGGTGCCCCGGTCGTTAAGGCCAGCCACGCGGCGTAGGCCGTCGCGTCCTCCCAGCTGACGCAGGTGACGGGATGGCGATCGGTTTGGGCGAAGCCGGGTTTGTCCCAAGTGTACCCATCCTCGACGTGATTATCCCGCCAGTAGGTACAGCTAGCCTCCGGGGCATAGCCCGCGGTGCCCGCGAAGCGGGCGAACTCGCCACGCGTCACCTCGTATTTTCCGATCGCGAAGCCGCCCGGAATCGTAACCTCGTGGCGCGGTCCCTCGTCGTCCCATCGACCCGCCTCGCCTACGGCCGACCCCATCTTGAATCGGCCCGCCGGAACGATCACCATTTCAGGGCACAGGTCGCATTCGCGGAACGTTTCACCGACTTGAAAGGATTTGTCCGGCGCCGGGTCGGTTCCAAGCGCGGGAGACGTAATGATCCCGATGACGATTCCTGCGGCGGATAGGTATCTTGTGATCCTCGACATCTCCTCGAGTGCCAAATTTGCCCATCGACCAAACACTGGCAAGCCGTCTTGCAATTCGCTTTCCCTACCGTCGGAGCGGGGTCATTCTCGAGCGGCCGGATCGGTGCCGGTTTCGGAACTTTTACTGGAAACGTTGGCTCGGATAATTTCGAGAAAACTGTCACCGTAACGATCCAATTTGGCGGCGCCAACGCCATGGACGGTGGCCATGGCGCCGATCAAGGCCGGCCTGAGCCGCGCCATCTCGACGAGCGTGCGATCGGGAAAGACGATATAGGCCGGCATCCCCTGTTGACGCGCCAGCGTGAGCCGATGCTGCTTTAGGGCCGCGAGCAATTCCTGATCGTCTGCGTCGAGATCGGCCGGCGCCGCGGCCGGTACGCTCGACTTGCGACCGGGTTTTGGCGCCATCACGTCGCCGCGGAAGCGGAAAGGAATCTCGCCCTTGAGGAGGCGGCGCCCGCTACCAGTGAGCGTGATGCGGCCGTAATTCGCGATGTCGACGTCGATGTGCCCGGCCGCGTAGAGCTGGCGCAGGACGGCCTGCCACTCGCGGCGCGGGCGATCCCGCCCCACGCCGAACGTCGGCAGACGTTGGTGGCCGAACCGCTTCACGTTTTCGGTTTCGTCACCGCGCAGAATCCCGACGATGTAATGGGCCCCGAAGCGCTCACCGGTGCGTACCATGGCCGACATGGCCTTCTGGGCTTCGATGGTGCCGTCCACCGTTTCGACCTCGCTCAGGCACAGATCGCAGTTTCCGCAGCGTTGGGTCAGCCCTTCCCCGAAATAAGCGAGAAGGGTTTGGCGTCGACAATAGGGTGCCTCGCAGAGCGCCACCAGGGCGGTGAGCCGCTGATGTTCGACGCGTTTGTATTCGTCGTCGTCATTTTCCTCCTCGATGCGGCGGCGATGCAGCGCGATGTCGTCCATTCCGTAGAGGGTGAGGGCCGAGGCGGGGAGGCCGTCGCGACCGGCGCGCCCGATTTCTTGATAGTAGGCCTCGACGCTCTTCGGCAGATCGGAGTGGCAAACGAAACGCACGTCCGGCTTGTCTATGCCCATGCCGAAGGCCACCGTCGCGACCATGACGACCCCCTCTTCGTTCACGAACCGGCCTTGATGGTGGTCTCGAACCTTGGGATCGAGGCCGGCGTGGTAGGGGAGGGCGGTGAACCCGCCGGTGCATAGGAAATCCGCGAATTCTTCCGTCCGGCGCCGCGTGCCACAGTAGACGATCCCGCATTCGCCCCGCCGCGGCTCGAGGAACGACGACAGCTGCTTGCGGGCACCCGCCTTGGCCGCCATGGCGAGCGAGATGTTGGGTCTGTCGAAACCCGTTATAAAGACTTTGGGTTCGGTCTCGAACAGCTTGTCGACGATTTCGGCGCGGGTCGCTTCGTCCGCGGTCGCGGTCAACGCCAGGATCGGGATTCCCGGAAAATGCTCCCGCAGTTTGCCGAGTTCGAGGTACTCGGGGCGAAAATTGTGTCCCCATTGGGAAACGCAGTGAGCCTCGTCGATCGCCAATAGGCCGACCTTCGCCTTGGCGAGAAAGGCCAGGGTGCCTTCGCGCATCAGACGCTCCGGGGCGGCGTATAGGATTCGCATTTCCCCGGAGATAACCGCCTGAGCGTTGCGCCGGTTTTCCTGCGGATCGTTGGCCGAGTTCAGGCTGCCGGCGGCGACTCCGAGGGTCCGCAATTGCATCACCTGGTCACGCATCAGCGCGATCAATGGCGAGACGACCAAGGTGAGTCTGTCCCACTCGATGGCCGGCAATTGGTAGCACAGGGATTTTCCGCCTCCCGTCGGCATGATCGCGAGCACGTCGCGCCCGGAATGAAGTGCCTCGATCACCTCCCGTTGGCCGGAACGAAAGTCGTCGAAACCGAAAACCAAGCGAAGTTTATCGCGCAAACTTGGAGAGGAGGGGAGCATTTTTAACTCGAGGAATGGCCGCGCCGTGGGGGCGAGTCGATTCGCCGACCGGAAACCGTCGCCGACCCGATCTGGAGAGTATAAGGACGTGGCGCCGTGCCGACAAACCCATCGGCGAGCCGACTTTCCGAATCGGCGGTTTTCAAATCAGCATGGCGCCGAGGCAGTCGGTGTTTCGGACGACAGCCAGTCGCGGACCAAGGTGATTTGTTCCGGGTCCATCAACATCGGGCAGTGGCCGATGCCCGGGAACTCGACCAGTCGCGCGCCCGGGCCGCGACGAGTCATCTCATCCGCGGTCGCGGCCCCCAGGAGGTCCGATTCAGCGCCTCGCAGCAACAGGACCGGGCACTCGACGTGTTCCCAAACCTGCCACAGATCGATGTCGTCCTCGGGCGGAATTTTGAAGGCCTCGGCGATCGCGGGGTCGTAAGCCAGTCCGATTTCGCCCGACGGAAGAGGGCGGCCGCCATGGGCCGCCAGGTGCCGCCATGCCGCCGCCGGAAGGGGCCCGAAGGGGGCGAACACCCGACGCAGATAGGCTTCCAGCGCGGTCGCGTTCTTGAAGCTCGGATCGTCTCCCACGTAACCGGCCAGGCGGAGAAGTCCCGCCCTGGCGACGACGGCCCCGATGTCGTTCAGCACCAGACGCTCGACCAAACCCGGTTGAGCCGTGGCGAGCATCATTCCGATCAGGCCGCCCATCGAGGTGCCGAGCCAGGACACCGAGGTGGCGCCGAGCCGCCGCGTCAACGCCACGGCATGGGCGACATAGGTGGGATAGGTATAACCCGCCGCATCGGCAAGCCGACCGCTGCGGCCGCGCCCCACGACGTCGGGGCAGATCACGCGAAATTCTCCGGCCAGGGCAGCGGCGAGAAAATCGAAATCTCGGGCGTTGCGGGTCAAGCCGTGAACGCAACAGACGACCCTCGGATTGTCGGCGGCGCCCCATTCCGTGTAGGAAAGCGTTACCGGTTCCCCTGAAACCTCGAATTCGTGCCGGGCCATCGTGCCCGTCGCTGTCAACGTCCATTCCCCCTGCTCAAGGCTGTCGAGGATACACTGGCGCACCCATCGGACCACGATCGTGACTCGGTGGGGCGGGCCCCGGCGAGGGTCTCAAATAAATTCCCGGACATCAGGGTACGCAAGCCACTACCGGCTCGGAGGCGAAATAGTCGTCCGTGAAGAACCCTGATTTCAAGCTGAAGCGGCGATTGGGTTTGCGGTGGGGTGCGAGATGTCGCTGAGGAGCGCGGCCAGGATTTGGACAAACAAACGCCTCAGCCATTTGAGGACAAGGCGGTAGTTGTAGCCGGCGCCGGCGAGGATGGCGTTGATCTTGTCGCCGTCGCGGCCTTTGAGGAAGTTGCGCCCCAGCCTGCCATCGCTCTTGAGATGTCCGATCACGGCCTCGACGGCGGAGCGCCGCCTGAGCTCCTTCTTGATCGTCGGCGTGATGCCGTGTTTCTGGCCTGATCTAAAGACGCGGTGTTTGTTGGGGTAATCGTGGCCCTGGTATCCCTTGTCGACATAGATGCGCTCGGCCGATATCCCCGTCCAGCGTTCCATCTCTTCGATCACCTGCCTCAAGGTGTGGCCATCATAGGGATTGCCGTGGAAGGCCTTGACGTGGGCGACGAACTGGCCGCCGGGGGGGCGGGAATTGGTCGCCGCCACGGAGACCTTGCAGCCGAACTCGTACGGCTTGTGCGCCTTCCCTTTGCCGATGCATTCGACCTCGGGCGCGTGGAGCGAATAGACCTTGGGCAAGGGGTCGCGCCGCTTCTGGGTCGACACCCGCTCGGCCAGCCACAAGGGGCGGCGGAAGGGATCCCGTAGGCTCTCCTCCTGGGCCGTCTTGCGGCGGATGTCGCGGACGGTGCGCCCGAGATAGGTCTTGAGCTTGCGCAGGGCCTTGTTGGCCCGCTTGTGCTGTTTGGCATGGCGGTAGCGGCCTTGCATGATCAACGCCCTCTTGCCCAGGCGGGTATAGGACTGACGCAGGGCAATGCCGTGCTCCCGTGCCAGTCGCACCAGCCGCTCGCGGGCTCGTTGCATCAGTTTGGCGTCGGTCGGAAAGGCAATCGCCTTCTCTTGTACGGTGGTGTCCACCGTCACCCGCTCGAGGTCCTTCTCCCGCAGCGCCCCCACCCGGTGGGCCACGGCCAGGCTCTCCTGGAATACCTTCTCCAAACCTTCCGGCCCGATCCGGTCCCGCCACCGGGTCATCGACGAGCGCTCCATGGGCAGCTCATGCTGAAAGTACTCTTCGCCGCAGAAGCACTGGAAGTATGGGTCGTAGACCCAGCGCTCGCAGACCTCCTCATCCGAGAGATCGAACATATGCTTGAGGATGTGCAGCCCAACCATCAACCGCGTCGGGACCCCCGGCCGACCCTCCTCCGAATACAAGGCTTCATAGGTCTCGTCGAAGAAAGTCCACGCGATCCGGCCCCCCAACACCACCAACTCGTGGCGCAGGTTGATGATGTTTTCGAACCGCGAGCGGAACAGGTCCTCTATTCCCGATGACACCTTGCGCGATGGCTTCATCACAGTTCTCCAATCCCAATCGACGGGAGCAGAGAATCACGTTCCGCAACGGAAGGGAATCCCCAAAATCAATTATTTCAAATCGCAAGCTTTTCAGGCCCAAAACCCGTTTTCTTGCAAATCCGATTACTTCGCCAAACCGAAAAAACTACCAACATCAGCCGCTTACGCGTTCTTCACGGGCGACTAGGTAATCTGGGTCCTTGGACGTTTTTAAAATCTGATGGCGGGGAGTCAACGGAGCCCGGCGGAGGGGCTCATGTGGCCCTGTCGTTTAAGGGTTGGGAACGTTACGAGGCACTGAAGCGCGGTTCAACATCCGGCAACACCGCCTTCATGGCAATGGAGTACGGAAACCCCGAGCTCGATCGTATCGTCGAGGAACATTTTTGCCCTGCCGTATCCCTGACCGGTTTCACGCTCCGGCGGCTTGACGATCGGCCGAAAGCAGGACTGATCGATGATCGGCTCCGGAATGAGATCAGGGCTTGCCGATTCCTGATCGCCGATCTCTCACATGGAAATCGTGGAGCACATTGGGAAGCCGGCTATGCCGAGGGGCTGGACAAACAGGTCATCTACACTTGCCGCGAAGACGTGTTCAACGATCCTGACCATCTATACCATCCGCACTTTGACACGAACCATCATACTACAGTCACCTGGGACCCGAATGAAATCGACCGTGCCTGCCAGATTTTGAAGGAGACCATCCGCTACACTTTTCCTGACGCTAAGCAGCAGGATTAGTTTTTCGGTCAAAGACCCGACACGCCGGGGCTGCCAAAGGAAGTTCGCACCGATGTCATCCGACGAGACGCCGAAGAAGCGCAATCCCGTAATTTATGTCTGGCTTGCCGTATCGACGGTCCTGTCGCTCTCCGGAATGGCAGGGATCGTCGAAAGCATCGTCACGTGGGTTGGTTTTTCCGTGATTTCGTCGTTGTGTACGACGCCGTAATTCGCCAACCGTTGGTGACGTTCGTCAATTGGTTCTGGCCGGAGGATTGGCTTCGGATTCCGAAGTGGGTGTTTGATTTTTTTGTGATTAATTCTGCACTTTATTTGGCTTTGAATAGCGCACATTTTGAAAGAAAAGGCCGCACATATTTTATAACTTTATTAACTGATAAGCGAGAAAATATAATTTCTAGAGTTCTTATGGTGGTGCTCACCTTTCTTGTCCTGCCGTTGTTGTCATTGCCAGCGGCATTCATTTACATATTGCAGGGGAGCATCCACACAAACCTTGATGATCCGCCGATTCAGGCCGCATTTTTCTTAGTTAAACATATACTATCTCTTGCCGCCGTTTTCCTGATCAGCCTTTTCCTAAACTGGCAATGGACGCGGTACATCGAGAAGGTTGGAGGTGGGGGGTAATTCCAGCGCTGAATTCAAGCTGGGTCTCGAATGGAAAAGTCCGTAAACTCACCGATTAGGTTCAGATGGTGAAGGATTTCACCCGGTCGCGCCTCCGTTCAGGTGGGGGTAATCTCCGTTGTTATGAAAACAGAAGTTGCAGCATGGCCATGGTCGATGATTTCTGCCGTCATCGGGATGGCCGTTCTCTCAATCCTAATCTATGTCAACTTTTTGCGTCACGGTGGCGAACGAAAGGATCAAGAAGCGAGACAGCGTGCCGCCGATAAATTATCCGATTACATTACTGAAGCGACCACGCGTTTGCTGAATCCAAGCCCTCCCGTTCAGAATGATGATGACGTTGAAAAGTGGGCGACCCAATATCAGCACTGGTGTGAGCAGGTAAATACACATCTCGAAAAAAATTTCTCAAAGTCAGAGTGGGATTATTTTCATTGGCTTGGTTCCGTGCAATCGGCCGGAATCGAAGGTGCGCTTAATTACCGACACAATAATCTGATGCTTCACCTCCATATTCGGATCGGTCGTTTGCGAGACATAATCCGGGATAACCAGAATCGAGGATGATCGGTCTAATCGACCAAAATTCCGAAAATCAAAAAATATTTGAGGGGAGGTGCATGATCAGATGCTATCGAGGAGTTTTGCCGCCGACCCCCTTCGCCTCGGGGGGCAGGGAATTCGCCGTGCTGGGACTCAGATCAGTCGCCCGTCACGTTATGATCGGTCCTCTGATATTAACTCGACGCGGGGCAGGGGACAGCGACCGATATCGCTAGCGGCGTGATACCCAATCAGGCAGCCTTGCAACGCAACCCGCTGGTATTGTTCGGTTTGTTGTGGGCGTGTCCCGTGCCTGGTACCACGGAGGCGAATTTAGTTCCCTGTCACGGCGTCATTGGCAGGGCCGCTCGGTCGCGCGTTGGCGCCCTCGACGGTCGGCCCTCGCCCTGGCGGCGCTCGTGGGGCTCCGGGCCTTTCGACCACCTCACCCACCCTTCACGCCCGTTTGCGGCGGCGGGTGCGGGCGAGGTAGGTGGCGAGGTAGGTGCCGGTGTGGCTTTCGGCGACCTCGGCGATTTGCTCGGGGGTGCCGGCGGCGACGATACGGCCGCCCTTGTCGCCGCCGCCGGGGCCGAGGTCGATGATCCAATCGGCGGTCTTGATCACTTCGAGATTGTGCTCGATGACGACAACCGTGTTGCCGCTCTCGACCAGGGCGTGCAAGACCTCTAGAAGTTTTCGCACGTCCTCGAAATGCAAGCCGGTGGTTGGCTCGTCGAGGATGTAGAGCGTCCTTCCCGTGGCCCGGCGCGAAAGCTCCTTCGACAGCTTCACCCGTTGCGCCTCGCCGCCGGAAAGGGTGGTCGCCTGCTGGCCGATCTTGATGTAGCCGAGGCCGACCCGTTGCAGGGTGACGAGCTTGTCCCGGATCGCCGGCACGGCCTTGAAGAACCCCACGCCTTCTTCAACCGTAATATCCAGAACGTCGGCTATGGACTTGCCTTTAAAGCATATTTCCAGGGTTTCGCTATTGTAGCGCCGGCCCTTGCAAAGATCGCACTGGACGTAGACGTCGGGCAGGAAGTGCATTTCGATCTTGATCAGGCCGTCGCCGTGGCAGGCCTCGCAGCGGCCGCCCTTGACGTTGAACGAGAAGCGCCCGGGGCGGTAACCGCGGATTTTGGCCTCGGGCAGGCCCGAGAACCAGTCGCGGATCGGGGTAAAGGCGCCGGTGTAGGTGGCGGGGTTCGAGCGTGGTGTCCGCCCGATCGGCGATTGGTCGATGTCGACGACCTTGTCGAGCAGGGCCAGGCCCTCGATACGGTCGTGGGGACCGGAATGGGCGCGTGCCCGGTTGAGGGCCTTGGCGGTGGCCTTGTAAAGCGTTTCGATGACGAGACTGGACTTGCCGCTGCCGGAGACCCCGGTGACGCAGGTAAAGGCGCCAAGGGGGATGGAGGTGGTGACTTGGCGAAGGTTGTGGGTCGCGGCGCCGACGATTTTCAGCTCGCGGCCTTTTTTGGGCTGGCGCCGGCCCTCGGGCAGGGCGATTTCGCGGCGGCCCGAGAGATATTGCCCGGTCAGGCTCTCGGGGTGGGCCATGACGTCGGCCGGGCGGCCCTGGGCGACGACGTGGCCGCCGTGCACCCCGGCCCGGGGGCCCATGTCGATGAGGTAATCGGCGGCCAGGATCGCTTCCTCGTCGTGCTCGACGACGATGACCGAGTTGCCGAGGTCGCGCAAACGCTTGAGGGTGCCCAGGAGGCGGTCGTTGTCGCGCTGATGGAGGCCGATCGACGGTTCGTCGAGGACGTAAAGAACCCCCGTCAGCCCCGAGCCGATCTGGGAAGCGAGACGGATCCGCTGGCTCTCGCCGCCAGAGAGGGTTCCCGAGGCCCGGGACAGGGTCAGGTACTCGAGGCCGACGTTGACGAGAAAGCCCAGGCGTTCATTGATTTCCTTGAGGATCCGGGCGGCGATCTCGCTCTCCTTGGGTGACAGCTTGGCGTCAAGACCGGCGAACCATTCGGCCGCCCGGGCGATCGAGAACTCGCTGACCTCGCCGATGTGGCGGCCGTCGACCTTCACCGCCAGGGCCTCGGGCTTGAGGCGGAAGCCGCCGCAGGCGTCGCAACGGGTGCTGTTCTGAAAACGGCCGATTTCCTCGCGCACCCAGGCGCTATCGGTTTCGCGCCAGCGCCTTTCCATGTTCGGAACCACGCCCTCGAAGGGACGCCGGGTCTGATAGGCGCGGGCGCCGTCGTCGTAGTGCATGGTGATCGCGGTCTCGCCGGAGCCGAAAAGGATCGCTTGGCGCGCCTGTTCCTTCAGCTCGCCCCAGGGTTCGCGGGTGCTGACCCTAAAGTGGCGGGCGAGACTGTCCAAGGTCTGGGCGTAATAGGGCGAGGACGAGTGGCGCCAGGGGGCGATGGCGCCGTCGGCCAGGCCGAGGTTCGGATCGGGCACGACCAGGTCGGGATCGATGAACAATTTGTTGCCGAGGCCGTCGCAGGCCGGGCAGGCCCCGAAAGGGTTGTTGAAGGAAAACAGTCGCGGCTCGATCTCGTCGATCGTGAAGCCGGACACGGGACAGGCGAATTTAGCCGAAAACGTGGTGATGTCGCCGGTCTCGGCGTTCTCCGCCTGGAGCAGGCCGTCGCTCAGCCCCAGGACCGTTTCGACGCTGTCCGCCAAGCGGTTCCCCAGGCCTTCGCCGATGACGATCCGATCGACCACGACGGCGATGTCGTGCTTGCGCTTTTTGTCGAGCGCCGGGGCCTCGTCGATGGCGACGATCTTGCGGTTGATTTTGACCCGCTGAAAGCCGCGTTTCATCAATTGGGCCAATTCCCTGCGGTATTCGCCCTTGCGCCCGCGGACGATGGGCGCCAGAAGGTAGAGCCGAGTGCCTTCCGGCAGCGCCAAAAGGCGATCGACCATCTGGCTGACGGTCTGGCTTTCGATCGGGAGGCCGGTCGCCGGGGAGTAGGGCACGCCGACGCGGGCGTACAGCAGGCGCATGTAATCGTGGATCTCGGTGACGGTGCCGACCGTCGAGCGGGGATTCCTCGAGGTTGCCTTTTGTTCGATCGAAATCGCCGGTGATAATCCCTCGATCGATTCGACCGCGGGTTTTTGCATCAGTTCGAGGAATTGGCGGGCGTAGGCCGACAGACTCTCGACGTAGCGGCGCTGGCCCTCGGCGTAGATGGTGTCGAAGGCCAGGGACGATTTGCCCGAGCCGCTCACTCCGGTGACGACGACGAGGCTTTCGCGGGGAATTTCGACGTCGATGTTCTTGAGGTTGTGCTCCTTGGCGCCCCGCACCTTGATCGCAGACGTCATCGCCGTTTCCGTGCTGTCAGCAGGGTCCCGACTATAGGCCCGGAACACCCCCAAAGGCGACTCGGATGTTGCGGAAAAAGCCCCTTGCGCGAGTTTGGACGCCGTGCTAGCCGAAACACCCGCGGGGGCCTAGAATAGATGGTTCGAGAACAACAACCAGTCGGGGAGGGAGGCGATGGCCGGCAGCATAAACAAGGCGATCCTCATCGGTAACCTGGGGCGCGATCCCGAGGTCCGTCATCTTCAGGACGGTAATCCGGTGGTAAATTTTACCCTCGCGACGAGCGAAAGCTGGACCGACCGCGCCTCGGGCGAGCGTCGCGAGCGCACCGAGTGGCACCGAATCGTCATCTTCAACGCGCGTCTCGCCGACATCGCGCAAAAATATCTTCGGAAGGGATCGAAGGTCTATGTCGAGGGGCCCATGCAGACCCGCAAATGGACCGATCAGTCGGGCAACGAACGCACCACCACCGAGGTCGTTCTGTCGGGGTTTCGCGGTGAGCTGACGATGCTGGGCGGGCGCGGCGAGGGCGCCGGCGAGGGTCCTCCGCCCATTGGCGAGCAGGCCGCTCCTCCGAGCAACGAACCAGCCGCCAGCGACGAACTCGACGACGACATTCCCTTTTAGTGTCCGTTCGAAAATGCGCGTCTGCGCATTTTTTGCGTCTGTCCCTCTCCCCCTCCCGGCCCTCTCCCCCTCCCAGCCACCCACGTAATACCAACCGCCCTAGAGTTTGACTCGCGCAAAGGTTTACACGCTAGGTTTTGTGTGATTCAAGGTTGTTGGCAACAAGGGAGTGTGTTCAATGCCAACGATTCCTTTGCGAAACGACTTTGATGCTGAAAGAGTCCGTGTTCTTGCGGCACGGAGCGATGATGGGAACCAGGCGCGACGGCTTTTGTCGATGGCGGCCATCTACGATGGGATGGATCGAGCGTGCGCGGCGGGTATTGGCGGCATGGATCGGCAGACGTTGCGGGACTGGGTTCACCGGTTCAACGCGGGAGGTCCGGCCGGTCTGATCGACCGCAAGCCGAACGGGGCGTTGCGTCGGTTGACGCCGTCGCAAATGGCGGCGCTTTCGCGGGCTATCGAGGCCGGTCCCGATCCCGAACGGGATGGGGTCGTGCGCTGGCGCTGCATCGATCTCAAGCAACTGATCCGAACGCGCTTCGGCGTGGACTATCACGAGCGGAGCGTCGGCAAGCTGCTGGCCGCGCTCGGGTTCTCGCATATTTCCGCGCGCCCGCGCCACGTCGGCCAGGATGCGCGGGCACAGGAGGAATTTAAAAAAAAGTTTTCCCGAACACTTGGCGAAAATCGTAGCGGCACAGCCACCGGACACGCCCATCGAGGTTTGGTTTCAAGATGAAATGCGCGTCGGCCAGAAGAACAGCCTGGTGCGCCAGTGGGCCCCAAAGGGATCGCGCCCGCGCCAGGTCAAGGACCTACGGACCTCTTCGGCGTATCTCTTCGGCGCCATCTGCCCCGAGCGCGGTGAGGGCGCGGCGCTGGTCATGCCGCGCGCCAATACTGAAGCCATGGACCTGCATCTCGAGGAAATCAGCCGGGCCGTTGCCCCAAACGCCCATGCCGTCGTGCTGCTCGACCAAGCCGCATGGCACACCACTGCCAAACTCGGCATCCCGGAGAACATCTCCCTCGTGCCTTTGCCACCCAAGTCCCCGGAGCTCAATCCCGCCGAAAATGTCTGGCAATACCTCCGCCAGAACTGGCTCTCCAATCGTGTCTTCGACTCCTATGAAGCCATCGTCGAGGCCTCTTGCCAAGCCTGGAACAACCTGACCGACCAACCTTGGAAGATCATGTCCATCGGCCTCAGAGCGTGGGCTCGCACAAGGCAATGTTAAGGGCGGTTGGTATAAGTATGCTGATATGGGTGGCCGGGAGGGGGAGAGGACCGGCGCCGAGAGTTATCGAACAGACTGATAGGCGAGTGTGGCCTTTAGTTCGCATTCCGCCGAATCCGGGGTGTGGGCGCGGTTATTTCTTGCGCCGGCTGTCGAGGGTGACGACGTCCGCGCCCTGTTGTGAATCGGACTTCGTGCGTTTCGGTCTTTTCGTCAGATTCGTTACCGTGGATAAAATCCCGGGCTGCGGGTCGTCCCTTACGGTGGGTTCGTCGGCGACCTCGAAATGGAGGCCGAACTTCACACTCGGGTCGGCGAAATTCGTGACCGCCGCGAAGGGAATGCCGAGCGTTTGCCGCACGCCATCGAAGCTCAATCCTACCGAGAAACCGTCTTCGTCGACGACCAGGTTCCAGAACTGGTGCTGGATGACGATGGTCATTTCCTCGGGATAGCGTTGCCGTAGCGTGGCCTCGAGCATGACACCCGGATGATCGGTGCGAAAGGTGATGTAGAAGTGGTGGTTCTCTGGAAAGCCCTGCCTGGCGACGAGCTTCAGGGCTTCGCTCATGACCGCGCGAAGGGCGTTCTCGACCATCCTGTTGTAGCGCAGCGCCTGCATTTTGGCCTATTCCCGCAACCCATAGGTGGGGGGCTTCTGTTGCCCGGCGCCCCCCGGGCCGCGCTTGCCTAATGTCTAGGCAGCGAGGGCCAACTCGTCGTTGTCATTGGCACTTCTTGGGTGACCCGATAACGGTGGTGTCATGCCGGGCGAAAGTCGCATCTTTACCACGCACGTCGATCCTGTTTCGCCCCCGTATGTGTCGCTCCGCCCTGATAGACGAAATAGATTGGTGGAGGCGCCGGGTACTGCCCCCGGGTCCGTTACGCTTATTCCATACGCCGTTTATCGCCATAGTCGGCACGCGAAGCGAACCGACAATAGATATATAGGATGCATTTCCCCGCCTGAAAAGTATAAGTTTTTCGTCACCGCGCTGCCCTCGCCGCGTGTCGTCCACTCCTCCAGTCTCGAATTCGAGATCCCAATGGCGAGCGCGCGGAACAAGCGATAGAGTAGTCCGGTTCGAGGTGGGGTGGGGGTGATGGGCCTAAGTCCGGAGCAAGAAGCCGAAATTGCGGCGCAGCGCGCCCACGAACAGCCGACACGTCGCGCCGTGTCACCGGGACTCGAAGAAATTCTCTACCAACCCCTCCCGGTTCTCGATCATGGGTTCATCCGGGTTGTCGACTATATGGGTGACGACGCGGCCGTGGTTCAAGCGGCCCGTGTCTCCTACGGCCGCGGCACCAGGCGTGTGCGGCAGGATCAGAGGCTGATCAATTATCTTTTGCGGAACCGCCACACCACGCCCTTCGAAATGTGCGAGATCAAGTATCACGTCAAGCTGCCCATTTTCGTCGCCCGGCAATGGATTCGCCACCGCACCGCCAACGTCAACGAATACTCGGCCCGTTATTCGATACTCGATAACGAGTTTTACGTTCCGGCGGCCGAGTATCTCGCCAGCCAATCGGGGAGCAACCGTCAGGGACGGGGAACGCCTCTCGAGGGCGATGAGGCGCGCCATGTGCTCGACCTCCTGCGCTCCGACGCCCAACAGGCGTATGAACATTATGTCGATCTCCTCAACGAGACCGACAGCGCCGAGATCATCGACCCCGAGAAAAGGGGCCTCGCCCGCGAACTCGCCAGAATGAACCTCAATCTCAATTTTTATACCCAGTGGTACTGGAAGATCGATCTGCACAACCTCATGCATTTCTTGGAACTACGGGCGGATTCGCACGCCCAGTACGAAATTCGCGTTTATGCCGAAGCCATGCTCTCGACCTTGAAACGCTGGTTGCCGATAACCTACGAGGCTTTCCTCGAATATGGCATTGGCGGCATTCGCCTGTCCAAGGCCGGACTGGCGATTGTTCAAAGGCTGATCGCGGGTGAAAAGGTTTCGCAAGGCGAAAGCGGGATCAGCAAGCGGGAATGGCGTGAATTGATGGACTTGTTGGAACGCGGCGAGTGAGGCACAATGGAAAATCGTCCCGCTGGCCCGTTACAGTCTGTTCGAAAACTCGCGGCGCCGGCCCTCTCCCCCTCCCGGCCACCCACGAGAGTATGCTGATATGGGTGGCCGGGAGGGGGAGAGGGACAGACGCAAAAAATGCGCGGACGCGCATTTTCGAACAGACCGTTGAACACGTCTCGATCGTGCACAAAAAATCTAAATATTATCCTCCGCCCCGGGAGGTTCGGTGGGCCTGACGATTGACGGAGGAAGATTGATGCGCGGATTGTTACATGGGTTTGTTATGGTGGGTATCTGTACGGTTTCGTTAATAATAGGAACGAACAGTATTAGCGCAAAAGACACTTTGACCGCGAATGATATTGACTGGTGTAGCGAGAATTTGTACTATTACAATGCTGTTGGAGAGTATGCGTTTTTGGAATCGCAGAGTTGGAGTATGGATGCGCGCGTTTGTACGCACTTGTATAAGGATCCGCTGTGGGATCACGAGGGTGCCGATCGGACCGCCAGGCTTGTCGACCGAAGCGCCTACTACATCGAGTTCGAGATTCAGAAGAGCAAGGAAAGGGCGGAATCCGGACGTTGGAACCCGGATTCGGCACCCGTCGAACAGAGCCTCGACGACAAGATCATGGAATTGGAACATCGGGTCATGGAATTGGAACGGGAATTAAAGAACAAGGATGACCTAATCATGGAACAGATGAAGACCATAAAGGAACTAACATATAAATAATATTCTAATAAAAATACGAATAAACGCACTCTGCAAGCCGGAAAGCAAACAAACTAAAAATGAAAACAATTATTATCTCCGTTTTTTCTTTCGGCCCATTCGTGTCAACATGCGGATCTTCCCAGTTTTATCGTCTTTTCATCGACGCCTGGGTGCGGAACTTGCGAATGCGGATTGTTCCGCGAAATCTCGCGCCGCAAAATTTTCAGGATGTGATCTCGGCCCATTCTGGGATTTATTCGGCGATATTCGTCTTCATGGAGTTTCGTATGAAACATGATCTCGTGGCTCACCTCGGCGAAGCAAACGATGCCATTCCCGCTGAATTGCTATTCCACTCTGCCGCGACGGTTGATCGCGTTGTTGCCGGTGGCGACAAAACCAACAACCCCGGAAACGGCGGCTCGGACAAACGCAAGAATCGAGACCGCCGCGATGACGACCGGCGCAGGCGAGATCGCAGGGAAGAGGAGCGGCGTTCGGAGAACCGTCGGACGCGTAGCCGCAGGAGCGATCGCTAACACTTAACCTGTTCGACGGACACAGCCTCGACCACACCATCGCCGAACGTATCTCGGAACCCGAACGCCTCTACATCGACAGAGCGCCTTGACAACCCTGTTCCCGACCGATCACACCACATCCTCTTTCAGCCAGCAAACAGCCCGAACCCCTTTTTCAGGGGCGACTACGCGACGCCCGCGCTAACAAGAATTTACCCCACCGACGCAAACGATGATTTCGCCAAGGGTAGCGCCAAACGATCCCGTCGGAGGTTTTGCTCCGACCAATAGCGACAGCGTGGGAGCGATATCGACCGTATGCACCATGCGACTGATTCGTTGCGCGGGAATTCCCATCCCGGCAAAGATGATGGGCACGTAGGTATCATACCTCCATGGCGATCCATGGGTGGCGGCAACCCTGATCCCGTCGAAATCATTGATGAAGCGGTTTGGCTGGAACACCACGTAGATGTCGCCGGAGCGATTGGGATTATAGTTTCTCAAAATCGATTGGATGAGCGGCGTGTTGGGTACCCTGCCGGTGCCAAGCGCGCTGCTCGACACCGCCAGGGCAACCCCGTCGAAGCGTGTCAGTTCCTTGGCCACCGCGAGTTCGACCTGGGCTTGATCGAGGCCATTCTCGGCGATCACCTTGCGATTCAAGTAGACGTAAGGATGAAAATAGGTGGTGATCAATTTTTCACCGATGCCAAAGCGCTCTTTCAAGGCCTTGATCGCGCCCGCCTTATCAAACGCCTCCGGGTCAATGTAATCGGCTTCAAAGCCCAATTCGCTTAAATACCCTGGGGCCTCTGGTCCGCCATGATCAGCGGATAACACGATTAGGGTCTTGTCCAGGCCGACCTGGGCGTCGACGAAACGAAACAGTTCGGCCAAGGTGCGGTCCAACCGCAGGATGTTGTCTTCGCCCTCGAGGCTGGAGGGTCCGAAGATATGGCCGACATAGTCGGTCGAGGAAAAACTTACAGCGAGGTAGTCCGGTGTCGCGTCGCGGCCGAGGCCTTCGTTTTGGATCAGGGCCTTGGCGAAGTCGAGGGTCAGTTCGTCCCCCGCCGGACTTATGGTCAGGAACGTCGTGAAGTATTTGTCCCCGAGTTCACCGTAAGGATGGGGGAAGGTTCTCCCATAACCGGGCAGCGCGGTTTCGTACGACCGATCATCGCCCGCGCCGAACAGATAGCTTGATTGATCGTGCAACAACTCCCACGATTTGCCGGAATACTTGCTCGCCGGTTGTTGCGCGTTCCAATCGGCCACACATTCGGGATATTGATCATAGTAAAAACTACTGGTGATGAACTCGCCGGATTTCTTGGAAAACCAAAACGCCTTGCCGGTATGCCCCGCCATGGAGATTGCGCCGCGGTCCTTGACCGAAACGCCGAAGACTTTCGATTCCCCACCTTGACTCATACCAACCGCCCTTAGCATTGACTTGTGCGAGCCCACGCTCTGAGGCCGATGGACATGATCTTCCAAGGTTGGTCGGTCAGGTTGTTCCAGGCTTGGCAAGAGGCCTCGACGATGGCTTCATAGGAGTCGAAGACACGATTGGAGAGCCAGTTCTGGCGGAGGTATTGCCAGACATTTTCGGCGGGATTGAGCTCCGGGGACTTGGGTGGCAAAGGCACGAGGGAGATGTTCTCCGGGATGCCGAGTTTGGCAGTGGTGTGCCATGCGGCTTGGTCGAGCAGCACGACGGCATGGGCGTTTGGGGCAACGGCCCGGCTGATTTCCTCGAGATGCAGGTCCATGGCTTCAGTATTGGCGCGCGGCATGACCAGCGCCGCGCCCTCACCGCGCTCGGGGCAGATGGCGCCGAAGAGATACGCCGAAGAGGTCCGTAGGTCCTTGACCTGGCGCGGGCGCGATCCCTTTGGGGCCCACTGGCGCACCAGGCTGTTCTTCTGGCCGACGCGCATTTCATCTTGAAACCAAACCTCGATGGGCGTGTCCGGTGGCTGTGCCGCTACGATTTTCGCCAAGTGTTCGGGAAAACTTTTTTTTAAATTCCTCCTGTGCCCGCGCATCCTGGCCGACGTGGCGCGGGCGCGCGGAAATATGCGAGAACCCGAGCGCGGCCAGCAGCTTGCCGACGCTCCGCTCGTGATAGTCCACGCCGAAGCGCGTTCGGATCAGTTGCTTGAGATCGATGCAGCGCCAGCGCACGACCCCATCCCGTTCGGGATCGGGACCGGCCTCGATAGCCCGCGAAAGCGCCGCCATTTGCGACGGCGTCAACCGACGCAACGCCCCGTTCGGCTTGCGGTCGATCAGACCGGCCGGACCTCCCGCGTTGAACCGGTGAACCCAGTCCCGCAACGTCTGCCGATCCATGCCGCCAATACCCGCCGCGCACGCTCGATCCATCCCATCGTAGATGGCCGCCATCGACAAAAGCCGTCGCGCCTGGTTCCCATCATCGCTCCGTGCCGCAAGAACACGGACTCTTTCAGCATCAAAGTCGTTTCGCAAAGGAATCGTTGGCATTGAACACACTCCCTTGTTGCCAACAACCTTGAATCACACTAAACCTAGCGTGTAAACCTTTGCGCGAGTCAAACTCTGGGGCGGTTGGTATCAGCCATTCTTCACTGGGATTTTCTACGTCCCAATACCATATGCCGTCCACGGAACCGTCTTGGAGGAAGTCAAAGACCTTCGGATCGGTCTGAACGAGCCGATACAGTTCGCGTTTGAGATAATGGTCACGATGATCCGGCACTGCAAATCTCCGAGATTTCCCGGATGACAACCTTTGATTAGCGAAAATCATAGCACACGTATTGAATGAGAGGCGAATTCGGCCCTGATCGGGCCCGTTGCACCGCATTTTGGCCCGCCCCGAAGTTTAGTACCATTCGCTTGGTTAGACTCGTTGTGCATCGGGGAAAGGAGTGATCGCTAGTCCCGTCGACGCAAGCCGTCCCATCGTCGGTCCGAAGGTCGGCATGGCGATGCCGCTATGAGCAATCGCGTCGGTGTTCGCGGCGGCTTGTGTGCCGGTGTTTTACGATCGCGCCGCCGTCGGCGACAACCGACAAGCAAAAAATTCACAGGGCCAGATCGAGGAGTTTGCGGGTTTTTTCCGGCACCGAGAGCGTGGCCGCCACCTGACGTCCTCGAGGCGACATTTTTCGCCACGTTTTGGCGACGATCCGCAACATTTTTTGCTCGTCCTGGGTGGTTGAGAAATCCGCCAAATCGTATTCCAGGAATACCAGGCAAGCGATGTCCTCGAGCAATTGGGCACCCGGATCCGTTTTCAGCCGCCGCCTAAGAATCAAACTCTTGACGCGTTCGATATCGCTCTCGCCGTAGCCGACCGCGGCGAGGATTTCGGCGCTGGTGTCGGCGTGGAATTGGGCCAGGGCACCGCGCCAAGCGTGATAGCCTCGCCGGCCCATGGGATATTGGTCGCGGGGAATTTCCCAACGCCGTATGTGCTGGGCCCGAGCCGCGAGGCGCAGCAAGGGATCGGCGTCGGGCGTCAATCGTGCCAGCCATTCACCGCGGCGACGCGCATGGATCTCCGCTTTCGGATATTCCTTACCGTCGTGCACCACCTTCGACGGGTCGGCGCCGTTGGCGGCGTCGATACGCGCCATGGCCGCCTCGAAGCGTCGCCTTTCGTTGCCCCGTTCAGAAGCGTTTTCGGACGCCATTGTCGGGGACTCTATACCCCCTCTATCATCGTCCCGGTGCCGTGACGGGTAAAGATCTCGAGCAACAGGGTATGAGCAATCCGACCGTCGAGGATGTGGGACGCTTCGGTCCCATCCTCGACCGCTGTCAGGCAGGTCTCCAACTTGGGGATCATGCCGCCGGTCACGGTTCCTTCCGCGATCAATTCCCGTGCTTCGGCCGTGGTCATTCGGGAACAGAGTTGTCCCTCCTGGTCGAGGACTCCGGAGACGTCGGTGAGCATCAATAGTTTCTTGGCCGCCAAGGCCCGTGCCAAGGCGCCGGCGACCGTGTCGGCGTTGATGTTGTAGGTTTCGTCGTTCGGACCCACGCCGATCGGCGCGATAACGGGGATGAAGTCCGATTCCTCGAAAGCCTCGATCACCTCGGGATTGACCCGCACGGGTTCGCCGACGAATCCGAGGTCGAGTATCTTTTCGATATTCGAATCGGGATCGCGTTGACTGCGACGTAATTTACGTGCCTCGACCAGACGGCTATCCTTACCCGAAAGGCCGACGGCACGTCCCCCGGCACGGTTGATGGCGGTGACGATCTGCTTGTTGATGCGGCCCGACAAGACCATTTCCACCACCTCGACCGTGGTCTCGTCGGTCACCCGCAAGCCATCGACGAAGGAACTCTTGATGTTTAGGCGGTCGAGCATTTCCGCAATCTGCGGTCCGCCACCGTGGACGACAACCGGATTTATTCCGACCTGTTTGATCAACACGGTATCGCGGGCGAATGATTCGGCCAATTGCCGATCACCCATGGCGTGGCCACCGTATTTGATGACGAAGGTCTCGCCAGCGAAACGGCGCATGTACGGCAGTGCCTCGGAGATCGTCGCCGCGGTTCGCAGCAAGTGCTTCTTATCGCTTATGCTTATCGCCCGCATGATTCGCGACTGTAGCCCAATTACCGGGGGGTCGCCAGGGCCGCAAGTCGACCGCGAAGAGCTGGGATTCCCTGTCCCGATTTCGCGCTCGTCGCGATGATCTCGGGATGGCCCGGAACCTGCCTGGCGACCTCGGCCGGCGAGTGCGCGGCCTTGTCGCATTTCGTGAGAACGATTTGGAAGGAAACGGCCGCCCCCGAGAGCACCTCCAGCGCCGCTTCGTCGCTGCGATTGAGACCGCGGCGGGAATCGACGAGAAGGCAAATTCCACGCAAGGTCGCTCGGTCCCGAACAAAATCGACGACCAGCCGGTTCCAGGCGGCGCTTCGAGTCCTCGAAGCGCGGGCGTAACCGTACCCTGGCAAGTCGACCAACGTGAGACGATCACCGAGCCTGAAGAAGTTGATTTCTTGGGTGCGTCCCGGCGTGTTCGAGACCCGGGCAAGCCGGGAGCGCCGGGTCAGAGCGTTGATGAGGCTGGATTTTCCGACGTTCGAACGGCCCGCGAAGGCGACTTCCGGCAAATCCGTCGGCGGCAAGGCGGCGAATTTACCGGCGCCGGCGAAGAAGACGCAGGGTTGGGCGAATAGGCGCCGCCCCTCCTCGATGAGATCGGCGCTATCCTCACGCGGCACCCCCGGCATGGTCGGACACCGGCTAGGAAGCCGGCACGCCCATCCGCTTCATGATGATCCATTGCTGGGCGATCGAAAGAACGTTGTTCCATGTCCAGTAGATCACGAGCCCGGCGGCGAATTGCGCGAACAGGAACGTGAAAAGAACCGGTAAAACCATCATGATCTTGGCTTGGGTCGGATCGGGAGGTTGGGGGCTGATCTTCTGTTGCAGGAACATCGTGCCGCCCATCAGCAGCGGCCAGATCCCGATCGCCCAGCCCTCGGGCGTGTCCCAGGGCAGCAATCCGAAAAGATTGAGCAGCGACGTCGGGTCCGGCGCCGAAAGATCCTTGATCCAACCGAAAAATGGCGCCTGACGCATTTCTATGCTGACGAAGAGAACCTTGTAGAGGGCGAAAAACACGGGAATCTGGACCAGCACCGGGAGACAGCCGGATAATGGATTGGCCTTCTCCCGCTTGTACAAATCCATCAACTCCTGCTGCATGCGCTGTTTGTCGTCCTTGAAACGCTCGCGCAGCTCCATCATTTTCGGCTGCAGCTTCTTCATCTTGCTCATCGCCTTGTACGATTTGTTGGCGAGGGGAAAGAATATGAGCTTGATGACGACCGTGAGCGCCAAGATCGCGACGCCCATATTGCCCAAAATGTTTTTCAAGTAGACCAAGCAGTAAAAAATCGGCTTGGTCAGGAAAGGGTACCAGCCCCAATCGATGGCCAAGTCGAATCGGGCCACACCGGCATTGTCATTATAATTATTCACTATTCTGACCACCTTCGCCCCGGCGAAAATTCGGTCGCTGACTTCGATGCTGCCCCCTGGTGGGATATTGTGGGCTTCGCGCCAATAATCGACCTGGTAGCGCGCGACTTTTTGGCTATCACTATAGGTGAATCGACCGTCGAAAGGATTTGCCTGGTCCGGCAGCAAGGCCACGAGCCAATATTTATCGGTTATTCCAAGCCAGCCCCCGGTACTACGAAATTTGTGTTCGGGTTCGGACTGTAAATCTTCGTATTTAACTCCATCCTCAAGAACGCCGTCGAAGACGCCGAGCGGCCCCTCATGCAAAATATAGAAACCCAAGGTTTCCGGCGTGCCGCGTCGGTTGACCAAGCCGTAGGGTTGAAGAGTGACCGTCTCGGTGGAACTGTTTGTCACCCGCTGAGTCATGGTGAACATATAGTCGTCGTCCAATGATATCCGTTGTTCGAAACGCAGGCCGTCGCCGTTGTCCCAAGTTAGCTTGACTGTTCCTCCGGGGCGAAGTGTCTCCCGGTCGGCGATCCAATCGGTTTCCAGCCCCGGCACGGCAATCGTGTCATCCGTCACGCGCCATCCGACTCTGGCATAATAAGCGGATTCCATCCCACGCGGGGAGAGCAGGATAACTTCCCGACTGTCGGGTTCGAGGGTATCTTGGTAGCCGACGAGCGTTAGATCGTCGATGCGACCGCCGCGAAGCGCGATCGAGCCGTGAAGGCGAGGCGATTGGATGCTGACGCGTGGGGTGCGGTCGAGGATGTCGGCGCGGCTCTCGAGTGCTGGCAACGCCACAGCTCCCTCCATCGCGGGCGGCAAAGTCGAGAAGTCGCTCGCCCCCGGAACCGGAATGTCGGTCTCGCCGTTCACCCCCGACGTCTCCTCGGCGGCCATTCGCTCTGCTTGCCGGGCCTGTTCCTCTTTCAGGCGCTCCAATCGCGGAAACTCGTAAAAAAACTGGAACCCGAGCAAGATCGCCAACGATAGGAGGATGGCCAGTAGCAGATTACGTTGTTCGCTCATCCCGCGCCGCGACCCCGATCTTCGCAAGGAGGCGCCGCCCCGGAAACCGGTGCGAACGAGTCGCTCGTGGGAGGGACGGGGTCGTATCCACAGGAACCCCAAGGGTGGCATCGCGCCAGGCGCCGGACGGCGAGCCATCCCCCGGCGATCGCGCCGTGTCGATCCAGGGCTTGACACGCGTATTCGGAACAACTCGGTAAAAAACGGCAGCTAGGCGGTATAATCGGCGAAAGCAGCAACTGGTAAATCCGCACCAGGCCAATCAAAAGACGGGACGTCATCGCGCCGATTCCTTCTCGTTTTCGCGTGGAACCGGTGTGGGCTCCAGTCGTCGCAGCGCCTGGGCCAAATCTTCCTTCAAGGCACCGAAGGGACGCATGGGCGTGGATTTTCGGGCAATGATCACGTAGTCGTACCCCGGTGTCGCCAGGTCGGGCATGATGAGTTCGGCGACTCGACGCAGGCGCCGGCGGGCCCGGTTACGGGCCACGGCCGGGCCCACCTTCCGGCTTGCGGTGAAGCCGACCCGAAAAGGCCCCCGATAGGGGCTCTCGGAAATTTGCACGATCAGGCCCGGGGCGACACATTTGCGCCGCGCACTCGCGACTCGCAAAAATTCCCTTCGCCTTTGGAGCCGCGCGATTGGACTTTTCATGCATTCAGGCGGAGAGGCGCTTGCGCCCCTTTCTTCGACGATTTGCCAGAACTCTGCGCCCAGCTACCGTTGCCATCCGAGAGCGAAATCCATGTCGGCGCTTGCGAATGATGACGCTCGGTTGAAACGTGCGTTTCACAGATGACTCTCCCTCGCTTGGAGCACCGGAACAACGCGGGTGTATAGGGTCTTGACCCGGTGAAGTCAATTGCCGGGTGCGGACCCGGCGCAAACGCCCCCCTTATCCTCGTGGCCCCTTCATTTGAGGCCGAAATCCTGAAACCGTCTCTTGAAGCGAGCGACCTGTCCCCCTGTATCGACGATGCGGGTGGCCCCGCCTGTCCATGCCGGATGTGAATTGGGATCCACGTCGAGGGTCATGGAATCGCCCTTCTTGCCCCAAGTCGAGCGGGTCGTGAAGGTCGTGCCATCGGTCATGACGACCGAAATCTCGTGGTAGTCGGGGTGAATGCCCTTTTTCATCGTCTCGATCCCATTTTCGGCGTTCTTATAGCCGTCCCGGCGCACCCGGGCAAGTCGCGGCTCGAAGGACGTCATGCGCGCCTCTTGTCCACCGCTGTGGGGTTGTTTTCGGCCTGCGGCTGCGATACCGATAGGCTATCGTTGGGGTATTGGGCGCCGCTAGGGTATTGAATCATTGTTGCAGGAAGGCTTGGTTCTTGATGACGACGCCGACGGGTGGTGACAGCATTTCGAAAATTTCACATATCTTCGCGAGGTGGTGGCCCAAGGAGGTCAGCGGGCGATATCGGTTCGACGCGTTTCCCGGGCGCCGCGTTCCTCGATGAGAGATGGCGCCGCCGGCCGGAAAGGCGTCGTCGGCGACCGGCCACGAAGCCGGGACCTGCGCCAACTCGAGGGCCTTCTCCGGTTCTTGCTTCCTTATCGATCGGCGATCGCGGGAGCGATCATCGCCCTAACCGTTTCGGCTTCCACGGTGCTGGTGATGGGAATTGGCCTGCGCCATCTTGTCGATTACGGTTTTCGCGGTGGAGACGCAGCCCTTCTCGATCAGGCCTTCTACATCATGTTCGGCATCATCATCGTTCTCGCGGTGGCGACCTACGGTCGTTTTTTCATTGTTTCATGGCTTGGCGAGCGCGTCGTCGCCGACATCCGGCACGCTGTTTTCGGGAGGGTCGTCAAATTGGGCCCCGCGTTCTTCGAAATCACCAAGATCGGGGAGGTCTTGTCGCGGTTGACCACCGATACGACGGTGATCCAGGTCGTTGTCGGGGCGACGGCTTCGGCGGCTCTGCGGAATTTGCTGCTCCTGCTCGGCGGGACGGTCCTGCTCTTCATCTCGGCACCCCGGCTGACGGGATATGTGTTCATGATCGTTCCGGTGGTCGTCGTGCCGATCGTCGTCCTCGGTCGGCGGGTGCGGCGTTTGTCCCGCACGAGCCAGGACAGAATCGCCGATGTCAGCTCCCAGGTCGAGGAATCACTCAACGCCGTGCAAACGATTCAGGCCTTTGGCCATGAAGATTTCGAGCGGCGCCGGTTTGGCACTCGGGTGGAGCGCGCGTTCTCCGTCGCGGTAAGGCGCATCCGCGCGCGGGCTTTGTTGACGGCTCTGGTAATCCTTGGAATTTTCGGGGCCGTCGCCACAGTGCTCTGGATTGGCGGGCAAGAGGTGTTGGAAGGCGTGATTTCGCCCGGCGAGCTGTCGGCTTTCGTTTTCTACGCCATCGTTGTGGCGGCGTCCGTCGGGGCCTTGAGCGAAGTCTTCGGAGACTTGCAGCGGGCCGCGGGTGCAGCCGAACGCTTGCGGGAATTGTTACGGACCGAACCGGAAATCTCGGTGCCGAACAATCCCGTGGAGCTTCCGGTGCCGCCAGTCGGCACGGTCGTCTTCGAAAACGTGACCTTCCATTATCCGTCGCGACCAGACGACGCGGCTCTCGCCGAATTCGACCTCAAGGTAAAACCCGGGCAGACGATTGCGCTGGTCGGTCCCTCGGGCGCCGGAAAGTCCACCGTTTTTCAGCTTTTGCTGCGCTTCTACGATCCGAGGAGAGGAGGTATCCTGATCGACGGTGTCGAACTGCGCAGCGCGTCGCCCCATGAGGTTCGGTCGCGGATCAGTCTTGTACCGCAGGATCCGGTCATATTTTCCGCCGATGCCTGGGACAATATCCGTTACGGTCGGCCCGACGCCGACGACGAGGAAGTTCGGTCGGCGGCCGATGCCGCCGCCGCGACCGAATTTCTCGATGCCTTGCCCAAGGGATTCGCAACTTTTCTGGGCGAGCGGGGGACCCGGCTTTCCGCCGGTCAACGCCAGCGGATCGCGATCGCCCGGAGCCTGCTCCGCAACCCGCCGATCCTCCTCCTCGACGAGGCGACCAGCGCCCTCGACGCCGAAAACGAGCAGATCGTGCAAAAAGCTCTCGAATCTCTGATGGTCGGCCGAACCACGATCGTCATCGCTCACCGCCTCGCGACGGTTCTCAGGGCCGACAAAATCGTGGTCATGGATGCCGGCACCATTGTGGCCTCCGGAACCCATGCCGAACTGATCGCCCAAGGCGGACTTTACGCACGCTTGGCGGCACTCCAGTTCGACGCCGACGTCTCGGTGCGGCCCGACCCTGAAGCAACCTTGATGGCCGCCGCACAACCCACGAACGCCTAGGATCGGCCCTGGCTGGATCCACGGAATTTCTCATTAAATGTTTTAAAACTAGGCACCTGCAATATATCATTCGCGCGCTAGATTAATTTCGATCAGGCGACGTCTTTCAGGCCATGGCTGGATGAAAACGAGCGTCGTGAATTCCTTGTCCGGACGAGCGGGTAATGGCTGACCTCTACCGATTTGCTTGGCCCGTGTTGCGGCGAATGCCGCCGGAGGGGGCGGGGCGATTTGCTCTCTGGGCGCTCCGGCGCGGCCTCGTGCCACCGCCGTCGGGTGGCGAATATTCATCCTTGCACACCGAGGTCTGGGGGTTGGCGTTTTCCAACCCGCTTGGTCTCGCGGCGGGATGCGACAAGGACGCGGTTGCGGTCGATGGCTTTTTTGCTCTCGGTTTCGGCTTCGTCGAAGTGGGCACGGTCACGCCGAAGCCGCAAGCGGGTAACCCCAGACCGCGCCTGTTCCGCCTGGAGGAAGACGGGGCCTTGATCAACCGGCTCGGATTCAACAGTGCCGGGGCCGATGTGGTTCGGGCGCGTTTGGCTCGGCGGGCCGGTGGCCAGGGGATCGTCGGCGTCAATGTCGGTCCCAACCGCGATTCCGACGACGTCGTGGGCGATCTTCGCGCTCTCGTTCAGGGTCTGAAGGGCGTGGGCGACTACGTCGCGATCAACGTTTCGTCGCCCAACACACCGGGACTGCGCGATATGCAGGCGCCCGAGCGGCTGTCCCGGCTGGTGAACGCCCTGCGTGAGGGGGATTCACCGCGGCGGCATTCGCGGCCGATTCTGTTGAAAATATCCCCCGATCTATCCGAGGCCGAGAGGGAGGGACTGGCCGAGCTCGCCCTAGCCAAGGAAATCGACGGTCTTATCGTCGCCAACACCACGACCGCCCGACCAACGCTGTGGGGACTGCGCGCGGCCGAGGCGGGTGGTCTCAGCGGCCGTCCCCTGTTCGCCCCTTCGACCGCTATTTTGGCCGATATGTACCGCCTGACCCGCGGCCGGATCCCGCTCGTTGGGGTTGGCGGCGTCTTCTCGGGCGCTGACGCCTACGCCAAGATCCAGGCCGGTGCGTCGCTGGTGCAACTCTATACCGGCCTCGTTTACCGGGGTCCCCGTCTTGTCGCCGAGATCAGCGCCGATCTCGATGCGCGCCTCGCCGCGGACGGCTTCAAGCAGGTCGGCGAGGCCGTTGGCACGGCCTAGCCCCGGCCAATGCCGGAGTTGGGGACAAGGCAGCGGGCCCCATTGTAATCCACCGGACCATTGCCTAGAGTTGCGCCGGCACCGAGCGGTGATCGCCCGGCAACTTGCCGCGAGGTCGCGATGCGTTTGTCGACGTATTTCATGCCTACCCTGAAGGAGAATCCGAGCGAGGCTCAAATTGTCTCGCACCGGTTAATGCTGCGTTGCGGCATGATCCGGCAAGCGAGCGCGGGCATTTATTCTTGGTTGCCGCTCGGTTTTCGCGTCCTCGATAGGATCGCCCGGATCGTACGCGAGGAGATGGACGCCGCCGGCGCTCAGGAGATGCTGATGCCGACCCTGCAACCGGCCGAGTTGTGGCGGGAAAGCGGACGCTACGACGACTACGGCAAGGAAATGCTGAGGATAAGCGATCGGCACGAGCGCCAAATGGTCTATGGCCCGACCAACGAGGAGCTGATCACCGACATCTTTCGACAGGCGGTGAAGAGTTACCGCGACCTGCCGCTCAACCTCTACCACATTCAGTGGAAATTTCGCGACGAGGTGCGACCGCGGTTCGGGGTCATGCGGGGACGCGAATTCCTCATGAAGGACGCGTATTCGTTTGATTGTGACGTCGCCGGCGCCCGCCGCTCGTACGACGCCATGTTCGTGGCCTACCTCAAGACATTCGCCCGGCTGGGCCTGCTGGCCATACCGATGCGGGCCGAAAGTGGTGCCATCGGCGGTGACCTGAGCCACGAGTTTCAGATCGTCGCCGAGACCGGGGAGAGCCGGATTTATTATGATTCCGCGTTCGACGAGTTGCGGGGCGGCGTGGCGCTGGACAACGTCGATAAGTTGCAGGGCTTCTACGCCGCCACCGAGGATAAACACGATCCCGAGAATTGTCCGCTTGCGACCGAGCAATTGCGCGCGGCGCGCGGTGTCGAGGTCGGGCATATCTTCTATTTCGGCTCGAAATACGCGGCTCCCATGGGCGCCGTCGTCGCCGGTCCCGACGGTGATTCGATAACGGTTGAAATGGGGTCCTACGGGATCGGCATTTCCCGTCTGGTCGCCGCGATCATCGAAGCCAGCCACGATGACGCCGGCATCATCTGGCCCGATTCCGTGGCCCCCTACGGGGTCGGGTTGATCAACCTCAAGGCCACCGATTCGGCGTGCCGAACGCTTTGCGACAATCTTTACGCGAATTTGGAGGGCGCCGGCGTCGAGGTTCTCTACGACGATCGCAACGAACGGCCCGGAGCCAAGTTCGCGACCATGGACCTCATCGGGCTTCCCTGGCAGCTCACGGTCGGACCGCGCGGCATGTCGTGCGGGATCGTCGAGCTCAAGCGGCGGGCGACCGGCGAGCGCCACGAAATATCCGCCGAGTCGGCGCTGGCGCGACTTTCGGAGTAATCGCGGATGGCCTTTTCTTTTGAATGGACGGTCGCGGTTCGCTATTTGCGGGCCCGCCGGCAGGAAGGCTTCATCTCCGTGGTCGCCGCGTTTTCCTTTCTCGGCATCGCTCTCGGTGTTGCCGCGTTGATCATCGTCCTGGCCGTCATGAACGGCTTTCGCCACGAACTTCTCGGCCGCATTCTCGGGGTAAACGGCCATGTCACCGTTTACGGCTACGCCGGACGCCTCGCCGATTTCGATTCCCTGACCCGTGAGTTGGCCGAGATAGACGATGTTGTTCGTGTCACCCCGCTCGTCGACGGGCAGGTCCTCGCCTCGTCGCGACACGGGGTCAGCGCCGGCGCTCTCGTCCGCGGCATTCGGCCGGATGATCTCAGGGGTCGGCAAATAATTACCGACGCCATTACCACGGGTTCCTTGGCCGAATTCGGCACCAAGGACGGCGGTGTCATTATCGGCCACCGCATGGCCGAGCGCTTCGGCCTCCGCGTCGGCGACCCCATCACGCTGCTCTCGCCCGAGGGATCGCCGACGGTGTTCGGCACCGTTCCGCGTAGCGCCACTTTCTCGATTCAGGCGACTTTCGACGTCGGAATGTACGAGTACGACAACCGCCTGATTCTCATGCCGCTATCGTTGGCGCAGGTTTATTTCCGCAAAGGGGATGCCGTCACGGCGGTGGAAGTGGAGGCGGCCGAACCCGAGTATATCGACGATCTGCGCAGCGCCGTGTTGGGGACCGTTGGCACCCGGGGGCGCGTGGTCGACTGGCGCCAGGCCAACGCACAATTTTTTGGCGCCATCCAGGTCGAGCGAAACGTCATGTTCGTGATCCTCACCCTGATCATTATCGTCGCCGCCTTCAATATCATCTCGAGCCTCATCATGTTGGTCATGGACAAGGGAAGGGACATTGCCATTCTGCGAACGATGGGGGCGACCAGGGGCATGATCATGCGCGTGTTCCTTTTAAACGGCGCCACCATCGGGGTCGTCGGAACCCTGGTCGGTTTTGGTCTCGGAATCGCCTTCGCCACCAACATCGAAACAATCAGGCAATGGATCCAAGGCTTGACCGGAACCGAGCTCTTCGCGGCGGAGATATATTTTCTGTCCCAACTGCCGGCCCGGATCGACGTCGGCGAGGTGGCCACGGTCGTGGTGATCTCCCTGGGGCTCTCCTTTCTCGCCACGTTCTATCCTTCGTGGCGCGCGGCGCGACTCGATCCCGTCGAGGCGCTGCGCTATGAATGACCCCGCCCTCCGGCTGGACCGAATCGTTCGAACCTTCGTTCAAGGCGGGGCCCGGCTGGAAGTTCTGCGCGGGGCCTCGCTGAGTATCTCGAGCGGCGAAATCGTAGCCCTCGTCGGTCCCTCGGGAGCCGGTAAGTCGACGCTGCTCCATATCGCCGGATTGCTCGAACGTCCCGATGGCGGCGACGTCTTCATCAAGGGCCGTTCCGCGGGCACGCTCTCGGACTCCGGGCGAGCGCGAATTCGGCGCGAGACCTTGGGATTCGTGTATCAGTTCCACCATCTTCTGCCCGAATTCTCGGCCCTCGAAAACATTGTTTTGCCCCAGTTGATCGCCGGCAAGCGGAAATCCCTCGCTCGGGAAAGGGGCCGGGAATTGCTGGCGATGATGGGGCTGAAAGAGCGGTCGACGCACCGGCCGGCGCGGTTGTCCGGCGGCGAGCAACAACGGGTCGCGATCGCCCGCGCGGTCGCCAACGCGCCGCGAATCCTCTTGTCCGACGAACCGACCGGCAACCTTGACCACGCGACCGCCGACATGGTTTTCAAAAGACTGATTCGGCTCGTCCGCGAGGCCGGCCTCGCCGCCCTGGTCGCGACCCACAATTCCGAGCTGGCCGCGCGCATGGACCGCGTGATGCGCCTGAAGGACGGTATCCTTGTCGACGAGCGGGAGCTTGACCCCTGGGACGAGGAGGAGGTCGAAGGGCGTGGCGGCTAAGCGAAGGAAGGGGAATTCGCCCTCTTCGGCTGGTGGTTTTCCGGTCTGGAGACGATGAGCCGCGCCATGGGTCACGCTGATTTCGTCCATCTTCGCGTCCATACGGCGTTTTCCTTGTCGGAAGGGGCGATCAAAATCAACGACCTGGTCGGTTTGTGCCGGGATCATCAAATGCCGGCCGTGGCCATGGTGGATAGCGGCAACCTTTTTGGCGCTGTGCAGTTTCCGGCGGCCTGCGCGGCGAAGGGGGTTCAGCCGATCATCGGCTGTCTGCTGGCGGTGTCTCGATCCGAGGCCGCCAAGGGGCGCCAGGCGCCGCCGGACCAGATCGTACTATTGGCCCAAAATGAGATCGGATACGGAAATTTGGTCAAGCTCGTCAGCCAGGCGTTCCTGGATCCCAGCGATGGGGAGGCGCCGCAAGTGGATTGGGAGACTCTCGAAGGTCGCGCCGAGGGTCTCATCGCCCTAACCGGAGGTCCGGCCGGACCAGTGGGGAGGGAGCTGCGCGAAGGACAAACAGGTGGCGCCGAGGCCGCCTTGCGGCGTTTGGCCAAAACGTTTCCGGGCCGGCTCTATGTCGAGCTGTCGCGCCACGGTCTCGAAGCGGAACAGCGTTGCGAGGCCGCGCTTCTGGACCTGGCCTACCGCCACGATATTCCCCTGGTGGCGACCAACGACGTGCATTTCGCCGAGGCCGCCATGTACGAGGCTCATGACGTACTCCTCTGCATCGCGGAGGGCTGTACCCTCGGCCGCGACGATCGCCGACGGCTGACGCCCGAGCATCGATTCAAATCGCCGGCGGAAATGCAGGAGCTTTTTTCGGATCTTCCCGAAGCCTGCGACAACACCCTGGTGGTGGCTCGGCGCTGTGCCTATCTGCCGGAATCGCGGGCGCCCATACTTCCCAAATCGCCGAAGTTCGCGGATCGCGGCGAGGCCGAGGTGCTGGGAGAGTTGGCCCGTGACGGTCTGGATCGGCGCCTGGAAAGGAACGTCTATCCCGCCGACGCGGCCGCGCGAGAGGCGGCGGCGCGGCCGTACTTGGAGCGCCTCGCCTACGAGCTCGAGGTGATCGCGCACATGGGGTTCGCGGGCTATTTCCTCATCGTCGCCGATTTCATCCAGTGGGCCCGGGAGCAGGGGATTCCGGTGGGTCCGGGACGGGGTTCCGGGGCTGGCTCGGTCGTCGCCTGGGCCTTGACCATCACCGACCTCGACCCGCTCCGCTTCGGGCTCCTGTTCGAGCGTTTCCTGAATCCTGAACGCATTTCCATGCCCGACTTCGACATTGATTTCTGCCAGGACCGCCGGGACGAAGTCATCGAATACGTTCAGCGCACCTACGGCCGCGACAGAGTGGCGCAGATCATCACCTTCGGAACCTTGCAAGCCCGCGCCGCCTTGCGCGACGTCGGCCGGGTGCTGGAGCAGCCCTACGCCATGGTCGATCGGATTTGCAAGATGGTACCCAATAATCCGGCGAATCCCGTCAGTCTCGGCGAGGCGATCGAATCGGAGCCGCAGCTGCAAGCCGCGCGCGCCGACGAGGCGGTGGGACGGATGATCGACATCGCGCTCAAGCTCGAGGGCCTCTACCGCCACGCCTCCACCCACGCCGCCGGCGTCGTCATTTCCGATCGGCCCCTGGACGAACTGGTCCCGCTTTACCGCGATCCGCGCTCGGAGATGCCGGTGACGCAGTTTTCCATGAAGGACGTCGAAAAAGCGGGGTTGGTGAAATTCGATTTCCTCGGCCTCAAAACGCTTACGGTGCTCGAGCGGGCCCGCAAGTTGCTCGAGGCACGCGGGATCCCGCTCGACCTCGCCCATCTGCCGCTCGCCGACGAGGCGACCTTCGAAATTTTGGGGCGCGGCGACACCGTGGGGGTCTTTCAGTTGGAAAGCTCGGGCATGCGCGACGTGCTGCGCTCCCTGCAACCCGATTGCTTCGAGGACATCATCGCCCTGGTCGCCCTCTACCGTCCCGGTCCGATGGACAACATCCCACGCTACATCGCCTGCAAGCACGGCCGGGAAAAACCGGATTACCTCCATCCCGACCTCGAGGACCTGCTCAAGGAGACCTTCGGCGTCATCATTTACCAGGAACAGGTGATGGAGATCGCGCGCCGATTGGCGGGCTACAGCCTGGGCGGCGCCGACAAGCTTCGCCGCGCCATGGGCAAGAAGATCAAGTCGGAAATGGACGCCCAGCGCGAAACCTTCGTCGAGGGCGCCGTCGCCCGGGACGTCCCGCGCTCCCGCGCGGCCCGTATCTTCGATCTGGTCGCGAAGTTCGCCGGCTACGGATTCAACAAGAGTCACGCCGCGGCGTACGCGCTCGTGGCCTACCAAACGGCCTATGTGAAAGCGAATTTCCCGGTCGAATTCTTCGCCGCGTCGATGAATCTCGACCTCGCTCATACCGACAAGCTCTACGTTTTTCGGCAGGAACTCGAGCGCCTGGGGATCGCTCTCATGCCCCCCGACGTCAATCGCTCGAGCGCGGACTTCACTGTCGAGAACGATACCGAAGGCTCGGGCGCAGTCCGTTACGCCCTGGCGGCGATCAAGAACGTCGGGGCTCAGGCGATGGCGGTGCTCGTCCGCGAGCGGGAGAAATCCGGTCCCTTCGCCGATCTCGCCGATTTCGCCCGTCGGGTCGAACCGCGGTCGATCACGAAGAGACAACTCGAAGGCCTGGCGGCGGCCGGAGCGTTCGACGATCTCCACCCCAATCGGGCCCAAGTGTTCGTCTCGGCGCCCGCGATCCTGCGCCATGCCGGCGAGGCCCATGGCGATAGCGGCCAATCGAATCTTTTCGGGCAGGCTTCGTTCGCCGCCCCGCTCGAATTGGCGGAGGTGCCCGAATGGCAGCCCCTAACCCGCCTCAAGCACGAGCACGATGCGATCGGTTTCTATTTCTCGGCCCATCCGGTCGACGCCTATGGCCACCAACTCGACCGGCTCGACACCACCTCCGCGGCCGCCCTCCCGGGGCTCTTGGCGAACTCGGGCGCGGTCACGGTCCGTCTCGCCGGAATCGTGACCGGCAAGCACGAGCGGCGCTCGTCGAAGGGCGACCGCTTCGCCTTCGTCCAGTTCTCCGATCCGAGCGGCCAATTCGAGGTCGCCTTCTTTTCGGAGGCCCTCTCGGAACACCGACAACGCCTCGACGCCGGACTCCCCTTGTTGGTCACCGCCGACGCCCGATTGGACGGCGATTCGATTCGATTGACGGCTCGGAGCGTCGAGGAACTGGACGCCGTCGTGGCGCGCGCTCCGGCGGAGGTCGGCGTCCGGATCGCAGATTTGGACGCTGTCGGCGCCCTCCGCGCGCGCCTCGACGCCGCCGGAGTAGGAACGGCGAGAGTCGTCGTGCTGGTCGATCTCGATAATGGCCACGAGGCCCGAATCCCGCTCCCGCGGTCGTACGCGATATCGGAGGAAGTTCGTGCGGCGATCAAGGGATTGCCGGGGATCGTCGAGGTGGAAGACTTTTCGGCAAAGGCGCCTTATACCAACCGCCCTTAACATTGACTTGTGCGAGCCCACGCTCTGAGGCCGATGGACATGATCTTCCAAGGTTGGTCGGTCAGGTTGTTCCAGGCTTGGCAAGAGGCCTCGACGATGGCTTCATAGGAGTCGAAGACACGATTGGAGAGCCAGTTCTGGCGGAGGTATTGCCAGACATTTTCGGCGGGATTGAGCTCCGGGGACTTGGGTGGCAAAGGCACGAGGGAGATGTTCTCCGGGATGCCGAGTTTGGCAGTGGTGTGCCATGCGGCTTGGTCGAGCAGCACGACGGCATGGGCGTTTGGGGCAACGGCCCGGCTGATTTCCTCGAGATGCAGGTCCATGGCTTCAGTATTGGCGCGCGGCATGACCAGCGCCGCGCCCTCACCGCGCTCGGGGCAGATGGCGCCGAAGAGATACGCCGAAGAGGTCCGTAGGTCCTTGACCTGGCGCGGGCGCGATCCCTTTGGGGCCCACTGGCGCACCAGGCTGTTCTTCTGGCCGACGCGCATTTCATCTTGAAACCAAACCTCGATGGGCGTGTCCGGTGGCTGTGCCGCTACGATTTTCGCCAAGTGTTCGGGAAAACTTTTTTTTAAATTCCTCCTGTGCCCGCGCATCCTGGCCGACGTGGCGCGGGCGCGCGGAAATATGCGAGAACCCGAGCGCGGCCAGCAGCTTGCCGACGCTCCGCTCGTGATAGTCCACGCCGAAGCGCGTTCGGATCAGTTGCTTGAGATCGATGCAGCGCCAGCGCACGACCCCATCCCGTTCGGGATCGGGACCGGCCTCGATAGCCCGCGAAAGCGCCGCCATTTGCGACGGCGTCAACCGACGCAACGCCCCGTTCGGCTTGCGGTCGATCAGACCGGCCGGACCTCCCGCGTTGAACCGGTGAACCCAGTCCCGCAACGTCTGCCGATCCATGCCGCCAATACCCGCCGCGCACGCTCGATCCATCCCATCGTAGATGGCCGCCATCGACAAAAGCCGTCGCGCCTGGTTCCCATCATCGCTCCGTGCCGCAAGAACACGGACTCTTTCAGCATCAAAGTCGTTTCGCAAAGGAATCGTTGGCATTGAACACACTCCCTTGTTGCCAACAACCTTGAATCACACAAAACCTAGCGTGTAAACCTTTGCGCGAGTCAAACTCTAGGGCGGTTGGTATAAGATAGGAGCAACGAATGCGTAGCCGTCGAGAGTTTTAACCAGGGGCCGATGGCTCCGTTTCCCGTTCCGGTGGGGGCGGATCACAGGTTTGGGAGGAATTCGACTGCTGGACAAGACCGTTTTCCGTTGGTTTTCCGGTGCTTGGAGATTCCGTGGAGACCCTGGATTCTGTTCCGATCTCGGAGCTATCGAGATCAAATTTCGGGGGTCGTGGCGCCCATGCTCGTAGATGTTGTCCTATATTCTCGTAGAATTCCGGAATCACCTTCTCGACATGTTCAATAAAGGTTTTCGGTCCCGCAAATTTTGCCCCAATGTCCCGGGCAAAAATGACTTCAAACGATTTTGGTGACAGAGATTTGTTTGATATCAGAATAGACGTGTTATCTGCGATAACATCAGACAAACGACCAAAAGTATCGTTTGAACGCCCCGGCCATACGACCCTTAAAAACATCTCGGCGTTCTTGCATTTCGAGAGCTGGCGTAGAATCCAGTTGACGCGGGCCAATGGGCGTTTTTTGTCTTGCGGTGCGTCAAGCCGCATCAGACATGAAAGATTTCGGCGCCGCATATCAGCGACAAATTCCACCGGACCGGCGGTTCCTGGAATATCAAGCACGCACGAGAGTGTTGCCGTATCCGCGAGATGAGCGCAATCATCCGAGATACGCTTGGACTGGTCTTGTGTGTGGGCGCGGGACATCTTAACAGTCACAAAACACCCCTGCGACCTCGACAACTTTAAACAAATGTCACGCTGTTCCTGGTGCCAGTCTGTAATCGCCTCGATCACATCTGTTGAATTTTTTCTTAAAGCACCACCGCCGTGGACCGTGTGGTTTAGTAACTTCCAGTTTGGGCCCATCCGATCAAAATACAGAACACCACAATTGTCATTTTGGAAATATCGAATGAATTCTTTTAGAATATAGCTCTGGTCTGGAGAAGAAATATCGCCGCTGTGAATCAGAATGATTGCATACGTAAGAATCTACGACCAGGAGAAATGAAATAAATCTAAACCTATAATTTGATTTGACGAAAACTTTAACGGGTTATGTTTAGGGTTTGAAACGAACTTATTTGAAATCATGATGATGGCTTGCAAGTTGTTTGCTCTCGCCAAACCAATATATCGTAGCAATTGCTCCTTATCGAGTTCCGCTCGTCCGATTTTCGTTTCGACCAGAGCCGACCACTGCCGATTTCCAATTGATACTTCTATTAGTCCGTCGGGTCGGAGGTTCTCGTTGCCGGTGTCATTCTTGAATTGCACTTCTGTAAAGCACTTTACATGCGATCGCCTTCCTATTTTTTCCCCATCGCGTTCAATAACGCGCCGCCGAATCCATCAACCGCCATAAGGGTAGCCAATAGGACCGAATTGTTGCGTCTTTCGCGATTTCCGTCGGACGCAACCGGAAATAGACGGGCCAATTCACCGCCCGCCAAATAGGTTGGGAATTCCTCAACCATGACCTTTACCCTCCCAGGAATGCCCCCAGTTGACTCCTTTCGAATATCAACAATCATAGTGCATCTATTGCTGAGAGGCAAAATCAACCCCGATCGGGCGGCAGTGACCACGATTTCGCGTTATTTATGAGCGAGCGTGTCGTTGATATTCCGGTCGAGCGGCAATCTCCGAGGCTAGTGCAAATCGAACGTGCGGCGCGTCAATGTCACCCACGACCGTGAACGACCGCTAAGCGTCCACATCGAAATTTTTAAGGCAGGGCAATGGGTTGTTCAGCACACCAGGCCGACGGGGTTAAGGTGGCCGGTGATCTAATGTTCTGATCGGGAAATCCGGACAGAGAATGTTTCAGGACGCGTTAGTCATTCACCCATCACGATCGAGAATCGCCCTCGAAGTTCGTGATCCTGACGACACCGGCCGGGAACCGGGCCCGAATCTCAAGCTCGCCGCCCATGGCTTTGATCATCCGCCGCAAATTGCCGACGTGCATATCCGCCCGTCGTTCCATCCGCGCTATGGTCGGAGGGGTCGTGGATTTGTCTCTCGGAAGACCGATAGATAATTGACCTGCTGTCGTTTTTGCTTGCGATCGTGGGGGAGAAAAGTTAAGAGCACGCTCACTTCTAATACGCATCTAATACGCACGCGGGAATAAGGCGGGCCGCCGGACGGCGGGCGCGTCTTTCCGGTGTCCGGCGCAAGCTCGGACCAAATGCCCGCGGAGGATCAACCGGAGAAGGAGTTTCGAAACCATGGCCTTGCCCGAATTCACGATGCGCCAGCTGCTCGAGGCGGGCGTCCACTTCGGCCATCAAACCCGGCGCTGGAATCCCAAGATGGCCCCCTACCTCTTCGGGGTCCGCAACGACACCCACATCATCGACCTGCAGCAATCGGTGCCGCTCTTGCACCGGGCCCTGGAAATGATCCGAGACATCGTCGCGGGTGGCGGACGGGTGCTGTTCGTCGGGACCAAGCGGCAGGCGGCGGATTCCATCTCTGAATCGGCGAAACGTTGTGGCCAATTCTACGTCAACCACCGTTGGCTCGGTGGCATGTTGACGAACTGGAAAACCATATCCTTGTCGATCCGGCGCCTGCGCGACCTCGATGAACGCCTGGTGCAGGAAGAAACCGGGTTGACCAAAAAGGAAAACCTCCGTCTCACTCGGTTACGGGACAAGTTGGAGCGCGCCCTCGGCGGCATCAAGGACATGGCGGGGCTGCCCGGAGTATTGTTCGTGATCGACGTGAACAAGGAAAGCATCGCCATCGCCGAGGCCAGCAAACTGGGAATTCCCGTGGTCGCCATCATCGACAGCAATTGTAACCCCGATGAAATCACCTATCCGATCCCCGGAAACGACGACGCGATTCGTTCCGTTACTCTCTATTGCAAGCTCGTTTCGGACGCCGTTCTTGACGGGATCCAAGAGGAATTGCGCGCCTCCGGCGGCGATCTCGGAGAAGCGGAAACGGTTTCGCCGAAAGTGCCTTCGGAGTCCAAGGGCGATCCCAAGGGCAAGGACGCGGCCGAAGAGCCAGCGCCGGCCCCCGAGGCGCAAGCGGCTGCCCCCCCCGCCGACGATGCGAAATCTTCAGCGGAAGCCGGAGGCGGCGATTCGGAAACCCCGGTGGAGGCCGGAGGCGGCGAGGCGGAAACCCCGGCGGAGGCTGGAGGTGGCAAGGCGGAGCCACCGGGCCCCGAAGATTCGGAATCCGACGCGACGAAGGCGTGACGACCCTCACGACGAGACACGGGCCCATCCGGAAGGTAGATCATGGTTAAAATCTCGGCTGCGTTGGTAAAGCAACTACGGGAAAAGACCGGCGCCGGAATGATGAACTGCAAGAAGGCGCTGACGGAGACCGAAGGCGACCTGGACGCGGCGGTCGTTTGGCTTCGCAAGAAAGGCTTGGCCTCGGCCGCGAAGAAAGCCGATCGAGCCGCTTCGGAGGGTCTGGTGGCCGTGGCCACGGACGGCACCCGTGGCGCCATCGTCGAACTCAACTCGGAAACCGATTTCGTGGCCCGGAATGATCTGTTTCAGGCCTTTACGCGGTGGCTGGCCGGCGCCGCTTTGACTTCGGGCGGCGACGTCGCGGACTTGAGGAAGGCGGTATATCCGGAATCTTCCCGTTCGGTCGAGGACGAGATCGCGCATCTGATCGCCACCATCGGTGAAAACATGAATCTTCGGCGCGCGGCCACGATTTCGGTGGGTCGCGGGGTCGTCGCGAGTTACGTTCACGCGGCGGTCAGCCCGGGCCTGGGACGCATCGGCGTCCTCGTTGGGCTCGAGTCCGAGGGTGACGCCGAGGCGCTCGCGGCGTTCGGGAAGAAATTGGCGATGCATGTCGCGGCGGCGAATCCCGAGGCCATCGCGGTCGAGGATTTGGACCCTGACCTGGAGGCCCGCGAGCGCGCCGTGTTGACCGAGCAAGCAAGGGCGACGGGCAAGCCGGACAAGGTCATTCAAATGATGATCGAGGGGCGTCTGCGAAAATTTTTTCAGGAAGTCGTTCTCGGCGAGCAAACATACGTCATCGACAGAGAAAGCAAGGTTTCCGCTGTAATCGAGGCGCAGGCACGGGAAATTGGCGCGGAAATTCGTGTATCCGGATTTCAACGTGTCGTTCTTGGCGAAGGGTTGCAAAAAAAAGATGGTGATTTCGCCGCCGAAGTCGCGGCGCAGATCGGCGGCTAGAGGAACTCCCGACCGCCCTGGGAAGCGGAATTCCGTAAACGGGTGCGGCCTTCCGGCGCTTGGTGTATAATTCCCGACCGTCCGAGCGAAGTATTCATGTTACCGAATTGATCGAGGAACGGGCGTTCGCCGTGGGATACGACGCCGCACAACCTGAGACAGAAGCCGTGCAACAAGCGCCGCCGGCTTATCGACGGGTGCTCTTGAAGATTTCGGGCGAGGCGCTCATGGGCGCTGCCGGCTACGGGATCGAAACGGCGGTCGTGAACCGAATCGCTCGGGATGTGATGGCGGTCGCCGAGAAGAACGTCCAGGTCTGTCTCGTGATCGGCGGGGGAAATATTTTTCGCGGCGTCTCGGGTGCCGCCGAGGGAATGGAGCGAGCGGGCGCCGATTATATCGGGATGATGGCGACGGTGATCAACGCCTTGGCAATGCAGAGCGCTTTCGAGCGCGCCGGACTGCCGAGTCGGGTCCAGTCGGCGATCCCGATCCCCGCGGTCTGCGAACCCTATATCCGCCGGCGGGCCCTGCGTCATCTGGAGAAGGGACGGGTGGTGGTATTCGCGGCCGGCACCGGAAATCCCTTTTTTACGACCGATACGGCGGCTGCTTTGCGAGCGGTCGAGATGGATTGCGTTCTGTTGCTCGAGGGCACTCAGGTCGATGGCGTGTACTCCGCGGATCCGAAGCGATCCGCCAACGCCGAGCGATACGAACGGCTGGGGTATCTCGAGGTACTTTCCCACGACCTCAAGGTCATGGATGCTTCGGCGATTTCGTTGGCCCGGGAGAATGGCATACCGATCGTCGTGTTTTCGATCGGCACACCCGGGGCGTTCGCCAACGTAATCGCCGGACGCGGCAAGTTCACCACTAATTCGGACGAGGATTCTCAATTTGGCTGATCCCGACATTGCGGATATCGAGCGCCGCATGGATGGCGCGGTCGAGGTGCTGCGGCAGGAATTCGCCGGTCTGAGGGCCGGCCGTGCCTCGGCCAATATGTTGGAACCCATCACGGTGACGGCCTACGAAAGCCAGATGCCGCTGAACCAGGTGGCGACGATCAGCGTGCCGGAGTCACGCATGCTCAGCGTTCAGGTTTGGGACAAGAGCTTGGCGAAGAGTGTCGAAAAAGCGATTCGCGACGCCGGACTGGGCCTGAATCCGATCGCGGAAGGGGCCCTTTTGCGGATCCCGATTCCCGAACTCAACGAGGAACGCCGGGTCGAATTGACCCGCGTGGCCGGAAAATACGCCGAGCAAGCCAAGGTCGCGGTTCGCAACGTGAGACACCATGGCATGGATATCCTGAAGAGGATGGAACGCGAGGGCAAACTGTCGCAAGACGAGCAGCACCTGTGGGGCGAGGAGATCCAGCAGTTGACCGACAAACACATCGAAAAGGTGAACGCCATGCTGGCGGCGAAGCAAGAAGACATCATTCAGGTGTGATTCGATGAGTGTGGCAGCCTCATACGGCGAAAAGCCGGCCGCGCCGGTACACGTCGCCATCATCATGGATGGCAACGGCCGCTGGGCGAAGGCGCGTGGCTTGCCAAGGATCACGGGGCATCGGCAGGGCGCCGAGGCGCTGCGGCGGATCTTGCGCCATTGCCGTGCCCTCGGAATCGCCTATCTGACGATCTACGCGTTTTCCTCGGAGAACTGGAAGCGGCCACGTGGCGAGGTCGAGGATCTGATGGGCCTTTTGCATCTTTACCTCAATCGCGAGCTGCCGGAACTCGAACGGGAAGGGGTCCGAATGCGGTTCATCGGCGATCGCAAGGGCCTTCCCGCCGATGTCATCAAACTCATCAGTGACAGCGAAAGACGCACCGGCAAAAACCTCCAACTCACCGTTACCGTCGCTCTCAACTATGGTAGCCGCGATGAAATCGTTCGGGCGGCACGCCGTGTGGGACGCGCGGTCGCCGATGGCCAGCTGCGTCCAGACGATATCGACGAAACCGTGTTCGCGCGTGAGTTGGACAGCTCGGACCTCCCGGACCCCGACCTATTGATACGAACCAGCGGCGAGCAACGGCTAAGTAATTTTCTGTTATGGCAATCGGCTTATACTGAGTTGGTGTTCAGTCCCGTTCTGTGGCCGGATTTCGGTCCCGACGACCTGGATGCGGCGATCAGCGAGTTCCACCGTCGCGAGCGTCGATACGGGGCTTCTAGCGGCTGATGCGGCGGTGAGGGATCTGTGGCCTAGGGTCATTTCCGCCCTGCTGCTTGTACCGGCGGCGGTGGCGGTCGTGTACGCGGGGGGGATCGTTTTTCAACTTGCCATGATGTCATTGGCGGTCCTGATGGTATGGGAATGGAACGGTTTGTGTAATTCGGGCGCAGTGGCGATCGGCGCCGCTTCGGGGGCCGCCGTCGTGGCCGCCGTCGGCACCACCGCCTTCATCGGCGGCGGTTACGGCCTTGCCGTCCTTGCCGTCACGGCGCTTGCCCCTTGGCTGATCGCACGACGGGGCGGCGGGCGTTCGATCTGGGCCGCGGGAGGAACCATCTATGTCGGCGTTCCCTGCCTTGCGGCGGTCTGGCTGCGAGAGGCGAGTCCTCTTGGATTCGAGATCGTGTTGTGGCTTCTGACCGTGGTCTGGGCAACCGACATCGGGGCCTATTTCTCAGGCCGGAAAATAGGCGGCCCGAAACTCGCTCCGGTGATCAGCCCCAACAAGACCTGGTCGGGGCTTATCGGCGGGGTGCTCTTCGCGGCGCTCGTCGGCGGCGTGATGGGGGCGGTCATGGACCGACATGAACTTATCCTACTGGCCGCGTTCGGCGCGGCTCTCGCCGTCGTGGCACAGTCCGGAGACCTGTTCGAATCCAAGATCAAGCGCCACTTCGGCGCTGATGATAGCGGCCATCTCATTCCTGGGCACGGCGGTGTTCTCGACCGTCTCGATGGGGTTCTGGCCGTATTGCCCTTGGTCGCGGGGTTACATTGGTGTTTCGCGGGTGGAGGTGGGAGCTTTTGGCCATGGCGGTAACTTTTAGGGAACCGGCGCCTTCACCGCGCCGGGTCACGATCCTGGGGGCTACCGGGTCGGTCGGTCGAAATACCATCGATTTGATCGAGCGGCGGCCCGACGCATTCCAGGTCGAGGCCCTCACCGCGAACCGAAACGTCGCGCTCCTCGCGGAGCAGGCCCGGCGCCTCAAGCCGAGGACGGCGGTCATCGCGGATTCCGATCATTACAATGACCTGAAGGCATCGTTGGCCGGCAGCGGGGTCACGCCCGCGGCGGGAAAACGAGCCTTGATCGAAGCGGCGCAGCTACCGGCCGAGTGGGTCATGGCGGCGATCGTTGGCGCCGCCGGTCTGGCGCCCACCCTGGCCGCGGTCCAACGCGGCGCGATCGTGGCCCTGGCCAACAAGGAATGCTTGATATCCGCCGGACCGTTGATGATGGCCGAGGTGCGTAAACGCGGCGCGACCCTGCTGCCCGTCGATTCCGAGCACAACGCGATCTTTCAAGTCTTTGATTTCGAGCGCTCCGACACGATCGATCGAATTATTCTCACGGCGTCGGGGGGGCCTTTCTTGAACTGGGACCTCGAGAAGATGGCCCGAGCGACGCCCGAACAAGCCATCGCCCATCCCAACTGGAAAATGGGGGCCAAAATTTCCGTCGATTCGGCGACGCTCATGAACAAGGGTCTCGAACTCATCGAAGCCGCGCACCTTTTTCCGGTTCCGGAGGATCGCATCGAGATCGTCGTTCATCCGCAGTCAATCGTCCACAGCCTCGTCGGATACGTCGACGGGTCCGTCCTGGCCCAACTCGGACCGGCGGATATGCGTGTCCCCATCGCTTTCACCTTGGGCTGGCCGGATCGCATCAAGGTGCCGACCGAACGTCTCGATCTTGTCGCGATGGGCCGGCTTACCTTCGAAACCCCCGACGTCGACCGCTTCCCCGCCTTGCGCTTGGCCAGGGAGGCCTTGCGGAGAGGGGCCGGCGCGCCTACTATTCTCAGCGCCGCAAACGAGGTTGCCGTCGAGGCCTTTTTGACCGGGAGAATTGGCTTTCTCGACATCGTGCGTATCGTCGAACAAACCCTCGATCGGATACCGAGCGGGCCTCTTGCAAACCTTGATGACGTTGCTCGGATCGACGGGCTGGCGCGCGCCGAAGCGTCGGATTGGGTGACCCGATGTTGAACGAAACCAACAATAACATATAGGCTATATTCAGATGGATTTCTTAAATTTCATTTGGACTCACGGCGTTTCGTTCATCTTCATTCTAAGCGTCATTGTGTTCATCCACGAAATGGGACATTACCTCATCGCGCGATACAACGGTGTTCGTGTGGAGGTGTTTTCGATCGGTTTTGGACCCGAAATAACTGGATGGACGGCGCGTAGCGGAACGCGGTGGAAGATCAGCGTCCTTCCGCTGGGGGGTTATGTGAAGATGTTCGGGGACGTGGGGGTGGCCAGCACCCCCAGCGGCGAAACCCGCGACATGAGCCCCGAAGAACAAGAAATTTCCTTCTTTCACAAACCGGTGGGCCAACGAATTGCGATCGTGTTCGGCGGCCCCTTCGCGAATTTCTTGCTCGCGATCGTAATTCTGGCGGTCCTTTTTATGACCGTGGGGCAACGCATTACACCGCCGGACATCAGCATGGTGAAGCCGGGAAGCCCCGCCGAGGCCGTCGGTCTTCAACCCGGAGATGTCATTCGCAAAATCGACGGTCAGGAGATAGATCGTTTTGAAACCATGCAGCAGATCGTGCGGGAAAATCCCGGAGTCCCGCTCGAATTGACCTTCTTGCGCTACGGCACCGACGAGATCACCGTGATCGTCACCCCGCGCATGGTCACGACCACCGACCGCTTCGGAAACAGTGTTCGTTACGGTGAGCTCGGGGTTGGCCGAAAGGGTGTCAAATTTGTCCAACACGACCCGCTCCCGGCGATTTGGGCCGCCACCGAGGAAACCGCCGCGCTGACCGCGTTGACCTTGCGGGCTGTTGGCCAGATGATCACCGGCACGCGTGGCACCGATGAACTCGGCGGTCCGATTCGCATCGCGCAGTTGTCGGGCCAGGTGGCCGAGGAAGGTGCCGTAACCCTGTTCTGGTTCATGGCGGTCCTTTCGATCAATCTGGGGCTCATCAACCTCTTTCCGATTCCCATGCTCGACGGGGGCCACTTATTGTTCTACGTCTTTGAATTCGTCCACGGAAAACCGATGGGTGAAAGAGCACAGGAATACGGGTTTCGGATCGGTCTGGCGTTGGTGGTAACATTGATGGTGTTTGCGACATGGAACGACCTTGTGAATCTTGACGTATTCGACTTTCTTGTCCGTAAGTTCTCATGACCCCGATAACACATCACTAGGTGGACTTATTGGCACGCTTGATCCAATTGATGGGGCTTGTCGCCCTGCTGGGAGCCACAGTCGTTCCAGTCCACCCGGCCGCGGCACAATCGTCGGCAGGATTTGTTCAGGAGATTCTGATCGAGGGTAACAAGAGAATCGAGGCCGATACGGTCCGCTCGTACATGGCGATCTCCACCGGCGACCCGCTTGTCGCGGAACGCGTCAACGAATCCCTGAAGAACCTATTCGGGAGCGGTCTATTCCGCGACGTCAATATTCGCCGCGAGGGCGCGCGACTCGTCGTCAGCGTGGTCGAGAACCCGATCATCAATCGACTGGATTTCGAGGGAAACAAGCGCATCAAGGACGAAATTCTTTCAGGCGAGGCCCAACTCCGTCCGCGCATCGTGTATACCCGGGCCAAGGTACAGAGCGACGTGACGCGGATCCTGGAGATTTATCGTCGCAGCGGTCGCTTCGCGGCCAGTGTCGAACCAATGGTGGTCCAGCTTCCGCAAAATCGTGTCGATCTCATTTTCGAAATCAACGAGGGACCGGTCACCGGCATCAAGAAAATCAATTTCATTGGTAACAAACGGTATTCCGACGACCAGCTCCGCAAGGCCGTTCAGACCAAGGAATCTCGCTGGTACCGATTTTTTACTTCCGACGACACCTACGATCCGGACCGCTTGACCTTCGACCGCGAATTGTTGCGCAGGTATTACCTGAACCGGGGTTACGCCGATTTTCGAGTGGTTTCCGCCGTGGCCGAACTCAGCCGCGACCGGCAGGATTTCTTCGTGACTTTTACTGTCGAGGAGGGTGAAAGATATCGTTTGAGCGGCGTGACCATCGTCAGTGAATTAAGGGATCTCAGCGTCGACGAACTCAAGGAGGAGGTGTTGACCGAAGATGGCGAGTGGTACAACGCGGACCTGATCGAGGAGACCATCCAAAAGCTGACCGACCTTATCGGCAGTTTGGGTTACGCCTTCGTCGACATACGCCCACGCCTCGAATTCGACCGGGAAGCCCGAACGATCGCCTTGACTTTCGACGTATCCGAAGGTCCCAGGGTGTACGTGGAGCGGATCAATATCAACGGGAATTTCCGTACCCTGGACAAGGTTGTTCGGCGCGAATTTCGTTTGGCCGAAGGGGATGCGTTCAATACGGCCAAGATACGACGTTCGCGGCAAAAAATTCGTAATTTGGGATTTTTCGACAGGGTCGAAGTGAACAACCGCGAGGGGTCGGAGGAAGACAAGACAATTGTCGACGTCGCCGTCGCCGAGCGTGCCACGGGCGAGCTTTCGTTCGGTGCCGGTTTTTCCTCCCTTGACGGAATTCTGGGCGCCGTCGGTATAAGCGAACGCAACCTTCTTGGCCGCGGACAAGACCTGCGGGCCAGGTTCACCCTGTCCGGACGCCGCCAAGAGGTAGACCTGAGCTTTACCGAACCCTATTTTCTCGAACGCGAAGTTGCCGCTGGATTCGACCTCTTCAGACGTACGACCGATCAGCAGGAGGAGAGTTCGTTCGACGAGGAATCCATAGGCTTTGCGTTGCGCATGGGTTATCCAGTCAGTGAATTCCTCAATCAAACTCTAAATTATACGCTTCGCCGTGACGATATCGAGGATGTCGACGACAACGCATCGACGTCCATCATAGATCAGGAAGGAGTGACGATAACGTCGTCCGTGGGCCAAGCTCTGCTTTATGATCGGCGTGACAATCGATTTCAACCGACGGAAGGTTATTTCGCCCGGGTGGCGAACGACCTGGCGGGTGCCGGGGGAGATCAGAGATATTTGCGGACTCGCTTCGGAGGAGGAAAATTCTTTCCTCTGGCGGACGAGATAGTGGGTAGTCTCACGGCGGAGAGCGGGTACATTTTCGGATTTGGACAGGAGGTGCGAATCAGCGACCGGTTTTTCGTCGGCGGCCAGAGCCTGCGCGGGTTTGGCCCCGCGGGCATCGGTCCGCGCGATCAACTTACCGACGATGCCTTGGGAGGTAATGCCTTCTTGACCTCGACCGCGGACGTCACTTTTCCGCTTGGCCTGCCCGCCGAATTCCAGGTTCGAGGGAGCATGTTTGCCGATTTCGGAACCTTGTTCGAGGTTGACGACGACGGAAACGAGGTCGAAGGTGACGAATTCTCACCCCGGTTCGCTGTCGGAATTGGTATCCTATACACCTCACCCGTGGGACCGATTCGGATGGATTTTTCGGTTCCTGTTGTCAAGGAGGACTTTGATGAGACGGAAAATTTCCGGTTCAGTTTTGGCACCAGGTTTTAAATCATGAAGGCACGCGCGCGGCTTCTGGAACGTGTCGCGCTTTTCGCGCTGGCGTTGTCTGTACTCGTATCAGCGCCGATCGCGGCGCAGCAACTTTCACCAACGGTAATTGCCATTGTTGATTATGAGAAGATTCGCAGGGATTCCTTGGCATTCCGCGATATCCGGGAGCAATTGAAGCAGCGGAGCCAACTTTACCAAGAAGAAATCAACAAACAGGAGCAAGGACTACGGATTGCCAATCAGGAGATCACCCGCCAACAGACGATTCTTGCTCCCGACGCCTTCGACCAGAAACGCCGGGAATTCGAGACCCAGGTATCGCAAGTTCAACTCAGCGCTCAAACCCGAAAAAGAGAATTGGACGAGGCCCAGGATCGTAGTTACCGCGAGGTGGGGACGGCTCTGCGTGACGTGATCGCGGAACTGTCTCGGGAGCGGGGATTCAACGTCGTGCTTGGGCGCAACCAAGTCATGTACGCGGATAAGAGCATCAATATTTCGGACGAGGTTCTGGCGCGGCTCAATCAACGCCTTCCTACCGTGCGGGTGCCGGAAGCGGGCAACTGACACATGCCGGATCCGCGGTTCTTCTCGCCCAGGGGGCCGTTCACGCTGGCGCGATTGGCCAAGCTCGCGAGGGCTGAACTCGGCCCCGGCGCGCGAAGCGACCGCGAGTTTCGCGATGTCGATCCGCTCGACGCCGCTGGTCCGGAATCGGTCAGCTTCCTCGATAATCGTCGCTACCTCGATTCGTTTTCGCGCAGTCGTGCCGGTGCCTGCCTCGTGCATCCGGACCTGGCCGATCGAGCCCCGAAAGGAATGGAACTCTTGTTGACGAAAGATCCCTACCGGGCGTACGCGCATGTCGCGGGTGTGTTTTATCCACCGCCGGATCCCAAGTCCGGAATTGCCCAGGGCGCGATCGTCGATGGGACCGCGAATCTTGGCGCGGAGTGTTGCGTCGAGAGCGGCGCGGTGATCGGTGCTCGGGCGAATATCGGGCAACGTTGTCGGATCGGCGCCAACGCGGTTATTGGATCGGCAGTGGTCATTGGGGATGATTGCGTGATCGGAGCGTGCGCGTCGCTTAGTCATTGTTTGGTCGGTGATCGGGTCGTGGTTTATCCAGGCGCCCGTATTGGTCAGGACGGGTTCGGATTTGCGCCCGGCGAGGAAGGCCACCTGAGAATTCCGCAAGTCGGCCGGGTTGTCATACACGACGACGTTGAAATCGGCGCCAACGCCACCGTCGACCGGGGCAGCGGTCCCGATACCGTGATCGGTCCCGGTTGCATGATCGATAATCTCGTTCAAATCGCTCACAACGTTCAGCTCGGCAAGGGGTGCATTATCGTCGCTCAGGTCGGTATTTCGGGCAGTACGAAGCTGGGGGATTACGTCATTTCCGGGGGCCAGGCGGGCCTTGCGGGTCACTTGAAGATCGGTAGCCGAAGTCGGATCGCGGCCCAGGCGGGTGTCATGCGCGACACCGAAGCGGGACGCGCTTACGGGGGCAGTCCGGCGGTTCCGGCGCGGGAATGGCACCGTCAAACCATAGCCCTAGCGCGGATCGCGGCGGGGAAGGACCCGAAATAATGTCCCAACCGGACGGGCGCGAGACGAACGTGGAACTCGACATTTCTCGAGTCCTCGAAATGATTCCGCACCGCTATCCTTTCTTGATGATCGATCGCGTGGTCGATGTCGTTGCCAACGAACGTGCGACCGGCATCAAGAACGTGACGATCAACGAACCCTTTTTTCGGGGTCATTTCCCCGCCCGACCAGTGATGCCCGGAGTATTGATCATCGAAGCCATGGCGCAATCGGCGGCCGTACTCGTCGTTCACAGTCTTGGCCAGGAAGCCGAGGGAAAGCTGGTATATTTCATGTCGATCGACGATGCCCGCTTTCGCAAGCCGGTCGTCCCTGGTGATAGGCTCGAAATTCTAGTCAAGAAGCGTCACAGTCGCGCCAACGTTTGGAAATTCGGCTCGCGGGCGATGGTTTACGGTGACTTGGTAGCGGAAGCAACGTTTGCCGCGATGATCCGGGACGGTTAGATGCCCCGCGTCCACCCGACGGCGATCATCGAGACGGGCGCGCAGATCGCCGATGATGTCGTGATCGGTCCCTACTGCTGTATTGGTGACGAAGTCGAGCTCGGTCCGGGCGTGCGCCTGGAATCACACGTCGTCGTTAGCGGGCGAACGCGTGTCGGCGACGGCTGCCAGGTTTTCCCGTTTGCTTCGATCGGTCATCGACCGCAGGACTTGAAGTACGCCGGCGAACCATCCGAGCTGATCATCGGTCGGAATAACGTCATTCGAGAATACGTCACCATGAACCCGGGTACGAAGGGCGGCGACATGTTGACTTCCGTGGGCGACAACGGCCTTTTCATGATGGCGGTTCATATCGCCCATGACTGCCGGGTGGGTGATAATGTCGTCATGGCGAACAGCGCCACCTTGGGTGGCCACGTTTCGGTCGGAGACTATGCCGTGCTCGGCGGTTTGGCGGCGATCCACCAATTCGTACGGATCGGACACCATGCGATGGTGGGGGGCATGTCGGGAGTCGAGCACGACGTGATTCCGTACGGATCGGTGCTCGGGGACCGTGCTTTTTTGTCCGGTCTCAACATTATCGGTCTTAAGCGCCGAGGCTTTGGCCGGGAAGATATTCATACCCTCCGAACGGCGTATCGCCTGCTCTTTGCCCAGGAAGGCACGATGTCGGAGCGGCTCGAGGACGTCTCGCAGATGTACAACGAAATCCAGCCGGTGATGGACATCGTTGAATTCATTCGCAGCATGAGCACCCGTTCGATTTGTCAGCCCAAAGTCACTCGTGCAGCCTAAACTCGGTATCCTGGCTGGTAGTGGTAGTCTTCCCGGACGAGTGATTGGCGTGTGCCGGGAATCGGGCCGCGAGGTTTTTGTCGTCGCCTTCGAGGGCGCGGCCGATCCGGGGCCGATATCCGAGGTGCCTCACGAATGGGTTCGCCTCGGGGCGGTGGGCCAAACCATCGAGCTGTTACACGGCAGCGGCGCCCGCGACGTCGTCTTGGCGGGTCCCGTGCGACGGCCATCGTTGACGACGCTGCGGCCCGATGGCCGCGCCCTTCGTCTCCTTTCGCGCTTGGGGACAGGAGGGCTTGGCGACGATCGCCTGCTTTCGTTGGTGGTTTCCGAGCTTGAGGAGGAGGGCTTTCGAGTTGTCGGGATCGACGAACTGTTGGCCGATCTTCTCGCCCCGCCGGGACCGTTGGGGGTTTGCCGTCCCGACGCGGATGCGTCCGAGGATATTGCGACCGCGGCGCGGGTCGCGCGGGCACTCGGTGTTCACGACGTCGGCCAAGCCGTCGTTGTGCAGCAGGGCGCAGTTCTGGGTTTGGAGGCGATCGAGGGCACCGATGCCTTGCTCGCGCGCTGCGCCGGGCTTCGCCGGGAAGGTCCCGGGGGTGTTCTGGTCAAGGTCAGGAAACCGAATCAGGAACGTCGCGCCGACCTGCCCACGATCGGTCCCCGAACCGTTTCGGGATGCGAGAAGGCGGGCCTGCGCGGAATTGCCGTCGAGGCGGCCGGTTCGCTGATTATCGACCGTTCCGCGGTGGTGGCCGCGGCGGACGCGGCGGGCTTGTTCGTCGTCGGCATCGGACCGGAATGAGCGAAGGGCCGGCGGGAAATAAGAGGGAGCCGCTGATTTTCCTGGTCGCCGGCGAACCTTCCGGGGACCAGTTGGGCGCCCGCCTCATAATGGCTCTGAGGAAGGCGTGGCGGGATCGCGTTCGTTTCGTGGGAGTCGGCGGCGAGTCGATGGCGGAGCAGGGACTGCAAAGCCTGTTCCCCATGGGCGAACTCAGCATCATGGGTTTTTTCGAGGTGGCGCCGCGCATACCGCGACTTCTGGGACGCATTCGGCAAACCGTTTCCGCGGTTCGAGAAACACGTCCGGACGCGTTGGTGACCATCGATACGCCGGCTTTTTCCTTCCGCGTCGCCGAGAGGCTGCGCGACGCCGGTCTGCCCCTGATCCACTACGTGGCGCCCCAAGTTTGGGCGTATCGGCCGGAACGCGCGGCCAAGATCGCGCGCTTTCTCGACCACGTCATGGTCCTGCTGCCGTTCGAGCCGCCCTATTTCGAATCCGTCGGGTTGCCGTGCAGTTTCGTCGGCCATCCGGTGGTCGAGGAGGGCGCCGACGGCGGGGACGGAAATGCCTTTCGGGCCCAGAATGGCCTCCAATCCGAAACGCCTTTGCTCTGCGCCCTACCCGGTAGCCGCCGCAACGAAATCTCGCGTTTACTCCCGGTGTTCGGCGAAACCGTCGGACTGCTCGCTCGGCGCTTCCCGTCGCTCCACGTCGTCGTGCCGACGGTTTCGACCGTTGCCGAGACCGTATCGTCGGTCGTTTCCCGCTGGGCGGTGCCGGCGACCGTCGTCGTCGGACGTCATGCGAGATACGATGCTTTCAACGCCGCCACCACCGCGATCGCGGCTTCCGGCACCGTTGGCCTCGAACTGGCGATCGCGGGCGTGCCGATGGTGATTACCTATAAGGCGAACCCGATGACGGCCTTCGCCGCCCGGCGCATGCTCCGAGTACCTCACGTCAGTCTGGTAAACTTGATTCTCGAGCGTCAGGTTGTTCCGGAACTGTTGCAGGAACGCTGCCGCCCCGATGTCTTGTGCGAGGCCCTGGCGCCATTATTCGCCGATGACACCGCGCGATCGCGCCAAATCGAATCGACGGCAATGATTTCAGCCCGAATCGGCTCGGGAGTGACGATACCGAGCCAGCGTGCGGCCGAAGTCGTCATCTCCGCGATCGAGCGTTTTTCGCGCGAAGGGCACCCATGGTCTCGGTGAAGGCGTGGCGGCCATGTATCATTCCGATACCTCGCCACGCCAATGGGATTTCCTTCCGCTCGCTGGTTCTCCTATCGTCGCTCGTCGAGCGAGAGGTATTTTCGGGGGCCATAGCCGGTATAGAGTTGTCGCGGGCGGCCGATCTTCTGTGATGGGTCCTCGATCATTTCGTTCCACTGCGCGACCCAACCGACCGTCCGCGCCAGGGCAAACACGACAGTGAACAGGTGTGGAGGAATACCCATCGCGCGCAAAATAATTCCTGAATAAAAATCGACGTTCGGGTAAAGTTTGCGCTTGATGAAATAGTCATCGTTGAGGGCAATTTTTTCGAGTTCCATCGCAATTTTGAGCATTGGTTCATCATTCATTCCAAGCTCGTCAAGCACCTCGTGACAGGTTTCGCGCAAAACTGTCGCGCGCGGATCCATGTTCTTGTAAACGCGGTGGCCAAATCCCATGAGGCGGAAGGGATCCTTCTTGTCCTTGGCGCGAGCGATGAACTCGGGAATGCGATCGATGCTTCCCATGTCCTCGAGCATGTTGAGAACTGCCTCGTTGGCGCCGCCGTGGGCCGGTCCCCAGAGGCAGGCGATGCCGGCGGCAATGCAAGCGTAGGGATTGGCCCCCGATGATCCCGCTAAACGCACGGTCGAAGTGGAAGCATTTTGTTCGTGGTCGGCGTGAAGGATAAGAATTTTGTCGATGGCTCGGGCCAGTACCGGGGAGATCCGATATTCTTCCGTAGGAACCGCGAACATCATTTGAAGGAAACGTTGGGAATAATTAAGTTCGTTTCGCGGGTACATGAAAGGTTGGCCAATCGAATATTTGTAGGCCATCGCCGCAATCGTAGGAATTTTTGCGATTAATCGGTAAGAGGCGACTTCTCGTTGGCGTTGGTTGTCGATGTCTAGGGAATCGTGATAGAAAGCCGAAAGGGCACCAACCACGCCGACCATGATGGCCATCGGGTGCGCGTCGCGGCGGAAACCCCGAAACAGGTACAGCAGTTGTTCGTTGACCATGGTGTGATTGGTGATGGCACTTTCGAACGCCTCCGCTTCATTCGGTTTGGGCAGTTCGCCATAGAGCAAGAGATACGCGACCTCGACGAAGTCGCTTTTCTCGGCGAGTTCGTCGATGCTGTAACCGCGGTACAATAGGACGCCCTCGTCGCCGTCGATGAAGGTGATCTGCGATTGACAGCTCGCCGTCGCCATGAAGCCGGGGTCGAAAGTGAAATACCCGGTTTGGCCGTACAAACTGCGGACATCGATGACATCGGGTCCCAGGGTGCCCTCGAGAACGCCGAATTCGCCGCTCGATCCTGGTTGGCTCCCATCATCGGAAAAATTGACGGTTCGCTTCGGCGAAACCTTGTTTAGCGGTGGTATTTCGTGGGTCATGGCCTATCCCCTCGTCCTATTGCTTCAAGTGTGTCCACTGTGGCGGTTTGATTTTGTGCCGCGAAGCATAGAGTCCAAGCGACGAATTCGCAAATCGCCTGGCGGTCTAATTTTTGACGTCTTCCATTCTTCCGAGGGATTCCTCGCGCCCGAGAACGGCCAAAATCTCGAAAATTCCAGGTGAAATCGTAGAACCCGTAAGGGCGGCCCTTAATGGTTGAGCCACTTTACCCAGGCCCACGCCCTCGCTCTCGGCGAAGCCGCGGACGATTTTCTCCACCGTGTCCGCGTTCCAAGTCTTAAGACCGTTCAGGCGATCGGCGAGCCGGGTCACCAATTCACGCCCGCCGGAATCGAGTTGGCGTGCCGCCTTGTGGTCAAGGGACAGGGGGCGTTCAGAGACATAAAACCTTGCCTTGTCAGATAGTTCCACAAGATTCTTCGCTCTGGGTGCTAAGCCCGTCATTCCTTTGTGGAGGCGTTCCCTCGCGGCGGGTTCGAGGGGGCCAAGATCGTTTTGGAGACGTGCCGCCACCAGCGCCGCGAGGTGGTCGATCCCGGTCTCGCGGAGGTAATGGCCATTGAGGTTGAGGAGCTTGTCGTGGTCAAAGCGGGCTGGAGCTCGTCCAACGGCCTCCAGGCCAAACCAAGCAATGGCTTGGTCGGTGGGGATGATTTCGTCATCGCCATGGCTCCAACCGAGGCGCAAGAGGTAGTTGCGCATCGCCTCGGGTAGGAAGCCGGCGTCCGAATAGGCTTCCACGCTCAAGGCGCCGTGGCGCTTGGATAACTTGGCCCCGTCGGCTCCGTGAATCAACGGAAGGTGGGCGAACGTCGGTAGCGGCCAATCCAGGGCACGGAAAAGCTGGAACTGCCGGGCCGCGTTCACCAAGTGGTCGTCGCCGCGAATGATGTCGCTTATACCCATGTCGTGATCGTCGACAACGACCGCGAGCATGTACGTGGGCGTACCGTCCGCTCGGAGCAGGACCATGTCGTCCAACTCGACGTTGGCGAAGCGGACCTGGCCCTGGATGCGATCGTCGATAACCGTCTCGCCGGCTTGGGGAGACTTGAACCGAACCACGGGATCGATGCCCTCGGGCGCCTCGGCCGAACCGCGGTCCCGCCAACGGCCGTCGTACCGGGCCGAGCGGCCCGCGGCTTTAGCTTGGGCGCGCATATCGGCAAGTTCCTCGGGCGTGCAAAAGCAGTGGTACGCATTTCCCTTGGCCAGGAGGCGATTGGCGACCTCGGCGTGGCGCTTCGCCCGGGTCGACTGGTAGATAGGCACGTCGTCCCAATCCAACCCCAGCCACTCGAGACCATCCAGGATCGCCCGTATGGCCGCTTTCGTGGAGCGAGCCCGGTCCGTGTTCTCGATGCGCAAGCGGAACCGGCCACCGTGGTGACGCGCGTACAGCCAGTTGAACAAGGCGGTACGCGCCCCACCGATATGGAGGGTGCCCGTCGGCGAAGGGGCAAATCGCGTCACGGACACGGCTGTGCGTCGATACGGTTCATGGTTGGGAACACTGTTTAGCATAGGCCGGCCCGGGCGCGAACCTTGCTCGATCCCCGCGCTCGGGAGGTCTTCACGCGCTGGTGTTGGACGGTGTCGGCGTTGTATGGTTGGCGGGGATGGAAGGGGGGAAGCACGGCCAATGGTTCGGCGCCATCGGGAACCCGTCCGGTGCCGGCTTCGGGGATTCGTTCCGGCGCCTTTGGAAGGGGGGAAGCACGGCCAATGGTTCGGCGCCATCGGGAACCCGTCCGGTGCCGGCTTCGGGGATTCGTTCCGGCGCCTTTCGAGAGCGGGTCCGGCGGCGCTCATCGGCTTTTTACGCCGAACGGCCGAGGCCGAGAACGAACGATGGTTCCTTTGGTGTCCGGTGGGTCTCGGTGTCGGCGTCGCGGCTTATTTCAGCCTTGGCGAGGAACCCGCGGCGTGGGCCGGCGCCGTGGCCACCGCCGTCGCCTTTATCGCCTTTATGCTGGTGCCCCGGTGGACCCTCGTGGGGCTGGCGGCGCTCGCGACCCTGACCGTCGCCGTCGGTTTCTCGGCAGCGCAGTTTCGGACCGGCCGGGTCGCGGCGCCCATTCTTCCGCGAGATCTGGATTACACCGTCGTCGTCGGCAGGGTCGGCGAGGTATCGCCCCGGCCTCGTGGCCAGCGGCTCTTATTGGATCAGCTACGGTAGCATTTCAGGCCGTTTCAACGAATACCGCGCGGACGTGATAACGCACTGCGATAGAACGAGAATTCTGGTATTGTCATTTCATGCCGTTTCGTTATAATTCACCCCAAGCCACGTCTCGCGTGTACCTTTTCTGTACCTTTTTCAAAAATCAGCTTCGGTTGGCGATGCCTCAAATCAAGTTCACGGACCGCAAAATTGCGAACCTTCCGAAGCCGGATCGGGGCCAGATGGATTATTTCGACGCTGGCGACCGGGGCTTCGGTTGCCGGGTGGGCGTAGGCGGTTCGAAATCGTGGTTCGTGAAATACGTCTACCACGGCAAGCAACGTCGGATCACCGTTGGCCGGTATCCGGCGACTGGTCTCGCCGAGGCACGCAAATTGGCGCTCGCTGTCAAGCATGGGGTCTCCACCGACATTGACCCGGCAGGCGAGAAACAGGCGAGACGCGCGGCTCCCACACTGAGGCAATTGGCGTCCGAATACCTTGAGCGGCACGCGAAGAAGAAGAAACGCTCTTGGCGCGAAGATGAGCGGATCATCAACAAATACCTCAAGGATTGGCACGACCGCCGAGTTGCGGACATAACCCGGCGGGAGGTTATCGCCTTGCTCGACGACATTGCCGACCGTGCGCCAGCGATGGCGAACCGCGTCTTGAGCTTGATCAGAAAACTTTTCAACTTCGGCCTGAAGCGGGAGCGCGTTGCAACGAACCCGGCCCAACAGATCGATAAACCAGGCCATGAGGTATCTCGGGACCGAATTTACGACCAGGACGAGATACGACGCCTTTGGGCGGCGTTCGAGGGCACTTACGGTGGCCTTTACAAGTTGATCTTGATCACAGGCCAGCGGCAGGCCGAGGTTGCCGGCATGAGATGGCAGGAACTCGATCTTGAGAAACGCATATGGACTGTTCCGGCGGAACGGATGAAGAGTAAGTGCGTTCACATGGTGCCGTTGTCTGATTTGGCCGTTGAGGTGCTGGCCTCGAAACCACCGATATCGACCGAGTATGTTTTCGCCTCGCCGAGGAAACACGGGGGCCCGATTTCAAGTTTCGGGGACGCGGCAATCCGGGTTAAGAGAATTTCCGGGATCCCCGATTTCCGAAGCCATGACCTTCGCAGAACGTGCGGAAGTGGGATTACGGCGCTTGGTTTCTCGCGGTTTATCATGGATCGCGTGTTGGGCCATCTCGAACCGGGAGTCGGCGCCCGATACGACCGGCACGACTATCAGCGGGAGAAATCGGCCGCGCTGGGTGCGTGGCGGCGGCACCTGCAAGAAATATTGTCCGGCGGCGGGGCAGGGGATACGAACGTGGTTTCGATCAAAGATGCACAGTAAAATCGCATAGGCGCGGCTAGGGTAACGACGTTGTTCATCTTCGCCATCGGGATCGGCGTGCTGGCACTCGCGGTTCTGTTCGTACTCGACGTGACGCAGACCGCGGATGCGGTTCGGCGGAATTACCCGGTCGTTGGCCGGTTCCGAAATTTGTTTTCGAAGCTGGGTGAGTTCTTCCGCCAGTACTTCTTTGCCATGGACCGCGAGGAGATGCCGTTCAATCGGGCCGAACGCGAATGGGCCTACCGGGCGGCCAAGGGCGGCAGCAACACGGTTCCCTTCGGATCGACCAAGAGCCTATCGCCGCACGGCACGGCGATCTTCGTCAACTGCCCGTTTCCCACCCTGGAGCGGGACGCGGCGGAGACCCAGCCGCTCAGGATCGGTCCCTACTGCGAGACCCCTTATGATGCGCCGTCGGTATTCAACATTTCGGGCATGAGCTTCGGCGCCATCTCGACGCCGGCGGTTCGTGCCCTCTCCCGCGGCGCCAAGAAGGCGAACTGCTGGATGAACACCGGGGAAGGCGCGTTGTCGCCCTATCACCTCGAGGGCGGCTGCGACATCGTGTTTCAGATCGGCACCGCCTATTACGGCGTGCGCAACCCGGACGGACGGCTCAGCGACGACAGGCTGAGGGAGATCGCCAGCCACGAGCAGGTGCGGATGTTCGAGATCAAACTCAGCCAGGGGGCGAAACCTGGCAAGGGCGGAATCCTGCCAGGCGGCAAGGTCACCCGAGAAATCTCGGAGATTCGGGGCATTCCCGAGGGCGAGGACTCCATATCGCCCAACCGCCACCCCGAGATCAATTCAGTCGAGGATCTGTTGAAATTCATCGACCATGTTCGACGGACAACCGGTAAGCCCGTCGGCTTCAAGTCGGTCGTCGGCGCCTATGGTTGGCTCATCTCGCTGTGTCGGGAGATTCACCTCCGCGGTATCGAGAGCGCGCCAGACTTCATCACCGTCGACAGCGGCGACGGCGGCACCGGCGCCGCCCCAATGCCGCTGATGGACAACGTCGGCCTGCTGATTCGGGAATCACTGCCTATGGTCGCCGACATCCTTCATGCGCACGGCCTGCGCGAACGCATCCGCCTGATCGCGTCGGGCAAGCTAATCACGCCTTCAGGCGTCGCCTGGGCGCTGTGTGCGGGTGCCGATTTCGTCACGTCCGCGCGCGGCTTCATGTTCTCGCTCGGCTGCATCCAGGCGATGAAGTGCAACATGAACACCTGCCCTATCGGGATCACGACCCATATCCCGCGGCTTCAGCGCGGCCTTGACCCAGCCGACAAGGCGGTCAAGGTCGCCAATTACTGCCAAAACCTCGTTCACGAAGTGGAGACCATCGCCCATTCCTGCGGGGTCGCTGAGCCAAGACGGCTCAAGCGTTACCACGTCCGCATTGTGCAGGCGAATGGCACGTCGGTGCCGCTTGACGTTCTGAAACCTTGGCCCGACTGCCCCGGCGACCTGACGGTGATCGACCGGCACGCGGGCCCGGCGGTGCCAAGTGCCACTGCGGCGGTCGCGATTCGCCCCCCAGGCGGTGTTCCCGAGGAAGCGTGAGGCCAGCCCGATGGGAGCTCGAATTCCCGGACCGGTTTATCTCTGGATCTCGATTCTCGTGTTCGCGGCTTCCAATTCGATCGTTCGGATTCTGAGCGACCTGGGTGCCATGCACCCAATCGAGGGCCGCAACGCCATATGGTTCTGCAATCTACTGTTCGCGGGGAATGCCTGCGCGGTGGCCGTGATGTTCTTGGTTTACCACCGGCAATGGACCCCGCAAACGCTGCGCCGCCTGTCCCGGTCGGACTGGATCAAGCTGTTGATTCTGTCGCTATTGACCAGCGGTATCGCACCTTGGCTCTTCTTCACCGCCATAGAGAACACGATGGTGACCAGCGTGGTACTGGTCAGCCAGCTCGAACCACCGCTCGTGCTCGGGTTGGCGTGGCTGGTGTTCAAGGAGCAGATCGGTCGATGGGCGGTGGTCGGCACCGCGTTGTCGCTGTTCGGCGTGGCGCTGTCGGTGTTGCTGCAGCCCTCGTCGGAAGGCCTGATGATCGGCAAGGGCGAGATCAGCGCTGCCGGGGCCGCCGTGGTCTACGCGATCTCCACGATCATCGCTAAGCCGCTCCTGAAGAAGGTACCCACAGGAATTTTTTCGGTGGTCCGGATCGGGGTCGGTACGATCGTGTTTTTCATCGCCGCATCCCATCTGTACGGACCCGAGCACTTCACCGACCTGACGTCGCCGTTTCTTTGGCAATTGATGCTGGTCTACGGCGGAATCGTCATCGTCGGCGGGCAGCTCGCATGGTACGCGGGCCTTAGGTCGACGCGCTACATCGACGTGTCCCTGGCGACATCGGCGACGCCGATCGCCGGTGTCCTCGGCGCCTACTTGATTCTCGGCGAGCAGCCGATGATTGCTCATTACATCGGTGGCGCGGTGCTCATGATCGGTATCGCGATCTGCCTGCTCGGTGGGCGCAAGGAATTTGTGGCGGCCGGCAATGAGACGCCGGTGTCCGCACCGTCGTCGCTTGCGGCCGAGTGCCGAGCTGGATTCAAGGGTGTCTGATTATGTCCGGAGCAACCCAATCGTATCTACCGGTCCGTCTCGACAGAGCGTGATCGGACACCGCACCAATTTGGTGAACCAACCGACACGGAGGATGAACAGATGTTTCGAGTTTCCAAATTAAATGAATGGATTGCTATCGTGCTGCAAGGAAACAAGCGTTGGGAATGGGCGCCGATCTTGCTGGCGCGGGTCTCGCTCGGCGTGTTATTCGCCATCTCGGGCGGCAACAAGCTGTTCGTCGCCGAACACCACGCCGCGTTGGTAAAGACGATGGTCGAAGCCCAAATTCCGTTCCCGGAATTCACCTCGGTCTTCCTGGCTTCTGTCGAGCTGTTCGGCGGATTGTTCCTGATCGTCGGGCTTCTATCGACCTTCTGCGCCATCGCGCTGACGATCGCCATGATCGTGGCCATCATCACGGTCGAGGTCCACACCATTCCCTCAGGTCTTTCATTCCTCGATTGGCTCGACTACTTCCTCTATCTGCCGCAGGTCATGTACGTCGTGATCTTCCTTTGGCTGATGGTCTCGGGTCCCGGCCCGGTAAGCCTCGACAGCTATCTCGCCCGCTCGCTCGAGCGCGTGTCGGGCGGCGCGGCTCGCATGGCTCGTGCGGCTCCCGCGGCTTGTCCTAACCTGGCGAGTTGATCGGCCCATTTCGTATGGATCGTTGCCGGGCGTGGAATTATCGCTACGCCCGGGGAAATGAACATCTTATACCAACCGCCCCAGAGTTTGACTCGCGCAAAGGTTTACACGCTAGGTTTTGTGTGATTCAAGGTTGTTGGCAACAAGGGAGTGTGTTCAATGCCAACGATTCCTTTGCGAAACGACTTTGATGCTGAAAGAGTCCGTGTTCTTGCGGCACGGAGCGATGATGGGAACCAGGCGCGACGGCTTTTGTCGATGGCGGCCATCTACGATGGGATGGATCGAGCGTGCGCGGCGGGTATTGGCGGCATGGATCGGCAGACGTTGCGGGACTGGGTTCACCGGTTCAACGCGGGAGGTCCGGCCGGTCTGATCGACCGCAAGCCGAACGGGGCGTTGCGTCGGTTGACGCCGTCGCAAATGGCGGCGCTTTCGCGGGCTATCGAGGCCGGTCCCGATCCCGAACGGGATGGGGTCGTGCGCTGGCGCTGCATCGATCTCAAGCAACTGATCCGAACGCGCTTCGGCGTGGACTATCACGAGCGGAGCGTCGGCAAGCTGCTGGCCGCGCTCGGGTTCTCGCATATTTCCGCGCGCCCGCGCCACGTCGGCCAGGATGCGCGGGCACAGGAGGAATTTAAAAAAAAGTTTTCCCGAACACTTGGCGAAAATCGTAGCGGCACAGCCACCGGACACGCCCATCGAGGTTTGGTTTCAAGATGAAATGCGCGTCGGCCAGAAGAACAGCCTGGTGCGCCAGTGGGCCCCAAAGGGATCGCGCCCGCGCCAGGTCAAGGACCTACGGACCTCTTCGGCGTATCTCTTCGGCGCCATCTGCCCCGAGCGCGGTGAGGGCGCGGCGCTGGTCATGCCGCGCGCCAATACTGAAGCCATGGACCTGCATCTCGAGGAAATCAGCCGGGCCGTTGCCCCAAACGCCCATGCCGTCGTGCTGCTCGACCAAGCCGCATGGCACACCACTGCCAAACTCGGCATCCCGGAGAACATCTCCCTCGTGCCTTTGCCACCCAAGTCCCCGGAGCTCAATCCCGCCGAAAATGTCTGGCAATACCTCCGTCAGAACTGGCTCTCCAATCGTGTCTTCGACTCCTATGAAGCCATCGTCGAGGCCTCTTGCCAAGCCTGGAACAACCTGACCGACCGACCTTGGAAGATCATGTCCATCGGCCTCAGAGCGTGGGCTCGCACAAGTCAATGTTAAGGGCGGTTGGTATTAATCCGGGTCTCGACTGGAAAACCCCGGAAAACCTGGAATCCGTAGGCCAAATCGGTCGAAATCCCTCGTGGTGGGTCTCGGGGGCGACACGCTTTTAAGGGCCGGAAATTTCGGAACGGGTCCTTTTATCCTGGGGAGTCAGGGGTAAGAACCTATCCGCCCCCAACCCCCACCGGGGGGGTGTGCCGAACCGATACCCTTTAGGCACCTCTGTACAGGCTCGAAGTCAGAATAGCTCAATGAAAGCAATTGCTTACGCGCAGAATGTTCCAATAATGTGTCATATTGGACATTATGCGGCAACTTCGCTGATTGTCCCGCCTTATCAATGGATTAGCGTGTCGCCAATTGCCCCTATAGGTGGCAAAACCACTCAATCACTGACGACACCCCGCATGTGGTATGCCCACTGTCCCCATGCAACCCCATGGATCAACGGATCACGACTGCCGTTCCGATCCTGGCCGGCGATGGCGAGACAAACCGTATCGCGTGGACACCACTCGCGGTCGAGGCCAAGCGCTTGCTGAAAGCCTTGAAGGCGACCAAGAGCACGTCCGTTCGGTTTTTCACCGCCCCACACGATCAAGTCGTGTTCCGGCCCGATAGCTTGGTTGATATCTCTCTTAAATATCTGCCGCCGGAGGATTTCCCGACTGCTCTTAGCCTCGGTAACTCGGCCACCATGACGGTCGATTGTGGCGAACTGCGGCGCATCCTTGAGCGCACGGCGCCGTTTATGTCGGTCGAGGAAACCCGTTATTACCTCAACGGAGTTTACCTTCACCGGCACGGCTTAAATCTTCGCGCGGTCGCCACGGATGGTCATCGGTTGGGCTTGGCGGAAACAGACCTTGTTTCGGGTATGCCGGACAAAGCCGCAAAGATTATCCTCGCATCCGCCGTGAAAATCCTGATCCGGCTACTCAAGAAACAAAAGGTCGGCAACGTGTCCGTGGAATGGGCCAAGGATTTTGGCGGCATCGTGGCAACCGTCGCCGGCTCGACCTATCAGACCAAGGAAATCGACGGAACGTATCCCGACTATCAGCGGGTATTGCCCGACAAGACCAAGATGCAACGGGTCTCGTTCAGCGTCGCCGATATGTTGCCGATCTTGGATCAGGCCGTGGCGATCGCGACCGACCGCGTGCCGCCCGTGAAATTCACGACCAACGGCGGAAAGACCGTCGAGGTATCGGCGCGCGCGGCCGGAGGTAGCAAGGTCGAGCAAACCATCCCCTGCGATGGCGCCTTTGATATCCCCGGCGAGGGTAAAACCCTTCGCTATCGCGCGATCGGCTTCAACGCCAAGTTTGTGGCGAGGATCCTCAAAAAGATGACGGTCCCGCAAGCCGAGTTATTCGCCAACGACGCGACGGCGCCTTGCTACCTCAACGGCGTCGGCGAATCCGAAACGGTCGTCCTGATGCCATACAGAGTCTAGTTCACTCACCAAACGGGGCCGCCCGTGCGTGAACACGGCGGCCCCCGGACATCCAACCTCTGAAAGGGAACATCGAATGTCAAACCAACCTACCACGACACGTGATGTTTACCAGCGCGTGACCGATCAAATCGTTACCGCAATCGAAACCGGGGCCGCCAAGCAAGGCGATTGGCGGATGCCCTGGCACTGTGCCGCGCAAGGCGGGAAGCAGATCAACGCGGAAAGCCGGCGCGCCTACAGCGGCATCAACCGGGCAATCACAACCATGCTCGCTCATATGAACGGCTGGCCGAATGAATGGTGTACGTACAAGGGCTGGCAGAACGTCGGCGCTCAAGTCCGCAAGGGTGAGCACGGAACCTTGATCGTGTTCTGGAAATTCACCGAACGGCACGCGAAAGGACCGAACGGCGAAACCATCATCGGGGACGACGGCAAGCCCAAGGTCGAAACCTATCCCATGGCAGGGGTTACACCGTATTCAACGCGGCGCAAGTCGAAGGGTACGAAGTCGAGGAAGGCGGGGTGTACCTATACCGTTCCGGGGGCGGTGGATTTCGCCTGTCGCGAAAAGTTTCGCTCTACGTTGCCGGCGTGGCACTCACGACCATCGTCGCCAGCGCCGCGACCGCGCCGTTCGAGATCTATCATTTCAATCGTCTTACGATCTACGGACTCGCCGCGAATCTCGGGGCCATGCCGGTGACCGCCTTATGGGTCATGCCGTGGGGAATATTGGCACTGATCCTCATGCCCGTGGGGCTGGAGGAGTTGGCCTTGGTCCCCATGGGCTGGGGAACCGCCGTCGTGATCACGGTCGCGGAAACCGTAAGCAGTTGGCCCGGTGCCGTGCGTCCGTGGCCCGCGGTTTCGATCGTGGCGTTGGCCCTGTGCGGCATCGGGGGTCTGTGGCTCTGTCTTTGGCGAAAGGCTTGGCGGTGGTGTGGGTTGGGTGGTATCGCCGCTGGCATTGCCTGCGCCGTCTTTCCGCCACCGCCGCCGGACGTTATTGTCGATGGCCAGGCTCGACTGTTCGCGGTGGGGGTCGAAAATGGCGGGGTGATGCTGTCGACCCACAAGGCGGCCCGCTTCATCACCGAAGTGTGGTTACGGCGTGTCGGGCAATCGGAGGCCGAAAGCTGGCCCGGATCCAGCGAAGCGCTACGCTGCGATTCGTTGGGCTGTATCTACCGCGCCAACGGCAAGACCGTTGCCTTGGTGCAGGACCCGCGCGCCTTGGCCGAGGATTGTCTGAACGCCGACATTGTCGTCAGCCTGGTGCCGGTGTGGGGACGGTGTCCCTCGGCGGAGGTCACGATTGACCGTTTCGACATCTGGCGCTGCGGAAGCCACGCGCTCTGGATCGGGGATGGCGAAGTCGAGATCGCCAATATCGTCGCGAAACAGGGCCTTCGCCCTTGGAGCCGCTTTGGCTCGCGTCTCCCCGCCGGTCGCGGAAAGGCTTCGTGTTCGATGGAATGGCCGAAATCGGCGGCGCGCGAGGGCTACAGGGGTTCGTAGTCGATCGTCATGATGCCGATCTTCAAATCATGAAAAAGCATGTGAAAAACGAGAATTTGCGTATCGTTTTGGTGCCATTCGCGCGATCCCACCAGCGACACACCCGTATTATCGTTGGTCGTTTGAACCGGCGCCCCGTACTTAATCGTAAATAGTTCGCCGATTTCCCTATAACACTCAACGGTCAAATTATTGATTCTATTACCTTCTTTCAATTCCAGGCGGATATTTTCAAGGCGGTGGGAGTAATCGTTGAAGAATATTTCCGCCCGGAAATCGCAGCCGCCGATTTCGTACGATGGCGCGGTGAGGCCTTCGTAACCGGTCGTCGTCTTGTGCTTGCCTTGCGCCAATGCGATGTCCTCGGAAATCGCCGCGGCGACTTCGTCCTTGGTCATGCCCCAGGAGGTATTTTCCCAACCGTTGGAGGCGGCAGACCCCCGGGGTGATGCCACCAGGACCACGAACAACGTGATGACCGCCAGGCGGAGGATCCGGAACATCGGTTGTTCCCCATTCTCGTAAGATCGGAAGGCTAGCATCGCGGGCAAATTCAAACAGCGAACCCGGGAGCAAAACCCTAACGGTCCGCCAGGATCGTCCCCCTAACCGTGGCACCTTCCAGGCGGGCGCCGGTGAGGATGGCTCCGGTCAAATCGGCGTTGGTCAAGTCGGCTCCGCGAAGGTTCGCGTTGGCCAGATCGGCGCCATTCAGTTTTGCCCCGGCGAGATTGGCACCCGACAGGTTGATTGCGACGAGGGCGGCATTGCGCATGAAAGCGCCGGCGAGATTGGCGCCAGCGAGATTGGCGCCGTTCATGGCGGCGTGCTGCATGTTGATGCCGGGCATGTTCGCGCCGGAGAGATTTGCCGCGTCGGCACGGACATAGGTCAGTGTCGCGCCCCGCAAATCGGTATTCTCGAGGTTCACCCCCAACAAACCCGTGTCGGTCAAATTGGCGCCGATGAGGATCGCGGTCCTAAGATCGCAAAAATTGAGCATCGCCGAAGACAAGTTCGCCCCCGTCAAATTGGTATAGTGAAATTTGCTGCACCTGAGGTCGGCGGTTTGGAGATCGGCGCCGGACAAATCCGTTCGCGTCAAATTCGCGTTGGCGATAATCGCGCGCCGTAGCTGGGCGTTCGGGAGCCTCGCGTCGGTGAGGTCGGCGTACGATAGGATCGAGTTGATCATAAAAAGCGGGGGTGCCTCCGGATCGGCGGTCGCGCCGACCAAGCTCGCCCGCGTCAATACGCTTCCCGCGATCAGGGTACCGTCAAGTATGGCGCGATCGAGGACTGCCTGCTGTAAGGAGGCGTCGATAATATCGGCGTGCGAAAGATCGGCCCCGATCAATTTTGCCCGGGTCAGGTGCGCCATCGCGAGAATTGTCCTTTTCCCGTCGCTCCCAAGTCCAAGTTTGGCGTAACTGAAATTGGAGTCGTGGCAATGACAATGAAACAAATAGGCACCGCGCAGATCGGCCTCGGAGAAGTTGACGCCCCGCATCTTCGACCAGTATACGTCAGCGTCTCTCAAATTTATGTGGCTTAAATCACGGCCGTTCAGATTAGTCTTCTTGAGATTTACACGTGTATCTGGTGCAATCTCCCTCATTTTACCGAAAATTTCTTTTCCATTCTCTGTTTTTAGCAATATAGCGAGCATCTTACTGTCACTAAGTAGCAATTTTATTAGTTCATTTCTTTTATTGGGGTCTTGCTCACTGATGGCGCTGAGGGCATTCGAGAGCACGACATCGGCCTCGTCGGCGAGCGCGTAGGAAGCCATCGTAAGGATTGCGGTGGAATTTCCCCCCGGCCATGAAATGTCGAAATGAAATATTGGTGCCGCGACGGCAAAAATTATCAAGAATTTAAATCTGAAAATCCGAATTAAAGATAAACCCTCTCGATTAAATTCTGGGATTATGTTGCCATTGTCGAGTGAAATATCCCCGTCGTGAGCGCGGAGTCTGATTTCAAGACTTTCGGCCGGATCATAATCCGTGCGTCTATTCAACATATTCCTGACGCCTCAAAGCACTTCACCGAACCATACCACCCTCCGCTCACAAAGGGGAGGCGAAGTGTGGTTGATAATATGCGGTTCGCGCCGAATGCGCGATATCCGCATTGTTACGCAGCCACCCGTGAGGGCGCTAATTCGTGTCATATAACGAAAAATTCCAGCGATTGGGGTTATTTCCGCTGATGGCCCGATTCGGCGCCGGCGAGAGCGGGGAGGTCTGTTGAACACGTTTCGCTCAGACAACTCCGCCAGGCTCGACGAAATCGGCCAGAAGCTCCGGTGAGCGGGCGCCAGGGACATCGATCTCTGTGGCTCGATCATGTTTCGAATTCCAAGGCCGTGCGCGGACGCAATTCCATGATCAGGGACGGATGACGGATTCGACATCCTTCGAGAGCGCTTTTTTTGTCTCGGGATCTGTCCTATTTTGCACTTGCAAAACGCCATCGGGACTCCGCGAAGCCAATTCGTCCGGCAATGATGGCTTTGGAATGCAATCGACGACGCCATCGCAACGGGTGCCGGCGCGGTGCTAACACCGCGGAAACAACGTAAAGGGAGGGACAATGGCCAGCGAAACCGACCATCGCACCGTCCAGGCGGAGAACGTTGTCGCCGGGACGGAGGCGGACAAGACCGTCCTCGACGAAAAGGCAATCCGAAGCTACTGGGACGCCAATCTTCGATTGCTCGTCATCTTGCTCTCGGTGTGGTTCGTGGTTTCCTTCGGTTTTGGAATTTTTCTCGTCGAACCACTGAACGAAATTCGGTTCTTCGAATTCAAATTGGGTTTTTGGTTCGCGCAGCAGGGATCGATTTACGTCTTTGTCGTCCTGATTTTCGTTTATGCCGTGCTCATGAAGCGGATCGAACGCGCGCACGGGGTGGACGACGACATCCACAAAGGCTGAGGACGGCCGACATGGATACGCAGGCGCTAATCTTTCTTTTCGTCGGTCTCAGCTTCGTCCTATACGTCGGGATCGCGTTCTGGTCGCGGGCGGGATCGACCAGCGAATTCTACGTCGCCGGCGGTAACGTTCACCCGGTCATGAACGGAATGGCGACGGCGGCGGACTGGATGTCCGCGGCGTCTTTCATTTCGATGGCGGGGATCATCGCCTTCAGCGGTTACGACGGGTCCGTCTATTTGATGGGGTGGACTGGCGGTTATGTTCTGTTGGCGCTGTTGTTGGCACCGTATTTGCGCAAGTTCGGCCAGTTCACGGTACCGGATTTCATCGGTGAACGGTACTACTCGAAAACCGCCCGGGTGGTCGCGGTCGTGTGCCTGATTTTCATTTCTTTCACTTACGTGGCGGGGCAAATGCGCGGCGTCGGGATCGTGTTTTCCCGTTTTCTCGAGGTCGACATCACCTGGGGGGTGATTATCGGCATGGCGATCGTCTTCGTGTATGCCGTTTTGGGGGGAATGAAGGGAATTACGTATACACAGGTGGCGCAATATTGCGTCCTGATTTTTGCTTATCTGGTGCCGGCGATCTTTATTTCCATTTTGATGACAAACAATCCCGTTCCGCAATTCGGCTTCGGTAGCACGCTGGCCGACGGCTCGAACATGTATCTCCTCGAGAAGCTGGACGCGGTGATGGAGGACCTCGGGTTCAGCGCCTATACAACGGGAAACCGATCGATGCTCGATGTGTTCGCGATTACCGCCGCCTTGATGGTTGGGACGGCGGGCCTACCGCATGTGATCGTCCGTTTCTTCACCGTGCCGACGGCGAGCGACGCGCGCATTTCGGCCGGGTATGCCCTGGTGTTCATCGCCATCCTCTACACCACGGCGACGGCCGTGGCGGCGTTCGCGCGGACCAATTTCATCGGCGAGATCCATGCCACCTCCTACGCCGCGACGCCGGCCTGGTTCAAGAACTGGGAGAAAATCGGTCTTATCGGCTGGCAGGACAAGGATGGCGACGGCGTCATCCATTATGGGCCTGGCGCCCCCTTCAGCGGCAAGCCAAGCTTCGACGGGGACAAGAGGGGCGCGAACGGCGAGAGATTGCTCGTCAACGTGCCTACGGAGAACAGAAACGAAGTCTACGTCGACCGCGATATCATGGTCCTCGCCAACCCCGAAATCGCGAACTTGCCGGGTTGGGTCATTGCCCTCGTGGCCGCCGGGGGCCTCGCGGCGGCGCTGTCAACCGCGGCCGGGCTTCTGCTCGTGATCTCAACCTCGATTTCGCACGATCTGTTGAAGAACACGTTCATGCCGGAAATCTCGGAAAAGCAGGAATTGCTTTTCGCCCGGATCTCGGCCGCGGTCGCCATCGCCATCGCCGGTTTGTTCGGCGTATATCCGCCGGGTTTCGTCGCCCAGGTCGTGGCCTTCACCTTCGGATTGGCGGCGGCTTCATTCTTTCCCGCGATCCTCCTCGGCATTTTTTCGAAACACATGAATCGCGAGGGAACGATCGCGGGGATGTGGGTTGGCCTGGCCTTCACGTTCGGCTATATCGTGTTTTTCAAATTCATCAGACCGGAAATGAACATTTCGGAGCATTGGTTGTTCGGCATCTCGCCGGAGGGAATCGGTATCATCGGAATGACGTTCAATTTCGCCGTGGCGTGGCTGGTGAGTTGGGTGACGCCGGAACCGCCAAGCGGAATTCAGGAATTGGTCGACGATATTCGAATCCCGCGCCGCGCGGAGGTTTCTCACTCGCGCTGAATCACGCCTCGGCAATCGAGCGCCGAAAAATCGGCTCCGCCGCCTTGGTGTGGGCTGCTCGCCCTTAACGCAAGACGATCCTGATGCGCGAGTTTCCGCGCCGGATGTTTAGGGACAAGGAACGACCGCCCGACGCCGTGGCTTCCAGCAAATCTTCCGGGTTGCGGACTTGGAAATCGTTGACGGACACGATCAGGTCGTCCTTGCGAAGGCCGTTTCTTGATGCCGGACTGCCCGGTTCGATCTCGACGATTAGGGCGCCGTCGATACGGCCGTAATAGGGCGAGGTTTCGGGTATGTTCGCGAAAACCGCGCCGGCCAGATAGCGAGAGGCGTCTTTGCCCGACAAACGGACCTCGGTCGGCTTTTCGACCACGGCTCTAAGGACGCGTTCGTCGCCATCTCGCAGTACGGTGACCAGGAAGGGTTCACCGATACGACGCAAGGCGAACTTGTTGCGAAAATCCATCGCCCCGCGTACCGGATTACCATCGACAGTGACGACGACGTCACCCTGTTTGATACCGGACCGTTCCGCGGGCGAATCGGGGACCACGCGGGTGATGACCGCGCCCTCGGTTTGGCGGATCCCCATGGCGCCGGCCAATCGAGGCGTCAATTCTTGGACCTGAACCCCGAAATGTCCCCGCCGGACCTCTCCGAAATCGATGAGCTGGCTCATGATTTCCCGCGCCATGTCCACCGGGATGGCAAAACCGATTCCGACGTTGCCACCGCCAGGTGCCAGGATCGCGGTGTTGATCCCGATCAGTTCACCTCGCAGATTGACCAGGGCACCCCCCGAGTTTCCCGGGTTGATCGACGCGTCGGTTTGTATGAAGTCCTCGTAACCCTCGATCCCGAGTCCGCTTCGGCCCAGGGCGCTCACGATCCCGGAAGTTACCGTTTGACCCAGTCCGAACGGATTTCCGATGGCAATGACGAAATCGCCGACCTCCAAGTCGTTGGAATCACCCAAGGGCACCGCGGTCAACCGATCCGGCCCGACCTTTAGAATCGCCACGTCCGTGTCTGGATCGCTGCCGACCAGTTCCGCCGCTATTTGACGTCGATCCTTCAGGGTGATGACGATCTTGTCGGCGTTGGCGATGACGTGGTGGTTGGTGATGACGTATCCCCGTTCGGCGTCGACGATGACGCCGGAGCCGACGCTTTGGGTTCTCCGCTCTCGCGGAATCGAGGGCATGTCGAAAAATCTACGGAAGAAGGGATCGCTAAAAAGTGGGCTCTCGCGCACGCGAACGCGCCCTCGGGTGGAAATATTCACGACACCGGGAGCAACCGACTTGAGCATCGGTGCCAGCGACGGCAATTCCTGGCCCTCGGCGGATACCGGTAAACCAGCCGCCCGGCCTCCGCTCCAACCAGCAACCGCGAACGCGATCACGGCGAGAACGGTGAAGCGGAAATGCGTTGGCATCGCGATCATCTCCCTACCCAAGTACCCCGTTTCTACTGTATTTCGGCCGACCCTCGTACCCGAAAAAGCGCAAGTACGTTCGTGATTTAAGAAAAACTTAACGATAAACGATTAGCACCGTATTCGGAACGTATCCGGCATCGGTCGTGTCGTTCCTTCCCTGCGGCGAGGCGGTCACATTCGCGCCGAGTAGCTGAGTTTCGAGGGATTGTCGCTGGCCGCGTGGCGACGCGGCTGTTCGGGGACACTGGACATCCCTGCAAAGGAAACATCGTGGCAGGATACAATCTGGAACGACTGAATGTCCTGGTCGTCGACGACAACCGCCACATGCTCACGTTGGTAACCGAGATACTACGCGGTCTGGGGATCCGCAACGTTTTTACGGCCATGTGTCGATAACACGTGATATGGCCGGTCAATGTAACAAATGATCTGTCCGGCATTAGAACTCCTCCAGAAAGTGGAGGAGCTGATGCGCCGGACAGAGCAGTTACAGGGGTTGAGATTGATGAAGTTCGATGAGGTTTACGGACGCACCTACAGGGGTGAGTTGAGCCAGCTGGAGGCAGCCGAGATCCTGGGCATGTCCGAGCGCACGTTCCGACGCTGGCGCGATCGCTTTGAGGCCGAGGGCGCGGAGGGTCTTTACGACCGCCGCCTGGGTCGGGTTTCCGCGCGCCGCGCCGGGGTCGACGAGGTGGTGGCACTGTTGGGTCTGTTCGATACCAGGTACCGGCATTTCACCGCCTGGCACTTCTGGGAGAAGCTGGTTGCAAAGCACGACGTCACGCGCAGTTACAACTGGGTGCGGCTGACGCTCCAGGCGCACGGCCGGATCGCGCCGGCGCCGCGGCGCGGCGTGCACCGCCGCAAGCGGCCGCGCCGGCCGATGGTCGGCATGATGTTGCACCAGGACGGCTCCACGCACCAATGGGTGCCGGGTCAGTACTGGGACCTGATCGTGACCATGGACGATGCCACTTCGGAGATCTATTCCGCCTTCTTCGTCGCCGAGGAGGGCACCATGTCGAGCTTTGTGGCGCTGCTGGAGGTGGGGTCGGCCATGGGGCTGTTCTGCTCGCTTTATGCAGACCGGGCCTCGCACTATTGGCACACGCCGGAGGCCGGCGGCAAGGTCGACAAGGACAATCCAACCCAGGTCGGACGTGCCCTGCAGCAACTCGGTATTGAGCTGATCCCGGCCTATTCGCCGGAGGCCCGGGGCCGCTCGGAGCGCATGTTCGGCACCCTGCAGAAACGCCTGCCGCAGGAACTCGATCTCGCCGGCATCACCGATATGGCGGCCGCCAACCGGTTCCTGAAAGAGGACTTCCTGCCGGCCCACAATGCCCGCTTCGCCCGGCCGGCCGAGGACACAGCCTCCGCCTTCGTGCCGTTCGCCGGCAACCTGGCGGACATCCTCTGTGTGCAGGAGGACCGTGTGGTCGGCAATGACAACACGGTGCGCTACAAGAACTTGAGCCTGCAGATCCCGGCAGGCCGCCATCGCCACCACTACGTCAAGGCCAAAGTGAGTGTGCACGAATATCCCGACGGCGACCTTGCCGTCTTCCATGGCCCGCGCTGCCTGGCCCGCTACAAGAAAGACGGCACGCCGATCGAAAGCAGCGAAAGGCGGGCCGCGTGATCCGCTTCGACACGACCGGCCGGCGCTCTGTGGATAAGTGGACAGCTCGGCTGCGCCGACCTGACCACTTCCCCACAGAGCCAACATCCACAACAGAAGCGGGCAAATCATATGGTACATAAACCGGTCAATTCAGTTTGTTATCGACACGTTTTTACGGCCATGGATGCCGCCGAGGGTTTCTGCGAGATGCGGGTCGTTCCCTGCGACCTGGTATTTTGTGATTGGGTGATGGAGCCGCTAGACGGTCTCGAATTCGTCCGTCTCGTGCGCACGGCGAAGGACAGCCCGAACGTGTTCGTTCCCATCGTCATGCTTACGGGCCACACGCAGATTTCCCGGGTCATCGAGGCACGTGACTCTGGAATCAACGAATTCCTGGCCAAACCCATTTCTCCGAAAAGTATTTACCTCAGGATTCTCGAGGTGATCAACAAACCAAGACCATTTGTGCGCAGCAAAAACTATTTCGGACCCGACCGGCGCCGGCGGCAAGTTCCCTTCCGCGGCGCCGACCGCCGGGTATCCGCGGCGTCGGAAAGCGACGGGGTTTCGGGTGGAGCGCTCAGTCAGGATCAGGTCAACGCGTTACTCGAATAGGGTCGGGAGCATGCCGAAATCCATCGCGAAGGAACTGGAAAACTGATGTCTCGAGACAACGGACAAACCATTATCATAAGGCGACCCAACGAGCTGCTTCGTAAAGTCGAAACCGGCGACGGCGACGGCGGTTTCGATGCCTCACGCTTGCGGAAGGCGGAAGCCGCCGTGGGCGAGCTCAAACGCGATTACGTCGATTGGGTCGTCGACGACCTGGCAAGATTGCGGCACTCCTTCGACTTGGCTTGTAGCGATCCGGAAAATCGGCGTGTCCATCTGGACGACGTTGCGGCGATCGTCCATGACGTCAAGGGCGAGGCCGGCACCTATGGGTATCCGCTCATCACGCTGGTGGGGGATTTGCTCCAGAACTTTGTCGAAACGATTACCTAATGCAGCGAAGTAAGGCTTGTTATCATAGGTAAGCACGTCGCCGCCATGGAGGCGATCATCCGCTCGAAGATGGAAGGCAACGGAGGGACTGTAGGCCAGAACCTGTTGCAAGCGTTAGCGGCGGCCGTGGAAAAATTCTGCGAAAAACATAAGCCCACCTCCTAACTCGTTAAACGCTGATTTTGCGAAACGGTTTGACAGCGATCCGCCTGATCGTGTAGTAGCCGTTTCCGTCCGCGAGCCCGCCGCCGCCGCCCCGGAGGGACACAAATGAGCAAGCGACAGAGCGCAAAGTACAAAATATGCCGGCGACTCGGGGTCAACCTTTGGGGTCGCCCGAAGAGTCCCACGAACCGCCGAGACTATCCGCCAGGACAACACGGGCAGCGGCGGCGAAAGCCGTCCGATTTCGGGGTCCAGCTGATGGCGAAGCAGAAGCTTCGCGGTTATTACGGTAATATTACCGAGCGCCAATTTCGGAGAACCTACGAGGAAGCCGTCCGCCGGCGCGGCGATACCAGCGAAAACCTGATCGGTCTCCTGGAACGTCGCCTCGACGCCGTCGTCTACCGCCTCAAGTTCGTGCCGACGGTGTTCGCGTCACGCCAGTTCATCAACCATGGTCACGTCATGGTCAACGGCCGCCTGGTCAACATTCCCAGTTACCGGGTACGGATCGGCGACCAGATCGAATTGCGGCATCGGTCGAGCGAGTTGGCATCGGTTGTCGAATCGGTCGGCCTGGCCGAACGGGACGTTCCTGACTATCTGGAAGTTGATTTCCAAAAGATGAAGGGCAAATTGCTGCGGGTTCCCGAACTCTCCGAGGTCCCGTATCCGGTTCAGATGGAGCCGAGTCTGGTGGTCGAGTTTTACTCGCGTTGAAGTCAAGGATCCCCCGGTGCCGCGCCGACTTACCCGGGGCAGGAGACCCGAATCTCGGGTGCGGCTGCACCATTCACGTTCCCCTAACAGAAGCGTTCAGCGGAAGACGGAGAAAAGATGGCTCTCACGATAAACGCGTCCCCGACGGCGCGGCTTTCCCAATCCGATCTCGATGCTTGGGGCGAGATTCCGACCGCGGTGATCAGCGATGATTTGAACCGCACCGGTACGATGGACGCGGCGATAAAGCCGTTGGTGCCGGGCAAGGGGTTCGCGGGTCAGGCCCTGACGATTCAGACGATGGTCGGCGATAACGCGACGTTACACTACGCCTTGACCGTCGCCTGGCCCGGCTGCGTCGTGGTGGTCGACGCCCGGGGCCACGTCGGCACCGCGGTTTGGGGGGGCATCCTTACCGTCGGAGCGGAAGTGAAGGGCGTTGCCGGGCTGGTCGTCGACGGCAGCATTCGGGACGCCGCCGAACTTCGCGAATCGTCCATCGCCGTCTACACCCGCGGAGTCGTCCCGAACGGGCCCCACAAGGGCTTCGGCGGCAGCATAAACGTGCCAATCCAATGCGCCGGGACCGCAGTCAATTCGGGCGATATCCTGGTCGGCGACGACGACGGCGTCGTGGTCATTCGGCCCGATCAGCTCGACGGCCTGATGGAACGATGCAAGGCCCGTTTGGCCAAGGAAGAAAATTTTCTCGAGAAGATCAAGGCCGGGGTCCCGACTGTCGAGCTTCAGGGCCTGCCACCGCCCGAGGAATTCGGCTGATCCCATCAGTCTCCGGTCGTCATAGGGCAGATCCTTCGCGCTCATCCGTAATGGCGTGACTGTTCGAAAATGCGCGGATGCGCATTTTTTTGCGTCTGTCCCTCTCCCCCTCCCGGCCACCCACGAGAGTATGCTGGTCGTCCGTGAAGAACCCTGATTTCAAGCTGAAGCGGCGATTGGGTTTGCGGTGGGGTGCGAGATGTCGCTGAGGAGCGCGGCCAGGATTTGGACAAACAAACGCCTCAGCCATTTGAGGACAAGGCGGTAGTTGTAGCCGGCGCCGGCGAGGATGGCGTTGATCTTGTCGCCGTCGCGGCCTTTGAGGAAGTTGCGCCCCAGCCTGCCATCGCTCTTGAGATGTCCGATCACGGCCTCGACGGCGGAGCGCCGCCTGAGCTCCTTCTTGATCGTCGGCGTGATGCCGCGTTTCTGGCCTGATCTAAAGACGCGGTGTTTGTTGGGGTAATAGTGGCCCTGGTATCCCTTGTCGACATAGATGCGCTCGGCCGATATCCCCGTCCAGCGTTCCATCTCTTCGATCACCTGCCTCAAGGTGTGGCCATCATAGGGATTGCCGTGGAAGGCCTTGACGTGGGCGACGAACTGGCCGCCGGGGGGGCGGGAATTGGTCGCCGCCACGGAGACCTTGCAGCCGAACTCGTACGGCTTGTGCGCCTTTAGACCTTGGGCAAGAGGTCGCGCCGCTTCTGGGTCGACACCCGCTCGGCCAGCCACAAGGGGCGGCGGAAGGTATCCCGTAGGCTCTCCTCCTGGGCCGTCTTGCGGCGGATGTCGCGGACGGTGCGCCCGAGATAGGTCTTGAGCTTGCGCAGGGCCTTGTTGGCCCGCTTGTGCTGTTTGGCATGGCGGTAGCGGCCTTGCATGATCAACGCCCTCTTGCCCAGGCGGGTATAGGACTGACGCAGGGCAATGCCGTGCTCCCGTGCCAGTCGCACCAGCCGCTCGCGGGCTCGTTGCATCAGTTTGGCGGCGGTCGGAAAGGCAATCGCCTTCTCTTGTACGGTGGTGTCCACCGTCACCCGCTCGAGGTCCTTCTCCCGCAGCGCCCCCACCCGGTGGGCCACGGCCAGGCTCTCCTGGAATACCTTCTCCAAACCTTCCGGCCCGATCCGGTCCCGCCACCGGGTCATCGACGAGCGCTCCATGGGCAGCTCATGCTGAAAGTACTCTTCGCCGCAGAAGCACTGGAAGTATGGGTCGTAGACCCAGCGCTCGCAGACCTCCTCATCCGAGAGATCGAACATATGCTTGAGGATGTGCAGCCCAACCATCAACCGCGTCGGGACCCCCGGCCGACCCTCCTCCGAATACAAGGCTTCATAGGTCTCGTCGAAGAAAGTCCACGCGATCCGGCCCCCCAACACCACCAACTCGTGGCGCAGGTTGATGATGTTTTCGAACCGCGAGCGGAACAGGTCCTCTATTCCCGATGACACCTTGCGCGATGGCTTCATCACAGTTCTCCAATCCCAATCGACGGGAGCAGAGAATCACGTTCCGCAACGGAAGGGAATCCCCAAAATCAATTATTTCAAATCACAAGCTTTTCAGGCCCAAAACCCGTTTTCTTGCAAATCCGATTACTTCGCCAAACCGAAAGAGCTACCAACATCAGCCGCTTACGCGTTCTTCACGGGCGACTATGCTGATATGGGTGGCCGGGAGGGGGAGAGGGCCGGTGCCGCGAGTTTTCGAACAGACTGTCAGACCCGGAACACGTATTCCTTTCCCGGATCCCGTTCGCAGTCCGGCGGATAGCTCTTGCGCTTATCGGCGTAGTATTTAGCCCGGTGATCTCCCTGGGAAAGGGCGTTGTAGGTAATGTAAAGCACGCGCCGGGGCGATGCCGTGGGGTTGGGGCCCGATCGGTGCGGTGCGAAGGAATCGAAAAAAATCACGTCTCCAGGTCGGGTCGGTACGTTCACGAACGTCATCTCCGCCATGTCGTTCTCGTCCATGGGGCGCCAGCTTTCGCCGATCAATCCCCTGTCGTGATGACCGGCGACCATCTCGAGGCAACCGTTCGCGACGGTCGATTCGTCGATGCTGACGAGCGCCGTGATGTGGAGATCGGCGTACCGGTCCCAACCCGCCTGAATGTCCTGGTGGGGCGCGAAGCCGTCGCCTCCCGGCATCTTGTAATTGATCTTGTCCTTGAAGATAATCGCCGGCTCGCCAAACAGTTGGGCCGTCAACTCGGCCAGGGGACCGTGGTTGACAAGGGCGTTCAGTCCCTCGTGATAGGGAACGAAATTTTCGATTCGCGACAGCACCCTTTTGCCCGCTTCGGTGAGGCTGTCCTCGAAATAGATCATGGCTCGACCGGGCTCCTCCGGAAAGGCGGCGACCTGTTCCACCCAAAGCGCCACGCTTCGGATCTCATCCAGGCCGAACATGCCGGGTACGACGACGTAGCCGTCGCGTCGAAAGCACGCGATCTCCTCGGGATCGAGCGCGCGTCCAATCGGCGTCACCCTCGCGGCGGTGATCCGCTCACCTGGCATCGGCTCGTTTTTTGAGGTAGGCAATTTTCTGGTCGATGACCTGTATCAGAGCGGCGGCGCTGCTCTGGCCGATGACCCCGGTGTATTCCGATCGTCGCCGCGCCAACTCGCTGTATTTACCGTCGAGGAAAACATCGACGATTTGCCAACCGTTCGATGAATTCCGCAATACATAATCGAGCGCGATCGGGGTGTCGTCCGGTCGGTTCAATCGGCTCCGTACGACAGCGGCGTTGGGGTCCGCCAACTCCTCTGAAATCACTTGAAAACTCTGTCCCGAATAGCCGTTGAATCGGGCTGCGTAGGTGGCTATGGTCAAACGCGAGACGGCATCGATCAGCCACTCCCGTTCCTCTGGTTGCAGGTTTTTCCAGTACCGTCCAATCGACAGCCGGGTTATCAAGTGTAGGTTGTAGCTGCGTGCCACCGCCGGCGCAAGCTCGCGGTAGCGGCCATCGTAACCGAGTTTTTTCGCGTCTATCATCACCCTCAGGATCGTTTCGTGGAGCTGGTCGACGCGTTGACTCGCGCTTTCGCCCACCGCCTTGGCCGGGCACGTGGGCACCGTCGCGACGACGACCAGGAGCAGCGCGAGGATGATGCTAGGACGGACGAGGCGCATGGGGAGAAAGTGTCTTGTGGAGAGGATAGGTCAAAATATTGCCTGCCGGTTGGGAGGAGAGTTTTCTTCCGTGCCGGGCCTTTCGTCAAGCCCCGCCAACGCGGTTGTGAATATTGTCCTTGATGTCCTTGCGAAGAGACGTTGAATCGGCGTGATCATGTCGTCCGACGTTCGCTACATAAATTACCTGCTCGCCTGGGTGGATATCGTTCGCCGCGGCGCCGGTCACTTTGTCCTGGGCGCGATTGGGATCACCGTCTTTTCGGCCGTGTACGTGGCCTCGAACCTGGGCCTAAACACTTCGACCACCGACATGATTTCGGCCGAGGTTCCGTTTCGGCAAACCTACCGGGCCTATAAATCCGCGTTTCCCGTTCTCAGCGACAATATCGTGGTCGTGATCAGTGGCGACAGCGCCGAAGCGGCGGAGGCGGCCGCCGGTACGCTGGCGGAGCGTCTGGAAGGCGAAACCGAATTGTTTGAATTCGTCTATCCTCCGGATGCGTTCTTTCAGCGCCACGGGCTCCTTTACCTCGATCCCGACGCGCTTTTCGATCTGATCGATCAATTGGCCGCGGCCGAACCGCTCCTCGCCGATCTGAGCGCCGATCAAAGCTTACGGGGTCTGTTCGGGGTGTTGGGGTTGGCGCTGAGTTCGCGGGGGCAAGGGGAACTGGTGGCGGCCGAACTCGACCCCGTCCTCGAGGCCGTCGCCGAAACCGTCGAAGCCCAAATCGCTGGACGGCCGAGCGAGCTTTCGTGGAGAGGTCTGATCTTTGGGTCCACGCGTGATTCCGCCCGCAATCACCGCTTTATTCTCGCCCGGCCCCATCTCGATTTCACCTCCCTCCGACCCGCGAGGCAGGCGATGGATCGGATACGCTCCCTGGCGCGCGCCGAGGCGCCGACGTTCGGCTTCGGTATCCAGGTCCGCTTGACAGGCGGCCTGGCGCTCGAGGACGAGGAGTTGGAGAGTGCCCTCGGCGGGGCCCAGCGGGCCGGCCTAATCTCGCTCTCGCTGGTTTGTGTCCTGTTGGTCCTGGGGTTGCGTTCGATCCGCCTGGTTGTCGCAACCGTCTTGACCCTTCTGGCGGGTCTCGTATGGACCGCCGGATTCGCGACTCTCGCCATCGGTCACCTCAACCTTATCTCCGTCGCCTTCGCCGTGCTGTTCGTCGGCTTGGGGATCGACTTCGGAATTCATTTCGCCTTGCGCTACCGGGAGGCGCGGGCGAACGGCGCCGGGGATCACGAGGCACTCCGGCGGACGGTCGGCGATGTCGGTGGTTCCTTGTCCTTGTGCGCCGTCGCGGCGGCGATCGGATTTTACTCGTTCCTGCCGACGAATTTCGCCGGTCTGGCCGAGTTGGGCCTCATTTCGGGGACCAGCATGTTCATCGCGCTTTTCGCCAACCTTACGCTCTTGCCGGCGCTCTTGACGATTTTCCCGCCGCGGGAGGTTCGGTCGCGGGGCGATATTTTTTTTGGCCGGTTCGTTCTGCGCTATCCGAGGGCGGTTCCGGGTGCCGCCCTGGCTATCGGCATTGCCGCGTTGGTCGTTGCGCCGAGGGCGCAGTTCGACTTCAACCCCTTGAATCTCAAGGATCCCGGGACCGAATCGGTCGCGACTTTTCTCGACCTCATGAAAGACAGCGATACGGCCCCGTATACGATCGGCATCATGACCGAGAACCTCGAGCAAGCGGCGGAATTGGCTGACCGTGTCGCCGAATTAGAGCTTGTCGACCGCGCCCTTACGTTGTCGGATTACGTACCCGATCGGCAACCCGAAAAACTCGCAATTCTCAGTGACGCGGCCCTCTTCTTGGTGCCCGTTCTCCGGGCCACGGAAGCCACCGAAACGCTGGGGGCGGGGGAACGTCGCGCCGCTCTCGAGGTCTTTCGTGGCGAGCTCGCAGGCGCTCTTTCGCCGATCGACGCGGCGGACGACTGGCCGGCGGCCCGGGGGTTGGCCGATTCCTTGGATCGGTTTTCCATCGCCACCGGCAACACGGACGAAGCCTTGGGGGCACTGGAATCGCGCCTCTTGCGGACCTTTCCCGGCAATTTGTCGCTCTTGCGGGAGGCATTCGCGGCGCGAACGATTGCCCTCGCCGACCTCCCCCACCAACTCCGGGCGCGGGCATTGGCCGCCGACGGGCGGGCGCGTGTCGAGGTTTTTCCCGCCGAAGACGTGAGCGACAACGTCGCCTTGCGCCGTTTCGTCGAGGCGGTGAGGGGCGTCGCTCCCGACGCGACCGGGGACCCCGTCATCATCGTCGAGGCGGGAAAGGCCGTGGTCGGGGCCGTGGTCGAAGCTGCGATCATCGCCCTTTTATTGATTTCGTCGCTCCTCGCCGCGCTCTTGCGCAAACTCTCGGACATCTTGCTGGTTTTGTTGCCATTGACGCTCGCCGCTGTATTGACCCTGGCGCTGTCGGTCGTAATCGATTTGCCGTTCAATTTCGCCAACGTCATCGTCCTGCCGCTCTTGTTGGGACTTGGCGTCGCCAACGGTGTTCATCTGGTATTGCGTCAGCGTCGGGCCGATGGCCACGGCGCCATGCGCGGCAGTACGCCCAGGGCCGTGCTCTTTAGCGCTTTGACGACGATCGCCTCGTTCGGTAGCCTCGCCGTTTCGCCTCATCCCGGTACCGCGAGCATGGGCACCCTGTTGATGATTGGAATTGGCTTGACCTTGATATCGACGCTCGTCGTCCTTCCGCCGCTGTTGATGCGCCGCGGTGCACCAGCCGCCGCACCGGAATCGCGATGAGAGCTGTTATCCTGGCCGCCGGGGTCGGCAAGCGGCTGGCGGGGTATAACGGGGGCCGGCCGAAAATTCTGCTCGAATTCGCCGGCAAGACGCTCTTGCGCCGACACCTGGAGATCTTGGGCCACTGTGGTTTGCGCGATGTCACCATCGCCACCGGTTACCGCGCCGACGACATCGGAGCCGCCATTGCCGAGACCGGGCTGAAACCGACCCCACACACGATTCTCAATCCCGATTACGACCAGGGAAGCATCGTTACCTTGTGGTCGACGCGGGAGGACGTCGCCTGTGGCGACGATGTCATGTTGATGGACGCGGACGTCCTTTACGATTTTCGGCTGATTGAACGGTTGCTGGGTTCGCGGCACCGCAATTGCTTTCTTCTCGAACGCGATGTCGAGCCGGGGGAGGAACCGGTAAAACTTTGTATCCGCGATGGCCGGGTCGTCGATTTCGGCAAGATCGTCGAGGCGGCACACGATTACCTCGGCGAGTCGGTCGGGATCTTTCGCTTTTCCGCCGAATTTTGTCAGCTGCTTCTCGGCACAATATGGAGATACATCGTGGTCGGCGAGACCTCCGCGCCGTATGAAGTCGCGATTCGCGACCACGTCGTTGGCGATCCGCCCGATACCTTCGGTTTCGAGGACATCACGGGATTACCTTGGACCGAAATCGACTTCGCCGAAGACGTCACGCGGGCGAAACGTGAAATCATGCCGCGTTTGACGGAGCCGGGGTGAGCGGCGTGCTCCCCTGGGATCAGCGGCTCGCCCGAGGGGCCGTCAAGCCTCTGGCCCGTGTTGGCGTCACCCCCAACCAAGTGACGACCCTAAGCCTTTTTCTTGGGCTTGCGGCGGCTGGCCTTTACGGCTGGGGCAATCGCGACTTGGGGGCGGTTCTTTTCATCGCTTCGACGCTGCTGGACCACGTCGACGGGGAACTCGCCAGGCTCACGGGCACGACCTCGCGGTTCGGGCACTATTACGACCACGTCACGGGAGGGGTTTGCTACGTCGTCCTGTTCGTCGGAATCGGCATCGGACTGCGCCACGGCGATCTGGGCGGCTGGGCGATTCTCATGGGCATCCTCGCAGGCATCGCGGTCAGCGCGATCTTCAGCATGCGCGTTTTCATGGAACACGACCGCGGCGACGAGTTCCTGGCCCAACCGTCCTTCGCGGGATTCGAGATCGAGGACGTGCTTTATCTCGTTGGACCAATTACCTGGTTCGGCGCGCTGCTGCCCTTCCTCGTGGCGGCCTGCGTGGGGGCGCCCATTTTTGCCGCCTGGCAAGTATGGGTTTTCCTCCGGGCCCCGGAGCCGGACGATTGACCACGCTCCTCACCGGCGCCAGCGGTTTCGTCGGCTCCGCTGTGTTGCGCCGATTGCTCGAAGCGCAGCACGATGTCCGGGTCCTGCTTCGTCCGCGCGCCGACCAGCGCAATCTGGAGGGTTTGGAGGTCGAGGTCCGGACCGGAGATCTAACCGATCGGACGTCCCTCGAACGGGCCGTCAAAGGTTGTTCGGCGCTTTTTCACGCCGCCGCCGATTATCGTCTTTGGGTCCCCCGGCCAGCGGAAATGTTTGCCGCAAACGTAGACGGCACGCGCGACCTCATGGAGGCGGCGGGGAACGCTGGGGTTACACGAATCGTCTACACGAGTAGCGTCGCGACGCTGGGCCATTTCGCCGATGGTCGTCCGGCGGACGAAACCGCGGCCGCAACGGCCAACGACATGATCGGACCCTACAAAGAGTCCAAATATCTGGCCGAGAAAGCCGTCCGGCGGATGGCGAAAACGGACGGGTTCCCAGTGGTGATCGTCAATCCGTCAACGCCCCTGGGTCCCCGTGATCTCAAGCCGACCCCCACCGGCCGCATGATTGTCGAGGCGGCGTCGGGCCGGATGTCCGCGTATGTCGATACCGGCCTGAACATCGTCCACGTCGACGACGTCGCCGACGGCCATCTGCTTGCGTTCGAGCGCGGCGAGTTGGGCGAGCGTTATATTCTCGGTGGCGAAAACATGTCCCTGAGGGAAATACTATTGGAGATTTCCGAGATTACGGGTGGTCCGCCACCGCGCTTTGCCTTGCCGCACGCCCTGGTGTTTCCGATTGCCTGTCTCGCGGAGGTCTGGAATCGGCTTTCTCGAGCCCGGAATCCGCTGATGACGTTGGATGGCGTGCGAATGGCCAGAAGACGAATGTATTTTTCCGCGGCCAAGGCCCGCCGCGAGCTGGGGTATTCGCCGCGTCCCGCCCGAGAGGCTCTTGCCGACGCCGTCGATTGGTTTCGCCGCCATGGCTATTGTGCCTGAACCGCCCGGGGACGGAATCCGACTTTGAAACGCGGCCTTATTCTCGTTTGGCTGCTGGGGGTCGCCTTGTTCATCGGCCTCCTCGCCTACCGCGGCTTCGCGCCCGTGAGCGCGGTCGTCGCCACCTCCGGCTGGGGGCTGTTGGTGATCACGATGTTTCATGTCGGTCCCCTGGCCGCCGACGCGGTGGCTTGGCGCGTGTTGTTCGAGGACAATCGGCCTTTACCGATTCTGCCCGCCCTGAGGATTCGCTGGATCGGTGAATCGGTGAACCAGCTCCTGCCCGCGGCACAGCTTGGCGGCGACTTCGTTCGGGCCCGTCTCGCCAGCCATCGCGGGGTACCTGGTGTGATCGCCGGCGCCAGCGTTGTGGCCGATCTTACCCTCGGTGTCATGACCCAGATCGTATTTTCGCTGTTGGGACTGTTCTTGCTGATCCAACACGAAGGCGGACGAGGAACCGTTTACGGGGCGGTCATCGGCCTGGCCATCGTCACTGTCCTGGTGGTTGCTTTTTACGTCGTGCAGCGGTCTGGGTTGTTCGGTTTCCTGACTCGGGTTCTGGGTTTCGTGGCGCGCGGCCGCGATTGGTTGACCCTCGCCGGTAGCGCCAAGGCCTTGGATGATGCCATCAAGAGTCTTTACCGGCGCCGGCGGGACCTACTGGTTTGTTGTTTTTGGCACCTGGTCAGTTGGATCGGCGGTGCCGGCGAAGTGTGGCTCGCGCTCTATTTTCTCGGCCACCCCGTCACCGTGTGGGAGGCGGTGATATTGGAAAGCCTGGCCCACATGATCCGCAGCGCCGCGTTCTTCGTCCCCGGCGCCCTGGGAGTCCAGGAGGGTGGCATCATGGTTCTGGGGGCGGTCATCGGACTTGGTCCCGACGTCTCCCTGGCCCTGTCGCTGATCAAGCGGGTCCGCGAGCTGCTGCTCGGCCTCCCCGGATTGATTGCCTGGCAGGCCACCGAGGGGCGTCGGCTGTGGCCGGCGCGCGACTGAGCGGGACGGAAAGAGCACAGGCGGGGGAATCCAGCTTCGAAGCGAGAGGATCACCTCGCGAACTTGTTTGTTGGCCGTGCCTCCCGGAACGTGTTATGAGACGGATTCGCGAGGCCAGCATCGCTTGGGTTCCGAGGGAATCGTTCGCCGGCCGCGAAACTGGGGTTTTGGAGTTGGCAAGACATGCGCGTTATTTTGGCTCAACCACGGGGATTTTGCGCCGGTGTCGAACGGGCGATCGAGATTGTCGAACGCGCCCTCGAACTCTATGGGCCGCCGGTCTATGTCCGCCACGAAATCGTTCACAATCGGCGGGTCGTTTCCGAGCTCAAGGCAAAGGGCGCGGTTTTCGTCGAGGAGATCGAGGAAATTCCGGACGGCGCCATCACCGTGTTCAGCGCTCACGGCGTTTCGCAGCACGTCGCGGATGACGCCTCGGAACGAAAGCTGCCGGTCATCGACGCCACCTGTCCTCTTGTCGCCAAGGTGCATAAGGAGGGACAGCGATACGCCAAAAAGGGCCACGAGATCGTCCTCATCGGCCACGAGGGTCACCCCGAGGTCGAGGGTACGCGTGGCCGCATACCCGGAGGCGTTCACCTGGTATCGAACGTTGACGACGTTGAACGGATCGAGGTTAAGAACGGGGATAAGGTTGCCTACGTAACCCAGACGACTCTCAGCGTCGACGACACCCGCGACGTCATCGAGGCCCTGCGGCGCCGCTTTCCGAAGATCAATGGTCCCGACGTCCGCGATATCTGCTACGCCACTCAGAATCGCCAGAAATCGGTACGGGATCTGGCGCGGGAGGTCGACGTCATTCTTGTCGTCGGGGCCCAGAACAGTTCGAACTCCAACCGGCTGCGCGAGATCGGCGAGGAAATGAACGTGCCGAGTTACTTGATCGACAGCGCCGAGGATCTGGATCCGGCCTGGCTGACAGGCATCGAATCGGTCGGAATCACGGCCGGGGCGTCGGCTCCAGAAGAATTGGTAGAGGAATTGGTCGCGCGGCTGCGTGATTTCGGTGAAACCGAGCTCCAAGTTGTCGGCGGTATTCGGGAGAGCGTTCGCTTCAAGCTTCCCGAGGAACTCGTTGAAACGTAATTCCGATACGATCGACTTGCGGGAGAAGGGCTGAGCCTTGGCCGTACCACTGATTCAACAGGCGCGCGTGGGTGCCTACATCATGAAGCAGCGCCTATCCGGGGTCGCGCGTTACCCGCTCGTCCTCATGCTCGAGCCTCTGTTCCGTTGCAACCTGGCCTGTGCCGGCTGTGGCAAGATCGACTACCCGGACCCGATACTCAACCAACGTTTGAGCCTAAACGAATGCTTGGACGCCGTCGACGAATGCGGCGCCCCGATCGTTTCCATCCCCGGGGGAGAACCCTTGGTTCACAAGGGAATCGGTGAAATCGTCGCCGGTATCGTGGCCCGTAAGAAATTCGTCTATCTGTGCACCAACGCCTTGCTACTGGAAAAGAAACTGGACCTGTTCCAGCCCAGTCCCTATCTCACCTTTTCGATCCATTTGGACGGCTTGCGTGAACGCCACGACGACTCCGTCTGCCAGGAGGGCGTCTTCGACAAGGCGGTCGCGGCGATCCGGGCCGTGCGGGGGCGCGGATTCCGGGTCAATGTGAATTGCACCTTGTTCGACGGAATCGGGGCCGAGGAAGCAGCCGCGTTCTTCGATTACGTCACCACCCTGGGGGTCGAGGGAATCACGGTGAGTCCCGGTTACGCCTACGAGCGGGCCCCCGACCAGGAGCATTTCCTGTCCCGCAAGAAGACCAAGGAGCTGTTCCGCGACATTTTCCGGCGCGGAAAGCGAAAAAAGTGGCGTTTCAGCCAGTCGACCCTGTTTTTGGATTTTCTGGCCGGGAATCAAGAGTACCGCTGCACCCCGTGGGGTAATCCGACCCGCAATATCTTCGGTTGGCAGCGGCCGTGTTATCTCTTAGGCGAGGGCTACGCGCCCTCGTTCCGCGACCTCATGGAAACCACGGAGTGGGATTCCTACGGGACCGGGAACTACGAAAAATGCGCCGACTGCATGGTTCACTGCGGCTATGAGCCGACCGCCGTGGCCGATACCGTCTCCCATCCCGTGAAGGCCCTTCGGGTCCTGTTGCGCGGCGTCGAAACCGAAAAGCCGATGGTGCCCGAGACCAGCCTAAACGCCGCCCGCCCCGCCGAGTACGTCTTCTCCCGGCATGTGGAAGAGGCCCTACTTAAGGCCAAAAATATCGAGCAAAAAAAGCAAGTTGCGTAAATTTCTTGATATTCCGGATTCGACTGATTCCCGGCGTTCGCAACAGATTCCCCGGACCGATCCCGCCGCCCCAACAAGATAATCCCCGCGGGTGCGAGGCAATGTCCGGTCCTCGAGGCCATAGCGCTCCGCCCCGTCCCCCGCTCCAAACGGGGAGAATTAGACATGAGCCAACTCCCGTTTGGTGCCCGATGTGACATCAATAGTCGTCCGTGAAGAACCCTGATTTCAATCTGAAGCGGCGATTGGGTTTGCGGTGGGGTGCGAGATGTCGCTGAGGAGCGCGGCCAGGATTTGGACAAACAAACGCCTCAGCCATTTGAGGACAAGGCGGTAGTTGTAGCCGGCGCCGGCGAGGATGGCGTTGATCTTGTCGCCGTCGCGGCCTTTGAGGAAGTTGCGCCCCAGCCTGCCATCGCTCTTGAGATGTCCGATCACGGCCTCGACGGCGGAGCGCCGCCTGAGCTCCTTCTTGATCGTCGGCGTGATGCCGCGTTTCTGGCCTGATCTAAAGACGCGGTGTTTGTTGGGGTAATAGTGGCCCTGGTATCCCTTGTCGACATAGATGCGCTCGGCCGATATCCCCGTCCAGCGTTCCATCTCTTCGATCACCTGCCTCAAGGTGTGGCCATCATAGGGATTGCCGTGGAAGGCCTTGACGTGGGCGACGAACTGGCCGCCGGGGGGGCGGGAATTGGTCGCCGCCACGGAGACCTTGCAGCCGAACTCGTACGGCTTGTGCGCCTTCCCTTTGCCGATGCATTCGACCTCGGGCGCGTGGAGCGAATAGACCTTGGGCAAGGGGTCGCGCCGCTTCTGGGTCGACACCCGCTCGGCCAGCCACAAGGGGCGGCGGAAGGTATCCCGTAGGCTCTCCTCCTGGGCCGTCTTGCGGCGGATGTCGCGGACGGTGCGCCCGAGATAGGTCTTGAGCTTGCGCAGGGCCTTGTTGGCCCGCTTGTGCTGTTTGGCATTCCTACCACCGCGCTCCTAGATTTCGACGAGTCCAACGGTTGGGAGTGGGACGGCAACATCGACTTGGACGGATGCTCGGGAGGACAATTTTTGTGCTCTGGCACATTCACCGTCGTCAAGAGCGTCCCGGCTCCAGGGACGGTGCTGATATTCGCCGCCGGTTTACCTGCCGTTATGTGGTTGCGGCGGCGCGCGCGGCGAACGCAAGGGAATCGGATCACAGGGAATACCAGCTACTAATATCCCAAAATAATACCTGACATATTGATCGGACTGTGCTATACATGGTGCATGGAAGCGCGTGACTTTCGTGGCATTGGTCGGGCGGCGCAGGAGGAACTCCGGCGTCGGGCGATCGTGCTTGTCGAGCAGGGTGGATCGAGCCGGGCCGAGGCGGCCAGGGTTGTTGGCGTGCAGCGGCAGACGGTCAACATCTGGCTCAAGCGGTATCGCGAACGGGGCGAGGACGGCCTCCTGGATGGTCGTCGGGTTTCCGAACGCAAGGGCAAGGGGGCGCTGACCACCGAGGAGGGCCGGCAAGTCCGCCGCTGGATCGCCGACAAGACGCCCGATCAGCTCAAACTGCCGTTTGCATTGTGGACGTCCCGTGCGGTGCGCGAGTTGATCGAGCGCCGGTTGGGCAAGCGCCTTGGCCTGTCGACCGTCCAGCTCTACCTGAAGCGCTGGGGCATGACCCCGCAAAAGCCGCTGGCGCGCGCCAAACAACGCTCGCCCGCCGCCGTGGCCGCCTGGTTGGAGCGCGACTACCCGGCGATCGCCGGGCGCGCCAAGCGAGAGAGAGCCGTCGTCTACTGGGGCGACGAGACCGGCATCTCCAACCAAGACCAGATCGGCCGCAGTTATGCCCCAAGAGGCCAGACGCCGGTGGTTGGCCGGACCGCCAAGAAGATCTCCAAGAGCATGATTTCGGCCGTCTCCAACCGCGGCCTGATGCGCTTCATGCTGTATGATGGGGCGCTTAACGTCGATCGCTTCATCATCTTCCTGCGGCGGCTGATCAAGGACGCAAAGCAGAAGGTGTTCCTGATCATAGATAACCTGAAGGTGCACCACGCCAAGTGGGTCAAGGCCTGGACTCTGAGCCATCGCCACGAGATCGAGCTGTTCTACCTCCCGGCCCCCGAGTGCAACCCGGACGAATACTTGAACAACGATGTCAAGCAGAAGTTGCGCCAAAAGCCGCAGCCCGGCACCAAGGACGAACTGGACAAGAATACCCGCGCCGTCTTGCGCGCAATTCAGCGTTCATCGGATCGAGTGCGCGGTTACTTCCGGCCCCACCCCGTCAAATACGCCGCCTGATCGTCAGGTGTCATATTAGGATATTAGTAATCCACCATTTACCCAACGCGCGAACCTTTCCACGTACATCCCAAACGGGGAAGGGGTTTGCTTCCTTGCCCGATCTTGCTCGTAAAGCTGGGATGTCTTGTCGAGGAATTTGACCAGCGTATTCCTGGCTACCGCCAGCCCCGCCGGGCTAAAGCGATATCCCAAAAATTCAAAGCCCCGTTCGATTCGCCCAATGAATGTCTTGCCGGGGTGCTTCTCCAGGCGTGGGAAATTCCGGTTAGGGTCTACCATCGAATTTCGTGAGGAAATGGTTGTTGTTGTTGCGCAGTGGAGATGTGTGAGAACTCGCGGCAGCGAGTTATCCACATATCCAGTGCGGCGGCGGTGATTTTCCTTTCATTGCAGGTGGTCTGTGCGGTGAATGGCGGTTAGCCTGGCCCGGACGGGGGTGTGGCTGTTTGGGTCAGTGGTCCGGCTATCCGGGCTCACCCTTCGTGAAGTGCCGCCCCCGTCACCTGCATCATCCGAGGGGTCGACCGGGATGGTGCCGGTCGCGGTGGCGATCGTGGCTCTGTAGGTAGACGTAGGATGAAGGCCGTGTTTGCTGAAGGAGCGATCGATGCTGAAGCCTGTATCTTTGGAACTCCGTGTCGGCGTTGATGTCGGCTCGCGGTGCCACAGCGTAGCCATCGGGCTGTCGGACGGCAGTCTTTTGGAGGAATTCGAGATCCCGCACGGAAGGGTTCCGGGAGTTCTTTTCCCGGGTCGAGGCCTGCGGTCGGCGCCATGGGGTGCCGATCGCGGTGGCCATGGAAGGCTACAACGGCCACGTCAGGCCTTTGGACAGCCTGGTCAGGGCCAGGGGCTGGCGGCTGTTCAATGTCAACAATTTGAAGCTTGCCCGCTTCAAGGAGATTTTTCCGGCCGCGGCCAAGAGCGACCGCATCGATACCCGCAAGACCTTGGAGTTGTTCCAGCTCCGCGACCATCTGCCGATGGCTGGCGAGGTGTTGCAGGAAGTCAGGACAACGCCGGAGGAGAACAACACTCTCAAGCGCCTGTCGCGGCGCCGACGCCGGCTGGTGAACGAACGGGGGCGGGTTGCCAACGCCCTGCAAGCCGACCTTCAGGCCGTCTGCCCAGGGCTACTGGAGATCACCCGGGACGTCGGCAACATGTGGTTCCTGAACTTTCTGACCTGTCGCAAGGGACTGCTCAAGCTGGCCCGGGTGCGCCGCGCCAGCCTGCTCAAAATGTCCGGCGTCGGCGCCTACTTCGCCGATGCCATCCAAGCTTGGCAAAGCGGTGCCTACTTCGCTCCCGATGCTAGCCTGGTCGGCGACATGATCCAGCAGGACGCGGCTCGGATCCTCGAGTTGAAACAGCAGATCAAGGCCTTGGAAAAGCAGATGGCGCGCGTCGCCGAGAACTCCTCCATCGCCGGCCAGATCGCCTCTATCCCGGGCTATGGCTCCGTCTGCTCGGCCGAACTCGCCGGTGAAATCGGAACCGTCGAGCGCTTCCGCAACGAGGCCAGCTTGGCGCTTTATCTCGGCATGGCCACACTGGTTAACAGTTCCGGCAAGGCTCAAAGCCTCCGAGACACGTCAACGCCCGGGCCAAGGCGGCCATGATGACCGCCGTCGATCACCATCGCAAACTGGTTCCCCAATCGCAGCGCTACTACGAAAGAAAACGGGCCGAAGGCAAAGCCCACAATCAAGCCATCCGCGCCCTCGGCCGACACCTATGCCGCGTCATCTTCAAAATGCTCAGAGACAACCGTCCCTACTACGTAGAAAACGATCAACAAATCGTTTGAAAATTCCAGCGGGATGTTCACGAAGGGACGAAAATCCGCGTCAGAATTGCCGTCGGCAGCTGAAGGTGAAGCGGTCGTGGGGTGTTAGGCGACCTAGGCATGTGCCGATCACGACGGGTGTAAAAAGTCGCCCGTGAAGAACGCGTAAGCGGCTGATGTTGGTAGCTCTTTCGGTTTGGCGAAGTAATCGGATTTGCAAGAAAACGGGTTTTGGGCCTGAAAAGCTTGTGATTTGAAATAATTGATTTTGGGGATTCCCTTCCGTTGCGGAACGTGATTCTCTGCTCCCGTCGATTGGGATTGGAGAACTGTGATGAAGCCATCGCGCAAGGTGTCATCGGGAATAGAGGACCTGTTCCGCTCGCGGTTCGAAAACATCATCAACCTGCGCCACGAGTTGGTGGTGTTGGGGGGCCGGATCGCGTGGACTTTCTTCGACGAGACCTATGAAGCCTTGTATTCGGAGGAGGGTCGGCCGGGGGTCCCGACGCGGTTGATGGTTGGGCTGCACATCCTCAAGCATATGTTCGATCTCTCGGATGAGGAGGTCTGCGAGCGCTGGGTCTACGACCCATACTTCCAGTGCTTCTGCGGCGAAGAGTACTTTCAGCATGAGCTGCCCATGGAGCGCTCGTCGATGACCCGGTGGCGGGACCGGATCGGTCCGGAAGGTTTGGAGAAGGTATTCCAGGAGAGCCTGGCCGTGGCCCACCGGGTGGGGGCGCTGCGGGAGAAGGACCTCGAGCGGGTGACGGTGGACACCACCGTACAAGAGAAGGCGATTGCCTTTCCGACCGACGCCAAACTGATGCAACGAGCCCGCGAGCGGCTGGTGCGACTGGCATGGGAGCACGGCATTGCCCTGCGTCAGTCCTATACCCGCCTGGGCAAGAGGGCGTTGATCATGCAAGGCCGCTACCGCCATGCCAAACAGCACAAGCGGGCCAACAAGGCCCTGCGCAAGCTCAAGACCTATCTCGGGCGCACCGTCCGCGACATCCGCCGCAAGACGGCCCAGGAGGAGAGCCTACGGGATACCTTCCGCCGCCCCTTGTGGCTGGCCGAGCGGGTGTCGACCCAGAAGCGGCGCGACCCCTTGCCCAAGGTCTATTCGCTCCACGCGCCCGAGGTCGAATGCATCGGCAAAGGGAAGGCGCACAAGCCGTACGAGTTCGGCTGCAAGGTCTCCGTGGCGGCGACCAATTCCCGCCCCCCCGGCGGCCAGTTCGTCGCCCACGTCAAGGCCTTCCACGGCAATCCCTATGATGGCCACACCTTGAGGCAGGTGATCGAAGAGATGGAACGCTGGACGGGGATATCGGCCGAGCGCATCTATGTCGACAAGGGATACCAGGGCCACGATTACCCCAACAAACACCGCGTCTTTAGATCAGGCCAGAAACGCGGCATCACGCCGACGATCAAGAAGGAGCTCAGGCGGCGCTCCGCCGTCGAGGCCGTGATCGGACATCTCAAGAGCGATGGCAGGCTGGGGCGCAACTTCCTCAAAGGCCGCGACGGCGACAAGATCAACGCCATCCTCGCCGGCGCCGGCTACAACTACCGCCTTGTCCTCAAATGGCTGAGGCGTTTGTTTGTCCAAATCCTGGCCGCGCTCCTCAGCGACATCTCGCACCCCACCGCAAACCCAATCGCCGCTTCAGATTGAAATCAGGGTTCTTCACGGACGACTAAAAAGGTACACTTTCTCACGCCAACCCCAAGCGCCGATCATGGGTGTGAAAAAGGTCGATTCCGCCCTAATTTCACATTTTGTTTCTAAATGCTGTTCTTCTCGACCTGAAAATTCAGCATGGCGGGTGTGGGTCAATTTGAGACTCGATCGGCCATGTGGAATGAGGTCGGGGATTCTTGGGGACAGGCGTCGAGTGTGGTTTGAATATTTCTGTCCTCGAGACGGGTCCGCCGTTCGGACCACGGCGGCGGCGATGAGCGTGGTGAAGCCGCCGAATCCATCCGTGTCGCGTAACTGATCCGTTCGCGGTAACCCGCCGCACGGATCGAGACCCGGAAGGCGGCCGACAACCGTTCACAATCGCGGCTGGCGCCGTCGCCATACGGGAAGAAATAGCCGAGGAGCAATTTCACCCGCCTTTACGCCAGCTATTGCGCTCCATGGGATCCAACACGGGCCACTTTTTCTATAGAAATGCGCGTTCGACGAACCAATAGGCTCCGACGATCGCTATCAAACCCGAGGCCGGGATCGTGATCGCGCTGCGATAGAAGGCCTTGCGGCGGAACCATCCCACGCCAAGGAAGCAGCCGGCGACGACCGCCAACTGTCCCAGTTCAACGCCGCCATTGAATGCGACCAAGCCGGCGGCGATATGTCCCGGTTGGAGGCCGATCTCGGCAAGAACGCCGGCGAACCCCAATCCGTGCAGTAAGCCAAACCCGAAAACGACGGCCGGCCGCCACAGTTGCAGCTTGTCCGATATGACGTTCTCGACACAGACATAAACAATCGAAGCCGCGATCAGAGGCTCGACGATCGAGGGCGAAATCCGCACGATTTCGAACACGCCGAGCGCGAGGGTGACCGAGTGGGCGACGGTGAAGCTCGTGATCTGCCACAGGAGGCTGCGCAGGCGGGCACTCAACAGGAAAAGCCCGACGACGAAGAGGATATGGTCGAGGCCCTTCGGAACGATGTGGCTGAAACCGATCGTCAGATACTCGCCGAAGACCTCGAGCGCACCCTTTCGCGGCGCGCCGACGATCGCCACGGGATCGCTTTCGGCGCCTTCCTGCAGATAGGCGGAATAGAGGCTCTCGTCCGCGCTCGGACTCTCCGACGTGCGGGAAACTCGAATCACGATCGCCCCGAAGCCGCGATCCCAGGCCCAGGTGAGCGCTTTCGCGCCAGCGGGCAAGGCGCCGGAGAGCACCATCTCCGATATGCGCGCGAGGTCGGTATCGCCGAGCGGCGGAATCGCGATGGCCTGGACGGTTGGCTCGAGGCGCGCGCCATCAGCATTGAGAGCGATCCCGGCGAGGAAACGGGGCCCGAATTTATCGAAGGCGGCACCGAGATCCGCCGGGGACAGGCGGCGCAAGCTGTCATATTCGGTGGCGTTGGCGGAGTCGGAGGTATCCTGGTGTTGCGGCCCGATCTCGGCGATCAGCGCCTCCAGGTTCAACGAGATCGCGATGGCGTAGCCGCCCTCTCCGTTGAAAGAGAGGTCCGCGATCGCGGGCCTGATTTCGTGGGCCAACCCAGGCGCCGACACGAGCGCGAAAACCAAGAGCGTGGTCAGGATCAGCTTGTGTTTCCGCGTTCGCCAACGCATCGTGAGTTCCCCTCGCTTACCGTCATCCCATATCGTGATTCGAGGACAGACGCACGTGTTCAGTCCGCGGCGGTTCCTAGGAACCTTGCTCCTGTTGTGCCTAACCGTGGCGCCGTTGACGGCGGCTGCCCACGAATTCTGGATCGAGCCGGCGCGGTTTCGCATCGAGAGCGGCGGCGACATCGTCGCCGACTTGAAGATCGGCCAGGATTTCAAGGGCGACGCTCATCCCTATCTTCCCAGCCGGACCAAGGAGGCCTGGGTGGTCGACCGTGACGGCAAAAGGCCGTCAAGAGCACGGGTCGGCGATATTCCCGCGTTCAAGGAGGCCTCGGGTCGCTCAGGCCTCCACATTCTCGCCTATCATTCGACGCCGCATCGGCTCACCTATACCAAGCCCGGAAAGTTCGAGCGCTTCCTCGAGAATCAAGGACTCGGCTGGGCTCTGACGGAGCACCGCAAGCGAGGTTTGAAGAAAATCGGCTTTTCCGAAGCGTACTCGCGCTGCGCCAAAGCGCTCGTCCAGAGCGGCGACGGGGGTGGCACCGACGTCGTGATCGGAATGCCGATCGAACTGGTCGCCAAGGCCAATCCCTATGCTCTCAGGGCGGCCGCACTACCGGTCACGCTCCTCTGGCGGGGCGAGCCGCTCGCCAATACGCAAATCACGGTGTTTCGCGAGAAAGACGGCCTCGAAGTGACGAAAGTCCGAACCGGAACCAACGGGGACGCAACGATTCCACTTGGGGACGGTGGCAGATTTCTTTTGAACGCAGTGCACATTATCCCGTGGCACGAAAAGCCGAAGGATGCGTGGCACAGCTACTGGGCGTCACTGACCTTCGAGATATCAGCCGAGCCATAACAGCAACGCTTCATTCGTCGCGTGATCGCAAACGTCGCCCGCGCCGCAATCGCAATAGACGTCGCGCTCGGTCTTGCGCGCCATGCTTCTGTTCAATAATTGCGTCGACATCGAACCCAGTTTCGCTGCCGCTATTTGAATCGCTAATTTCCACGATCGAATGTCGGCTCGGGGTCAACGGCCAAAAACGAAACTTGGGGTACTTGTATCTCACCGCCACCCGCATCGGCCGCCTGACTCGCCAGGTCCAAATCTTATCTGTTCGAAAACTCGCGGCACCGGCCCTCTCCCCCTCCCGGCCACCCACGAGAGTATGCTGATATGGGTGGCCGGGAGGGGGAGAGGGCCAGGACAGACGCAAAAAATGCGCGGACGCGCAGTTTCGAACAGACTGTGAGATAAGCGGCGGAAGTTATCGCCTCGACCAGTGCCGCGCCGGTCAAATCGGCAAAACTCGAGATGATTCGAGCGGTTGGCCCTTTTTTCCAACGCCGCCGACACCATCTCCAAGATAGAATTGGAGTATGGTATCGGCGATGCGCAAGCTGCTGTCGGTGTTCATCGTCATACTTCTCGCTCTTCCCAGCGCCGACGGTGACGCAAGGAAGCCGAAGGGTGACGGCGGGAAAATCGACGTCTCCGGAGAGCGTCCGTTTGACGCGGTCAATATCTTCGGTGACTTTGGTAGAAATTTTAGGTTGCTGAATACGGAGGAGAACAAGTTATGGTGGGAACGCATGGTACGCGGGGAAGTTGGAAAAGATCGATTCCTTATTCTTTGCGCGCTGAAAAATGGGAATTGGAAAAACTTGGGTGACATTCGCACTTACATTGAATTTAAAATCCAAGGAACTTATTCGGCGAATAGCGTGCAAACGATGCTTGTCCTCATGGCTAGTAGGTCTAAAATCAAGTATCCACGTCGTGGGCCGATCAACCGGAAAGGTAAAATAGGAGAAGGTTGGCTGGAGAGAGATCCTCGCGGCGGACCGTTGGGTATTGACTCAGAGTGGAGAATAGAGCCGAGCGTATATCCTCTTCTTTATTTCTTGTTGATGGGTTGCCCCGAGGATGACAGGTGTGAGTGATGGGCGGGACAACACATTTTTGGCGATCACCTTTTAGTGGCTGTTCCGGCCCTCTCCCCCTCCCGGCCACCCACGAGAGTATGTGGGTGGCCGGGAGGGGGAGAGGACCGGTGCCGCGAGTTTTCGAACAGACTATTAGAACCCAAGTCGCCGACGAGGGCGTTGAACGGCCGATTTCGCTGTCAATGGCGGTACGAATTGGGGCCACGAGCCTTGCCATGTTGCTCGCGGCGGGCACCGTCGCCTCCGCCGAGGACCCGGCCAAGGACCCCGACGTGGACATGAATTTCGTGCACAGCGCCACCCCGGAGGCGTTGCGCGAGACGAACAAGCGAATCGCGGAAATCGGCAAGAAAGTTCAGGAAATCTTGAGCGAACAAACGCTTCGCACCCTGGTCGGCATGAGCCCCCTTTTGCGGCAGATCGTTTGCCGGGTCCCGTTTCAAAAATTCGAGGTATCGGCTCTCGCCCGGGCCCTGGGGTTGCCCGAACCCACCGTCTTCGAGGGTGTTCAATTGCTCGATCGCTTGGGGATCGCGGCGCTTAAGGACGCGTACGAGGGCCGCGTGATCGTACCCAAGAGCCCGCGGTCCAACGAAATGATGCGGCGGTGGGCGTACGATTGGTGCGACAGCGACGACAAATGCGGGGTCCGCCGCTGAGTGCGATCTTGCGGCCGCCGATCGGGAACAAAGCATCGGCGGGGACGCGAACTTGGCCGCGGTTACCGGAAAGATATTTTGGTCCGTGATGGCCGTCACTTCGAAACTTCGTAAATCGGTTACAACTAATAATGGATTTGAGTCGGCGGCGAACCAAAACAATTTCCAAAGGAGTTGCAATCATGATGAAGAGGAGTCTCGAAACTTGACCCCGCCCAAGCCGTTTTTCACGTCCGAGGACATTTCGGACATGCTCGGAATTCCGAAGAATACCATCGAGAAATGGTTTCGCGACGGAACACTGCAAGGCCAACGGCTGGGTGGTTGCTGGCGGACCGGTCCTCGGAGGCTAAACGAATTCTATCGCCACGCGACGGGATCTCCGAGATCGGAGATTCACGGAAAACGGTGTTCCGAAGAGCTGAATTTGGATGCGTAAGAATACAAATTTAGGAAAGCGGACGGCCTGACGATATTCGTGGGGGCCCTGAATTCTCAAACCAAGTGCAACGCCGGTATGATCCGGAGTTGCCATGGCAACGCCACAAATCTAGACGAAAGCGAAGTCCGGGAGCGCCCGCGCGGCGACCCGGCGAAGGCCGCGAAAGGCGCGGGCCGTATCGAGGGCGAGCCTCAGAACCGCGAGCGTCTGCCGTGGTTCAAGGCGGAGAGCACCCAGGACGGGTAGGGCGGCCATCCGTCCCTCGGCGGTGAGGCCAGCCAGGGCGGCGCTCGGAACATTTCGTTCCGCCGGATCCGCGACTGCGCGAATGACGACGAATGGCGCCCCCGCGGCGCTTGCCGTTTCCGAAACGGCGAAGCTTTCGAGGTCGACCGCGACCGCGCCGTGGCGGGCGAATACGGCCCCTTTAGCCTCGCGGGAATCCAGCGCCTCGTCACCGCCAAAAACAGCGGCCGTGGCATAGGGAACGGTTTCGCCCAGCAAGTCCCCGAGACGGCAAAGCCAATCATGATCGCAGGCGCGGCGCACCCCGTTCGGAGCAATTACCGAATCGGCCAGGACGACGGTTCCCGGCCTCAGTTTCGGGTCCAGACCGCCGGCAACGCCGAAACTCACGAGTGCCTCGGCGCCGTCGGAGAGAAGGCGGCGGGTGGCGATTCGCGCTCGAGCGGCGTCGGCACCGGAGCAGACCATGAGCGGGTGGAGTTCGCCCGATATCGCGGCCGAGTTCAGACAAGCGATCTCGGCGGCAAGGCCGGCCACAATCCCTATTCGTGTCAAATTCCGTAGATAATGTTTTTGGCGGTGCTGTCCCGTAAAGCACGGTAGCGAGCCAATGCCCAAAGGGGGAAATAGGCAGCGTAGCCGTGATAACGCAAATAGAATACGCGCGGAAATCCGACCGCCGTGAAGGATTCCTCGTGCCAGCGGGCTCCGTTACGGGACGCCCGCAACAAATAGTGGACACCGCGTTCGACGGCTTCGTTCTTGACCTCGCCCGCAGCCATGAGTCCCAGCAGCGCCCAGGCGGTCTGGGAGGGTGTGCTGACCTTGGCCGTGCCCTTGCGGTCGGGCCAGTAGGTCACGCCATCCTCGCCCCAACCGCCATCGTCGCGTTGGCACGCCAGGAGCCTCTCGACGGCGCGCCGAATGTGGGGCGCGGACGGATCCTCGCCGGCGGCATTGAAGGCGCACAGCACCGACCAGGTTCCATAAATATAGTTGGTGCCCCAGCGCCCGTACCAGGATCCATCCGCTTCCTGTTCCCGGCGAAGAAACGCCAAGCCCCGTTCCAAGCATTCATTCTCGCGGTCGTACCCGAGCTGGGCGAGCATGCCGACGCAACGCCCGCTTACGTCGGCCGTCGGCGGATCGAGAAGGGCGCCGTGATCCGCGAAGGGGATATGGTTCAAGTGATAATGCGTGTTGTCGGCATCGAACGCACCCCAGCCGCCGTTCTTGCACTGCATGCCGATCACCCACTCGGCGCCGCGATCGATGGCTTCGTGATAACGGCCGCGGTCGGCGCGGTCCAGGGCCATGACGACGGCGGCGGTATCATCAACGTCGGGGTAGCAGGGATTACGGTATTGGAAGGCCCAGCCGCCCGGCCGCACCTTTGGCCGCCGGGAACTCCAATCGCCGGGACTGTCTAGAACCTGCAAGCTCGCAAGCCAGTCCATCGCGCCGCGGACGGAGTCGTCGCTCTGCCGCGCTTCCATCATCGCGTGCGCGGCGAGACAGGTGTCCCACACCGGCGACAGACAGGGCTGGCAATAAGCCTCGTTTTCCCTCACCACGAGGAGCTTTTTGACGGCCGCCTTGGCGATCGCGAAATGAATGTGTTCCTTCGCGTAGCCGAGCGTGTCGAAGGCCATGACCGCGTTGGCCATGGCCGGGAATATGCCGCCGAGACCGTCGTCGCCGTTGAGTCGCGCGGTGATGAAGTCGACCGCCTTGGCGATCGCTCGCTGTCGGAGCCCACGCGGAAAGTACGGCGTGACGAACCGAAGGAGTTTGTCGATGGCCAGGAAAAACCGACCCATGGGAGATCCCGTGGGATTCACGAGACCCCGCGATTCTTCCTCGGGCGCCGTGAGGTACAGCTCCTGGATGTCGATCCGACGCGGATTTCGTGCGCGGGGTTTTAACGCGGCCAGGATGAGCAACGGAACCATGACGGTCCTGGACCAGTACGAAACTTTGCTGATGTTAAAGGGGAACCAGCGTGGCAGCAGCATGATCTCGATCGGCATCACGGGCACCGCGCGCCACGGCGCCTGGCCGAACAAAGCCAAGGTGTAACGGGTAAACACGTTGGCCTTGGCGCCGCCGCCGTGAGCGAGAATTGCCTCGCGGGCACGCTTCATATGGGGCGCATCGCGGTCGTCGCCGACGAGCTTGAGGGCGAAATAGGTCTTTACGCTCGCGCTAATATTGAAATCGCCGTCGTGGAACAACGGCCAGCCCCCGTGGGGACCTTGCCGACCGCGGAGGTAGGTGGCGATTTTGGCTTCCAGGCCTTCGTCTATTTCGTCGAGGAAGTGTTCGAGGAGGATGTACTCGGACGGAATCGTGACGTCGGCTTCGAGCTCGAAGCACCAGTGGCCATCCTTGGCTTGCACGGCCGCGAGCGCGGCTCGGGAATCCTCGATGGCGAAATCGATCGGACGACCAGCGGATCTCGCGTGAAGTTCGTCCCTTTCCGCGACCCGTTCGATATTCGATGCGAAATTCATGATCCGGCCAAGTTTATTTTACTTCTCGGGGTTCCATAACAATTTCCGCGTTATATTCGCCGTATTTCAGTTGTCAAGACAACCTATTAATAACACGGTTTCGTGATCGCCGTCGAACCTTGCCCGGCAGGATGAGTTTGGCCGCCGTGAAGCCCGATTGTATCGCCCCCTCGATTGTCGCCGGCAGGCCCGTGTCGGTCCAGTCGCCGGCGAGAAAAAGGTTGGAGAATTCGGTTCGTGGCCCGGGGCGGCGTTTGAGCGATTCAGGCGTTTGCGTGAATGTTGCCCGCTTTTCCTTGACGACCCGGTAGAGTGGTATGTTGCGATGCGGGAGATTCAATGCCTGCCCCGCATCCAGCCAGATCTGCTGCGCCACCTCGTCGATCGATTCGTCGGCCAGGTCGTCGGCCGCGCTGACGGTCACGGCAACGACGTCGCGGCGGACGAAAATCCAATGCCCGACCCCGCCGACGATCCCCATGAACACCGAGGAGCCGGGCAGTTCCGGCGCCCGGTCGAGACGAAAATGGACGTTGACGATGGCACGGTTTCCCTCGGGTACCATGATCGACGGCAGGATCGCGGCGATCGCGAACGGCGGTAAGGCTAGAACCACGGAATCGTTCTCATCGAGCCTCACCTCGCGGCGCCCGAAATCGAGACCGCCCGCCCGATCCGATTCCTCGAAAACCGCCCGCAGGCGGTGGCCGAAATGGATTTCACAACCCATCGCCAGAAGTGTCGCGACCGCGGGCGTGATGAAGCTCTCCGAAAGGCCGTTGCGGGCGACGAAGGGGCGGCAGCGGTTGGCGCCACGGGCAAAGGTCGTCGCGACGACGGACCACAGCAGGGTCGCGGCCGCTTCGCGTGGCGGCGTATTGAGAGCGGCGATGGTCAGGGGGGCCCAGAAGCGCTCGAAAAGCACGCCGCCGGGGTCCAGGCAATCGGCGACGGTTTGCTCCGGTTTCGCCCTGGCCAGGCGCCAGGCGCCCAGATAATCGCCAAGACGGCTATCCGGAACCCGACGTCGATCGGAAAACAGCCACCAAGGGATCGGCCCCAGGTTCGGGGCCAGGGTCCAGCGCTCGCCCGAGGATATATCCGCGAAAGGGAAAGTGCACCCGGCGGGCGAGATGAGGTTGTTTTCGGCGCCGATTCTGGCAAGATAATCGAAGGTTGCCCGGTTTCCCCCCAGCACAAGGTGGCTGCCGTTGTCGATCCAGCGTTCGAGAGTGGAGTCGAAAAACGAACGGCAACGACCCCCTGGCATATTTGTCGCTTCGTAGAGTGTGACAGGTCGGCCCTTGCGCGTGATCTGCAAGGCGCATGCGATTCCGGCAAGACCGGCGCCGACGACGTGAACGGTACCCATCGAATTCTAGAAAACGCCGTGGCGGATGGCGATCCAGACTTTTTCCGCCGTGCCCAGCGATACGGGTTGATCGAGACGAACCCAGCCGCGCCGGAGCAAGCGATCGAGGAGACGCCGATAGATCGTCATCATGACGATGGCGGGACGCAAGGGCCGGCGCGGGCACGTGGCGAGTGCCGAGGTGGCCTGGTCGAAATGGTGCCGCGCCATCGCCGCGACGTTGGCGCATACGGACCCCAGATCGGGATGGCGCAAGACTTCCGAGGGATCGTCGGAGGCAACGCCGTGGGCGTACAGTAATTCGCGCGGCAGGTACAAGCGGTCCAGTCGGGCGTCCTCCTCGAGATCGCGGAGAATGTTGGTCAGCTGGAGCGCCGACCCCAAAGACAGTGCCAAATGGCGTGCTTCGGGGCCGTGGGCGCCGAAAACCCGCACCGACAACAATCCGACCACCCCTGCGACCCGGTGGCAATAGAGCTCGAGGGTCGCCAGATCGGGCGCTCGCATGGTCTCGCGGGCGTCCATTTCCATACCGTCGATGATGGCCAGGAAATCGTCCCGCGGGAGAGAGAATTCCGTGACGGGAGCGAGCAACGCCCGGGCGACGGGGTTTTCGGGACGCCCTTCGTAGAGCTGATCGATTTCTTTCCGCCAGGCGTCGAGTTGCTTGAGTTTATCGCTTCGAGTCCCGCCTTCGTCGGCAATATCGTCGACGACGCGACAAAAGGCGTAGATCGCGTACATCGCGTTACGATGTGGCAGCGGCAGAATCCGCATGCCCCAAAAAAAAGAGCTCCCCGACCGTTCCACCAACGCCTGGACATGGCTTACGAGGCGAGGTTGGTCATCGGTCATTGCGATCATGCGTGATTGGCCCCGACCCCGGCGCGGGACGGTAAGCGCGGAATATTACACTGAATGAACGCACGAATCTTATCGGCGCCCAAGAGGGGCCTCAAGCGAATTCCCCGCAGCCGATTTTTGCCCCCATCGGCGCCGTCACCCTCGCCATGGAAATCTCAAGATTCCCTGGATTCCGCACCAGACGAATCCTCCGCGAGAAAGCGCCACACGCCCCGCCAGCGGATCCCGATTCCGCAACAAGTCCGACAAACGCTCGGCGATGCGGACGATGACCGACGATTCCATGGCCAGATTCCGATTGACCAGGCCACGGGGCAAATCCCGCGCGGTCGCGAGCAGCTCGTCGACGCCGTCGAGGGCCCTATCGAGTACTTGGCGGACGCCAGGAGATGCCGCCGCCGCGTCCAGATCCGCGACTTCGCACTTGGCGGTGTCGAGCCATTCCGTCGGGAGATAGACCCGGTCGAGCGAACGGTAGTCGTCCTGACAATCCTGTAAATGATTGATCACCTGCAAGGCGTTGCACAACGCGTCCGACCACCGATACCCCTCGGCCGATTCACCGTGCAGGTCGAGAAGGTAGCGTCCCACCGGCGAGGCCGAGAGCCGACAATATCCCATTAGGTCGTCCCAGTCCCGGTAACGGTTCTTGACCGCGTCCTGCTTGAAGGCGGCGACCAGGTCGCAGCAATGACGGCAGGGGACACCGGTTTCGGCCAGACTGCGGCGCAGACGGTGCGCGGTATCGTACGCGGGGTCGGATTTCAGCTCGCCCCGGATCGCGCGCTCGAAGCCGTCGAGGCGGCGAATTTTCTCGTCAGCTGAAAGATTCGGGTTGTCGGCGATGTCGTCTATGGCCCTGGCGTAGGCGTAGAACAGCGCCACATGGGGCCGCAGCGCCGCCGGCAGCAGCCATGATCCGACCGGGAAATTCTCCGTCCAGGCATTTTTCCCGGAGGGCGTCTCAACCAGGGCCGAGGCCGTGCCACTCATATTCGGGTCGCTCCCCGCCGATCTTTCGCCCATCCGCGTGGGCGAATCATTGTACACTACGGGATTATACGACCTAGTGCACCGGCGCATTCACTCAGGGCTAGTTTTTTGTCCGCCCAGTGATCAGGGTGAGGGTAAGTGTTCGTTCAGGCCGTGGAATGGGTGCCGTCAAGCGCATTTCCCAAGTTGAGGCGAAGCCCACGAGGTGCTGTCTTTCTGCTGGTAACGGAATTTGCCGTGCGCTATCGTCGAGCGCATGGCGGTTCTGGACGAGGATTTTGGCACCGACCTGACGCTGGTCGAGGGTAATGGCGGGGTCCGGTCGTGCCCGGTGTCCTTACCGGAGCGCGCGCCGCGCGACTTGCGCTCGCTGTATGAGCGGGAGCGCGCCCGCGCGGACGCGGCCGAAGCGCGCGCGGAAGAGCTACGCTGGGCGGAAGTGGCCTCGCGTAGCGATGCCGGCTCGTGGAAGTCGCGGTTCAAGGCCTGCCGGCGCAGGTTGAGCGAGGCCGTCGAGGAGACGAAGGAAGCTCGCCGCGCGGCAAGGGACGTGCCTTCCTTGCAGGCCGAAGTGGCGCGCCTGGAGACGCTCCTCTCCGAAGCCGGCATCGGGTCGAACGAGAGCAGCACGACCGAGGCGCTGCGCAAGGAGAACGCCCGGCTGCGCAAGGCCCTGGTCGCGCCGGAGGCCCGAGAGGGCGCGATCGGCCCGCGGCCCGCGGAGACCCGTCGGCGGCTCACCGCCCTGGAGCGATCCCCGGACCAGAAGGACACCATCAGGACGCTACGCAAGGAGATCACCCGGCTCAACAACGAGGCGGTCCGGCGGGACAAGCAGATCCTCCAGTTGAACAAGCGCCTCGACCGGGAGAAGGAGAGCACGGAGAGCATCAGGGAGGCCGCCAGGAAGCTGTCCAGCGAGTCCCTTCGGCTCCATCGGGAGGTGAGGATACTGGGCGACAGCGAGGCCCGGGCCCGATCGCTGTCCGACGAGGTCTTCTGGCTGCGCCATGCCCTGGAGGTGTTCAAGGCCGGGCAGGAGAAGTTGAAGGCCCGGCTCGTCAAGCTCCGGGCGGCCGGGGCGACGCTGTCGAAGCTGCCGTCCGACGAGGCCGCTCAATTGCGCGCGGCGTTGCGGCGAGCGCGGCGCCAGAAGACGACGATCGAGGCGCTGCGCAAGGACAACGCCCGTCTGCGCAGGACCATGCGGAAGTTGGAGACCCGGAAAGCGGCGCTGGAGGTTCAGCCTGCCAAGCTTCGCGCGATCAGGAAGGCACTCGAGTCCGAGCTTGCCGGGCTTCGAGCGGTCAGGAAGACGTTGTCGAAGTCGCTGTCCGTTGCAGACGCCGATCTCCGCAGGGCTCTGCGAAGGTCGCGGCGCCAGAAGGCCACGATCAAGTCGCTGTCCCGGGAGAACGCCCGGCTGCGCAAGGGCGCGAAGACGTCGCGGAACCGGATCGAGACGCTGGAAGTCCAGCTTGAGAGGCTTCGCGCGACCGGAGCTGTGCTGTCGAGGGCGCTCTACGGCCGCAAGAGCGAACAGCAGGACAAGCCGGGCTCGGAACGCAAGCGCGGCCAGCAGCGCGGCGCGCCCGGCCATGGCCGCACCCAGCGGCCCGGGCTCAAGGAGCGCACCGAAGAGCACAACCCGCCGCCGGATGCGTGCGTCTGCGGACGGTGCGGGCAGCCCTATGCGCCGAACGGCGCCGAGGAATCCACCCTCGTCGAGATCGAGGTCAAGGCCCACAAGCGTGTGATCCGCCGTCCGCGCTGGCGCCGGACCTGCGAGTGCGCGTCGTCGCCCATGGAAGTGTCGTCGCCCCCGGTGCTGCGGCTGTTCCCCAGGACGCTCTACGGGACCAGCTTCTGGGCACGCTTCCTGTTCGAGCACTGTGCCTGCTTGCGCCCCCTGCACCGGGTTGCCGCGTGGTTCTCCAGCCAGGGCCTGGGGGTCTCACCGGGGACGCTGGCCGACAGCCTGAAGCGTTTCGTGCCGCTGTTCGAGCCGGTCGCCAAGGCGATCCTCGCGCACCAGAACAAGGCGGCGCTGCGCCACGCCGACGAGACCGGTTGGCGCGTCCAGGAGCTTCGCGGGGAAGACCGGTCGAGCCGGGCCTGGCTGTGGACCTCGGTCAGCAATGACGCGGTCTCTTTCCATATCGACCCCTCGCGCAGCGCCGAGGCGGCGCTCGAGCTGTTCGCCGAAGGCCTCCTCGACACGGTCATCGTCTGCGACCGCTATAGCGCCTACAAGCGACTCGCTCGCCTTCGCGAGGGCAAGGTGACCCTTGCATTCTGCTGGTCCCATATGCGCCGCGATTTTATCGAGTGCGCGGCCGGCCAGGTGAGACTGACGGGCTGGTGCCAGGGATGGATCGAGCGGATCGCGGAGATCTACCGGCTGAACGAGGCGCGGCTGGAGCATTACGACCCCGGTCTCGAACGCCGGACACCGGCGTTCGACGCGGCGCAGGGCGAGTTGGAAGCGGCGGTCGCCCGCCTGTTCGCGGACGCCGAAGCGGAGTTGGCCGGCCTGTCGGAGAGGGCGCGCAGGGCCAAGCCGCTGCGCTCGCTTCTCAACCACCGCGAGGGGTTGTGCGTCTTCGTCGACAAGCCACAGGTTCCGATGGACAACAACAAGGCCGAGCGCGCGCTCCGGGGGCCAGTCATCGGACGACGATTAAGCTTCGGTTCGAACAGCGAGGACGGCGCCAGGTTCACGGCGATCATGTACTCGGTGGTGGGCACGCTCTCGATGAACGGCATCGACGTCCTGCGCTGGCTGGAAGCGTGGCTCGAAGCCTGCGCGAAGAACGGCCGCAAACCGCCGGATGACATGTCGCCGTGGCTGCCATGGTCGATGAGCGAGGACCGCAGGCGCGAGCTCATGGCGCCGGGATGACCGGCAAGATCGAGTGCCGTTATTACGGCCGCGATTTCACCGCCGGGGAAATGGCGCTGCTGCGCGCGCTGATCGCCGGGCCGCCGCCGTTGAACCGCCATATGCTGTCGAAGGAGTTCTGCCGGCGCATCGGCTGGTTCAAGCCCGACGGCGGCCTCAAGGACATGATGGCCAGGGTCGCTATGCTGGCCATGCACAGGGACGGCCTGATCGCCCTGCCGGCGCCGCGGGGACGGCAGAACCGGCCCGGGCCGATCGTCTTCGGGCCGGACACCGAACCGCCGCTGTTCCCGGCCCCGACGACCCTCGACGAGGTCCGTCCGCTCGACCTGCACCCCGTCGTGCGCGGCACCCGGGAAGGGAAGCTCTGGAACGAGTTCGTCGCCCGCTACCACTATCTCGGATACAAGACCCTGGTCGGCGCCCAGATGCGCTATGCCGTCCATGACCGAAACGGCTGGCCACTCGCCATGCTCGGCTTCTCCACCGCCGCGTGGAAGCTTGCCACGCGCGACACCTTCATCGGATGGACACGGCAACTGCGCGAGAAGAACCTTCCCTTCGTGGTCGACAACCCGAGGTTCCTGATCCTGCCCTGGATCAAGATCCCCAACCTGGGCTCGCACATCCTCGCCATCATCCGCCGGCGCCTGCCCGACGACTGGACCGAGCGCTACAACACCACGCCCGTGCTCATCGAGACATTCGTCGAGACCCCGCGATATACCGGCGCGGTCTACAGGGCATCGGGCTGGATCCATGTCGGCGCCACCCAGGGGCGCGGGCGCTACGACCGGGACAGGCAGTTTGACAAGCCGAAAAAGGATGTCTGGCTCCGGCCCCTGCGACGAGACTGGAAACGCAGCCTCAATCGCTAAAATCCGCCGGGGCGGATAGAAACGCCCGCGCTGATTCCACGGCCTGAACGAACAATTACGGGTGAGGTGATCGCGGCGCTGGCCATTTCATTCTCGGTGTGGCAGTGTGCCGGTCATGGCGACGCTGCCGGTCTCGGATTCGTCCATTGATTTGCGCGCGGTCACGGTGCGTCCGACCTGGGGCGCGCAGGAGCACCGGCGCTGGGACCGGTTGGTGGAGCAGCACCACTACCTGGCGTTCCACGGCGTCATCGGCAAGGGCCTGCGCCATGTCGCGGTGCATGGCGAGACCTGGCTCGCACTGATCGGCTGGCAGCCCGGCGCGTTCAAGCTGGGCGCGCGTGATCGCTGGATCGGGTGGTCGGCCGAGCAGCAGTTCCGGCGTCTGCATCTGATCGCCAACAACTCGCGCTTCGTCATTCTGACGCCTGGCCGAGTGCCGAACCTGGCCTCCCGTGTGCTGGGGCTGAGCCTGCGGCGGCTGTCTGAGGACATCCAGGCGGTGCACGGATATCCGGCTCTTCTGGCGGAGACGTTCGTGGACGTCTCGCGATTTGCCGGCACCTGCTACCGCGCGTCGAACTGGCGCTCTCTGGGGCTGACGCGGGGCTTTGCCCGTGAGCCCGGAGGGGCAGCGCGCTGGCGCCACCACGGTCAGCCCAAGGAGGTCTTCGTGTTCGGACTGACAGACGGCGCCCCCGAGGCGCTGAGCCGTACCGGGATGCCGGCACACTGGAACGCCGAGCAGCACACCGAGCCGATGGCCGCGCCCCGGCTGCGCAGCCTGTTCGAGTGTCTGGGTGAGGTGCCCGAGTACCGCCATGCCCGGGGCAAGCGCTATGCGCTCAACACCATTCTGGTGATCGCCGTCGCCGCCCGGCTTGCCGGATACCGGGGGGTGAACGCGTTCGCCCAGTTCGCCGCCCTGCTCTCCCAGGAGCAGCTCGAGGCGGTGGGTGCGTTCTGGAGCCCTTCCAAACAGCGCTACACCCCGCCCGCGATCACCACCTTCCACAAGACCCTCACCGCCCTGCCGCCAGAGACCCTGGACAACGCGATTAGCCAGTGGACCGGCCAGCATGGCAGCGCGCACGCGCCGGTCGCCATGGACGGAAAGGATCTGCGCGGCGCCTCGAAGCAGACCGAAGACGGGCGCAGGATGATGGTGGCGGCGGTCGAGCACGACACCGGCGTGGTCCTCGGGCAGGTCGAGGTCGACCGCAAGAGCAACGAAATCCCGGCCGTGCGCGAACTCTCCAGCGGCCTCGACCTCACAGGCCGGATCGTCACCATGGACGCGATGCACGCTCAGCACGAGACCGCGCGCTGCCTGCTCGGGCGTCGCGCCGACTACGTGATGAGCGCGGTCAAGGACAACCAGGAGATGATCTTCGAAGACCTCAAGGCGATCGACTTCAGCGATGCGCTCTGGCACGAAACCGTCGACAAGGGCCATGGCCGCATCGAGCGCCGACGCTGCGCCGTCGTCGACCTCTCCGCTGCCGAGTGGGACGGCTACGCCAACCTCCACGGGCGACGCCAGGCCATGCGCATCGAGCGCGAACGCGAGATCCTCAAGACCGGCAAGCGCAGCATCGAGGTGACCTGGAGCCTCACCTCGCTCGGCGCAGAGCGCGCCGGACTTTTTGAGGAGTTGCTCGAACTGGTGCGCAACCACTGGCATATCAGAACCGCCAAATGCACTACGTGCCGACTTCACCTACGACGAAGACCGATGCCGGGCCTACGTGCGTCAGCTGCCCAGAAATCTCGCCTGCTTGACCAACGCGAAACCATCGCCATCGTGCGTTCTGCAACCACGCTTCCGTTCTCTGCCCGAGGCCAATTCGGCACTATGGTAAACCCGGGCGCAAAGGAGGCCCTCGACGCGATCATGACCGCGCCCATCGCCTGGACAGCACGCCTCTCCCCCGGACCGCGTCGTGCCGCCTTTCGCGGGCGGACCGGTGTGCCTGTCGAATCCGAAAACGCCGTCCGGTGGCTTCGAGCAGTCCCCATGACGTCGTCGAGGCAAGCTCGGGGCTCCCCGAACCCCGTGCACCGAGCACGATCCCACTCATCCCGAACCCTCAACCGTGACACCGGCGCATTCACTTCGTTCACGCCCCCGTGCACCAGGCCTTTGTCGATGCATCAACTTTCCAAACTTCGGCTGTCGCCTCCGTTTGGGTCGATGCGCTAGTGTTTCGTCACATTTAAAAGATCCCCAAGGGACTGGAACTATGCGATTATGCCTGCATGGGAACAACCGCTTGTATTTGGGTATCTCCTGGCGACCGGAGCCGACTGGAGCGGCTGGTTTCGGGCCGGAATACCCCCCAGAAGCATGTCTGGCGTGCGCGGATCGTGCTTCTGTCCGGGGATCGTCTCGGGACGATGGCGATCATGCGTCAAGTAGGCAAGAGCAAGCCGACGGTGTGGCGCTGGCAGGAACGCTTCCTCGAGGAAGGGGTCGACGGACTGTTGCGGGATCGGGACCGGGGGTCCGGCAAGCCCCCCTTGGGCGCCGCGGTGAAATCGCTGGTGTTGACGAAGACGATGCGGGAGGCACCGCCGAACGCGACCCAGTGGAGTGTTCGCACGATGGCCAAGGCCGTCGGAATCAGCCAGTGTGCAGAGGATCTGGGCCGAGTATGGATTGAAGCCGCATCTGATTTCCATCTTCAAGGTCTCGAACGACCCGAGGTTCGCCGAGAAGGTGGAGGACGTTATCGGGCTTTACCTGAACCCGCCGGACAAGGCGCTGGTTCTTTCGGTCGACGAGAAGAGCCAGGTTCAGGCTCTCGACCGCACCCAGCCCGGCCTGCCGATAAAGAAGGGCCGCGCCGGCACCATGACCCACGATTACAAGCGCAACGGCACGACGACGCTGTTCGCGGCGCTCAACGTGCTCGACGGCACGGTCATCGGCCAATGCATGAAGCGGCACCGGCACCAGGAGTTCCTCCGTTTCCTGCGCCGGCTCGACCGCAAGACGCCGAAGCGGCTCGACATCCACTTGATCGTCGACAACTACGCCACCCACAAGCATGCCAAGGTCAAGGCGTGGCTGGAAAAGCACCCCCGCTTCCATTTCCACTTCACGCCGACGTCGGCCTCCTGGCTGAACCAGGTCGAACGCTTCTTCGCCGAAATCACCCAAAACGCCATCCGCCGGGGCGTCTTCAAGAGCGTCCCCGAACTGGAGGCGGCCATCGACGACTATCTCGCCAAGCACAACGAGAACTCCAAACCCTTCGCCTGGACCGCCACCGCCCGAGACATCCTCAAAAAAGTGGATCGAGCTCGGAACACCCTCAATCAGGTGAAGAAGGGTACCATTTAAATGAGTCGGAACACTAGCAACGGGTTAAAGGAGACGAATCGGCGATGGCGGCGATTAGCTTTATCGACGGAAAGTGGATCGAGGGCAATCCGCCAATTCTCGGACCCATGGATCAGTCGTTTTGGTTCGCCACCATGGTTTTCGACGGCGCGCGTGCGTTCGACGGGGTAGCGCCGGATCTCGATCTCCATTGTCAGCGCCTTTTCAAGTCGGCCTCGGTGATGGGGCTTTCGCCGCCGCTCGGGGTCGACGAGGTCATCGACATCGGCCTGAGAACCGCGGCACGAATTCCAAGTGGTGGCGCGCTTTACATACGGCCGATCCTGTACGCGACCGAGGGTTGGCTGTGGCCCGAGCCGGAAAGCACCCGCTTCATTCTCACCGTCCACGAGGCGCCGTTGCCTGGGGACACTGGATTCTCCGCCTGCCGTACACGCCTTCGCCGCCCGGCACCGGACGCGGCACCGACTCTAGCCAAGGCCTCGTGTTTGTATCCGATGACCGGATTGGCGATGAGGGAGGCCGTGGCAAAAGGCTACGACAACGTGGTTTTCCTCGATCACGAGGATAACGTCGCCGAGTTCGGCACTTCGAACCTGTTCATCGTTGCCGCAGGGGCGGTGCACACGCCGGTGTTCAACGGGACGTTCCTCGATGGGGTCACCCGACGGCGGGTCATCGGTTTGTTGCGCGATTCGGGCGTCGAGGTCGTCGAGCGAAAAATCTCGTACGATGAAGTGATCCGCGCCGACGAAATATTTTCCACCGGAAACTACGGAAAGGTGACCTTCGTACGGCGCATCGACGAACGATCGTTGCAGCCCGGACCGATTTTCCGAAAGGCCCGGGAGCTCTATTTTGCCTTCGCGCGGGAGAGCCCGCTAAAGGTCCCCGACGTCTCCTAGTGCATCGACCCAACCCAATCGCCGCTTCAGCTTGAAATCAGGGTTCTTCACGGACGACTCTTTATTTCAGCCTTACAACAATTACGACTCTCGGCTGGCGGGACCGGATCGGGCCGGAAGGTTTGGAGAAGGTATTCCAGGAGAGCCTGGCCGTGGCCCACCGGGTGGGGGCGCTGCGGGAGAAGGACCTCGAGTGGGTGACGGTGGACACCACCGTACAAGAGAAGGCGATTGCCTTTCCGACCGACGCCAAACTGATGCAACGAGCCCGCGAGCGGCTGGTGCGACTGGCACGGGAGCACGGCATTGCCCTGCGTCAGTCCTATACCCGCCTGGGCAAGAGGGCGTTGATCATGCAAGGCCGCTACCGCCATGCCAAACAGCACAAGCGGGCCAACAAGGCCCTGCGCAAGCTCAAGACCCACTTGGCGTGGTGCACCTTCAGGTTATCTATGTTCAGGAACACCTTCTGCTTTGCGTCCTTGATCAGCCGCCGCAGGAAGATGATGCCCAACCGGCGCTCGATCAACTCGCGCACCGCACGGGACGTCCACAATGCAAACGGCAGTTTGAGCTGATCGGGCGTCTTGTCGGCGATCCAGCGGCGGACTTGCCGGCCCTCCTCGGTGGTCAGCGCCCCCTTGCCCTTGCGTCCGGAAACCCGACGACCATCCAGGAGGCCGTCCTCGCCCCGTTCGCGATACCGCTTGAGCCAGATGTTGACCGTCTGCCGCTGCACGCCAACAACCCTGGCCGCCTCGGCCTGGCTCGATCCACCCTGCTCGACAAGCACGATCGCCCGACGCCGGAGTTCCTCCTGCGCCGCCCGACCAATGCCACGAAAGTCACGCGCTTCCATGCACCATGTATAGCACAGTCCGATCAATATGTCAGGTATTATTTTGGGATATTAGTAGTTGGTCTGCCCGCCATAGGAGCGTTTTATGCTGTAGTCACTGACGACAAAACGGATCAAATCATACATGCACTGAACGGTATTCACACTAGTTTGAAAAATTCTTTGACAGATACCCGTGTTGATTTGAGTGCTATTAAAAAACGAACGGCGATTATTTCAGACGTACCTGGAGGTAGTGCTTTCGATTTCCGTAAAGAGTTTAAGCAAAAACTCGTTCTTAAGAAGATAGAATTAGCAATTGTAGTTACGAATTGTTTACCGGATAGAGAAAATAAGACCATTTTTGGTCGAATAATAAATAGTCGCCCGTGAAGAACGCGTAAGCGGCTGATGTTGGTAGTTCTTTCGGTTTGGCGAAGTAATCGGATTTGCAAGAAAACGGGTTTTGGGCCTGAAAAGCTTGTGATTTGAAATAATTGATTTTGGGGATTCCCTTCCGTTGCGGAACGTGATTCTCTGCTCCCGTCGATTGGGATTGGAGAACTGTGATGAAGCCATCGCGCAAGGTGTCATCGGGAATAGAGGACCTGTTCCGCTCGCGGTTCGAAAACATCATCAACCTGCGCCACGAGTTGGTGGTGTTGGGGGGCCGGATCGCGTGGACTTTCTTCGACGAGACCTATGAAGCCTTGTATTCGGAGGAGGGTCGGCCGGGGGTCCCGACGCGGTTGATGGTTGGGCTGCACATCCTCAAGCATATGTTCGATCTCTCGGATGAGGAGGTCTGCGAGCGCTGGGTCTACGACCCATACTTCCAGTGCTTCTGCGGCGAAGAGTACTTTCAGCATGAGCTGCCCATGGAGCGCTCGTCGATGACCCGGTGGCGGGACCGGATCGGGCCGGAAGGTTTGGAGAAGGTATTCCAGGAGAGCCTGGCCGTGGCCCACCGGGTGGGGGCGCTGCGGGAGAAGGACCTCGAGCGGGTGACGGTGGACACCACCGTACAAGAGAAGGCGATTGCCTTTCCGACCGACGCCAAACTGATGCAACGAGCCCGCGAGCGGCTGGTGCGACTGGCACGGGAGCACGGCATTGCCCTGCGTCAGTCCTATACCCGCCTGGGCAAGAGGGCGTTGATCATGCAAGGCCGCTACCGCCATGCCAAACAGCACAAGCGGGCCAACAAGGCCCTGCGCAAGCTCAAGACCTATCTCGGGCGCACCGTCCGCGACATCCGCCGCAAGACGGCCCAGGAGGAGAGCCTACGGGATACCTTCCGCCGCCCCTTGTGACTGGCCGAGCGGGTGTCGACCCAGAAGCGGCGCGACCCCTTGCCCAAGGTCTATTCGCTCCACGCGCCCGAGGTCGAATGCATCGGCAAAGGGAAGGCGCACAAGCCGTACGAGTTCGGCTGCAAGGTCTCCGTGGCGGCGACCAATTTCCGCCCCCCCGGCGGCCAGTTCGTCGCCCACGTCAAGGCCTTCCACGGCAATCCCTATGATGGCCACACCTTGAGGCAGGTGATCGAAGAGATGGAACGCTGGACGGGGATATCGGCCGAGCGCATCTATGTCGACAAGGGATACCAGGGCCACGATTACCCCAACAAACACCGCGTCTTTAGATCAGGCCAGAAACGCGGCATCACGCCGACGATCAAGAAGGAGCTCAGGCGGCGCTCCGCCGTCGAGGCCGTGATCGGACATCTCAAGAGCGATGGCAGGCTGGGGCGCAACTTCCTCAAAGGCCGCGACGGCGACAAGATCAACGCCATCCTCGCCGGCGCCGGCTACAACTACCGCCTTGTCCTCAAATGGCTGAGGCGTTTGTTTGTCCAAATCCTGGCCGCGCTCCTCAGCGACATCTCGCACCCCACCGCAAACCCAATCGCCGCTTCAGCTTGAAATCAGGGTTCTTCACGGACGACTAATACCAACCGCCCTAGAGTTTGACTCGCGCAAAGGTTTACACGCTAGGTTTTGTGTGATTCAAGGTTGTTGGCAACAAGGGAGTGTGTTCAATGCCAACGATTCCTTTGCGAAACGACTTTGATGCTGAAAGAGTCCGTGTTCTTGCGGCACGGAGCGATGATGGGAACCAGGCGCGACGGCTTTTGTCGATGGCGGCCATCTACGATGGGATGGATCGAGCGTGCGCGGCGGGTATTGGCGGCATGGATCGGCAGACGTTGCGGGACTGGGTTCACCGGTTCAACGCGGGAGGTCCGGCCGGTCTGATCGACCGCAAGCCGAACGGGGCGTTGCGTCGGTTGACGCCGTCGCAAATGGCGGCGCTTTCGCGGGCTATCGAGGCCGGTCCCGATCCCGAACGGGATGGGGTCGTGCGCTGGCGCTGCATCGATCTCAAGCAACTGATCCGAACGCGCTTCGGCGTGGACTATCACGAGCGGAGCGTCGGCAAGCTGCTGGCCGCGCTCGGGTTCTCGCATATTTCCGCGCGCCCGCGCCACGTCGGCCAGGATGCGCGGGCACAGGAGGAATTTAAAAAAAAGTTTTCCCGAACACTTGGCGAAAATCGTAGCGGCACAGCCACCGGACACGCCCATCGAGGTTTGGTTTCAAGATGAAATGCGCGTCGGCCAGAAGAACAGCCTGGTGCGCCAGTGGGCCCCAAAGGGATCGCGCCCGCGCCAGGTCAAGGACCTACGGACCTCTTCGGCGTATCTCTTCGGCGCCATCTGCCCCGAGCGCGGTGAGGGCGCGGCGCTGGTCATGCCGCGCGCCAATACTGAAGCCATGGACCTGCATCTCGAGGAAATCAGCCGGGCCGTTGCCCCAAACGCCCATGCCGTCGTGCTGCTCGACCAAGCCGCATGGCACACCACTGCCAAACTCGGCATCCCGGAGAACATCTCCCTCGTGCCTTTGCCACCCAAGTCCCCGGAGCTCAATCCCGCCGAAAATGTCTGGCAATACCTCCGCCAGAACTGGCTCTCCAATCGTGTCTTCGACTCCTATGAAGCCATCGTCGAGGCCTCTTGCCAAGCCTGGAACAACCTGACCGACCAACCTTGGAAGATCATGTCCATCGGCCTCAGAGCGTGGGCTCGCACAAGTCAATGTTAAGGGCGGTTGGTATTAGGAGTTTACTCGTTGAATTTGATTCACAAATGTACGATTTTATTGACTACTAAAGGAATCTCCATACGCTGATATTGAAATTCAATTACCGTCATTTGTACGCATGGACCAATCAGTGCTATTTTATGATAAAATTAGGACTGATGTTTTAGAGTTATTTGACGATTCATTTCTTCAAAATGACAAGAGATATACTGGATCACCACGCCCGGGTTTCAGTACTTGGCCACTACTCGTAAAAACCTTGAGGGAACACACAGAGTACTTTAGACATGGTTATGGTGATCCCGAGTGAATTTTAAATATCTCTTGCGATAGATATAGGTTCCCGATCCTTATTCCGGCTCTGTCGCTATGCCCGGCAACCGCTTTTCCCGGCGCCATTTCCAAGGCATGACGAAATCACCAGGGCAAAACGGCCATGATCTAACCCTTTTTATTCGTGAGGGTCATCGGATTTGAGCGGGGCGAGCAGTGGCGGCCGGGTTGACGGCAGTTTTTGTAGTGGATTTTCAGAGGGGGTTGAGGGTTGACGTTCGGGGTTCGTCCGGCGGCACTTGCCGCCGGGTTCAGGGGGCCTGAGCGGCGATTCGGCCGGCCATCGCGAGCAGGATTTTCTGTTATGGAAAGGCCGAAGGCATGGCGATACGCACGCGGGATTTAAGTTCCTCGAGGCGTACGGCGATTTTGAGGAATGCTCGGCGGAGCGTTTCGAAGGTGGCCATACGCCAGAGCGAGCGCCGGGGCGCGGCTTGGCGCAACTGATGCAAAAGCCAGTAGGCGCCGGTGTGTAGGAAGAGGCGGAACTGGTTGGCTTCCCAGCGGTGGCAGGAGGTCCGGTCGGACTTGGTGTAGAGTTTGTGGTCCTTGATCATGTTCTCCATCCGGCCGCGGGCGCAATAGATCTTCTCGTAGAGCACCTTGGCCCGGCCGGGCAGGTTGGTGACGACGAAGCGGATGTCGGAGCCTTTCGAGGTCGCCTTGACGCGGGCGATGACCGTGCGTTCCCGTGACCAGCTTTTGGCCTGGATTCCGGTTTGGAAGAAGCGGCGCACTTTGTCCTTTCCCTGACGTGCGCGGCGCAGGGCCACGTCTTCGCGCCACGGCTGGCCGATCTCGCTCAGCCGGGCGTTGCCGGGTAGGCCGAAGATGTAGCCGCAACCCTGATTTTCCAGCAGTTCCATGACGTCCGGCGTGCCGTAATGGCCATCGCCGCGCACGCTGATCACGACCCGTGGCCAGTGGTGCCGGATGCGGCGGATGACATGGCGTAGGATAGCGGCAGCCTCGGCTCCGGAAGGCCACTTGCCCGGGCAGAGCAGCGAGAGCACCGGCTTGCCGGTGGCCGCCTCGAAGATATGGATGGGCTGGAAGCAATAATCGTCGTAATGAGCGTTGAACAGCGCCAGCTGCTGGCCGCCGTGGACGGTATCATCGGTGTCGTCGATATCGAGGACAATGGGCTCCGGCACCGTCTTGAAACTGGAGCAGAACAGGTCGATCAGCGACAATCCCATGTGCGCCAGCTCGCGCCATGACGGCGCGTTCTCCAACCGCGACAGCGTCGGTTGCGACATCAGGTCGTTGCCGGTCTCGGACAAACGCCCGCAGGCCAGCTTGAATGCTGGATCGAAACGCAGGGCATCAAGGTCGTCGCAATCCTCGTAGCCGCAGGCAATAGCGAACATCCGTGCCCGGATCATATCGGCGTAGGTGTGGGTCGGGCGATGTCCCATGCTCTGTTGAAAAAGGCGAGGCAGGCATGGTTGGGCTTCGAGGCTAGGCGGCCTCTTTGATGGTTTCAATGGCGCTTTTCGCTTTTGCCTTTTTCACGTGATCCTCGAGGGCAGCTCTGAGGATGGGGAGTTGCCGGTAGGCCTTGAGGCGACGGAGGTCTTTTGGGCTTCCAGGAGGCCGGCGGCGGTCCATCGCAAGGCCATCTCGGCGTTGCGCCAGCGCTTGACATTGTGCTGCACCATCCTGACCGTTCCCAAGGCATTCTCGATGGCGTTGGTGCAGGCCAAGGAGCGCCTGAGCTTGGGCGGCAGGCCCAAGCGGATCACGGTGAGGATCTCATCCAGGCCCTCCAGGATGGAAGCCGAAACGCCGGGGGCCTCGGTCTCCAGGCGGCGCGCCAGGTTCTTCATGAGGCGTTCGGCTTTCTCGGCATCGTCTTGGTCCCAGGCTTGCCTGAGCGCCTTCTTGACGCCGGCATGAAGGCTTTCGTCGAGGCGCTCGATGATGTTGCGGCCCTTGTGGACCTGGCAGCGCTGGAGGGCGGCCACCGGCCCGAAGGTCCGCTTGATCGCCTTGGAGAGCGCCTTGGCGCCGTCGACGATGAAGAGCCGGGGCACTTCCGGGTCGAGGCCGCGGGCGGTCAGGTTGTCGAGCAGCGCCTGCACCGTGGCGGCATTCTCCGTGGCACCTTCGGCCAGGCCTAGAACATGCTTCTCGCCCGCGCCGTCGATGCCAATAGCTGCCAGCAACACGTGATCGCCGACGTGCAGCCCGTCGATCTGGATGACCAGGAGATCGAGATCCGAAAGGTCGCTGGCCAGGAAGGCCTTCAGCTTCTTGCGCGTCATGGCCACGAAGCGCCGCGAGACCGCGGACTTCGAGGTCGCATCGCCCGCGCGTGCCGGCAAGTCGCCGCTGGCCTCGCCGGGCAGGCGCACGGCGCCCGCGTACTTGCGGGTCGAAACCGTAAGCAGCATGATGTTCATCGCCCAGGACTGCAAAAGCGCCGGGTCCGAGAGCAACTCCCAGCTCGGCAAGCTCATCTCCTTGCCCGCAAGATCGCGCACCCGCGGGCGCGTCAGCTTCACCTTGCCCCCGTGATAGGCAATCTCGCTCTGGGTTGTCCCCCAGCGATGGCCCTGCCGCTCGGCCGTGCGGGCGTGGCGCGCTCCGCAGAGCACCTCGCTATCCTCGTCCAGCATCTCGCCCAGGGTCTCCACCCCGGCCAACAGGCAAAAGCGATCCACGCTCATGCGCAGATCATCAAAAGCCTCCGGCAAGGCCGGCGGCAACAGAGGAAGCGGGATCTCCAACAGTTTCGAAAGGCGGCTGTTCCGTGTAGTCTTGGTCATGGCGTCGTTCTCCTTGATGGATTCAACACCCAGAGCCTAACGGTTCCAGGCGAATGACGCCTACCTCACTTTTTCAACATCAGCCGGGACATTGCCCAACAAGGTTCATTCGTTACAAAACTACAGACCAGATCAAGAAACTTCTCTCCCCATTTTTGTGTTAATGCTCGTGCCTCTCCCGATGAATTCGGATATCTTTTTGGTGTTAGAAAATTATTAGACCACGATTAAAATCTCTCTATTCACAAATGTTACGTTTCTTACTCACTGTTCTCATTATTCTCTATTTCTTTCGTAATGAGTATTTGCAGATTCCATTAATCCCTTATCAAAATAACATCCAAGCGTTCCTGAATCCTTATAGGGCTTCGCCCACGCTGGCGCTCTGCCTTTGCCAGTCCATTTCTCGTCGGGAATATCAGGGTTTTTGTATTTGGGTCTTGCAGGTGCCCGTTTTCTGCGTCCGCCCGACCCAATTAGCTCTTCAAGGTCGTCACCTACCCACCGATACGCCCGTCCTTAACCACATGAACCGTTACCGTCACTTGGTCACAAGATAAAAACGTTCTGGGCGGCGCGACCGGGTTTGCAGTGGGAAAGGATTAGCCTGAATTATTCGTCGTGCAGTGAGAATTTTGCGGTGAGCGTAGACTAACCTGTTGATATAGCGTAGAATTTATGGTGTCAAAAGCAAGCCCACGTCAACCGGAAAACCTACGGCTCACCATGAACGAAACTATCCCCTATCTGCCCGGTTTGTCACCCGTCGCTGGCAAGGAATTGTGTGCCCGGTTTGATGGCGGCCGGCTATCGTCGGACGGCGGCGTTTTGTTGTTTGCCGGGATCGAGAAGCGGCTCGGAATCGCCGATCTTCTGGCTACCTGCGTGACGGACGAACGCGATCCCGCGAGCACGACCCACGGCAATGTCCCGGCTGATGTTGAAAAAGTGAGGTAGGCGTCATTCGCCTGGAACCGTTAGGCTCTGGGTGTTGAATCCATCAAGGAGAACGACGCCATGACCAAGACTACACGGAACAGCCGCCTTTCGAAACTGTTGGAGATCCCGCTTCCTCTGTTGCCGCCGGCCTTGCCGGAGGCTTTTGATGATCTGCGCATGAGCGTGGATCGCTTTTGCCTGTTGGCCGGGGTGGAGACCCTGGGCGAGATGCTGGACGAGGATAGCGAGGTGCTCTGCGGAGCGCGCCACGCCCGCACGGCCGAGCGGCAGGGCCATCGCTGGGGGACAACCCAGAGCGAGATTGCCTATCACGGGGGCAAGGTGAAGCTGACGCGCCCGCGGGTGCGCGATCTTGCGGGCAAGGAGATGAGCTTGCCGAGCTGGGAGTTGCTCTCGGACCCGGCGCTTTTGCAGTCCTGGGCGATGAACATCATGCTGCTTACGGTTTCGACCCGCAAGTACGCGGGCGCCGTGCGCCTGCCCGGCGAGGCCAGCGGCGACTTGCCGGCACGCGCGGGCGATGCGACCTCGAAGTCCGAGGTCTCGCGGCGCTTCGTGGCCATGACGCGCAAGAAGCTGAAGGCCTTCCTGGCCAGCGACCTTTCGGATCTCGATCTCCTGGTCATCCAGATCGACGGGCTGCACGTCGGCGATCACGTGTTGCTGGCAGCTATTGGCATCGACGGCGCGGGCGAGAAGCATGTTCTAGGCCTGGCCGAAGGTGCCACGGAGAATGCCGCCACGGTGCAGGCGCTGCTCGACAACCTGACCGCCCGCGGCCTCGACCCGGAAGTGCCCCGGCTCTTCATCGTCGACGGCGCCAAGGCGCTCTCCAAGGCGATCAAGCGGACCTTCGGGCCGGTGGCCGCCCTCCAGCGCTGCCAGGTCCACAAGGGCCGCAACATCATCGAGCGCCTCGACGAAAGCCTTCATGCCGGCGTCAAGAAGGCGCTCAGGCAAGCCTGGGACCAAGACGATGCCGAGAAAGCCGAACGCCTCATGAAGAACCTGGTGCGCCGCCTGGAGACCGAGGCCCCCGGCGTTTCGGCTTCCATCCTGGAGGGCCTGGATGAGATCCTCACCGTGATCCGCTTGGGCCTGCCGCCCAAGCTCAGGCGCTCCTTGGCCTGCACCAACGCCATCGAGAATGCCTTGGGAACGGTCAGGATGGTGCAGCACAATGTCAAGCGCTGGCGCAACGCCGAGATGGCCTTGCGATGGACCGCCGCCGGCCTCCTGGAAGCCCAAAAGACCTCCGTCGCCTCAAGGCCTACCGGCAACTCCCCATCCTCAGAGCTGCCCTCGAGGATCACGTGAAAAAGGCAAAAGCGAAAAGCGCCATTGAAACCATCAAAGAGGCCGCCTGGCCTCGAAGCCCAACCATGCCTGCCTCGCCTTTTTCAACAGAGCATGGGACATCGCCCCTTGTTGAGAAGCAGAGTTTATAGCCAAAAAATCAGGTAACGAAGAAGGGTAAAGTGATTTGGAAGCTTCTAACAATTTATTAGCATTTTCCTGTCCCCCAACTAATGCCCTAAAACCTCTATTATTATGTAAAGAAATCATATTTTCTCCGGTATCAAATTCGTAGGTAGTAAATCTTACATCACCCCCAGCACTTGAAAATTCTTTTTCTAAAAAAGAGTCTGCTGTTGAAACGATCCGTTTTGAAAGAGATTTTGCATCCATCCTGCCTCGAATGCAATAAGGATTGGGAATATCCTGAACGAACATTCCTTGCGTGACATACAAAACACCAGTATCTGTAAAAATTCCGAGAGGATGTCCATTTTTGTCCGTACTCACCAGAGCTTCGATAACTTTTTGTGCAATCTCAGTATCAGGATTTTTTTGATGTATAATGAACTAAATGAACCAATTCAGGTAATGTGCATGCTCTATCACGAAAAGAAACAATTATTCTTGAGTCCTGAAAACGTATTGGACCAAAACATCTAATACCAACCGCCCTTAACATTGACTTGTGCGAGCCCACGCTCTGAGGCCTATGGACATGATCTTCCAAGGTTGGTCGGTCAGGTTGTTCCAGGCTTGGCAAGAGGCCTCGACGATGGCTTCATAGGAGTCGAAGACACGATTGGAGAGCCAGTTCTGGCGGAGGTATTGCCAGACATTTTCGGCGGGATTGAGCTCCGGGGACTTGGGTGGCAAAGGCACGAGGGAGATGTTCTCCGGGATGCCGAGTTTGGCAGTGGTGTGCCATGCGGCTTGGTCGAGCAGCACGACGGCATGGGCGTTTGGGGCAACGGCCCGGCTGATTTCCTCGAGATGCAGGTCCATGGCTTCAGTATTGGCGCGCGGCATGACCAGCGCCGCGCCCTCACCGCGCTCGGGGCAGATGGCGCCGAAGAGATACGCCGAAGAGGTCCGTAGGTCCTTGACCTGGCGCGGGCGCGATCCCTTTGGGGCCCACTGGCGCACCAGGCTGTTCTTCTGGCCGACGCGCATTTCATCTTGAAACCAAACCTCGATGGGCGTGTCCGGTGGCTGTGCCGCTACGATTTTCGCCAAGTGTTCGGGAAAACTTTTTTTTAAATTCCTCCTGTGCCCGCGCATCCTGGCCGACGTGGCGCGGGCGCGCGGAAATATGCGAGAACCCGAGCGCGGCCAGCAGCTTGCCGACGCTCCGCTCGTGATAGTCCACGCCGAAGCGCGTTCGGATCAGTTGCTTGAGATCGATGCAGCGCCAGCGCACGACCCCATCCCGTTCGGGATCGGGACCGGCCTCGATAGCCCGCGAAAGCGCCGCCATTTGCGACGGCGTCAACCGACGCAACGCCCCGTTCGGCTTGCGGTCGATCAGACCGGCCGGACCTCCCGCGTTGAACCGGTGAACCCAGTCCCGCAACGTCTGCCGATCCATGCCGCCAATACCCGCCGCGCACGCTCGATCCATCCCATCGTAGATGGCCGCCATCGACAAAAGCCGTCGCGCCTGGTTCCCATCATCGCTCCGTGCCGCAAGAACACGGACTCTTTCAGCATCAAAGTCGTTTCGCAAAGGAATCGTTGGCATTGAACACACTCCCTTGTTGCCAACAACCTTGAATCACACAAAACCTAGCGTGTAAACCTTTGCGCGAGTCAAACTCTGGGGCGATTGGTATAAGATCAAAAGATATTCCTAAATCTTTAAAGTCAATAAAATTTCTTTTAGAAATTCTTGCAGAATGAACAATTTTTCTGTCAGATGACTCTACATTAAGCATATAAAATATTCGTAGCCGGGTACTTAAATATTGTTATGACAAAACGATAATTTGTGACTATGGCGTTTGTTCTTTATATTATGTGAAAATCAAAAATCGTCTGGCAGATCCCGAGAATTTATGGCCATTACGAAAGAATTTTGGTAAAATATTGGAATTGAATCGACCAAAATTTTGCTTAGCGGCGACGGAGCGGCTGTGACCTGCATAATTTCCACACCTGTTGTGGGCCATATCCGCATGCTATTGAGCAGGGGGCCGGGAGGAACGCTGTGGAGGCTAGCCTCTTGCGCAGGAACAATTTTTAGTCGCGGTTGAGGGTTCGGGATGAGTGGGATCGTGCTCGGTGCACGGGGTTCGGGGAGCCCCGAGCTTGCCTCGACGACGTCATGGGGACTGCTCGAAGCCACCGGACGGCGTTTTCGGATTCGACAGGCACACCGGTCCGCCCGCGCCGCTCGGCGGCACGTCCCGGTCCGGGGGAGAGGCGTGCTGTCTCAGGCGATGGGCGCGGTCATGATCGCGTCGAGGGCCTCCTGCGCCCGGGCGGCATAGTGCCGGTTGGCCTCGGGCAGATAACGGAAGCGTCCGTCGCAGCGCACGATGGCGATGGCCGCGTTGGTCAAGCAGGCGAGATTTCTGGGCAGGTGACGCACGTAGGCCCGGCATCGGTCTTCGTCGTAGGTGAAGTCGCGCACGTAGTGCAGGCGGTTCTCGATATGCCAGTGGTTGCGCACCAGTTCGAGCAACTCCTCGGGTCCGGCGCGCTCTGCGCCGAGCGAGGTGAGGCTCCAGGTCACCTCGATGCTGCGCTTGCCGGTCTTGAGGATCTCGCGTTCGCGCTCGATGCGCATGGCCTGGCGTCGCCCGTGGAGGTTGGCGTAGCCGTCCCACTCGGCAGCGGAGAGGTCGACGACGGCGCAGCGTCGGCGCTCGATGCGGCCATGGCCCTTGTCGACGGTTTCGTGCCAGAGCGCATCGCTGAAGTCGATCGCCTTGAGGTCTTCGAAGATCATCTCCTGGTTGTCCTTGACCGCGCTCATCACGTAGTCGGCGCGACGCCCGAGCAGGCAGCGCGCGGTCTCGTGCTGAGCGTGCATCGCGTCCATGGTGACGATCCGGCCTGTGAGGTCGAGGCCGCTGGAGAGTTCGCGCACGGCCGGGATTTCGTTGCTCTTGCGGTCGACCTCGACCTGCCCGAGGACCACGCCGGTGTCGTGCTCGACCGCCGCCACCATCATCCTGCGCCCGTCTTCGGTCTGCTTCGAGGCGCCGCGCAGATCCTTTCCGTCCATGGCGACCGGCGCGTGCGCGCTGCCATGCTGGCCGGTCCACTGGCTAATCGCGTTGTCCAGGGTCTCTGGCGGCAGGGCGGTGAGGGTCTTGTGGAAGGTGGTGATCGCGGGCGGGGTGTAGCGCTGTTTGGAAGGGCTCCAGAACGCACCCACCGCCTCGAGCTGCTCCTGGGAGAGCAGGGCGGCGAACTGGGCGAACGCGTTCACCCCCCGGTATCCGGCAAGCCGGGCGGCGACGGCGATCACCAGAATGGTGTTGAGCGCATAGCGCTTGCCCCGGGCATGGCGGTACTCGGGCACCTCACCCAGACACTCGAACAGGCTGCGCAGCCGGGGCGCGGCCATCGGCTCGGTGTGCTGCTCGGCGTTCCAGTGTGCCGGCATCCCGGTACGGCTCAGCGCCTCGGGGGCGCCGTCTGTCAGTCCGAACACGAAGACCTCCTTGGGCTGACCGTGGTGGCGCCAGCGCGCTGCCCCTCCGGGCTCACGGGCAAAGCCCCGCGTCAGCCCCAGAGAGCGCCAGTTCGACGCGCGGTAGCAGGTGCCGGCAAATCGCGAGACGTCCACGAACGTCTCCGCCAGAAGAGCCGGATATCCGTGCACCGCCTGGATGTCCTCAGACAGCCGCCGCAGGCTCAGCCCCAGCACACGGGAGGCCAGGTTCGGCACTCGGCCAGGCGTCAGAATGACGAAGCGCGAGTTGTTGGCGATCAGATGCAGACGCCGGAACTGCTGCTCGGCCGACCACCCGATCCAGCGATCACGCGCGCCCAGCTTGAACGCGCCGGGCTGCCAGCCGATCAGTGCGAGCCAGGTCTCGCCATGCACCGCGACATGGCGCAGGCCCTTGCCGATGACGCCGTGGAACGCCAGGTAGTGGTGCTGCTCCACCAACCGGTCCCAGCGCCGGTGCTCCTGCGCGCCCCAGGTCGGACGCACCGTGACCGCGCGCAAATCAATGGACGAATCCGAGACCGGCAGCGTCGCCATGACCGGCACACTGCCACACCGAGAATGAAATGGCCAGCGCCGCGATCACCTCACCCTGATCACTGGGCGGACAAAAAACTAGCCCTGGCCTCTTGCGGCAGGAACAATTTTTAGTCGCGGTTGAGGGTTCGGGATGAGTGGGATCGTGCTCGGTGCACGGGGTTCGGGGAGCCCCGAGCTTGCCTCGACGACGTCATGGGGACTGCTCGAAGCCACCGGACGGCGTTTTTCGGATTCGACAGGCACACCGGTCCGCCCGCGCCGCTCGGCGGCACGTCCCGGTCCGGGGGAGAGGCGTGCTGTCTCAGGCGATGGGCGCGGTCATGATCGCGTCGAGGGCCTCCTGCGCCCGGGCGGCATAGTGCCGGTTGGCCTCGGGCAGATAACGGAAGCGTCCGTCGCAGCGCACGATGGCGATGGCCGCGTTGGTCAAGCAGGCGAGATTTCTGGGCAGGTGACGCACGTAGGCCCGGCATCGGTCTTCGTCGTAGGTGAAGTCGCGCACGTAGTGCAGGCGGTTCTCGATATGCCAGTGGTTGCGCACCAGTTCGAGCAACTCCTCGGGTCCGGCGCGCTCTGCGCCGAGCGAGGTGAGGCTCCAGGTCACCTCGATGCTGCGCTTGCCGGTCTTGAGGATCTCGCGTTCGCGCTCGATGCGCATGGCCTGGCGTCGCCCGTGGAGGTTGGCGTAGCCGTCCCACTCGGCAGCGGAGAGGTCGACGACGGCGCAGCGTCGGCGCTCGATGCGGCCATGGCCCTTGTCGACGGTTTCGTGCCAGAGCGCATCGCTGAAGTCGATCGCCTTGAGGTCTTCGAAGATCATCTCCTGGTTGTCCTTGACCGCGCTCATCACGTAGTCGGCGCGACGCCCGAGCAGGCAGCGCGCGGTCTCGTGCTGAGCGTGCATCGCGTCCATGGTGACGATCCGGCCTGTGAGGTCGAGGCCGCTGGAGAGTTCGCGCACGGCCGGGATTTCGTTGCTCTTGCGGTCGACCTCGACCTGCCCGAGGACCACGCCGGTGTCGTGCTCGACCGCCGCCACCATCATCCTGCGCCCGTCTTCGGTCTGCTTCGAGGCGCCGCGCAGATCCTTTCCGTCCATGGCGACCGGCGCGTGCGCGCTGCCATGCTGGCCGGTCCACTGGCTAATCGCGTTGTCCAGGGTCTCTGGCGGCAGGGCGGTGAGGGTCTTGTGGAAGGTGGTGATCGCGGGCGGGGTGTAGCGCTGTTTGGAAGGGCTCCAGAACGCACCCACCGCCTCGAGCTGCTCCTGGGAGAGCAGGGCGGCGAACTGGGCGAACGCGTTCACCCCCCGGTATCCGGCAAGCCGGGCGGCGACGGCGATCACCAGAATGGTGTTGAGCGCATAGCGCTTGCCCCGGGCATGGCGGTACTCGGGCACCTCACCCAGACACTCGAACAGGCTGCGCAGCCGGGGCGCGGCCATCGGCTCGGTGTGCTGCTCGGCGTTCCAGTGTGCCGGCATCCCGGTACGGCTCAGCGCCTCGGGGGCGCCGTCTGTCAGTCCGAACACGAAGACCTCCTTGGGCTGACCGTGGTGGCGCCAGCGCGCTGCCCCTCCGGGCTCACGGGCAAAGCCCCGCGTCAGCCCCAGAGAGCGCCAGTTCGACGCGCGGTAGCAGGTGCCGGCAAATCGCGAGACGTCCACGAACGTCTCCGCCAGAAGAGCCGGATATCCGTGCACCGCCTGGATGTCCTCAGACAGCCGCCGCAGGCTCAGCCCCAGCACACGGGAGGCCAGGTTCGGCACTCGGCCAGGCGTCAGAATGACGAAGCGCGAGTTGTTGGCGATCAGATGCAGACGCCGGAACTGCTGCTCGGCCGACCACCCGATCCAGCGATCACGCGCGCCCAGCTTGAACGCGCCGGGCTGCCAGCCGATCAGTGCGAGCCAGGTCTCGCCATGCACCGCGACATGGCGCAGGCCCTTGCCGATGACGCCGTGGAACGCCAGGTAGTGGTGCTGCTCCACCAACCGGTCCCAGCGCCGGTGCTCCTGCGCGCCCCAGGTCGGACGCACCGTGACCGCGCGCAAATCAATGGACGAATCCGAGACCGGCAGCGTCGCCATGACCGGCACACTGCCACACCGAGAATGAAATGGCCAGCGCCGCGATCACCTCACCCTGATCACTGGGCGGACAAAAAACTAGCCCTGCCTCTTGCGGCCGGTTACGATATGATTGCGGTAAACATGAGGCAATCGGAGGTCCTTTGTTGAAGCACCACCATAAGTGTTATGGCTCTATGCAGTGACCAACTTTTTCGCCAGGCAATGTCCCGGCTGATGTTGAAAAAGTGAGGTAGGCGTCATTCGCCTGGAACCGTTAGGCTCTGGGTGTTGAATCCATCAAGGAGAACGACGCCATGACCAAGACTACACGGAACAGCCGCCTTTCGAAACTGTTGGAGATCCCGCTTCCGCTGTTGCCGCCGGCCTTGCCGGAGGCTTTTGATGATCTGCGCATGAGCGTGGATCGCTTTTGCCTGTTGGCCGGGGTGGAGACCCTGGGCGAGATTCTGGACGAGGATAGCGAGGTGCTCTGCGGAGCGCGCCACGCCCGCACGGCCGAGCGGCAGGGCCATCGCTGGGGGACAACCCAGAGCGAGATTGCCTATCACGGGGGCAAGGTGAAGCTGACGCGCCCGCGGGTGCGCGATCTTGCGGGCAAGGAGATGAGCTTGCCGAGCTGGGAGTTGCTCTCGGACCCGGCGCTTTTGCAGTCCTGGGCGATGAACATCATGCTGCTTACGGTTTCGACCCGCAAGTACGCGCGCGCCGTGCGCCTGCCCGGCGAGGCCAGCGGCGACTTGCCGGCACGCGCGGGCGATGCGACCTCGAAGTCCGCGGTCTCGCGGCGCTTCGTGGCCATGACGCGCAAGAAGCTGAAGGCCTTCCTGGCCAGCGACCTTTCGGATCTCGATCTCCTGGTCATCCAGATCGACGGGCTGCACGTCGGCGATCACGTGTTGCTGGCAGCTATTGGCATCGACGGCGCGGGCGAGAAGCATGTTCTAGGCCTGGCCGAAGGTGCCACGGAGAATGCCGCCACGGTGCAGGCGCTGCTCGACAACCTGACCGCCCGCGGCCTCGACCCGGAAGTGCCCCGGCTCTTCATCGTCGACGGCGCCAAGGCGCTCTCCAAGGCGATCAAGCGGACCTTCGGGCCGGTGGCCGCCCTCCAGCGCTGCCAGGTCCACAAGGGCCGCAACATCATCGAGCGCCTCGACGAAAGCCTTCATGCCGGCGTCAAGAAGGCGCTCAGGCAAGCCTGGGACCAAGACGATGCCGAGAAAGCCGAACGCCTCATGAAGAACCTGGCGCGCCGCCTGGAGACCGAGGCCCCCGGCGTTTCGGCTTCCATCCTGGAGGGCCTGGATGAGATCCTCACCGTGATCCGCTTGGGCCTGCCGCCCAAGCTCAGGCGCTCCTTGGCCTGCACCAACGCCATCGAGAATGCCTTGGGAACGGTCAGGATGGTGCAGCACAATGTCAAGCGCTGGCGCAACGCCGAGATGGCCTTGCGATGGACCGCCGCCGGCCTCCTGGAAGCCCAAAAGACCTCCGTCGCCTCAAGGCCTACCGGCAACTCCCCATCCTCAGAGCTGCCCTCGAGGATCACGTGAAAAAGGCAAAAGCGAAAAGCGCCATTGAAACCATCAAAGAGGCCGCCTGGCCTCGAAGCCCAACCATGCCTGCCTCGCCTTTTTCAACAGAGCATGGGACATCGCCCTTCGCCACGGTGCCAGAGTTCCAGGAGCCCGGTCAGGTGTCGCGCGCAGTTCCTGCCGGGCATGAGGTCATAACGGTGCAGCCCCGCTAGCTAGGAGTGAACGCGATGACCAAACCCATGGCGTTGCAAGGGGAGCGGGCACCTCATCGCATCAAGAAGAGGTGATTACTCCATGTCAGCTGAGCGATGGCAAGAGCTGATGTCACGCAAACGATTTCGTGGGGAAGCGAAGAATCCACGCGAAGACGATACTGCCGACACTGCCGATGTGAGGGGGCCGTTCGTGAAAGATGCAGACCGCGTCATTTATTCTTCAGCGTTCAGACGTTTGCAAGACAAGACTCAGGCCGATCCATTTCCTGCAACGGACTACACTCGGACTCGATTGACGCATAGTCTTGAGGTTACTTCGGTGGGGCGTGCGCTGGGGACATCAGTGGGAAGGGAAGTCATCAAAAGGTGTGACCGTAAATCGAAATTGGAACTCGATCCGAGCGACTTTGGCGCTGTCGTCGCGGCAGCATGCTTGGCTCACGATATCGGAAACCCTCCGTTCGGGCATGCTGGTGAAGAAGCCATTCGGTACTGGTTCAGCGGTGACGGCGTCAATCTCCTCGTAGGCTTGCAGGATGAACAAATGGAGGAATTCAAGCGTTTCGAGGGAAATGCGCAAGGCTTTCGTATTCTAACCCGGCTGCAAGACTCGCGAGACAACGGGGGGCTGCGCCTCAGTTGCGCGACCCTGGCTACGTTTGCAAAATATCCCTGGAAATGCGCAAGCGCGGCCGCGGCTAGCAGTAAGGAGAAGTTTGGGTATTTTGAAGACGACCTTCACTCGTTTGAAAAAGTAGCGGACACAGTTAAGCTGGTGAATGGCGGTGAAGATGGAGTGTGGCGACGACACCCTCTAGCTTTCTTGGTCGAGGCCGCCGATGACATCTGTTACCGTGTGGTTGATATTGAAGATGCTTGTAAAGCCAAAATAATTTCCTTTGAGAAAGCGGAAAAACTTCTTAAATCAATCGCGGGACCAAATCTATCCCGGTATAACGATCTTAAAGAGTCATCCGACAAGATCGGGTACCTCCGCGCAAAAGCCATAGGAGTGTTGGTTCAGCAAGTTTATGAGGTCTTTTGGAAAAACCACGATGCTATCCTCCTGGGACAATTTCAAGACAATCTGTTGAATCGCATTCGTTATAACGATTTTTTGAAGGACATTCGAAAATGCGCAGAGGAAGAAGTCTACAGTGATCCCAAAAAATTGGAAGCTGAAGCAGCTGGGTTCGAGGTAATCCATGGCCTTCTCGAAATATTTTCGGAGCCCCTTTTATACCGGAAAGGTAAAACAAATCGTACCATTGACACAAAAAAAATGCCTTCGAAGTTACGGACCATAATGAACTTATTGCCTGGCCCAAAAGAATCACCTGAGACACAATATCGTTGGCTCTTGCGACTGACGGACTACGTATCCGGAATGACTGACAGCTTCGCGGTTCGACTGTTCCGAAAGCTTAAAGGTATCACCGTCGGCCTCGACCTCGCCTGAGGTTCCTCTGCAACCCACGGAGTGCAAGCAGTTTACCGCATCGCTGTTGTCGGGGGCCACCACCTGATGAACGAGGTCTATGCCACCACGGCGCCCGTGGATTTACGGAAACTGAACCGCGAGAAGCTGCTGGAGATGGGCATCAACGAAGACATCGCCGACCTGTTTATCGACAACACCGTATTCACGCCGCGCCAGCAGATGGATTTGGTGTTCGCCCTCGAAGACATGGAGGGCGTTGAGAACCGTGCCGTGTATGTGAAGTTTGCCATTGGCGCCAACGATCCGGACGTGGCCTATTTCCGCCAACGCATGGCCCAGATGTATGCCGCCTATCACAAGAAAATCGCGCCTGTTGAGCAATTCATATCTCTGGGCCGCGACGTCCCCGTCAAGAACCTGGGCATGGGGCAAACACGGGGTGGTGTGATCGTCTTCCATGCGCCTTTGGATTATCTCGCCTGGACCGAGACCACAGCCTTGATCTTCGAGGCCATGGATCGGGAGGCGAACAAGATACCCAACAAAGGCAAGGAACTATGGCTCGCCGGCAACCTGTCACCCCTCGCTCGCGGGAACATCGAAGCCGCGGGGTGGAAAATTTTTGTCAATCAGGAAATCGAGTTGCTCGGCGATATCGAGGGCGCGAAAGAACGAATTTCCTACCGTTGAGTTTTGCACTCCCCTTTTTAGAACCACCACATGAAATCGGATAACTTCGTTACTACCGTGGCCGTTTGTGCCGTTCTCATCGTTGCCCCTGCGTTGCCGGCGAGCGCCCAACAGGTGTTTGCCTATCCCAAGGCAGGCCAAACCCAAGAGCAGCAAATGCAAGACCGGGGTGATTGCCATCAATGGGCCGTCGGTCAGACGGGATACAACCCCAACACCCCTCAGCCGCCCACGGGCGGTTATGCTCCGCCGCCACCGCCGCCCCAGACCCGTTCTGGCATCCTCGGACTGGGTTCGGGCGGAATGTTCCGCGGTCGCGGTCTTCTCGGTGACGCGGCGACCGGCGCGGCCCTGGGTGCGGCCGGAGGTGCCATCGCCGGCGACGCCGGAAAGGGTGCCGCCATCGGCAGCCTGGCGGGGGCTCTGCTCGGCGGCGTCAAGCGGCAATCCCGCGACCAGGAACGGGCGGCCTGGGAACGCCAGCGCCAGCAGCAAATGCAGTATCAGCACCAGCAGATGGCCATGGCAAACCAACAGGGCCAACAGAACTATACCCGCGCCTTTGCCGCGTGCATGAATGCCAGCGATTATCAGGTCCAGTAGGGGGATTAAGGAAATGAGGTTGACAATGAGATTTTTCACCTTCCTTGGCGCCGTCGTGCTGGCGGTTGGGACCGTGCATGCGGATAGCAATACCTATACGGGGATGGGGGATGTCGTCCGCCAGGAACTGACCATGAACCTGGGCAACGGCCAGACCGTATTCAGCGCCCGCAGCGAAGGCATGGCGACCATATCGACCGAACCGCCGGCGCTGTTGGCGGTGAAATGCATGGGACTGGGACTGATCACCGGCGAGGACGTCTTCGGCGCCGATGTTTACTGCACCTTCCGGCAAGGCGAGCAGGACGCCTTCGACGTCATGGCCAAGTCCGGTCCCGCCGGCGGCACGGCAACGGTCATCGGCGGCAGCGGCAAGTGGCGGGAGGCCACGGGCACGGTCGATTTCAAGCGGTTGTCGGCCACCGAGAATGGTGGGAGCTTCTCCTATGAGATGACGATCACGACGCCCTGATTCGACTGCGGCCAGACATCAACAGATTTAGCAGTTGGTTTTGGGGCCTTACTGAAAATGATTCTTCTTCGCCGCCGTTGGTTTCGTCGCACCCGTCGTAGCCCCAATGGTCGAATTCGTGTGGCATTCGGATGCAAGGTTCCAAAGTCGGATACCCGGCCGCAAGAAGCTTGGCGATGGAATCACATTCAGAATGTCGATCACAATAAAATGTTTTTTTCAATAGCATGGGTCAACATAGATCGCATGTGCAAATTTCATACCCTTGCGCCCCCAAATCTAATTTGGGCGGTCGATTTATGAATAGAAATATCTGGTTGGTCTCTATCCGGACTGGAAATTGTGTAATTTGCACTTTTCACATCGTTCAACTTCAGGTGGGGTAATACTATGCTTCGGTTTGTTTCCCTTGGACTTACCTTTGAGCTCTTGAGTGCATGTCAATCGCGCGTGGTGACGAATTCCGATCATGATCAGAATGTGAATTTCACCGAGTACAGGGAATTCTCCTGGATCGGCGAACATCCCTTCATCATCGCCGGGGAAAGACCCGCGGACCTTAATCCCCTGCTTGAAAATTACGTCATGGACGCGGTCGCCAAGAATTTGGAGGCCAAGGGATTCGCGTTCTCAACTGATCCATCCGAGGTCGACTTCGCCATTTCGTTCACTGTGGGGGTCAGGGACAGGACCGAAATTCTGCGCACGTTCCCGACAGCCTATTCCATCCAATCCTATCATTACAACGCCGCCTGGCGACGCGGTTATGTCGGCTGGGGATCGGATTATTACGGCCATTCAGCCCTCCGGGCACGGCATTACCGGGAAGGCACGCTCGCGATCGACATTTTCGACGGCGGGAGCGGGCACCCGTCGTGGCATGGCTGGGCGAAAAAGACGATCACCGAGGACGACAGGGCGAACCTCGCCGACATGGTTGCCAGGGTCGTGAGAAAAATTCTGTCCGATTTTCCGCCTAATACCAACCGCCCTTAACATTGACTTGTGCGATCCCACGCTCTGAGGCCGATGGACATGATCTTCCAAGGTTGGTCGGTCAGGTTGTTCCAGGCTTGGCAAGAGGCCTCGACGATGGCTTCATAGGAGTCGAAGACACGATTGGAGAGCCAGTTCTGGCGGAGGTATTGCCAGACATTTTCGGCGGGATTGAGCTCCGGGGACTTGGGTGGCAAAGGCACGAGGGAGATGTTCTCCGGGATGCCGAGTTTGGCAGTGGTGTGCCATGCGGCTTGGTCGAGCAGCACGACGGCATGGGCGTTTGGGGCAACGGCCCGGCTGATTTCCTCGAGATGCAGGTCCATGGCTTCAGTATTGGCGCGCGGCATGACCAGCGCCGCGCCCTCACCGCGCTCGGGGCAGATGGCGCCGAAGAGATACGCCGAAGAGGTCCGTAGGTCCTTGACCTGGCGCGGGCGCGATCCCTTTGGGGCCCACTGGCGCACCAGGCTGTTCTTCTGGCCGACGCGCATTTCATCTTGAAACCAAACCTCTATGGGCGTGTCCGGTGGCTGTGCCGCTACGATTTTCGCCAAGTGTTCGGGAAAACTTTTTTTAAATTCCTCCTGTGCCCGCGCATCCTGGCCGACGTGGCGCGGGCGCGCGGAAATATGCGAGAACCCGAGCGCGGCCAGCAGCTTGCCGACGCTCCGCTCGTGATAGTCCACGCCGAAGCGCGTTCGGATCAGTTGCTTGAGATCGATGCAGCGCCAGCGCACGACCCCATCCCGTTCGGGATCGGGACCGGCCTCGATAGCCCGCGAAAGCGCCGCCATTTGCGACGGCGTCAACCGACGCAACGCCCCGTTCGGCTTGCGGTCGATCAGACCGGCCGGACCTCCCGCGTTGAACCGGTGAACCCAGTCCCGCAACGTCTGCCGATCCATGCCGCCAATACCCGCCGCGCACGCTCGATCCATCCCATCGTAGATGGCCGCCAACGACAAAAGCCGTCGCGCCTGGTTCCCATCATCGCTCCGTGCCGCAAGAACACGGACTCTTTCAGCATCAAAGTCGTTTCGCAAAGGAATCGTTGGCATTGAACACACTCCCTTGTTGCCAACAACCTTGAATCACACAAAACCTAGCGTGTAAACCTTTGCGCGAGTCAAACTCTGGGCGGTTGGTATAAATAGGCATCTTAACAGACTTGGGATGCCCCCAATCTCAGGGCTGCAAAACGGGGTATTTCGTCATGGAAGAAATCATCGGCCCAAATCTAATGCTCTCGAATTGACCACTCGAATCATGTTTGCGGGAACTCGCATCAAATTTTGCTAAAGAGCGCTTGATTCCCGGGTATTCAGAGGGAGGAGGAGTGAATGAAAAATGTCCTGTTTGCATCGTTGGCATTTCTTGCCGTTATTAATATCCTAATATGATACCTGACGATCAGGCGGCGTATTTGACGGGGTGGGGCCGGAAGTAACCGCGCACTCGATCCGATGAACGCTGAATTGCGCGCAAGACGGCGCGGGTATTCTTGTCCAGTTCGTCCTTGGTGCCGGGCTGCGGCTTTTGGCGCAATTCTGCTTGACATCGTTGTTCAAGTATTCGTCCTGGTTGCACTCGGGGGCCGGGAGGTAGAACAGCTCGATCTCGTGGCGATGGCTCAGAGTCCAGGCCTTGACCCACTTGGCGTGGTGCACCTTCAGGTTATCTATGATCAGGAACACCTTCTGCTTTGCGTCCTTGATCAGCCGCCGCAGGAAGATGATGAAGCGATCGACGTTAAGCGCCCCATCATACAGCATGAAGCGCATCAGGCCGCGGTTGGAGACGGCCGAAATCATGCTCTTGGAGATCTTCTTGGCGGTCCGGCCAACCACCGGCGTCTGGCCTCTTGGGGCATAACTGCGGCCGATCTGGTCTTGGTTGGAGATGCCGGTCTCGTCGCCCCAGTAGACGACGGCTCTCTCTCGCTTGGCGCGCCCGGCGATCGCCGGGTAGTCGCGCTCCAACCAGGCGGCCACGGCGGCGGGCGAGCGTTGTTTGGCGCGCGCCAGCGGCTTTTGCGGGGTCATGCCCCAGCGCTTCAGGTAGAGCTGGACGGTCGACAGGCCAAGGCGCTTGCCCAACCGGCGCTCGATCAACTCGCGCACCGCACGGGACGTCCACAATGCAAACGGCAGTTTGAGCTGATCGGGCGTCTTGTCGGCGATCCAGCGGCGGACTTGCCGGCCCTCCTCGGTGGTCAGCGCCCCCTTGCCCTTGCGTCCGGAAACCCGACGACCATCCAGGAGGCCGTCCTCGCCCCGTTCGCGATACCGCTTGAGCCAGATGTTGACCGTCTGCCGCTGCACGCCAACAACCCTGGCCGCCTCGGCCCGGCTCGATCCACCCTGCTCGACAAGCACGATCGCCCGACGCCGGAGTTCCTCCTGCGCCGCCCGACCAATGCCACGAAAGTCACGCGCTTCCATGCACCATGTATAGCACAGTCCGATCAATATGTCAGGTATTATTTTGGGATATTAGTAGCTGCGCCCAGGAAGGATGCGAAATGCGGTATATCAACCTCGCCAAACCGTACTGCATGCCGGATAACTCTGTTGTCTGGCTTCAATACTCGGACCTTGAAGGCAGCTTCGACGGCGCGCGGGCGAACTTGAAGGAATGCCCGTGGTATGAGTTCGACGACGACATTCACTAGTGTTCCGACTCATTTAAACGGTACCCTTCTTCACCTGATTGAGGGTGTTCCGAGCTCGATCCACTTTTTTGAGGATGTCTCGGGCGGTGGCGGTCCAGGCGAAGGGTTTGGAGTTCTCGTTGTGCTTGGCGAGATAGTCGTCGATGGCCGCCTCCAGTTCGGGGACGCTCTTGAAGACGCCCCGGCGGATGGCGTTTCGGGTGATTTCGGCGAAGAAGCGTTCGACCTGGTTCAGCCAGGAGGCCGACGTCGGCGTGAAGTGGAAATGGAAGCGGGGGTGCTTTTCCAGCCACGCCTTGACCTTGGCATGCTTGTGGGTGGCGTAGTTGTCGACGATCAAGTGGATGTCGAGCCGCTTCGGCGTCTTGCGGTCGAGCCGGCGCAGGAAACGGAGGAACTCCTGGTGCCGGTGCCGCTTCATGCATTGGCCGATGACCGCGCCGTCGAGCACGTTGAGCGCCGCGAACAGCGTCGTCGTGCCGTTGCGCTTGTAATCGTGGGTCATGGTGCCGGCGCGGCCCTTCTTTATCGGCAGGCCGGGCTGGGTGCGGTCGAGAGCCTGAACCTGGCTCTTCTCGTCGACCGAAAGAACCAGCGCCTTGTCCGGCGGGTTCAGGTAAAGCCCGATAACGTCCTCCACCTTCTCGGCGAACCTCGGGTCGTTCGAGACCTTGAAGATGGAAATCAGATGCGGCTTCAATCCATACTCGGCCCAGATCCTCTGCACACTGGTATGGCTGATTCCGACGGCCTTGGCCATCGTGCGAACACTCCACTGGGTCGCGTTCGGCGGTGCCTCCCGCATCGTCTTCGTCAACACCAGCGATTTCACCGCGGCGCCCAAGGGGGGCTTGCCGGACCCCCGGTCCCGATCCCGCAACAGTCCGTCGACCCCTTCCTCGAGGAAGCGTTCCTGCCAGCGCCACACCGTCGGCTTGCTCTTGCCTACTTGACGCATGATCGCCATCGTCCCGAGACGATCCCCGGACAGAAGCACGATCCGCGCACGCCAGACATGCTTCTGGGGGGTATTCCGGCCCGAAACCAGCCGCTCCAGTCGGCTCCGGTCGCCAGGAGATACCCAAATACAAGCGGTTGTTCCCATGCAGGCATAATCGCATAGTTCCAGTCCCTTGGGGATCTTTTAAATGTGACGAAACACTAGCGCGTTCGGGGCTGCCCAATCTAAAAGGGGCGACAAGTGAGCGGTGGCATTTACCGCTTAGGACAGGCGAGGTGGTGTGGTTTCAAGTCAATCCGGACGAATCCGGCATGGAAGTACCAGGTGTGGTAGACCGATGTCGTGTGTAGCGAGGGACAGCGGCAGCGTCACCTTCGAGCTCGAGATCACGACGTCCTGGCGACGCATACGCGGAGGGTGACAGCTGATGCGGCGATATCGAACCATCGACACCGAAGGCGCCTCGATCGGCGCGCCCCGGGCGGCCCGGAGGGTTGCCTGCCTCGGCCTGATGCTCGTCCTGGTCGGTGCAGTTCAGCACCAATCCGCGCCAGCGGCGCGGCGGGTAGGCCAGCGCTGAAGGGTCAATTCCCGTAGGCTTCCGCGAGAGCCGCGTTTTCGGTCTGGATTCGGTTGCGAAGCACCAACAGATTTAACACGAACGCGGCGACCGCGATGGACCAGGCACCGAACATCAGGGGCACGAGCGCGATTTCGCCCGATACGATCACGTAATTGGGGTGGTCGAGGAAGCGGTACGGTCCGGAACGTACGCGTTCGGCCCCCGGGAGCACGATGACACGGGTCGTCCAGCGCCGGCCCAGGGTCATGATCACCCACAGCCGAGCGCCCTGCAACAGGATGAAACCCGCGAGCAGGGGCATGGAGATCGGCGTCTGCGGCGCGACCGCGCCGAGCAACGCCAGCAACCAGACGAGATGGAGGGCGACCAAAAGAACGTAATTCCGCTGGCCGACCTCGATTCCACCTCGCGCCTTCAGCGCCCGGGCGTTGCGGCGCGCGAAGGCGAGCTCCGCCAAGCGCTGGAAGGCAATGAAGCCGACGACCGTGTAAAGTGGGCTCACGGGAGGCACGGACGCCTAAGCAGATTCCAGAACCAGGAACGCGACCGAAAATCCCGGCCCCAGGCTCGACATCAAATAGCGCTTGGCCTTATTTTCATCGAGGGCGCGTTGGAGCACGAACATCACCGTCGCGGCGGACATGTTGCCGAATTCGTTCAGAATCGCCCGCGACTGCTTGAGACCGCCGTTGGGAAGGCCGAAGACGGCTTCAAGGGCGTCTAGCACCTTCGCCCCCCCTGGATGGCAGACAAAATCGTCAATGTCGTGGAGATCGAGACCCTCGGAAGTCAGAAAATCCTCCGTCGCGCTCTGCATGCGTTCGCGGACGAGGGCCGGAATGTCGCGTGAAAAAAGCACCCCGAGGCCGTCGTCGGCAACGTCCCAACCCATGATATCGAGGGAATTGAGCCAGGTATGCTCGCCCCAGGCAGAAATCGCCGGACCCGGTCCCTCCGAGGTCAGAACCGCGGCCGCGGCGCCATCGCCGAACAGCGCCGTGCCGATCAGGTTGCTCTTCGACCGATCAGCCCGACGGAAGGTGAGGCTGCAAAGTTCGACGACCAGAAACAGGACCCGATCGCCCGGTTGGGCGCGGGCGAGCGCGGCGGCACGCGCCAGTCCCAACACGCCTCCGGCGCATCCCAGGCCGAATATCGGCAGCCTTTGCACGTCACGGCGAAAGGGCAGAATTTCCATCAGTCGGGCGTCCAGACTGGGGGTGGCGATTCCCGTCGTCGAGACAGTGACAATCATGTCGATGTCCTGGGGCGCGAGGTTCGCGGCGTCGAGACTTTCGACGGTCGTTTCCTCGAGCAGGGCTACGGCGTTGTCGAGATACAACTGGTTTCGTTCCGCCATTCCGTGGTCTTGCTCGTACCAGCTCTTGGGTACGCAGAAATACCGCGATCCGATCGCGGCGTTGCCGTAAACGTTGAGCAGGCGATCGAGATCCGTGAAGGCACCGTCGAAGAATCGGGCCCCGAACGCCATGGCCTCGTCCTGGTCGACCCGGTGGGACGGAACCGCGGTCGCGAGAGACACGATTCGTGGAAAGGAATTCATTACCGTGCCAAAACCCTGCTTCGATTGCTGATATGGCGAATTTCATCTTCTAGGATAGCCCATCCACCCCGTTTCGATCTACGGTATGCGGCCGAGGCCCGATTTTTTCCCCGGGCGGACATCCTCGTACCCAAGTATTTGGCGATCGGTTCCGGCCAATAACTGCCTGCGCCGACACCTCCGCGACCCTGTAAATCTTGCCGAATCGTCATGCGGCTTGCAACGATCGCAATGGAAACCCATAATTTCCCACTTATTCGCGTCTCGACCCGACACCCGGCAACAATGCGGTTAATAGTGCGATGCCCATGAAACGAAAAGGCGGACGATCGGATCCCGCCCTGACTTCTGAGGCTAGCGCTCTCCCGAAAGCAGCGCGAATCGGGTTCGTGACCCGATTGCGCAATTATTTTCTTACCGGGATTATCGTCACGGCACCGATCAGCATCACAATCTTTCTCTCGTGGCTGTTCATCGATTACGTCGATGGCCAGGTGAAGCCCTTCATACCGGCCAAGTACAATCCCGATACCTATTTGCCGTTCGGCCTGCCGGGGATGGGCCTCCTCATCATGGTCGTGGGCTTGACCCTGACCGGGGCACTGGCGGCGGGTCTCGTCGGCCGCACGCTGGTGAAAATGGGTGAGCGCGTACTCGCCCGGATGCCGGTCGTGCGCTCCGTGTACGGTGCCCTGAAGCAGATTTTCGAAACCGTTCTGGCCCAAAAATCGACGGCCTTCCGCGAGGTCGTCTTGATCGAATTCCCGCGACGCGGTATATGGGCTATAGGTTTTGCTACCGGAACTACAAAGGGCGAAATCCGAAGCGTGATGGACGATGAAGTGGTCAACATCTTCATGCCAACGGCGCCGAACCCGACGTCGGGGTATCTTCTATTTCTTCCCCGCAAAGAAGTCATATTCCTTGAAATGACGGTAGAACAGGGACTTAAGATGGTTATTTCAGGTGGCGTCGTATCACCACCCGAACTGCCGCCCAAACCTCGGCCGGAGGTGGCGACGGTTGATGCCCCGCATAGGGGCAGACCCCGAATGCCAAAGGTGGGCGGATAACGGATTCGCCGGGAGGCCGTTCAGCCCGAGCGCAACATCCGGACCGCCTCATCGCGCTGGAACAGATAGAGAAGCGACCGCAGACGTCGTCCCCGGGGTGACGTGAGTTCGGGATCGCGGTCGGCGATCAGACGGGCATCGTCGTGGGCCGCGGCCAGGAGATCGTGATGAACGAGCGGGTCGGCGAGGCGGAAGTCGGGCAGACCGCTCTGGCGCGATCCGAGCACGTCTCCCGAGCCCCGAAGCCGGGCGTCCTCCTCGGCGATGTGAAAGCCGTCCTCGCTTTCCCTCAGGATCGACAGCCGCTCTCGCGCCACGCCACTGAGCGGCGGGGCATATAGAAGGATGCAGCTTGAGGATTCCGCGCCGCGGCCGACCCGACCTCTGAGTTGGTGGAGTTGGGCCAGACCAAAGCGTTCCGCGTGTTCGATGACGATAACGTTCGCGGTCGTTACGTCGACGCCGACCTCGACGACCGTCGTCGCGACCAGAACCCTGGCGCGCCCCTCGGCAAAGGCTTTCATCGCCGCGTTCCGTAGGGGTGCCTTCATCTGACCGTGAACCAGGGTCGCCTGATCGCCAAGGATCTTTGCCAGGGAGGCGTGCCGCTCGGTCGCGGCGGCCAGGTCCGAGGCCTCGGATTCAATGACCAGGGGGCAGATCCAGTAGACGCTTCCCCCCCGCTCGATCGCGCGGCGAACGCCGGCGACGACGCCGTCGAAACGCGAAAGCGGCATCGCTCGGGTCGTGATGGGGCGTCGCCCGGACGGTTTTTCGGTCAGACGCGAACACTCCATGTGTCCGTATACGGCGAGCGTCAGGGTGCGCGGGATGGGTGTCGCCGTCATGATGAGCATGTGGGCGCCGCGACCTTTCTCCTCGAGGGCCAGCCGCTGATGCACGCCGAAACGTTGCTGTTCGTCGATGACGATCAAACCGAGGTCGTGAAAACGCACCTTTTCCTGGAATAAGGCGTGGGTGCCGATAACCATGTCGAGTTCCCCTCGAGCCAATGCGTCGAGGATACCTTCGCGTGACTTGCCGCGGTCGCTTCCCGTCAGGACGGCGACGCGCGCGCCCGCCGCCTCCGCCAAGGGGCCGAGCACCTCGGCGTGTTGACGGCACAGGATCTCTGTCGGTGCCATGAGCGCGGCCTGGCAGCCGGCCTCCAGAGCCACGAGCATGGCGAGAAAGGCGACGATCGTCTTGCCGCTGCCGACGTCACCTTGGAGCAGGCGGAGCATCGCCTGATCGTGGGCGAGGGATTCCTCGATATCGGCTAGCGCCGAAACTTGGGATTGGGTAAGGCGGAAGGGAAGAGCATCGTAGACTCTCTCGCGCCGACTTCCGTCGCCCCGCAAGGGGCGAACCTTCCGTTTCTTGAGACGGCCACGGACCAAGATCAGAGCGAGTTGATGGGCCAGAAGTTCGTCATACGCCAAGCGCTGCCGGTCGGGGTTAGCCAACGAGAGATCGGATTCCCGCTCGAGAGCGTGGGCCCCTTCCAGGGCCGGACGCCAGCCACGCCAACCACGCGCCCGGTGGAAGGCGGGATCGATCCATTCCTCAAGTTCGGGTGTCCGTTTCAGGGCCTGGCGAATCGCCTTGGATAGGGTCTTGTTCGTGAGTCCCGAGGTTAAGGAATAGGTCGGTTCGGCGCGCGCCAGGTCGGCGTGCTCCTCCTCGGAGGCGATATGGTCGGGATGAACGATTTCGATCCTGTCCCGGAAGCGCGAAACCCGCCCGCTCACGACTCGGCGGGTACCGACCGGCAACGCCTTGCTCAGATAAGGCTCCTTGGCGTGGAAGAAAACCAGGTCCATCGAACCGGTCTTGTCGGAACAGCGCACACGGTACGGGCGCCGGGGTCGCGTCTGGGGCTCGTGAGCGTCGACACGAACCGTGATGGTCGCGACGCGGTCGGCCGGCGCGGCGGCGATCGGCGGAGCGAAACTGCGATCGATCAGGCCACTGGGCAAGTGCCAGAGAAGATCGATCAGGCAAGGACCCGCGACCTTGGTCATCAGTTCGCCGAGACGCGCGCCCACCCCGGGGAGCGATCCCACCTCGGCAAACAGGGGAAACAAAACGCTTGGGCGCATCGGGTGTCCCATTCCAAAGCCGCGGATGATACGCCGCCGCCAGCGGCGCCAATCTCGGTGCTGGCGGGATTATAGGACTTCAACCGGGATGGTGCCTTCCTATATGTTAGCGACACGGAGGTTGGTGCATGGCCGAGGCGGTCCAAGATCGGCGTAAGAGGATTATTTTCCGGTGCTGGCACCGGGGAACGCGAGAACTTGACCTCTTGCTGGGCCGGTTTGCCGAGGCGCACATTCAACGGTTTACTCCCGATGAACTCGATCGCTTCGAGGCCTTAATCGAAAACTCCGATCCGGACATCTATTGTTGGATCAGCGGGCGCGATTCGGTGCCCCCGGCCTTCGACAACGATGTGTTCGCGAAGCTCAAGTCCTTTGTCCTCCGTGTAACCTAGCTTGCTGTTCCCTCGAATCGACCTAACCGCTCCGGGACCTCTCCTCGTCACCGGCGTTCCCGAGGGCCTGGACGCCTGGTTGCTGGCCGAGATCATCGCCAACGCCCCGGGACGGCAGATACTACATGTGGCGCGCGATGATGCCCGCATGGCGCGTCTCGCCGAGTCGCTGGCCTTTATCGCGCCCACCGTCGAGCGCCTCCTGATGCCGGCCTGGGATTGCTTGCCCTACGACCGCGTATCACCGCATCGCGGGGTCGTGAGCCAGCGGCTCGAAACCTTGCTGCGCCTTTCCGAATCGCCGTCGCCCGGTCCGCGTGGGCGCTTTGTCCTGACCACCGTCAACGCCCTGTTGCAGCGGGTCGTCGCCCCGGAGGACCTGGCGGGGGCGCGTCTCGAAGTAGGGGTCGACGACAGAATCGGCCGCGAGACCTTCCTCAAATATTTCGAACGCAATGGATATGGCCGCGCGGCCGCGGTCATAGAACCCGGCGAATACGCGGTTCGCGGCGGCATCATCGACGTTTACCCGGCCCTTGGGGAGGTTCCCTTGCGGATCGACCAGTTCGGTGACCGCGTCGAGGGCATCCGCGTCTTCGATCCTATCGACCAGCGCAGCAAGGGGAAGGCGCGACACGTCGTTCTGACGCCGATGAGCGAGGTCGTGATGGAGGCCGAATCAATTGCCCGATTCCGGGCCGGCTACCATCACAATTTTGGCGCCGTAACCGAGGAGGATCCACTTTACGAGACGGTCGTCGCCGGAAAACGACACATCGGCATGGAACACTGGATGCCGTTGTTCTGTTCCCGTATGCAAACGATTTTCGACTATCTTCCCAGGGCCGTCGTTACCCTTGAACCGTTGGTCGACGAGGCCCGCGACGACCGTCTTCATACCATCGGCGACCACTACCAGGCGCGGTTGGAGAATGCCGCCGAACCGCGCCATTCGGCCGGATCGGTTTATCGACCGTTGCCGCCCCAGAGCTTGTACCTCTCCGGGGCCGAGTGGGAGCAGCACCTAACTCGGGCGATCCGCCTTTCCCCCTTCCACGAGGTGGCCGGCGCGGGCGTGGTGGAGGTTGGCGGCCGTATGGCCCCCGATTTCGCGGCTCAAAGGGGCGATGGCAACGTGTTCGATGCCGTCCGCGATTACGCCACCGCCAGGCGGGCCGAGGGCAAATCGGTGCACATAGCTTGCGTCAGCGAGGGATCCCGGGACCGACTTACGAGGCTCTTGCACGACCATGGACTGGAGCGGCTCGCCAAAATCGATGCCTGGTGCTCGGCGGCGGACCTCGCCGCCGGCGTGGTCGGAATTTTTGTCCTCGGCCTGGAACGCGGTTTCGAGGCCGGCGGCCTGGTCGTGCTCGGCGAACAGGACATTCTCGGAAAGCGTCTCGCCCAACCTTCAGCAAAGCGACGACGGTCCGCGGCCGCCGCCGTCGAGGTGTCGGATCTTTCCGTGAGCGATCTTGTCGTCCACAAGGATCATGGAGTCGGACGCTACGATGGCCTCGCCACCTTGGACCATGGGGAGGTTCAACACGACTGCGTGCGTCTGATTTACGCTGGCGACGACAAGCTTTTCGTCCCGGTCATCAATATCGACACCTTGTCGCGTTACGGCTCCGCCGACGGGGCCATTCAACTCGATCGACTCGGGACAGCCCACTGGCAAGCCCGCAAGGCAAGCTTAAAGAAGCGAATTCACGATATGGCGGCCGAGTTGCTGCGGGTCGCGGCAGCCCGGCGGCTGCGCCCGGCGTCCGTCGTGACCCCGCCTTCCGGACTCTACGACGAGTTTTGCGCCCGATTTCCCTATGTCGAAACCGATGATCAGCTTCGCGCCATCGAGGATGTCCTCTTAGACCTTGAATCGGGCCGCGCCATGGAGCGCCTCATCTGTGGCGACGTCGGATTCGGAAAAACCGAAGTCGCCCTTCGCGCCGCCTTCGCCACCGCGATGGCAGGCGAACAAGTCGCCGTCGTGGTCCCGACGACCCTATTGTGCCGGCAGCACCACGCCACCTTTACGAGTCGCTTCGCCGATTTTCCGGTACGGATCGAGCAGCTGTCGCGGCTGGTGAGCGGAAAGCGGGCAAAAGAGGTCAAGGCGGGGCTGCGCGATGGACGCGTCGACATCGTGATCGGAACCCACGCATTGCTCGGAAAGTCGATCAAATTCAAGAATTTGGGACTGGTCGCGATCGATGAAGAGCAGCACTTCGGGGTTGGCCATAAGGAACGGCTCAAGCAGTTACGCACCGACGCCCATGTTCTCACGATGACGGCGACGCCGATTCCCCGGACGCTGCAGATGGCTCTTTCGGGCCTCAGGGAAATGAGCGTTATCGCCACGCCGCCCATCGATCGCCTGGCGGTCCGAACCTTCGTGACGCCCTACGACCCGCTCGTCGTGCGGGAGGCGATTCTGCGCGAATCGTTCCGCGACGGACAGAGTTTCGTCGTTTGTCCTCGAATCGAGGATTTGGAACGGGTGGTTCCCCGCCTGCGCGAGCTGGTGCCCGAGGTCAAGGTCACCTGCGCCCACGGCAAACTGCCGCCTGCCACGCTGGAAACCGTGATGCACGAATTCTATGACGGAAAGTACGACGTGCTGGTTTCCACGGCGATCATCGAATCCGGCCTCGACCTGCCGCGTGTCAACACCCTGATCGTCCACCGCGCCGACATGTTCGGCCTGGCCCAGCTCTACCAGCTCCGGGGTCGTATTGGGCGCGCGAAATTGCGGGCCTACGCCTATCTGACCTTGCCCCGACGGGGACCCTACTCGGCCACCGCAGCCAAGCGTCTGCAAGCGATGCAACGTCTCGATACTCTCGGAGCCGGGTTCAATCTCGCCAGTTACGACCTCGACATCCGAGGTGCGGGCAACCTGTTGGGAGCCGAACAATCGGGGCATATCCGCGAAGTCGGCTTCGAGCTTTATCAACACATGCTGGAGGAAACCGTCGCCGAGGCGCGGGCCGAAAGCGAGGGCGCGATTCCCGCCACCACTGAGAGCTGGTCGCCGCGAATCGACGTCGGGGCCTCGGTTTTGATTCCGGAGAGTTTCGTGGCCGACCTCGATGTCCGCATGGGGTTGTACCGCCGGCTCGCGGCACTTGAGGAAGGCGAGGAGATTGAAGCCTTCGCGGCGGAGATGGTCGACCGATTCGGACATCTGCCGGAAGCCGTCGAAAATCTGCTCGCGGTCATGGCCTTGAAGCGTTTGTGCCGCCTCGCCGGGGTCGAAAACGTGGACGCGGGCGCCAACGGGGCCGTGATTTCGTTTCGTGCGAATCGCTTCGCCAATCCCTCCGGACTCGTGGAATTCCTCGCCAGGCAAAGTGTGTCCGCCCGCCTGAGGCCGGACCATAAGTTGGTTCTGATGCGCGATTGGTCGCGGCTCGACCGGCGATTGTCCGAGCTTTCGAAAGCCCTGCGGACGTTGTCCGACATCGCTCGGAGCGGGGAAGCGGCTTGCCGCTAATCCACGCCTTCGCCCACTAATCCACGCCGTCGCAATGAGCGGCGGTTTCGAATACTCGGAGGAGCACTTCGGGAGATTGGGCGCCCGAAACCGCGAATCGGCGGTCGATCACGAAGCAGGGCACCCCGGTGATTCCGTTTTGGTGGGCCCGCGGTTCCTCGCCACCGCCGGAGGCTGGGTCTGAATCGGTGCTCAAGAGGGCCCCAGTCTTTCCTTCATCCAAATCGACTTCGGCGGCGATGTTCGCGAGTTCCTCGCTATCGCCGATGTCCGCCCCCTCGAGAAAGTAACGGCGGAACAACATCTCGACGAGCGCGTCCTGACGGTCGGTTTCGTGCGCCAGGCGGATCAAACGGTGGGGTTTGACGGTATTCGGGGTGCGCTGAATAAGATCGAAGGCGAAAGCGATTCCTTCCGATCCGCCGATCTTGGCGATTTCGTCGTAAACCCGGCGGGCGCGCTCGGGGGAACCGAATTTCGTCGCCAGATATGTTTCCCGATCGACTCCCTTCGGGGGCAAATCAGGGTTGAGTTGGAAAGGGTGCCAGTTCAGTGCCGGGTCGCCGCCCTCGTAGGCGGCCAAGGCTCGCTGCAAGCGGTGCTTGCCGATATAACACCAGGGACAAATTACGTCGGCGAAAATATCGATTTCCATCCGCCCAGTTTACCTCAAGGCGGAGGCTGACGCCATGGGAGGGGTTATACCAACCGCCCTTAACATTGACTTGTGCGAGCCCACGCTCTGAGGCCGATGGACATGATCTTCCAAGGTTGGTCGGTCAGGTTGTTCCAGGCTTGGCAAGAGGCCTCGACGATGTCTTCATAGGAGTCGCAGACACGATTGGAGAGCCAGTTCTGGCGGAGGTATTGCCAGACATTTTCGGCGGGATTGAGCTCCGGGGACTTGGGTGGCAAAGGCACGAGGGAGATGTTCTCCGGGATGCCGAGTTTGGCAGTGGTGTGCCATGCGGCTTGGTCGAGCAGCACGACGGCATGGGCGTTTGGGGCAACGGCCCGGCTGATTTCCTCGAGATGCAGGTCCATGGCTTCAGTATTGGCGCGCGGCATGACCAGCGCCGCGCCCTCACCGCGCTCGGGGCAGATGGCGCCGAAGAGATACGCCGAAGAGGTCCGTAGGTCCTTGACCTGGCGCGGGCGCGATCCCTTTGGGGCCCACTGGCGCACCAGGCTGTTCTTCTGGCCGACGCGCATTTCATCTTGAAACCAAACCTCTATGGGCGTGTCCGGTGGCTGTGCCGCTACGATTTTCGCCAAGTGTTCGGGAAAACTTTTTTTTAAATTCCTCCTGTGCCCGCGCATCCTGGCCGACGTGGCGCGGGCGCGCGGAAATATGCGAGAACCCGAGCGCGGCCAGCAGCTTGCCGACGCTCCGCTCGTGATAGTCCACGCCGAAGCGCGTTCGGATCAGTTGCTTGAGATCGATGCAGCGCCAGCGCACGACCCCATCCCGTTCGGGATCGGGACCGGCCTCGATAGCCCGCGAAAGCGCCGCCATTTGCGACGGCGTCAACCGACGCAACGCCCCGTTCGGCTTGCGGTCGATCAGACCGGCCGGACCTCCCGCGTTGAACCGGTGAACCCAGTCCCGCAACGTCTGCCGATCCATGCCGCCAATACCCGCCGCGCACGCTCGATCCATCCCATCGTAGATGGCCGCCATCGACAAAAGCCGTCGCGCCTGGTTCCCATCATCGCTCCGTGCCGCAAGAACACGGACTCTTTCAGCATCAAAGTCGTTTCGCAAAGGAATCGTTGGCATTGAACACACTCCCTTGTTGCCAACAACCTTGAATCACACAAAACCTGGCGTGTAAACCTTTGCGCGAGTCAAACTCTAGGGCGGTTGGTATTAGTCGCGCGCCTTCATTCAACGCGTTCCCGAGCCCGGGCGATCAATGATTCGGCGCTGTCGCCAGGCCGGAACGAGGCACACCCCAATTGCATCCAGACGTTTACGGGCCCGCAGACGCCGGGTAGTCCGAAGTCGGTGTGGTTGACGATATTGGCAATCCGGCGCAGGGCGATTTCGGCGGGTTCGCGTGGGGTGTCGGGCATGACGACACAAAACTCCTCGCCGGCGTAGCGGACGGATAGGTCCTCGCCGCGCAACAGACGCGCGATAAGCCCGCCGATCTGACGCAGGAGCCGGTCGCCCCCGGCGTAGCCGTGCGCCCTGTTGATGCCCGCCATGTCCTTTACGTCGAAGAAGCCGGTTGTCACGGGGCGTTGCAATTCCTCGGCATCCCGTACCAGGCTGCCGAGATATTCGTACAGGTAACCGTAACTATAGTTTCCGTTACCCATTTTAAAACTGCTGACTCTAAGTTTTTTCTACCACACGGTAACGGAACTTGCAATCTCGGATTTCGAGGGAGTTCCTGTCACGCGAATCTTGATCTGAAACGGCAAAAAAAGGCCGCTCGGGGAGGAACCCCCAGAGCGACCGCCGCAAAGCCGTAAATAATTTCCAAATCCCTTCTACGGCTTGCGGCGGCGCGTGTCAACGGCAAAACGCCGTGGCCGGTCCCTCCCCGTTGCTCTTTTTCCCGCCTCAGCGTGACCTCCCTCACGGAGGGACCGAATGCAATACGCCGAGTTCCGCGGCTCCCGCGGCTACACGGACGCCAACGCCGCCGCCCAGGAGGCGGCGGGAAGATTTAATGGCCTGCCCCAGGGGTTGACCCGGCTGGGCCTGCTATCCCTGGTCAAGCGCAACCGCGCTTGGATCGGACTGACCCGGGGTCAGACGAACCACCTGCAATTCCTGATCCTCCGCACCTGGGACCAGGACTGGGAAGCCGGTGAACGGCCCGTCGTCTGGCTGTCGGTGAATTCGACCGCCAGACAACGGGACCTCTCCGAACGGCAGGTCCAACGCCATGAACGCGCCCTCAACGACGCCGGGGCGCTGACCTGGAACGATTCCGGCAATCACAGGCGCTACGGTTGGCGCAACGGTGACGGGCGCATCGTCGAGGCCCGGGGCGTGGACCTCTCCCCCCTCGGCGCCATGGCGCCGGAACTGCTGACGGCCGACAGGCGGCGGCGGGCCGAGGACGCCGCCTGGGATCGCGAGCGGCGTTGCGCGTCGGCCCTCAAAAGATCGGTCCGCGCCATGCTCGCCAGCGCCGTCCGGGAAGGCCTGGCCGATTTTGACAGCGGCGAGTGGCACTCCAAGACGGCCGTCCTCGACGGCAATATCCGCGCGGGAACGGCCCTCGCGGCGCTGCGCGGAATATCCGCAAGGCTCCAAACTGCTCGGGGACGCATTGAGAACCCTGCTCCAACGGCGGGAAACCCGTGGACGGGCTTGTGGGAAAAACAGTTGAAAACGTCGCCCTGGGGCGACAGAAACGTCGCGCACATAGATATTACAAATCATCAAACAACCGATAAATCGGTTACTAGTACCTCCGGAGAGGGAACAAGTACCGCCCGGGGCGGAAAGACGGACGCGCCTTGCGGCGCGGAGTCATCGTTCGAAAGTGTTGACGGCAGGGGAAAGTGGGGCGGCGGGGCGGAGTTGGGTGGCGGGAACGCGGGAAATGGGAGAACTACTGCTAGGAGGGGCCGGGGATGGCGGCAAGCCGGAGCGGTTGCGGGGAGCCTTGGGGAAGGCGTGCAAACGCCCATGAGCAGCGGGCCGGGTAAAAACCGGGTCGGGGGTGGAGGCACGAACCGGGGCGGCGGGCATGGTAGCTCAAACGGGGATTATGCCGGGAAGCGGCGAACGCTCGCGGGATGGCATGGGACGGGAGAGGGGTGACGCCCGGAATGACTGTGAGATCGCGGCAAGGCGGGGCGGCGGTGGCTAATCCGCGCTTGCCGGCCGGCGACAGGCCGAAAGGCGGATCGTGGAAACCGGACACGGGGGTGCGGCATATCAGCGTGTTGAACGTCGTGGAAACCGCGGGGCCAGCGGCTCCTGGACCATCTTCCCCGGGTACGGAGCAGCCAGATTGGGACGGCGATCGAGGACGCGGCGCGAGGACCTGTGCCCGGAACTCGGCATCAGCGCCGCAAGTGTGGTGGCATTTGGCCGTGACCGTCATGGGCCGCCGCGCCGCCGCCGTCTGCGTCATGCTGATCGACAGGCGGATCGTGCCCCGGCGCCGAGGACCCGGTGCGCCATCCCGGCGCCTATCTGCGCGGCATGACCGGCCAGCGCCCGCCGACGACGAACTCCACCTGCACGCCAGCGTGTTCGGTTGGGCGCGGAGGGCGGCAGCTTGAGGGGCGGCGACCGAGCATATGAGAGCCGGGATTTGCCGGAGATTGGCGAATTCTCATCAGTGCCATGGCGGGATCGACGCTCAAGCGGATGAGCCGCTACCGTCTCGTCGGCTTTCCGGCAGGCGACGCGACGGTCTCCGACCAGGCCTCGGACATCTAGCCGCCAGAACGCGGGCCAGCCTTCGGGCCGGAGATTGATACGTCAACGGTGGAGCCTCTTCTCTTTTCTACTATCGGCGTGAACGTGACGCTCTCGACGACCAGTTTCAGCGCGTCCCTGAGAAACGGGGCCTGGCCCTGGTCGTGGAATTCGGCCTCCATCCGGTCCAGGGCGCTCCGGATGCCCGCGCGAATTTCCCTCTCCGGCGGCGGGCGCGGCGGCGACGGATTTCATTTGCTTCCTGACTTCCTTTTGCTCAACGCCCAATTCCCGGATGCGCACGGACGCCTTGTCCGGTCTCGATCCCTTCCTCGACGACCACGAGCAGGCGCCCGATCCGTTCTTTCGATCCGGGACGCCCTGTCCTTCGAGGGCCGCGTACTTCGCGTCCGCTTCGCGGATCGAGACCGCGATCCTGGAGCGTATGCCGGACGCGGCGGCCAGAGCTTCCCTCAGCCAGGGAAAAACCAGCTCGCGGAATCGTCGGCTCCGTGACGGCCCGGTAGTTGCTCGCATTCCTCCGTGAACCGCGCCGATCGCGGCACACGTAGCGCCGCCGGTCGGCCAGGTTCGCCACGCCGCCGCAGCCGCCGCACCGGACCCAGCCCCGTGAAGGGGGCGGAACACTGGGAGCGCGGACGGACGCAGGGCGCTTCGTTGGCCGTGACGAAAACGCGGCCGGATGCGCCGAGTGCAGCGCCAGCATCTTCCGTGTGCGCGTCCACAGATCCTCGTCCACGATACGCAGATCAGGCACCGAGGCGCGCGTCCACTCCGCTTCCGGATTGGCCTCGTGACGGCGGGCCTTCGTCAGCGGATCGGTCACGCGCGTGATCCGGTTGTACACGAGAACGCCCCCGGTAAAGCTCGTTGTTCAGGATGCCCGGACGGCTTCTCCACCTTGTTGCCCTTGATCACCCGGTGGCCACCACCTCGCGAACCGCCGGGCGACAGAATGCCTGTCCGCGTTCAAGGCCCTTACGATCGCCGCCGGCGCCCTGCCGGCGGCAAATTCTTCGAAAATCCGCCGCACCACCGCCGCCTGCTCCGGGTCGATCTCGCGCAAGCCGTTGACGTTGCGGCCCTTGCCGTCGACCACCCCGCGCACCACCCGGTAGCCGTAGGCGCGGTTCGATGGAGCCCGGCCCTCCTCCGCGCGGGCGCGCTGCCCGCGCTTGATCTTGTCCTTCAGATGCGACAGGAAGATCGCGTTCATGGTGCCCATGAATCCTACGTGCATTTGGGAAACCGCGCCCTCGTGGGCCGAGTATATGGTCACGCCGTGGTACGCCAGGCGCTCCCAGATTTCGGCAGTGTCCCTCAGCGACCGGGAAATTCGGTCCAGCCCCTCCGTCACGACCACGCCGAATTCCTTCCGCGCGGCGGCCTTGAGCAGCGCGTCCTAGGCCCGGCCGCTTCATGATCTTGCCCGTAAGCTTGGCGTCCGAGAACACGATGGCTTCGCCGCCCGGGATGCCGAACTCGCGCTCGACCAGATTCCGGCACAGCGCAATCTGGTCGGGGATGCTAAGCGGATTCTGAAGGGGAGACGAGTAGCGGGCGTAGATCGCCACTCGCGGCTTCGGGTTCGATTTCATTGCTTTCGTTTCATTAGACCGGCGCACAAGAAACCGTACCAACTCGGCGGCGAAAGTCAAAACGCCGGAGAACAATCCCTTTGTCTCGCTCTTTTCCCGAAAGCGTGCCCCTACGAAGGTGCGAGATGCAGCGCACCAGGTGCCC
>CBDCME010000011.1:0-33069 GCA_965218865.1 Alphaproteobacteria bacterium
GGTCGGAGAGCCTGTAACGCCCGTCTACTGTGGATTCAGTCCACTCGTTGCTGTCAGTACTAAACTCAGGAATCGGTATGAGGTAGCGCTCCGCCAGTCGTGTCACCCGGCGCGACGAAAGCTTGAAAATTTCATCATCGATCAGGTCGCACTCGAACATCAACTCGCCTATTAGTGCATTTTCGCGGTCACGGTCTTTCCGGTCTCGGGCAGCTTTAATCCCCCCCTCATAGTCGGATTCAACGGCACGCTTTTGTTTCTGCAACGTCGTAAGACGAAAGTGAAACCGGGCCGCCTCCATCATCAAGTTATCTCCGCGGAGTTGGTGGTTTTCCTGCCCGGGCAACCACAAAATGTTGATTAGAGTGCCGGTTTCTCAGACGGTTTTAGCGACAGCTCCTTGAGGCCGGACAGGCGCACCGGCGGGCGGTCAGGAAATGTGACAACCAGCTCAAGGGAACCGCCCATGGCTTCGACGTAACCGCGCAAGGTTGAGAGCAACACATCGCTGCGGCGCTCCAACCGGGAGACGGCGTCCTGGCCGATCTCTAGAATTTCTGCGGTGCGCTTTTGCGTCAGATCGCGGGCCTTGCGCAAATCGCTCAAGGTCATCTCCTCGGCAATGAGTTCGACGGCTCTTGCTTCAACCCGGGCGCGGCGCTCGGGTGAAAGCCCAGCCATAATTTCTGTCAGACTCTTGGTCATTTTTTTAGTCCTCCTTTTTTCTTCAGCCCCTCAAGGTGCTGCCCAAAGCGTTCATCCGCTTTGGCGATGAGTTGCTTGTAAAATCGCAATTCAGATTTTCCGGCCTTGTTTCCGGCGACCAGCAAAATGCCTTTTCGCTTCGGGTCGAAGGCATAGGCGGTACGCCAAACCCCGCCATCCGAACTGAATCGCAATTCCTTCATATTGGCGTGCTGCGAGCCCTCTAGCGTATCCGCGTGAGGCCGTTTGAGATGGGGTCCAAACTCCTCAAGCAATTTGGCCATAGCAAGCAGCTCGTCCTGTACAGGCTCGGCTAGATTTTGGAACTCGGCCTCAAACGCCTCATGAAACAGGACTTCCCACGCCATACCTAAACATGACACAAAAGACATATGTTGTCAAGATCATACAATCCTACGGATGAAAACCCTTCACATAGCTCCATTGTCCGGATTTCCAGCAGCTCACAACTCTGATGCGTAAAGGCCCTCGACCTCTTCGGGCTGAATCCCGAGATAGCGGCGGGTGATCACTTCGCTTTCATGGCCGAGGGCTTCGCTGATGACCGCCGTAGGTTACTGAGCTTAGCCCTGGCGTCATCAATTTGCTCAAGCTTGAGCGCCTCTGGTCTGTTCAATTTTTTAGGCTCAGTTCGTGAACCGTATGCATGGCTTCGCCATGCGGCCAAGCATGCTCTCGGGGTCGGTCGGTCGGCGAGTTCGATGAGATGGAACCAGCGCAGGTAACTGTCGAGATACTTGGTGGCGATGCCGCGGTAGCGTCGCAGGAAGCCCTTGAGTTGGCTATGACGGCTGTTGACCGTCTGGATGTGCAGGGCGCCGCGTACCCGTTCTCCGGCGGAGAGATTGACCGTCTCGTGGCGGATGGCGAGCGCCGCTGCGGCGGGCGGGTAACAGCGGCTGGCGTCGGAGACGAGCAAGGCATCCGGGGCAATGACCGGTTCCAGCGCCTCCTTCAGGCTATCGGCATTGACGGTGGGCAGCGTCCTGCTGAGCGTTGCGCCGCCACGGTCGGCGGCGACCAGAACCGGCACTTGCTCACGAGAGATCCCGCGCTTGCCGGCTTTTCCGCCGCGCCGGCGTGGCTTGCGGTCCAGTTTCCGGTCTCCCTTCCGGCTTTCGAGCACGAAGGTCTCGTCGGCCTCGACGATCCCGCCGAGCCGGTCCGGGGCTTGCCGGACCGCCTCAAGGAAGCGGTGGCGCCAGCGAAACGCCGTGCTCGGCGCAATGCCGCACCGCCGCGCCGAGGCGCGCACCGTTTCCCCTTGCGCCAGGGCCTTGCCGAAGGACAGCCAGCGCTCCTTGCGGTGCAGGCCCGAAAGCGGCGTACCGGTCAGCGCGCCGAATGTCTTCCCGCAAGCCTTGCACCGGTAGCGGCGCAGACCGCGCGCCTTGCCGCGCGAGACCGCCCCGCCGCTGCCGCAATGCGGGCAGCGCCGCGCTTCGTCCACGCCGAGTTCGATCGCCGCCAGCGAGGCCGCGCCCTCCGGCCGTCCCGACAGGGCCGCCATCACCTCCTCGCGCTGGGCCGGCGTCAGCCCGTCCACATGCGAAAGCCAGTCTCGAAACCGCTCGTGATCCATCTCCTCGCTCCCCTAAACAAACCGGGAACATTCTACCACAATGCATACCAAATGCGAACTGAGCCATTTTTTACCCCGCCTCCAGGCTGCCGCCAGACCGGCTTTAGTCCGTTCGCTGATCAAATTCCGCTCAAGCTCAGCAAACGCACCGGGCACCTGGTACATGCATTTGCCATTGGCGTTGTGGCGTCGATGCCTTCAGTCAGTTCGACAAAATATCCACCCCCTTCCTCTCAAACTCCTCCAGCACGTCAAGGGCGTGTTTGAGCGAGCGAAAGGCGCGGTCCATTTTCCAGATAATGAACACGTCGCCGGGTTGCAGCGCCGCAATCGCTTCCTCGAAGCCGGCCCGCTGTTCCGCTACACCGGAAACCCCTTGATCTTCAAAATATCCGCTCGCACCCGGCTTCCATCAAGGCATCGATCTGAAGCGAAAGCGTTTGCTCATCCGTTGATACGCGCGCGTAACCGATCTTAAGTCATCGCAACAGCCCCGTTACGACAAAAAGGAACCCTTTCGGCGATCGACGGCGTCCCGAGTCCGCGTCCTGTCCTTCGCCAAAAATTACAACCAGGCCGTAACATCGACCAGAAACTTGGAACCTAAGACCATGACCACGACCCATTTGGCGAGGAAAGCCCAAATCGTCGCTCCCTGGTATATTTCCGAGCTGCGCCAAATCGCGATGCAGGAGACGATCGTATATCCGAACACCATCAGGTCGAAGAAGATCAAGAACGTGTCCAGGGGATTCCCCATATCCCCCTTGTAATCGATGGCATGGACATAGATCGCGGGCAGATGCAAGGCGACCCAGGCGAAGACCCCCAACAACCAGAACGTCTTTACGAGAGGGATTTCCCCGCTCACGAATGCGTCGACCCGTCCCATGCCGGCCTCGGTAAGAAAAATCTCGGAGCGGATATTAGCGGTTATCCGGATGCGAAGTCCAAAACGCTGTACATGACTTCCGCGACGTGGCACATCGAAGGCAAGGGATTCTGTAAAATTATGGGCGGGAGATGGCAACGCCATCCGGAAGCGTGGAGACCTGCGACGGCGACGGTCCCCTTGTCCTTCGGGTCAGCGGCCATTGGGGCCTCAACGACCTGACCAGGCTGGAACAATCGCTCTTCGGCCATGAGCCACGGACGGGGCGGAGCGTGCGCCTCGAGGTGCACGGATTGGAATCGATCGATACCGCCACGGCCTGGGTTCTGGGCCGGGCCCTACGGCGTTTCGAGGGCATGGGATGCCCCGCCGAACTTAGCGGAACCCGCCCGGAACACGCCGCCCTGATCGAATTGGTCGCCAGCAACGACAAACCTACCGTGTGCCACCCGGCGCCGGAAAATCCCGTCGCCGCCGTCGTAGAGCACGTCGGCAGCGGCACCTACGCGACCCTGCGCGAGGTCCACGACGTCATCGCCTTCCTCGGCCTTACAATGGCGACCCTGGGCCGCTGCCTCGTGCAGCCGCGCCGTATTCGCTGGACCTCCCTGGTCAGCCACATGGAGCAGACCGGGTTGAACGCCCTCCCGATCGTGGGACTGTTGTCGTTTCTGATCGGTATCGTGCTAGCCTTCCAGGGCACCGATCAGCTCCACCGATTCGGGGCCGAGATATTCGTCGTCAACCTGATCGGCGTCTCGGTATTGCGCGAGCTCGGGATACTGCTCACGGCCATTCTCGTCGCCGGACGGTCGGGCAGCGCCTACACCGCCCAAATCGGTTCGATGAAAGTCCACGAGGAGATCGACGCCATGCGCACCTTAGGACTCGATCCGATGGAAGTCCTTGTCGTCCCGCGAATCCTGGCATTGGTTCTGACTTTACCGATGCTGGCCTTTTTCGCCTCCATGGTCGGACTGTTGGGCGGCGGCGTCATGGCCTGGCTCGAGCTCGACATTCACCCGGTACAGTTCCTCGAACGGCTTTCGGGCGCGGTGACGATATGGACGTTCTGGGCCGGCATGATCAAGGCGCCGGTCTTCGCCTTTCTCATCGCCATGGTCGGATGTTACGAAGGGTTCCGGGTCTCCGGGAGCGCCGAGAGCGTGGGCCGGTTGACGACCTTGGCGGTGGTCGAATCGATATTCCTGGTGATTACCGCCGACGCCTTGTTCTCGGTGTTCTTCTCGTACCTGGGGATCTGAGCGGCCATGAACGATCCCACCCCGGTCATCCGCGTTCGCGGCCTCGAAAATCGCTTCGGCGAACAGGTGGTTCACGAGAACTTCGATCTCGACGTTTTCCGGGGCGAGGTGCTCGGGGTCGTCGGTGGTTCGGGAACCGGCAAATCGGTGCTGCTGCGGACGATCGTCGGATTGCGCCGGCCCAGCCAGGGCGTTATCGAGGTCCTCGGCCAGGAAGTCACCAGTCTCGATCCCGCCGAGCGCCGAGCGCTCGAGGCGCGTTGGGGCGTGCTTTTTCAGGATGGCGCCCTGTTCAGTTCGCTCACGGTGGCGGAAAACATCGAGGTTCCGTTGATCGAGCACACGCGTCTGCCCATGGAGACGATCGACGCGCTCTCCGCGGTCAAGATCGGATTGGTCGGATTGGCCCCGGAAACGGGCGCCAAGTACCCGTCCGAATTGTCCGGCGGCATGCGCAAGCGGGCCGGCTTGGCCCGGGCCCTGGCGTTGGATCCGGAAATCGTCTTTCTCGACGAGCTGACGGCGGGACTGGATCCGATCGGCGCCGACGCCTTCGATCGCCTGATAAGGAGACTGCAACAGAACCTCGGTCTCACGGTGTTCATGGTAACCCACGATCTGGACAGCCTGTGGACAATCTGCGACCGTATAGCCGTCCTGGGGGAAAAACGCGTCCTGGCCGTGGGCGGGATGGAAACGATGCTTCGGCACGATCACCCCTGGATACGCGAATACTTCCACGGACCGCGCGCCCGGGCCGCGAAGGCATCTTGATCGGAGTACCATGGAAACCAGGGCCAATCATTTCGCCGTCGGTATTTTCGTTCTGCTCGCCATCGCCAGCGCCTCCGGCTTCGTCGTCTGGTTGGCGAAATCCGACATCGAAAAAGCCTACGCATTTTATCTGATCGATTTCGACGGCTCCGTAACCGGGTTGAGCAAGGCCAGCGCCGTACGTTACCTCGGCGTCGCCGTCGGCGACGTCATCGACGTCCGCATCAACCCGGATAACACGGAGCAGGTCCGGGTCACGATCAAGGTCGACGGGAGGACCCCGATCAAGACCGATTTTGTGGCCTCCCTGGAACTCCAAGGCATCACTGGCCTCCGCTACGTCCAAATCACGGGCGGCGATCGTAACAGCCCGGCGCTGGAACCGCGGCCGGGGAAAGAATTCGCGGTGATTCAGTCCATGCCCTCGAAGCTGGAGGCCTTGTTTCAGGATGTGCCCACCCTGGTCGCCCGCCTGGCTCATCTCGTCGAGGCCGCGAGCCGATTGTTGACGCCGGATAATATCGCCGCGTTGATACGGATCATAGAAGGCCTCGACACCTTAACCGGCTCCGTCGTCACACACGCCGACAGTATCGGAGGCATCGTCAACGACGCCCGCGCGACCCTCGCGGAGGCCAGACAGACGGCCGAAAGAATTCACCGTTTGAGCGCTGACATGAGTGGCCGTTTCGGGGCCCTCGCCGACAACGCCGGGGAAGCCCTCGAGGCGACGACGGGCACCTTCGAAACGACATCCGAAACCTTGACGACGGCGCAATCCGCCCTCGACAGCGTCGGCGCCTCGAGCGACGCGCTCCTGGCCGAAATAGAGACCACTCTCGGCGACGTTCGCCAGACAACCGTTTCGATCGGCAAGGTCGCTACGGAGCTCGAACGCGTGATCGCGGAAAACCGGGTCCCGATCCACGACTTCACGGCGGACGGTCTGTATGAGTTCACGCGCTTTCTCGTCGAAACACGCGCCCTTGTCGCCAGCGTGACGGTGATTTCCAGGGAACTGGGATCGGATCTGGCGCGTTTTCTCTTCGGTGACTCCGAGACGGGCTATCAACCGAAATGAATGCGGGAGTCGAGGCCCCACTTCGCGTCGCGCCTTGGTGGGTTTGCGCGCTCACGGTACTCGGCGTCATCGGCGTGGGGGCCTGTTCGCCGCTCCCTGGCTCGTTGCCGCCGCCGCAGTTGTTCACCCTCACTCCTAAGAGCACCTTTCCCGCTGATCTTGCAAAGGTGGACTCGCAGCTCCTGGTCGAGATTCCCATCGCCGGCGAAAGTCTCAATTCCGACCGCATCGCCCTGCAGAAGAATCCCCTCACCCTCGATTATTACGCCAACGCCCGCTGGACCGAGCGGGCGCCGATCATGCTCCAACGCTTGTTGGTGGAATCGTTCGAGAACACGAACCGGATCGTCTCCGTGGGCCGCCAAGCCATCGACCTCAGGGCCGATTACGTTCTCAAAACGGAACTGCGCGAGTTTCAGGCGATTATCGCCGCCGACGGCGTGCCCTCGGCTCACGTCCGTCTCATCGCGAGGCTGGTAAAGATGCCCGAGCGCAGGATCATCGCCTATAAATCCGTTGAAGTCGAGATTACGGCCCAGCGGCGCGAAATCGAAGCGGTCGTCGAGGCCTTCGACGAGGCCGTGGGAAAGGTGCTGAAGAAGGTCGCCGTCTGGACCCTGCGCACGTTGTCGGCGCAATCCTAGCCGCGTGGCGCTATCGCTCGAAGTCCTGGGATGAGACGTCGCCGATGCTGCGATTAGTCCGCCGAGCCCGCCGATGAATCGAATTTTTCACCGTCATGCGGGGATGTCCCCGCCGCTCGCCGTGCGGGGAGACGGCGTGTACGTGATCGACAACAAGGGAAAGCGTTACCTCGACGCCTCGGGAGGCGCCGCCATTTCCTGCCTAGGACACAGCGACCCGGAGGTCCGCCGAGCCATCATCGCCCAGACCGAAAACCTATCCTTCGCTCATACGGCGTTCTTTTCCACTCCCGTGATGGAAGAACTCGCCGAGTGCTTAGTTCGCGAAGCTCCGGAAGGCCTCGACCGGGTATATTTCGTCAGCGGGGGATCGGAGGGAATCGAAGCCGCCCTGAAAATGGCGCGGCAATATTTCGTCGAGATCGGCCAACCGCATCGGCAAACCTTCATCGCCCGGCGCCAGAGCTACCACGGCAGTACCCTGGGGGCCCTGGCGGTGAGCGGCAACGCGAGTCGCCGCGAACCCTTCGAGCCGCTCCTGGCCCTATGTCGTACGATCCCCCCGTGTTACGCCTATCGTGGCCAAGGGGACGCTGAAAGCGCCGAGGACTATGGCCGCCGTGTCGCCGACGAACTCGAAACCACGATTCTCGAGGCCGGCCCCGAAACGATCATCGCCTTCGTCGCCGAGACGGTGGTCGGGGCGACACTCGGCGCGGTCCCGGCCGTCGACGGTTATTTCCGGCGCCTGCGCGAGATCTGTGACCGCCACGCCATCCTCCTGATCCTCGACGAAGTCATGTGCGGAATGGGGCGTACCGGGAGCCTGTACGCCTGCGCGAGCGAACACGTCGTCCCCGACCTTCTTGTCGCCGCGAAGGGTCTTGGCGCCGGCTACCAGCCGATCGGGGCAGTGCTCGTCTCGGGGAGGATTTTCGAAACCATCCGCGGCGGCAGTGGATATTTCCGCCATGGACATTCCTTCATGGGCCACGCCACCGCCTGCGCGGCGGCCCTCGCCGTGCAAAAAACGATCAAGCAGCGCGACCTGTTGACGAACGTTCGCCGCCAAGGCGCCTATTTACGCGAACTGCTCGGGCAACGTTTCGGCCCTCACCCCCATGTCGGCGACATCCGCGGGCGCGGCCTGTTCTGGGGCCTGGAATTCGTCGCCGACCGGGCCGACAAGGAACCCTTCGACCCGGCGAAGCGTCTCCACGCCGTGATCAAGGCGACCGCGATGGACCAGGGTCTCGTCTGCTACCCGGGCGGGGGCTGCGCCGACGGCGTCGCCGGCGATCACATCCTCATCGCCCCGCCCTTCATCGTAACCCGGGATCAGGTCGCGGAAATCGTCTTGGCTCTGGAGAAAGCCATCGAAACGGCCCTGGGACAAATCGCCTGATGGCGACTCCGGCCTGATGGCGACTCCAGAATGGCCCCCACTGATTCTCGCGGTCGCGCCCAACGGAGCCCGCAAGAGCAAGGACGATCATCCGCGGCTCCCCATCACGGCGGACGAAATCGCCGACACGGCGGCGGCCTGCTGCGACGCCGGAGCGGCGATGATTCACCTCCACGTGCGCGACCGCGAGGGTCGGCACAGTCTGGAACCGCAAGCCTACCGAGAAGCAATCGGCGCCATCCGGCGGCGTATCGGAGACGACCTCATCATTCAGGCGACAAGCGAATCCGCGGGCGTATATGGACCCCGGCGGCAAATGCAGATGGTCCGCGACCTGCGGCCCGAGGCGATTTCGCTGGCGCTGCGCGAAATTGTCCCGGACGCGGCCCACGAAACCGAGGCTGGAACATTTCTCGCCTGGTTGCGAGACGAGCGGATCATGCCCCAATTCATTATTTATACCGACGATGAGGTGGCTCGGTATCACGATCTTTGCCGCCGAGGAATCATTCCGGGCGAGGGCCATTTCCTCCTCTTCGTGCTCGGCCGTTACGGCGACGGGCGTGAATCGGATCCGCGCGAGATGCTGCCGCGCCTCGCCGCCCTGGATGGCAAGACGTGCTGGGCCGTCTGTGCATTCGGCCAGCGGGAGAGCGCATGCGTCGCGGCGGCCGCGACGCTCGGCGGGCACGCCAGGGTGGGGTTCGAAAACAATTGCCATCTCGGTGATGGTTCCCTCGCCCCGGACAATGCCGCCCTGGTTTCCCAGACCCGCGCCGTCGCCGATTCGATTGGACGCCAATTGGCGACCGCCGAGGTCGCGCGCGAAGTTCTCTCCGTCCGCTGAGCTGCGACCCAGGCATTTTCGTCCGACGGGAGGTCGGCACCAAGCCCAGGAACAATTTTTAGTCGCGGTTGAGGGTTCGGGATGAGTGGGATCGTGCTCGGTGCACGGGGTTCGGGGAGCCCCGAGCTTGCCTCGACGACGTCATGGGGACTGCTCGAAGCCACCGGACGGCGTTTTCGGATTCTACAGGCACACCGGTCCGCCCGCGCCGCTCGGCGGCACGTCCCGGTCCGGGGGAGAGGCGTGCTGTCTCAGGCGATGGGCGCGGTCATGATCGCGTCGAGGGCCTCCTGCGCCCGGGCGGCATAGTGCCGGTTGGCCTCGGGCAGATAACGGAAGCGTCCGTCGCAGCGCACGATGGCGATGGCCGCGTTGGTCAAGCAGGCGAGATTTCTGGGCAGGTGACGCACGTAGGCCCGGCATCGGTCTTCGTCGTAGGTGAAGTCGCGCACGTAGTGCAGGCGGTTCTCGATATGCCAGTGGTTGCGCACCAGTTCGAGCAACTCCTCGGGTCCGGCGCGCTCTGCGCCGAGCGAGGTGAGGCTCCAGGTCACCTTGATGCTGCGCTTGCCGGTCTTGAGGATCTCGCGTTCGCGCTCGATGCGCATGGCCTGGCGTCGCCCGTGGAGGTTGGCGTAGCCGTCCCACTCGGCAGCGGAGAGGTCGACGACGGCGCAGCGTCGGCGCTCGATGCGGCCATGGCCCTTGTCGACGGTTTCGTGCCAGAGCGCATCGCTGAAGTCGATCGCCTTGAGGTCTTCGAAGATCATCTCCTGGTTGTCCTTGACCGCGCTCATCACGTAGTCGGCGCGACGCCCGAGCAGGCAGCGCGCGGTCTCGTGCTGAGCGTGCATCGCGTCCATGGTGACGATCCGGCCTGTGAGGTCGAGGCCGCTGGAGAGTTCGCGCACGGCCGGGATTTCGTTGCTCTTGCGGTCGACCTCGACCTGCCCGAGGACCACGCCGGTGTCGTGCTCGACCGCCGCCACCATCATCCTGCGCCCGTCTTCGGTCTGCTTCGAGGCGCCGCGCAGATCCTTTCCGTCCATGGCGACCGGCGCGTGCGCGCTGCCATGCTGGCCGGTCCACTGGCTAATCGCGTTGTCCAGGGTCTCTGGCGGCAGGGCGGTGAGGGTCTTGTGGAAGGTGGTGATCGCGGGCGGGGTGTAGCGCTGTTTGGAAGGGCTCCAGAACGCACCCACCGCCTCGAGCTGCTCCTGGGAGAGCAGGGCGGCGAACTGGGCGAACGCGTTCACCCCCCGGTATCCGGCAAGCCGGGCGGCGACGGCGATCACCAGAATGGTGTTGAGCGCATAGCGCTTGCCCCGGGCATGGCGGTACTCGGGCACCTCACCCAGACACTCGAACAGGCTGCGCAGCCGGGGCGCGGCCATCGGCTCGGTGTGCTGCTCGGCGTTCCAGTGTGCCGGCATCCCGGTACGGCTCAGCGCCTCGGGGGCGCCGTCTGTCAGTCCGAACACGAAGACCTCCTTGGGCTGACCGTGGTGGCGCCAGCGCGCTGCCCCTCCGGGCTCACGGGCAAAGCCCCGCGTCAGCCCCAGAGAGCGCCAGTTCGACGCGCGGTAGCAGGTGCCGGCAAATCGCGAGACGTCCACGAACGTCTCCGCCAGAAGAGCCGGATATCCGTGCACCGCCTGGATGTCCTCAGACAGCCGCCGCAGGCTCAGCCCCAGCACACGGGAGGCCAGGTTCGGCACTCGGCCAGGCGTCAGAATGACGAAGCGCGAGTTGTTGGCGATCAGATGCAGACGCCGGAACTGCTGCTCGGCCGACCACCCGATCCAGCGATCACGCGCGCCCAGCTTGAACGCGCCGGGCTGCCAGCCGATCAGTGCGAGCCAGGTCTCGCCATGCACCGCGACATGGCGCAGGCCCTTGCCGATGACGCCGTGGAACGCCAGGTAGTGGTGCTGCTCCACCAACCGGTCCCAGCGCCGGTGCTCCTGCGCGCCCCAGGTCGGACGCACCGTGACCGCGCGCAAATCAATGGACGAATCCGAGACCGGCAGCGTCGCCATGACCGGCACACTGCCACACCGAGAATGAAATGGCCAGCGCCGCGATCACCTCACCCTGATCACTGGGCGGACAAAAAACTAGCCCTGGCACCAAGCCGATCGCGGCTTGTTGTCGCTACGGGCGCGTGGTATTATGTCGGCTGTGGCCCCGGGAATCGGGAGAGTCGATGTCATGAAGGCAGCCACCGCGGCCTTGCTTGCGCTGGGGTTTTTGGTCGTGCCCCTTGCTGTCGCGCCGTTACCGGGCGCCGAAGCGGCGCCACAGTTCGTTACCATCGGCACCGGGGGCGTTACCGGCGTCTACTACCCGACCGGCGGCGCCATCTGTCGCCTCGTCAACAGAAATCGGGCCGAGCACAACATTCGCTGCTCGGTGGAGAGCACGGGTGGTTCGATTTATAATTTGAATACGATCCGCCGCGGCGACCTGGACATGGGCGTGGTCCAATCGGACTGGCAGTACCACGCCTATCACGGCACCGACAAATTCGAACCCCAGGGGCCGTTTCCGGACCTGCGTTCGGTCTTTTCGGTCCATTCGGAGCCCTTCACCGTCGTCGCCCGCACGGATTCCGGTATCCGTCATGTTTCCGATCTCAAGGGGAAGCGTGTCAATATCGGCAATCCCGGTTCGGGACAGCGCGCGACCATGGAAGTCGTGATGCGGGCGCACGGCTGGACCCGAGACGACTTCGCCTTGATTTCCGAGCTCAAATCGGCCGAACAGTCGCGGGCGCTCTGCGACAACAATATCGACGCCATGATATTCACGGTCGGGCATCCCTCCGGTTCGATCAAGGAAGCAACGACTTCCTGCGATTGCCTCGTCATCGCCGTGGACGGCCCCGAGATCGAGGCCCTCATCGCCGACCGCCCCTATTACCGCCGCGCCGTCATTCCGGGCGGCATGTACCGGGGCAGCGACGAAGACGTGCCCACTTTCGGAGTCGGCGCCACTTTCGTATCCTCGACGGCGACTCCGGCGGAAACCATTTATCAGGTGGTCAAGGCCGTGTTCGAGAATTTCGAGAAGTTCAAGGCATTGCATCCGGCCTTCGAAAATCTCACCGAGGAGGAAATGATCAGGGACGGGCTGACCGCGCCAACCCATGACGGCGCCACCCGCTACTACCGGGAAACCGGCCTGGTACCCTGATTCCCTTGCCACCGATCACGCCTTCGATTTCGCCACACGGCGGCGCGTTGCCGAACCGAGAGGCGTAAACCTGCGGCATGTCCGATCGTGCGCATGACTCGTCCGCGAGCGGGGCGGAAGAACAACTCGCCCGGTCCAAAACCGGCCGTCGCGAACCAACCGGGGTATCGGCCTCGGCGCTCTTTGTCATGCCGCTGCTGTGGTCGTGTTTTCAGCTTTGGTACGCCTCGCCGCTTCCCTTCATGTTCGATTTTCTGTTGCTCAACGATACCGAGGCCCGCTCGATCCACCTCGGTTTCGCGATTTTTCTCGCCTTTCTGGCCTTCCCCGCCCTGAAGCGGTCGCCCCGCGATCGCATCCCCGCCCGGGACTGGCTTTTGGCCGCGATCGGCACCGCTTGCGCCGTGTATCTTTACGTTTTCTACGTCGATCTCGCGGAGCGGGCCGGGGCCCCCACCTGGCTCGACTTCTCGGTCGGGATCACCGGCATGATCGTTTTGCTCGAAGCGACCCGGCGGGCCCTGGGCCCACCCTTGACCGTGGTGGCCACGGTATTCCTCGTCTATGCCTTCGCCGGCCCCTACATGCCCGATGTGATCGCCCACAAGGGCGCTTCCCTGAGCAAGGCGGTGTCCCACTACTGGCTGTCGACGGAAGGCGTTTTCGGCATCGCCGTGGGTGTATCGACCAGTTTCGTGTTCATGTTCGTGCTTTTCGGCGCCTTGCTCGAGAAGGCCGGAGCCGGCTCCTATTTTATCCGCGTCGCCTTCTCCCTGCTCGGCCACATGCGGGGCGGACCGGCAAAGGCGGCCGTGGTCGCTTCCGGAATGACGGGGATGGTCTCGGGGTCGTCGATCGCCAACGTCGTCACGACCGGCACCTTTACGATCCCGCTGATGAAACGGGTCGGATTCTCTCCAGAAAAGGCGGGCGCCGTGGAAGTGGCGTCATCGACGAACGGTCAGCTGACCCCCCCGATCATGGGCGCCGCCGCCTTTCTGATGATCGAGTACGTCGGCATTTCCTATCTGGAAGTCATCAAGCACGCCGCGCTTCCGGCGCTGATTTCCTATATCGCGCTGATCTATATCGTCCATCTCGAGGCCATGAAGGCCGACATTCGACCGCTTAGGCGCCGTCACGCGTCATCATTCAAGCGCAGCGCCACAACCCTGGTGACCACCGTCGCCGGGCTCGCCGTGGCCGGCGCGGCCCTTTATTTCGGAATCGCTTGGCTAAAAGCCGGACTCGGGAGCCTGGCGCCGTGGGTACTGGCCGCGCTGGCGATGATCGCTTACATCGGCACGCTCTGGTACGGCGCCAGTCAAGGTCCCCTTGGCGACGATTTCGCGGACCCGACCCTCGAGACACCGCCGGATCCCGGACCGACGATAAGATCGGGTCTGCATTACCTTCTGCCGGTCATCGTCCTGGTCTGGTGTCTGACGGTCGAACGCCTGTCGCCCGGTCTCTCGGCCTTTTGGGCGACCCTGTTCATGATGTTCATCACCGTCACCCAACCGCCACTCCTCGCGATTCTTAAGGGCGGGAGATCGTTGGCTTCTGCCTTCGGCCAAGGGCTTCGCGACCTCGTCGGCGGCCTCTCGAACGGGGCCTGCAACATGATAGGAATCGGCGTCGCCACCGCCGCCGCGGGCATCGTCGTCGGAACCGTGACCCTGACCGGGATCGGTTTGGTGATGACCGAGTTCGTCGAGTTCATCTCCGGCGGAATCCTGATTCTCATATTGCTTTTCACGGCCTTGATCAGCCTCGTGCTCGGAATGGGATTGCCCACGACCGCCAATTATATCGTCGTCTCGACCTTGATGGCGCCGGTGATCGTCGAGTTGGGGGCCCAAAACGGACTCATCGTCCCGCTCATCGCGGTCCACATGTTCGTGTTCTATTTCGGAATCCTGGCCGACGATACGCCGCCCGTCGGCCTGGCCGCGTTCGCCGGCGCCGCGATTGCCCGGAGCGATCCCGTGAAAACCGGATTGCAGGGTTTCTTTTACGACATACGTACCGCGATCCTGCCCTTCATGTTCATTTTCAACACCCAACTCTTGCTCATCGGAATCGACCATTGGTGGGAGCTCTTGCTGACGGTCGCCGGCGCCATCACCGCCATGCTCGCCTTCGCCGCGGCGACCCAGGGATTTTTCCTGGCCCGAAACCGGATCTGGGAAACCCTCCTCCTCCTGGTCGTCGCCTTCACCCTCTTGCGGCCGGGGTATTGGGTCGACCTCATCGTTCCGCCCTGGGAAACCATGGAACCCAAACGGGTGGTGCGAATCGCCGAGACGCTAGCGCCGGAGGCCGCGATCCGATTGCACGTCGAGGGCGAGACGATCGACGGCGATTATGTTCGAACCGTCGTGGCGTTGCCGCTGGGGCCGGCCGGCGATGGGATGGAACGGCTGCGGCACGGCGGAATCGCGGTGCGCCTCGACGAAGACGGACGGGTGGTGATCGAGAGCGTCAGGCTCGGAAGCGTCGCCGACAATTTTGGGGTCGATTTCGATTGGCTCGTCACCGCGATCGCATTGCCGGCCGAACAGCCCCCCAAACAGCTGATGTTCGTCCCGGCCATCCTTCTGCTTACCTTGGTCGCCGGCGGCCAATACATCCGCCGGAAAAAATCGTAACGAATTGAACGATAAATTTTGAACGCTTAGAAACACCCCCCGATTCACCCCACATATCCGATAAACGGGTGCTCAAGCTCATCCGGGTGTTTCTCAATGCTGGGGTGATGGAAGACGGGTTGGTCCGTCCGGTGGAAGAGGGGACACCGCAAGGTAGCCCGCTTTCGCCCCTCTTGAGCAACCTCGTGCTCGACGACCTCGACAAGGAACTGGAGAGGAGGGGCCACCGCTTCTGCCGTTACGCGGACGACTGTAACATCTATGTTCGCAGCCACCGCGCCGGTGAACGGGTGATGGCTTCGGTGAGCCGGTTCCTGACCAAGAAGCTGCGGCTGAAGGTCAACGAAGCGAAGAGCGCGGTGGCACGACCGGAGGAGCGGAAGTTTCTTGGCTTCAGCATCTCGAATGATGGGAGCGAGAGGCGCATTGCGCCACCAGCCCTCAAGAAATTCAAGACGCGAATCCGGGAACTCACTTACCGAACACGTGGAAAATCTCTGCCGCGGGTGATCGAAGAGCTGAAGCCATACCTGATTGGATGGCGCGGTTACTTCGGCTTCTGCCAGACCCCGCGTGTGCTCACCAACCTGGAAGCGTGGATTCGCCGAAGATTACGATCTTATCTTTGGCGGCAATGGCAGAACGGGCGTAACCGCTTCAGGGAGCTTCGCCGTCGCGGCGTCCCGAAGTTCAATGCAGCGGTCGCCGCCGGTTCACCAACGGGGTTTTAGCGCAGCCACCCGGCGGTCCAAATGGCACTGCGCAACGCTTATTTCGATAAGCTCGGGCTCCCCCGGCTCTATGTCTCCGCTGAAAGCCCAACCCGATCGAACCGCCGTGGTACGTGACCCGTATGCCCGGTGGTGTGGGAGGGGCGGCGCCGCGAGGCGTCCCCCTATCCCGATCAATGACCCGAAGGAGACTTCATTCACAATAACCGAAACGCCGGACCCAGGGCAGCAATATAGGCAGAACCGGTTGCATCTGCTCGCGGTACCGTTCCCAGCGGCCCCGGGCGCGCGCGTAAAGACGTTGAGTCACTTGGTTGTAACTCGGGGTTGTGATCCAAGTGCGGCGAAATGCGGTTTTGGCGTAGTTACGGATGCCGTCGTCCCAGCCCACGCCAAGAAAGTCGAGGGCCGGGGTCAGCGTTTCCTCGAACGCCTCGATGAGGTTTTCGTAGCGCAACGTGTGGACCTCCAACGGCAAGACCGCCCGGTACTGCTGCCAGAGACTCATGACCTTGTCGTAAAGACGCGCCGCGTCCTCCAAGTCGAGAAAGTTCGCCATCGGCTCATTGATCTCGAAGTCCTGCATGAAGCAGCTCAGCACGCAATCGCACGGGTGCCGTTGGGCGAACAAGAAGCGGGCCTGCGGGAAGTTTCGGTGGATGAGGCCCGCGTAGACGGTGTTCAATGGCATTTTGTCGATCACGACAGCGGACCGGTCATCCGGATCTAGGTGCTGGTCCAACTCTGCGAAATAGAATGCGCGCAACCCCGCCAATTGGGCCGGATCGATCGTCGCCAGACCGTCCGGATGGCCTCCCGGGATCCCCGCGAGAGTGTTCCGCACGTTATATAGTCGCCCGTGAAGAACGCGTAAGCGGCTGATGTTGGTAGCTCTTTCGGTTTGGCGAAGTAATCGGATTTGCAAGAAAACGGGTTTTGGGCCTGAAAAGCTTGTGATTTGAAATAATTGATTTTGGGGATTCCCTTCCGTTGCGGAACGTGATTCTCTGCTCCCGTCGATTGGGATTGGAGAACTGTGATGAAGCCATCGCGCAAGGTGTCATCGGGAATAGAGGACCTGTTCCGCTCGCGGTTCGAAAACATCATCAACCTGCGCCACGAGTTGGTGGTGTTGGGGGGCCGGATCGCGTGGACTTTCTTCGACGAGACCTATGAAGCCTTGTATTCGGAGGAGGGTCGGCCGGGGGTCCCGACGCGGTTGATGGTTGGGCTGCACATCCTCAAGCATATGTTCGATCTCTCGGATGAGGAGGTCTGCGAGCGCTGGGTCTACGACCCATACTTCCAGTGCTTCTGCGGCGAAGAGTACTTTCAGCATGAGCTGCCCATGGAGCGCTCGTCGATGACCCGGTGGCGGGACCGGATCGGGCCGGAAGGTTTGGAGAAGGTATTCCAGGAGAGCCTGGCCGTGGCCCACCGGGTGGGGGCGCTGCGGGAGAAGGACCTCGAGCGGGTGACGGTGGACACCACCGTACAAGAGAAGGCGATTGCCTTTCCGACCGCCGCCAAACTGATGCAACGAGCCCGCGAGCGGCTGGTGCGACTGGCACGGGAGCACGGCATTGCCCTGCGTCAGTCCTATACCCGCCTGGGCAAGAGGGCGTTGATCATGCAAGGCCGCTACCGCCATGCCAAACAGCACAAGCGGGCCAACAAGGCCCTGCGCAAGCTCAAGACCTATCTCGGGCGCACCGTCCGCGACATCCGCCGCAAGACGGCCCAGGAGGAGAGCCTACGGGATACCTTCCGCCGCCCCTTGTGGCTGGCCGAGCGGGTGTCGACCCAGAAGCGGCGCGACCCCTTGCCCAAGGTCTATTCGCTCCACGCGCCCGAGGTCGAATGCATCGGCAAAGGGAAGGCGCACAAGCCGTACGAGTTCGGCTGCAAGGTCTCCGTGGCGGCGACCAATTCCCGCCCCCCCGGCGGCCAGTTCGTCGCCCACGTCAAGGCCTTCCACGGCAATCCCTATGATGGCCACACCTTGAGGCAGGTGATCGAAGAGATGGAACGCTGGACGGGGATATCGGCCGAGCGCATCTATGTCGACAAGGGATACCAGGGCCACTATTACCCCAACAAACACCGCGTCTTTAGATCAGGCCAGAAACGCGGCATCACGCCGACGATCAAGAAGGAGCTCAGGCGGCGCTCCGCCGTCGAGGCCGTGATCGGACATCTCAAGAGCGATGGCAGGCTGGGGCGCAACTTCCTCAAAGGCCGCGACGGCGACAAGATCAACGCCATCCTCGCCGGCGCCGGCTACAACTACCGCCTTGTCCTCAAATGGCTGAGGCGTTTGTTTGTCCAAATCCTGGCCGCGCTCCTCAGCGACATCTCGCACCCCACCGCAAACCCAATCGCCGCTTTAGCTTGAAATCAGGGTTCTTCACGGACGACTATATACGGTAGGCTTTTCCTCAACGACGCGAACGGCGCGGTGGCTGCGCAGGATGGTGTCTAACAACGTGGTGCCCGAGCGCGGGAACCCCACTAGGAAAACCGGTTCGGGCCGACTACCACCGCCTTCAAGATGTCGCCAACCCGCAACCCATTCGGCTGTAAAGCTCTTTGCAAGAACCTCAATCCGCGCCAAGTAACGCCTTCCATCGACTCGCTTTGCCTTAGGGGTGTCTCTCCGCCGGCGGTTCCCTTCCCTGAAGCAGTTGAACGCCAATTCGGTATCACACAGCCGGTCGCATACTTCCCCGAGCAAATGCGCCCGCGTCGCCAAGAAATTGGCGTCGGCGATCCCTGTACCATTTAAGTTGACCACTCGAACATAGAAAGTTGATGTGGTTGTTGTTTTGTGGATAACGCGGAGCGTTATCCACAAAATGCGGTCAGCTGAAGATCTGATCGGGTCATTTTTTCGGATCGGACGAGCCTTCTGGGAGCGACCCATTGCTCCCTGTGTTTCGAGCACCTGGGGGGGACGCGTGCCCCGGAGGGACGGCCGCGGCGGACAGCCGGTGGGGAGTTGCGCCTGCGAGCGCCAGTACAGGGAATGTTCGGCGTCGCGGCGGTCCGAGGCAAGAGAGGAGAAAGGCGATGAACTTTGATTGGTTTGCTGGCATTGACTGGGCGACCGAGAGGCACCAGGTTTGCCTTCTTGATGGTAACGGCGTCATCGTCGTTGAAAGGTCGTTCGCCCACAGCGGGGAAGGGCTGGCCGAGTTGTGCGCGTGGCTGACGAAAAAGAGTGGCAGTGTGCCGGAGAGGATTGCCGTCTCCATCGAGGTCCCGCATGGGGCGGTCGTCGATACCTTGCTGGAGCGGGGTTTCGCCATTCACAGTATCAACCCCAAGCAGCTCGACCGCTTTCGCGATCGTTTCACCGTCGCCGGCGCCAAGGACGACCGCCGCGACGCCCATGTCCTCGGCGATTCCTTGCGCACCGACGGCCATTGCTTTCGTCGCTTGAAGGCCGATGCTCCCGCCATCATCGAACTGCGCGAATATTCGCGCCTGGGCCGAGGACCTCGGCCAGGAGCGCGTGCGCCTCGCCAACCACCTGCGCGAACAGTTGAGACGCTATTATCCCCAGGCCTTGGAGGTCAGCGACGATGTCGCCAGCGAGTGGTTTCTCGCCCTGTGGAAGAAGGCGCCCACTCCCGAGAAGGCGCGGCGCATCCGAACCAATACCGTTGCCAAGCTGCTGAAAACCCACCGCATCCGCAAAATCGACGCGCCTGAAGTGTTGCGCCTCTTGCGCCAAAAGCCGCTCACCGTCGCGCCGGGAACTATCGCCGCCGCTTGCGCTCATATCGGTTCGCCGATGCCATCCAAGCTTGGCAAAGCGGTGCCTACTTCGCTCCCGATGCTAGCCTGGTCGGCGACATGATCCAGCAGGACGCGGCCCGGATCCTCGAGTTGAAACAGCAGATCAAGGCCTTGGAAAAGCAGATGGCGTGCGTCGCCGAGAATTCCTCCATCGCCCGCCAGATCGCCTCCATCCCGGGCTATGGCTCCGTCTGCTCGGCTGAACTCGCCGGTGAAACCGTCGAGCGCTTCCGCAACGAGGCCAGCCTGGCGCTTTATCTCGGCATGGCCACACTGGTTAACAGTTCCGGCAAGGCTCAAAGCCTCCGAGGCACGTCAACGCTTGCACCAAGGCAGCCATGATGATCGCCGTCGATCACCATCGCAAACTGGTCCCCCAATCGCAGCGCTACTACGAAAGAAAACGGGCCGAAGGCAAAGCCCACAATCAAGCCATCCGCGCCCTCGGCCGACACCTGTGCCGCGTCATCTTCAAAATGCTCAGAGACAACCGTCCCTGCTACGTAGAAAACGATCAACAAATCGTTTGAAAATTCCAGCGGGATGTTCACGAAGGGACGAAATTCGGTGCCACTCGCGACGACCGCAATCGGGGGTTAAGCAGTCGAAAAACGCCGGATCGTCGGCTCTTGAGGGTAGAGCGGCCGTGATTGGCGGTGATCCAGGACTACCGGTCTTAGCCATAAGTGGCCTATCCGAAAAATGCACCGCTTTGAAAGAGCAAACTCTGATTACCGTGTCACCTCCGACCCAAGTGCGTCGCACTTTAAATCAACGGAAAAACTTCCGCTTCGGGTCAATCTCGGCCGAAACTGCCACCTGCAACGCTGGTCCGTTGCCAGATGCTAATACCAACCGCCCTTAACATTGCCTTGTGCGAGCCCACGCTCTGAGGCCGATGGACATGATCTTCCAAGGTAGGTCAGGTTGTTCCAGGCTTGGCAAGAGGCCTCGACGATGGCTTCATAGGAGTCGCAGACACGATTGGAGAGCCAGTTCTGGCGGAGGTATTGCCAGACATTTTCGGCGGGATTGAGCTCCGGGGACTTGGGTGGCAAAGGCACGAGGGAGATGTTCTCCGGGATGCCGAGTTTGGCAGTGGTGTGCCATGCGGCTTGGTCGAGCAGCACGACGGCATGGGCGTTTGGGGCAACGGCCCGGCTGATTTCCTCGAGATGCAGGTCCATGGCTTCAGTATTGGCGCGCGGCATGACCAGCGCCGCGCCCTCACCGCGCTCGGGGCAGATGGCGCCGAAGAGATACGCCGAAGAGGTCCGTAGGTCCTTGACCTGGCGCGGGCGCGATCCCTTTGGGGCCCACTGGCGCACCAGGCTGTTCTTCTGGCCGACGCGCATTTCATCTTGAAACCAAACCTCGATGGGCGTGTCCGGTGGCTGTGCCGCTACGATTTTCGCCAAGTGTTCGGGAAAACTTTTTTTTAAATTCCTCCTGTGCCCGCGCATCCTGGCCGACGTGGCGCGGGCGCGCGGAAATATGCGAGAACCCGAGCGCGGCCAGCAGCTTGCCGACGCTCCGCTCGTGATAGTCCACGCCGAAGCGCGTTCGGATCAGTTGCTTGAGATCGATGCAGCGCCAGCGCACGACCCCATCCCGTTCGGGATCGGGACCGGCCTCGATAGCCCGCGAAAGCGCCGCCATTTGCGACGGCGTCAACCGACGCAACGCTCCGTTCGGCTTGCGGTCGATCAGACCGGCCGGACCTCCCGCGTTGAACCGGTGAACCCAGTCCCGCAACGTCTGCCGATCCATGCCGCCAATACCCGCCGCGCACGCTCGATCCATCCCATCGTAGATGGCCGCCATCGACAAAAGCCGTCGCGCCTGGTTCCCATCATCGCTCCGTGCCGCAAGAACACGGACTCTTTCAGCATCAAAGTCGTTTCGCAAAACGTAGGCGCGGTTTGCCCATCGCCGCCTCAAGGCAGGCTCTGGGCGATGGCTGATCGCCGAGTTCGATGAGATGGAACCACCTCAGATAGCTGTCCAGATACTTGGTGGCGATTCCGCGGAGGCCGCGCAGGAAGCCCTTGATCTGGCTGTGGCGGCTATTGACCGTCTGGATGTGCAGCGCGCCCCGGACCCGCTCGCCAGCAGAAGCGTTGATGCTCTCGTGAGGGATGTCGAGTGCCGCCGCGACGGACGGATAGCAGCGGTTGGCGTCGGAGACGAGCAGCGCATCCGGCGCGACGACCGGCTCCAGCACCTCCTTCACGTCGTCTGCGTTCAACGCGGGCAGGGTATGGCTGAGGGTCTCGCCCGCACGGTCGGCGGCGACCAGGATCGGCACCTGCTCGCGCGAGAGGCCGCGTTTGCGGGCCTTGCCGCCGCGCCGGCGCGGCTTGCGGTCCAGCTTCCGCTCCCCCTTGCGGCTCTCCAGAACGAAGGTCTCGTCAGCCTCGACGATCCCGGCAAGCCGATCCGGCGCCTGGCGCACCGCCGCCAGAAAGCGGTGTCGCCAGCGATGCGCCGTGCTCGGCGCAATCCCGCAGCGCTCTACAGCCTCTTTGATCGTCTCGCCTTCGGCAAGCGAGGCGCCAAAGGCAAGCCAGCGCTCCTTATGGTGCAGACCCGACAGCGCTGTGCCGGTCAGCGCACCGAACGTCTTCCGGCAGTCCTTGCACCGGAAACGGCGAAGACCGCGCGCCTTGCCCCGCGACACCGCACCGCCGGCGCCGCAATGCGGACAGCGCCGCTCGTCATCCACGCCCAGCTCGATCGCCGCCAGCGAGGCCGCGCCCTCCGGCGGGTCCAACAGCACCGCCGCGACCTCCATGCGCTACGCCGCCGTCAACTCATCAACACGCGAGAACCAATCCCGAAACCGCTCGTGATCCATCTGTCTGACCTCCTAGGCGAATCCGGAAAGATTCTATCACGATGCCTACGATTCACGAATTGAGCCAAGTCGTTTCGCAAAGGAATCGTTGGCATTGAACACACTCCCTTGTTGCCAACAACCTTGAATCACACAAAACCTAGCGTGTAAACCTTTGCGCGAGTCAAACTCTGGGGCGGTTGGTATAAGCCGTCGCGGCAGGTGAGAAAGCTGCCATTCCGTCTCTAATTTCCGGTGCTGGGGGTACTGCCGCCGTGGTTGTCCGTGTGCGTTCGTATGTCTTGGCAATCCGAAATCCCTTGTCTGGCAAATTCATTGGCAATGGTTGGTAATTTACGCCACGTGTCATTTCCCAAGTAACCCGGCATCGCCGGCTCAGTCTCGCTTATCTCCAGCGTCGGGCACGGACCCGCGCCGGCGCCGGCGCCGGATGGTTCTAGTCCGACTGCGGGCGAAGGCGGCGCTGTGCGGCGATTGAAATAGCGTGACGCCGCGCCGTTTCAGAAACGGGGTCAGGGAAAGCCCGGCGGCGAAACCGCCCAGATGGGCGACGATGGCAATGCCGCCCTGGGCCTGCATCGCCGCCGGCAAAGCATACAACTGTTCGACAATCCAAAGACCGAGCACCACGAAGGCGGGGACATTGATAGTGCCGATGAAGATGAACAACCAGTAGAAGACGCGGATGTTGGCGCGGGGCCAGATCAGGAGATAGGCAGCAATCACGCCGCTGATCGCGCCGGACGCGCCGACCAGAGGAACCAGGCTGCCGGGATCGAACGCTGCATGGGCGAGCGTGCCGACACAGCCGCATATCAAGTAGAAGAGCAGGTAGCGGAACCGCCCCATGGCGTCCTCGACATTGTCGCCGTAAAGCCAGAGGAACCACATGTTGCCTACTTATACCAACCGCCCCAGAGTTTGACTCGCGCAAAGGTTTACACGCTAGGTTTTGTGTGATTCAAGGTTGTTGGCAACAAGGGAGTGTGTTCAATGCCAACGATTCCTTTGTCGAAACGACTTTGATGCTGAAAGAGTCCGTGTTCTTGCGGCACGGAGCGATGATGGGAACCAGGCGCGACGGCTTTTGTCGATGGCGGCCATCTACGATGGGATGGATCGAGCGTGCGCGGCGCGTATTGGCGGCATGGATCGACAGACGTTGCGGGACTGGGTTCACCGGTTCAACGCGGGAGGTCCGGCCGGTCTGATCGACCGCAAGCCGAACGGGGCGTTGCGTCGGTTGACGCCGTCGCAAATGGCGGCGCTTTCGCGGGCTATCGAGGCCGGTCCCGATCCCGAACGGGATGGGGTCGTGCGCTGGCGCTGCATCGATCTCAAGCAACTGATCCGAACGCGCTTCGGCGTGGACTATCACGAGCGGAGCGTCGGCAAGCTGCTGGCCGCGCTCGGGTTCTCGCATATTTCCGCGCGCCCGCGCCACGTCGGCCAGGATGCGCGGGCACAGGAGGAATTTAAAAAAAAGTTTTCCCGAACACTTGGCGAAAATCGTAGCGGCACAGCCACCGGACACGCCCATAGAGGTTTGGTTTCAAGATGAAATGCGCGTCGGCCAGAAGAACAGCCTGGTGCGCCAGTGGGCCCCAAAGGGATCGCGCCCGCGCCAGGTCAAGGACCTACGGACCTCTTCGGCGTATCTCTTCGGCGCCATCTGCCCCGAGCGCGGTGAGGGCGCGGCGCTGGTCATGCCGCGCGCCAATACTGAAGCCATGGACCTGCATCTCGAGGAAATCAGCCGGGCCGTTGCCCCAAACGCCCATGCCGTCGTGCTGCTCGACCAAGCCGCATGGCACACCACTGCCAAACTCGGCATCCCGGAGAACATCTCCCTCGTGCCTTTGCCACCCAAGTCCCCGGAGCTCAATCCCGCCGAAAATGTCTGGCAATACCTCCGCCAGAACTGGCTCTCCAATCGTGTCTTCGACTCCTATGAAGCCATCGTCGAGGCCTCTTGCCAAGCCTGGAACAACCTGACCGACCGACCTTGGAAGATCATGTCCATCGGCCTCAGAGCGTGGGCTCGCACAAGTCAATGTTAAGGGCGGTTGGTATAAGAAGTAACCGGCAGATTATGGCGAATAAACGAAAGGGTACCCTTTAGTAGTCATACAGTCTGTTCGAAAACTCGCGGCGCCGGCCCTCTCCCCCTCCCGGCCAGCCCTATCAGCATACTGTCGTGGGTGGCCGGGAGGGGGCCGAAACAGACGCAAAAAATGCGCGGACGCGCATTAAACACGTACGCGCCGCGACTTCAAATCCGGGGCGGCGCATATACCGGCAAGGCACGATGAAAGGCCTGGCGCGGAAACACGGCTGCAACTCACTTGTCTACTTCGAGAATTTCGGCGACATTGTGGGGGCGATTGAGCGAGAATAGCAAGTCAAGGTGGATTCGGGGAAGGAAAGGATGGTGCCGAAAGAATCGCGCCGTTGCCGTGTGAACTCGGATAGCAAGCAAAGTAGAACGGATAATTCAGAAAGGTTTGCCCATGCTGAAGTTGACAACAGTATAATGGGCTTCGCCATGGAGATTGATGATGACCAAGAAAAGCCGGTCTCACAAGTTCGGAACGCAACAACGGTTCACCATGAAGGGTTCGTTGGGTTCCCAGTGGGCGCCGACCCCGTCTGATCTCCGCCAGACGCTCGCGCAGGCCAACGAGGCCCTCCATTCAAGACGGCTGGCGAAAGCCGAGCGGCTGCTGGACTTATACCAACCGCCCCAGAGTTTGACTCGCGCAAAGGTTTACACGCCAGGTTTTGTGTGATTCAAGGTTGTTGGCAACAAGGGAGTGTGTTCAATGCCAACGATTCCTTTGCGAAACGACTTTGATGCTGAAAGAGTCCGTGTTCTTGCGGCACGGAGCGATGATGGGAACCAGGCGCGACGGCTTTTGTCGATGGCGGCCATCTACGATGGGATGGATCGAGCGTGCGCGGCGGGTATTGGCGGCATGGATCGGCAGACGTTGCGGGACTGGGTTCACCGGTTCAACGCGGGAGGTCCGGCCGGTCTGATCGACCGCAAGCCGAACGGGGCGTTGCGTCGGTTGACGCCGTCGCAAATGGCGGCGCTTTCGCGGGCTATCGAGGCCGGTCCCGATCCCGAACGGGATGGGGTCGTGCGCTGGCGCTGCATCGATCTCAAGCAACTGATCCGAACGCGCTTCGGCGTGGACTATCACGAGCGGAGCGTCGGCAAGCTGCTGGCCGCGCTCGGGTTCTCGCATATTTCCGCGCGCCCGCGCCACGTCGGCCAGGATGCGCGGGCACAGGAGGAATTTAAAAAAAAGTTTTCCCGAACACTTGGCGAAAATCGTAGCGGCACAGCCACCGGACACGCCCATCGAGGTTTGGTTTCAAGATGAAATGCGCGTCGGCCAGAAGAACAGCCTGGTGCGCCAGTGGGCCCCAAAGGGATCGCGCCCGCGCCAGGTCAAGGACCTACGGACCTCTTCGGCGTATCTCTTCGGCGCCATCTGCCCCGAGCGCGGTGAGGGCGCGGCGCTGGTCATGCCGCGCGCCAATACTGAAGCCATGGACCTGCATCTCGAGGAAATCAGCCGGGCCGTTGCCCCAAACGCCCATGCCGTCGTGCTGCTCGACCAAGCCGCATGGCACACCACTGCCAAACTCGGCATCCCGGAGAACATCTCCCTCGTGCCTTTGCCACCCAAGTCCCCGGAGCTCAATCCCGCCGAAAATGTCTGGCAATACCTCCGCCAGAACTGGCTCTCCAATCGTGTCTTCGACTCCTATGAAGCCATCGTCGAGGCCTCTTGCCAAGCCTGGAACAACCTGACCGACCAACCTTGGAAGATCATGTCCATCGGCCTCAGAGCGTGGGCTCGCACAAGGCAATGTTAAGGGCGGTTGGTATTAGCAGCCGGAACGGACTAAGGGAGAAAATGAAATTGCTCTTTACGGGGGCATATGGAATGAAAGCGCACTAAAAACTACGTTTCCGATCGATACTCTATTGTATTATTTGTCTTATTGTTTTCGATGCTTGGGAGGAACCATCTGGGAAATCCCGGGCGAAACTTGCTTTCTCCATGACGTACTTGCCGAAAGGAGGCAGCAATGCCACAAATGACCCTCGACAAACTGCTCCTGCAAAACCCCAACGCTCCGACCAACGACGAGTACGCTCGGGAGTTCGCCCGCAAGCTCTATCCACACCGCGACGAGCGCGTCGAGGAGCTCCGGGGCTTCGACTTTGCCAAAGGCAGGACAGACTTCTTGGCCGCCGACGACGAGCACGTGGACTCGTGCGGCAAGGCTTCCCGTGGTCTGCTCGACGCCGTCTTACTAATATCCCAAAATAATACCTGACATATTGATCGGACTGTGCTATACATAGTGCATGGAAGCGCGTGACTTTCGTGGCATTGGTCGGGCGGCGCAGGAGGGACTCCGGCGTCGGGCGATCGTGCTTGTCGAGCAGGGTGGATCGAGCCGGGCCGAGGCGGCCAGGGTTGTTGGCGTGCAGCGGCAGACGGTCAACATCTGGCTCAAGCGGTATCGCGAACGGGGCGAGGACGGCCTCCTGGATGGTCGTCGGGTTTCCGGACGCAAGGGCAAGGGGGCGCTGACCACCGAGGAGGTCCGGCAAGTCCGCCGCTGGATCGCCGACAAGACGCCCGATCAGCTCAAACTGCCGTTTGCATTGTGGACGTCCCGTGCGGTGCGCGAGTTGATCGAGCGCCGGTTGGGCAAGCGCCTTGGCCTGTCGACCGTCCAGCTCTACCTGAAGCGCTGGGGCATGACCCCGCAAAAGCCGCTGGCGCGCGCCAAACAACGCTCGCCCGCCGCCGTGGCCGCCTGGTTGGAGCGCGACTACCCGGCGATCTCCGGGCGCGCCAAGCGAGAGAGAGCCGTCGTCTACTGGGGCGACGAGACCGGCATCTCCAACCAAGACCAGATCGGCCGCAGTTATGCCCCAAGAGGCCAGACGCCGGTGGTTGGCCGGACCGCCAAGAAGATCTCCAAGAGCATGATTTCGGCCGTCTCCAACCGCGGCCTGATGCGCTTCATGCTGTATGATGGGGCGCTTAACGTCGATCGCTTCATCATCTTCCTGCGGCGGCTGATCAAGGACGCAAAGCAGAAGGTGTTCCTGATCATAGATAACCTGAAGGTGCACCACGCCAAGTGGGTCAAGGCCTGGACTCTGAGCCATCGCCACGAGATCGAGCTGTTCTACCTCCCGGCCCCCGAGTGCAGCCCGGACAAATACTTGAACAACGATGTCAAGCAGAAGTTGCGCCAAAAGCCGCAGCCCGGCACCAAGGACGAACTGGACAAGAATACCCGCGCCGTCTTGCGCGCAATTCAGCGTTCATCGGATCGAGTGCGCGGTTACTTCCGCCCCCACCCCGTCAAATACGCCGCCTGATCGTCAGGTATCATATTAGGATATTAATAGCCTCGAACCTCCTGTCGGATACGGCTCGTGAGGAGATCAATGTCATGATCTCGGACGCCGCACCGGCGCTGGAACGGGATAAGACCGTCGGTCACTTTCATTTCTTCTGGACTGAGGTCAGCGGGAACCCGAACGACAACACCAACGAGGCCAATATCGACGCCACGGCGGCGGTTCTCAACGACTGCTGGAACCGCTACGTCGCTGACTTTCGCCAGCCGCAGGCCGATCTCGTTGAGAGTCAGCGCATCATCGACGTGCAAGTCTACAATGACCCAGGGCTGCATGGCAGCACCTCATCCCATACCAACCGCATCTTCCTCAACAGCCGGACAGTAGTCAACGACGACTGCCGGCGGCAGACCACGTCAGCCCACGAGCTGTTCCACCGCGTCGAGTACTCCTACGGTTACGTGACCGGGACCCCGGGGCAGAAGTGGTGGGTGGAGGCCCTGGGATCCTGGTCCCAGGAGTATTACGCTCCCGACATCGACGATTACATCAGCCGCGTCAACGCCGGGCTGGCGGATCCCGCACGCGGCCTCCTGGGCCGTAGCTACGACGCCTGCCACTACTGGAAGTACCTCGGCGAGCAGCTCTCCAGGCGCAGCACCGCGGTCGGCAGCGAGGATCAGGCGATTCGGGAGGTGCTCGACGAGTACTCGAGCAATGGCCTCGACGCCAAGACCGCCAGCGGCACGGTAACCCAGAACCGGATCTCGCGACCCTTCGACCGCTTCTTCCAGGACTGGAGCAAAGCCAACTACATTAAGGATTTGGTCAACCCGTTCATCCGCTACGAATACACCGAGGACGAGACTGTCACCACGACGGGCGGGCGGACCTACGGTCCCTACCGGCACGTCGCCCCGGCCACTGACGAGACCATCACCGGTAACACGTTCACTTGGACCTCCGGACCGCAGACGGCAAACGCCTACGGCACCCGCTACCACCACTTCGACATCGATCCTTCTGTGACCGAGTTCGAAGTGAGATTCGAAGGCAACGTCGGTGGCGGTAGCGGCATTTACTCGCTGCACCTCGTCATGATCAAGGACAACCGCTGGCGGGTGATCTACAACACCCCCAGCGTGACCGATCGGACCCGGTGAGGGGTCAGCACGACCGCTGCCTGCTCGTGGTGAACGGTCTGGCGACGGGAGGCCCCTCTCTTGCATGTTCGGCGTCTGGAGGGACAGCTACAACTACATCTGGACGCTGACCCAGTCGGGCAGCAACATCACCGGCACGGTGGACACCAGAAGCTGCGGCACCTAAACCGTGACAGGAACCCTTACCGGCAACAACCTCGTCCTCAACGCCACCGGCGCGTGCTGCGACTTCGACTACGGGGGGCCGGTTAAGAATTGCGCTACCGCCTCGGGTGACTGGACCAACGACTGCGGCGGCTCCGGCACCTGGAAAATGACCAAGATTAATCCTAGTGAGGCATCGGATATGCTGGAAGGAGAAGCCGAAGAGTTCGCCGACGATCCGGCCACCATGCGGAGCTAGTGCACCGGCGCATTCACTTCGTTCACGCCCCCGTGCACCAGGCCTTTGTCGATGCATCAACTTTCCAAACTTCGGCTGTCGCCTTCGTTTGGGTCGATGCACTAGCGGGGACTTTTACAGTGAGTTCTGGTGGGGAAACGCTTTGGCATCTTCCACCGGAGCTACCTGCGCGCTCCCGACGTAGCCTCTGGCCTCGTCGGGCCATAGAGTGCTCAGAGAATGAATCTATACCTACTGGCCAGAATCCTGGCTGAAATCATGACCGCCGCCGCGGCGGTGAGCTCTCACCTCTCGGGGTGGGCTTTCGCCCCAGAAACGGCAGCGCCCGGGAATCGAGAAGCGGCCGGCGGGGCCTGGAACTCGGTCCCAAACCAGGGCAGAGGAACAACGATGGCACAGTCAGAGGAACCAATCTTTTTTCGGCAAGCCCTCGTCCTCACAGACCGGGAGCGCATGGGGATCTCGTCGCAGCGGCTGCGCGCCGAAGTCACCGAGCTCCTGCTTGCCGGAGGAGACGCGGAGGTCGAGCTGCGGGCCGGGACAGACATTGAAGACTACCGCGTCCGCGAACGGCTGCTGCTGGTTCTTCCGGCCGGCCCGGTCAATGGGCTGGACGGCCGATTCGTACTCAGCCTCGGTGCGTCGGGCGCCGGACCTGTTGCGGTTCGCCGGGCCCAGGCGTTGCGGAGCGACAGCCGTATCTCGGTGCGGCTCGAAGTCCGGTCCAGCACCGAAATGGAAGGCCGATGGGCCTACAGTCGCCGACCGGAGATGCGAAAGGTGTCGTTGGCCAGCTTCGACAATCCGCTCGAGTCCCTCGAGGCCGTGATTTTCCACGTGGCTGACTTCCAGGAGGCGGCGATCAGACCGTCCGTGCTGGCCGCCGAGGGTGAGTGGATCCGGCTGGAAATTGAGCTGCCGGCGACGCTGCTGGAGGAGAGCAAGCTGCTCGACGGCTGCGAGCGGCTATTGGAGGCGCTCGACGCCCGGAGCGAAGGCCCCTATCTCGAATGGCCGGAGGGGAGTCTGAACAAGGAGGTTCTGGACGAGGCGGCCGCGCAAATGGAGAGCCAGGTACTCCCGCAGGGCCGGCAGTTCAACCTGACGCTAGAGGTGGCCGGACATGAGATGACCCGGGGCAAGAGGCTCCAGCCCCTGGTCCGCTACCCGATCACCCTGATCCGACGCGACGGAAGCCGGGTGGCGGCGACCCTCGGTTGCTCCATCTCGGGGCGTTGAGCGGTTCGTTCTCGGCCACGTCGCTCGGGTTGGCAATTGCCCAATGGGCATTCGCCGCAGCGCGAGATCTCTTCGGGACCGACGATTCACGGACCCTCACCTTTCTGAACAACGGAAGCGTTAAACGGTACTGTGAATCGTGATATTTGATCCGACATTCCCCAGATGAAATCCAAATTCGTGGAAATCGTACCGCCTTTGCACCGCCGAGGGAACTGCATCCCTTGCGCCGCCATCGCGAACGGGGCGAGGACGGCCTCTTGGATGGTCGTCGGGTTTCCGGACGTTAAGGGCAAGGGGGCGCTGAGCGCCGAGGAGTGCCGGCAAGTCCGCCGCTGGATCGCCGACAAGACGCCCGATCAGCTCAAACTTTCGTTCGCGTTGTGGACGTCACGGGCGGTGCGCGAGTTGATCGAGCGCCGGTATGTCAAGGGAAGAACCGCACGGCCCTTCATTTGATCCAGGTCTTGAAACGTAAACCTCACGGGTTCCTTGGGGTGGCGCGAACCGGCCGGAAAATCCCGGAAGTTAAGGGCCGGGATCTCACGGAGATCGGGCGCCATCTTGACAGGCGCCAATTCGTTTCCCATCTAAATGATCGACAGCTGCCAATGGTGGGGCTGTGAACTCGGGCGGGGCCGTGTCGGCACGCCTGGCGTGTCAGATTGGACCGCCCCGATATTGCTCAAAGGAGGATATCGTGCGCAATACGTTCGACTTGGATTTTCCCCCTCTCTTTCGTACGACGGTTGGTTTCGACAGGCTTTCGCGTGCCTTGGATTCGGCTCTTAGGTTCGACGACAGCGGCGTCTCGTACCCACCCTTCAACATCGAGCAACTCGATGACGACCGCTATAAAATCACCATGGCCGTCGCGGGTTTCAACCCCGATGACGTCAAGGTCGTCGTCAAGGACGACACCCTAGCGGTGACGGGCACGCGCGGCGAAAACCCGGAGACGAACAAGGGTTATTTGTACCGCGGTATCGCGGCCCGGAAATTCGATCGCCGTTTTCAGCTCGCCGACTACATCAAGGTCGTGGGCGCGGACTTGAGCGACGGCTTGCTCCACATCGATCTGGAGCGCGAGGTCCCTGAGGACAGGAAGCCGCGGGTCATCGAAGTTCGCTCCTCTTCGGCAAAACAGATCGAAGCCGCCTAGTACATCGACCCAAACGGAGGCGACAGCCGAAGTTTGGAAAGTTGATGAATCGACAATAGCCTGGTGCACGGGGGCGTGAACGAAGTGAATGCGCCGGTGCACTAGGCTGAAGTCGGAACAATGGGGGGCACGCCCAACGGGGCGGTCCCTCCCAGACGATTTCGCCGGCTTTCCGGTGGTCCGATGCCACCCCCCCAACAGCGCCGCGCAACCCGGAGGCCGACACCGCGAAGTCACCCGCGCGCGCTCCCGCTCGGCGACGGCGTCGTCGAGGTTGGCCCAGGGCGTGGCGCGCGGCAAATCGAGCTCCCGCTCCGCTCGCGACTCGCCCCACATGGCGATACGTTCTCTTCCTTGCGCTGGACGTATCCGTGATCCAGCGCAGCGGATGTTCTCAGTCGCCGGGAAGCTAGGCAATCACAAGGGGATGGGGGTGATCCGGAACCAAGTTGGAATACCTCGAGGTCGCCATCGACGTCCGGGGTAACGGCGGACGGGTTGGTTGGCTTATCGGGGAGCGCGTTCAGTAAACCGCCAGCAATGTTTTGTTCGGCGCGACATGGTCACCGATCGGAAACTTGGAGCGGGAGACGGGAATTGAACCCGCGACCGTTCACCCCAACCGGAATTTCTTGCGCCTGGAGAAGCACTCCCAACAGAAACTTGATCCTCGGGTCTCGGCCCGAGGACCGGAATTGAAAAGAGGTGTCCTTTCCTGGGCACCCACTTCCACCCGGAAGGGATCGCGGACTAGGCCCTAAAATTTGCGCTGACACCCGCTAAGGCTTACGCTCCGAAAAAATACTTTGATACTGCCCAGTGCGGTACATGGCGGGGGAGGTACGGATGGGTGGAATCCTGACAAACGTTGCGGGTGCCGTGCGCGCGGTTTGGCTGGCCGTTGTCGCGCTTTTTGTTTTGTGGCCAGGGAACGCCGGCGCCCAGTCCGACGCGCTTTTGGAGCAGTACAACCAGGTTCAGGCCCTTTATCAACAAGGCAAATACGCCGAGGCCATTCCCTTTGCCCAACGCGCACTGGAACTTGGTGAGGAGGAGTTTGGGCCTGACGCTCCCACGACCGGGACATTGCTCGACAGCCTGGTCGGTCTGTACTGGAAGCAGGGCCGCAACGGGGAGGCCGAGCCACTTTACAAACGCTCCCCGGCGATTTCGGGGCAATGTCCCGGCTGATGTTGAAAAAGTGAGGTAGGCGTCATTCGCCTGGAACCGTTAGGCTCTGGGTGTTGAAT
>CBDCME010000012.1:0-18341 GCA_965218865.1 Alphaproteobacteria bacterium
GAAAGGGCACGCCATCACCTGACAAAGAAAAGGACCAAGACCCTTGACGGGCATCTTACCCTGGCCCGATTGGCGGACCTAGACACTGAACGTGGTCGGCTTGTCACAACGAACTTCGACGACCTATTCGAAAAGGCACATGCGAAACTGCGGAAACTGGAACACTGCAGCCATAGATTGCCCGTGTACGTTGCGCCTGCGTTGCCGCCGGCAAAGCCGGCCAGATTGCGCGGACTCATCCACCTGCACGGCAAGTTAGCGAGTTCAGAAAGCGATCGAGAACTCGTCCTAACCCTGGCAGATTTTGGTACGGGCGATGTCCCATGCTCTGTTGAAAAAGGCGAGGCAGGCATGGTTGGGCTTCGAGGCTAGGCGGCCTCTTTGATGGTTTCAATGGCGCTTTTCGCTTTTGCCTTTTTCACGTGATCCTCGAGGGCAGCTCTGAGGATGGGGAGTTGCCGGTAGGCCTTGAGGCGACGGAGGTCTTTTGGGCTTCCAGGAGGCCGGCGGCGGTCCATCGCAAGGCCATCTCGGCGTTGCGCCAGCGCTTGACATTGTGCTGCACCATCCTGACCGTTCCCAAGGCATTCTCGATGGCGTTGGTGCAGGCCAAGGAGCGCCTGAGCTTGGGCGGCAGGCCCAAGCGGATCACGGTGAGGATCTCATCCAGGCCCTCCAGGATGGAAGCCGAAACGCCGGGGGCCTCGGTCTCCAGGCGGCGCGCCAGGTTCTTCATGAGGCGTTCGGCTTTCTCGGCATCGTCTTGGTCCCAGGCTTGCCTGAGCGCCTTCTTGACGCCGGCATGAAGGCTTTCGTCGAGGCGCTCGATGATGTTGCGGCCCTTGTGGACCTGGCAGCGCTGGAGGGCGGCCACCGGCCCGAAGGTCCGCTTGATCGCCTTGGAGAGCGCCTTGGCGCCGTCGACGATGAAGAGCCGGGGCACTTCCGGGTCGAGGCCGCGGGCGGTCAGGTTGTCGAGCAGCGCCTGCACCGTGGCGGCATTCTCCGTGGCACCTTCGGCCAGGCCTAGAACATGCTTCTCGCCCGCGCCGTCGATGCCAATAGCTGCCAGCAACACGTGATCGCCGACGTGCAGCCCGTCGATCTGGATGACCAGGAGATCGAGATCCGAAAGGTCGCTGGCCAGGAAGGCCTTCAGCTTCTTGCGCGTCATGGCCACGAAGCGCCGCGAGACCGCGGACTTCGAGGTCGCATCGCCCGCGCGTGCCGGCAAGTCGCCGCTGGCCTCGCCGGGCAGGCGCACGGCGCGCGCGTACTTGCGGGTCGAAACCGTAAGCAGCATGATGTTCATCGCCCAGGACTGCAAAAGCGCCGGGTCCGAGAGCAACTCCCAGCTCGGCAAGCTCATCTCCTTGCCCGCAAGATCGCGCACCCGCGGGCGCGTCAGCTTCACCTTGCCCCCGTGATAGGCAATCTCGCTCTGGGTTGTCCCCCAGCGATGGCCCTGCCGCTCGGCCGTGCGGGCGTGGCGCGCTCCGCAGAGCACCTCGCTATCCTCGTCCAGCATCTCGCCCAGGGTCTCCACCCCGGCCAACAGGCAAAAGCGATCCACGCTCATGCGCAGATCATCAAAAGCCTCCGGCAAGGCCGGCGGCAACAGCGGAAGCGGGATCTCCAACAGTTTCGAAAGGCGGCTGTTCCGTGTAGTCTTGGTCATGGCGTCGTTCTCCTTGATGGATTCAACACCCAGAGCCTAACGGTTCCAGGCGAATGACGCCTACCTCACTTTTTCAACATCAGCCGGGACATTGCCTTGGTACGGCTTACATGCTTGAAGGTTGGGCCCGCCGATTCGTAGTTGAATTGTATCGTCACTACCATGTGGTCTTCATCGGCTACCGCGCCGAGGACCCCACAATACGCTATCTGGTTAGTACCCTGGCGGCCGCACGCGAAGCAAGTCAGCAATTTAAAGAGGCTTACGCATTTGCCCCTTAGGGCGAGGATGAAGGCGAACTCGATACCCAAGAGAAGGCCGAGCGAGAATGGAAGCTTAAGGGGCTGATACCGCTCGCGTTCCGGAACGCCTCGGCCCAGTTCTGTCCGACGATGCTTCTGTCCTTTCCCCGGCATCCGAGGCCTCGGGCGATGCACCGACGCTGATCCTCTGTGCCCCAGCGCACCTCAGGCGGGCGGGCATGGAAATGAAGATGCTCATCGATGCGAAAGGAGCCCGAAAGGGCAAGCCCGATCCGAGCCTCATCAAACTCCTGGTCAAGGCGCAGAAGCTCAAGGAGGCGATTGTTCAGGGTGGCGATCGTCTGGATCAGGGAAGCAAATATCACGATTCACAGCACCGCTTCACACTTCCGTTGTTCCGAAAGGTGAGGGTCCGTGGATCGTCGGTCCCGAAGAGATCTCGCGCTGCGGCGAATGCCCATTGGGCAATTGCCAACCCAAACAACGTGGCCGAGAACGAACCGCTCACGACGGGGGGCGGGTGGTCGGGTGACCAATGGGCAGATCCGCAGCCGATTCGCCAGCCTGTAATTGGTCAATGATCTCCAGCATCTCGACCAATTGGTCCCGAGCATCGACGAGCAGTTTTCCTGCCAAAATATCTTTTCTACCCGCCATCAAAAGCAAAGCTTCAAGAACCGCGTCGGAATGGCGCACTAGCTCGACCAGGTTCTCGCCATTCGGGCCATTTTTGCCCTCAAACTAGTTTTTGACCGTACGTTGTCCGGCACCGGTATATGCCATCACTGTTTTGACGGACATACCGGTCCGGCCAAATGTCGCACGTAAGGTCTCAGCTATGACGGCGGCAAATTCATAGCCGTCGGATACTGCAACTCTACCAGACGATTTCGGAAACGTTTTTCCGGAAACGGGCCGAAATTTTCGGCCCTTTTTACGAAACGACATTCTTGTTCTCCATGCCTAATACCAACCGCCCCAGAGTTTGACTCGCGCAAAGGTTTACACGCTAGGTTTTGTGTGATTCAAGGTTGTTGGCAACAAGGGAGTGTGTTCAATGCCAACGATTCCTTTGCGAAACGACTTTGATGCTGAAAGAGTCCGTGTTCTTGCGGCACGGAGCGATGATGGGAACCAGGCGCGACGGCTTTTGTCGATGGCGGCCATCTACGATGGGATGGATCGAGCGTGCGCGGCGGGTATTGGCGGCATGGATCGGCAGACGTTGCGGGACTGGGTTCACCGGTTCAACGCGGGAGGTCCGGCCGGTCTGATCGACCGCAAGCCGAACGGGGCGTTGCGTCGGTTGACGCCGTCGCAAATGGCGGCGCTTTCGCGGGCTATCGAGGCCGGTCCCGATCCCGAACGGGATGGGGTCGTGCGCTGGCGCTGCATCGATCTCAAGCAACTGATCCGAACGCGCTTCGGCGTGGACTATCACGAGCGGAGCGTCGGCAAGCTGCTGGCCGCGCTCGGGTTCTCGCATATTTCCGCGCGCCCGCGCCACGTCGGCCAGGATGCGCGGGCACAGGAGGAATTTAAAAAAAAGTTTTCCCGAACACTTGGCGAAAATCGTAGCGGCACAGCCACCGGACACGCCCATCGAGGTTTGGTTTCAAGATGAAATGCGCGTCGGCCAGAAGAACAGCCTGGTGCGCCAGTGGGCCCCAAAGGGATCGCGCCCGCGCCAGGTCAAGGACCTACGGACCTCTTCGGCGTATCTCTTCGGCGCCATCTGCCCCGAGCGCGGTGAGGGCGCGGCGCTGGTCATGCCGCGCGCCAATACTGAAGCCATGGACCTGCATCTCGAGGAAATCAGCCGGGCCGTTGCCCCAAACGCCCATGCCGTCGTGCTGCTCGACCAAGCCGCATGGCACACCACTGCCAAACTCGGCATCCCGGAGAACATCTCCCTCGTGCCTTTGCCACCCAAGTCCCCGGAGCTCAATCCCGCCGAAAATGTCTGGCAATACCTCCGCCAGAACTGGCTCTCCAATCGTGTCTTCGACTCCTATGAAGCCATCGTCGAGGCCTCTTGCCAAGCCTGGAACAACCTGACCGACCAACCTTGGAAGATCATGTCCATCGGCCTCAGAGCGTGGGATCGCACAAGTCAATGTTAAGGGCGGTTGGTATAAGGTTTGAAAACACGGAAAACATCACCGGCCGGTCGCGCGCCCGTTTCGGTTCGAAAAGGCAGGACTGCGCCTGCAATGGAGAGCGCGAGAGCACACAGGTCCGGAATGCGAGTTGGTTGAGCAGTCAGACAGAGAACCGAATATTGCCGACGACACGGAACCCAAGATGGTCCGCGCCGCTCAATATGTGCGTATGTCGACCGAGCATCAGAAGTACTCGACAGAGAATCAGGCCGACGCAATCCGAAGTTACGCAGAATGTCATCATATGGAGATCGTCCGAACCTATTCAGATGCTGGAAAGAGTGGATTGAAAATTGAGGGCCGAGACGGTCTAAAGCAGCTGATCGACGACGTCGAGGGTGGTGAGACTGATTTCGACGTAATTTTGGCTTATGACATCAGCCGATGGGGCCGGTTCCAAGACGCCGATGAAAGCGCTTATTACGAGTACATCTGCCGCCGCAGAGGGATCTCCGTTCATTATTGCGCCGAACAATTCGACAACGACGGCAGCCCCGTCTCGACCATCGTCAAAGGCGTCAAACGCGCGATGGCGGGCGAATACACCCGCGAGCTCTCAGCAAAAGTGTTTGCAGGCGGCATTGTCAGAATAACTGGGCGTGAGGTGACTGACCAAAATTCTCCATGACTCTCACGCTGCGAGTTGTTGCCATTCAGTGAGCGCGGCGGCGCGGTTTTGCTTGAAGATTTCGCGGTGGTTGAGGTGACGTTGTTGATTGAAATGGTTGTGGAAAGAGGCATGAACGGAAGCAAATTTCTGAAGGGTCTTTACATCCCTAAATCGCGCCATCGCTCCTTCTCGTCGTCGGAATGGTTGATGTGAGTTTTCGGCTCGATTGTTGAGCCACCGGCCGCAGTTTTGAGCGGCCGTATTGCCAATTTCCTTCATCGCCGACCTGTACGACCCAAGCCGATCAGTTACAATCGAATGCGGTCGGCCATAACGTTTCATGGTGCGCTTTAAAAAATTGGGGGCAGCTCGGCGATTCCTGCGCTTTGTAACGAAAACCTCAAGCACCTCGCCTTCATGATCAACAGCCCGCCAGAGATAATGGGTTTTGCCATTGATCCTGACGAACACTTCGTCTAAGTGCCAGCGCCATCGTGAGAACGACAGATGATGAATGCGTCGTTTCCTGATCTCGGTCGCGAACATTGGACCGAACCGATTCCACCAGTACCGAACTGTCTCATGGCAAATGTCGATGCCACGCTCGAACAGAATGTCTTCTACCTGGCGAAGCGACAGCGGATAGCGGATGTACATCATCACCACGAGGCGAATCACCTCCGGCGAGCTATTGAAATATTGGAACGGATTGTGCATCGTCAAAAACTAGGCAACCTGGGCAACACGCTCAACCGAATTTTCTCTGACAATGCCCCCAGAGCCTAACGGTTCCAGGCGAATGACGCCTACCTCACTTTTTCAACATCAGCCGGGACATTGCCTACAAAGGACCTCTGGGAGTGCGTGCACGGGTAACCGTTCGGGTCCCGGGGGATCGTAGACCTCCACGGATTTTCTGACTGGTAACTATTCCGCGCATGCGCTACCGTCTCGCGCATGGCGGTTCTCGACGCGGATTTCGGCACCGACCTGACGCCGTCCGAGGGCGGCGACACCCTGTGGTCGCTTCCCATCGTGGCGCCGGCGTGCGAGCCGCTCGATTGGGCGTCTCTGCTTGAAGAGGCAGAGGCGCGCATCGAGGAGGAACGGGGTCGCGCGCGAGTGGCGGAGTTGCGCCGCGAGGAACTGCGCCGGTCGGAGAGGGACGCCCGAGCGCTCGCGAACTCGCTGACGAGGCGGCTCGGCACCTGCCGGTTCAAGCTCAAGGCAGCCGCACCGAAGACCGCGTCGCGGGCTGTGAAGACGTTGGAACGCAGGGTCGAGTCCCAGGACGCCGAGATCTCCGATCTTCGCATCACGTTGCGCAGGTCTCACGAGCACCAGGAGCAGGTCGAGGCGCGCCACCAGGACGAGATCAACTGGCTGAAGCAGGATATCGACCGAGAGCGCTCGCGGATCGCGAAGGTGTACCGCAAGGGCGAGCGCGTGGCCGAGTCGCTGCGCAAGCAATTCGACCGGCGGCTCGCGGCGGCCCAGCGTTTGGTGGAGGCCCGGGAGGGCACGATCGCGTGGCTGCGCGAGCGCAACGACCGGCTGCGTGCGGCGGTCGTGCGGGCAACCGAGCTGATCGCGTCGCTGCGGAAGAAAAATGCCGAGCTGCGCGCCGAGGTGCGGGATCTGAAGGGCGAGAACGCGGCGCTGGCCTTGCGTGTCGAGAAGCTGGAACTCGACCTCGACAAGCTGCGTTCGACCCGGAGCGTCTTGTCCAAGGCACTCTACGGCAGCAGGAGCGAGCGGCAGAAGAAGCCGGGCACCGGGCGCAAGCGCGGCCAGCAGCGCGGCACCGCCGGACACGGGCGCACCCAACGCCCCGGGCTCGGACAGAAGAAGGAAACACGCGATCCGCCGGAGGATGCGCGCGTGTGTCCGCGCTGCGGCAAGCCCTATGCCGCCAACGGCGAGCGCTGCACCACTCTCTTCGAGATCGACATCGAGGCTTACGAGAACACCATCGTCCGGCCGCGCTACCGCCGCGGTTGCGACTGCGCGTCCTCGCCGCGCGAGGTGACCGCGCCTGCGGTGACGCGGCTGTTCGAGACCACGCCCTACGGGATCAGCGTCTGGACGTGCATGCTCTACGAACGGTTCGTCTGCTGCCGTCCCCTGCATCGGGTCGTGGCCTGGCTCGGCGACATGGGGCTGGCGATCTCGCCGGGGACGCTGGCCGACAGCACCAAGCGCTTCGTGCCGCTGTTCGAGCCGCTGGCCAAGTCGATCCTCGCGCACCAGAACGAGGCGGCGCTGCGCCATGCCGACGAAACATCCTGGCGCGTTCAGGCGTATCGCGAGAAGGGGCGCTCGAGCCGGGCCTGGCTGTGGACCTCTGTGAGCCCGGACGCGGTCTACTTCCACATCGATCCCTCGCGCAGCGCCGAGGTCGCGACGAAGCTGTTCGGCTCGACACAGGGCACCGTGGTCCTGGTCTGCGACCGGTTCAGCGCCTACAAGAAACTGGCCCGCGAGCTCGCCGGCAGGGTGATCCTGCAATGGTGCTGGGCGCATCAAAGGCGCTCGTTCATCGACCGCGCGGCGGGGCGTGTGCGGCTCAGGCGCTGGTGCCAGAGATGGATCGAGCGAATCGCGGAGATCTACCGCCTGAACGATGCGCGGCTGGAGCATTACGACCCCGCTCACCCTCTCGAACGCCAGACGCCGGCGTTCGATGCGGCGCACGCCAAGCTGAAGAAGGCGGTCGACGAGCTGTTCGCAGCCGCCGAAGCGGAACTGGCCGGACTGACGGACAGGGCGCGCAGGGCCAAGCCGCTGCGATCGCTCGTCAAACACCGCGAGGGATTATGCGTCTTCGTCGACAAGCCGTTCGTGCCCATGGACAACAACCGCGGCGAGCTCGCCCTGCGCGGGGCTGTCATCGGGCGGCGATTGAGCTTCGGCTCCGACAGCGAGAAGGGCGCCGACTTCACCGCGACCATGTACTCCGTGGCCGGCACGCTGGCGATCAACGGCATCGACGTCCGGCGCTGGCTCAAGGAATGGCTGACCGCGTGCGCGGAGAACGGCGGCAAGCCGCCGGACGACCTCTCGCCCTGGCTGCCGTGGTCGATGAGCGAGGAGCGCCGGCGCGAACTCACGGCGTCGGGATGACCGGCGCGGTCGAGTGCCGCTACTACGGCCGAGACTTCACCGCCGAGGAAATGGCGCTTCTGCGGGCGCTCGTCGCCGGTCCCGCGCAGCTCAGCCGCCGGGCCCTGTCGATCGAGTTCTGCCGGCGCATCGGCTGGCTCAAGCCCGACGGCGGCCTCAAGGACATGATGGCCCGCGTCACCATGCTCGCCATGCACCGCGACGGCCTCATCGAGCTGCCGCCGCCCAGGTGGCAACGGGGCCGGCCCAAGCCCATCGCCTTCGGACCCGACACCGAGCCGCCGCTGTTCCCCGCGCCCACGACCCTCGACGAGGTCCGCCCGCTCGACTTCCGCGCCGTCGTGCACAGCACCCGGGAAAGCAGGCTCTGGAACGAGTTCGTCGCCCGCTACCACTACCTCGGATACAAGACCCTGGTCGGCGCCCAGATGCGCTACGCCGTTCACGACCGCAACGGCTGGCCCATCGCCATGCTCGGCTTCTCCACCGCAGCCTGGAAGCTCGCCCCGCGCGACAACTTCATCGGATGGACGCCCGAGAAGCGTGAGAAGAACCTCCCGCTCGTGATCGACAATCCGAGGTTCCTGATCTTGCCCTGGATCGAGATCCCCAACCTCGGCTCGCACATCCTCGCCATCGTGCGCCGGCGCCTGCCCACCGACTGGACCGAGCGCTACGGCACCACCCCGGTGCTGATCGAAACCTTCGTCGAGATCCCGCGATACACCGGTGCCGTCTACCGGGCGTCGGGCTGGACCCGCATCGGGACCACCCAGGGCCGCGGACGCTACGACAGGCACACGACACGAGCCCAGCCGAAAAAGGACATCTGGCTGCGCTCCCTCCGAAAAGATTGGCGGCGTACCCTCAATCGGTAGAATCACACTCGGGTGCGGCCGAGTGCGGGTAAGCATCTCCTCATCCCCCGGAACCCGAACGGTTATTGCGCCAGGCTAAGCCCTGGAGAGGAGGATGCCATGAACTGAAACCTCTCGTAGCGATCCAGCGGGTTCGACTCCCGCCCGGCAAAGGCGCAGCCCGCCAGCCGGAAGCGAGTCTTGCATGGCGTGCGGTAACGCCCGTCGTGAAGCGTAGACAGCAGGTGATGAAGCGGCGGAGGAAGCCTCGAAATCGGTGAAGCGACGACGCCTTCATTGTTAATCGTGTGGGGGCAGCACCGGAAGCGCCGTTACTGGCGAGGCGCAACGGGTCGTCCGGGGTCGTAGACCGGCGCAAAGTCACGGGATGGGTCGCCAGGGAACCTGGGAGATCCTGCTCTTGCCCGCGGGCAAGACCGCTGGAAAGGGGATTGCCAGCAAGAAAAAATCCAGACCCCGGTCCGTCGCCGGGCCTGCACGGCAGCGGGAGCGCTCAAAGCGGACACGGACCCCGACAGGCACCCACGGAGCCGGCTGGCGAAACCAATAAGCCGAAGGACACGCGAGAGCAGGAAGTCGTAGCGTCCTGATAGTACCGCTGAAGGCGGGGAACCGTGCCCATCGGGACCCGCTGGAGGGAAGCGGGGCGTCATCTGAACAGAGCCACTGATGGGAAACGCTGGAGGAAACCCTGAGTTCCACCAACACGTTCACGAAACAGCAGTGGATAGCCGAACAGGCGAGGGAGCATCCGGATCGGGTGTTCACGTCCCTGCACCACCTCATCGACGGCGAGTGGATGCGTGAAGCGTACCGCCGCACGCGCAAGGATGGGGCGACGGGCATCGACGGCGTGACGGCTGCCGACTACGAGAAGGACCTTGAGGCCAATCTCGATGACCTCCAGGACCGGATGAAGTCGGGTCGTTACTTTGCGCCGCCGGTGCGACGCCACTACATCCCCAAGGCGGACGGCACGAAACGCCCTCTCGGCATTCCGACGTTCGAAGACAAGGTGGCGCAGCGGGCAATCCTGATGCTGCTGGAGCCAATTTACGAGGCGGATTTTCTGCCGTGCTCGTACGGCTTCCGGCCCAAGCGGTCGGCTCACGATGCCCTCAACGTACTGCGCGCGGGTATCATCGAGCAGCGCCAACGGTGGGTGATAGACGCGGATTTGAAATCCTACTTCGACTCGATCTCGCATACTCACCTGCGGTCATTCCTCGACCTGCGGATCAAGGACGGCGTCGTAAGGCGCATGATCGACAAATGGCTGAAGGCAGGGGTGCTCGAAGAGGGCACCCTGCACAGGCCGGTCGCTGGCACTCCCCAAGGTGGGGTGATCTCGCCGACTCTCTCCAACATTTTCCTGCACCATGTGCTGGACAAGTGGTTCGAGGACGAGGTGAGGCCGCGCCTGCGCGGCAACTGCCAGTTGGTGAGATTCGCCGATGACTTTGTCGTCGCCCTCGAAGACCGCCAGAGCGGCAAGCGGCTGCTTGACGTGCTGGGCAAACGTCTCGGTCGATACGGGCTCACGCTCCATGAGGCCAAGACGCGCTATGTGGACTTCCGCCGGAGGCGTCCCTACGGGCGTCACTGGATGGCATCGGCCACGACGTTCGACTTCCTCGGCTTCACCCACGTCTGGGGGCGGTCGCTGCGAGGCAAGGACGTCGTTCGCCAAATCACGGCGAAAGGCCGCTTCGCCCGCGCGCTGAAATCGGTGCAGGACTGGTGCAAGAGCAACCGGCACCTGCCGATCAAGGCGCAGCATGACTACCTCGTTCGGGCGATCCGGGGCCACTACGCATACTATGGTCTGACGGGAAACGGCAAACGTCTGGAGTGGTTCCGCTACCAGGTCGCACGCACATGGCGGAAGTGGCTTGCACGCCGCAGCCGTCGCAGGTGCCTGACCTGGGACCGGATGAACGAGATTCTCAAGCGCTACCCCCTGCCGTCGGTCAAGTTCGTGCGCTCATGGCAACCTTCGTGAGCGAACCTGTCAGGTGAGGAACCGAGTGCGTCAATCGCGCACGCTCGGCTCTGTGGGGGGCGGGGCGCAGCAATGCCCCCGCCTACCCGGCCGTGCACGGTATATTATCGGAGAACCGGGTCGAGCGCCGCATCGGTGGCAGGGCCAAGATCCCGAGTCTGCTCTCCAAACCCTCGTCATCCGCATCGACCTGCCCCTGGACAAGGTCGAGATCCAACTGCTTCCGGAACGCCTCGAGCCAGTTCTGTCCAACGATGCTTCTGTCCTGTCCCCGGCATCCGCGGCCTCGGGCGATGCACCGACGCTGATCCTCTGCGCCCCGGCGCACCTCAGGCGGGCGGGCATGGAAATGAAGATGCTCATCGATGCGAAAGGATCCCGATAGGGCAAGCCCGACCCGAGCCTCGTCAAACTCCTGGTCAAGGCGCAGAAGCTCAAGGAGGCGATTGTTCAGGGTGGCGATCGTCTGGATCGCATCGCGGAGAGCGTCGGCGTTAGCCGTTCCTACTTCACCCGCCTCGTGAAACTGGCTTTCCTCGCTCCCGATATCACAAAGGCGATCCTCGAGGGGCGCCACCCCCCTGACCTGACGGCGAGCCGGCTCATCAGAAATACCGGACTCCCCTTCGACTGGAACGATCAACGTACGGCGTTGGGGTTCACCTGACGCCACCACGACCAAGACTGATCCGACCGACAAACCCCTCATCAGCTCTCATGAGGGGCTTTCTCTTCATCGAAATCCGGGATCGGCAAAGCAAAGACCATCGATGGTACAGGCAAACCAGCCGTCTGAACGGTACCACCAAAATGGCCGACGGAGATAATTGCCGACAGAGCGCGGTCACTCCGGCACCAAAGGGTCTCTGCGGGCAGCTCAGCGATGCAATCAGGGCGCCAAGCCGCGGAAGTGTCGGGGCAAGTTCGAAGGCCGCATCATATTAAGAAAACGCTGCTATAACAATGACTTAGTGCTGGCGGAGGGGGAGGGATTCGAACCCTCGGTACGCGCGAGCGTACAACGGTTTTCGAGACCGCCCCGTTCGACCACTCCGGCACCCCTCCGGCAAACAGGATCAACCACTTAACACGCGGACCCCGGCAACAAAACCCCAAACCGGCGCCGGACCCGCTCGCGTCTCATTGCGTCGACGCCCGCGCCGCGTCTCGAGGATTTCGTACCCAGGGTTGGCTTCTAATTTGGCGGCGGCTGGGGCAAGTTGTTCCGGTTGGACATCAGGCAGCGGTACGGGAGGCTTTCATGACGGCTTGGATGGCGCGGTCGGGGATTATCCTAGCGCCGGTTTTGAGTTTGTTCGTGGCCTCACCGTCCCAGGCGGAGGTTAAGACCGTAACGATCGAATACAAGGACGGGGACACGATCCTGGCGGGTCTCCTGGCCTGGGACGACGCGGCGTCGGGCCGGCGCCCGGGCGTCCTGAGGTGGACCCCGAAAACTGGACAATTGGCTAAGTTAGACTGCTGCTCCTATAACTTGCTAGTGTTTCGTCACATTTAAAAGATCCCCAAGGGACTGGAACTATGCGATTATGCCTGCATGGGAACAACCGCTTGTATTTGGGTATCTCCTGGCGACCGGAGCCGACTGGAGCGGCTGGTTTCGGGCCGGAATACCCCCCAGAAGCATGTCTGGCGTGCGCGGATCGTGCTTCTGTCCGGGGATCGTCTCGGGACGATGGCGATCATGCGTCAAGTAGGCAAGAGCAAGCCGACGGTGTGGCGCTGGCAGGAACGCTTCCTCGAGGAAGGGGTCGACGGACTGTTGCGGGATCGGGACCGGGGGTCCGGCAAGCCCCCCTTGGGCGCCGCGGTGAAATCGCTGGTGTTGACGAAGACGATGCGGGAGGCACCGCCGAACGCGACCCAGTGGAGTGTTCGCACGATGGCCAAGGCCGTCGGAATCAGCCAGTGTGCAGAGGATCTGGGCCGAGTATGGATTGAAGCCGCATCTGATTTCCATCTTCAAGGTCTCGAACGACCCGAGGTTCGCCGAGAAGGTGGAGGACGTTATCGGGCTTTACCTGAACCCGCCGGACAAGGCGCTGGTTCTTTCGGTCGACGAGAAGAGCCAGGTTCAGGCTCTCGACCGCACCCAGCCCGGCCTGCCGATAAAGAAGGGCCGCGCCGGCACCATGACCCACGATTACAAGCGCAACGGCACGACGACGCTGTTCGCGGCGCTCAACGTGCTCGACGGCACGGTCATCGGCCAATGCATGAAGCGGCACCGGCACCAGGAGTTCCTCCGTTTCCTGCGCCGGCTCGACCGCAAGACGCCGAAGCGGCTCGACATCCACTTGATCGTCGACAACTACGCCACCCACAAGCATGCCAAGGTCAAGGCGTGGCTGGAAAAGCACCCCCGCTTCCATTTCCACTTCACGCCGACGTCGGCCTCCTGGCTGAACCAGGTCGAACGCTTCTTCGCCGAAATCACCCAAAACGCCATCCGCCGGGGCGTCTTCAAGAGCGTCCCCGAACTGGAGGCGGCCATCGACGACTATCTCGCCAAGCACAACGAGAACTCCAAACCCTTCGCCTGGACCGCCACCGCCCGAGACATCCTCAAAAAAGTGGATCGAGCTCGGAACACCCTCAATCAGGTGAAGAAGGGTACCGTTTAAATGAGTCGGAACACTAGTGCATCGACCCAAACGGAGGCGACAGCCGAAGTTAGGAAAGTTGATGCATAGACAAAGGCCTGGTGCACGGGGGCGTGAACGAAGTGAATGCGCCGGTGCACTAGGGCTGGATGCCGTCATGAAATGGGCCTCGATCAGGCCAGGTTCGCCCTCAGTCCTTGGTCGAGTTCGTCGAGGAATTCGTTGGTGCTCAGCCAGGGCTGATCCGGTCCGACGAGCAAGGCCAAGTCCTTCGTCATGGCGCCGCTCTCGACGGTGTCGACGCAGGTTCGCTCGAGAGTCCGGGCAAACGCGGTCAGGGCCGTATTGCCGTCGAATCGGGCCCGATAGGCCAAGCCACGGCTCCAGGCGAAAATCGAGGCGATCGGGTTCGTCGAGGTCGGTCGTCCTTTTTGATGTTCGCGATAATGGCGGGTTACGGTCCCGTGGGCCGCCTCCGCCTCGACCGTTTTGCCGTCCGGCGCCAACAGCACCGAGGTCATCAGGCCGAGCGAGCCAAATCCCTGGGCCACGGTGTCCGACTGGACGTCTCCGTCGTAATTCTTGCAGGCCCAGACGAAATCCCCGCTCCATTTCAACGCGGCGGCCACCATGTCGTCTATGAGGCGATGTTCGTAGGTGATCCCCGCGGCGGCGAATTTGGCCGCGAATTCGGAATCGAATACCTCCTGGAACAGATCCTTGAAGCGCCCGTCGTAGGCCTTGAGGATCGTATTTTTCGTCGAAAGATAGACCGGCCAGCTCCGGTCGAGGCCGTAATTGAGGCAGGCCCGGGCAAAACCGCGGATGCTCTCCTCCAAATTGTACATGGCCATGGCGACGCCGGCGGCGGGAAAATCGAAGACCTCGCGCCTGATCGGATCGCTCCCGTCCGCGGGCGTGAAGGTCAGGGTCAGCTTGCCCGGGCCGGGGACGACGAAATCCGTGGCCCGGTACTGGTCGCCAAAGGCGTGGCGGCCGATGACGATGGGCGAGGTCCAGCCCGGAACCAGCCGCGGGACGTTCTTACAGATGATCGGCTCGCGGAACACGGTGCCGCCGAGGATGTTCCTAATCGTGCCGTTCGGCGATCGGTACATGCGTTTCAGATTGAATTCCTCGATCCGCGCCTCGTCCGGCGTGATGGTGGCGCATTTCACCCCGACGCCATGAGCCTTGATGGCTTCGGCCGCCTCGACGGTGATCCGGTCGTCGCTGGCGTCGCGCGACTCGATGCCGAGGTCGAAATAGCGAAGGTCGATGTCGAGGTAGGGGAGAATCAACTTGTCCTTGATGAATTTCCAGATGATCCGAGTCATCTCGTCGCCGTCGAGCTCGACGATCGGGTTGGCAACCGCGATTTTGCCTATGGATTAATCTCCTTGTGGGGAACGCCGGCGAGCCGGCTGGGTGGCGCGGAGGCAAAATAGCATCGTCGGCGCCGGGTGCAAGACGGCTAAACGCCCAAAATGACCGGATCAAAAAAGCTCCTTGCGCGACTCCGTCGCTGGGGCCGTCGCCGATTTCAAGGCCGGAAGGACCTCGTCCACATCCGAAACCACGGTATACAGCCGCGCGGCTCTGGGTTTGGAAAATCCACACTCGATCGTGTGATTGATGAGTTCGACAAGGGGTTTCCAATAGCCCAAGGAGTCGACCAGGAGAATTGGCTTGTCGTGCAGCCCGAGCAGGCGCCAGCTGATGATTTCGAGGGCTTCGTCAAGCGTGCCGATGCCGCCGGGGAGGACGGCGAAGGCGTCGGCCAGCTCGAACATCCGCAGTTTTCGGTCATGCATGCTGCGAACGACGATGAGCTCGGTGAGCGACGTATGACCGACCTCCAGGTCGAGGATGTGTCGCGGGACGACCCCGGTGACCCGGCCTCCCGACGCCAGCGCCGCGTTGGCGGCGCTGCCCATCAGTCCGATGCTACCGCCGCCGTAGATCAGGCGAATACCCGCATCCGCCAAGATCCGCCCAAGGCGTATGGCGTCACGACCGAACTCGTTCCTGGCACCGTTGGATGAACCGCAAAATACACACAGCGCGGAAGCGGCCGTCATCGGTTTGCCCCTCTTCCTCGATCATCACTTCCTCTGGAAGGGCAGACTAGTACAAACCCAGACCAGAGGCGACCGCGGATCTCGTCCGGATTCAAGGCGGGGCCGAGGTAAAATCGGCGCGTATTCCGCCGGCCGGTCTTTCTTGCGCCCTCAGGCGTGGGCGGGTTCCGTAAGCGTCAGCTCGGCGACGGCGTCCAGATAGGGGGCCGTTTCAAGCACCAATCGGGTGACGCTGGCGATGATATTGTTGGCCGTGCAGCCGCTCGAGGTAGGTATCTCGATCTCGTTTTCGTGAATCAACGCCTGGTTCGTGACCAGACGAATTCGGCCGTGTTGCTGTCCGGACAGCGTGTCGACCACGGCCAGCATCGTTCGCCGCCGCGAACGATTTTCCGTCGAGTACGGAACGACCCCGAGCTCGGCAAACAGCGTCAACCGCGTTTTGCCGTCGCCTGATTCGAGCCGGCCGTGGAAAGTCACGCCTCGCCAGCGGAAGGTAAACTCCAGCGCCTTGTTGGTTATGCGCCGAAGGAGTTCGCTTTGAGCCTCAAGCGTAATCGTGTGGAGTGCGGACGAGCCGACCGCCTCGTTGATGTGGTTTTGGGAGATTCCCACGACCAGCTCCCTTTATCGTTCAGCCACCGGGGGTCTGTCCGAAAATGCGCGTCCGTGCATTTTTTGCGTCTGTTCCGGCCCTCTCCGCCTCCCGGCCCCCCCACGAGAGGTTGCTGATAGGGGTGGCCGGGAGGGGGAGAGGGCCGGCGCCGCGAGTTTCCGAACAGACTGTTAGCTGGAAAGAGGAAATCACGGCTTCCCTTAACAAGCCGTAAAAAGGCTCTGGAAATCATGATCCGCGCGAGGAGCGCGCCCTCCTATCCGTGCTCATCGACTGGGGCGAAAGTCGCCACTTTCCCACGCTGCCCGAGCGGGTTAGAATCGGCGAATGAACATGGCCGTCGTTCCGCCCATCGCCCGCGAGGGGTGGGTCATCATCGCGTTGTTCATTGTCGCCACGGGGGTTCTGTGGGCCGTCGCCGAACCCTTGGGTTGGCTGGGGCTGGTGTTGACCGGCTGGTGCGTTTATTTTTTCCGTGATCCGGACCGGGTCACACCGATTGAACCCGGCTTGATCGTCAGTCCGGCGGACGGTGTCGTGATGGCGCTCGAATCGGCGCCACCGCCGCCGGAACTGGAGATGGACCCGGCGCCTCGCCAACGCATCAGCATTTTCATGAATGTCTTCGATGTTCATGTGAATCGCTGTCCCGTCGACGGAAAGGCGACGGCGCTGGCGTACCGCCGCGGTCGCTTCATCAACGCTTCGCTGGACAAGGCGAGCGATCTCAACGAGCGTCAGGCGATCCGGATCACGATGGCCGACGGCAAGGAGATAGCGGTGGTGCAGATCGCCGGTCTCATCGCCCGACGGATCGTTTGCCGCGTGGCGCTCGACAAAGAGGTGCGTGGCGGCGAAAGATTTGGCATGATCCGCTTCGGCAGCCGCGTCGATGTTTACCTCGCCGACGGCATGGTGCCGCTGGTCGTCGCCGGCCAAAGGAGCATCGGCGGGGAAACGGTCATTGCTCGATCCTTGATGGCGGGCGAGAACGCGGTGCCACGCAAGGGAGAAATTCGCTAGATGCTTCATCCACGACGCAAGCGGTTTCGTTCGCATTCCGTGAACAGCCAGATTCCCAACATGCTGACGGTCGTCGGCCTGTGTTTCGGCCTCACCTCGATCCGTTTTGCGCTTCAGGATCGATGGGAACTCGCCGTGGCCTCGATCATCGCCGCCGGCATCATCGACGGCCTCGACGGGCGGATCGCCCGCATCCTGAAGGCATCGACCGAATTCGGCGCCCACCTCGATTCGCTTTGCGACTTCGTCTGTTTCGGCGTCGCGCCGGCCGCCGTTCTCTACCTTTGGACCTTGCACGTCGGCGGCGGCGCGGGTTGGGGCGTCGTACTGCTGTTCAGCGTCTGCATGGCATTGCGGTTGGCGCGATACAACGTCAGCCAGGCAGACCCCGACCGGCCCGCGTGGGCCGCGAAATATTTTCTCGGCGTACCGGCGCCGGCCGCCAGCGGCATCGCCATGTTGCCGATGATCCTGACTTTCGTTTTCGAAATCGACATATTCCGCGAGCCGATCCTGGTCGGCATCCATTCCGTCGGGGTCGCCTTGCTCATGGTCAGCCGGATTCCGATGTTTTCCGGCCAGGGATTTCGCAAGGTTCGCCAAGAGCACGTCTTACCGCTCCTCCTATTGGTTGGGGTGATGATCGCGGTGATGATCGGTTATCCCTGGCATGCCTTCGCGATCCTGGGCTTTGGCTATCTGGGATCGATTCCCTTCAGCATGTTCAGTTACCGCCGCCGCACGGGGGAATGGTACGCCAAGCGGGCCACCGAGGCGAAAAAAGACGCCAAACCCCCAGGGGACGGCGCCCGTGCCGAGGACGACGAATCGCCGAACGAGAGTGCCCGCCGCGTGAAAAAACGAGCCGCCGGCCTTTCGGTTTACGAATCGGGAAGCGGCTGGAGCCCGGTGAAAAAACCCGACGGCGGCCCGGCCGACAAGAATGAATGAACCTTTGCCGTGGACACGGCGCGCCATCGTTGGATCGTGCGCCGCCTTGGCCGGTTGGGCCGTATCCCCGCGGTGGGCGGTTGCCGCCGCTCCGAGACCGACGCCTGCGCAGCCCCTAGGTCCGTTCTACCCGTTCTACAAACCGGCCGATCAGGATAACGATCTCGCCACGGTCGACGGGGCACCCTCGGGGGCCCACGGTCGCCTGCTGCATCTGGCGGGCCGGGTGATCGACGTCGAGGGTCGCGATGTGGTCGGCGCCACGGTCGAAATCTGGCATAACAACAGCTTTGGCCGTTATCACAATCCAGAGGATCGGCGCGACGTGCC
>CBDCME010000013.1:0-7715 GCA_965218865.1 Alphaproteobacteria bacterium
CCAAGGCCTGGGGATAATAGCGTCTCAACTGTTCGCGCAGGTGGTTGGCGAGGCGCACGCGCTCCTGGCCGAGGTCCTCGGCCCAGGCGCGAATATTCGCGCAGTTCGATGATGGCGGGAGCATCGGCCTTCAAGCGACGAAAGCAATGGCCGTCGGTGCGCAAGGAATCGCCGAGGACATGGGCGTCGCGGCGGTCGTCCTTGGCGCCGGCGACGGTGAAACGATCGCGAAAGCGGTCGAGCTGCTTGGGGTTGATACTGTGAATGGCGAAACCCCGCTCCAGCAAGGTATCGACGACCGCCCCATGCGGGACCTCGATGGAGACGGCAATCCTCTCCGGCACACTGCCACTCTTTTTCGTCAGCCACGCGCACAACTCGGCCAGCCCTTCCCCGCTGGTAATTGTTCGTTCAGGCCGTGGAATCAGCGCGGGCGTTTCTATCCGCCCCGGCGGATTTTAGCGATTGAGGCTGCGTTTCCAGTCTCGTCGCAGGGGCCGGAGCCAGACATCCTTTTTCGGCTTGTCAAACTGCCTGTCCCGGTCGTAGCGCCCGCGCCCCTGGGTGGCGCCGACATGGATCCAGCCCGATGCCCTGTAGACCGCGCCGGTATATCGCGGGGTCTCGACGAATGTCTCGATGAGCACGGGCGTGGTGTTGTAGCGCTCGGTCCAGTCGTCGGGCAGGCGCCGGCGGATGATGGCGAGGATGTGCGAGCCCAGGTTGGGGATCTTGATCCAGGGCAGGATCAGGAACCTCGGGTTGTCGACCACGAAGGGAAGGTTCTTCTCGCGCAGTTGCCGTGTCCATCCGATGAAGGTGTCGCGCGTGGCAAGCTTCCACGCGGCGGTGGAGAAGCCGAGCATGGCGAGTGGCCAGCCGTTTCGGTCATGGACGGCATAGCGCATCTGGGCGCCGACCAGGGTCTTGTATCCGAGATAGTGGTAGCGGGCGACGAACTCGTTCCAGAGCTTCCCTTCCCGGGTGCCGCGCACGACGGGGTGCAGGTCGAGCGGACGGACCTCGTCGAGGGTCGTCGGGGCCGGGAACAGCGGCGGTTCGGTGTCCGGCCCGAAGACGATCGGCCCGGGCCGGTTCTGCCGTCCCCGCGGCGCCGGCAGGGCGATCAGGCCGTCCCTGTGCATGGCCAGCATAGCGACCCTGGCCATCATGTCCTTGAGGCCGCCGTCGGGCTTGAACCAGCCGATGCGCCGGCAGAACTCCTTCGACAGCATATGGCGGTTCAACGGCGGCGGCCCGGCGATCAGCGCGCGCAGCAGCGCCATTTCCCCGGCGGTGAAATCGCGGCCGTAATAACGGCACTCGATCTTGCCGGTCATCCCGGCGCCATGAGCTCGCGCCTGCGGTCCTCGCTCATCGACCATGGCAGCCACGGCGACATGTCATCCGGCGGTTTGCGGCCGTTCTTCGCGCAGGCTTCGAGCCACGCTTCCAGCCAGCGCAGGACGTCGATGCCGTTCATCGAGAGCGTGCCCACCACCGAGTACATGATCGCCGTGAACCTGGCGCCGTCCTCGCTGTTCGAACCGAAGCTTAATCGTCGTCCGATGACTGGCCCCCGGAGCGCGCGCTCGGCCTTGTTGTTGTCCATCGGAACCTGTGGCTTGTCGACGAAGACGCACAACCCCTCGCGGTGGTTGAGAAGCGAGCGCAGCGGCTTGGCCCTGCGCGCCCTCTCCGACAGGCCGGCCAACTCCGCTTCGGCGTCCGCGAACAGGCGGGCGACCGCCGCTTCCAACTCGCCCTGCGCCGCGTCGAACGCCGGTGTCCGGCGTTCGAGACCGGGGTCGTAATGCTCCAGCCGCGCCTCGTTCAGCCGGTAGATCTCCGCGATCCGCTCGATCCATCCCTGGCACCAGCCCGTCAGTCTCACCTGGCCGGCCGCGCACTCGATAAAATCGCGGCGCATATGGGACCAGCAGAATGCAAGGGTCACCTTGCCCTCGCGAAGGCGAGCGAGTCGCTTGTAGGCGCTATAGCGGTCGCAGACGATGACCGTGTCGAGGAGGCCTTCGGCGAACAGCTCGAGCGCCGCCTCGGCGCTGCGCGAGGGGTCGATATGGAAAGAGACCGCGTCATTGCTGACCGAGGTCCACAGCCAGGCCCGGCTCGACCGGTCTTCCCCGCGAAGCTCCTGGACGCGCCAACCGGTCTCGTCGGCGTGGCGCAGCGCCGCCTTGTTCTGGTGCGCGAGGATCGCCTTGGCGACCGGCTCGAACAGCGGCACGAAACGCTTCAGGCTGTCGGCCAGCGTCCCCGGTGAGACCCCCAGGCCCTGGCTGGAGAACCACGCGGCAACCCGGTGCAGGGGGCGCAAGCAGGCACAGTGCTCGAACAGGAAGCGTGCCCAGAAGCTGGTCCCGTAGAGCGTCCTGGGGAACAGCCGCAGCACCGGGGGCGACGACACTTCCATGGGCGACGACGCGCACTCGCAGGTCCGGCGCCAGCGCGGACGGCGGATCACACGCTTGTGGGCCTTGACCTCGATCTCGACGAGGGTGGATTCCTCGGCGCCGTTCGGCGCATAGGGCTGCCCGCACCGTCCGCAGACGCACGCATCCGGCGGCGGGTTGTGCTCTTCGGTGCGCTCCTTGAGCCCGGGCCGCTGGGTGCGGCCATGGCCGGGCGCGCCGCGCTGCTGGCCGCGCTTGCGTTCCGAGCCCGGCTTGTCCTGCTGTTCGCTCTTGCGGCCGTAGAGCGCCCTCGACAGCACAGCTCCGGTCGCGCGAAGCCTCTCAAGCTGGACTTCCAGCGTCTCGATCCGGTTCCGCGACGTCTTCGCGCCCTTGCGCAGCCGGGCGTTCTCCCGGGACAGCGACTTGATCGTGGCCTTCTGGCGCCGCGACCTTCGCAGAGCCCTGCGGAGATCGGCGTCTGCAACGGACAGCGACTTCGACAACGTCTTCCTGACCGCTCGAAGCCCGGCAAGCTCGGACTCGAGTGCCTTCCTGATCGCGCGAAGCTTGGCAGGCTGAACCTCCAGCGCCGCTTTCCGGGTCTCCAACTTCCGCATGGTCCTGCGCAGACGGGCGTTGTCCTTGCGCAGCGCCTCGATCGTCGTCTTCTGGCGCCGCGCTCGCCGCAACGCCGCGCGCAATTGAGCGGCCTCGTCGGACGGCAGCTTCGACAGCGTCGCCCCGGCCGCCCGGAGCTTGACGAGCCGGGCCTTCAACTTCTCCTGCCCGGCCTTGAACACCTCCAGGGCATGGCGCAGCCAGAAGACCTCGTCGGACAGCGATCGGGCCCGGGCCTCGCTGTCGCCCAGTATCCTCACCTCCCGATGGAGCCGAAGGGACTCGCTGGACAGCTTCCTGGCGGCCTCCCTGATGCTCTCCGTGCTCTCCTTCTCCCGGTCGAGGCGCTTGTTCAACTGGAGGATCTGCTTGTCCCGCCGGACCGCCTCGTTGTTGAGCCGGGTGATCTCCTTGCGTAGCGTCCTGATGGTGTCCTTCTGGTCCGGGGATCGCTCCAGGGCGGTGAGCCGCCGACGGGTCTCCGCGGGCCGCGGGCCGATCGCGCCCTCTCGGGCCTCCGGCGCGACCAGGGCCTTGCGCAGCCGGGCGTTCTCCTTGCGCAGCGCCTCGGTCGTGCTGCTCTCGTTCGACCCGATGCCGGCTTCGGAGAGGAGCGTCTCCAGGCGCGCCACTTCGGCCTGCAAGGAAGGCACGTCCCTTGCCGCGCGGCGAGCTTCCTTCGTCTCCTCGACGGCCTCGCTCAACCTGCGCCGGCAGGCCTTGAACCGCGACTTCCACGAGCCGGCATCGCTACGCGAGGCCACTTCCGCCCAGCGTAGCTCTTCCGCGCGCGCTTCGGCCGCGTCCGCGCGGGCGCGCTCCCGCTCATACAGCGAGCGCAAGTCGCGCGGCGCGCGCTCCGGTAAGGACACCGGGCACGACCGGACCCCGCCATTACCCTCGACCAGCGTCAGGTCGGTGCCAAAATCCTCGTCCAGAACCGCCATGCGCTCGACGATAGCGCACGGCAAATTCCGTTACCAGCAGAAAGACAGCACCTCGTGGGCTTCGCCTCAACTTGGGAAATGCGCTTGACGGCACCCATTCCACGGCCTGAACGAACACTTACCCCCGCTGTGGGCGAACGACCTTTCAACGACGATGACGCCGTTACCATCAAGAAGGCAAACCTGGTGCCTCTCGGTCGCCCAGTCAATGCCAGCAAACCAATCAAAGTTCATCGCCTTTCTCCTCTCTTGCCTCGGACCGCCGCGACGCCGAACATTCCCTGTACTGGCGCTCGCAGGCGCAACTCCCCACCGGCTGTCCGCCGCGGCCGTCCCTCCGGGGCACGCGTCCCCCCCAGGTGCTCGAAACACAGGGAGCAATGGGTCGCTCCCAGAAGGCTCGTCCGATCCGAAAAAAATGACCCGATCAGATCTTCAGCTGACCGCATTTTGTGGATAACGCTCCGCGTTACCCACAAAACAACAACCACATCAACTTTCTATGTTCGAGTGGTCAACTTAAATGGTACAGGGAGAGGGCCAGACGCAAAAAATGCGCGGACGCGCATTTTCGAACAAACACTGAGAGGACGCAAGTAAGCGGCCGCGGCTGGCCGACGCCGGTTCTGGCGAGGGGGCTTCGTCTCTCCCTAGAGGAAAGCTTCCTGGGCCATTAGGATCCGGACCACCTCGTGAAATCCACGTTTGTTCGCGACTTCCAGCGCCGAGGTGCCGCCCTTGTCGGCGATACTGATGTCCGCTCCGGCCGCGACGAGAACCTCGACGACGCGTGCCTGGCCCGCGCGCGCGGCCAGGAAAAGCGGGGTCGCGTGGAGGTGGCTGAGGGCGTTCGGGTCGGCGCCCGCGCCGACCAGAACCTCGCTGACGATCAGGCGGCCATTCACGGCCGATTCATGCAGGGGGCGTGTGCCCGGTCAGGGTCCGGGCTCGAATGTCGGCGCCCTTGGCGAGCAATAGTTTCACCAGATTGAGACGACCGTTTCCGGCGGCGACGTGCATGGGCGTGGCGCCCGCGTTGTTCTTGGCCTCTATCTTGGCGCCGAGAAACAGCAAAAGGTCCATGGCTTCGCGCCGACCACGCATGGTCGCGACGTGCAGCGGCGTATTCCCGCGGTCGTCCTTGGCGTTGAGATCATCGCCCCTGTTTACCAGGCGACGAATGAGCTTGATGTTGCCTTTGGCCACCGCCTCGTGGAGAGAGCGCGCGAAGGCCGGAAATACAGTGAAGATGCCGGCAAGCGCGAGCATGCCGATCAGTTCCCGTCGTCGTAACATTGTGACCCACCCTAAATGCTACCATTGTTGTCCAACCTAGAACCCCATCGTTTCACAACTGTAAACGTAATTTATGCAATTCGCTTTGCCAGATGTCAATTCCAGCGAACGTTTTCGGTGTTTTCGCCGCCCAAACATCACGGCATCACGCGGGGGGTGTTTCGCGCCTTCTCGGCGGCAGAAAATGACTTTTCGACCCCATGGTTGATTTTTGGTGGACCTCTGGGTGGCGTCCCCCGGCGGAGGCGAGAATCCGCGCCAGGAAGATGGCCGCGGCACGGTGGATGAAGGGGCATTGCCTGGCCCTCGGCCCGGCGGCGTTGAGAACCCGCACCCGATGGCCCCCCAAACCAATCCCTGGCCGGCCGCGAGGTTTCGGGTCGCGAAGGGATCGCGCACCAGACACGGTTTCCCGAGGCGGCGCGCGAACCGGAACGTCAGGAGGGTGCCCCCGCGCAAGCGTCCGGCAGCCAGAATCAGGGTGGCATCCGCGTCTCGGACATTCCAGAGCGTACGTTGAAGCGAAACCGGCGACGGCGTTTCCGCCAGGGGGTAACGATCCGGAACCCGGCCGTCCTCCGCGCGCCTGCCGTGGGGGCACCAACCGCCGCGGGCGAGGCCGAGCGACACGGCAACGTCCAGCGCCGCCCGGTCGACACCGGTTTGGCCGCCGGAAACGATCATCGCCACAAGATGTCGGGTGTAGCCGCGCCGCGCGACCATGCGACGGCGTCCTTGGGGCCGGCGAAACCAAGGGACCGGTGTCGTCACCCCGGTCGGTCGGCGAAACCCGGTTCGCCACGGTCGCCATCTCCGAGGACGCCTTTCGGTGTCATCAAGTTGAGGACAGGGAAACCGGATTCACCCGGGGATCGCGGCGGGTCTGGGAACTCGGAGATTTCGGGGCGCGGCTCGACCTCGGCGATGAATCCCAGGGCGATCGCCAGTCACCGAACTACCCACCGCGGGAAGTTGACGGCTCCGTCAGATCAACTCGGCGCGGGACGATTGGCGATGTGACAGTCCAGGAATTCGCGTCCGAACACCGAGCCGACGATCAGGTTGTCCTCGAACAGCGCGCCGACACTTGGGCTGCCGAACTCTTCGCCCCGATCCCCATTGGCCCCGATGTAATCGTCGCCGTCGAACAGCTTCCGGGCAAGACCGCTGGAACCATCCTGGTTGAATTCGAGCTTGAGGATCACGCCCGGAGAGTGGACCGCTTCCCAATCGTGGGTCAAGGCGAAACGGCCGACCGATTCATGGGCCCCGATCAGAAGCTCCGATTTGCCACGATCGCTCCACTCGATGTTGTCGAGCATCATCCCCAGCCGCCGGGTCCGATGCCGCATCGGCGTCAGCGATCCGTCGTGTCCCTTGGTGAAGGTCAAAAGCTCGCCGCTCAACGAGGTCGCGACCAGGATGGTCGTGGAATCCGGCCCCAGGGCGATGCCGTTACCGTAGGGGACTTCGCCGGTCACGACTTCGTAGGCGCTGTTGGTGTAACAAACGATGTTACCGGCCCCCAACTTGATCAATGCGTTCCCCAGCATGTCCAAACCCCGCGACACTTCATTACCGGCGCGCGGGTTGTTGGTGGCGTAGAACTCGTCCTCGCCGACGGCCACGAGGTCATTGAGATGCCAGCTCGCATCGGCCTGCGGAATCGTGCGGATATACCGCAGAACGTCGGGTCGTGAATCGTCGATCCCGAAAACCTCGACGTCGCTCTGGACCTTGAGGGCTGCCGAGTCCCAGCGGTGGTTGATGACGAACAGGCGCTTTTCCCCCGAGGGCGGGGCGTAGAGACTGATGCCCGTGGGGATAGAAATTGGCGCCGAAGTCCTTGCTGTCCTTGGGACCTACGATCCGCATCTTGGTTGGCCCGCGGCCCGCCCATCATTTGGTTCAGATCATAACTGTAGATTCCCCCCAGGCTCAGCCGCGCCAAGGTCTCGGGAGTCCCTTTGGACCACCGGAATGGTTACGGCCTCGAATTCGCCCTTGGCCTCGATGAAGGCCCGCCTGGTCGAAGGCCGAGATGTAGGCGATGCCCGTCGCGGCATCGATGGTGATGTCTTCCGGACCCCTGTTCCCGATGGCCTCGCCACCGCTCCCGGGCGCCGTGCCCCGCGATATGAGAGCAATATGGTTTCGACGGTTCTCCGACCAGGGCAACCTCGGAGTCGAGATGCACCGCGCAGGCGCCGAGCAAAAGTGCCAACCCAATCCATAGGCTGTTTCATTGCTAAATCCACCGCCTCCTTTAGTGGATCGACCCCAACACTTGGTTCCCGAGTGTTGGCATAAGTTGATCCATAATATCAAGACCTCTAGTGGTTCGAAACTCGGTCGTAAAGGGGACCACCCGTCAAATACGGACCTCCAGACCCGGATTACGAATGTGTTCTTAACTCGATTCTCGCCCGTCGGCGAA
>CBDCME010000014.1:0-59129 GCA_965218865.1 Alphaproteobacteria bacterium
CCGAAAAGGTCGAAGCGGACGAGATCGACATATTTGTCGATCTGGCGGGGCATACCGAAAATAATCGCTTGCCCGTATTCGCCAGAAAACCGGCGCCCATTCAGGCGACGTATCTGGGGTATCTGAACACCACCGGTCTGGCCGCGATGGATTATCGAATCGGCGACGCCTTCGCCGATTCGCCGGACGATTCGACGACGGTCTATTGCGAGAACATCGTTCGCTTGCCGGACGTGTTCCTCTGCTACGAGGCGCCGCAAGGCAGTCCCCCTGTCGCTGAGACGCCCTCTGCGGCGTCGCGTCGAGTCACCTTTGGTTGTTTCAACGTTCTGGCCAAAATTACCCCCGAGGTTGTCGAAGTATGGTCGCGAATTATCGCCTCGGTGCCCAATTCTCGAATCTTCTTGAAGGCCGACCATATGGATGACCCGGCAGCCCACCGGCGGCTGATAAATCTTTTCGAGGGTCACGACATCGGCGCCGAAAGGATTGTGTTCCTCCCTAGGGCGACATCGGTTTTAGAGCATCTGGAGATGTACGGCGAAGTCGATATCGCCCTGGATTCCTTTCCTTACAACGGAACGACAACGACCTTCGAAGCACTTTGGATGGGAGTCCCGACGATCGTATTGTCGGGTAAAACCCATGGCGGGAGAGTCGGCGTCAGTATCATGTCGAACGCGGGGTTGCCGGGATTGATCGCCTCGACACCGGAATCGTACCGGGACCTCGCGGTGGAAATGGCCAGGGATGGGGATCACCTTCGGATGCTTCGGAGGCAACTTCGGAGCAAGCTGAAAGACTCACTGCTGATGGATCGTCGTGGTTTTCCGCACTCGTTGGAGAGGGCCTACCGCCATATTTGGCTGCGGTGGGTCCGCGGCGCCAAGCCGAGCGCCTTACGGATACTGCCTTTACCCTGACAGTCTGTTCGAAAACTCGCGGCACCGGCCAGCCATATCAGCAACCTCTCGTGGGTGGCCGGGAGGGGGAGAGGGCCGGGAGGGGGAGAGGGCCGGAACAGACGCAAAAAATGCGCGGACGCGCATTTTCGAACAGACATTGAGAATTTAACTCTTGTATTCGGTTGAGAAGGGATCGTCTTCGTACTCCACGTCGAAACCGAAAAGCCGCCATGTCGCGCGCATGTGATCGGGAAGCGGCGCGCGCAGGACAAGTTCGGGGCGGCCGCCGAGACTGGGCAGGGCGAGCCGTCGCGCGTGCAGATGGAGCCGCGTGGATTTTCCAGGGAATACAGAGGCCCCTCCCCCGTACTTTCCGTCACCGAGAATCGGCGTTCCGAGGGCGGCGCAATGGGCCCTGAGCTGGTGGGTCCGGCCGGTCGCCGGTTCGAGCGCGAGCCAGGCAGCGCGGCGACCCACCGCGGCGAGTAAGGCGTAGCGGGTCAATGCCGTCTTCCCCCCTTCAATCGAGGGGACGGTTCGTTCGCCGGCGGTTCCGCGCCGCCGCGCCAATGGCAAGGCAACCTGTCCCCGTGAGTTTTTCGGTCGCCCCACGACGAGGGCCCAGTAAAGCTTCCGTATTCGTCTGGCGCGGAAGGCCGCGGCGAGGTTGGCGGCGGTCTCGGCGTTGCGCGCCAGCAGCAACACACCACTCGTGTCGCGATCAAGACGGTGGACGAGACGCGGCCGGTCGGGAGCGTCAAAACGCAAGGCGTCCAGCATGGCGTCGATATGGCGCTGTGTCCGGCTGCCGCCCTGGACCGCCAGGCCGGCGGGTTTGTCGACGGCGAGAACGTCGTCGTCCCGGTGAATAACGCGCGAGCGGATGAAGCTACGGTCCGCCTCGGTCACGACCGCGGTCGACGGCTTGAGCGGGGTCGAGAAGGCGGCGGCCTCGAGCGGCGGCACGCGAATTTTCTGGCCCGGCGCGAGCCGGTGTCCGGCCGTGATTCGCGAACCGTCGACACGTACTTGGCCAGTACGCAAAAGTTTTTCGAGATGGGCGTGACCGAGGCCCGGGAAATGCCGCCGGAACCAACGATCTAGCCTCAATCCGGCTTCGTTCGAGGCGACCGCGCGAAACCCGACAGCGCTCATCTCGCGGTCACCAATCATGGGGCTTGGAACGTTGTATTCATGACCACAAGAAGCAAGACGGTAATCCTGGTTTGTGGATCGTGGCCAGGGCACGGTCCGTGCGAGGGTCAACGCTGGCGCGGGATTCATCTTTGATACCACTTGAGCGGCGACCGCAACGACGGGAATTCAAGATGATGATTGGCGTCGACGGAGTCCCCGCACCCAAGCTTTGCGCAAACATAGCAAAACTCAAGGCGAGGAAGTTTGAAAGGTATTCCTCGCCTGCCGTTTTGAATGCCCGGACCTGGCAGATCGATTCCTAATAGCTGTCGTCGAAACACGATCCTCCCCTGTTCGCTCAACTCTCGTTCGAAAACGTGATTACCTGTCGGGATTCTTTACAGTACCGGGAATCATGCGCGATTCATCCGTAAATCATTGATGATACGTTATAAATTGCGATTGGTCCGTCATGGGGTGCTTGCTGAATTAACAAGATTCCATGGGATTCGGAACAAAATATGCGGAAATTTCTACAGTTGTGGGATTTTCGGTCCTTCGTGAACGGGCAAAAAATTTTCAACTTATTGCGATCAAACGTATTTTCTCAATCTAGCATGATATTTGCGTAAAAACTGAAGGAGCAATGATCGGAGAGTTGTTTTCGTGGGGTATGCCGGTAGCCGATATCGGCGGTAAATGATCGGGTGAATTTATGACTGTAACGGACAAGACGAGCTTTTCCTTCGGTCCGGCGCCCGCAAACGCGATCGCGGAGTATCATTTCGTAGCCCAGAGCGGCGAGGCCCTGGCCGTTCCGAAGGGGTTCGGTCTTTTCATGGCGGCGTTCGAGCGCCAGGGTTCGGACCTCTTGCTGGTGGCCGAGGATGGCGGCCAAATCGTGATCAAGGATTACTTCGCCGTCGCCGAGGCACCGGCGCTGATGACCACGGGCGGGGCCGTGCTGGCGCCGGACCTGGTCGAGATGCTGGCCGGGCCGCTGGCGCCGGGACAATACGCCCAATTGGGGCCGGGCGCGGCGGCGGCGCCGATCGGCGCGGTGGCGACGGTCGAAGGTTCGGTGACGGCGACCCAGGCGGACGGGACGGTGGTGCCGTTGACGCTTGACCAGGCGGTGTTTCAGGGCGACGTGCTGGAGACCGAGGCCGGGGCCACGGTGGGCCTGGTGTTCAACGACGACACCACCTTCGCCTTGGGCGAGAACGGCCGCATGGTGTTGGACAAGCTGATCTTTGACCCGGATTCGGGAGACGGGGAGTCGGCGTTTTCGGTGCTCCAGGGGGCCTTCGTGTTCGTCAGTGGCGAGATCGCGTCGAACAACCCGGAAGAGATGGTGGTGCGCACGCCAGTGGCGACGATCGGGATCCGGGGCACGAAAATGGCGGGGATAGCGGCGCCGGAAGGGCAGGAGAACACCTTCGTGCTGCTGCCGGACGAAGACGGCACGGTGGGATCGGTCGTGGTCAGCACCGAGACGGGCAGTTTTCTTATGAGGGAGGCAAATAAGGCGTTCGCGGTGTCCTCGGCATTCTCGTCGCCGCAATTGATGGTATTGAGCGACGCGGAAATCGGGTCGACGTTCGGCGCCGTCCTCAACGTTTTGCCCTCCTCGCTGGGTGACGTGGAACCCGAGGCGGGTGCGGAAGCGGAGGGAGGGCACCACGAGGTCACGATCACGGTGACGGGCGCGGCCACCGAGCCGGAAGCCGGGCTAGCGGTCCCAGAATTGTTACTGGACTTGCTGCCATTGGAGGAATTCGAACCCGAGGGTGAGGAGGAATTTGATCCCGAAAATTTCGTAGAAGAAGTGGAAGAAGAGGAAGAGGGCGAGGGCGAGGGCGAGGGCGAGGAAGAGGGCAACCTTACTCTCATAGGCGACGACAATAACAACAATCTCACTGGGGGAACTGGTAACGATGTACTCGATGGTGGCCGCGGAGACGACATCCTCGACGGCGGCGCCGGTACCGACACGGCGGTCTTCAACGGCAACGCGGTCGATTTCACGTTAACCGATCTGGGCGGTGGGACCTTCCAGCTGGTGGACGACAATCCGGCTGACGGCGATGAAGGCACGGATACGCTGACCAACATCGAATTCGTTCAATTTCTTGACCAGACATCCTCCCTCACCCCAGCGGTTATCGTTGGCTCGGCTGAGGCCGACACATTTGTCGGCGGCCTGGCCCAAGACACAATCAATGGCTTAGGGGGCGACGACGTCCTTAGCGGCAACGATGGCAACGACATCATCGACGGTGGGACCGGAAACGACTCATTTAATGGCGGATTCGGAAACGATTCTCTTTTCGGTGGTATCGGCAACGATATCCTGAACGGGACCGCTGGCAACGATACGCTCGATGGCGGCAACGATAACGACGCCCTGGAGGGCGGAAGCGGTTCGGACTCACTCCTCGGCGGGGCGGGTGACGATGTGCTGCTTGGCGGCAGCGGCAACGATACGATCGTCGGCGGCCAGGGCGAGGGGGACGACACCCTGGACGGAGGCGCCGGGATCGATACCGCGACGTTCACCAGCGCCTCGGAGTCGATCACCGTGGATCTGGCGAATGGTACGGCGATGTCCCATGCTCTGTTGAAAAAGGCGAGGCAGGCATGGTTGGGCTTCGAGGCTAGGCGGCCTCTTTGATGGTTTCAATGGCGCTTTTCGCTTTTGCCTTTTTCACGTGATCCTCGAGGGCAGCTCTGAGGATGGGGAGTTGCCGGTAGGCCTTGAGGCGACGGAGGTCTTTTGGGCTTCCAGGAGGCCGGCGGCGGTCCATCGCAAGGCCATCTCGGCGTTGCGCCAGCGCTTGACATTGTGCTGCACCATCCTGACCGTTCCCAAGGCATTCTCGATGGCGTTGGTGCAGGCCAAGGAGCGCCTGAGCTTGGGCGGCAGGCCCAAGCGGATCACGGTGAGGATCTCATCCAGGCCCTCCAGGATGGAAGCCGAAACGCCGGGGGCCTCGGTCTCCAGGCGGCGCGCCAGGTTCTTCATGAGGCGTTCGGCTTTCTCGGCATCGTCTTGGTCCCAGGCTTGCCTGAGCGCCTTCTTGACGCCGGCATGAAGGCTTTCGTCGAGGCGCTCGATGATGTTGCGGCCCTTGTGGACCTGGCAGCGCTGGAGGGCGGCCACCGGCCTGAAGGTCCGCTTGATCGCCTTGGAGAGCGCCTTGGCGCCGTCGACGATGAAGAGCCGGGGCACTTCCGGGTCGAGGCCGCGGGCGGTCAGGTTGTCGAGCAGCGCCTGCACCGTGGCGGCATTCTCCGTGGCACCTTCGGCCAGGCCTAGAACATGCTTCTCGCCCGCGCCGTCGATGCCAATAGCTGCCAGCAACACGTGATCGCCGACGTGCAGCCCGTCGATCTGGATGACCAGGAGATCGAGATCCGAAAGGTCGCTGGCCAGGAAGGCCTTCAGCTTCTTGCGCGTCATGGCCACGAAGCGCCGCGAGACCGCGGACTTCGAGGTCGCATCGCCCGCGCGTGCCGGCAAGTCGCCGCTGGCCTCGCCGGGCAGGCGCACGGCGCGCGCGTACTTGCGGGTCGAAACCGTAAGCAGCATGATGTTCATCGCCCAGGACTGCAAAAGCGCCGGGTCCGAGAGCAACTCCCAGCTCGGCAAGCTCATCTCCTTGCCCGCAAGATCGCGCACCCGCGGGCGCGTCAGCTTCACCTTGCCCCCGTGATAGGCAATCTCGCTCTGGGTTGTCCCCCAGCGATGGCCCTGCCGCTCGGCCGTGCGGGCGTGGCGCGCTCCGCAGAGCACCTCGCTATCCTCGTCCAGCATCTCGCCCAGGGTCTCCACCCCGGCCAACAGGCAAAAGCGATCCACGCTCATGCGCAGATCATCAAAAGCCTCCGGCAAGGCCGGCGGCAACAGCGGAAGCGGGATCTCCAACAGTTTCGAAAGGCGGCTGTTCCGTGTAGTCTTGGTCATGGCGTCGTTCTCCTTGATGGATTCAACACCCAGAGCCTAACGGTTCCAGGCGAATGACGCCTACCTCACTTTTTCAACATCAGCCGGGACATTGCCCGACATTGGCGGAGATGGTTCCGAGCGAAACCAAACCGGGGCCAAAGGCTTCGAAGGTCGTCGTGCCGCTACCGTCGGTCCAAACGATTCCGGCGCTTGTCGGCAGCGCGCCCAAAACGTCGGTGTCGAAGGTGAAGGTGATACCGGCCGCCCCGTTGATGGAGAAGAACGAATTTCCGTCGTTGCCAAGGCCGTCGATGGCGCCATCATCCGCGTCCACTGAATCGGTCGTGCCGCCCGGGCCTATAGGCGCGCCCGCGGAAGCCACGACGCCCGGCACATTGAACACGCCGTCCTCGAAGTCCTCCACGACGAAGGCCGATCCTTCCAGGTCGAAGGGGCTGTCGGCAACGCTCAGATAGGGAATCGGGCCAAGGAAATTTCCGGGGGGGGGGGGTGGGGGGACCTCGCCATCATCAAGGCCACCGAGCCTGAAAATCGCGCCAATGGTGTTCGTGATATAGAATTCGTCGCTCGCGTCATCGACGGATATTCCGGACATTCCCGAAATCCCGAGACCGGACACGTCGAAGTCCTGTACGAAAACGCCGTCCGGCGTCAGCTCCCGAATAACCGGTTGGGAATCACTGACGACGAGCAGATTTCCGCTCGCCTCGATGACGTCGATGCCGCCGAAGAAAACGCCGAACGCCGGGGCCCCGCCCGGGGAGGCGGGAAACGAATTGAGTTCTGCGCCGTTGGCCGGATTTATCTCTCGAATAAGGTCAGTGCCGGTAAAATCGACTGTAAAGATCGTATCGCGGGCGGCATGGTAGGTCCCACCGACCAGGTTCGCATCAATCGGAAGAATCTGAGACGAAATGACGACGCCGGTGGCATTATTAATGGCGAACACGGCGTCCGGGAAGTTATCGCCATCGAACGCGAGCAACGTATTCGGGGCAACTGTCGTATCGCCGACATTTACCGGTTCAGGAATGAAATCAAGTCCGAAGTCGTTCGCCGAAACACCGGGTCTCGGGATGCTACTTACAAAGGCGCCTCCCTGCGTGATTTCGTTGATGACGGTGTTAAACGAGTTATAGCTGAAAAGATATCCCGACGTCGGATCGATGGCCACGGCGATCTGCTGACCGCCGGCGCTGAAACTGTCGATCACGAAGAAGGGGCCTTCGCCTCCAAAGTCGTCGATGGAGACTGTCTGGTCGGCAAATTGGAGAAACTCAATGTTGGTCAACGTATCCGTGCCGTCATCTCCATCGCCGGCGTTGTCGTCCCCCATCTCGAAGATCCCGCCGCCCAGATCTGTCAAGATGTAATCGGCCGAGTTGCCACTGAAGACCGCCGTGTCGCTGCCGCCGCCGCCGTCGATCGTGTCATCGCCCGAATTGCCGTTCAGAACATTGGCGTTGCCGTCACCGATGACCAAGTCGTTTCCGGTTCCCGCGATGACGTTTTCGATGGTGTTCGGGATGATGACATCGTCGCCGATCTCCTCACCGCTGGCGGTAACCATTGGCAATGTCCCGGCTGATGTTGAAAAAGTGAGGTAGGCGTCATTCGCCTGGAACCGTTAGGCTCTGGGTGTTGAATCCATCAAGTAGAACGACGCCATGACCAAGACTACACGGAACAGCCGCCTTTCGAAACTGTTGGAGATCCCGCTTCCGCTGTTGCCGCCGGCCTTGCCGGAGGCTTTTGATGATCTGCGCATGAGCGTGGATCGCTTTTGCCTGTTGGCCGGGGTGGAGACCCTGGGCGAGATGCTGGACGAGGATAGCGAGGTGCTCTGCGGAGCGCGCCACGCCCGCACGGCCGAGCGGCAGGGCCATCGCTGGGGGACAACCCAGAGCGAGATTGCCTATCACGGGGGCAAGGTGAAGCTGACGCGCCCGCGGGTGCGCGATCTTGCGGGCAAGGAGATGAGCTTGCCGAGCTGGGAGTTGCTCTCGGACCCGGCGCTTTTGCAGTCCTGGGCGATGAACATCATGCTGCTTACGGTTTCGACCCGCAAGTACGCGCGCGCCGTGCGCCTGCCCGGCGAGGCCAGCGGCGACTTGCCGGCACGCGCGGGCGATGCGACCTCGAAGTCCGCGGTCTCGCGGCGCTTCGTGGCCATGACGCGCAAGAAGCTGAAGGCCTTCCTGGCCAGCGACCTTTCGGATCTCGATCTCCTGGTCATCCAGATCGACGGGCTGCACGTCGGCGATCACGTGTTGCTGGCAGCTATTGGCATCGACGGCGCGGGCGAGAAGCATGTTCTAGGCCTGGCCGAAGGTGCCACGGAGAATGCCGCCACGGTGCAGGCGCTGCTCGACAACCTGACCGCCCGCGGCCTCGACCCGGAAGTGCCCCGGCTCTTCATCGTCGACGGCGCCAAGGCGCTCTCCAAGGCGATCAAGCGGACCTTCGGGCCGGTGGCCGCCCTCCAGCGCTGCCAGGTCCACAAGGGCCGCAACATCATCGAGCGCCTCGACGAAAGCCTTCATGCCGGCGTCAAGAAGGCGCTCAGGCAAGCCTGGGACCAAGACGATGCCGAGAAAGCCGAACGCCTCATGAAGAACCTGGCGCGCCGCCTGGAGACCGAGGCCCCCGGCGTTTCGGCTTCCATCCTGGAGGGCCTGGATGAGATCCTCACCGTGATCCGCTTGGGCCTGCCGCCCAAGCTCAGGCGCTCCTTGGCCTGCACCAACGCCATCGAGAATGCCTTGGGAACGGTCAGGATGGTGCAGCACAATGTCAAGCGCTGGCGCAACGCCGAGATGGCCTTGCGATGGACCGCCGCCGGCCTCCTGGAAGCCCAAAAGACCTCCGTCGCCTCAAGGCCTACCGGCAACTCCCCATCCTCAGAGCTGCCCTCGAGGATCACGTGAAAAAGGCAAAAGCGAAAAGCGCCATTGAAACCATCAAAGAGGCCGCCTAGCCTCGAAGCCCAACCATGCCTGCCTCGCCTTTTTCAACAGAGCATGGGACATCGCCCCAACGCGGCAGGTCTAAACATAGACACCGGGTTTTTATTCAGCTCGGATTCCGGGCTTCCTGGCCACGCGCTATTTAAGGTCGATCTGGTTGGCGACGGCGCTGGTCCGCAAGAAGTAGACATATCCTTCGCTTTGCAAAGCGGCGACAACGATTTTACCTTTGCCAACACTGTGTTCCCCATTAACCCCTTTTTCGGAATAGGACTGTTCTTCAACGATACCGGCGATCCCTTCGTTTCCACGACGCAGGTCGCCGGCGACCTCCTCACTGTCTCGCCTTCCGACGGCTCACCCGGATTCTCCTTCCCAGCCCCCGGAGCCTCTGTTGGGGGATACCGATTCGATTTTACAACCACGAATTACAGTGGCGCGACCACATTCGATGTCGGCAACGCGGAGATCACGGTGACCGACGTCGTCACCGACAACAGCGCAGGCGGACCGACCGGCACCTTCACGGTCAACGTCGATGGCGGATCGGGATTCGGCGACTTTTCCGGCGGCGTCGTCGATGGGATCAATTTCTTCACCGTCCCCGGCTACGACGGGACCAACTCCGGGGCCGATCTGGGAGTCGATCATTTTGTCTTCGACCCCGATTCGGACAGCCTCTACCACGACAACGACTCCGCCCAGAACGGTTACCAGGTGGTCGTCAGCATCCAGCCGGGCGTCCTCGAGGTGACGGCCGGCGACATCGAAGTGGTCGCTGTTTGAATCCCATTGCTATCTTGGGGTGGGAGAGCAGCCGCTTTTTCCGAACCCGGTCCGTGACCGCAAGAAGCGCGCTGCAATTCGGTTTCGAGAATGCTATGACTCTCCCCCCTTTGGCGAAAACAACCTACCGTCCAGGCGATGAACGAAAAGAGTTTGGCCCGGGAAGCCAAGGAACCCCAGCTCGAGTTGATGGGGTCGCGCCAATTCACGGCCTGGATGGCCGAGCAACGGGTAAGCTTGGCGTTCACGACCTATCAGACCGGCAAGCTTTTTTTGATCGGCTTGCGAGCGGATGGACGGCTCTCGGTTTTCGAGCGCACGTTCAACCGCTGCATGGGCCTGTGGGCGAACGGCCAGACCTTGATCATGAGTTCGCTCTATCAGCTCTGGCGATTCGAGAACGCGCTTACCGAGGGACAGCTCCACGACGGCTACGATCGGCTCTACGTCCCGCAAATCGGATTTACCACCGGTGACCTCGACATCCACGACGTGGGGCTGGACGGCGAAGGCCGGGTCGTTTTCGTCAACACGCTTTTCGGTTGCCTGGCGACAATCGATTTTCGTCACAGTTTCATCCCTTTATGGCGGCCGTCGTTCATTTCCCGGCTCGCGGCCGAGGATCGCTGCCATCTGAACGGCCTGGCGATGGTCGATGGACGGCCCGGATACGTGACGGCGGTCAGCCAGACCGACGTCGCGGACGGCTGGCGTGAGCACCGCCGCGACGGGGGTTGCGTCATCGACGTGGCGAAGGACAAGGTGGTCGTCAAGGGCCTGTCGATGCCCCACTCGCCCCGGTTTTACCACCGCCGTTTGTGGCTCCTGGATTCGGGGTCGGGCTATTTCGGGGTCGTCAATTTCAAGAACCGCGCCTTCGAGCCCATCGCCTTCTGTCCGGGCTACATTCGCGGTCTTGCCTTTGTCGGCGACTACGCCATCATCGGTTTGTCGAGGCCACGAGAAAACAAAACCTTCACCGGTTTGGCGCTCGATGAAAACCTGGCCCAAAAGGGGGTCGAAGCGCGATGCGCCCTTCAGGTCATCGATTTACGCTCCGGTGACGTCGTCCATTGGCTCCGTATCGAGGGAATCGTCGAGGAGCTCTACGATGTGGTCGCGCTTCCCGGGGTCGTGCAACCTATGGCGCTTGGATTCAAGACCGACGAAATCCGGCGCGGCATCACGGTGGGCGAACCATAGAAGCGTGGCCGCCTCTCGTCGCGAAGGGAGGGTTGCCTCGAGGCACGGCTCGCGCGGGTGAAAAACCTCGCTCCGAAAGACGATGACGAACCGGGGCGTGGTCGCGGCCGGGCACCTGTGCACCGCCGAAGCGGCGGCGACAATTCTTCGCGAGGGCGGCAATGCCTTCGATGCCGCCCTAGCCGCTCTGTGCGCGGCCTGTGTCGCCGAGCCGGCCTTGGCCTCGCTTGGCGGCGGCGGGTTTCTGCTCGCCCGTGACGCCAACGGGCAGGCGACCGTGTACGATTTTTTTCGCCCATACGCCGCTCCGCCAGCGACCTGCAGCGGATACGGACCTTTCCTCGACGTTGGTGGATTTCGGTCCGGCGCGCCAGGAGTTTCATATCGGTTTCGGGTCCATAGCCACGCCGGGAATCGTCAGCGGTCTGTTCACCGTACATCGAGACATCGGCACCCTGCCGATGGACGTGATCGTCGCTCCCGCCGTGAGCCTGGCGCGCGAAGGTGTCGAGATCCAGTGCTTTCAGGCAACTATCCTCGAGTGGCTCGCGGTGATCTGCCTCGCCCGCGCCGAAGGGCGCGCGATCTTCGGCGATCCGGACAACCAACGCGTCATCGCGCGCCCAGGCACACGCTTACGAATGTCGGCCCTGGCCGATACCTTCGAGGCGCTCGCCCGGGAGGGCGAAGAACTCTTCTACAAGGGAGACATCGCCCAGCGCGTCGCCCGCGACTGCCGCGACAACGGCGGCCACCTTGGCCTCGACGACTTCGCCGCCTACACGACCTTAAAGCGCCCACCTTTGATGCGCCACTACCGCGATCTCGACATCGCCATTAATCCACCGCCATCCTCGGGCGGCGTTTTGATCGCCTTCGCCTTGGACCTTCTCTCGCGGGTCGATCTCTCGGCCCACGGCTTCGGGTCCATAACCCAGCTTGCGCTTCTCGCTCGGACAATGGATCAAACCAATCAGGCGCGCCTGGTCTCCGAAATGCATCGTCTCCCCGAGGACCGCATGGCGGCGCATCTGCTCGATCCGGATCACCTCGCGACTTACGCCAAGGCGATCTTGTCCCATCCCCAGGCCCGGCGCGGGACCACCCACATCAGCGTCGTCGACGGCGTGGGCAATACCGCCGCGCTGAGCACGTCCAATGGCGAGGGTTCCTCCTATATCGTTGCCGATACCGGAATCATGCTCAATAACATGTTGGGTGAAGAGGACGTCAATCCGCACGGGTTCCACGATTGGCCGGTGAATCGGCGCCTCGCCTCGATGATGGCGCCAACTATTCTCTGGCGCCCGGATGGCCTCACCATCACCTTGGGAAGTGGCGGATCGAACCGTATCCGAACCGCGATCCTGCAAGTCCTGATCAACTTGATCGACCTCGACATGGAAGTCGGAGAAGCGGTCCGCGCCCCGCGAATTCACGTCGAGGAGGACCGGCTTGATGTCGAACACGGCGTCGAGGTAGCGCCGGGCTTTTCGGAGGCGACGGTGAAGGCGCTTTGCGCCGACTTCCAGCGGCATAAGCTTTGGCCCGCTCGCAACATGTACTTTGGCGGCGTTCACACCGTCGTCGCCAACCGTGCCGAGGCATATTTCGACGGCTCCGGCGACCCCCGGCGCGGCGGTGTCGCGATGCTGGCGGATGGCCAGCCGACACCCTCGTTGCGGCGATAGCATCTTTGCGGAATGCCGTCGTTAAACGGTCGCGACAATTTCGACATCATTGGCAACCACGGTGTCCCCCTGAACGTCCGCGATGAGCGTATAGCCCGCGTTCGCGCCGTTCGCGTCGTAGTACAGAGACCCGGTGCTGTCGAAAACAAAGGATGAATTTCCAGTAAAAAACTCTGTCGAAGTTCCGTTCGCCCCATCGTACGCCACGCCAATCGCGCTAAAATTCGTTCCATCGATAAGAGTTCCGAACCCCAATGTCCCAAGAGGGTCGAATTCGCTCGACAAGAATCTTAAGCGATCGTCGGCCGTGTCGAAATCGAGGATCGTATCGGCTGTAATTCCGAGATTAGCGACGGTACCGTTCACACCGACGGTGGTACCATCGGCAATTGCCGTGTATCCGAAATTGTCATCGCCATTCCCACCGATAAGCTGATCGTCACCTTCACCGCCGAAGAGATCGTCGTTACTGGCGCCTCCGGAGATCGTATCGTCGCCGGCGCTGCCCGTGATCGTATCCCGGTTGCCACCCCCGGAGATCGTATCGTTTCCGGAACCACCCGTGATCGTGTCCCTGCCAGAAAGTCCCTCTATGTTGTGGAGAGTGCTGTCACCGCTCACGTCAATCACGTCGACACCATTGGTACCGGTAATGAATTCGGCGACTGCCACGGTAACCGTCGCCGTGTCCGTACCGCCGTTGCCATCCGACACCGTGTAGCCAAAACTGTCCTCGCCGTTGAAGCCGCCAGCCGGGGTGTAGGTCACGCTGCCGTCGGGGTTAAGCACCACCGTGCCGCCCTGGGCACCATCGACGCCGCTGATCGAGAGCGTGCCGCCATCGACGTCGCTGTCATTGGTAAGAAGGCTGGCGGCGGTGATTGTCGTCGCCGTGTCCTCGGGGGTCACGAAGCCGGAGTCGGCAACCGCTACCGGCGCGTCATTCCGTCCCTCTACCGTCACGCTCAGCGTTTGGGCCGCATCCACCGTGCCGTCGTTGACGTTGTAGCTGAATGTCAGGACCTCGCTCTCGCCCACCGCAAGATCGTTGAACTCGTTCGGATCGAAGCTCACCTCCGCCGAACCCGCGTCCAATTGCAGGCTCGCCAGCGCCCGGCCCCCGTCCGTCCGCGCCAGTGTGTTCACCGTCAGCGTGTCGCTGGCGTCCGGATCGCTCACGAACGCGGCCGACAACAGGTCCGCCGTAAACGGGTCTGCCGCGTCCTCGTCCGTCGTCTCGACCTGCGCCGTCACCACCGGCGCGTCATTCCGGCCCTCTACCGTCACGCTCAGCGTTTGGGCCGCATCCACCGTGCCGTCGTTGACGTTGTAGCTGAATGTCAGGACCTCGCTCTCGCCCACCGCAAGATCGTTGAACTCGTTCGGATCGAAGCTCACCTCCGCCGAACCCGCGTCCAATTGCAGGCTCGCCAGCGCCCGGCCCCCGTCCGTCCGCGCCAGTGTGTTCACCGTCAGCGTGTCGCTGGCGTCCGGATCGCTCACGAACGCGGCCGACAACAGGTCCGCCGTAAACGGGTCTGCCGCGTCCTCGTCCATCGTCTCGACCTGCGCCGTCACCACCGGCGCTTCATTGACGTCACTCACTTCGGCTGCAAGCAAGCTGATAGCGTCGTCCAACCCCGTGTCGGGCGACGCCCGGATCGGGTCCGGCGTCCTCAGGATCGCCCGCCGCGAATGGGGCCGCGCCCAGGACAAGGGGGGCCACGCCCGCTGGCAAGGTGGGAGCCCCTTCCGGCTCCGGTCCCTCGAAGCCGCCAACGACGGTCAGACTATCGCTCGCTCCTTCGTCCGGCGTCCCGGCCGCGGTCTCGATCGCGCCAAGGCCGCCCGCGCCCGGTTCGACGATCGAACTCAGTAGCTCCGGCGGCAAATCCGCCGCGCGGACGATGGCGGTATCGTTAGGAAACACCAAGGCAACGTCTCCAACCTCGGTGAGCACCTGAACGACCTCCTCACCCCCCCGAGGGGGTGGAGATGAGCGTAATCGTCGAGATCTCGGGAGTGACTTCCGCGGACCCGCTGACACCGCTTTCGAGGACCTGAACGAGGCCGGCTGGAATTCCTAGGACGAAGCCATCCGTGTCTGCCGCGGCGCCGCTGAGAAAAATTACCTGCCCTTGCTGGATCATGATCCCGACCATTCCCTGGCCGGTTTCGGGATCGAAAATCAAGATTTCAAAACTCAGTCGGGTCGATTCCAACACAGTGAGACGCGTTCCATCGGCAAGTACGAGTTCTACCTCTTCACCCGGTCCCGTGGTGATATGGCTCCCTTCGTCGAGCGCTGATTCGGATGACAGGAGGTCGGTGGAACCGTTACTTTCCGTTATCGTCGCACTGACCTCGATTGACGTGACCCGGCTAATCCCGGTTGCTGGATCGCCGGTGTCGAGGGCGGCCAAGACAGGAGTGAACTCCGGTGTCACAAGTTCACCGTCGTCGGTCAGCAAGCGGGGCGGATTTGCGGCGCCGAAATAATTTTCAACGCGAATCGACGTGCCGTCCGGCTTGACGAGCACGAGATCGTTGTCCACGCGCAACGAATCGACGGCACCAGTCGCGAAACCCACCGGAAGGATAAGCGTGCCGTTCGCCTGTATAGTTCCCCTTTCAGGGTTATCGTTATCAATAATCACAGCCAAAGCTCACTTTCTTTCGTAGGGGACTATCAAATATCCTCCCGAAAATGCTCGCAATCGACCACCCGTTTATCGATTGGCCGCTCGACGAGAAGCCTTTGTATCTGTTCGAAAATGCGCTTCTGCGCATATTTTGCGTCTGATCCGGCCCTCTCCCCCTCCCGGCCACCCACGAGAGTATGTGGGTGGCCGGGAGGGGACTCCCCACCATTGAGCAAGGGGGAAATGAGAGGTGGTCACGCTGCCGGAGTGAGGCGGCGTTGGGCTTTTTTTTGAGCATGGGATGGATCGAAGAGGGTTTGATTTCTGAGCATGGCGCAGGCGACGGCAAGCAGTCTATCGGCGACGGTTCTCAGCGCTCTGGCGTGGCCGTGTCCCCGGGCCCTAAGGGCGGCATAGCGTTGGCGGCTGATGGGATCGTGTTGGATGGCGACGCGGGCCCAGTGGTAAAGGGCGGTTCGCAGCCGAACGTGGCAGGCCTGACGCATGATGACGAGACAGCGTTTGCCGCTCCGGCGGGTAACGGGGGCGGCGCCGGACAAGGTGCGCAGGGCCTGGTAATTTCTTTCCCGCAGGGGCGTCGAGGCTTCTGCGAGCAGCGTGGCGAGGACGGTCCTCCCGATTCCGGGCATTGAAAGCAGGATGTCCACGTCGCGCTGCTCGGATTTCTGCCCCGAGGCGCTGTCCTGTTGATCGGCGATGTGTCGGCAGAGGCCGTCGATGCGGCTTCGGGCCTGCTTGACCTGGCGGTTGACCAGGCGCAAACGCTCGGCCAGGGAACCGATATGAGCGCAAGCGGCGGCGATAGTTCCCGGCGCGACGGTGAGCGGCTTTTGGCGCAAGAGGCGCAACACTTCAGGCGCGTCGATTTTGCGGATGCGGTGGGTTTTCAGCAGCTTGGCAACGGTATTGGTTCGGATGCGCCGCGCCTTCTCGGGAGTGGGCGCCTTCTTCCACAGGGCGAGAAACCACTCGCTGGCGACATCGTCGCTGACCTCCAAGGCCTGGGGATAATAGCGTCTCAACTGTTCGCGCAGGTGGTTGGCGAGGCGCACGCGCTCCTGGCCGAGGTCCTCGGCCCAGGCGCGAATATTCGCGCAGTTCGATGATGGCGGGAGCATCGGCCTTCAAGCGACGAAAGCAATGGCCGTCGGTGCGCAAGGAATCGCCGAGGACATGGGCGTCGCGGCGGTCGTCCTTGGCGCCGGCGACGGTGAAACGATCGCGAAAGCGGTCGAGCTGCTTGGGGTTGATACTGTGAATGGCGAAACCCCGCTCCAGCAAGGTATCGACGACCGCCCCATGCGGGACCTCGATGGAGACGGCAATCCTCTCCGGCACACTGCCACTCTTTTTCGTCAGCCACGCGCACAACTCGGCCAGCCCTTCCCCGCTGTGGGCGAACGACCTTTCAACGACGATGACGCCGTTACCATCAAGAAGGCAAACCTGGTGCCTCTCGGTCGCCCAGTCAATGCCAGCAAACCAATCAAAGTTCATCGCCTTTCTCCTCTCTTGCCTCAGACCGCCGCGACGCCGAACATTCCCTGTACTGGCGCTCGCAGGCGCAACTCCCCACCGGCTGTCCGCCGCGGCCGCCCCTCCGGGGCACGCGTCCCCCCCCAGGCGCTCGAAACACAGGGAGCAATGGGTCGCTCCCAGAAGGCTCGTCCGATCCGAAAAAATGACCCGATCAGATCTTCAGCTGACCGCATTTTGTGGATAACGCTCCGCGTTATCCACAAAACAACAACCACATCAACTTTCTATGTTCGAGTGGTCAACTTATACCAACCGCCCTTAACATTGACTTGTGCGATCCCACGCTCTGAGGCCGATGGACATGATCTTCCAAGGTTGGTCGGTCAGGTTGTTCCAGGCTTGGCAAGAGGCCTCGACGATGGCTTCATAGGAGTCGAAGACACGATTGGAGAGCCAGTTCTGGCGGAGGTATTGCCAGACATTTTCGGCGGGATTGAGCTCCGGGGACTTGGGTGGCAAAGGCACGAGGGAGATGTTCTCCGGGATGCCGAGTTTGGCAGTGGTGTGCCATGCGGCTTGGTCGAGCAGCACGACGGCATGGGCGTTTGGGGCAACGGCCCGGCTGATTTCCTCGAGATGCAGGTCCATGGCTTCAGTATTGGCGCGCGGCATGACCAGCGCCGCGCCCTCACCGCGCTCGGGGCAGATGGCGCCGAAGAGATACGCCGAAGAGGTCCGTAGGTCCTTGACCTGGCGCGGGCGCGATCCCTTTGGGGCCCACTGGCGCACCAGGCTGTTCTTCTGGCCGACGCGCATTTCATCTTGAAACCAAACCTCGATGGGCGTGTCCGGTGGCTGTGCCGCTACGATTTTTGCCAAGTGTTCGGGAAAACTTTTTTTTAAATTCCTCCTGTGCCCGCGCATCCTGGCCGACGTGGCGCGGGCGCGCGGAAATATGCGAGAACCCGAGCGCGGCCAGCAGCTTGCCGACGCTCCGCTCGTGATAGTCCACGCCGAAGCGCGTTCGGATCAGTTGCTTGAGATCGATGCAGCGCCAGCGCACGACCCCATCCCGTTCGGGATCGGGACCGGCCTCGATAGCCCGCGAAAGCGCCGCCATTTGCGACGGCGTCAACCGACGCAACGCCCCGTTCGGCTTGCGGTCGATCAGACCGGCCGGACCTCCCGCGTTGAACCGGTGAACCCAGTCCCGCAACGTCTGCCGATCCATGCCGCCAATACCCGCCGCGCACGCTCGATCCATCCCATCGTAGATGGCCGCCATCGACAAAAGCCGTCGCGCCTGGTTCCCATCATCGCTCCGTGCCGCAAGAACACGGACTCTTTCAGCATCAAAGTCGTTTCGCAAAGGAATCGTTGGCATTGAACACACTCCTTTGTTGCCAACAACCTTGAATCACACAAAACCTAGCGTGTAAACCTTTGCGCGAGTCAAACTCTGGGGCGGTTGGTATTAAATGGTACAGGGGAGAGGGCCGGTGCCGCGAGTTTTCGAACAGACTGTTAGATTCTTCAACCTCGCCTTCCAATTGCTACACAATTTACGAAATACTCTTTCAAGTTAAAAAATTAATGTGAGACGTACGTCCCAGTTTGTAGCGTCAATTCAAAAAACGTCCGAATTTTAGGGTAGAAATCGTTTCTTCAGTACGCGGATCGTAATATAGTCACGGTGAAAATCCCTAATTCGTTGTCCGTGTCCAAATCGTTAACAGGTAAACAATTCTTAGACATTTCCAACGGCCTCGACAACGCACTCCTCACCCGCTATTCATGCCAAGATAACGTACGATTATATTTGTTTCAGACGTCCGGTTATGTGCCGGCGATCACATTCTCGAAATAAAATTGCCACTCCGGCGGAGAATTCGCGAATTTTTGCGGCATCATCGCTCGACTTCGATCAGGAGTTAACCAACAATAAAAATTCTCCCTCAACACCCCTTCGTTGCGATTTTCCTTTCGGGAAGGATGCTAACCGATGTTTGCTCGAGGAGAGTTTTCAAGGTCAACTCAATTGGTGTGAACGTGTATGATGTCTTTCCCTTTGCTGCAGTGGCTCGAGGGCTTTCGCGAGTCCTGGGTGGCTTTTGGTAGGGTGCAGGGAGCATCGGATGACGAATAAACCCGCCAATAGCGCGGGGCTATTGCTTGGGACAGCGATGATGGCTTGGCTTGCCGCGATCCCATGCGCCCTGGGCGGTTCCGAGCTCGAAGTTCGGGATACGGCGTTCGAATTTCGGTCAACGTTTCGGGACGATACCCCCAACCAATACCTGGTTTGTCCGGAAAATTACTGCGCCACGGAGGCCGATTCGATCAGTCCGGTGTTCGACGTTCCGGTCGCGCAACTCAGGGACTGGTGGCTCATAATGGTCGGGAATCAACCGAGGATCGAACGCCTGGGATCGAATTTCGATATCCAGCAATACAATTTCGTTCAGCGCTCGGAGTTGTTCCGTTTTCCCGACTTCATCACGGTGCGTTTCATTCCATTGGACAAGAATAGTTCGACCCTCGCCATCTTCAGCCGATCGGAACACGGCTATTACGATTTCGGCGTCAACCGGGCACGGGTGGAGTCCTGGCTCACGGCCTTGCCGAGGTGGGTTCCTCCCCTGACTTTCGAGAATAACCCCGACCCGTCCGGGTACCAAAAGTGAAGACACGCCGACGGATCTAGCCTAGAATACGTGATCGCCGCGAAAGAGATTTTGACGCTGACGAAGCGATAGTTTCATATTCCGGGGGTAATGTTTGTGGAAAGAGTGCCGAATTCACGGAGATATTCCGTGGCGTTGGTTTTGATATTGTGGGTATTGGTTGTCGGAACGGGTGGCGTGGACGCCAAGCCCGCCGAGATCGTCATCGACGCGGTAAGTGGAGAAATTCTATCGGCGCAGCGGCCGGATCATCGGCATTATCCCGCATCCCTGACCAAGCTGATGACTTTATACTTGCTGTTCGAGGCCCTGGATCAGGGACGCATCACCCTGGAAAGCCGTATTCCGGTATCGGCGCGGGCGGCGGGACAGGCGCCTTCTCGTCTCGGTCTGCGCAAGGGTGGGAGTCTTCTTGCGCGCGATGCGATTTTGGCCCTGGTGACCAAATCGGCCAACGACGCGGCCACAGTCGTGGCCGAGGCCCTTGCAGGTTCGGAGATCCGCTTCGCGGCCCGGATGACGGAAAAAGCACGCGCGTTGGGCATGCGCTCGACGACGTTCCGCAATGCCACCGGCTTGCCGAATCGCGGACAAGTCAGCACTGTGCGAGACATGGCGAAACTAGCTCGCGCTCTGTATCGCCGTTTTCCCCACTATTATAAATTCTTCTCCACGCGGTCGTTCCGCTTTGCCGGACGGACGTACAGGAACAGCAACAAACTGCTTGTCACCTACCCGGGAACCGATGGCTTGAAGACGGGTTACATTCGGGCTTCCGGCTATAACCTGGTGATTTCGGCCCAGAGATCTGGGCGACGGATTATCGCCGCCGTTTTTGGCGCCAACACCCCCGCGCGGCGCGACCGTAAGATGGTTGCCTTACTCGACCGGGGATTCGCTACGGCGGGATCGAGTTTGCCGCCACCGCCGCGGCCCAAACCCACGCTTGCGAGCTGGAATTCGGTTTGGGCCATTCAGGTCGGAGCCTTTCGCAACCGCGACGCGGCTTATACCGCCCTGAGCAATTACCGCGGACGCATTTCCATCGCCGATGCCGTCCCGGTTGTCGTTCCCGTCCTGACCCATGAGGGGGGTTACGTTTATCGGGCCCGATTTATTGGCGTCACCGGGCGCCAGGCGAGAGAGAGCTGCCGATTATTGTCGGAGCGGCAACTGCCCTGCCGGGTCGTCAAGCATCGCCCCGGGGAAACGGTCATGGGTGCGATCGGCTCCTGACTGACCTCACGTTCTCCTTGTTCGATCAAGCGGCGGAGAGGTATCGTCTCCAGTTCGGAAGAGCCTAAAGTACCTGTTCCCACGACCTGGCGTCGGTAATGTCCGAAAATTCCAATTTTCTACCTGGCAGGAATTAGATATCGTTCCCATTTGAAGCCTGAAGTATGTTGTTCATGGGATGATGATCGCCGGACGATGAATTAGCGATGACGGACGAACGGCGCGACGATTACGGCCCGGTCACCTCGATCGTGACCAAGCCGAAGGTGAAGAAACCTTCGATGTACAAGGTTCTGCTCCTCAACGACGATTACACACCGATGGAGTTCGTGGTAACCGTGCTGCAGAAATTTTTTCGTAAAACGCATGAGGAAGCGACCAGCATCATGCTCCACGTGCACCAGCGCGGGGTCGGCGTGTGTGGGGTCTTTCCCTATGATGTTGCCGAGTCGAAGGCGACCCAGGTGATCGATTTCGCCCGCCAGCACCAACACCCGCTTCAATGTACTTTGGAAAACGAGTGACGATGACGACGCCATTGTTGTCGGCCAATCTCCAACAGGCCCTGCACAACGCCCTCTCACTAGCCAACAACCGGCACCATGAGTACGCGACCCTCGAACATTTGTTGTTGGCCCTCACCCAGGACGACGACGCGGCGGCGGTAATGCGCGGCTGCGGGGTTGAGATCAGGCGTTTGCAACAAACACTCAACGAATATCTCGATGACGAACTCCAGGGGCTCGTCGTCGACGGCGTTTCCGAAGCGAGACCGACAGCGGGATTTCAGCGAGTCGTTCAACGCGCGGCGATGCATGTTCAGGCGGCGGGAAGGAGCGAAGTGACCGGCGCCAACGTATTGGTCGCGATGTTCTCCGAACGCGAAGCCTTTGCCGTTTACTTCTTGCAGCAGCAGGACGTGTCCCGGCTCGATGCCGTGAGCTATATCTCCCATGGGATTTCCGGAGAGCCCGGGCAAGGCGAATCACCACCGGTGAGCGGCGTCGACGAGGAGGAATCCGGGGAATCCGTGGTCCGCCAAGGCAGCGAGGCATTGAACGCCTATTGCGTCAATCTGAACGAGAAAGCGGCCGCGGGTAGGATCGACCCGTTGATAGGCCGCGCGGACGAGGTAGAGAGAACGATCCAGGTGCTGTGCCGACGATCCAAGAACAATCCGCTCTATGTCGGTGATGCCGGCGTCGGAAAAACCGCGATCGCCGAGGGACTAGCCCGGCGCATTTTCCTCGGCGAAGTCCCCGAGGTCCTCAAGAACGCAAAAATGTACGCTCTCGACATGGGTTCGCTGTTGGCGGGTACGCGCTATCGTGGTGATTTCGAGGAGCGCATCAAGGCCGTGATCGGTGAACTCGAAGCGGACGAAAGCGCCATTCTCTTTATCGATGAGATTCACACCGTAATCGGGGCCGGCGCCACCAGCGGCGGATCTCTCGACGCTTCAAATCTGTTGAAACCGGCGCTCTCAAGCGGTTCCTTGCGCTGTATCGGCTCGACCACTTACAAGGAGTATCGCAACTATTTCGAAAAGGACCGGGCTCTCGTTCGGCGCTTTCAGAAAATCGACGTCAACGAACCGAGCGTCGAGGAAACCTACGAGATTCTCGGAGGCCTTAAGAGCTATTACGAGAAATACTACGGAATTCGATATACCGACGAAGCCTTGCGCACGGCCGTCGACTTGTCCGTCCGTTACATCCACGACCGCAAACTGCCAGACAAGGCGATCGACGTCATCGACGAGGTCGGCGCCGCGCAGATGCTGGTGCCCGAAAGCGACAGACGCGAAATCATCGACGTTCCGGACATCGAGAACGTCGTCGCCAAAATGGCTCGAGTTCCGCCCAAACAAGTTTCAATCGGCGACAAGGAATCGCTGATGAACCTGGAGTCCGACCTCAATGCCGTCGTATTCGGCCAGAATCCCGCGATCGAAGCGCTGGCGAGCGCGATCAAGCTGTCGCGCGCCGGTCTGCGCGATCCGGACAAGCCAATCGGAAGCTATTTGTTTTCGGGACCAACCGGTGTCGGCAAGACGGAAGTCGCTCGTCAGCTAGCCGCGATCATGGGGGTCGAACTGACGCGTTTCGACATGTCCGAATACATAGAACGCCACAGCATATCGCGATTGATCGGGGCGCCGCCAGGATATGTCGGTTTTGACCAAGGCGGTCTCCTGACCGACGCCGTCGACCAACAGCCGCACTCGGTCCTGCTGTTGGACGAGATCGAAAAGGCTCATCCGGATCTGTTCAACATTTTACTCCAGATCATGGATTACGGAAAACTGACCGACCATAACGGCAAATCGATCGATTTTCGCAATGTCGTGTTGATCATGACGACCAACGCCGGCGCCAGCGAACTCGCTAAGGCCGCCGTCGGTTTTGCCCGCGAGGAACGGTCGGGCGACGATGAGGAGGCGATCAAACGAACCTTCACGCCGGAATTCCGCAACCGCCTGGATGCCGTTATCGGCTTCTTAGAATTGAGCCCCGAGATCATCTCCAGGGTCGTGGACAAATTCATCGACGAACTCGAGGCCCAGCTCGCCGACCGGGGCGTGACAATCGATTTGTCGACGGAAGCGCGCCAATGGCTGGCCGATCGCGGATTCGACCGTCAGAACGGCGCCCGACCCTTGGCCCGGGCCATACAGGAGCACATCAAGAAACCCTTGGCCGATGATGTTTTGTTCGGCCCCTTGGCCAAGGGCGGACGGGTCAAGGTAGGCGTCGCGGACGCGAAATTGAGCTTCGAGATCGTCCGGGATGGGTTGCGCAAACCGCGCCGGCCCAAGAAGGATGGTCGTTCGCGCGAGCTAGCGCCGGTGGAATGAAGCTCCCCGGCTTTGGGGATCGCAACCACGCGTCAGCAGGGGGCACGCCCACGAACGGCCCCTCATACCGCCCGCCGGGCGAGGCATTGAAACCCCCAATCTTGCCTCGCCAAATCCGAAACGGGGCGGGTGCAACTCCGCGAAAGGTCCAGCGTCGACGAATTCGGCCCCTCTTGCCGGTCTCGGAAATCGGCGAATGCTGACCGTACGCGGTCTGAAGGTCCGGGGTCTGGCGCCGATCGACATGGACCTCCGCGACGGCGAGTGCGTCACCTTGAGAGGACATTCCGGGTCGGGAAAGACCCTGGTCTTGCGGGCCCTCTCCGATCTCGATCCGAGCTCGGGAGAGGTTTTGCTCGATGGCACCGCGCGAACGGACATGCCGGCGCCGACGTGGCGCCGCAAGGTCACTTACGTCGCCGCCGAGCCCGGCTGGTGGGCGGACATCACCGGGGACCATTTTCCGCAACCGGCCGAGATGTTGGTATCGCGCCTGGGTCTGAAACCGGAAATCCTCGCGGCACCGGTGCAGCTTCTCTCGACGGGAGAACGACAGCGCCTCGCCATCGCCCGGATGCTCTTGCTCAACACCAGGGTAATGTTGCTAGACGAACCCACTGCCGCGCTCGACCCGGACGCCAAGGGCCGGGTCGAGGAACTCGTCGCCGAGCGGCTGGCGGCCGGCGCCTCGCTGCTGCTCGTCACCCACGAGGATGAGCAGGCGGCGCGCCTGGGGGCACGAAAATTGGAGATCCGAAACGGTGTCCTGACGGAGTCGACATCGTGACGCCGGTGGAGCTCCAGTCCCACGATTTGCTGTTGGCCGCGGCGCTGGTGCTGATCAACGCCGGACTATCGTGGCGCCTCGGCCTGGGCCTGGAACGACGGTTGGCCGTCGTCGCCTCGCGAATGGTGATTCAATTGTTGGCCGTCGGCGCCATCATCAAAGTGCTCTTCACGATTGCCTCGCCGCTTTGGACCGGCCTGATGGCCTTGACCATGGTTCTGGTAGCGGGGTGGGAGGTGCGTGCCCGCCAGGAGCGGCGTTTCAGCGGGATGTGGTCCTACGCCATGGGCACCGTAAGCATGATGGCGGCCGCGGGATTATTGACCGTCCTGGCGCTGGCCGTGATCGTTCAGCCCCAGCCCTGGTATCAGCCGCGCTATGCCATTCCCCTCCTTGGCATGGTTTTGGGCAACGTGATGACCGGGATCAGCCTGGCCATCGACACGCTGGTCACCACCATCAGCCGCGAACGCGTGGCCATCGAGACCCAGTTGGCCTTGGGAATGGAACGCAGTACGGCGTTTCGCCCGGCTTTGCGCCAGGCCGTCCGCACCGGCATGATGCCGATGATCAATGCCATGGCGGCGGCGGGTGTGGTTGCGCTCCCGGGGATGATGACCGGTCAGATACTTGCCGGGGTCGATCCGGTCGAGGCGGTCAAGTACCAGATCCTCGTGATCTTCCTGATCGCCGGAGCGACGGGCTTCGGAGTTTTTTTGGCTGTTGGCGCCGCCGCCCGCCGCCTCAGCGACAGCCGTCACCGGCTCCGTTTCGACCGCCTCGACCCCCCGAGATCGGAGTAGCCCAGCGTCTGCCTAGCGACTTCGTTTATCTTGAGATCCGGACGCCACCCATCAAGGAATCCAATTCCGCTGGCGCGACTGCCTTCGACCACAGCCAACCCCGCCCTTTCTCCACCCCGATCGCACGAAGGAAGGAAGCTTGTTCCGGTGTCTCCACCCCCTCCGCGACAAGATCGACCTTCAGGACCGTCGCCAGGGCGACAATGCCGCGTCGTTCGGCCGCGTAATCCTTGCCAAGCAGAACAACGAAGGATTTATCGATCTTGAGCGTGTCTACCTCGAGATCCATCAACTGGCCGGACTCCCCTGTCCCGAAATCATCGATCGCAATCCTGGCACCGAGTTCACGGGCACGTCGCACGGCGGTTTTTCCATGTTCACTTAACGCCTGACGCTCGGGTATCTCGCCGACGATTTGATTGAGATGCGGCATCAATCCTAATTCCTCGGCAACTTTCATGATCCGCCCGCGGCCAATAACGATCGGTGGCATATTCACACTCACCGAAAAACGTGGCTGCTCCAAAAGAAACTGTCCGAGATCCTTGCTGATGCACTCGAGCATTCGGGCGCTCAACGCGGTGGCCAAATCTTCGTCCGCCTCCAATTCGTCGATAACCGTTTCGATGCTTGAAACCGCGCCCCCGGGAGATTTCCAGCGCGCGAGCGCCTCGCATCCCACCATGCGGCCATGGTGCAAATCCATAATCGGTTGGTACTCGGCGAATGCCGACGCGCGAATTGAGCAACCTGAAGTCTGGACTTTTGGCTCCGGTTTGGTCAGTCATCCGGATCGTCCCAGTTTATGTAGACACGGTCTGTGGTTGACCATTTCTTGTCGATCTCGACGAGGACGGCGGAGACGAGGCGGATCAGGGCCTCGCGATTCAGGAAGACGCGGACCTTGACGGTCCTACCGTCCGGGGGTCATTCCTTGAACGGTGCGCGGGCATTCAGGGCCGCGATCTCGGCGGCGACGGCCTTGTTCTCGTGGACGAGGAAGCGGGCGATGGCGTCGCGCAAGCCTTGATGAGCAATCCAGTGGGCGCTGTAGGTGGGTACCGGCAAGTAGCCCCGGGCGAGCTTGTGCGGCCCCTGGGCGCCGGCCTCGACGCGCTCGAGGCGGTGCGCGATCGCGTATTCGATGGCGCGGTAGTAACACAATTCGAAATGAAGGAAGGGAAGGTACTCGAGACATCCCCAGTTGCGGCCAAACAATGCCTCTGCGCCGACAAAATGCAGGGCCGCGGCGATCAGCTCGCCGTCCCGCCTGGCGGCGACGAAAACGATCTCGTCCGCCATGGCGTCGCCAATCCGGGCAAAGAATTCGCGGCTCAAATAGGGGTAGCCCCATTTTCGGCGGCTCGTCGCCTGGTAGAGGTGGAAGAATTCATCCCAATGATCGGTCCGCAGATCCGCGCCGTCCAGGGTATCGACGGCGATCCCGGCCTTGCCGACCGCTCGTCGCTCACGTACGATCATTTTGCGTTTGCGCGAAGCGAGGGAGCCGAGAAAATCGTCGAAGCTTTCGTAATCGCGGTTGAACCAGACGAATTGCACGTCGGTGCGGGCTAGAAACCCGGCCTTTCCCAGTCGCTCCCACTCCCTCTTGGTGGAAAAGGTGAGGTGAAGCGATGAAACGTTCAGGCGTCGAGCGACGTCGACGACCGCCGAGTTCAACTCGGTCGCCGCGGACACTTCTTCCGGACCGGGTCTTACCAGCAATCGGGCGCCGGTGACCGGCGTGAACGGCACCGCGATCTGCAGCTTCGGATAATAGCGTCCACCGACACGTTGAAATGCCTCGGCCCAGGATTGGTCGAACACGAACTCGCCGAACGAGTGCGATTTGAGATACATCGGCGCCACGGCCACGATCCGCCCGTCGGTCTGGGCGAGAACAACGTGCCTCGGGGCCCATCCCGTTTCGGGCGTGGCCGATCCACTGTCCTCGAGAGCGGCCAGAAACGCATGCGAGATGAACGGGTTTCCGGACCCCGCGCATTCGTTCCAGGCCGGCGCCGCAACCTCGTGGATACTGGAGAGAACGCGCGCCTTCAGCTTGCCTCCGATCCGTAGGCCGAGATGTCGCGAATATCGGTCTTGACATGGATGAGCGCGGGTCCCACCTGGGCCAGGGCGCCGGCGAAGGCATCCGCGAAGTCAGCGCTCCGATCCACCGTCCAGGCAGCAGCGCCATGAGCCCGTGCAAGGGCCGCGAAATCGGGGCCATCGATGCGCACCGCGTAATCTCCTCCCCTACCGGCATAGCGGTGCTGGTGCATCAGTATGGTGCCGTAGGCGGCATTGTCGCAGACGATGATCTTGATCGGCAAGGCTTCCTGGACAGCCGTGGCGATCTCGTTGCCGGTCATCTGAAAGCCCCCGTCGCCGACGAATGCCACCACCGTTGCTTCCGGCCTCGCCAGTTGGGCGCCGATCGCCGCCGGCACCCCGGCGCCCATCGCCCCCGAACCCGGACCCGCTTGGCTGCACGGTTGGCGGTAGAGGAAACAGCGGTGGAGCCAGCCGGCGAAATTCCCGGCGTCGTTGGTCATCACGTGCGGGCCCTCGAGCATCCGCGCCATCGTCTGGACAACGGCCGCCAGGTCGACGCTGCCCACGGCCGCGGGTGCGCCGGCCGCGAATTCCCGGTAGGCCTCGTTGAACTTGGCCCGCCAGGCGAGCCGCGCCGGCGGCGGCGGCGCGTTCGCGCGCGCGGCGAGGGCCATGAGCGTCGGCCCCACGTCGGCGGCCAGGGCAACCTCGGCACGCCGGTAACGGTCGATGACGTTGCGCTCGACATGGATGTGAATGAGCTTCTGGTCGTCCCGAAGGAGGCTGAAATTTTCGCTGGTGACGGCATCGAGGCGGGTCCCGGCGGCGATCACCAGATCGCAATCGGCCCAAGCCTGGCGTTGACAACGCGCCCTACCCAGACCGAAATGACCGAGATAGGCGGGTTGATCGTTGGCGAAAGTATCTTGTCGCCGGAAAGTCGTGACCACGGCCGCGCCGGTTGCGGCGACGAACTCGGCGAGGGCTTCGTGGGCCATATGGGCCGCGACGAGTTCGCCCGAGAGCACGATGGGATGACGCGCCGAGGAGATCAGCGACCAGGCCCGGGCCACGTCCTCGGCCGTGGGCGATACCGTTTCCCGCGCTGGCAGGAAGGGAATCACGGGGGTTCCGGCCTCCCCCTCGGTGACGTCCTCGGGAAGCACGACCACAACCGGTCCGGGGCGCCCAGAAGCCGCCAGGCCGAGGGCAAGCGCCGTTGTCGCGGCAACCTCATCGGCGCCGGCAGGTTCGACCACGGCCTTTGCGATGGTTCCCAAGGTCGTCCTGAAATCGATTTCCTGAAACGCCTCGAGACCCTGTTGGGCGTGAGGTACCTGGCCCACGAACAGCACCATCGGCGTCGAATCCTGGGCCGCCGCGTGGACGCCGATCATCGCGTTCGCGGCGCCTGGACCGCGGGTCACGAACGCCAACCCGGGCCTCCCCGTCAGTTTGCCGTAGGCCTCGGCGGCGAAGGTCGCGCCCGATTCGTGGCGATTGGTGACGAGCCGAAAGCGGTCTTGATTGCGGCGCAGGGCGTCGAGTATCGCGAGGTAGCTTTCGCCTGGAACGCAAAAACCGGTGTCGAACCCGTTCTGAACCAGGGTAGCAACCAACGCCTCGCCGCCGTTCATCGGCTGGTCACGCCCAAGACAGGGGTGCTCACCCTGCCGGCGGAATAATCTCGAAGGCGGCGTCGATCTCGACGGCCGAGTTGAAGGGAAGCGAGGAGACGCCGATAGCAACGCGGCTGTGCAATCCTTTGTCGCCGAAAACTTCCACGATCAAATCCGAAGCACCATTGATCACCGCGGGGTGTGCCATGAATTCCCGAGTTGCGTTGACGAATCCACCTATCCTCAGGCAACGCACGACCCGTTCCAGATCATCCCCGCACGCGGCCTTCACCTGCGCCACGACGTTGAGGGCGCAAAGCCGGGCCGCGGTTTGTCCGAGCTCGATCGTGAGGGAGCGGCCGACACAACCGACATACTTGACGTTGCCCTCAATCATCGGAAGTTGACCCGAGACGTAGACGTGGTTGCCGGAAACGACGAACGGCGCGTAATTTGCCGCCGGGGCCGGGGCCGGTAGCAGCACGATACCGCGCTCGGCCAAGCGTTCCTCGATCGTTTCCGCCATGCTAACCCGCTCCTTCGGCGGCAATTCGAAGCCGCTTCGCGATGGTGTTGTGGATGCGCTCCGCGGCCCTTCGCCGGAAGCCCTTCTATCACAGCAAACGTCCGCGACAGGCGCAACCATGAAACCGCTTTCAGCGGACAAACTCCTTCGAATGATTTGATTTTCGCGTCGCGTACGCGCATGTTTCGCGTCGAACCGTCAACGGGAGCAGATGATGAGCGGAGACGCCACCGGCGATTGGCACCTCGTCGCCAAGACCAGTGAAATTACGGATGAGACACCAAAAGCCGCGCAAGTCGGTAAGATCTCGATCGGCATTTACCGGCTGGGCGAGGCGTATTACGCGATCGACGACATCTGTACGCACGAGTATGCCCCGCTGACCGAGGGTTACGTCGATGGCGAGGTCGTCGAATGCCCGATCCACGGGGCCTTGTTCAACATTCGTTCCGGCGAGGCCGTCGCGCCTCCCGCGAAGGAAAATCTCCGCACCTTCCGAGTCAAGGTAGAGGGCGAGGATATCTACGTCGAGGTGCCCCCCGCGTAAACGCCCGCTCGGAGACGCGTCGATGACGGCGCCGATCGTCATTGTTGGGGCAGGGCAGGCCGGTGGTGGCGTCGCCTCGGCCCTGCGCGACGAGGGCTTCGAGGGCCGCGTGGTGCTGATCGGCGAGGAAGAAACTCCTCCGTACGAAAGACCGCCGTTGTCGAAGAAACTCCTGATCGGCGTCGAGGGTCCGGAAAGCACCTACCTGAATAACCGATCGTATTACGAGAATAATCGGATCGAACTCAGGCTTGGCACGCGCGCGGAACGCCTTGATCGGGCCCGGCAACGTCTCCGATTGGGCGATGGGTCGTGGCTCGACTACGACCAACTCGTATTGACGACCGGATCCATGGTCCGGCGGATCTCGCTGCCCGGTTCGGATTTGCCCGGGATTCACTACTTGCGTCGCCTCGACGATTCGATGGCCCTTCGCCGGGTGCTCACGAAGGGGGCCCGCATCAGCATCATCGGCGGCGGCTACATCGGCCTCGAGGTGGCCGCCGCGGCACGGACCCGGGGCTGCCGGGTGACAGTATTGGAGGCCGAGGAAGTCGTGATGAATCGGGTGGTGGCGCCCGAAATAGGCCGCTTCATGATGGCCGTTCACCAGCAGCATGGCGTCGACATACGGACCGGCGTGACGGTCGTGGGCCTGGCCGGCGCCGACCATGTGGAAGGGGTCGTCCGCGCCGACGGCAACACGGTCGCCACCGATACCGTCGTCGTCGGCATCGGCGTGTTTCCGGATACCGAACTTGCCTCACAGGCGGGCCTCGATGTCGCTGACGGAATCATCGTCGATGGGCGCGGTCAAACCAGCGACCCCAAGATTTTTGCCGCCGGCGACGTGACCAATCAGCCCGCCCCACTCGGCCCCGGAGGCGTCCGCCTCGAATCATGGCAGAACGCCCAAAACCAGGCCATTGCAGTGGCTCGGTCCCTGTGCGGCAAAGCCGCGGCCGAGACCGCGATCCCGTGGTTCTGGAGCGACCAATTCGAGATCAATCTGCAGATAGTCGGGCTGCCGACTGAATATGACGAGTTGGTCTTCCGAGGTGATCCGGCAAGCCATCGTTTCACGGCGTTCTACCTCCGCGACCGCCGCGTCGTCACGGCGAACGCGATCAACAACGGGCGCGACATCCGTCCGGCCCGCCAACTCATCGGCTCCAAAAGACGCCTCGATCCGGTCGTGCTCGCTGATCCCGAAACCTCGCTCAGGACATTGATACGGGAAATTCCCGCAGCGTCAGAATAAATTCGCCTGGCGTGATCTTGCGATGGGAATTCAGGGCATTGTGGCGCCGCGGGGTGGGCATGTGTTATAATTCCCAAATGCGGCGACTGATTCTCTTCCTTTTTATATTGTTGCCAAACACCGTGTCCGCCGAGATTGTCGGCGAGCCACTGGTCCTCAACGCGGGCATGTTGATCGTAAGGGGCCAGAATATCGTGCTTTGGGGAGTTGATGCGCCGGATCGAATGCAGAATTGTCGCCGCAACAACAAGGAATGGCATTGCGGACGGCATGCCGCGTACGCCCTGATCGACAAGACCAAGGACCAGGATGTGCGCTGCGCGGATAGGGACTTAGACGAGTTCGCCCGTATCCAGGCCGTCTGTTTCATCGGCGAGGAGGACATCAACGCCTGGTTGGTCAAGGAGGGCTGGGCCTTGGCCTACCCCTGGCACACCGAAGACTATGTCGATCTCGAAATCGCTGCCCGTGACGCCAAGAAAGGCCTCTGGCGAAGCCAGTTCATCAGCCCGTCGGAATGGCGCTCGGGCAGGCGTTTAGGATGGACCCTGCCGGTATACGAAGATGCCCCCGAGGGCTGCGACATCAAAGGCAACATCAGCAGCACCAACATATATACTTACCACGTCCCGGGAGGCCGCTGGTACGACACCGCGAAAATTGACTCGACCCGGGGTGAACGGTGGTTCTGCAGCGAAGAAGAGGCCGAAGCGGCGGGCTGGACGAAATCCGACCGTTGAGACATCGGCCTCACGGCAAGCCCACAAGCGAAATCATCAGTGGGGCCGCCCTAATATTTTCGGATCAGCCCAGTCAGGCGCCCTTGAACCTTTACCCGATCGGCTGGAACGATTCTCGTTTCGTAGGACGGATTGGCCGGTTCCAGAGCAATCGAGCCGCCTTTACGGCGCAACCGCTTCAAGGTGACCTCCTCGTTATCGATCAGAGCGACCACGATGGCGCCGCTCTCCGCGTTGTCGCACTGGTGGATGACCACTATGTCACCGTCGAAAATTCCCGCTTCAATCATCGAATCACCGGCCACTTCCAAAGCGTAATGATCGCCGGAACCGAGAAGATTCCCGGGAACTTCGACGAGGGTTGACTGATCGGCGAGGGCCGTGATCGGCGTGCCGGCGGCAATGCGACCGTACAAGGGAAGGTTCACCGTCGCACCTGATGGCTCGACCGCTTGTCCCGACAGCGCCGGCTTGAAATCACCTTCGATGACACTTGGCGAAAACCCGACCGGATTCGCGGACGCGTCGGGCAACTTGAGAACTTGAAGAGCGCGCGCCCGATGGGGAAGGCGCCGGATAAAGCCGCGTTCGGACAAGGCGGAGAGAAGGCGGTGGATTCCCGACTTCGACCGCAATCCAAGCGCATCCTTCATTTCATCGAAGGATGGAGATACGCCATCCGCTTTCAGGCGCTCATGAATGTAGGTCAGTAATTCGTGTTGTTTCCTGGTTAACATCATGGCTCCGATATACTAGAACAAAACCGAAACGCCAAGGATATTTTCTATTTAAGTTCTGGGCCGAGGTCAAGCCCTGAATCGCAGGAACAATTTTTAGTCGCGGTTGAGGGTTCGGGATGAGTGGGATCGTGCTCGGTGCACGGGGTTCGGGGAGCCCCGAGCTTGCCTCGACGACGTCATGGGGACTGCTCGAAGCCACCGGACGGCGTTTTCGGGTTCGACAGGCACACCGGTCCGCCCGCGCCGCTCGGCGGCACGTCCCGGTCCGGGGGAGAGGCGTGCTGTCTCATCGGCGATGGGCGCGGTCATGATCGCGTCGAGGGCCTCCTGCGCCCGGGCGGCATAGTGCCGGTTGGCCTCGGGCAGATGTCGACGTCGCAGCGCACGATGGCGATGGCCGCGTTGGTCAAGCAGGCGAGAAGGTTCATCGGTCTTCGTCGTCGCAGGCGGTTCCTGCCATGGCAGTTCGAGACTCCTCGGGTCCGGCCGCTCTGTGAGGCCCAGGTCACAGCTTGCGGTCGGCTCGCGCTGAAATGGCGTACCGTTCGGAGATCGACGACACGTCGGCGCTGGCGGCCATGGCCCTTGTCGACGGTTTCGTGCCAACCCGACGATCGCCTTGATTCGATCATCTCCGGACGCGTCGGAGCAAGCGTGCGGTCTCTTGAGCGTGCACGAGTCCGAGCAACTCCTCGGGTCCGGAGCGCTCTGAGGCCGAGCGAGGTGAGGAGGTCACCTCGATGCTGCGCTTGCACGGTCTTGAGGATCTCGCGTTCGCGCTCGATGCGCATGGCTGGCGTCGACCGTGGAGGTTGGCGAGCCGTGCACTCGGCAGCGGGAGGTCGACGACGGCGCAGCGTCGGCGCTCGATGCGGCCATGGCCCTTGTCGACCGCCAGAGCGCATCGCTGAAGTCGATCGCCTTGAGGTCTTCGAAGATCATCTCCTGGTTGTCCTTGACCGCGCTCATCACGTAGTCGGCGCGACGCCCGAGCAGGCAGCGCGCGGTCTCGTGCTGAGCGTGCATCGCGTCCATGGTGACGATCCGGCCTGTGAGGTCGAGGCCGCTGGAGAGTTCGCGCACGGCCGGGATTTCGTTGCTCTTGCGGCGACCTCGACCTGCCCGAGGACCACGCCGGTGTCGTGCGACCGCCGCCACCATCATCCTGCGCCCGTCTTCGGTCTGCTTCGAGGCGCCGCGCAGATCCTTTCCGTCCATGGCGACCGGCGCGTGCGCGCTGCCATGCTGGCCGGTCCACTGGCTAATCGCGTTGTCCAGGGTCTCTGGCGGCAGGGCGGTGAGGGTCTTGTGGAAGGTGGTGATCGCGGGCGGGGTGTAGCGCTGTTTGGAAGGGCTCCAGAACGCACCCACCGCCTCGAGCTGCTCCTGGGAGAGCAGGGCGGCGAACTGGGCGAACGCGTTCACCCCCCGGTATCCGGCAAGCCGGGCGGCGACGGCGATCACCAGAATGGTGTTGAGCGCATAGCGCTTGCCCCGGGCATGGCGGTACTCGGGCACCTCACCCAGACACTCGAACAGGCTGCGCAGCCGGGGCGCGGCCATCGGCTCGGTGTGCTGCTCGGCGTTCCAGTGTGCCGGCATGGAGCTCAGCGCCTCGGGGGCGCCGTCTGTCACGAACCATCCTTGGGCTTTCAGCGCGGCCCCTCCGCTCATGAGCGCCATGTAGCAGGCAAATCAGTAATCTCGGTCCGTTGGATTTCAGACAGCCGCCGCCTCAGCCCCAGCACACGGGAGGCCAGGTTCGGCACTCGGCCACATCGATGGCTCCGATATAGCGATCACGCGCGCCCAGCTTGAACGCGCCGGGCTGCTGTGAGGTCAGCCGATCAGACCGAAACGCCAAGGATATTTTCTATTTAAGTTCTGGGCCGAGGTCAAGCCCTGAATCGCCGTTTGGAAAAGATTCTTGTCGGTCGGAGAATCAGATGAGCACGATCGGCACGCGCTCTCCGGTGCGCGCCTCGGGCGCGAAGGGGGGCCGAACGAGGAGGCGAGCCAGGTCTCGCCATGCGGCGGCCGTGGAACGCCAGGTAGTGGTCGCTCCACCAGAGCATGTGAACTCCGAGACCGGCAGCGTCGCCATTGGCACACTGCCACACCGAGAATGAAATGGCCAGCGCCGCGACCTCACCCTGAACTGGGCGGACAAAAAACTAGCCCTGGCGAATCGCCGTTTGGAAAAGATTCTTGTCGGTCGGAGAATCGGCACGATCGGCACGCGCTCTCCGGTGCGCGCCTCGGGCGCGAAGGGGGGCCGAACGAGGAGGCAATCGGCGGCGGCCCGAGAGCATGGAACTGTCGTCGCGAAAGGCGTTACGGTCGCCGCTGGTGGTCGAGCCGCGCTCGCAGATAGTCCTGACGCTTCCGATTGGCCGCAAGGTCAGACCCCAATCGGGCGATTGATTTCGGCAATGCGGGCAACCCCAACATCGCGCCGATCGCCGCGGTTACGAAAATCGTGCCACACACGAAGGCGGAAACCGGATTTCCCGGCAAGCCGAGCAAGGGAACCTCGCCCAGGTGCCCGAACAGCAAAGGTTTTCCTGGACGCATCGCGACTCGCCAAAAACCAGGCTTAAAGCCCGCTTCCCCGAGAACCCGTCGGACCAGGTCACGGTCGCCGACGGAAACGCCGCCGGAGGTAACGACGAGATCGGCGCCGCCCGCGCCCGTGGCGACGCGACGCAGCGAAACCTCGTCATCACGGGCGATCCCGAGGTCGATCGGCAGGCCGCCCGCCTCCCTAACGATCGCGCTCACGACGAAACTATTGGCACTGACGATCTGATGTCTGTCGCGGGGGTCGCCGGGCAGGACGATCTCATCGCCGGTCGAAAGGATGGCGACCCGCGGCAACCGGCGCACGCGCAGCCAAGGAACATTCATCGCCGCCGCCATCCCCAGGTCTCTCGCGGTCAACCGCCGGCCCGCGCGCAGGCCCGTTTCGCCGGCCCGAAAGTCGAGACCTTCGGAACGCACGTGTTGGCCGGGCACCGCCGCGGAGTGAAGCATCACCGCGTCCGACTCAACGCCAGCGTTTTCCTGGATGACGATCGAATCAGCACCGTCGGGAAGCGCCGCGCCGGTGAGGATCCGTACAGCCTCGCCCGGCCCGAGAATTCGATCGTGGACAGCGCCGGCGGCAATGGCGCCGACCAGCCGCAGACGCGCGGGCACCTCGACGACGTCGGCGGCACGAACGGCGTAACCATCCATGGCCGAGACCGCGGCGGGCGGTTGTGTCAGCCGAGCGTGGACGTCCTCGGCGAGGACGCGGCCCAGTGCCTGCCCGACGGACACCAGTTCCGCCGCTAGGGGCCGGAACGCCGCCACGACCTGCTCGAGAGCGTCGTCGACGGATATCAAATCCTTGGAATTCTCGGGTGTCGGCAAACTTTACAATTCTCCCGAATCCATCAGTACGCCCGTAAGTATCTGAATAAAAGAAGAAAAACGGGTTTCATACGGAAAAACCGGGGGCAAATCCGGGGCCCCGGGTGTCGGAATATTTTACACATACACCCATTCCCGAACACACCCGCGCGGCCGTTAATTGTAGAAGCCATTGAAGTTTCAGGAATTTTCGCCAAATGGCACGCTCCGTGCAAAGGATTCAGGGTAAGAGGTTGGAAATCCACGAACGGTTGGAACCAAGTCCCGACATGTGGACATGAGCTCTTCATTCCCCCTCGACTTGGGACCGCTCACGCGGTCCCCTTTTTTTGCCCGCGCCTCTCCAAGTTCGGCGTTGCCGTGTTCAGTCGCGCCGAAATTCGCCGGAGCGGCCACCAGCCTTGTAGGTCAGTCGAAGTTCACTAACCGTGATGGCGCGATCGACCGCCTTGCACATATCGTAGATGGTCAACGCCGCGACCGCGACCGCGGTGAGAGCCTCCATCTCGACCCCGGTCGGACCGAGAGTCTTGCACGTCGCCGTAATTTCGACGACGCTCCGGGATTCGTCGCAGCTCATTTCGAGCACGACCGAGGTCAGGGGCAGCGGATGGCATAGGGGGACGAGGTCGGCCGTTTTCTTGGCCGCCATGATCCCGGCGACGCGCGCGGCCACAAACACATCCCCCTTGGCAATTCCGCCAGCGGCGATGAGGTCCAACGTTTCCTTGGCCATGAAGACAGCACCGCGAGCCGTGGCCACGCGGTTGGTCGCGGTTTTGTCCGAAACGTCGACCATGGCCGCCCGTCCCTCGGCGTCGATATGGCTGAGTTTGCTCACGGTCCCACCGCGGCGGGAACGGGCCGGCCCAAGAGCGTGGCCGTGGCCCCGGCGACGTCGATCTCGCGCATCAACGACTCGCCGACCAGAAAACGCCGCGCACCCACGGCTATCATCCGTTCGATATCGGCGGCGCGGCGAAGGCCGCTTTCGCATACCAAGGCGCGATCGCGCGGGACCATGGGGGCGAGTCTCTCGGTCGTCGCGAGATCGACGCTAAGGGTCTTGAGATCGCGGTTGTTGACCCCGATCAGGGATGCCTCGAGGGCCAAACCGCGTTCCAGCTCGGTCTCGTCGTGGACTTCGACCAGCACGTCGAGGTCGAGCGATTTCGCCGTGGCGACGATGTCTGCGGCCGCGGAATCGTCGAGCGCCGCCATGATCAGCAAGACACAGTCCGCTCCCAAAACCCGCGACTCGACAACCTGATAGGGGTCGAGAATGAAGTCCTTGCGCAACACCGGCAGCTCGACATTGTCGCGGGCAGCGACCAGGTCCGAATCGTCACCCTGAAAATACGGCCCGTCGGTGAGCACGGAAAGACAGCTCGCGCCGCCGGCGAGATAGGCACGGGCCAGGGCGGGGGGATCGAAATCGGCTCGAATGAGGCCCCGGCTGGGCGAGGCCTTCTTGATTTCGGCGATCAGTGCCCGGCCCTCCCGGGCCACCGCGCCGGCCAGGGCGGCGGCGAAACCGCGAATTGGCCGGGCCTTCGCCGCGGCCGCGATCAAACCGTTCAGCGGCCTTGCTTTTCGCCGTCGCGACACCTCTTCGCGTTTGCCCGCGCAGATTTGGGCCAGGATGTCGCTCATTCGCCGTCGTCGCGGTTGCTCAAGTGGACGAGCCGTTTCAACTTTTCGCGTGCCGCGCCGCCGTCGATCGCCTCGGCGGACCGGGCCACGCCTTCGGCCAGGGATCGGACCTTGCCGGCGACGATCAGGGCGGCGCTCGCATTGAGAATCACGATGTCTCGAAACGGCCCCGTTTCCCCGGACAAGAGATCATTGATGGCGCGCGCGTTCGTCTCCGCCTCGCCACCGAGCAAGTCAGCCGGTTTGGCGCGTGCGAGTCCGGCATCCTCGGGCGCGATGGAGAATCGGCGCACCTCGCCGGCGTCGAGTTCGGCGACCAACGTCGTCCCGGCGGTCGTGATTTCGTCGATGCCGTCCTCGCCGTGGACCACCCATGCCCTATCGACGCCGAGATTTCCCAGCACCGTGGCGATCGGCGTCAGCCAATCGGGATCGTAAACACCAACCAACATTCGGGTGACTCCGGCGGGGTTGGCGAGCGGCCCGAGAATATTGAACACCGTGCGGACGCCGATTTCGCGCCGTGGTCCGGCGACGTTTCGCATCGCGCCATGGTGGCGGGGCGCGAACATGAAGCAGATCCCCGCCTCCCAAAGTGCCCGGCGAATCCCCTCGTCGCCGGCATCGAGATTGACCCCGAGCGCCGCGAGCACGTCCGCCGACCCGCAGCGGGAGGAAATCGCCCGGTTGCCGTGCTTCGCGACCGGCACGCCGCAAGCGGCGACGACCAGGGCGGCGGCGGTCGAAACGTTGAAGGTGCCCTCCAAGTCACCGCCGGTGCCGACGATGTCCATCGCTTCCGGCGGCGCCTCTATCGTGCGTGCCCTCGACCGCATCGCCAGGGCCCCGCCGGTAATCTCGTCGACGGTTTCACCACGTACCCGCAGGCCCATGAGGAAGGCTCCGATCTGCGCTGGTGTCGCGGCACCCGAGATCATGACTTCGAAGGCAGCCGTTGCCTGCGCCACATCGAGGCTGTCGCCGTTGGCGACACGGGCAAGAAATGGTTTCAACGAATCCTGATCGTTCATGATTCCGCGACCACGCCTAGGAAATTGCGCAACACGGCGTGTCCGTGTTCCGATTCGATACTTTCGGGGTGGAACTGGACCCCGAAAATCGAGTGGGCGCGGTGGCTCAAGCCCATGATGATTCCGTCGTCGGTTTCCGCCGTTATGGCGAGACTGGAGGGCAAACTTTCCCGTTCAACGATCAGGGAATGATAACGGGTCGCCTTGAAGGGATCCGACAGACCGGCGAACAGGCCCTCGCCCTGGTGTCGAATGTCGCTAAGCTTCCCATGCATGACGAAAGGGGCACGGACGATGCGACCGCCGAAGGCCTGGCCCACCGCCTGATGGCCGAGACAGACACCGAGCACGGGCACGCGTCCGGCGACGCGGTCTACCAGTTCGAGACAAATTCCGGCCCGGTCGGGATCGCACGGCCCCGGCGAAATGACGATCCCTTTCGCCGCTCCCGCCAACAGCGCGTCCACCGTGACGGCGTCGTTTCGCCACACCTCGACTTCGGCACCCAACTCGCCTAGATAGTGTACGAGGTTGTAGGTAAAGCTGTCGTAATTGTCGATCAAGGCTAGCATATCAAGACAGTCGGCTGAAGAAACGCGTCGGTTTGCCTCGGCGCTCACCGGCGCCGAATCGCTCGGCGAGGTAAACAGTCAACCCGGCGAGCGTCAAGCCCGCGGCACCCCATTGTGTCGGGACTCTTGACATCCACGGTATCATGCCCAAATCCATCACGTGGGCCCTTTGGCGATGAACCATATTTCTTATGCCTGACGATTCCTCCCTGGCGACTTTCGCGCTCCCCGTCGAGGGCATGACCTGTGCCTCGTGCGTCGGCCGGGTCGAACGCGCTTTGTCGGCCCAGCCGGCCATCGCTTCGGCGGACGTCAACCTGGCCAACGAGCGGGCCAAAGTTCGTTTCGACCCCGCTCGCCTCGGTTTGGCGGATCTGGCCGCCATCGTTGGCCGGGCCGGTTTTCGGGTCCCCACCCAAGCGCTCGATCTGAACGTCGAGGGGATGACCTGCGCCTCGTGCGTTGGCCGAGTCGAAACGGCGCTGGCTTCGGTTCCGGGCGTCAGCGAGGTGAGCGTCAACCTGGCGAGCGACAGGGCCCGGGTGAGCGGACCGCGCGGGGCCCTGTCGGTGCCCGGCCTCGTCGCCGTCGTCGAAGCCGCGGGTTACCGCGCCTCGACCACGACCGACAGTTCGGAACTCGCGGCCCAGGCCGAAGCGGCCGCCCAACGCCGGAGCGAGGAGGAATTCCGTGCCGCCGTGCTTGCGGCCCTGCTGGCCGCGCCCCTGGTCGGGCAGATGGTGGCCCACCTGCTGGCGATCGAGTTCGTCCTTTCGCCATGGCTTCAGCTGGCCCTGGCGACACCGGTGCAGTTCGCTCTCGGAGGCCGTTTCTACCGGGCCGCCTGGTCGGCGCTATTGGCACGCACAGGCAACATGGATCTGCTCGTGGTTCTGGGCACCACCGCGGCCTACGCTTTCAGCGTTGTCCTGATGACATGGCCGGAATACGGCGACGGGCGGCTCTATTTCGAGGCCTCGGCGGTGGTCATCAGCCTCGTTCTCCTCGGCAAGTGGATGGAGGGTCGGAGCAAATGGCGGACCTACGCGGCGATCCGGTCGCTGGGACGGCTACGCCCCGCCAATGCCCGGGTTGTCCGGAGAGACAAGGAAATCCTTGTCCCGGTGGAATCGGTTGGCGTCGGCGACACTGTCGTGGTCCGTCCCGGCGAGCGTTTTCCGGCCGACGGAGTCGTGAGTCGCGGCGAAAGCGAGGTCGATGAGTCGATGATCAGCGGCGAAAGCGCGCTGGTCGGCAAGGCACCCGGCAATCACGTCGTGGGCGGTGCCATTAATGGCTCGGGACTGCTGCGAATACGTGTAACGGCGGTCGGGATCGAATCGGTTCTCGCCCGCATCATCCGCCTGGTCGAAAACGCGCAAACGAGCAAGGCGCCGGTGCAACACTTGGTCGACCGGGTCAGCGCCGTCTTCGTTCCCGCCGTCGTCGCCTTCGCCGCCGTGACATTCGCGGCTTGGCTCGCCGCCGGCGCCGGATTCGCGGCCGCCATGGTCACGACGGTAACGGTCCTCGTCATCGCCTGCCCCTGCGCCCTGGGTCTGGCGACGCCGACGGCGATCATGGTCGGCACCGGCGCGGCGGCCCGGGCAGGCATACTGATCAAGGATGCCGAGGCCCTGGAACAGGCCCATCGGGTGAGCACCGTCGCGCTCGACAAGACCGGCACCTTGACCGAAGGCAAACCCGGTGTCACCGACATCGTCGGAATATCCGCCGGCGAACGCAAGATTCTCCGGCTCGCGGCGTCGGTTCAAAGCGGCAGTGACCATCCCCTCGCGCGCGGCGTTGTGGCTCGGGCCCGGGAAGGCGACCTCAAGCTCGCGCCGGCCAAGGATTTCCGTAGCCTCGGGGGACGTGGGTTGACGGCCATCGTGGGCGGTCGCAGGGTCTGGGTCGGAAATCGCCGCCTGCTTTCCGAGCAGGGAATCGCCACGGCACCGGGCGAAAAAGCCGCCGCCCGACTGGAGAAGGCCGGAAAGACCGTCATCTGGATCGCCCGCGAGGGCGGGAAGGGTGGCCCCTTGTTGGGCCTCATCGCCGTCCGCGACCGGGTCAGAACGGATGCCGCGGCCGCCATCGCGGCTTTGCAAGCACACGGCATCAAGGTCGTGATGTTGACCGGCGACAACCGCCGGACAGCGAAAATGGTCGGCCGCGAAATCGGAATCACGAAAATCGTGGCCGAGGTTCTCCCGGAGGACAAGGCCGCCCACGTCGCGCGTTTGCAAAAGTCGGGAAACGTCGTCGCGATGGTGGGCGACGGCGTCAACGACGCCCCCGCCTTGGCCGCCGCCGACGTCGGTATCGCCATGGGCAGCGGCACCGACGTCGCCATCGAGGCCGCGGAAATAGCCCTGATGCGCGGCAATCCGAGCCTGCTCGTCGACACCCTCGATATTTCGCGCGCGACCTATGCCAAGATTCGCCAGAACCTTTTCTGGGCCTTTTCCTATAACGTGATCGGCGTCTTTCTGGCGGCGGCCGGGTTTGTCGGTCCGGTCATCGCCGGAGCGGCAATGGCTTTCAGCAGCGTCAGCGTCGTCTCCAACGCACTCCTGCTCCGTCGATGGCGGCCAAAAGCCGGCTAGAAAGCCAAATCAGATCCCCTTTCGCTTCCGCGAAACTCCTCCGCGAGCAGTCGATTTAGCGGCCGGCCCGGCCGGGACCAGTTGAATTAAGACCTCCGCGGCCCGATAGATTCCGCGGACCCGGGCCGTGGCCGCCTTCTTGATGGTTTCGGCCTCGGAAAGCCGCAGCTTCGGGTCGAGCACGAGGCGAAATTGAACGCAGCGGACGAGTCCCGATTGGCGGGTGCGGAGGTCGCGCACGCCCTTAACCCCGGGGGCGCGGAGAATCGTTTCCTCGATTCTTCGCATCTCCTGCTCGGAAATCTCCCGGTCCATGATCTGACGAAAGGCGAGCCGACCGATCCGCCAGGCATTGCGCAAAATGTAGACGGTGATGGCGAGCGCGAAAATCGGATCCGCGAGCGTCCAGCCCAGGCCGCTACTCAGGCCGAGCGAGAAGATGACGGCGGCATTCACCATGGCGTGGCTCTCGTAGTGGAGCGCGTCCGAGGCCACCGCCGTCGATCCGGTTTGGCGAACGACGAATCGCTGGAACGTCACCAAACCCACCATGCTGAACATGGCGAAGAGCATGACCCCAATCCCGATGGCGACGTGCTCGACGGCGATCGGGTTCGAGATCCGGTCGTACGCCTCGGTTACGAGCAAAAACGCCGTCCCGGCGACGAACAGCGAACGGAGGAGGCCGGCGAGAGGTTCGACCTTGCCGTGACCGAAACGATAGCGCCGGTCGGCGGGTTTCAGCGAGTGGCGGACGGCGAAGAAATTGACCACCGAGGTCAGGGAATCCAAGGTGGTATCCAATAACGAGGCGAACAGACTGACGGACCCGGTCATGTTCCAGGCAACGAGTTTGGCGACGATCAGGACCGCCGCGACCGAGAGCGACGCCGCCATCGCCAGCTTCATCAACTCGCCCTGGGAGCGTCGGCGCAGGGCGAGCGCCCCCCATGGCCACCGGCGCTGATCCGAGCGCCGCTGAACGGCCCCGAGAACGGCCTGGCCGATCAGGATTCCGCAGACCCCGAAGACGAGGAGTTCAAAGACCATTTCGTATCATAACCTTTCCGACCGGGCCTCGGGGCAGGCGCGTCGGACGGCGTGCCGGCGGGGTCTCATGGCCAACGCGGATGGTGGAGGTCGATGACGAATGCATGCTCGTGACGCACGTTGGCATGAACGTGCCGGTGACTGTGCGGTTCGGGACCCATGGCCTCGTCGTGTGTGTGGTCGTGGTGTTCGTCGTGGACGTGGGAATGTTCGTGTTCGAACGTCTCGTGTTCGTGTTCCAGCTCGACCGGGTCGGCCGGCGGCCAAGCCAAGGCCGCGCCGGCGCTGGCCAGGAGTGCCACGATCGCCAGGCTCAGGAACGCGGTGGACATCAGGCCCTCCGACCCGATCCACCCCGCCAGGGGATAGGCCACGAGCCAGCCGGCATGGGAAAGGGCGAAATGGGCCGAGAACAGTGCCGGGCGGTCCGCCGGCCGGCACGAGCCGACCAATACGCGGCCGATCGGAGTCTGGACCAGTGACATCCCGACGCCGATCACGAACCAGAGGACCAGGAAGACGAAATATCCGGGATAAAACGACCCCATCGCCAATGTCGGAGCCAGCACAACGGCCCCCCACAGCATCACGGTCCGCGGCGGATAGCGCTCGAGCAGACGCGGCAAGGCGATGGCGGCGAGCATCGAACCCGCGCCGGCCGCCGCCCACGCGATCGCCGTTTCGGTCTCCGATCCCCCAAGGGAATCCCCGACGTAGACGACCGTATTGACGATCACCATCGCGCCGGCGATGGCGACGGCGAGCGAAAGCATGAGAACGCCTCGAAGGCGCGGCGTCGCCGCGTACACGCGGAGACCGTAGATCAAGTTGAAGAAGACCCCTCGGGGCCGATCACTCCGGCCGGGGGGCGGAACCGACGCCGTCGCGAGCAATATTCCCGAAACCAGAAAAGTGGCGGCGTTCGCCGCAAACAAGGAATTATAGTGGGCGAACAAGAGCACGAACGCGGCGATAACCGGACTCACCAGCACTTCAAGATCGTAAGCCAACCGAGACAAGGAAAGGGCCCGCGTGTACCGACGCTCGTCGGGCAACACGTCGGGGATGGTAGTCTGAAACAAGGGCGTGAAACAGGCCGAGCAAGCGCTGAGAAGAAAAATCACGAGGTAGATTTGCCAAACGGCGTCGACCCAAGGCAGGCACAGCATCAAGAGCAGGCGCGCAACGTCGAGGATCACCAGCACCGCTTTACGCGGCAGCCGGTGCGCCAGGCCGCCGACGACGGGCGCGATAACGATATAGGCAACCATCTTCAAGGCCAGCGCGGTGCCGAGAACGGCGCCGGCTTCGCCACCCGCGAGTTGATACGCCAGGAGACTCAGGGCGACCGTGGCGAGACCGCTCCCGACGAGGGCGGCGGCTTGGGCCAGAAACAGGTTCCGGAAGGCGGGTTCGCGCAGCAATGACAACATGTTCCGAATTCGTCGAATTTCGAGGAACGAGCGCGGATATTCCGGTTCAACAGGTTCGACGGTCTCGGCCTTCGTCGTTGGCGCCGCCGCCGAGCCACACGCGCCCTACCGGGGACATAAATGGCATACATTTGGTAACGACCGTAGTGTATCGTCGGGTCCGGCCATATCCAAATCCGGCCATATCCATATCCGGTAAGTGTCCCCCCTGGCCGGACGGTGGCGAGGAGTGCTGCTTGGCTAATTTTTCGCCCATCCCGTGGCGCCGTTTTGTCGCCGCTCTTAATTCCTGTCGCGCCCTGCCGCTAACGCCCCTGATCATCGGGGCGACCGCGAGCGTCCTGGTCGCGTCGCTGATCATATTTCTCGGGATAACCTCGATCGAAGGCGACCAACGGGCCGGCGCGACGGCGCGCCCTTCGCCACCGTTCGTCCACGTCCCGATCCCGCCGGTGCCAAGCAAGGCGGCCGGGGTCGAAACCCCGCCGCCGATCGAGGTCGCGAAAACGATCGCGCCAACGGAGCCGGCCGCGGAACCGCCGGCCATCCAGGAAGAGGTCCCGCCATGGCAACGATTCGCCGTGGCGGTCGCCGCCAATCAAGGCGCGATGATCGCGATCGTCATCGACGATCTCGGCAACAACCCCCGCGCGGTTCAGAGCGCAAACGCCCTCCCCGGCCCGCTCACGCTCGCGTTTCTTCCCTACTTCGACGATCTCCCCGCGATGACCTCGGCGGCCCGCCGGGCCGGTCATGAGCTGCTCGTGCATCTCCCCATGGAACCGGAGGGACCGGATAAGGACCCGGGGCCTCGCGCATTGACGACGGGGATCTCGCGGGACGAACTGCTCCAAACCCTGAATTGGCATTTGACCCAGTTCGGCGGCTACGTGGGAGTCAACAACCATATGGGAAGCCGTTTCACCCGCGACCCCACCGGCATGGAGATCGTTCTCGGGGAATTGCACGACCGCGGTCTGCTCTACCTCGATTCACGCACGACCCACGAAACGGTCGGATTCAAGATCGCCAAGAAATTGGGAATGCCGACGACGGAACGCGACGTTTTCATCGACAACGTCGCCGACCACCAACACATCGTCGCGCGCTTGTCCGAGCTCGAACAGGTCGCCATCGAGCAAGGCTTCGCCGTCGGAATCGGCCATCCCAACACGGCCACGATCGAGGTTCTCGCCGCCTGGCTCCCGGGACTCGAATCCCAGGGATTCGCCCTGGTCCCGATCAGCGCGATCATCGCCCACACGATGCCCGAACCGTCGCTCCCCGCCCCCGACCTCGCGGCAAAATAACGGCGACCGTAGGTTCTTGGAGATGTTGTTCCGGGAGCCCCGCGCGCGGCGCGGGGATTTTCCCCATGACGTTTTTTTGACTCGCTACAACACCCCGCGTCATCCCCGTGCTTGACCCAAAAACCGGGACAGTTTACGAATTTAGAGATTAGGCGAGATATATTAGAACTTTTAGCCCCCCTCATTTTCGAGAATTCGAAGGAAAGGACAACTCGATTTCGAATCGTCCGGCTCTAGGATCCGGCTCGTATGGCCACGGTCAGGCGAGCCAGACGCCGTGACCGTGTTTTGCAACCTACTCGAAGTCCCCCAAACGCGACGAACGAGGACCGGATCCCAGCGCCAACCGCGTGCCACCGCGTGGGGGTGCGATTCCTCTAGAACAATGGCCTTCGATTCGAAATCTCGCCGGGGCAAGGTCATGGAATACTTTAGCCGCGTGTGCCCCAAGAGCGGATATAATTCATTGTAACTAACTCATAAAATTAATAAACTGTCCACGAATTTAAGGATGAACAGAAAATCGCCGCCTTCGTGCGCCGTAGTCCAGTCGGGAAAACGATCCTTCCCGGTCAAGTCCGCCGCGTTCGCGTACACGCACCCTTCCGTGTTTTGCTGGTCGTGACCCCAATAACGCATCGTCGTGGTGCCGGCCCGGGCTGCGTATTCCCACTCCGCCTCGCTCGGCAGCCGGTAGTTCTTACCCGTCCGCCCGCTCAGCCAACGGACGTAGGCCCGCGCCTCGTCCCACGACACGCAGACCACCGGATGGCTGTCGGTTTGTTCAAACCCGGACCGCGCCAGTCCTTCGACAAATCGGGTTTCCATTCCTCGCCCTGTTTCGTGTAGCAGTTCCCCGTGGCCCGCACAAAGGCCGCGCACTGGCGCCGCGTTACCTCGTACTTGCCGATCGAAAACGACCGGGGAATCCGCACCTCGTGGCGCGGATTCTCGTCCGTATACCATTCGGGCTTGCCGCCCTGCTTCACTGCCCAGTCGTGCTCCCCATCGACCGGCCCCATCCTGAACGTCCCCGCCGGCACCACCACCATCTCCGGGCATTCGATGCAATCCCGAAACGACTGGCCCGGAGTCTGCGCCTTCGCGGGTATCGACCCCACGAACGCCAACACACTTAGCAAGAAGAGCACCCGGAATTTACCCCGCATCGGTCCTCGCCTCCCCGTTCATCCGCTTTTCCACCTTGCCTTTGTTATAGGGGAATCACCGTTATAGGGGAATCACCCGCACGGGCAACTCGCGCTCGTCATGAGCCGCGCCAACCGGGACACAAATGCGTGATTTTTCCGCAAGAGGCGTCGAACGCGAGAGTCGGGATTTCCGAAGGAGAATTTTGCCCCTCGACCGCTCAAGAAAAGTGGCTAGCACCGCCGGGGTTCGGCGGCGAAGCGGACGGCCTCCTCGGCGGCGCGGACGAGGGCCCGGGCCTTGTCGCAGCTTTCTTGGTATTCGCGCTCGGGATCGCTGTCGGCGACGACGCCGCCGCCGGCCTGGACGTACATCACCCCGTCCTTGAGCACGGCGGTGCGCAAGGCGATGCAGGTGTCCATGCCGCCGTCGGCGGAGAAATAGCCGACACAGCCGGCGTAGATACCGCGGCGCTCGGGCTCGAGTTCCTCGATGATTTCCATGGCCCGGACCTTGGGCGCGCCGCTGACGGTGCCGGCGGGAAAACCGGCAATCAACGCCGACATGGCATCGAAACGGGGATCGATGGTGCCCTCGACGTTGGAAACGATGTGCATCACGTGCGAATAGCGCTCGATGAACATTTTCTCGGTCACCCGTACCGTCCCAATCCGCGCCACCCGGCCGACGTCGTTGCGGCCGAGGTCGAGAAGCATCAGGTGCTCGGCCAGTTCCTTCGGATCGGCGAGGAGTTCCTCGGCCAACGCCTGGTCCTCGGCCGGAGTCCTTCCCCGCCGCCGGGTTCCGGCGATGGGGCGGATCGTCACCGTGTCGTCGCGCAGGCGGACGAGAATTTCGGGACTTGAACCGACCACCGAAAAAGCGCCGAAATCCAAGAAATACAAGAACGGCGAGGGGTTCGTGCGGCGCAGCGCCCGGTATAGCGAAAACGGCGGCAGCTCGAACGGGACGGCGAAACGTTGCGACAGGACGACCTGGAAGATATCGCCGGCGACGATGTATTCCTTCGCCGCCCGGACGATCGCGCGGTAGTCGCTCGGGGTCATGTTCGAAACCGGCTCGGGCGGCTTGACCGCCGGTCCCTCGCGGCGGCCGTGGGGCAGGCCACGCTCGAAGTCGGCGACCGTTTCGCCCAGCCTGTCAAAGGCGTCCTGGTACGCCTCCTCGGCCGAGGTCCGAGCGTCCGGCCAAACCGGGGTGACGATGGTGACGACGTTGTCGATGTTGTCGAAGATGACCATCACCGTCGGGCGCACGAAGAGGCCGTCGGGCAGCCCCATGACGTCCGGGTTCCGATCGGGCAGCCGCTCCATCAGGCGCACGGTGTCGTAGGCCATGTAACCGACCAGACCGGCGGCCATCGGCGGCAGAACCTCCGGCAAGGCGATGCGCGATTCGCGAACGACCCGCCGCAAGGCCTCGAGGGTTGCCTCCGGGCAGGGTTCGAAGGCATCCGGATCGACCCGGGCACGGCGGTTGATTTCGGCCCGCGCGCCCCGGCACCGCCAGATGAGATCTGGCTTGAGACCGATGAAGGAATAGCGGCCCCGGACGTCGCCGCCCAAAATCGATTCGAGCAGAAAGCTGTTGGCGCCGTCGGCGCCCAACTTGAGCATCGCCGACACCGGGGTTTCCAGATCGGCGACCAGGGTCGTCCAAACAACTTGGGGAGTCCCGGCGTTATAGGCCGCGGCGAACGGCTCGCTGCCGGGAAGCGACTCCATCAATCGTGAGGGGATGGAAGGGATAGGGTCAAGGGTCGTATTGAAACAGATTGTCGACCGCTTCCTGGTCAACCTCGATCGGGAAGCGGGCGCTCAACAAGGTTCGGTATTGGGTGCCGATGTCGACCGCGAGCGCCTGGACCAGTTCCTGCCGGGTCCCGGCGACACCCGCCTCGTCGTCCTTCGGATCCGCCGCGACAACGGATTTGAGGCGGGCCACGACATGACCGCTTAAGTTTGGATTCGAGGCCGTCGTGGCGGCGCCGCTATCAAGATCGAACACCGCGCCGACGAATTCTTGCGTGAACTGCCGGTCCGCCCCCGAGCCGTTGCGATCAAAGGGGGTGGAGAGTTTCATCACGAGATCGTGCTCGCCAACGATGGCGGCAAATTTTTCTCCCCGATCCAAGCGTTCGACGAGTTCATGGCCGAGGGCGGCGGCCTTCTTGCCCCTTTCCAACTCCTTCCAGGCGCCGGCGACCGCGTCGCGGATGCTGTCGAGGGGCTTGAGGCGAGGCAACGTAACCTCGTCGACGCGGACCGCGAAGTAGGTGCCGTCACTTTTTGATTCTACGACGATCGTTTCCCCGCCCTCGGACAATTCGAACGCCTTCTCCAGGAATTCGGGTTCCGTCGGTAAATCCTCGACTTCGGCGCCGTCGGGCCCGCGCCCGGATTGGTCCGTGGCCGCGATCGTGGCGATCCGAATTCCGAGCTGTTGCGCCGCCTCCTCGAACGTCGCCCCATCCGACAGAGTATCGTCCAGGACAGTCGATAACGGATACAAGGATTCCGCCGCTTTTTGCATTACCAGCTCTCGTTCGAGTTCCTCGCGCACGTCCTCGAATTTTCGTTCGCGCCCGGGCAGAATTTCGCTCACGCGCAAAAGATGCCAACCCAGGCCGCTCTCCGTGGGCGCGCTGACGGTCCCCTTTTCGAGCCCGAAGACGGCCTTGGCGATAGCCGGGTCGAACAAATCGTCGAATTCGACCGTCCCCAACGAAATTTCGTCGGCCTTGATCCCGGTCATCGCCACGGCCACCTGAGCGAAATCGACGCCATCGTCGAGTTGGGCTCGGGCTTTAAGCGCCTCGTCCTTCGAGCCAAGGACGATTTGCTCGACCGTTCGGCGTTCGGGCGTAACGTAGGACCCATGTCGGGCGTCGTATTCTTCGCGGATTTCCTCCTCGGCGACCGAAATCTCGTCCACCAAATCCTCCGGCGCCAAATGAAGGTAAGTCAATCGGCGGTATTCGGGGGCGGTATAGCTGGCCGCGTTGGCTTCGTGAAAAGTGGCGAGTTCGCCCTCCCGGGGTTCGGGAATATCCTTCATCGCGTCGTTTTCGATGACGGCAAACTCGACCACCCGCTTCTCATTGCGGTGGCGGTATAGGGTATCCAAGAGAATATCCGGCACGCTCAGCGCGGCGACGAGGCTTCCACCCAATTGGCGCCGGACAACGTCATCGCGCATCATTTCCACCAACTGTTCCTCGCTCATCCGCGCTTCGCCGAGGTACCACCGGTACGCGAGTCGGTCGAAGTTCCCGGCGTCGTTGCGAAATTCCGCCCGAATTTCCTGTCGGACGAGATCATCCCCGGCACCCAGGCCCAGCCGCTCCGCCTCGAGCGCGAAAAGTGCCTGAGAGACCAGGCTATCCAGGGTTTGGCCAACGAGTCCCATGGACCTCGCCTGCTCGGTATTGATCCGAACCCGCAGGACTTGCTCAAAACGGTCGAGTTCCCGCTGGAAGGTGCGGCGCAAGGTATTCCCCGAAATCTCGCTGTCGCCGACCCAAGCCACCGCCGTGGTCTCGCTCCGGCCGCGGAATATATCGCCGATTCCCCAGGCCACGAAGCTGAGGGCGATCACGATCAGGAATATCTTGACGATCCAATTCCCGGCACTCTTGTGCAGCTCTTGCAGCATGATCTTCGTGTCCTGCTTCGGTGGTCGGGCTCACAATTCTAGGTCTGCCCCCGTTCACATCAAAGGGGGGTCCCGAGCCGAGACCTTGGGGCGGCGGCATCATAGGTGCGCTCCGAGCTCCCACGCAACATGGAAAAGACGGACGGCGAACCGCCGGATACTTGACCCCCAAGCGGTGATTTCGAACAATCGGGACTCGTTCGACGGCCTCCAGCGGACACCGACGCCAATCCTGCAAAGCGAAATTCCGGCGTCGGGCCTAGCCCGTAAACGTGTAACAAAGTCGGGTTTTGCTTGACAGCGGCTCCGGGGCTGAGCGAGCATAAATAAGATATATATGCTCAATATGAGTACAATGATCTCTCCCGGGGGGAGGAGGATACTGGGCCATGACCGCAACCTTGGACATCAGTTACACGCCCGCCGTGGCCAAATCCACGGCCCCGTTTTACGATCGGGTTCGAAGGGTCATTCCCGAAATCGAATGGCCCCTGCACGCCCCCTACGTCGATGCCGTCAACGCCCTGAAGCGAGACCGAAACGCGGTCATTTTGGCGCATAATTACCAGACGCCCGAAATATTCCATTGCGTGTCGGACATCGTCGGGGATTCGCTTGCCCTGGCTCGCAAGGCGGCCGAAACCGAGGCCGATGTGATCGTGATGGCGGGCGTTCACTTCATGGCGGAAACCGCGAAGCTGCTTAGCCCCGACAAAACGGTGCTCATGCCCGACATGGCGGCCGGATGTTCGCTGGCCGCCTCGATCACGGGCGCCGACGTCCGCCTATTGAAGGAAAAACACCCCGGCGTTCCGGTCGTGACCTACGTCAACACGTCGGCCGAGGTCAAGGCCGAGGCCGACATCTGTTGCACCTCGTCGAACGCGCGGGCGGTCGTTGAATCCCTGGGGGTTGAAGAGGTGATCTTTCTCCCCGACGAATATTTGGCCCGCTACGTGGCCAGCCAGACCGCCGTCAAAATCATATCCTGGCAAGGGCGTTGCGAGGTGCACGAACGATTTCGCGCCGAGGAACTCGAGACCTATCGCGACGATTTTCCAGGACTCGTGATACTCGCGCATCCCGAATGTCCACCGGACGTTCTCGCCACCGCGGATTACGTCGGTTCAACCTCGCAAATGATAACCTACGTGGGAAAGAAGAGGCCCGAGCGCGTCATGATGGTCACCGAATGCTCCATGAGCGACAACGTAGCGGCGGAGTACCCCGAAATCGATTTCGTCCGTCCTTGTAATCTTTGTCCGCATATGAAGCGGATTACCCTGCCCAAGATTCATCGCGCCCTCGAAACCCTGACTCCCCAGGTCGAAATCGATCCGGCGACGGCGGAAAGGGCCCGCGTATCGGTCGAGCGCATGCTGAGCGTCCGCGCCTAGCCGGCCAAAATCTCTTCAGGCGGGCATTTTAGTGGCCGCGATTCCCTCTCCCTCTATTTTCGAACCCATCGTTCGCAGAGCGTTGGCCGAGGAATTGGGCACGGCGGGTGATGTGACGACGGACGCCATAGTCCCGGCGGGATTGCACGCTTCGGCGAGTCTGATTTTTCGCCGGGCCGGGCGTGTCGCCGGCCTCTCGGTGGCGGTATCGGCCTTTCGCCTGCTTGATTCCGCCATGTCCGTCCGGGTTCTCCATGAAGACGGATCGGATGTGGGCGCGGGTGATACGATCGCCGTGATCAGCGGCCCGGCAAGACCATTGCTCACGGCCGAACGGGTGGCGCTCAACGTCCTCGGGCGGGCTTCCGGCATCGCCACGGCCACCCGCGACGCGGTGGCCGCCGTGTCGGACTTTCCGGCCACGATTTGCTGCACCCGCAAGACGGCGCCCGGCCTTCGTGGCCTCGACAAGTACGCCGTCCGTGTCGGCGGTGGCCGGAACCATAGATTCGGCCTCAGCGACGCCATCCTCGTCAAGGACAACCACATCCTCGCCGCCGGAGGTATCGGGGTCGCGCTCGAACGGGTACACGCGTACGTCGGCCACGCGATCAAGGTCGCGGTTGAGGTCGATACTCTCGCTCAGCTCGAGGATTTGCTTCGAATCGGCGCCGATTCGGTACTGTTCGATAATATGATGCTATCGACCCTGGGTCGGGCGGTCGAGATGGTGGATGGCCGGATGACAACCGAGGCCTCGGGGGGAATAACACCCGACTCGGTTAAGGACATCGCGGCGACGGGTGTCGACGTGATTTCTCTGGGCTGGTTGACCCACAGCGTGTGCAATCTCGACGTCAGTCTTGAATTTTCGCCAATCTGATCCCAAACCAGCCGGCTGAAAATGTATCGCCCTGCTACGCGGACAATCTCGCCGGACGGAGCGTTTCTTCCGAGACGACTCGATTTCGCCCCTGATTCTTGGCCGCGTAGAGAGCTTGATCCGCACGTTCGATAAGCACGTTCGGCTCTTCGCCCGAACGGTGCATCGCAACCCCTATCGAGAGCGTGATGACGCCGAGATTCTCACCGGAGTCCTTGCGGACAATCTTGCTGCTAGCCACCGATTCTCGGAGTTTGTCAGCGACAGTCACCGCGTCTATAAGGCGTGTCTGCCCCAATATGATCGAAAATTCCTCGCCACCGTAACGCGCCACCATGTCGCGGCCCTTGACGCCCTGAGTGAGCACATGGGCGACTAGTTTCAAAACTTGGTCGCCGAGCTGGTGCCCATGGGTGTCATTGAAATTCTTGAAATGGTCGATGTCGATCATCAAGAGAGACATGCGATCACCCGCTTCAGCACCCTCGACAATCAACGCCTTGAGCTTGGAATCGAAGCTTTTGCGGTTGGCGACCCCGGTGAGTCCGTCCGTCAAGGCCTCGATGCGGGCATTGGCGAGGTTCTCCTGCAACTTGTTGATTTCTCCCGAGGATTCCCTCAGCTTGGCCTCGAGATTCCTATTGCGTTCACACATTCGTTGCGTTTCCGAAAACAGTTTAGAAACGAATGATCTCACCTCCGAAGCGGAAAAATCCTCGTCGATTTCGCCGGATAACCTTGTCAGCGTACTTCCGTATTCGGCGGCACTGGTACCAACTTGCCCCACGTTTTCAAGTGCTTGAGCCAACGCCGACTCGATCTTGATACAGTTTTCGATGATCGTATCGGCTTCGTCGCCGACCAACTGATCGATTTCGTCTTTTTGTGCCATGGATTCCTCGCTCCTGGTTCCTCGCCTCGGCCCCGTGAGGGACCATACGACCAAACCATTTCGGATCTCTTACCAGAACCTGACCGTTATGGGTATGAGAACGGCCCGCGGACCCGCAACAGACAATGAACACTACCTATTTGGTTTTACCGCATCGGCGTCGGGAAACAACGCGGGCCGAAACAATTTGGCTACAATCGTTTTCAACATCGCCATATTGAATGGCTAATCCCTTGATCTGTAAGAAATTTGAATGCCAGCGATCCACCGCATACCGGTCGACACCGCCTAATTCGCGACAAACCACACTCCGGAAATCGAAGTTTCGTAGAGACATGACCAACGACTTACATCGCTATCACGGATCGCGGCGCGGACCCACCAAGGGACTAGTCCAAGAACCGGCCAGATACATAGCCGCTGATACCACCAGGCATCATAACTTGGTACCAGTCGCCGTTTTCCGTGCGGTCTCGTACGTCCAACATGGTTCCGGCGTTGACCCGGGCGATGACGGTGCTGGAGGACCTTGGCAGTTGATGAATATTCGTACCGTTTTCGGTCACGCGCTTGCGGACCATCGTGCTGAACGGTGAGCCACCCGTTCCGGCCCCCTCTATACCGGGATCACGGCGGACCGGGGACGATCGATTGACGATCCCCTGACCTTGCTTGAGGAAATCTAGAAGGAGCTCGATCTTGGCCTCGATGGCCACAAGCCGTCTGTCGTATTCCTCGAATCTTCTTTCCGATCTTTCCAGTTTTGCCGCCGAACCGGCAAAAACTGGCGCCGTAAAGCCTATCGAGAAAGCCGCAAGGACAAATACCGTTTGCCGAAACATAGTCGGATCTCCTGTGGTAAATTTTTCCTGCCTAGAACCTACGGTGGGCCAGCGGCGTTATGTTCCGTCCAGAAGGTTACGCGCTGACGGCCCCTCCAACGCGCGCTCCCGACAACCAGCCGCGTAATCAGCGCGCATTGTCGCGAGTGAGAATTCCGCAGGCAAGGGTTTTTCGTTATGGACGTCCCTATTGCAAATGTCGTCCAATTGCTTTAGCGGCGGGCTACACATGGCGGCTCGTTGTGGTGCGGGGCGAAGCCCAGCGCCCGCGGTCCGACGATCGGCCCGCCGCGTTACTTCGCCATTCGTGCGTTTCGCGGGCGCGGGACTCTGGTAGAATAGTTTTCAAGAATGGCCGGGAACAACCCCGGAACACGGACGGGGGCGTGGAAACAAGAAGCGGGCAATTTGTCACAGGTTTCGTGGACGGGTGGTCGTACATGATGGGGATCGAAGGCTAGTGAAGAGGCACTCATGACGGCAGGCAAAGTTGTCAAAGTATTACTCCGCATTTTCCTAATTCTGTTAATGATAGCGACCGCAGGCGGTGCCGGCTATTTCGGCTATCAATTCCACTTTCGTTTGCAAGGCGTTGAATTGCTGGCGACGCGGGTTGGAAACCAAGCCGCCGAAGTCTTGTCGAAAGACGAAGAGTTCATGCACGGAGTCGAAACAATTCTGATCACGAACTACCCCGAGGAAATGAAAGGTGTGTCAGGGGAAGCCGGTCCGGAGGGACCCCCGGGACCAGCTGGTCCGAAGGGAAACCAGGGCGAAGCCGGCGAACCAGGCCAACCAGGCGAACCGGGTGCAGCCGGCCCCAAGGGGGTAACGGGCGAAGTTGGTCCCCCGGGACCGCCGGGCGAAATGGGACCACCAGGCAAGATTCCCAGCGGCGCCATCATGGCCTTCGACCTGGAAGGAGGCTGCCCAGAGGGGTGGGAAGATTTCGCGGACGGGATCGGACGCACGATCGTCGGCGCTGGAAATCAGTCGGAGGCCGGGCAAGATGAAGATAAATCCGGCAACGGACGTTTAAAGCGTGACTTCCGGGCCGTGGGCGGAAGCGTTTCGAATCATCTAAGCACCGCGCAATTGCCGGCCCACAGCCATGGCGAACCAGGGCTGGAGAGATTCTACGTCGCGAACACGATCGGCGCGGGTTTGAAAGGCCCCGCTCTTACCGGTAATCGCGAATTGATTTTCCTCATGGATCACAGGTTTGCCCAGGGGGGGAATTCGCCGGCGTTGATGACCTCCACGGGCGACGGTAAATCAGTCGACAACATGCCGCCGTTCATCAACCTTTACCTATGCCGCAAATCCTGATTTGCGCGGCCCTCTTGGTCTTACAGTCTGTTCGAAAACTCGCCGCGGCACCGGCCCTCTCCCTGTACCATTTAAGTTGACCACTCGAACATAGAAAGTTGATGTGGTTGTTGTTTTGTGGGTAACGCGGAGCGTTATCCACAAAATGCGGTCAGCTGAAGATCTGATCGTGTCATTTTTTCGGATCGGACGAGCCTTCTGGGAGCGACCCATTGCTCCCTGTGTTTCGAGCGCCTGGGGGGGGACGCGTGCCCCGGAGGGACGGCCGCGGCGGACAGCCGGTGGGGAGTTGCGCCTGCGAGCGCCAGTACAGGGAATGTTCGGCGTCGCGGCGGTCCGAGGCAAGAGAGGAGAAAGGCGATGAACTTTGATTGGTTTGCTGGCATTGACTGGGCGACCGAGAGGCACCAGGTTTGCCTTCTTGATGGTAACGGCGTCATCGTCGTTGAAAGGTCGTTCGCCCACAGCGGGGAAGGGCTGGCCGAGTTGTGCGCGTGGCTGACGAAAAAGAGTGGCAGTGTGCCGGAGAGGATTGCCGTCTCCATCGAGGTCCCGCATGGGGCGGTCGTCGATACCTTGCTGGAGCGGGGTTTCGCCATTCACAGTATCAACCCCAAGCAGCTCGACCGCTTTCGCGATCGTTTCACCGTCGCCGGCGCCAAGGACGACCGCCGCGACGCCCATGTCCTCGGCGATTCCTTGCGCACCGACGGCCATTGCTTTCGTCGCTTGAAGGCCGATGCTCCCGCCATCATCGAACTGCGCGAATATTCGCGCCTGGGCCGAGGACCTCGGCCAGGAGCGCGTGCGCCTCGCCAACCACCTGCGCGAACAGTTGAGACGCTATTATCCCCAGGCCTTGGAGGTCAGCGACGATGTCGCCAGCGAGTGGTTTCTCGCCCTGTGGAAGAAGGCGCCCACTCCCGAGAAGGCGCGGCGCATCCGAACCAATACCGTTGCCAAGCTGCTGAAAACCCACCGCATCCGCAAAATCGACGCGCCTGAAGTGTTGCGCCTCTTGCGCCAAAAGCCGCTCACCGTCGCGCCGGGAACTATCGCCGCCGCTTGCGCTCATATCGGTTCCCTGGCCGAGCGTTTGCGCCTGGTCAACCGCCAGGTCAAGCAGGCCCGAAGCCGCATCGACGGCCTCTGCCGACACATCGCCGATCAACAGGACAGCGCCTCGGGGCAGAAATCCGAGCAGCGCGACGTGGACATCCTGCTTTCAATGCCCGGAATCGGGAGGACCGTCCTCGCCACGCTGCTCGCAGAAGCCTCGACGCCCCTGCGGGAAAGAAATTACCAGGCCCTGCGCACCTTGTCCGGCGCCGCCCCCGTTACCCGCCGGAGCGGCAAACGCTGTCTCGTCATCATGCGTCAGGCCTGCCACGTTCGGCTGCGAACCGCCCTTTACCACTGGGCCCGCGTCGCCATCCAACACGATCCCATCAGCCGCCAACGCTATGCCGCCCTTAGGGCCCGGGGACACGGCCACGCCAGAGCGCTGAGAACCGTCGCCGATAGACTGCTTGCCGTCGCCTGCGCCATGCTCAGAAATCAAACCCTCTTCGATCCATCCCATGCTCAAAAAAAAGCCCAACGCCGCCTCACTCCGGCAGCGTGACCACCTCTCATTTCCCCCTTGCTCAATGGTGGGGAGTCCCCTCCCGGCCACCCATATCAGCAACCTCTCGTGGGTGGCCGGGAGGGGGGGGGGGGAGAAGGCCAGACGCAAAATATGCGCAGAAGCGCATTTTCGAACAGGCACTTACCGGGCTAGACAATAAACTCCCCTGCGGGAAAATAGTTACCGTGGATGATAATTCCCACGAATTTGTCGGGCCACATGGCGTACCCAGGCACGGTAAATATCAAGGTGAGCGTGTCGTATCGCGACGGGTGGACGGGATCATACGCGTAAACCTCCAAGGTTCCGCGTTCCCCGACAACACCATAAATCGCGATTGTCTCGGGAAAGCGGGTAAGCTGCGCGATTTGCTTTCCACGGCTGTCGATAATGAACTCGACGCGTCCTTCGCCAACGTTGACAACGACGCCATCCTCTCCACTCGTTTCTCTTTGAGGCGCCTCGGCCATTTTGCGCGCGTCGGTGAGAATTTCTCCCTGAACCTCTGACCATCCGGGTCGCTCGGAACGGGAATCGGCACACCAGGGAGCGCCGGCGAAGGTACGAACGGACGCGCAGTCCTTTCTTGTCAATCCAGAAATGGCATGATCGGAAAGCGTTTTGTTGCTGGCAAGGAGACTCGCGCCGTCGAGCGAGACTCCGACGACCGTCACGGCCGCCGGGACTCCACATCCCGCCAATACGAGCAGGAGTACCAGACACAAAAATATCCGCCCCGAGGCACACGAAGAATTTTGCATGGTCACGACCAGAATGGACGCCAAATCATTGAAGAATGCATAACGCGCATCGAGCATCGCCAGAGAAGAGGATTCGAATCGCGGAATCGGTTTTGGCGTGACCCGCGGGTTGGAGTCGGGTAACCAGTTCCCATGGGAAGGCTCTTAAATCGCGTCGTTTCCCTCTTGGCCGCGCTCGTGGCGGCGTCGGCTGCCACCATGGGTGCCCATCCGCCCGCCGAAGGACCGCTGCCGGATCACCTGCCCCGGGCCGAAAGCCTCACGGGCCGGCTTCTGGTCGCGACGCCGAGCATGAACGATCCGCGTTTCAGCCGAACAGTCATCTTCATCGTCCAGCACGACTCGACCGGAGCCATGGGATTGGTGGTTAACCGCTTTCTCGGTCTACAGCCGCTCGAGGCTTTTCTGGAGAATTCGGGAGCCGAAGGAACGGGCGCCAACGGAGAACTTCGCATCCACTATGGCGGCCCGGTCATGCCGAACCTTGGTTTCGTATTGCATTCACCGGATTATTTTGGCCCCGGCACGCTTGTCGTCAATCGCTGCGCCTCTATGTCGCGTGACTCCGACATTCTCCACGCCATCTCGGCCGGCAGCGGCCCACAGCGGCTACTCGTCGCGCTCGGTTACGCGGGTTGGGGCTCGGGGCAGCTCAAGCGCGAAATCAGCGAAACGGCATGGGTTGTCGTCCCCGCCGACGAGGCGATTATTTTCGACGATGCCGTCGAAACCAAGTGGCGTCGGGCAATGGCGGCAAGCGAAACCGATCACTGCGGTTTGCGCGAAGCAACCAACGAATGAATTCGAGACCAATCGCCGGCCCAAACCCGATCCTTGTCGGTGG
>CBDCME010000015.1:0-21970 GCA_965218865.1 Alphaproteobacteria bacterium
GCGGTTCGAGCGAAAAGGCGCGGACCTTGTTGGCCGCCTTCGAAAATCCCGCTGCTTACGTTCCGGTAGACCTTTCGGCGTCACAACTTTCCGACTCCGCTCGGACCGTCGAAACCGGCTTTCCGGCCATCAAAGTGACGCCGGTCCAGGCCGATTTCACTCGCCAATTTCGCCTGCCCGACCACGGATTGCCACGCAACCGGGTCGGTTTCTTTCCTGGCTCGACGATCGGCAACTTCAGCCACGCCCAAGCCCGGGAATTCTTGGCCCAGGCGGCGCGGATTCTCGGCCCAAACGCGGGTTTCATCATCGGCGTCGACCTCGAAAAGGACGAACGCGTCCTCATCGCCGCGTACAACGATTCGGCCCGAGTCACCGCGGAATTCAATCTCAATCTCTTGGTCCGGATCAACCGCGAGCTCGAGGCCGATTTCGATCTCGAGGCCTTCTCGCACCTTGCGATTTACAATCGCGACGATGCCCGAATCGAAATGTATCTCGTCAGCCGGCGTCGTCAGACGGTCAGGGTGAGCGGGGTCCCGATCAACTTTGAGGAGGGGGAGCGCGTCCACACCGAAAACTCGCACAAATATAGTCTCGACCGCTTTCACGCTCTTGCCCGCTCGGCCGGCTGGACACCGCTCCGGTCCTGGGTCGACGCGGACGAGCTTTTTGGAATCCATTTCCTGAAAGCCGCCTGAACAACACGACCAGCCGGCATGATCGTCACTCTTGCCGAATCGCGGTACCGCGACCGGACAGCCAGGACCGGCAGCTGCCCAGGGGATCATCCTGGTCCAGAAGATCGATCGCCGTTTGCCCCTCTCGCGCCAGGCAAGCCCCGTGCTGGCCAGCTATGGCGGCAAGCTTGTCGGCCACGTCCGAGCGCCCGCGAAAGAGCACGCTTTTCCAGCCCGTGCGCAGGGCCGCCTGGACCGTGCCCGCGTCGGCCCCGCAATCGATGACGGCATCGGCCAGGGCGCTCGGAAAAGCCTGGCGGGCCCGGTTGACGACGGCGGCGAGATATGTGACGCCGGCGTAGGCGGCCGCGCCCGGCGCTGTGTACAGGGTGACGCTTAGACCCGATTCGCTTGCCGCCTCCAAAGCTGCGCGGGCGTGGGCCAAGGAATGCACGACGATGGCGCGCCCAGGTGACGACGCTAATTTATCCCCTCGTCGCGAAGGCACGATTTTTCCGGGAAATGGGAGGAGCGGATGACAAGGTTTGCATCGGTTTGAGTGCGGCTATCGCTTCTTGACAAGAGGACCATCGCGCGAGACCGTACCACCGGTAGCCATGTCGTGGATAATATGCCAGTGCGTCGTGCTGACAGGCATCACCGAGAGCCGAGACTGGCGTACCAGCGCCATGTCTGCTAGCCGTGGGTCCGCCTTGATCGCCGAAAGGTTAACCGGCTTGGCCATCCGTCCGACGGGAATCACGTCGACCATCCCGAAGCGCCCGGTTGAGTCGGTAGGGTCGGGGTAAAAGGGCTTCACGATTTCGACCACGCCAATGATTTCGCGCGCGTCCACCGAGTGGTAGAAGAAGGCGCGATCACCCATTTTCATCGCCTTGAGATTGTTGGACGCTTGGTAATTTCGGACGCCGTCCCAGTACGTTTGCTTGTCGCGAACCAGGTCGTTCCAGGAATACTTTCCCGGCTCCGATTTTAAGAGCCAATAGGCAACCTTCTTATGCCCCGCATCGACCGTGTCCTTAAGCCTAACTTTACCCCTGCCATTATGCCAAGCCGCATTCACACCCGAGCGGTCGTTCGATGTCTTGCACGCCTCGCCTTGGGGACAATATCTTATCGCCCACCGCCGGAGCGTTTGCTCGCCGGTGCCGGGGAGCGGCTCGACGATCGGGTTCACCGCATCGCTCCCGACCACGCGCACCAAGCCCCATCCGCGCAAGGTATCGATCCGCCGCATCACCTGCCCCTCGGGGATGCCAAGCGCGGAACTCAGGTTTCGTGGCCCATAACGCTCGTAGGAAAGGCGGCAAATCAGATCCCGTAGAACCTCGTCGCCGAGCACCGCGGTCAAGCGGTCGAACTCCCGCGCGATGCTATAGGTGCTCGTGAAACCGTCGTTGAATGGGGAAAGGGGTTCGTCGCCCTTCGCGTTCGCCGCGGCAAGAAGAAAGGCGACGGCAACGGCAAGATACTTCATCATCGGTCTTTCCGGGTCCGGTTTATCCCACATCACTCCTGTCGACCGCTGAAAAGGATAGCACGTTCGGGGTAAGTTGAACCTGGTGAAGCCGCGGGGCAGCCTATCCCGCGCTCAGAGCCTGTTCGAAAATGCGCGGACGCGCATTTTTTGCGTCTGTCCCTCTCCCCCTCCCGGCCACCCACGAGAGGTTGCCGATAGGGGTGGCCGGGAGGGGGAGAGGGCCGGTGCCGCGAGTTTTCGAACAGACTTGTCAAACCTCCGCGTCATCACCGGACGCGGCGAGGGCGGCCACTCCGGGGAGTGTCTTGCCCTCGAGCCATTCGAGGAACGCGCCGCCGGCGGTCGAAACATAGGTGAAATCGGCCGCGACGCCGGCGTGGCTCAATGCCGCCACGGTATCGCCGCCGCCGGCGACGCTGACGAGTTGACCGTCACGGGTGCGACGGGCCACGTCCCGCGCCGCCGCCACCGTCCCGGCGTCGAAACCCTCGATCTCGAAAGCCCCAAGCGGCCCGTTCCACACCACCGTACGCACGGGATCGAAACATTCGCCAAAGGCAACGATCGAATCGGGACCAATATCGAGGATCATGTCCTCGGGCCCAATCCTGTCGATGGCCATTACGGACCGCGGCGCGTCGGCGGCGAAGCGGGTCGCGGTGACCGCGTCCCGGGGCAGGAACATCTCGCAACCCGCGGCTTCGGCGTGGTCCCAGATCGCCCTGGCCTGGTCCGCGAGGTCGGCTTCGCAAAGGGAGCGGCCGACGGCGACACCCCGGGCATGGAGAAAGGTATTGGCCATGCCCCCACCGATGACGAGCCGATCGACCTTGCCGACGAGATGATCGAGCACCTCCAGCTTGGTCGACACCTTGGCCCCGCCGACGACGGCGGCCACTGGTCGGGTCGGATGCCCCAGGGCCTTGTCGAAGGCCTTGAGTTCGGCTTGCATCAATCGTCCCGCGACAGCCGGAAGCGAACTCGCGATCCCAACCGTCGAGGCATGGGTCCGATGAGCGGTGGAAAACGCGTCGTTGACGAAAACGTCGCCCAACTCGGCGAGGGCGGCGACAAATTCGGGATCGTTTCGCTCCTCGCCGGCATGAAAGCGAAGATTTTCAAGGAGCAGCACGTCGCTGTCGCCAAGGCCCGCGACCGCGGTCCGCGCCTCGGCCCCGACGCAATCGGAAGCAAACACCACGGGCCGGTCGGCAAGCGCCCGCGAAATATGCGCCGCCAGCGGCGCCAACGACATCGAGGGCACGACCTTGCCCTTGGGCCGAGCGAAATGGGACATGACGACGACCCGCGCCCCTTTATTGGCGAGTTCGCGCAACGTCGGCGCCACCCGGTCGATCCGAGTCCTGTCGCTTACCTGTCCGTCCTGAACGGGGACGTTGAGATCGACCCGAACCAGAACCGTCTTGCCGCCAACGGCGACGTCGTCGAGGCTCCGGAAAGCCGCCATCGGCCTCTCGGCCGGGCTATAAGGTGCCGAGTTTCGCGGCCACGTCGAGCATGCGGTTGGCAAATCCCCACTCGTTGTCGTACCACGACAAGACCCGGCACATGGTGCCGTCCAACACCACCGTCTGAGTGAGGTCGAAATTGGAACTGTGGGGATCGTGGTTGAAGTCGATCGAAACCAGAGGTTCCTTGTTGGCGCTGAGAATGCCGTTCAAACGGCCACCCGCGGCTTCGCTGATGGCATCGTTGATTTCGTCCGTGCTCGTCTCGCGCTTGGCGACGAAGGTCAGGTCGATTACCGACACGTTCGGGGTCGGCACCCGGATCGCGGACCCGTCCAGTTTTCCTTTCAACTCGGGCAAGACCAGCCCCACGGCCCGGGCGGCACCGGTCGAGGTCGGAACCATCGACATGTCGGCGGCGCGGGCCCGGCGCAAGTCCTTGTGCAGCGTATCGAGCACGGGTTGGTCGCCGGTGAAGGCGTGGATGGTGGTCATGTAGCCGTGCTCGATCCCGATTTTGTCATTCAGAACCTTGGCCACCGGTGCCAGGCAGTTGGTTGTGCACGAAGCGTTCGAGACCACGTCATGTTCCGCCGACAACTGGTCGTCGTTGACGCCGTAAACGACGGTAAGATCGGCGTTCGTCGCCGGGGCCGAGATGAGCACCTTCCGGGCCCCGGCTTCCAGGTGCTTGGCCGCCGCCTCCCGTTTTGTGAACAACCCCGTGCACTCCAGCGCCACGCCGACATCCAGCTCTCGCCAGGGAAGATTGGCCGGGTCGCGTTCCGAGCTCACCCGGATCGGCCCGCCGCCGATGTCGATACTATTTCCGTTGGTCTTGATGTCCCCGGAAAATCGCCCGTGTACCGAATCGTGCTTCAAGAGGTGCGCGTTGGTTTCGACCGGCCCCAAATCGTTGATGCCGACGACAACCAAGTCATCGCGCTTCGATTCATGTAGGGCGCGCAAAACGAGCCGGCCGATGCGGCCGAATCCGTTGATCCCCAGGCGAACGGCCATGAACTCCTCCCTTGGTGGAACCAGGATTTCCTTGCTTGAATCAGGTTGGTTGGGCGCTTTCCTAGCCGCAGCCGCGTTCCCGGTCAACCGCTATTCTCGGGCAACCGCGTTACCCTCCTTCACGCCCACGCCATGACGCCCGAAGGCGGTCCCGATTGACGCGGCGCCAAGGTCGGGTTATTTGTTGATCTTGCGTCAATCACGGAAAGTCGGACGATAACGCGTTGGTAAGGCTTACTTATGTCAACCGCCCAGACCGCTAGAAAACGACTCGAGAAGGCTCTTGACCGGCTCCAGGCGGCGGCCACCCGGATGAAAGAGCGCTCGCGGGCCGATGAGGAGCTCGAAGGAAAGGTGGACGCGCTGCGGACGGAGCAAGAGCGTTTGACCGCCGCCTTGCTCAAGGCCCGCAACGAATACGACGCACTGCAACACGTCAACGAGACCGTTTCCTCGCGGCTCGACGAAACGATCGGCCAACTCAAACGGGTGTTGGAGGACTGACATGCGCGAAGTCTCGGTAACCGTTAACGGGCGTGAATTCACCATCGCCTGCGGCGAAGGCGAGGAGGATCACCTCATTCGCCTCGCAACCTTCGTCGATCAACGGGTTCGCGAGCTCTCCCGGTCGGTGGGACCGCAGGCCGGCGAGTTGCGTCTGTTGCTCATGGCCAGCCTGGTCATCGTCGACAAATGTTTCGACGCCGACAAGAAAATCGAGCGGCTTCGATCCGAGGCCGCCAAGGCCAAGGAATCGGCGGCCAGCGAGCTCTCGGCGATGGCGCCCGTGGTCGATACCGTAGCCCGACGGATCGAGGATATTGCGGTTTTGCTCGAAAGTTCCTAGGTTAGTCCACGGGTGTGTTCTGCCCGGTACGTCAGGCGACCCAGAACCCTGGGGCCAATAGATTCCTCACGGGAGCTGTTCCTTCCGGAACCGTGGTTTCGGAATCACGGCGCCCACCTGCTATCGCAGGCCACAGAGGAGGTGTGTCGGCCAGCGGCCAGGGTGGGCCACCCACGTTCGTCGCCGAAGCTTTCCCGATGACAATCGCCACGGCCAAGCGATCCCTGCGACAGCTGTGCCGCGAACGGCGGCGTACCCGCCGGGAATCTAATTCTTCCGCGCTGGCGGAAAAGGTCTGTTCCCGATTTTTCGACGAAATCGGCCTTCGGGCCGACGTCAAGGTCGCCGCCTATTGGCCCCGGGCCGACGAATTCGACGTGCGCCCGCTCCTTCGGGCACTCCACCGGCGCGGACACGATTGCGGCCTGCCCGTGGTCATGGGGCCCGAACAAGCCCTCAAGTTTCGTGCCTGGCACCCGGGCGCGTCCTTGCAAACGGCTGAATTCGACATCATGGTGCCGGAACCGGAAGCGGCGGTCGTGGTGCCCGAAGTTCTGTTGCTGCCGCTCCTCGCCTTCGACATTCAGGGCAATCGCCTGGGATCGGGGCTGGGATTTTACGATCGCACCCTGGCCGCCTTGCGCCGCGCCGGCAACCGGGTTGTCGCCATCGGCGTCGCTTTCGCCAGCCAGCAGGTTGAAACGGTTCCGCATGATGAAAACGATGAACGTCTCGACTGGGTCGTGACCGAGAAATTCACCCTGCGGATGAGACCGCCCCCAAGTTCCTGACGGCGGGCAACACGGAAAGCATTCTCGATGAACATCCTTTTTCTTGGCGACGTGATGGGGCGGGCGGGCCGCGAGGCGGTCTGTCGCGAAATGCCGGGTTTACGCGAGCGCCTGAGCCTCGACTTCGTCATCACCAACGTCGAAAACGCGGCCGGGGGGTACGGCGTGACCGAAAAGATTTGTCATCAGTTCCACGCCGCCGGAATCGACGTCCTCACGACTGGCAACCACGTCTGGGCGCAGCGCGAAATCATCCCCTACATTTCCCACGACAGTCGGCTGCTGCGGCCGCACAATTACCCCGCCGGCACGCCGGGGCGCGGGATCGGAGTCTACGCCACGACGGACGGACGCAAGGTATTGGTCCTCCACGTCATGACCCGCCTGTTCATGGATGCTCTCGACGACCCCTTCCCTTGCCTCGAAACCGAGTTGGCCAAGCATCGCCTGGGCGGCACGGTCGCCGCCGCGGTGGTCGACGTCCACGGCGAGGCGACGAGCGAAAAGATGGCCCTGGCCCACTTCGTCGATGGCCGAGTTTCTCTGGTCGTCGGCACTCACACCCACATTCCGACCGGGGACGCCCAAGTTCTCCCCGGCGGCACCGCCTACCAGAGCGACGCCGGCATGTGCGGCGATTACGATTCGGTCATCGGCCTCGAGAAGAGGCCGGCGATGATGCGATTCATCCGCAAGATGCCGGCCGGAAAAGTAGCGCCGGCGATGGGACCGGCGACGATATGCGGGGTTTACGCCGAAACCGACGACGCCACCGGCTTGGCCCGTTGCGTGGCCCCCCTTCGCCTCGGCGGGCGCTTGCGCGAAACCGTGCCCTTTCAAAATCGCCCCAACTGACGTTCCGCCGCCGCGCGTGTTAACTTGCGCCAGCCCGCTCTCCCCCCTCGCGGGAGGAGAGCACCCAGCCCTCGGCGGAGCGATCGCGTGACGTCCTGGCCATTTGTCGAAGCCCGGAAACTTCTCGACCATATCGGGGGCCGAGCCCCGGAGTACGTCCTGTTCGAGACCGGTTACGGGCCGTCCGGCCTGCCCCACATCGGCACTTTCGCCGAGGTCGCCCGCACCACCATGGTCCGCAACGCCTTCGCGACCTTGTCCGAGATCCCGACCAAGCTGTTCGCCTTCTCCGACGACATGGACGCCTTGCGCGCGGTGCCGGACAACATCCCCAACCCCGAGCAATTGCACGCCCACCTGGGAAAACCGCTGACAGAGGTGCCCGACCCCTTCGGCGAGTACGAAAGCTTCGGTCACCACAACAACGCCCGCCTCCGCCGTTTCCTCGACCGCTTCGGCTTCGACTACGAATTCAAGAGCGCCACGGAATTGTACCGGGCCGGCGTTTTCGACCGCGTCTTGGGCACCGTCCTTAAGAACTACGACGCGATCATGAAACTCATGCTGCCCACCATGGGTTCCAAGCGGCGGGCAACCTTCAGCCCCGTTCTCCCGGTCAGCCCGTCCAGCGGACGCATCTTGCAGGTACCGCTGGGCAAAATCGACGCCGAGGGCGGCCGCGTGAGCTTTCGCGACGAGGACGGCTCCCAGATCGAGGTTCCGGTCACCGGCGGTCATTGCAAACTGGGCTGGAAGACCGATTGGGCGATGCGCTGGACCGCGCTCGGCGTCGATTACGAGATGTCCGGAAAGGACCTCATCGACTCGCTGAAATTGTCCAGCCGGATTTGCCGAATCCTGGGCGGCGCACCGCCGGTCGGCTTTCACTACGAACTCTTCCTCGACGAAAACGGCGACAAGATCTCGAAATCGAAGGGCAACGGCCTGACAATCGAGGAATGGCTCCGCTACGGCTCCCCGGAAAGCCTGTCGCAATTCATGTTCCAGGGGCCGCGTAAAGCCAAACGCCTCTTCTTCGACGTCATCCCCCGTTGTGTCGACGACTACGCGGCGGGGTTGGAAAAATTTTCCGAGCAAACTGTTGAGGCGCGCCGCGACAACGCCGTCTGGCATATTCACGGCGGCAAGCCGCCGGCCCCGAGCCAACCCCTGAGCTACGCCATCCTGCTCAATTTGGCGAGCGCCTGCAACGCCGAGGACAAGGACGTTTTGTGGGGTTTCATCGGCCGCTATGTCGCCCAAGCGACACCGGCCACGGCGCCGATGCTCGACCGCCTCGCCGAACGCGCCGTCGCCTACTACCAGGATTTCGTCAAGCCAGGGAAACGCTACCGCGCCCCCGATGAAAACGAGCGGGCGGCCTTGACCGACCTCGCCGCGGTTCTGCGGAAGCTGCCGGCGGGCAGCGCGGCCGAGGCCATCCAAACGGAAGTCTACGAGGTCGGAAAACGCCACGATTTCGCGAATCTGCGGGCTTGGTTCCAGGCCCTCTACGAAATCCTTCTGGGCCAAAGCCAGGGTCCGCGCATGGGATCCTTCATCGCCCTCTACGGCCGCGACGAAACCGTGACCCTCATCGAGCGCGCCCTCGCCGGCTTGCCGATCCAGGGGTGAGGGCCGGCGCCGCGAGTTTCAGGCTGTCAGTGCGTTAGGACAGCCTCGACGGCGCTCGTCAGCTCCTCGGACAGCGGGGTGACCCGCGACGGCCAGGACGCGGCCAGCGAGCCGTCCGGGGCAATCAGATACTTGTGGAAGTTCCATTGCGGAGTCACGGCGGCGCCCTTTTCCTCGACGAACCATTTGAATAGGGGGTGGGCGACGTCGCCGGTGACGCGCTGCTTGGCGGTGAGCGGAAAATCGATGTTGAAGTTCACTTCGCAGAACTTCTTGATCTCCTTTTCGGTTCCCGGCTCCTGGCCCCCGAAATCGTTCGACGGCACCCCGACGAGAACGAATCCCCGGTCGCGATACCGTTCCCACAAAGTCTGCAAGCCCTCGTATTGGGGCGTGAATCCACACATCGAGGCCGTATTAACCACGAGCACCGGCCGACCGCTGAACTGGGACATGGGCAGCGGCTCCCCCGAGATCGAAACGAACTCGAAATCAAACCCCGTGCTTCTTTGCGCGATCGGCGCCGCCGCCAGCGCCAACGCCCCTAGGATCAAAAACCCCGAAACCAGGGTCAGCGTCCGAACCCGCTTGCTCATCACCCTTCTCCCGAACTTGAAGACCCCGACTTTACCATGCTCGCAGGCCCGAGGGAATCCTCCCCGGGAGGTCTTGAATTGACAACTGAATTGCCAAGGACACGAGAGGAATTCAAGGGACGGCTTTCAGGCGGATATCATGTCGCGGTGGCGAATTTGAATCCGGGTCTCGCCAGAGGAATGCTCGCCCCAAAAGGTCCCCTACAATCACCCTAAACCACAACGCCAACCCTTATGGAGAGGAGGACGACGTGCCGCGTTCACCACAGTACGATCCCTGACCAACATCAAGAAAGGCGCCTCGGCGGCCTCATTCACGCTCACCCAGCGCTCGGACGGGACCTATGCCTTCACCAAGCCCAACGGTGAGAAGCGCATCGTGATTGGATTGGAGGCTCGGGAAGCCTTCGCGAGGAGTTGTTCAACGCCGTTGACGTGCTGACGTAAGCCCAAACGGCGCCGAGCTGGCGGCAGCAAGCGCGTCCTCCCCCCGGCCGCACAACTCTGCCCAAAGTCAACGAGGCGCGGCGGTTGGGGAACATTCTACTTTTCACCCACGAGAACCGGAGAAATCCTATTCACAAACTACGGCATTGATCAGAGGTGATTTCTGTGAAAGCTGGGGATAACTTTTCTAAATTTTTTTTTGATTCGTGCCAAGCCAAGGCAGCAAGCGTTACAGTAGCTGTGGCACTTACCATAGAACTGCCAACACGAATTACTTCGATGACCAATTGGGTATCGGAAGGCATACCTATTATATGGTTAATCGTTTGAGATATTTCAATAGAGGCGATCGTGCAGCCCCTCGCCCAAAGGCGGCACGCCGGTCGGGGGACTCGTGATTGGGATGCCCATTCGGTTCATCAATCGCGGCGGCGCTCGCGTTCCTCCATAAGGCAGTCGTGTTGTTCTTGCGCTCTCTGTTCCGCAGCTTGAGCGCGTTTATCAGCTCGCCATAATAGAATCGAGGTAATAATCAAACCAAATATAGAAACTATAAACGCAAGTATTGAATTAATGACAAGAAGCCACGGTAGTCCTGGCATACCACCGAGCTGGATGCCGAGTGTTGCCCCAGCAAAGGGATAAAGTAGTCGCGGTTATTTTATTGATCGTAAAAAGCGGTTTCGCCAATCACGAATAAAGGCAATGTCAATAGCTTTACGACCAGTCTTAGCGGATTCTTGAAGGGTCTTAGAGGTGTCTCGAACGATCTCAATGATCTCGTTGTACATCTTCAACTCAACCTGCTAACTTAATGCCACGCTGTTGGTGGTCGTAATAGACATATAATGCAACTATCCGATTGTTTCACCCCAAAAAATCTGAGAGACACTTCGCCTACCCCAACTCTGATCTTTCCTCCCTCTAGGGCCGGCTCGGGCGTCAAAGGCGAAACTGAAGGGGTGAGCTGGTCCCACATGGTTGGACAGTCTGGTGGCGTAAAGAGCCATTAATATCTTGGCAACCTAATGAAATGTATTTATGTTGAGTCACAAGGAGGAAATACCATGGCGGAGAATTCACAGAAGGCAACCACACCGATCGAGGAATTGATTTCATTCTTCGGCGATGTGTTTGGCCATCCCGGAACAGACGACGAAATTCTTACGATCCCGGGGATCGATGCTTATGTACCAAGTTACATGACTGGCGGATCAGACCAGTGGCAGAATCATGGGCAATTGGAACCAGATTTTAAACGAAATAAATAAGTCACACGACCAAATTCGTCGGGAATATCTAAGAAAATTATACGGTAAAACCGGACGCAACACTGTATGCTATTATTCAGGGTGGCTCCAGAAAACTGGAGACCAATTTTTTAATGTCACCACTATAACTGACGATGATAAAGAGGGATTCATGTCTTGCTTTTACGAGCTGGACACATCCCTTGGCCTCGACTTATTGGTTCACAGCCCAGGTGGCCGGGTGTCAGCGACAGAATCGCTCATTCACTATATACGAGAGATTTTTGACGACGATATTCGGGTATTTATCCCACAGCTCGCTATGTCAGGAGGCACGCTGCTTGCGCTGATGGGAAAAGAAATCTGGATGGGGAAACATAGCAATCTCGGCCCTATTGATCCGCAGTTCGGCAATGTACCAGCCGTGACGCTAATTGAAGAATTTAAGCGTGCGTACAAAGAAATTACGGACGATCCCAACAAAATAAGGGCGTGGGCGCCCATACTTGGTCGAATCACTCCCACCCTCTTAACCCAGGCTCAACAGGCCATCGGGCAATGTCCCGGCTGATGTTGAAAAAGTGAGGTAGGCGTCATTCGCCTGGAACCGTTAGGCTCTGGGTGTTGAATCCATCAAGGAGAACGACGCCATGACCAAGACTACACGGAACAGCCGCCTTTCGAAACTGTTGGAGATCCCGCTTCCGCTGTTGCCGCCGGCCTTGCCGGAGGCTTTTGATGATCTGCGCATGAGCGTGGATCGCTTTTGCCTGTTGGCCGGGGTGGAGACCCTGGGCGAGATGCTGGACGAGGATAGCGAGGTGCTCTGCGGAGCGCGCCACGCCCGCACGGCCGAGCGGCAGGGCCATCGCTGGGGGACAACCCAGAGCGAGATTGCCTATCACGGGGGCAAGGTGAAGCTGACGCGCCCGCGGGTGCGCGATCTTGCGGGCAAGGAGATGAGCTTGCCGAGCTGGGAGTTGCTCTCGGACCCGGCGCTTTTGCAGTCCTGGGCGATGAACATCATGCTGCTTACGGTTTCGACCCGCAAGTACGCGCGCGCCGTGCGCCTGCCCGGCGAGGCCAGCGGCGACTTGCCGGCACGCGCGGGCGATGCGACCTCGAAGTCCGCGGTCTCGCGGCGCTTCGTGGCCATGACGCGCAAGAAGCTGAAGGCCTTCCTGGCCAGCGACCTTTCGGATCTCGATCTCCTGGTCATCCAGATCGACGGGCTGCACGTCGGCGATCACGTGTTGCTGGCAGCTATTGGCATCGACGGCGCGGGCGAGAAGCATGTTCTAGGCCTGGCCGAAGGTGCCACGGAGAATGCCGCCACGGTGCAGGCGCTGCTCGACAACCTGACCGCCCGCGGCCTCGACCCGGAAGTGCCCCGGCTCTTCATCGTCGACGGCGCCAAGGCGCTCTCCAAGGCGATCAAGCGGACCTTCGGGCCGGTGGCCGCCCTCCAGCGCTGCCAGGTCCACAAGGGCCGCAACATCATCGAGCGCCTCGACGAAAGCCTTCATGCCGGCGTCAAGAAGGCGCTCAGGCAAGCCTGGGACCAAGACGATGCCGAGAAAGCCGAACGCCTCATGAAGAACCTGGCGCGCCGCCTGGAGACCGAGGCCCCCGGCGTTTCGGCTTCCATCCTGGAGGGCCTGGATGAGATCCTCACCGTGATCCGCTTGGGCCTGCCGCCCAAGCTCAGGCGCTCCTTGGCCTGCACCAACGCCATCGAGAATGCCTTGGGAACGGTCAGGATGGTGCAGCACAATGTCAAGCGCTGGCGCAACGCCGAGATGGCCTTGCGATGGACCGCCGCCGGCCTCCTGGAAGCCCAAAAGACCTCCGTCGCCTCAAGGCCTACCGGCAACTCCCCATCCTCAGAGCTGCCCTCGAGGATCACGTGAAAAAGGCAAAAGCGAAAAGCGCCATTGAAACCATCAAAGAGGCCGCCTAGCCTCGAAGCCCAACCATGCCTGCCTCGCCTTTTTCAACAGAGCATGGGACATCGCCGGCCATCGACCTCTCACATACAGTTGCAGTGAATACGCTAACAAAAGGAATGTTCAAAGGGTTAAAATCCGCAGACAAAAAGGCATTAAAAATCCTGATTACGCATTTTTCTCCGCGGATTTGGTATGGTACAAAAAGTGAACATCCGGTGGTTTTTCAGGAGGTTTGCGATGTCGAGGAATGCGGTTCAGTTGGGGTTGAGTTTGGGGCGGTTTCGTGAACTTAGCGAGGAGAAATGTCGGGCGGTGGTATTCGGCTGGCGCTGGCCGAAGGGTTTTGTTTGTCCCCGCTGTGCCGGTGATCGCTACAGCGAGCACAAGAGTCGGCGGCTGTATCAGTGCAGCGGCTGCCATTACCAGGTGTCGTTGACGGCGGGGACGATCTTTCATGCGACCCACCTGGCGCTGATCGTATGGTTCGAGGCCCTCTACCTGATCAGCCAGTCGAAGAAAGGGATTTCCAGCCTCGAATTGGGGCGCCGGCTCGGGGTCAGCTACAATACGGCGTGGAAGATGCATCACAAACTGATGCAGGTGATGCTTGAACGCGAGGAAAACAAGCCGCTGGGCGGCGAGGGCAAGCGGATCGAGATCGACGACGCCTATCTGGGGGGCGCCCGGCGCGGCGGTAAGCGGGGCCGTGGCGCACCCGGCAAAACGCCTTTCGTGGCCGCCGTGGAAACCACCGCCGAGGGTCGGCCGCACCGGCTCAAGCTCACCCGGGTGAAGGGCTTCCGCAAGGCAGAGATCGAGAAAATGTCGCGCCGCGTCTTGACCCCGGGAAGCACCGTCGTCAGCGACGGCCTGAGCTGCTTCACCGCCGTCACCGCGGCTGGCTGCAGCCATTATCCCGCCGTTACCGGCAGCGGACCCCAGGCCGCCAAATGGGCCGCCTTCAAATGGGTCAATACGACCCTCGGTAACGTCAAGAACAGCCTCCGCGGGACCCCATCCGTCCCAAGCACGCACCGCGATACCTGGCCCAGTTCGAATACCGCTTCAATCGCCGCTACCGCCTGGACGAGATGATCCCCCGCCTCGCCTGGGCCGCCCTACGTACCCCGCCCATGCCCTACAACCTCCTCAAACTCGCGGAGCAAAGTGCGTAATCAGGTTAAAAATTGCAGAAGCACTTGCAAACATGGATACCCACAAGGAACACGGGCGCCATATACATGCGGAAGATTGCAGGAAGATGGGATTAAAAATAAAAGACCTTGAATCTGATTATGAGCTTCAAGAAGACGTCTTATCCGTACATCATGCATTCATGATAACTCTTGCAAATACGCCTGCAGCAAAAATCATCGAAAATCATAACGGCCAGGCGTATGTGAAGAATGTCAGTTCTCAGCAGTCGTTAATTAAATTCCCCGGCTAGTCGGAATTCTTCATTTAAATTGAGGCTGTGGTGGGCGCCTCTCGCGCGGTCGGTCGATTGTCGAATGTAATACCAACCGCCCCAGAGTTTGACTCGCGCAAAGGTTTACACGCTAGGTTTTGTGTGATTCAAGGTTGTTGGCAACAAGGGAGTGTGTTCAATGCCAACGATTCCTTTGCGAAACGACTTTGATGCTGAAAGAGTCCGTGTTCTTGCGGCACGGAGCGATGATGGAAACCAGGCGCGACGGCTTTTGTCGATGGCGGCCATCTACGATGGGATGGATCGAGCGTGCGCGGCGGGTATTGGCGGCATGGATCGGCAGACGTTGCGGGACTGGGTTCACCGGTTCAACGCGGGAGGTCCGGCCGGTCTGATCGACCGCAAGCCGAACGGGGCGTTGCGTCGGTTGACGCCGTCGCAAATGGCGGCGCTTTCGCGGGCTATCGAGGCCGGTCCCGATCCCGAACGGGATGGGGTCGTGCGCTGGCGCTGCATCGATCTCAAGCAACTGATCCGAACGCGCTTCGGCGTGGACTATCACGAGCGGAGCGTCGGCAAGCTGCTGGCCGCGCTCGGGTTCTCGCATATTTCCGCGCGCCCGCGCCACGTCGGCCAGGATGCGCGGGCACAGGAGGAATTTAAAAAAAAGTTTTCCCGAACACTTGGCGAAAATCGTAGCGGCACAGCCACCGGACACGCCCATCGAGGTTTGGTTTCAAGATGAAATGCGCGTCGGCCAGAAGAACAGCCTGGTGCGCCAGTGGGCCCCAAAGGGATCGCGCCCGCGCCAGGTCAAGGACCTACGGACCTCTTCGGCGTATCTCTTCGGCGCCATCTGCCCCGAGCGCGGTGAGGGCGCGGCGCTGGTCATGCCGCGCGCCAATACTGAAGCCATGGACCTGCATCTCGAGGAAATCAGCCGGGCCGTTGCCCCAAACGCCCATGCCGTCGTGCTGCTCGACCAAGCCGCATGGCACACCACTGCCAAACTCGGCATCCCGGAGAACATCTCCCTCGTGCCTTTGCCACCCAAGTCCCCGGAGCTCAATCCCGCCGAAAATGTCTGGCAATACCTCCGCCAGAACTGGCTCTCCAATCGTGTCTGCGACTCCTATGAAGCCATCGTCGAGGCCTCTTGCCAAGCCTGGAACAACCTGACCGACCAACCTTGGAAGATCATGTCCATCGGCCTCAGAGCGTGGGCTCGCACAAGGCAATGTTAAGGGCGGTTGGTATAAGGCCTCCGCTGGAAAGCTGACTTTCGTGCTCGACGCGGATTTGCCGCTGGGCAGCGGTTGTCAGCGAGCGCGGCTTCACGGAAGCGCTGATAGGAATTCGCGGATGTTCGCGTGGTTTGGCGCGGCCGGTGATTTGTGGTGCGGTCCCGCCAATTGTTTGCGGCTCGTGTCCTGGAAAGCGGTTATGATGGGGGCCCGGATCAAATGACAAAGCTCGATCAATTCGAATCGGTTTTCAAGTCGGCGGACAAAGCCGTCTATTCGTATGATCGGCCAAGGTTCGAGCAGATGTTGCTGGTGACCGACCTCGATGAGGCCGCCACCGCCGATATCGCGGCTCGGGTTCGGGCGTTTCTCGCCGCGGTGGACGAAGCGGGCACCCGGTGGGAGACACTGTCCGGGGCCGATATCAGTAGCGTTCGGGAGTTGTTGGAGAGCATCGAGGAACGAAAGCCCGACCTCATTGTCACCTACCGGCACCTTCATTCAAAGGCCTGGCGGTGGCCCCACGGCCTGGGTGAATACTTGGACGTGATGACCCAGGCGACCAGCGTGCCGGTGTTGGTGCTACCTCACCCCGACGCCGACAGGGCGCTGCCGCACAGCCTCGGGGATACGGACCGGGTGATGGCGATCACCGACCATCTGACCGGCGACAATCGGTTGATCAACATGGCCCTGGCGTTCACCAAATCCGGCGGAACTTGCTGGCTGACGCACGTCGAAAGCCAACCGGTTTTCGAACGCTACATGGACGCGGTAGCCAAGATACCGGCTCTCGATACCGAGGTCGCGCGGGAAGCTCTTGGCGCGCAACTGTTGAAGGAACCCCGGGATTTCATTGCCGCCTGCCGAGCGGAAATCGAGGCCCAAGGTTTGCCGATCACGATCGAGGAGGTCGTCGCCATGGGGCGGCGGGTCGCTGAATACGGAGAACTGGTCACGACCCGAAAGATCGACCTGCTGGTTCTCCACACCAAGGACGAAGACCAACTGGCGATGCACGGCGCCGCTTATGCCTTGGCCGTGGAACTACGCGGTATTCCGCTGCTGTTGCTGTAGGCATGCATCAGGTATCGACAACCGTTACCGCGCTCTTCGCCGCTGTCCTGGTGGCGATGATCCTGGCGCTGGCGTTCGAGGAAAAAATCCACGCCAAGAAATCGGTGATCGTCGGTTTGTTCGCCGCGGTCACCTTGTTCCTGGCCGCCGCGTTCGGTCTGGTTCATCCGGAAACGGTGAAGATCCTGGGGCATCCCGTGACCCTGCCGGTCTACGTCCCCGGGGTCGACTGGGAAGTCATCGCGATCATCCTGGGTTCGTCGCTGTTCGTCGACGTGACGAGCAAATGCGGGCTATTCACCTGGATCGCCATCAAATTGACCAAGGCCTCGCGCGGTGATCCCCTCAGGTTGCTCATCTTTTACGGCGTCATGACGGTGGTATTTTCCGCCGTCCTCAACAATGTCACCGCGATGATCATCGTCGGCACCTTGAGCGGCGTGTCGCTCGCGAAACTCCGTCTGACCGATAAACTTCTCGGCTTCCTGTTGATCGAGGGACTCCTGACCAACGTCGGTGGTCTATTGACCCTGATTTCCTCGGTCCCCAACATCATCGTCGGCAACGCCGCCGGGATCACTTTCGTCACCTTCTTCATCAAGGCGAGCCCCTACGTGGTCGTGGCCACGGCGGTGACGATCTTCATGGGCGCCCGCCTCTTCGCCATCAAGGGCCTGAAGGGTGACGCGGCCAGGACCGAAGCGGCCAGTCTGGTCGCGGGCTTCGACGAGAACGACGGCATCGAATCCGCCGGATTCTTCCGCTTCGGCACGGCGATGACCGGCCTCTTCATCATCGCCATGGCGAGCGTTTCCATCACGCCCTACGTCAAGGAATTGGGCATGGGGTACGTCGCCCTGGCATTCGCGGCGATCATGCTGACCCGCTACAAGGCGACCGCCGATCGGTTCTATCAGGCGATCGATTGGGATTTGCTCGCCTTCTTCGGCTGCCTTTTCATCGTCATCAACATGATGGAACACGCCCTCGTCTTGAATCTGATCGGCGAGGGCCTGAAACCCATCATCGAATTGAGCGACACGGTCGGTTCCGGAGTTCTGCTCGTGGCCGCGGCCGTCGCCAGCTCGGTGACCGACAACATCCCCCTCGCCGCGATGTTGGCGAAAATTCTCGGCGGCCTTGAGCTGGCGAGCGACTCGCCGTTTTGGTGGGCGGTGGTCTTCGGCGCCAACCTGGGCGGCAACCTCACCCCGATCGGCTCGGCTTCAACCCTCGTCGCCGTGACAATCATCCATAAGAACAAGCTCCCGATGTCGTTCGCCTCGTTCGTGAAAGCCGCCATCCCCTTCGCCCTCGTGCAATTGGCCTTGGCGTCAGCCTATGTTCTGGCCGTGCTCGGATAACGATCCGGGCGGCAAATTTTGGCGCCGAGACCGCGATGCCAACCCGAATGATGAAAGAGATCGCGGGAGGCATCATTGCAACCAACCCTGAAAAATTATTCAGGGCGTATTCGACATCGCCGTTTGCGTTTGCAAGTTGATGGGTTGGGCCGAAACCACGACGCCACAGGTTCCGCTTGATGTAACGGGTTCCGCGTCGTGTCGTCCGAAGCTCGGAACTGTCCTCGAGAAATCAAGGGTCGGCTCGATTCGACACTCGTTCGATCGACGCCGACCCCGATCGCTTCGGTCCGAGACAAACCACTTAGATACAGTTGTCGTGGTAGTAGGAGACGCCGTCGGAGTACTCGGTGGCCTTATCCAATTCAGCCGTCTTTCCGTACGACTCACAGTGATTCGACGCCGTCGAATCAGGATTCCGGACCAACCCGGACTTCACAATGACCATGCTGTCATCCCCGCTGACCGTATCATGCTGCAAGAGAAACGGGGTGCAACCCGCCAACATCATCAGTGTGGCAACCATGCAAAGAGTTCTCATTCTCCGCCCTCATTGTTACGATTTCTACGACAGGGGCTATTCTAACGCCACCGACTCGCGAGGCAAAGCACCAAGTCACACACCTGATCATCGACACGCCGCACGATCGCCGCTTGCCAATCGAGCCGGAAATGTGCCCTAATCGATGGTAAGGAATCCGCCATCGATTCCGGACCCGGCTTCGGTTTGAAAACGGCAGAATCGGGGAGATTAGACGATGCGCGGGATGATGCGAGTCGCGGGGTGGGCGCTTTTCGGTGTCGCGCTTGGCGTGAATATCGCCGTCTCCGGACCGCAGGCTGGCAATCGCTCCCCTTCCCAAGTCTATACACAGATGTTGATGTTGCAAACGCAAGGTCGGTGGGCGGAAGTTTTCGATTTGTTTGATCCAGAGTCTCATGCCCGCATGTCGTATGAAATCAGGGCAGCCATGCTACCGATCGCCCCCAACGAAAGCCAGAGATCAAAAATAAATACGATGGACGCAGAAGAACTCTTAATATATTATGGAAATTTATCTACTCCAATGCCGACTCAGATAATGTCTGAGAATATTGACGGTGACGAGGCCATCCTGAATACTCGTATACGTAAGAATAATGCGCTTTATGATAGAAAAGTCCATATGCGCAAAATTGACGGTGAGTGGAAGCTTGTCTGGTAACAACATTCGGATGAAGTATCTTGATCGCGGCTCAAAGTTTTTGCGTTACCCCATGGGCGCGTACCCTGTTTCGTCATTCCTGGACCATGCGACAATGGCGTGAACGTGAGGGAGAACATTTTTAGCCAACTAGTGCACCGGCGCATTCACTTCGTTCACGCCCCCGTGCACCAGGCCTTTGTCGATGCATCAACTTTCCAAACTTCGGCTGTCGCCTCCGTTTGGGTCGATGCACTAGGACTTTCACAAGAGAATTCCGATCCCCGTAGTTCGGGTATTGGCGATCGGTCTCAGTGTCTGATCGAAAGTGCGCGTCCGCGCATTTTTTGCGTCTGTTCCGGCCCCCTCCTGGCCACCCACGAGAGTATGCTGATATGGGTGACCGGAAGGGGGAGAGGGACGGCGCCGCGAGTTTTCAAATAGACTGTCAAATGTGGACACGACACGTTTCCGGGATATGATCCATGAAATATTTCTGGCCACGGCATTGGCTGATCGCACTCGCGGTATTCTTCGCCGTGGCCGGCGCGGCAAGCGCCCGGGATATGCCGTGGGACGAGATCAACCCCCAAGCCGCGGATGTCGCCGGTTGGCTGAAACAGGTCGAAACGGTCGTCCGCATTCATTCGGACCCGGCGCAGCGCGCGATCGTTTGCCGCGTTCCCTTCACGAACCTCTCGATTACCGCGCTGGTACGGGCAACCCAGATACCCAGGCCCCAACTTATGAGCGCGGTTACCAAGCTCAGACACAGGGGACTGATAGAGGTGACCAAAGACGACCACGGGCATCAGATCATCGTTCCGGCCTCCGAGACGGCGCGAAAATTCATGCGAAAATGGGCCTACGACTGGTGCGCGAGCGATGACGCCTGCGAGGTGTCCAAGTGATGAACCGTGGACTGGAACAGTTGCTCGTAACGATTTGCTCCGAGTTCGATTCCGCGCGACCGGATCCCCTTGCGCCCTGAGTTTCGCCGGCCCAGGTCACCCGGGCAGGGTGCAACCTCGAGCGCCCGACGATGGGTCCGATGGTTGTCGGCATCCCAAGGGATTTCGTCGAGATGGAATTTTCGGGAGACAGATTTTCCGAAATGACAACAATTAACGGACGCCGGATACCGTAGCCATGTCATTTCTACGTTACGCGATAGTGATTGCAATTTTGCTCGCGTCAGGTCCCGCGAAAACTGACGGGCGATCATTGGAACCAGACGTCGCCACAAGGATGTATTTCGAAGCTTGGGTCAGGGATGCCAACCTAGCCTTTCGGATCAACTCCGATCCCGTGGTTCGCACGATCGTCTGTCGGATCCCATTTACGGTTTTTACGCTGGAAGCAATGGCCTTGGCGACTGGAATTCCAAAACACCGGATTGCGCACGCCGTGAACAAACTCAAGACCATGGACCTCGCGAATTGGGGCCTGGACAAGGACGGGAACATCGTCATCGTACCGCAATCAGCATCCGTTCGACGAGAAATGATCCGATGGACCGATCATTGGTGTACGGGGGATGATCAGTGCGAGATCGGACGGTGATTCCGGCGCCTGTTCGCTCTTGGCCTCGCACCGCCGCCTCTCGGATCGAGAATAATCTACCGCCCATTAATTCCGTTTGTTGACCACAATAGTGGATTTCGTTCGTCACACGGCATGCTGCATCCCACACGGCCCAGGGACGGCGCGGTTTCGAATTTCAAAATGACATTCCCCGCTTCAGGTACTGTTTGCTGGGTGGAATGCAGCGCCCCTTGATGGCGGTGAGCTCGGAAAATAGATCGTCCAAACGGGGATCGAGATGAAAGGTCGGTCCCGAGGCTTCCCTGTTCGACTTGACCAGGACGGCGCGGGCTTCGAGAAGCGCGTCCTGGGACAGGCCGGTGAGTTGTGCCAGGGCATCGGCCCATCCGGTTTCGGTCGAATCGATCAGTTCCTCGTAGCCGACCGCGCAACCGCCGAAGGAATGGATGCCTATCAAGGCGTTTCGGTAAGTCATCTCCAAGCGCTCGACGATAGCCGGATAGCCTAGACGTTGGAGAAGCATTTTGCTGCGCGCGAGGGCGTCGAACTGGCGATAGCTGGCAATGACCCGAGGGTCGTAACCCAATTTATAGGCATAGGTGACCATGAACGGCGACGATTTGTGATAGGTTGCCTTCCCGACCAACCGCCGTACCTTTCTTTTCGCGATACTTCGGTATAGACGGGCCAAGGCGGATACGCCGGGATATTTGGTCGCCAACAGCGTTAGATGCTCGGCCCTTTCGAGGGCGCTCGTCGTTCGGACCAGGTCGGGGTGCTCGTTCGCGCCACCTGAAAATTTCCAGTCCTCGGCGACGTCGAGTCCGAAATCGGCGCCGGCCTTGCCCAGAACCGAGGTCAAGAGTGTCGTCCCCGAACGCCCGTCGGAAACGATGAAAAAGTGGGGCCGGGGGTGATCTTCGCGCATGTATCCTATGTATCACCCACGTCGCCACATTTCAAAATCGCATCCAGTCATTGTTTGCTTGGAAAACATTGATCTCAATTAAGTGAATTCACGATCGTACGTGTTGATACCGATGTATCACTCCCTATTTACAGTCCCTAGCAAAATCAACTATCAATA
>CBDCME010000016.1:0-9298 GCA_965218865.1 Alphaproteobacteria bacterium
GAAGCGCTGCCCCCAGAACCGCTTGCGGATTTCAGGGAATTCCTGCTGGATTTTCCGTGATGAGCGTCCTTTGACCCGGCGCATGAAGTCGCTGACCGACAGATGTGGCGGGATCGAGACGAACATGTGGATATGATCGTTCGACAGAATACCTTTGATGATGGTTACGCCGAGTTCGGCACAAACTTGGCGAATGATGATCCGGACCCGCTCCCGTAGCTTGCCGCGCAGCACCTTGTATCGGTACTTGGTGATCCAGACAATGTGGAACCGATGGTAGAAAACCGTGGTGCTTTCCCGGTGTCGTAGCGCATGCTCGCCTCCGTAAAATGGACCTTTCACGCAAGCGTGGGTCCATTTTACGGAGGCGAGCATGGCGAAAAATGCGCTAAAGCGATCCGTCTCAAAGACGGAGGTTTAAAACCTAAACGGGGACAATTAAATGCCCCCCATGTCGTGGGTTTCTTGGCTGAGACCGGGAGCACGGCGGGACCGCGATCCCGCGTCGCTGGATGGCTGATCTATTTCCGCGAACGCGCGAGCGCAATGGCGCCGATAACACCCATGGCCACGAGGCCAAGGATACCTGGCGCCGGTAGAGTGGGAAAGGCGTCGTCACCGCCGATAATTATAATATCTGTTGATCCTGCTAAGAGAGGATCGATACTGGCCAACACCGCGGCAACCGCAAGAAAGGCCGTCATCTTTTGAAACATGCTCTGTTCTCCTTTACCGAATGTGTTCCAAAGCTTCATTGAAGCCCGAGCACCACTTTCGGTGCAATACAACTTTCCTAGTAGCAACACATCTTCCCTAGCAATTTTCATACCATTTCTTGATTATCAACGGGTTAGACAAAATTCACCCGCTTCGCGAATCGAAATTGTAAAGCCGGCCGACACCCAGATCGGGGCAAAAACTCTAAAACCCCACGGTTTCCGGTCTTTCGCCTTTTACCAAGGGTGTAAAGAATTCCGACACTTGCATCGTCCACCCCGTTCGCGAAGGGCAGGTCTGGTGCGGAAGAAACACGACCGCATTGTGTGGGGCAATGCAAATCTCGAATTGAAACGTCACCCCGATGCCTCGCCGGCGGCGGGGCTAGAAGCGATAGCTGTAGACGACTCCGACGGTGTCGAGACCCTCGTTTTCGCTGCAAAGCTTGGCGTTCGAGATGTGGTCGAGGCGGAACGCGATGGTGTGGTGCTCCGTGGCCATGAAGCCGAGGGAGGCGGCTTTGTGGAACAACAGACGGCAACCGAGTTCCTTGGTGTCCCGGTCCGGCGGGCTGAGATCACCATCGTGAAGCGCGCCGCCGAGATCGAGGGTGAAGAAGAAGCTTTCCCAGAAATCCCATTCGTAGGTGAGGCCGAAATAGAACGAACTGGTATCCTCGGAGGTGTTGAAATTCACCCCGAGGTGGGGCTGGGGCGACCAGATGGCGCCGAAAATCGGTCCCTGAAGGGGATCGAATCGGACACCCGCGGTGATGTCGAGGTCGCTGTCTTCCTTTTTGCGGCCGAAGACACCGGTATCATGATGGACAAGGCCCAACCAGACGTCGGAGACGCCGTACGACGTCCCCCGGGTGACGGCGCGGCCACCGGCTTGGGGACGGCGGCGGGTGCCGGGGCGGCCACCGGGATCGTATCCGGCCGGCAGGCCGGGAGCTGAAATCCAGCGCCGACGGCGATCGGGCGGGCGAAACCCGGGAACGCCGCCGTGGCCTCCCGAACGATCACCTCGCGCTCACCCGGGGCCACTTGCACGGCGTGGCGGACGATGGCGGCGACCGAAGCGGGATGGCTCGCGATCGCATCGACGACGGCACTGCTCACGGTCGCCGATCCGGCCCGCCGTCGAGCGCTCTGGATCGCCGCCCGGGGCGCCGGATGGGCCGCGATGGAACCGGTGATATCCGCTTCGGCGGCGAAACGCCGGCTGGCCTCGACGGCGTTTCGTATGGCCGCCACGGCATCGTCCGGAAGCGCCCCCTGCTGGCCCGCGGCCGGCTCTACCAAGAACATGATCAGCCATGCTAGGGTGGCACAGAATCGCGAATGACTTCGCCAGTTGCCCGCCATGTCTCCCTACTTCGATGAGTTTTCGGATCCGGCCCGGGCGCCGATGCTACTCTCTTCGGGGCCTGGGCGACAAGGTTCGATCCCCGGGAGTCGGGGTTCGCGGCGGAGAACGAGGAGATAACGGAATGTCGCGCGCCACGCTCGACCTCGACGGCCCCTTGTACGACTATCTTCTCGCGGTTTCCTCCCGCGAACCCGAACTCTTGCGGCGCCTGCGCGTCGAAACCGCCCCCATGTCCCTGTCGAACATGCAGATTGGGCCGGACCAAGGACAATTCATGGCCTTGCTGGTCGAACTCATCGGCGCCCGCCGGACCCTGGAGATCGGGGTCTTCACCGGATACAGCAGCCTTTGCGTCGCCTTGTCGCTCCCCCGTGACGGAAAGCTCGTGGCCTGCGACGTCAGTGCCGAGTGGACCGCGATCGCCCAGCGCTATTGGGAGCAGGCCGGTGTCGCCGACAAGATCGACCTGCGCCTTGCGCCGGCCCTGGAGACCTTGGATTCCCTGCTCGACGACGGCGAGGCGGAGAGCTTCGATTTCGCCTTCATCGACGCCGACAAGGAATCCTATGACGCCTACTACGAACGGGTCCTGAAACTCTTGCGCGCCGGCGGACTGGTCACCATCGACAACGTGCTCTGGAACGGCACCGTCATCGACCCCGAGCGGGACGATCCGGATACCCGCGCGATCCGCGCCTTGAACGCGAAACTCCACCACGACCGACGCGTTAGCCTGAGCCTGATTCCGATCGGAGACGGCCTCACCCTGGCCCGAAAACGCTGACCTCGGGCGCGGTTGAAGGTTTGAACGGTGGGGCCCGGCCACGGAATGGACGTAAAAATTTCGCCTGTATTGAACACCCGCGACGTCAACCGGCAGATCACGTCAACTGGTGAGCACGAGCGCATATTGCTTCGATAATATATTCTTTTCGTGGCGGAGTACGCGGAAGCCGACGGCAGTCATTTCCTTGACCACCTCGTCCGAGGACAGGTTCTCGGTATCGTTCCAATCCACGACGACGACCCGGGTGCCCTTTCTCAGCTGTTCCTTCAGGTGGGCGAGGAATTGTTTCCACTCGTCGACAAAGGGGAGCACGTTGACCATGAGCACGACGCCGGCGTTTTCCGGCACGTGGGGATTATTGGCATCGGCCAGGACGATCTCGACGTTATCGATTTCTTCCCGTTCTAGCCGTGCCTTCAGATAGAAAATCATTTCCGGCTCATCGTCGATCGCGATCACGCGGCCGTTGGGGACCATGCGGGCGAGCAAGAGTGTGAAATATCCCGTGCCCGCCCCGAGATCTGCCACAACCGTGTCGTCGGAGAGTTCCAGGAGATGGAGAACCCAGTCCGGATTTTGCCAATATTTCCGACGATTGGAGTCGAAAAATGGGGCAAGTCCCCCGGGATCCTTGAAGTTCAGGATATCCTTGCCGTCTTTTTTGACCGTCGGGGGTTCGATCTTGCCGCAGCTGTCGTCGCCCGCGCACCAGGTGAACGCCCAATCGCGCATTTTCGCTCTTGCCCGCTTCGAGGCCGGGCGCAGACGCGCGATTTCGCCTTCGTGATCCACGGCGACAAGCCCCATGTCCTGAAGCTCGTAGGCGGCACGCATGAGACGGGGGAGCGGAATTCGGGTCGCCCTGACCATCGCGCTAGCGCTGAAGTCGGTATAGGGAAGCCGACAGACGATCGTCCGCATGACGGGATCGGCGTTGAGGCGCAGAACGGCCCCGACATCTCCCAGCCAGGCCGAAAGCCGTTCCGGACCGCTGTCGCCATGATTCCACGACGCCTCTTCCGCCCGCGCCGAAAAGACCACGAGAACGAACACCATGGCAACGGAACGCAGCACCTTCACCTCTCCCTCCCCCCCAAAAAACGGCCGTTGATCAGCCTCTCCGGCCGCTAACCGCCAGCCGATGCATTCTACCCCAAGCGGATTCGGAAATCCGTTCGCGCGTCGTGCCCGGCGCGGCCGGCTGTCCGCGGATCTCCCCCAAATTCCGCTGATCCCGGTTGATGAAACTGTTCGAAACCTCGCGGCGGAACAGACGCAAAAAATGCGCGACCGCGCATTTTCGAACGGACACTGACGGCGTCAGGAACTTTCCAGCGCTCCCCGTGAACCCATTGCCGCCGGTGGTCAACGCCTCACCCCGCATTCATCACCGGTGCCACACCAGTTTTCCGCGAACCTGCGCATGGCATCGCGCGCCATTTCGCCCGCCGGGGAAATCATGGTGGTGCCGCTTTCATCGGAGCTGTCGATCAGGCCCCTGCGTGTAAGCTCGTCGATCGCGCGCAGCAAACGCTCTTCGGAAACCTTGGTGGCTTTCATCAACGCTTCGAGCGAGAAATTCTCGAACGGTACCCGACAGACGATTGCCCGCATGACCGGATCCGAATTGACGACGAAGATGGTTTCCAATTCGTCCGCCCATTCTCCGATGTTCTTGAAGGAATCGATTTCGCTTTTCGGTTGGCGCTTGGAGGGCGGGTTCTCTTCGGCTTCGGCCGGGACGGCCACGAGCAAGAACACGATCGCTATCGCCGCGCGGAAGAGGCACATCAGACAAACCGCCATTCACATGTCGGATGATATTTACGAAACGGTGGCGGTCAACGTTCCACCCCGCATTCACCGTCGGGGGTACACCAGTCCATGGCGAACCGGCGCATGGCCTCGCGGGCGTCCTCGCTGGCCGGGAAAATCATGGTGATACCTCTATTCCGGGAGGTGGCGATCAACCCTCTGCGCTTGAGTTTATCGATCGCACGCTCGAATTGGTCTTTGGGAATTTTGGTTCCCATCGTCAGCGCGTCCAGCGAGTAATTCGAAAACGGTACCCGACAGACGATCGCCCGCAAGACCGGATCCGAATTGACGCGCACGACCGTTTCCAAATCTATGATCCACGATTCGATTTTCTCGATGAGAGGGGTTTCGCTTTTCAGTTGACGTTTGGAGGGCGCGTTCTTCCGCGGGTCGGCGTCGGCCGGGGTGGCCGCGAGCAAGACCAAGAGCGCTATCGCCGCGCGGAATAGGCGCATGGCAAGAACATACCACGTTACTTACGCGACGGACGGACGGAAAATATCGGAAGCGGCCGGGGCGCCGTGGGAGGTTCGCTTGCCTGGCCGGGCGCCTCGTCATAGACTTGAAACATAAAAATTGCCCATGGGGCACGCGAAAAGGGGGATGGGCCATGGTCGAGATACCGGATGACCTCGCCAAGCTGGCTTTCGAGGACGCCTTGCGCGAACTCGAGGCGATCGTCGAGGCCCTCGAGTCGGGGAAAGGCAAGCTCGACGAGGCGATCCGGTCCTACGAGCGGGGCGCGGCCTTGAAACGCCATTGCGAGGCGAAACTGGCGGACGCCCAGCAGAGGGTCGAAAAGATCGTCCTCTCGGCGGACGGAACCTCCCGGGCCGAGCCCGCGGCATCGATTGAGGCCACTTCTTGCCCGAACTGGATTCCTTGTCCGATCTTGAAACCTCCCTGCGGACCGCGGCCGCCAAGGTGGAGCACACGCTGAGCGGGCTGTTGCCCGAGCCGAAGGGGATCGAGGGCCGGGTCGCCGAGGCCATGCGCTACGCCGCCCTGTCCGGTGGAAAACGTTTGCGCCGTTTCTGGTGGTTTTCGGGGGGCGGCTGTTCGATGTCAGCGAAGCGGCCGCCTTGCGCGTCGCGGCGGCGGTCGAGATGGTCCATTGCTACTCGCTCGTTCACGACGACCTTCCGGCCATGGACGACGACGACCTTCGCCGGGGGCGGCCGAGCTGCCATGTCAAATTCGACGAAGCGACGGCGATTCTCGCGGGCGACGCCTTGCTGACGCTAGCCTTCGAGGTCCTCGCCGAGGCCCGAGACCCATCCCAATCCGGAGTCCCGTTGCCGCCTCGTCCAAGCCCTCGCCGCCGCGGCGGGCGGTCTCGGAATGGTTGGCGGCCAGATGATGGATCTTCAGGTCGCGGGCAAGGAGATGGACATCGCCGCGGTATCACGCCTTCAGCGCCCTCAAGACCGGTGCCCTGATCGCCTTCGCCTGCGAGGCCGGGGCCATCCTGGGCCACGCCTCGTCCGATGCCCGCCAGGCACTTCGCGGGTATGCCCACGACCTCGGGTTGGCTTTCCAGATCGCCGATGACCTGCTCGACGTCGAGGGCAGCGCGGCCGAGGCCGGCAAGGCCGTCGGCCAAGGACGCGGCGGCCGGAAAGGCAACCTTCGTTTCATCCTCGGTGTCGAGCGATCCCGCACTCAGGCCCGAATGTTGGCCGTCCAGGCCGTGGATCATCTCGAATATTTCGACAAGAAAGCCGAACCTTTGCGGCAAGTCGTTCAGTTCGTGGTTGACAGACGCCACTGAAACAAATCTGTTATGGTGTAGTTATAAAAGGAGGTGGCTTTCCCGTGAACACGACCCTATTGGATACGGTGCGCTGCCCGGCGGATATTCGGGAATTTTCTATCGATCAACTCAAGCAAGTCGCCGACGAATTGCGCCAGGAGACCATCGACGCGGTATCCATCACCGGTGGCCATCTCGGCGCCGGCCTCGGCGTCGTCGAACTGACGTTGGCGTTGCACCATGTCTTCGATACCCCGAGGACCGTCTGATCTGGGACGTGGGCCACCAGGCCCTATCCTCACAAGATTTTGACCGGCCGGCGCGATCGCATCCGCACGATCCGTCAGCCCGGCGGCCTGTACGGCTTCACCAAGCGCGCCGAAAGCGAATACGACCCCTTCGGCGCGGCCCACAGCTCGACCTCGATTTCGGCCAGTTTAGGGATGGCCGTGGCGCGCGATCTGGCGGGCGGCGACAATCACTGCATCGCGGTTATCGGCGACGGCGCGATGTCGGCCGGGATGGCCTACGAGGCCATGAACAACGCCGGCTCGAGGGACAGCCGCCTGATCGTCATTCTCAACGACAACGACATGTCGATCGCCCCCGCGGTGGGGGCCATGAGCGCTTATCTATCGCGCCTGATCTCGTCGCGCTCATACCGGTCGTTGCGGCACCTCGCCGCCGAACTGGCGCGAAAATTCCCCAAACCGGTGGAACAGGCGGCCAAGCGGTTCGAGGAATACGCCCGCGGGATGGCCACCGGGGGCACCCTGTTCGAGGAGTGGGCTTTTATTATGTCGGCCCCCTCGACGGCCATAACCTCGAACATCTGCTGCCCGTGCTCAAGAACGTCCGCGACCACAACGCCACGGGGCCGGTGCTTGTCCACGTGGTGACCCAAAAAGGCAAGGGGTACGCGCCGGCCGAGAACTCGGCCGACAAGTATCATGGGGTGAGCAAGTTCGACGTCGTCACCGGGGTCCAATCGAAGTCCAAGGCTCCGGCGCCGAGCTATACGGCGGTCTTCGCCGAGTCATTGATCAGGGAGGCGGAAGCCGACGATCGCGTGGTCGCCATTACCGCGGCGATGCCGTCCGGCACCGGTCTCGATAAAATTCGCCAAGCGTTTCCCCGAGCGCTGTTTTGACGTCGGCATCGCTGAACAGCACGGGGTCACCTTCGCCGCCGGTCTGGCGGCCGAGGGTTTCAAGCCCTTCGCGACGATCTATTCGACATTCCTCCAGCGCGCCTACGATCAGGTGGTGCATGACGTCGCGGTCCAAAAGCTGCCGGTGCGTTTCGCCCTCGACCGGGCCGGCCTGGTCGGCGCCGATGGTCCCACCCACGCCGGTTCCTTCGACATCACCTATCTCGCCACCTTGCCGGGATTCGTGGTCATGGCGGCGGCGGACGAGGCCGAACTCGTCCACATGGTGGCGACGGCGGCGGCGATCGACGACAGGCCCTCGGCATTTCGGTATCCGCGCGGCGCCGGCAACGGCGTGCCCATGCCGGAGCGTGGCGAGGTCCTCGAACTCGGCAAGGGCCGCATCGTCCGCGAGGGAACCACCGTGGCGATTCTGTCCCTGGGCGCCCGCCTTGCCGAATGCCTCAAGGCGGCGGACGAGCTCGCGGCGCGCGGATTGTCCACGACGGTGGCTGACGCCCGTTTCGCCAAGCCCCTGGACAAACCTCTGTTGCGCCAGTTGGCGTCCGAGCACGAGGTTTTCATTACGATTGAGGAAGGTTCGATCGGCGGTTTCGCCGCCCACGTGCTCCATTTTCTCGCCCACGACGGTCTCCTCGACAACGGCCTCAAGGTGCGGCCGATGATCCTGCCCGACCGCTTCATCGCCCATGGCACGCCCCAGGGTATGTACGAGGACGCCGAATTGAACGCCCGCCATATCGTCGCCACCGCCGTGGCCACCCTGGGCCGCCTCGAAAGCCAACAGCCCGCCCGCGCCTAGTGCATCGACCCAAACGGAGGCGACAGCCGAAGTTTGGAAAGTTGATGCATCGACAATGGCCTGGTGCACGGGGGCGTGAACGAAGTGAATGCGCCGGTGCGCTAGGTTTCCGTTCGAAAATGCGCCTACGCGCATTTTGGCATGGCGGTTCCAGCCGGGGTCCTGAATTACAGACTGAAAATTCGTGAAGAAGGCCGGGTCTCGGTCGCAACCACGCTTGCGTCTCGATCGCCTTTTGGTGGCGCGCGGACTAGCGGAAAGCACCGCCAGGGCCCAGGCTCTGGTCATGGCCGGCCTCGTCTGGCGCGGCGACAACCGACTCGAAAAACCCGGCCTGAAGCTCGACCCCGAGACCCGGCTCGAAGTCCGTGGCCGGCCGCATCCCTGGGTCTCGCGCGGGGGCGTCAAACTGGCCCATGCGTTGGACCAATTCGTCATCCACCCGGCGAACATGACGGCCCTCGACGTCGGCGCCTCGACGGGCGGCTTCACCGATGTCCTCTTGAACCGGGACGCGGCCCGAATCTACGCCGTCGACGTCGGCCACGGCCAATTGGCTTGGAAGCTCCGCAACGATCCCCGGGTCGTCGTCCTAGAGGGAGTCAACGCCCGCTTTCTGAGCCGCGCGGAGGTGCCGCAAGGCGTCGATCCTCATCGTTTGCGACGTCAGTTTCATCGGCTTGACCAAGGTATTGCCGGCGGTGCTCGCCCTGGCCCATCCCGGGCCAGGTTGGTCGCTTTGGTCAAACCCCAATTCGAGGCCGGCAGGGATCAGGTGGGCAAGGGCGGCGTGGTCCGGGATCCGGCGGTGCACCGCGCCGTCTGCGCCCGCGTCGAGGCGTGGATTCAGGGCCGCCCGGGCTGGCGGGTGAGCGGAAT
>CBDCME010000017.1:0-15773 GCA_965218865.1 Alphaproteobacteria bacterium
GAGACCCGCTTCGATTACTGGCGGCGGATGGAATTCAGCCCCGAGCAATGGGCCGGCTTGAAATGCCATGCCAAAGAGAAACGGCTGCTATTCCTCAGTTCGCCGTTTTCGCTCGCGGCCGTTGAATTGCTCGAGAAGGTCGGCGTCGCGGCCTGGAAAATTGCCTCGGGCGAGGTCACGAATGTGCCGCTCATCGATGCCGTCGGCCGCTCCGGCTTGCCCGTATTGCTATCGACGGGGATGAGCGACTTGAGCGAAATCGACGTGGCGGCCGCGCGCGTCAAGGCCCTGGGGGCGCCGCTGGCCGTTCTTCAGTGCGCCAGCGTTTACCCGTCGCCGCCGGAGTCGGTCGGCTTAAATCTGTTAGCGACGTTCCGCGACCGCTACGCGTGCGCGGTGGGTCTTTCCGATCATTCGGGGACTATCTTCCCGGGTTTGGCCGCCGCGACGGTGGGAGCAGAGGTACTGGAGGTCCATGTTACGCTTTGCCGAAATATGTTCGGCCCCGACGTCACCGCGTCGGTCACCACCGCTGAACTCTCCCAGCTCGTCACCGGCATACGGTTCATCGAGCGTATGCGGGCTCACCCGGTCGACAAGACCCGGTTGCCCGCGAACGAGATGCGAAAAATCTTCATGAAAAGCATCGTGGCGCGCGCGAACTTGACGGTGGGAACGGTCCTGACCCCGGAGAACATCGCCTTGAAAAAGGCCGGCGCCGGCCTCCCCGCGAGCGCCCTCGATTCGCTTTATCGGCGCCGTTTGCGGCGGGACGTCGCCCGCGACGTGCCGATCATGCTCGACGACCTTGATCCCCATCAGTCATGAAGCACAAGATTTGCGTCGTTATCACGGCACGGCCCAGTTACTCACGGATCCGTACGGCCCTCGACGCCATACGTTGTCATCCCCAGCTCGAGCTGCAGCTTGTCGTCGCCGCCTCGGCCCTGCTCGACCGTTACGGCAACGCCGTCGATGTGATCGAGAGGGAGGGGTTTCGCGTCGACCGCCGGGTGTACATGGTCGTCGAAGGCGAAAATCTCGTCACCTCGGCCAAATCGACCGGCTTCGGCCTCGCAGAGCTGGCAACGGTTTTCGACGACCTGGCGCCCGACAGGGTCGTCACGATCGCGGATCGATTCGAAACCATGGCCACGGCCGTGGCCGCCGCGTACATGCACATCCCTCTGGTGCACGTGCAGGGCGGCGAGGTTTCCGGATTGATCGACGAGAAGGTCCGCCACGCGATAACCAAGCTTGCCAATCTCCATCTCGTGTCGACCGAAAAGGTGGCCGTGCGAGTCATCGCCATGGGCGAACGGCCCGAACGGGTCCACGTCACGGGTTGCCCGTCGATCGACATCGCCAAGGCGGCAATCGCCGATCCGGGGATTTCCTTCAATATTTTTGACGCCTTCGGCGGCGTCGGCGCGCGCCAGAACCTCGACAACGGTTACCTCGTGGTCACCCAACATCCGGTGACGACGGAATACGAGCAGTCACGCCGCCACGTCGAGGAAACCTTGCACGCGATCGAGGACTGCGGGTTGCCGACGTTGTGGTTCTGGCCGAACGTCGACGCCGGATCGGACGGCACTTCGGAAGGCATCAGAGGATTCCGAGAATCCCACGAGTTGCCCAACGTCCGCTTCTTCAAGAATTTTCCACCCGAGGTTTTTCTGCGGGTTCTGTACAACAGTAAATGCGTGATCGGTAACTCCAGCGTCGCGATCAGGGAATGTTCGTTTCTGGGAGTCCCGGCGGTAAACATCGGCAGCCGACAATCGAATCGCGACCGTGGCTCCAACGTCGTCGACGTGGCTTATGATCGCTCGGCGATCATCGACGCCATCCGGCTTCAAGCTTCGTCGGGCCGCAGGGCCATGGCTAAGCTCTATGGCGACGGCAAAGCCGGAACCCGGATCGCGAACGTCATCGCGGACACCGACGTTAAGGTCGAAAAGCAGCTCACCTATTGATCGGCGCCCCTGGTTTTGGTCGTGGCTCCGTTCAGGCCCGGTGACGGGCACCGTCATCGACCTCCGAGGCGCCATCGGCGTCCAAGGTGTAGAGTCGGTCGGCGACGCTTGTCCACGCCGGCGTATGGGTAATGGCGACGATCGTCAGCGAGCCGGAAAGGGCCCGGACGTTGCGGCAAACCGCCATTTCCGTTTCGGGATCCAGGGCACTGGTGACTTCGTCGAGTATCAACAGCTTGGGACCGTGCGCCAGGGCCCGAGCCAGCGCGATACGCTGGCGCTGGCCCCCGGATAATCTTGATCCCCGCTCGCCGACCTGGGATAGGATCCCGTTTTCCGCCTTGGCCACGAAGGGCCAGGCCCCGGCGGCCTCGAGCGCCGCGCGCGCGGCGTCGGCCGAGATCGATTGGTCTCCGAGAGTTACGTTGGCGAGAATGGTGTCGTGAAAGAGGACCATTTCCTGAGGAACGTATCCGACCATGGCGCGCCAGGCCGCCAGGTCGATGCGCTCGAGAGGCACGCCATCGATCAGGATACGCCCGCCTTTGGGCCGATAGAGCCCGAGCAGGTGATCGATGAGGGTCGTCTTGCCGACTCCGGACGCTCCCATGATTACGGTCAACTTATTGGCCGGGATTTCGAGCGAGAGGTTCTCGATGACGTGCCCCGACGCAAATGAATACGACAGGTTTTCAAAGACGCAGCCGTGTTCGAGCGCAGGCACGATTCCTGGCGACAACGGCTCCGCCTGGCGCTCCGATTCCTCGATCAGGCCGTGGATCGACCAGTAGGCGCTCTCGACGATGACCGCTTTCTGATATTGCTGTTGCATTTTTCCGATTGTCGACACCGTCCCATAGAGCAGCAAACTCATGACGAAAAGTTCGGCGATGGGTAGGACCCAGTGCTCCACGGCGAAATAGAATCCCACCGCCAGGCACATGGCCAACATCGGTTCCCGGAGATTGCGCAGGGCCTGGTTGCTGACCACCTGCTTGCGCAAGGCTCGTTTGAGGGCCGCGATCTTGTTGTCGAAAATGTCGGCGAAGTGGCCTTGCCGCGACATCGCCTTGAGGACCTTGATGCCGGCCAAGGCATCGCTCAAACCCGTCGTGAGCTCGCGCGTCCGCTTGGTCTGGCGTCTTCCCGCCTTTTTCGAGGCGGTAACCAGCCAACTCAGCGACAAGGCGATCATGCCGCCGACCGCCACCGAGACGAGCGCCTGCTTCCACGAAACCAAAAACGCGACAGCGACGTACACGAAGCACTGAACGATGTTGGCGACGACCAGCGCGGCCAACAGATAGGCCTCGCCGGAACGGGTCGCCTCCAGGCTCACGGCGTTGGCGATCCGACCCACCGGCTGGTGCGTGAAATACTCCCACTTGGCCGCCAATAGATTGTCGATCAACCTTTTGCGCAATCGTGTGGCGACCTCCGCCATGGCGTTGCCGACGTATCTCATCGCCAGGATGACCAGGGCCGACTTCAAGAACAAACCACTGACGACGATGACCACGAGGGTAGCGAGCGTCGGCGCCAGTCCGAGATCGTCGAGGGTATCGATCACGACTCGGTTCAGCGCCGAAGATTCCCGCGCCGCCTCCGGGGTCGCGAGGCTGAGCAGGGGCAACAGGGCCGCCAGTCCGACCCCCTCCGCGATACCGGCGACCAGAAGACACAACAGAACCGTCCACCGGCTGGCGCTATCGCTGCCCAGGAATATTCGCAGGACGCCGATCATCTAGTGTCCCGCTCGCGCGGCCAGCGCTGGCGCAGGAAGCTGATCAGCGACGATAATTGCGCCTGGTCCAGATCGGTCTTTGCGCCGAGGTCCGGCGTGGCGGGCCAACCCGGATCGTGAAACGTCACGCCGGCGAAAGTCCGGGCCGTGCCGTAACGCGGAATGACGTGAAAATGCACGTGCGGGTCGACCATCATCAGCATCAAATAATTCAGCTTCTCGAATTGAAAGGCCTCGGCGAGGACGCTCTCGATGTCCCGGATCACGTCTTTAAGACCGGCGAAGGCCGCCCCGTCCAGTTCGGAGAACGCGGTGGCGGTAGACGTGCAAGCCAGCACCAGCGCCCCCAACGTGACTTGTTGCGGCCGCAGCAGAACCACCCACGAATCGTATTCGGCGAGGCGCGTTTCCGGGTAACCGAACTTGGCGATGGTCGCGTTGGGCGCGGTGTCGTTGCTCATACGCCTGGTGCCTCCCGGCCAATCCATCGGCGATCCGCTCGTCCCCGTGCGAACGTCACGATTTCGGGTCGCATTCTTGGAGACCACCCCGTCAGGCGGCAACCCGGCATTCCGTGAAAATTTCGTTCGCGAACCACCGAAGCAATCGAAACCCGCTGGCCGGGGAATGACGCCGTGGTCAAGAAACGGGGTCCCTACAACCACCATGAACCTTACCCCACCGGCGACAATCCAGAAACGGAAATCGCCGCTACGGACCCGGCTTCGAAACTCACTGACATGATGACCCTGGCGCCCCAGGTGGTCCGTGTTTCATCGGAGACAAAGTAGTGGATTCATTCTGCCCGTATACTTAAGGCCTTAAGTCCGTAGATAGTATTTTCCTTTGCGCCTGAGCCAAGTATGATTCCCGCAAATCAGCAATCGACGGGAAAAAGGGGAGCGGCTCGATGACCGAGCCGAAGCGGGTCCGGAAATTCATCTCATCGCCGGGGGACGTTCGTCCGGAACGTCTGATCGCCCAGCGGGTCGTCGAGCGCCTCGACCGCGAGTTCGGCTATCACTTCCGGGTCGAGCCGGTGCTGTGGGAACGCGAACCCCTGATCGCTACCGAACACTTCCAGACCATGATCACGCCGCCACGCGAAACCGACATCGTGGTGGTGATCCTGTGGTCGCGCCTGGGTTCGCCGTTACCCGAGGAGGAATTCAAGGGGGCGGTGACGGGCGAGCCGGTCACGGGCACCGAGTGGGAGTTCGAAGACGCGATGAAGTCGTACCAGGAACGCCGCCTCCCCGACCTCATGCTGTACCGCAAACAAGCGCCGGTGATGGCATCCCTAGAGGATGACGAAGCGCTGGAGCAACAACGGAAACAGAAGCGCCTGGTCGAATCATTCATGAAGCGATGGTTCGTGGACGAAGCGGCGGGAACGTTCAAGGCAGCCTCGCAGGTTTTTTCGGGTCCAGAACAGTTCGAAGAGATGCTGGAGGCGCATCTTCGGGGATTGTTGCGGCAACGATTGGACCTCCCCGACGAAGAGGTCGTACAGACGGGCATCCGCTGGCACCAGGGATCGCCGTACCGGGGACTGGAACCCTTCGAGATGGAACACGCCCGGGTGTTCTTCGGGCGCACCCGGGCGCGCAACGCGCTGCGGGAGCTGCTCGTTCGGCAAGCGGCCAAGGGAAACGCCTTCGTCCTGGTGTTCGGCGCCAGCGGCAGCGGCAAATCGTCGCTGGTGAAGGCCGGCCTGTTGCCGGACCTGTCGTTGCCGGGGATGGTGGCGCGGATCGGACTGGTGCGCACCGCGATCATACGTCCCAGCGACGCCGCCGGGAATCCCTCGGCCGCCCTCGCCGGCTCCTTGGTTGGCACCAACGGCGCTCCCCGAGCTCGCGGAAGACCCCCTGCTCTATGACCGATCCACCCTTGAGGACGTTCTCCGCGGAAGAGCCAACCAAGTGGCCTAACCGCTCCGCCAAGCCCTTTCGGTGGCGGGCAAGAAAGCGGCACTGACCGAGCACGCGGAAGCGCGTGTCGTGGTGGTGGTGGACCAGCTTGAGGAGTTGTTCACGCTGGAGCGATTGTCGCAAGAGGATCGGGAGGCCTTTGTCTCCGCCTTGGCAGGCTTGGCCCAAAGTGGACTGGCGTGGGTGATCGCGACGATGCGGAGCGACTTCTTCGACCAGTTGGCGGGCCTTCCCTCGCTGATGGCGTTGTCGGAGGGAGAATCACGATATTTGCTGGCGCCACCGACCGATGCCGAGATCGGCCAGATCATCCGCCAGCCGGCGCGGGAAGCGGGGATACGGTTCGAGGCCGACAAGGAGACGGCGACCGCTCTGGACGAGGAGCTGCGCCAGGCGGCGTCGAAAGACCCGCAGGCCCTGCCATTGCTGGAGTTCGTCCTGGACGAGCTGTGGAAGCGGCGAAGCGAAAAGGGACTTCTGACCTACGGAGCCTATGAACGACTCGGCGGCTTGGAAGGCGCCTTGGGACGGCGGGCCGAGGAATGTTTCCAGTCTCAGCCGGAAGACGTCCAGGCCGCGTTACCGAGTGTATTGCGGTCCTTGGTGACGGTGGGCCAGGGAGAGGACGCGCGAGCGACCGCGCGGATGGTGCCGACGAGCACCTTCGCGGAAGGAACCCCGGCGAGAACACTGGTGGAGGCTTTTCTCCATCCGGATGCCCGCCTTCTCGTCGCCGATTCGGACGATGCCGGCGCCCGGGAGCGAGTCGCGCACGAGGCGCTATTGACCCACTGGCCGCGGGCAGAGCAGCAGATCACGGCTGACCGTCAGGACCTGCAGCTCAGGGCACGGCTTGAGCAGGAGGCGGAGGAATGGTCATCGGCAAACGAAGATGACAAGGCGAGTTGGCTGATTCCGGGTGATCTCCGACTCTCCGAGGCTGAAGACCTCATGTCCCGGCGCGGGGATGAGCTGGATGCGAGGTTGGTGGCGTTTGTAAAGGCGTCGACCGCCGCCCACGAGGCCGAGACCGCGCGCAAGGCGGAGCAAGAGCGAAAGCTGCTTCAGGCCGAGGCGCAGGCGGCAAAGGAAAGGGAAGCCGCTGCACAGCGGATCGCACGACGGACTCGGGTTGCGGCAATGATATTGGGCATCTTCGTTGTCGTCGCATTGGGCGGCGCGGGATATGGCTTTTATGGTCAGCAAAAAGCCCAGGAGAAGGAGAGAGAAGCAGCAATTGAGCGTAACAATGCCCTAAAATCGCAATCTCACTTCTTGGCAAAAGCATCCCGCGAGGCAACGGACAAGCGAGGTGCGATCCCGGGCATGCTTTTGGCTCTCAAAGCGCTGCCCGATGATCTTAAGAACCCCAAGCGACCATACGTGGCCGCGGCGGAAGTTTCGCTCAACTACGCGCTTAACGCTCATTACGAGCGTCGAGAAATTGCCGTCCTGGAAGGCCATAAAGACGCGGTATATCACGCCGCCTTCAGCACGGACGGGACACGCATCGTGACGGCGTCATCGGACAGTACGGCGCGTCTCTGGGATGCGGTCACGGGAGAGACGGTTGCCGTCCTTGAAGGTCATAACGATATCGTATGGAACGCCGCCTTTAGCCCGGACGGGACACGCATCGTGACGGCGTCGGTGGATTACACGGCGCGGATTTACCCGGTCTACTCTCTGCGAGAGTTAATCAAAGTTGCACGCGCTCGTGTGGGCCGGGATTTGACGCCCGAGGAACGCAAGGAATTCTTCTTGGGGTGACGATCATCGCCGCGCTGCTCAGGCTGGGGTACAGGCATTAACCGGTAGGCGGGTAGTTTACAGGTGAGCGGCGGCAGCCGCTGGTTGCGGGATCAATCATGGAACATCATCCGCGATCCGAGCAAGGCGGATCCTCGGGGAGATCCTCCATAGTGTTCCGACTCATTTAAACGGTACCCTTCTTCACCTGATTGAGGGTGTTCCGAGCTCGATCCACTTTTTTGAGGATGTCTCGGGCGGTGGCGGTCCAGGCGAAGGGTTTGGAGTTCTCGTTGTGCTTGGCGAGATAGTCGTCGATGGCCGCCTCCAGTTCGGGGACGCTCTTGAAGACGCCCCGGCGGATGGCGTTTTGGGTGATTTCGGCGAAGAAGCGTTCGACCTGGTTCAGCCAGGAGGCCGACGTCGGCGTGAAGTGGAAATGGAAGCGGGGGTGCTTTTCCAGCCACGCCTTGACCTTGGCATGCTTGTGGGTGGCGTAGTTGTCGACGATCAAGTGGATGTCGAGCCGCTTCGGCGTCTTGCGGTCGAGCCGGCGCAGGAAACGGAGGAACTCCTGGTGCCGGTGCCGCTTCATGCATTGGCCGATGACCGTGCCGTCGAGCACGTTGAGCGCCGCGAACAGCGTCGTCGTGCCGTTGCGCTTGTAATCGTGGGTCATGGTGCCGGCGCGGCCCTTCTTTATCGGCAGGCCGGGCTGGGTGCGGTCGAGAGCCTGAACCTGGCTCTTCTCGTCGACCGAAAGAACCAGCGCCTTGTCCGGCGGGTTCAGGTAAAGCCCGATAACGTCCTCCACCTTCTCGGCGAACCTCGGGTCGTTCGAGACCTTGAAGATGGAAATCAGATGCGGCTTCAATCCATACTCGGCCCAGATCCTCTGCACACTGGCTGATTCCGACGGCCTTGGCCATCGTGCGAACACTCCACTGGGTCGCGTTCGGCGGTGCCTCCCGCATCGTCTTCGTCAACACCAGCGATTTCACCGCGGCGCCCAAGGGGGGCTTGCCGGACCCCCGGTCCCGATCCCGCAACAGTCCGTCGACCCCTTCCTCGAGGAAGCGTTCCTGCCAGCGCCACACCGTCGGCTTGCTCTTGCCTACTTGACGCATGATCGCCATCGTCCCGAGACGATCCCCGGACAGAAGCACGATCCGCGCACGCCAGACATGCTTCTGGGGGGTATTCCGGCCCGAAACCAGCCGCTCCAGTCGGCTCCGGTCGCCAGGAGATACCCAAATACAAGCGGTTGTTCCCATGCAGGCATAATCGCATAGTTCCAGTCCCTTGGGGATCTTTTAAATGTGACGAAACACTAGGCCGCAGCGGCCAAGGCGCGGGCGAAATCGTCGCGCCAGGCGGGAAAGTCGGTGACGTAGTTGTAGCCGCAGACCTTTTTGAGGCCGCGGCCCTCGGTGATGTCGAGGACGCGGGCGCCGCGATTTCGAGTTTCGTGGGGATCGCCGTAGGGGTTGAGCTTCATGCCCGCGCCGGGCGGGAAGGCGTAGTCGCAGGCGAACAGGACGTCGTCGTGAACATACATGGTGAACCCCGGGGTGTGGCCGCCGATGTGGAAGGCCTCGAGGGAGCCGCGCTTGAAATCACCGCTGAACGCGTTATCGACCGGAAATTGCCGAGCCAGGGGATGGCTGGCATCGAGCTGGTGAAGGCACACTTGGGCGCCCCACAGATCCCGGTATTCGTTGGCGGCACCCATGAAATCCTTGTGGCTGAACAGAATCGCGTCGACCGGATCGAGATCGCGGTTGAACGCCGACGGACAGTCAACCCAAACCGGTCCCGGATCGGATTCAATTCGGTACGCGGCGTGCTCGAGGCCGAGACCCGGGACCGACATGAGCTGGGTGACGCCATCGGCAACCTCGGACGGCGTGACGCGGTATGTTTTTTCCGCCTCCTCCGAGGTCAAGAACTCTTCATGGCGGGCGCCACAAAATGGGCATACGTCCGGGCGCTCGCCGATCATGTTGTAACCACAGACCTTGCAAACCCATTGCGCCATTTCATTCCTCCCGGGCTTTCCGTATCGCGACAGCACTTTGGGAATGCCGTCCACCACGCGGAGCCTAGGTCTTGAAGTTGACTCTAAGTCAAGACATATTTTCGCGGCCGCCGGGTGACGAAAGACTGGAACAAATCGACTAGCGAGCACGCTCGAAACATCAAAAATCCCCTTGCCGGACAATCGCGGAGATGAAAATCTCCCAATGTTGGCGGAAGTTCGTTACTGTGAGGATCGATTTGACGGTTATCCGCGATATATTGCCTGGGGAGGGAACGCGTGACCGAAGGAAATTCATTTAACGCCGCCGATCAGCAAAACTACGCGGTCTTCGTGAAGGTTCTGCCGGAACTCCTGAGGACGCACGCGGGCAACTTCGTGCTGATGCGCGAGGGGCGGATCGTGCAATTCTTCAGTACCGACGACGAGGCCCTCGTCTATGGACAAAAAATGTTCCACGACGGCCTCTTCTCGGTCATGGAAGTGAGCCAACGGCTGCCGCGGGAGACGCCGCCGGAAGCGTCCGTTTTGGACATCGCCGCGGCGAGCGAGGCGCCGGCCGCGCCACAACCCGCGCCGACATCGGATTACTCCATGCGCGTCATCGTCTTCGCCTCGCAGAAGGGCGGCGCCGGAAAGACAACGCTGTGCGGGCAACTCGCAGTGCAAGCCGAGATCGCCGGGGCGGGGCCGGTCGCGCTGATCGACACCGACCCCCAGGGGAGCCTCGCGGAGTGGTGGATCGCGCGCGCGGCCGATACCCCGCTGTTCGCCAAGACCCCATTTTGCCAACCTGACCGAGGACCTCAACCAGCTGCGCGTACAAGGGATCAAGCTGGTGTTCGTCGACACGCCGCCGGCCGTCACCGACACCATCAGGGAGGTCGTCGGCCATAGCGACATCGTCGTCATTCCGACGCGCCCGAGCCCCCCACGACCTCCGAGCCGTCGGCGCCACCGTCGATATCATCGCAGACCAGCACAAGCCATTGATCTTCGCCGTCAACGCGGCCCGCACGCGCGCGCGGATAACCAGCGATGCGGCGGTGGCGCTGTCCCAACACGGTACCGTCGCGCCGGTCACCGTACATCAGCGCGTCGATTTCGCGACCAGCATGATCGACGGCCGCACGGTCATGGAGATGAACCCCAAGTCGCGCTCCGCGGGTGAGATCGCCGGTCTCTGGGGCTATATTTCGACGCGAGTCGGAAAGCTCGAGCACCGCCAGACACAAGTGCCGTTCGAGGGGGGCGACCGGCGCTATCCGAATACCGGACGGAGCTTCGGGCAGCGTGGCGCGACCCGGAGCTTCGGTCAACGCGGTTCCAACTAGTGCACCGGCGCATTCACTTCATTCACGCCCCCGTGCACCAGGCCTTTGTCGATGCATCAACTTTCCAAACTTCGGCTGTCGCCTCCGTTTGGGTCGATGCACTAGGGCCCGGACGCATCCAACCATGACCAAGCCAGCCGCCCGTTTGGGCTCGATCTTCGCGAGCAAGGGTGAAGCGATACCGGCGCCCGCCGTCGCCTATGTCGGCCTCAGACAGCTGCAAGGCAGGCCCGAACGCCGCAAGGAAGAACCCACCAAATTCGGCCCACCCGACCAGAGCGCCGACAGAGCGCCCGCCTGGAAGGGGACCAACCGACGCCATTTTCCGCCGGAGGACGACTTCGGAAAACCACCGGAGTTGCCGGCGGCGGCCGCGCCGGCAACATCGCCGTTGTCGTCCTTGATCGCGCGTCACCGCGTCCCCCGGGCGTCACCGCCCCCGCCGTTGCCGCGGGAACAAACACCGCCCGCGCAGGCCGCGAGCCGGGTGGAGGTCGCGAAGTATACTCCCACGCCCGTTACCCACGAGCTGGCGCCAACGCCGAGCGAACCCGTGGGTCCACTAGCCAAGCGAATCAAGCGCAAAAAGCTTACGGTGCGTCTCGAGCGCGACATCTTCCAGGGTTTCAAAGACCTGGCCTACCGCGGCGACTGCACTTACCAGAGCATCCTCGAGGCGGCGATTCGCGCCTATCTGGACCGTTCCGGCTGAGCGGCGCCCGGCGCTCGAAATTCGGGCCCACGTCCGCGGCACCGGATTCAATTCATTCTCATTCCCGTCCAGCGCCGCCAGGGCGAGGAGAACCGGCTTCCCCAGGGGGCGCTCGCGAACCGAGAACACTCAAGCACCGGCGCAAAGACGCTTGCCTGGCCACGGGGATCGTTTATGAACAACTGGATATCCGCTCTTCGTGTATCGTCGACATTCTTCCACGCGACGCCGAGAGGATGAGAACAAGAGGCCAGTGTCGCACCGGCAACAGCTGATCGCCGCGTATCCGGGGGGACCCCGTGCCGATCTCGACTGAAACAGCGGCTCCGCCCGAGTTGATTGTCGTCGGCCAATGCGATGTTCCCCTCTGGGGACTGAGCCCGCGCGAAAGGCATGCGCGTGCCTTCCGGCGGGCCGGGGTCTCTTCGCTGGCCGAGGAGGCGCCCGCCGAGAGCCGATCCGCCGTGATCGTTCGGGCCGATTACATCCTGGCCGAGGAGCTGGTCCGTAACCTGGTCGCGAAGGAAGATGCCATTCTCGCCGTCCCCGGGCGCGGAATCGTCGTTGCGGCCCATGCGCGTGCCGCGAACGCCGCGGCGGCGAAGGAGTTGATCTCCAGCGGCGGGCTTGTCGCGGACGCCGCCATTCCTGCCGGCATGCGCGTACTCGGTCCGGGAGAACTCGCCTCGGCCTACAACAGTACACTCCGGAAACGCGCCACGCCGATCGTTCTGTCGCTGGCGGATACGCCCTTGACCGAGGTCGAGCGGAGAATGTTCGACGCCGTCTACAAGGGCGTCACCGATTTCGTCACCAAGTGGTTTTGGCCGCGCCCGGCCCGATGGGTCACGCGCTGGGCCGCTGCCCACCGTATCACGCCCAACACGGTGACGACCGTCAGCCTCGCGCTCGTCGTCCTGGCTTCGCACCTGTTCGCCGATGGCCGCTTTCTGCTGGGAGTGCTCGTCGCCTGGGCGATGACCTTTCTCGATACAGTGGACGGAAAACTCGCGCGCCTGACGCTGACGTCGTCGCGCTGGGGGAACGTTTACGATCACGGCATCGACTTGATTCACCCGCCCTTCTGGTGGTGGGCCTGGTGGCACGGTCTCGGCGACGTCGGCGACCCGGTATCGATATCCCAGTTGGAATGGGCCTTCTGGATCATCATCGTGGGATACGTGCTGGGACGGATCATGGAGGGAGTTTTCCAACACGCCCTGAAGATTCAAACTCACGTCTGGCGCCCGATCGATTCGTACTTTCGCACCATTACCGCGCGGCGGAATCCGAATCTTGCGATTCTCACGCTCGCCGCCCTCTTCGGCCGACCGGACCTTGGGATTATCGCGGTCGCGGCATGGACGGTCATTTCGCTGATCTTTCATGCCGTCCGCCTGGGACAGGCAATCGGGGTAAGACTACGCGGTGGTGAAATCAGGTCCTGGCTCAGTGAGCCGGAATGACGGTGGAACGTCTTCAACAAAGTAAATAGAGACACTTCAGCAATGAAGAAAACCGTGACAAACGACAGAAGCGTGGGTAAACGTGCGGCGATGCCAACCGCTGCGGTTTTTGATTTAGACAACACGATTACCAGACACGGTACCTATACACCCTTCATCTTGTCCGTGGCCCGACGCCAACCGATCAAATTTTTCCGTATCGGATCCGTTCTGCTCGCAACCATGCTCTACAAATTGCGCCTTTTGGCCCGAGGACGTCTAAAGGAAATCATGTTGACGGCCGTGCTCGCCGGCGCCCCGCGGGCCGAGGTCATGGCGCACGCGGCAAGATTCATCGACCGCTGCGTTTGTCATGGACTGCGGCCCGGCGCCTTGCGGGCCATCGCGGCCCACAAGGTGGCCGGTGATTTGCTCGTCCTGGCAACGGCGAGTTTCGACTTCTACGCTGAAAGGCTGGGTCGGCAACTTGGCTTCGACTCCATCATCGCGACCCGGGCCGCCTGGGACGACGAGGGCCGGGTTTCGGGCAAGATCGAGGGAGAGAATTGCCGCGGCCCGGCGAAGCTGCGGCAACTGGAATCGGTCTTGCCGGACCTACGGGATCACTATCGGGTGGTTGCTTACAGCGACCATCACGTTGATATGCCCTTGCTGCGTTGGGCCGATCAAGGGATCGCGGTCAACCCCTCGAAACGGTTGCGCGCGTGCGCCGTCGACGAGGGATTCTCGGTCGTCGACTGGAACACCCAATCATGAACCGCGGAACCGCATCGCGGACAGGCTTCGACGCCCCGTTGCTCCAAGTCACCTGAACGACACGGAAGCCCCCCATGAAGGCAATCATTCTCAGCGCCGGACAAGGTTCCCGACTACTTCCGCTTACGGAAAATCGGCCCAAATGCCTTTTAGACATCGGCACTGAATCTTTGTTGGAACGGCAAATCCGAAGCCTGCATCGGGTTGGTATCCGGGAAGTCGTCGTCGTCGCCGGTTTTTGCGCCGGCGCGGTGGAGGAATGCGTTCGAAAATTACGGTTGGGAAACCTCGCCACGCGTTGCGTGCACAACCCCTTCTTCAATGTCGCGGACAATCTCGCCAGTTGCTGGATGGCCCGCCACGAGATGAAACAGGAATTCATACTCCTCAACGGCGATACCCTTTTCGAAACCGCCGTCTGCGAAAGTCTGCTTTCCTCACCGCCCGCGCCGGTGACCATCGCGATCGACCGCAAGGCGGCCTACGATTCGGACGACATGAAGGTTCGTCTCGACGGGTCGCGTTTGCTCGCGGTGGGCAAATCCCTCGGCGAGGTGGACGGCGAATCGATCGGGATGTTTCGGTTTCAGGGCGACGGCCCGCGCCTATTCGCGACCATTTTAGAGCAGATCATGCGGACGCCCAACGGCCTCAATTGGTGGCACCTGAAGGCGATCGGCGTCCTGGCCGAAAGGAGACTGGTCGAATCCCACAACATCGAAGGGCTGCTCTGGTGCGAGGTCGATTATCCCCACGATCTCAAACTCGCCCGCAAACTCTTTGCCGAACCGGCGCCGCTCGGCTGGCCCCAAACCGATGTCGAATCGGCCCAGTGACCCTGGTCCGCCACACGACCTTGGCGCCACGAGGTCGGTCATAATCGTCTGACGGCACGGATACCCAGTGGTTGATCCAACAGGGGTTTACTTCGGGGGACCCGACCAGGCACCCGGGAGGCTGCGCGATCTTCTGGCGGAGCGTGTCGCGGCCGTACCCGCGGGTGGAGCCATCGATTGGGTCACCTATTATTTCCGCGACCGCCGCCTGGCCAGCGAGCTGGTAAAGGCGCGGAAGCGCGGTGTTGCGGTTAAAGTGACGATCGAGCGGTCGCCGCGCACGGCTCACGCCAACGAAGCGGTACGGCGCATCCTTTCCGGAGCCGATGGCCTCGACGGCGGTTTTCGATCGGTCGCCCACGCTCTTTTTCCCACACCATGGGGGAATCTTCCCTCCGCCCATATACACGAAAAACTTTTCTGCTTTTCCCACCCGCGTCCGATTGCCCTTGTTGGCTCGTTCAATCCTTCGGGGGACGTTCCGTAAGAGGACCCCGAAGCCATCCGCGAAATCGGCGATCACGACCGCGGCCACAACGCCCTCGTCGAATTCCGGGAGTCTCGATTCGTCGAACAGCTCGTGGCCCATGCACGACGATTACAAGCCGCCGGGCACGGGCCGCTCGAACGCTTTTCGCCCGCCGCCAACAGGGTTTTGCGAAGCGCCGAACTTGATCTCTACTTTTGGCCTCGATTCGGCCCGAACCCAGTGCTGGGGCTGTTACGCGGCCTGGGAAGTCACGCCCAAGTAAGGATTGCCGCTTCGCACATCAAAGGGCGCCCGACCATCGATGTCCTGCGGCGATTGGCGCGGCGTGGAGCGAAACTCGACGTCCTCGCGGAAAGCACCCTTCGCCGCATCTCGCTCCAAACCCAAAGCGATCTTCAGGATTCCGGAGTTTTGATTCGGCGCCTCGAACACCCCGATGGCCTGCCCATGCACAACAAGTTCGTCCTGGCCGAAAGATCGGGCGACCGCTGGGTCGTTTTCGGCAGCTTCAATTGGACTTCGCGTTCGCGCTGGCTCAACCATGAAATTGGTGTAATTTCGTGTGACCCGAAACTCTTCGATGCTTTTTCGGAGCGTTGGGAGACTCTCGACGCCCTTGCCAGTTAACGACGACGAGGGCAAAAGAAACAAAAGGACGGCAATAGCGGAAAGATGGACGGCACATGGCGCAGGTACCACTGATCATACCGGTCGAGAACCAGGTTCGGGAACTCG
>CBDCME010000018.1:0-19248 GCA_965218865.1 Alphaproteobacteria bacterium
GAAGAATTTGGCCTTTTTAAGACGAAAAAATTGCCGCCATATAAACAAAAAAAGAAAGATAAACCGATAGTATATTGAAAAGTTATTTCGTTTCGGAGATCGAATAATGGTCTCCGGAATTTTACAATTCTGATTATTTGTGCCCAGAAATCCGACGGTGCATTATTAATATTTGAAACCGGATTTCAGGAAATGGGGGTATCGGCGTGCCGCTAGGCCGATTCGGTAAGTGTTTGTTCGAAAATGCGCGTCCGCGCATTTATTGCGTCCATTCCGGCCCCCGCCCCCTCCCGGCCACCCACGAGAGTATGCTGATAGGGGTGGCCAGGAGGGGGCGGGGGCTGGTGCCGCGAGTTTTCGAACAGACTGTAACATCCAATTCGCCTCGATGAGCACCGATTCCGCCGAGCCAGAGCAGCCGTGAATTTTGACAAGCCGCCAGTCCGTATGTTACACTAACCATCCGAGAGTTTGACTCGCGCAAAGGTTTACACGCTAGGTTTTGTGTGATTCAAGGTTGTTGGCAACAAGGGAGTGTGTTCAATGCCAACGATTCCTTTGCGAAACGACTTTGATGCTGAAAGAGTCCGTGTTCTTGCGGCACGGAGCGATGATGGGAACCAGGCGCGCCGGCTTTTGTCGATGGCGGCCATCTACGATGGGATGGATCGAGCGTGCGCGGCGGGTATTGGCGGCATGGATCGGCAGACGTTGCGGGACTGGGTTCACCGGTTCAACGCGGGAGGTCCGGCCGGTCTGATCGACCGCAAGCCGAACGGGGCGTTGCGTCGGTTGACGCCGTCGCAAATGGCGGCGCTTTCGCGGGCTATCGAGGCTGGTCCCGATCCCGAACGGGATGGGGTCGTGCGCTGGCGCTGCATCGATCTCAAGCAACTGATCCGAACGCGCTTCGGCGTGGACTATCACGAGCGGAGCGTCGGCAAGCTGCTGGCCGCGCTCGGGTTCTCGCATATTTCCGCGCGCCCGCGCCACGTCGGCCAGGATGCGCGGGCACAGGAGGAATTTAAAAAAAAGTTTTCCCGAACACTTGGCAAAAATCGTAGCGGCACAGCCACCGGACACGCCCATCGAGGTTTGGTTTCAAGATGAAATGCGCGTCGGCCAGAAGAACAGCCTGGTGCGCCAGTGGGCCCCAAAGGGATCGCGCCCGCGCCAGGTCAAGGACCTACGGACCTCTTCGGCGTATCTCTTCGGCGCCATCTGCCCCGAGCGCGGTGAGGGCGCGGCGCTGGTCATGCCGCGCGCCAATACTGAAGCCATGGACCTGCATCTCGAGGAAATCAGCCGGGCCGTTGCCCCAAACGCCCATGCCGTCGTGCTGCTCGACCAAGCCGCATGGCACACCACTGCCAAACTCGGCATCCCGGAGAACATCTCCCTCGTGCCTTTGCCACCCAAGTCCCCGGAGCTCAATCCCGCCGAAAATGTCGGGCAATACCTCCGCCAGAACTGGCTCTCCAATCGTGTCTTCGACTCCTATGAAGCCATCGTCGAGGCCTCTTGCCAAGCCTGGAACAACCTGACCGACCAACCTTGGAAGATCATGTCCATCGGCCTCAGAGCGTGGGATCGCACAAGTCAATGTTAAGGGCGGTTGGTATTAGATATCCAAACAGAAGCAAAAGTGGATATCGTTTGGTGGCTGAGAAAGAAATAGATAGGGGCGGATCGAACATGATAAGAAAAATAGAATGGGAACCTGGTGAGATATTTCGGAAATTTCTTTCTTCACCATATTTTATTTTATCGTTATTCTGGATTTGGGGACTCTATCGTTCTCAGATCGTGAAATATACTTCAATTTGGGCCCTATTTTTTTCAGTTTCAACATTCGCGGTTGTCTTACCGGCGCAAGCGCAAGAATCAGCCCGGCAAATCGTTTCGACCGAGGGCGGAACCCTCGACATCGCTCTCACGCCGGCACCGGCGCCGCCCCAGCCCGGTGGGATAACAAAACTGGGCATCGAATTCATAAACAAGGAAACCGGAGAGATTAATACGCACATCAATTACAGCGTCGCGATCGAAAAGGACGGGAACGAAATTTTTGCCACCGACCACCTCCACACCTCCGAGGGGACCGTCACGGTTCCCTTCGAGTTCGAAGAGGTCGGCAAATATGACGTCGTCGTTATCCTCGAGGGGGCCATGTTCATGCCGCTGGAGCCGGAGGAAGCGAGGTTCGCGTTGTCCGTGGGAGAAGCTCAAGGGCCGCCCCCACCGGGCAAGGACGACGTCGCAACGGAAACAGAGGGGCCAGCCGCTTCGATCCCGGACTGGGTCAAGCAAACCGCCGCCTGGTGGGGAAAGGGAGAGATCTCGAATACCGAGTTCGCGGCCGGGATACAATTCATGATCGAGCAAGGTCTCATTACCGTGAACGCTCGGACGAACGAGGAATCAGCCAGCGATGTCGAGATCCCCGATTGGGTCAAGGAAAACGCCGTATGGTGGTCGGAGGGAATGATCTCGGACCAGGATTTTGCCCGAGGAATCGAATTCCTGGTCGAAAAGGGGATCGTCTCGGTTCAATAAGATTAGAGTTAAGTGCCTGTTGGAAAATGCGCGACCGCGCATTTTTTGCGTCTGTCCCTCACCCCCTCCCGGCCACCCACATGCTGATATGGGTGGCCGGGAGGGGGTGAGGGCCGGTGCCGCGAGTTTTTGAACGGACTGTAAGTGGTCGTCCGTGAAGAACCCTGATTTCAAGCTGAAGCGGCGATTGGGTTTGCGGTGGGGTGCGAGATGTCGCTGAGGAGCGCGGCCAGGATTTGGACAAACAAACGCCTCAGCCATTTGAGGACAAGGCGGTAGTTGTAGCCGGCGCCGGCGAGGATGGCGTTGATCTTGTCGCCGTCGCGGCCTTTGAGGAAGTTGCGCCCCAGCCTGCCATCGCTCTTGAGATGTCCGATCACGGCCTCGACGGCGGAGCGCCGCCTGAGCTCCTTCTTGATCGTCGGCGTGATGCCGCGTTTCTGGCCTGATCTAAAGACGCGGTGTTTGTTGGGGTAATCGTGGCCCTGGTATCCCTTGTCGACATAGATGCGCTCGGCCGATATCCCCGTCCAGCGTTCCATCTCTTCGATCACCTGCCTCAAGGTGTGGCCATCATAGGGATTGCCGTGGAAGGCCTTGACGTGGGCGACGAACTGGCCGCCGGGGGGGCGGAAATTGGTCGCCGCCACGGAGACCTTGCAGCCGAACTCGTACGGCTTGTGCGCCTTCCCTTTGCCGATGCATTCGACCTCGGGCGCGTGGAGCGAATAGACCTTGGGCAAGGGGTCGCGCCGCTTCTGGGTCGACACCCGCTCGGCCAGCCACAAGGGGCGGCGGAAGGTATCCCGTAGGCTCTCCTCCTGGGCCGTCTTGCGGCGGATGTCGCGGACGGTGCGCCCGAGATAGGTCTTGAGCTTGCGCAGGGCCTTGTTGGCCCGCTTGTGCTGTTTGGCATGGCGGTAGCGGCCTTGCATGATCAACGCCCTCTTGCCCAGGCGGGTATAGGACTGACGCAGGGCAATGCCGTGCTCCCGTGCCAGTCGCACCAGCCGCTCGCGGGCTCGTTGCATCAGTTTGGCGTCGGTCGGAAAGGCAATCGCCTTCTCTTGTACGGTGGTGTCCACCGTCACCCGCTCGAGGTCCTTCTCCCGCAGCGCCCCCACCCGGTGGGCCACGGCCAGGCTCTCCTGGAATACCTTCTCCAAACCTTCCGGCCCGATCCGGTCCCGCCACCGGGTCATCGACGAGCGCTCCATGGGCAGCTCATGCTGAAAGTACTCTTCGCCGCAGAAGCACTGGAAGTATGGGTCGTAGACCCAGCGCTCGCAGACCTCCTCATCCGAGAGATCGAACATATGCTTGAGGATGTGCAGCCCAACCATCAACCGCGTCGGGACCCCCGGCCGACCCTCCTCCGAATACAAGGCTTCATAGGTCTCGTCGAAGAAAGTCCACGCGATCCGGCCCCCCAACACCACCAACTCGTGGCGCAGGTTGATGATGTTTTCGAACCGCGAGCGGAACAGGTCCTCTATTCCCGATGACACCTTGCGCGATGGCTTCATCACAGTTCTCCAATCCCAATCGACGGGAGCAGAGAATCACGTTCCGCAACGGAAGGGAATCCCCAAAATCAATTATTTCAAATCACAAGCTTTTCAGGCCCAAAACCCGTTTTCTTGCAAATCCAATTACTTCGCCAAACCGAAAGAGCTACCAACATCAGCCGCTTACACGTTCTTCACGGGCGACTAATACCAACCGCCCGCGAGTTTGACTCGCGCAAAGGTTTACACGCTAGGTTTTGTGTGATTCAAGGTTGTTGGCAACAAGGGAGTGTGTTCAATGCCAACGATTCCTTTGCGAAACGACTTTGATGCTGAAAGAGTCCGTGTTCTTGCGGCACGGAGCGATGATGGGAACCAGGCGCGACGGCTTTTGTCGATGGCGGCCATCTACGATGGGATGGATCGAGCGTGCGCGGCGGGTATTGGCGGCATGGATCGGCAGACGTTGCGGGACTGGGTTCACCGGTTCAACGCGGGAGGTCCGGCCGGTCTGATCGACCGCAAGCCGAACGGGGCGTTGCGTCGGTTGACGCCGTCGCAAATGGCGGCGCTTTCGCGGGCTATCGAGGCCGGTCCCGATCCCGAACGGGATGGGGTCGTGCGCTGGCGCTGCATCGATCTCAAGCAACTGATCCGAACGCGCTTCGGCGTGGACTATCACGAGCGGAGCGTCGGCAAGCTGCTGGCCGCGCTCGGGTTCTCGCATATTTCCGCGCGCCCGCGCCACGTCGGCCAGGATGCGCGGGCACAGGAGGAATTTAAAAAAAAATTTTCCCGAACACTTGGCAAAAATCGTAGCGGCACAGCCACCGGACACGCCCATAGAGGTTTGGTTTCAAGATGAAATGCGCGTCGGCCAGAAGAACAGCCTGGTGCGCCAGTGGGCCCCAAAGGGATCGCGCCCGCGCCAGGTCAAGGACCTACGGACCTCTTCGGTGTATCTCTTCGGCGCCATCTGCCCCGAGCGCGGTGAGGGCGCGGCGCTGGTCATGCCGCGCGCCAATACTGAAGCCATGGACCTGCATCTCGAGGAAATCAGCCGGGCCGTTGCCCCAAACGCCCATGCCGTCGTGCTGCTCGACCAAGCCGCATGGCACACCACTGCCAAACTCGGCATCCCGGAGAACATCTCCCTCGTGCCTTTGCCACCCAAGTCCCCGGAGCTCAATCCCGCCGAAAATGCCTGGCAATACCTCCGCCAGAACTGGCTCTCCAATCGTGTCTTCGACTCCTATGAAGCCATCGTCGAGGCCTCTTGCCAAGCCTGGAACAACCTGACCGACCTACCTTGGAAGATCATGTCCATCGGCCTCAGAGCGTGGGCTCACACAAGTCAATGTTAAGGGCGGTTGGTATAAGTTGATCACTCGAACATAGAAAGTTGATGTGGTTGTTGTTTTGTGGGTAACGCGGAGCGTTATCCACAAAATGCGGTCAGCTGAAGATCTGATCGGGTCATTTTTTCGGATCGGACGAGCCTTCTGGGAGCGACCCATTGCTCCCTGTGTTTCGAGCACCTGGGGGGGACGCGTGCCCCGGAGGGACGGCCGCGGCGGACAGCCGGTGGGGAGTTGCGCCTGCGAGCGCCAGTACAGGGAATGTTCGGCGTCGCGGCGGTCCGAGGCAAGAGAGGAGAAAGGCGATGAACTTTGATTGGTTTGCTGGCATTGACTGGGCGACCGAGAGGCACCAGGTTTGCCTTCTTGATGGTAACGGCGTCATCGTCGTTGAAAGGTCGTTCGCCCACAGCGGGGAAGGGCTGGCCGAGTTGTGCGCGTGGCTGACGAAAAAGAGTGGCAGTGTGCCGGAGAGGATTGCCGTCTCCATCGAGGTCCCGCATGGGGCGGTCGTCGATACCTTGCTGGAGCGGGGTTTCGCCATTCACAGTATCAACCCCAAGCAGCTCGACCGCTTTCGCGATCGTTTCACCGTCGCCGGCGCCAAGGACGACCGCCGCGACGCCCATGTCCTCGGCGATTCCTTGCGCACCGACGGCCATTGCTTTCGTCGCTTGAAGGCCGATGCTCCCGCCATCATCGAACTGCGCGAATATTCGCGCCTGGGCCGAGGACCTCGGCCAGGAGCGCGTGCGCCTCGCCAACCACCTGCGCGAACAGTTGAGACGCTATTATCCCCAGGCCTTGGAGGTCAGCGACGATGTCGCCAGCGAGTGGTTTCTCGCCCTGTGGAAGAAGGCGCCCACTCCCGAGAAGGCGCGGCGCATCCGGACCAATACCGTTGCCAAGCTGCTGAAAACCCACCGCATCCGCAAAATCGACGCGCCTGAAGTGTTGCGCCTCTTGCGCCAAAAGCCGCTCACCGTCGCGCCGGGAACTATCGCCGCCGCTTGCGCTCATATCGGTTCCCTGGCCGAGCGTTTGCGCCTGGTCAACCGCCAGGTCAAGCAGGCCCGAAGCCGCATCGACGGCCTCTGCCGACACATCGCCGATCAACAGGACAGCGCCTCGGGGCAGAAATCCGAGCAGCGCGACGTGGACATCCTGCTTTCCATGCCCGGAATCGGGAGGACCGTCCTCGCCACGCTGCTCGCAGAAGCCTCGACGCCCCTGCGGGAAAGAAATTACCAGGCCCTGCGCACCTTGTCCGGCGCCGCCCCCGTCAAGGCCGTCGGAATCAGCCATACCAGTGTGCAGAGGATCTGGGCCGAGTATGGATTGAAGCCGCATCTGATTTCCATCTTCAAGGTCTCGAACGACCCGAGGTTCGCCGAGAAGGTGGAGGACGTTATCGGGCTTTACCTGAACCCGCCGGACAAGGCGCTGGTTCTTTCGGTCGACGAGAAGAGCCAGGTTCAGGCTCTCGACCGCACCCAGCCCGGCCTGCCGATAAAGAAGGGCCGCGCCGGCACCATGACCCACGATTACAAGCGCAACGGCACGACGACGCTGTTCGCGGCGCTCAACGTGCTCGACGGCACGGTCATCGGCCAATGCATGAAGCGGCACCGGCACCAGGAGTTCCTCCGTTTCCTGCGCCGGCTCGACCGCAAGACGCCGAAGCGGCTCGACATCAACTTGATCGTCGACAACTACGCCACCCACAAGCATGCCAAGGTCAAGGCGTGGCTGGAAAAGCACCCCCGCTTCCATTTCCACTTCACGCCGACGTCGGCCTCCTGGCTGAACCAGGTCGAACGCTTCTTCGCCGAAATCACCCAAAACGCCATCCGCCGGGGCGTCTTCAAGAGCGTCCCCGAACTGGAGGCGGCCATCGACGACTATCTCGCCAAGCACAACGAGAACTCCAAACCCTTCGCCTGGACCGCCACCGCCCGAGACATCCTCAAAAAAGTGGATCGAGCTCGGAACACCCTCAATCAGGTGAAGAAGGGTACCGTTTAAATGAGTCGGAACACTAGGAAGGCGATCGCTTCCTTGATGATCTCAAGGTTGTCGCGGACGTCACCTTGCTCACAGTACCATTTGCGCATTTCCGTGGCGTCGCCACCCTCGCGCTCGACAATTGCCGCGACCAGCTTGGAGGCACGGCGATCGTCCGGACCGTAACAGCTCAGCGTGCCGACAGGGTAGCCACGAAAACCTCGCTTGGCTTTCTTGGCAATGCGTTTTTTCAGGCGAGCGGCTTGACGGTCCATAGGATCCTCTCTTCGGCGCGACATCACCGTCGGCGCGAGCGGAATTCAATGGTAGCAACGAAACGCACGAATAACAGCTTCTGACCCAGGTTGGGTGAAAACAAGCCCAAATTTTTCGACGGATGTGTCCAAATTCGATGATTTTTGGATCCGCAAGTCATTGGTTTTATTGGTTTTTGATTTCCAAAAATTCAGAAAAAAATCTATGATCCCGTTTGAGGCCCGTTTTCATACAGCCTGGACCCTGAGCCGCCAATCGGGAGTTCAGTTTAGATGTATTGTTCCCAGGTCTCCGATAGCTCGATGTTCGTTATCCCGCCCTCATACTTGCTCTCAATTTTAACGATCTGAAACGTCGGATCGTGGGAGGTCCCCCAAACCGGATGGGGACTGGCCGGGTATCGGCTCTATTCACCTAAATTCAACTTGTCATCGGAATTAAGTTTCCATTCGCGCAACAAGGGCTCCGCTTCGGCAATTTCGTCAACAGGCTGTTATGTGCAGGTTTCTCGGGCGCCTGGCAGGGGGTGACGGGTTTGCGACGGCCCGAGCGATCGCTCTCGGCCCCTTCGGGATGGGGCTCCGGCGCGAGGGTTTATTGTCGTCGATTGGAGTTTGGGTGGGCGTCGTTGGCTGGTGATCACTTGCCGGCGCTCTCGGTGGCGTCATTCGCGACGCGTTCTTGGCCTCGAATTCCTAAGTGTCGGTTCGAAAATGCGCGTTCGCGCATTTTTTGCGTCCGTTCCGGCGCGCTACCCCGTCTGAGCCTCGTTTAGGGTAAAGATTTGGGTGGTGGGGCCGTCGGATTCCCAGCCTTGGGCCATGAGCAGGCCGGTGGCGGCGTTGGCGACGAAGGCGACCCGGGTGAAGTGGTTGAGAATCGGCGGGATCAGCCAGGAGAAGCCGGCCCGCACGCTCTGGTGGATCTCGGCCATGAGGGCCCTGCGGCCATGGCTTTCGCCGCCCCGGACGGTGCCGTGAGCCAGTGGTTGGCGACGCATTCGGGGGCCGGGTGGACGGCGGCGCCGGATACATCGCGCTCGATGACGCAGCCTTCGCCCGCGTCCACGCCGCTCAGGGTGAAGAGGCCCGGCAGGCACAGGGGCGTCTCGCGCAAGGCGGTCAGGGCCTCGGCGTAATTGGCGCAAGTGTCGAAGACCCGGCGCAGGAGGTGGAGCGGGGGAACCGCGTCACGGGGGCCACATCGCGACCCGGTTGAGAACCCAATCGAAGACCAGGGGCAGACCGAAGCGGCGCATCGGGGCCTGGTTCAAGGCCGCGGCGAAGCGGCCGGGGGCGAGGTCACTGGCAACCCCGACGAATCCCGGCCAGGTGACGTTGTAATAAGTCCCGCGGGCGCCGGCTTGTCGGGCCACGATCAAGTTGCGCCCGAGTCCGGCGAGGGGCCAGTCGACGGTGCGTTGCAGGCGGCTGCCGCCGAATTCGGAATCGGCCGCGATCGCGCTCGTGCACGACCATTCGTAGCTCAGGTTGAGGACGTAGGCGCCGGGACGGTCGAGGGCCGCGGCGATGCTGTCGATCTCGTCCAGATAGGGGTTGCGCGAGCGCGCCAGCCAACGCCGCGAGAGCGGATCCCCGATCGTGATGAAGGCCGGGCCGTAGCAGCGCCGGCCGGCCTCGAGGAGGCGCTCGCAACGCTCCCGGGCGGCCGTGATCAGGGCGACCGGACCGGCGTCGGTCACGTCGATGAGGGGAATTCGGGGAAGCTTCCCGCCGGAGACTCGGCGCGAACAATCCGTCGCAGGGGAGCGCCCGCCGGCGAGGTCCATCGCGTTGTCCCCGAGCGCCGTCTATTCCGCCGCCTCGGCGGAAATCTCGACAACTCCCGGCCGCGGCGACGCGGAGCGGGGACGGAACAGGCTCAAGAGCGGCGGCACCACGACCAGCGTCAGCATGGCGGACAGGAACAGCCCGCCGACGACGACCGAACCGAGGCCTCGGTAAAGCTCCGATCCGGCGCCGGGAAACAGGATCAAGGGCAGCATCCCGAAAACGCTGGTCAGCGTCGACATGAAGATCGGCCGCAGGCGGTTGCGGGTCGCTTCCCGCAGGGCCGCGGCCATGGCCAGCCGTTCCTCGCGGAACAGGTACAGGGTCTGGTGGACCAGGAGGATCGCGTTGTTGACGACGATGCCGATCAGGATGACGAAACCCAGCAGGGTCAGCATGTCGAGCGTCTGGAAGGTGAACTGGTTGAGGACCAAGAGTCCGATCAACCCCCCGGCGGTGGCCAGCGGCACCGAGATCATGATGATCAGGGGGTAGACGAAGCTTTCGAACAACACCGCCATGAGGAGATAGACGATGACCACGGCGACGAGCAGGTTGAGCTTCATCGCGGCCCAAGTATCGCTGAGCTTGTCGGCGGTGCCGCTGAGGCGGAGCTTGACGCCCGGGGGCAGGCCCTGATCCCGCAAGGGCGTGACGACCTGGTCCTGGATTCGCTCGATGGCGGCCTCCAGCGCCAGGTCCGGCGCCGGCCTGACCTCGAGCGTCACCGTGCGAACCCGCTCGCGGTGGCGGATCTCGGTCGGACCCGAGGTCACCCGCACCTCGGCCAGGGAGGCCAGCGGCAGGATCAGACCGGAGCTGGTGACGATCGGCAGCTCGTCGATCTCCTGGGTTCGGGCGACGTGATCCTCGGGGCCTTGCAGGGTCAGGTCGATGCGCTCGCCGGCGACGGTGATCTCGTCGATCCTAAGTCCCGAGTTGAACGAGTCGACGCTGTCGCCGAGATCACGGGCTGTGAGACCGTTGTCGGCGAGGCGCACCCGGTCGGGGAAGACGCGGATTTCCGGGGCCCCGAGCTCGAGGCCGGGAAGAGGGCGAAACTGGTTTCCCTCGGCGAACGGCAAGGCCTCCTCGATCAACCCCGTGGCCCGCTGGGCGACGGCGAGAACCTGGCCGAGGTCACCCCCGGAAACGTCGAGCTCGATGGTCCGGCCGCCGCCGATTCCGCGGCCGAACAACGACGGTTGGGAGATGAAGCCGAAGGTTCCTGGCTCCTTGAATACGGGATCCTGGAACAAAGGGATCAGCTCCCCCGCCCGCTGAGGATCGACCGCCGCGGCGCCTAGAAAAGTGCTCCCGCGCGAGGCGACAAAGAAGAAGCGGTCGATTTTAGGGGGTTCGCCGGGACCCGATTCGGTGCCGCTCACCGACTTCCAGTAGGGACGGGTCGCGGTTTCGATGCCGGTGGCGATCTCCGTCGTCGTTTCGAGGTTGTACCCGGGCGGCGGTAGAATGATCCCGAAGATCAGGTTGCGGTTGCCCTCGGGCAGATATTCCAATTTCGGAAGAAAGAGATAGGTCGGCAGTCCGGCCGCGCCGACGACCGCGGCGACGACCGCCACGGCGACGAGGCGGTTGCGGACCACGGCGCTGGTGTAGCCGAGTATTCCGGCCGTGAAGCGATCCGCGAGGGTGTCGACGACCGGGAGCCGCTTTCCTGCCGTGGCCGCGCGCCCCAGGATCCGGTTCGCCAACGCGGGTACGACCGTGACCGAGACGATCAGGGACAGAATCACCGAGACCGAAATGGCGACGGCGATATCGCGGAAGAGCTGCCCGATCTCGAGCTCCATGACGAGCACGGGAATGAACGCCATGACCGTCGTCAAGGCGGAGACGAGGACGGCGCCCCAGACTTGTTTGGCGCCCTGATAGGCCGCCTGGGCCCGCGTCATCCCGCTCTGGTGGAGGCGGTAGATGTTTTCCAGCACGACGATGGCGGCGTCGACCACCATCCCGACGGCGAAGGCGATGCCGGCGAGCGAGATGACGTTGATCGAGCGCCCCAGCGCCGCCATGGCGACGAAGGTGCCGATGACAGATACCGGAATCGCCAGGGAGACGATCAGCGTCGCCCTCGGCGAGCGCAGAAACAGGAGCAGGATCGAGGCCGCGAGGAGGCCGCCGATGTAAATGTTCTGCTGCACCAGGTCGATCGCCGATTCGATGTAGACGGTTTCGTCGTAGGCCTGGCGGAAACGAAGGCCGTTGGCCTTGATCGGACCCCGGTTGAGATCGGCCACCGCTTCGCGCACCCCACGCATGGTCTCGATCACGTTGGCGCCGGTTTCGCGCACGGCGTTGAGCGCGATCGCCGGGCGGCCATCGACACGGATGCGCGAATCCGCTTCCTTGTAGTCGAAGCGGACCTCGGCGATGTCGTCCACGGTGACGCGCGCGACGCGGCCACTGTCCGGATCGGAGACGCTGCGCAAAACGACGGCGCGGACGTCGTCGAGACTTTCGAAGGCGCCCACGGCGCGGACGATGTATCGCCGCTTGCCCTCGTCGACGTCGCCCATCGACAGCGAGGCGTTGGCGGCGCGCAACGAGCGGACGATGTCGGGAACCGTTAGCCGGTAGCGGGCCATGCTCTCGGGATCGACGACGATCCGCATTTCACGTTCGCGCCCGCCGTAGACGTTGACCCGGGAGACACCGGATACCCGCTCGATCCTGTCCCGCAGCACGTCCTCGGCAAAATCGCCATAGGTGCCCATCTCACGCTCGTTGTCCTCGGCGCGGTCGAGGATAAACCAGGCGATGGCGGAATCCTCGGCGCTCGCGGTGCGCATCGCCGGTTCGTCGGCTTCCTCGGGGTATCCGGTGACCTGGTTGAGACGGTTGGAGGCCAGAAGCAGGGCCCGGTCCATGTTCTGGTCGATCGCGAATTCGAGCTGGATCCCGCCGCGCCCGTCCTGGGAGCGGCTCGTCATCTGGCTGACGCCCTCGAGACCCTTCAGCACTTCTTCCTGACGGTTGACGATCTCGCGTTCGACCTCGGCCGGAGCGGCGCTATGCCAATCGGTGTCGATCGAAACCACGGGACGGCGGACGTCCGGCGCCAGCTGGATAGGGATGCTTTGGAGCGCCAACAAGCCGAACATCACCGTCATCATGACCGCGGCGACCACCGCGATCGGGCGCCGGATGGCGAGGTCCACGAGATCCATCCTAAGGGGGACTTTCGTAGGCGACGGCCTGTCCGGGCTGCAAACGCTCGTTTCCGCGCACGACGACCAGGTCGCCCGCCTCGAGGCCGTGCAGGACCTCGAAGCGGACGCCGTTCGAATCCCCGAGGGTGACCGGACGGATCTCGGCGGCGCTGCCGGTGACGATGAAGACGATGGCGCTGCCGGCTTGCCGGATCACCGCGTCCTTATGTACCGACACGATCTCGCGCGCCGGACCGGCCGGCAGAATTAGGGTTACGGACTGCCCCTCCGCCAAGGACCGCCGAGGTTTATCGAAAAGCGGTTGGAAGCGGACGACGCGGGTTCGCGTTTGCGGATTCTCCTCGGCGCCGATGGCACGGACCAAGGCGTCGAACACCTCAGCCTCGTCGAGCGAGAACCGCACGCGGGCCCCCGACGGCACCCCAGCGAGGCGCTTGAACGGAACGTCGGCCTCGATTTCCAAGTCCTGGTCGTTGAGGAGCGAGACCACCGGGTCGCCGAGATTGAGGTAGGCGCCGGCTTCGGTTTGGCGGCTGGTGACGACCCCCGGATAAGGCGCCCGGACCTCGGCGTCGTCCAGCTCGTCCGCGGCCAGCTCCAAGGTAATCCGGGCCCGCGTCAGACGTGCGGCGAACTGATCGGTCACGGTGAGCGCCTCGTCGACCTCGGCGCCGACTTCCTCGACGACCCGCCTGGCGACCTCCACCTCGAGCCGCTTGTCGTCGTAATTCGCCGGCGAGAAGGCCACCGAGCCGCGCAGTTTTTCGAAGCGCGCGAGTTCCTGCTCGGCCAGGGCAAGACGGGCCTGGGCGGTGACCATGCGGGCGTTGATTCGATTGACCCGGGCTTGGGCGTTGGCCAGATTTGCCTGGGCCTCGGTGACTTCCGAGCGCGCCTGGTCGCGCCACCAGGCCAGGCGGTCGCGGTCGAGGATCGCCAGGACGTCGCCCTTTTCCACGCGCTCTCCGACCTGGACCCGGACCTCGCCGACCCGCCCCCGCGTGTTGGCGGCGACGACCCCCCGCTGGCGCGAGACCAAGCGGCCGATCACGGTGACCGTGCGGCTCAGGGCCTCGCGCTTGACGGCGTCGACACCGACGACGACGGGCCCGGTTTGGGCGCCGCAAACCAACGGCGTCAAAAGGCCGAATATCAGCGGGAACGAATGAATTAAGCGCGCTTTCATGGGCCGGGCAATGTACACTTTCTCTAAATGGGAAGCTAATCACTCCCGGCGGCGCTTCAAGCCGGCGCGGAGGAGGATACGATGACGACGCTACTTTTCAGCGATCCCGTGTTCCTCGAACACGACACCGGGCCTGGGCACCCGGAATCGCCACAGCGTTACGCCGCCATCGCCGAGGCCCTCGCAGGCGATGATTTCGCCGCCCTCGTCCAGCGCCGACCGCCGCGGGACGAGAAGGCGCAGATCGCCCGCGTTCACGAGCCGGCGTACGTCGATCGAATTATCGCCGCCGAACCGTCGATCGGCCGCGTCCACGTCGACCCCGATACGGTTCTTTCTCCGGGTTCGGTCGAGGTCGCCCTGCGCGCGGCGGGCGCCGTCTGCGCCGCCGTCGACGCCGTCTGCGCCGGCGAGGGGGACAACGCCTTCTGCCCCGTTCGGCCTCCCGGTCATCACGCCGAAGCCAATAAGGCAACGGGGTTTTGTTTCTTCAACAACGTCGCCGTCGGCGCCGCCCAGGCGCGCGCGGCCCACGGCTTGGGCCGCGTTGCCGTGGTCGACTTCGACGTCCACCACGGCAACGGCACCCAAGCGATGTTCGCCGACGAGGCCGAGCTGTTCTACGGCTCGACCCACCAATGGCCGTGTTATCCCGGGACCGGGGCCGAATTCGAGCGTGGCGTCGCCGGCAATATCGTCAACCGTCCCCTGGCGCCGGGCAGCGGCGGCGACGTCTTTCGGAGCGCTTTCGCCGAAGGCATCCTTCCGGCGCTTGACGCCTTCAAACCGGAGTTCGTTCTGATCTCGGCGGGATTCGACGCCCACACCGCCGATCCCCTGGCCCAGCTTCACCTGGTCGACGACGACTTCGCCTGGGCCACGCGGGAAGTTGTCCGCCTCGCCCGCGCCCACTGCGGCGGCAAGATCGTCTCCACCCTGGAAGGCGGCTACGACCTCCCCGCCCTCGCCGCCGCCACCGCCGCCCACGTCCGCGCCCTCATGGAGGCCTGACAGTCTGATCAAAAACTTGCGGCGCCGGCCCCCGCCCCCTCCCGGCCACCCCTATCAGCAACCTCTCGTGGGGGGCCGGGAGGGGGAGAGGGACAGACGCAAAAAATGCGCGGACGCGCATTTTCGAACAGACACCGAGCCAAGGGCAAACTTACTCTCCCCGCTCCCCCACCGAAGCGGGAATACGTCCACCAGGTCTGTCCGATCGGCCCTGGTCGTCGAACCAGGATTTGCCGCCGCCGCGGGGGCCGATGTGGACGAGGTTCCGTTCGCGGGCGATACGACAGGTGTTTGCCGCGAAAGCCGGGGTGGGCATTCAGACTGGTGGTGGGGTTTTGGATCGCGAACTCGGCCTGATAAGGGACGGATTCCGATCTCCTGCGCCCGTTCACGACGGGAATTGTCGTGTGAACGCCGGTTCTGCCAGTCTGGTTGGCAACTAGTGCACCGGCGCATTTCACTTCGTTCACGCCCCCGTGCACCAGGCCATTGTTGATGCATCAACTTTCCAAACTTCGGCTGTCGCTTCCGTTTGGGTCGATGCACTAGCCATCTGGGGAATCTCGGACTGAACAGCGCTCGTACCCGACGCCATGACCCGGATATCCTCTCAAACCGAATTTGGTAACGCACCGCCGCCGAGTCGGTCACGAGCACCACCACCGGATCTGACGACGAGTCGTCGTCCGATGACGATGACGACTAGTCGGATCAGTGAAACCGTCGCCATGGTCCGGCGAAGGTTTTCGCCGCGCGGGCGGGTCGCGCCCGAGGTGCTTGTGCTTCCGCTTGTTGTCGTCGGCCACGACCTAGGCGCCCATGGGCGGAGGCCAATTTCGGTCCACCGTTGACAATATCTTCGGTGATCATTACAGGCTTCGGTGATCATTACAGGTCGCGGATGGGCGTGGGTGGGGTTCGTCGCGGCTTCCGTTACCAGAACCCGATCTGGCGGCATGTAGTGGAGGGAAAAATGCGGTCCTTCATGGTCGTCGCGACAGCGGTTTTCATTTGGTCGGCGCCGATCTCGGCCGACGTCGAGATGGGGCAGATCGCCTTTTACGACGGCGATCTCGATCTGGCGCTAAAGGAATTTACCGGCCCGGCCGAGAAAGGTGACGCCGAGGCCCAATATTGGCTCGGGCGCGTCTACGACGCGAAGGGGGACACGGACGGCGCCATCGTCTGGTTTACCAGTGCGGCCGACCAGCGCCACGCCGAAAGCCGGCGTGTCCTCGGAATCTTTTACGAGGAGGGGAAGGGGGTGGCGCAGGATTTCGCCGAAGCGGCGCGTTGGTACAAATTGGCGGCCGATCTCGACAACGTAAAAGCGATGCGGAACTTGGGCGTGCTTTATCAGCACGGCCGTGGCATCAAACAGAATTTCGAGGAAGCTCGGCGCTGGTACAAGTCCGCGGCCGATCGGGGAAACGCCAAGGCGATGCGGAACCTTGCCTATATGACCTATCGCGGCGAGGGTGGCGAAGCCGATCCGGAACGGGCGGCCGAACTGTTCGCGGCCTCGGCGAGCCTCGGCCTCGGAAAAGCACAGTACGATCTCGGCCAATTCTATTATCACGGCGAATCGGTGAAGAAGGATTACGTGAAAGCCTTTCAACTCTTCTCGGACGCCGCCGCTGAGGGTCACGGAAAGGCTCAGGTCATGCTGGGCCGAATGTACGCCAACGGCGTGGGCGCCGCCCGGAGCGATTCCCAGGCCTATTTCTGGTTCTCGATCGCCAGGGCCCAGGAACCCGAGGAGACCGACAAGTACCTGGCGACACTGCGGGAACGCCTGAGCGCCGACGAAATCGCCAAAATCGGGGAAGACGTCGACTGGTGGACCGTGGACTGACGTCTGTTCGAAAACTCGCGGCGCCGGCCCTCTCCCCCTCCCGGCCACCCATATCAGCAACCTCTCGTGGGTGACCGGGAGGGGGAGAGGGCCGGGAGGGGGATAGGGCCGGAACAGACGCAAAAAATGCGCGGACGCGCATTTTCGACCAGACCCTGAGGCGGATCAGTCGCGCGTTCTTCCCTGATGCTGCTCCGATGCCGATCCGTTAAATCGAGACTCTGGCGGTTCGAACCTCATTCTTAAGTGAACTCCGTCCGACCAGCCACGAGATTGAGGGCGCGGGAGATAACTTCGGGGCCGGCGTCGGGCCCGTATTCGCCCAAGGACCGGCGCCAGGCGCGGGACCCCGGCCGACCCCTGAAGAGGCCCGCGATATGGCGGGTCATTCGCCTCATCGGCACGCCGCGGGCATGCTGGGCCCGGGCGTACGGCAGAAATTCGGCGACGATCGCTTGGCGACTCTTCGGGGGCTGGTCGGCGGAGAATATTGTCCGGTCGGCCTGGGCCAGAAGGTAGGGATTGTCGTAGGCGGCACGGCCGATCATGACGCCGTCGAGTCGGCGCAGATGAGCCTTGGCGTCCGCGATCGACTCGATACCGCCGTTGAGGATGATTTCGGCCTCGGGGAAGTCCCGCTTGAGCCGGAAGACCTTGTCGTATTCGAGCGCCGGAAGGTTTCGGTTCTGCTTCGGGTTCAGACCCTTAAGCCAAGCCTTGCGGGCATGAACGATGAAGGTCCGGCAGCCCGCCTCGGCGACCGTTGCGACGAAAGCCCGCAAATCCGGGTAGCTGTCCCGGCCGTCGATTCCGGTGCGCGTCTTGACGGTCACCGGGATGGCGGTTGCCGCGCGCATCGCCGCGACGCTCTCGGCGACCAGCTTCGGCTCGGCCATGAGGCAAGCACCGAAACGGCCCTTGAGAACCCTTTCGCTCGGGCATCCCAAGTTGAGATTGATTTCGTCGAAGCCCATCGCCTCGGCGACGCCCGCGCACCGGGCCAGGGCCCCGGGATCGGCCCCGGCCACCTGAAGCGCCAGGGGACGCTCGAGGGGATCGTGGCCGAGAAGGCGTTCCGGATCGCCATGGAGGATCGCCTCGGCCGTGATCATCTCGGTGTAGAGCAGGACGTGGCGGCTGATCAGGCGCAGGAAGTAGCGATCGTGCCGGTCGGTGCGGGCCATCATCGGGGCCACCGAAAGGCGCCGGGGCGGGGGAGATATCGGGCCACGAACCGACAGTCGGAAAAGCGAACCCCGGAGGGTTCCACCCGCTTCACTCGTTGGAGAGGGCATTCCTGAGGTCCCGAGCGAGGTTGTCCGAGGGTCTGCCGTCGACGCGGATACCCGCGCCACGCTGAAAGTATTCGATCGCCTTCGCCGTTTCCGGCCCGGCCAGGCCATCGACGGCGCCGGCGTACAATCCCATTGTCGCCAAATGGCGCTGGATCTCCAGGGCAAGCTGGCCGAAGGCCTCGGTGGTCATGGGCGCGGCGCGGCGGGGGGGGGGGCATCGCGGCGACGGCCGCTACCCGCAGGCTGGCGGCGAGGGCGGCGGCGGCGGCGATCGTTTCCGGCGTCATCAACTCCTTGAGCCGTTCCTGGGCGGCAACGGCGCTTTCGGCCGCCGCGCCACTCGAATCGGCGGCCAGCGCGAACCAGGCGTAGGCCCGGGAGAAATCCTTTTCGGCCCCGAGACTGTTGGCGATCATCGTTCCCAGGTTTACTTGCGCCCAAGGGTCTCCCTGTTCGGCCGCGGCGCGGTACCAACGGGTGGCCTCGGCGTAGTCGCGTTCACTGCCCTGGCCGTAATTCAACATGATGCCGAGGTTGGTCTGGGCCACCGCGAAACCCTGCGCCGCCGCCTGGCGGTACCAGGCCACGGCCCGGGCCGCGTCGCGCCCGACCGTGATCCCGTTTTCGTACAGAAAACCGAGGTTGTTTTGGGCCGGCGCGTAGCCCGATCCGGCGGCCCGCCGATACCACGCCGCCGCCTGCGCCAGGTCCTTGGAAACGCCGCGCCCCTCGTAGTAAAGCCGGCCAAGGTTGTACTGCGCCTCGGCGACGTCCTGCTCCGCCGCCAACCGATACCAGCGCGCGGCCTGAAGCAGATCGGTCACGACACCATCGCCGTTTTCGTAGGCCAGGGCGAGTTGGTAGCGAGCTTCGGCGTGCTCTCGATCGGCGGCGCGTTGGAACCATTCGATCGCCTCACGCTGGTCCTGCTCCACCCCGAAGCCGTCGAAATAAAGCCTGCCCAGGCGGTATTGGGCCCAGGCGAAACCCCGCCCCGCCGCTCGACGATACCACGCGGCGGCGTGTTTCCCGTCGGCGGCCACCCCGAGACCGCCTTCATACGCCGCGGCGACATTATACTGGGCGTCGACGTCGCCTTGGCGAGCGTGGATCAGCCACCGCGCCAGCGCTTCGGAGTGCTGGCCCGCGGCGAACGCGGTCCAGGCGTCGGCGTATTCGGCCCGGGCCGGCGATAACATGGCCAGGACCACG
>CBDCME010000019.1:0-10821 GCA_965218865.1 Alphaproteobacteria bacterium
CTGATGGAGGTCGCCAGCGAGGAACGTCCCGATATTCTCCACGCCCATTCGCCGGTTCTCGACGCCATTCCCGCGCTTCGCGTCGGAAAGCGGCTCGGCTTGCCCGTCGTCTACGAGGTCCGCGCCTTCTGGGAGGACGCGGCGGCGAGCCATGGCAGCGGTCGGGAATGGGGGAGCCGCTACCGCCTCACCCGGGGCCTTGAAACCTACGCCCTCAAGCGCGCCGACGCCGTGACCACGATCTGCGAGGGTCTGCGGTCCGAGATCGTGAACCGCGGCGTGGCGCTGGAAACAGTGACCGTGATTCCGATCGCGGTCGACGCGGAGGGGTTTGGCGGGGCCAAACCGCCCGATTCGGAACTCGTCGCCGAGCTCGGATTCGCGGGCAAGACCGTCCTCGGCTTCATCGGCTCGTTTTATTCCTACGAGGGTCTCCACGTCCTCCTGGCGGCGATGCCCGAATTGTCGCGGGCCCGGCCCGACATCCGCCTTCTCCTGGTCGGCGGCGGCCCCGAGGATACCCGGCTCAAGGAGCAGGCGGCGGGCCTCGATCCAAAGGGCCGGGTCGTATTCACCGGCCGCGTGCCGCACGAACGGGTGGAAAAATACTATGATCTGGTCGACCTTTTGGTTTATCCACGGGTGCCGATTCGGCTCACCGACCTGGTGACGCCGCTCAAACCCCTGGAAGCGATGGCCCAGGAGAAAATCGTCGTGGCCTCGGACGTCGGCGGACACCGCGAACTGATCCGCGACAAGGAAACCGGATACCTTTTCGCCGCCAACGATCCGAAGGACCTGGTGGCAACGGTCGTTTCGGTCCTCGACCAGCGCGGCTCCTGGCCCGCCCTGAGGACCCGGGCGCGTGACTTCGTCGTCAACGAGCGCAACTGGCCCCTCAGCGTCGCCCGATACAAGGAGGTTTACGAACACCTGGCATAGAGTCTCGATTCCTTAAAACGAAACCGTAAACAGGTGATAATTAAGTGACAGTTTACTTATTTTATAGACGTTTATCATTTGTTTTCATTGAGTTACGGTAATTTCGGATCCCGTTCAAATGCGTATCGGTGCCCCCGAGAGGAATTGATCCAATGGCCTTCAATAAAGCGCGCCTCACCCGAAGTGAAAGGCATTCGTTGCCGTCCGCAGTGGCTGATCCTCCTGCCGCGCGGGGCTATTCGAGAAGGTCATTGGAATGGACGTGAGTGTCTTCTCTAATCGGCATTTGAAGGTCAAGCTTCCAAAGTGATTCGGGTCCGCGGGCGTGGGGTTGGCCTGGTGGTCCATGCTTCTCTACGTGCTCGGGGCTTGCCGGCACAGGATGGGATCAGAAGGGTGAGGCGGCGACAATCTGTTCGGCGTGTTCGATCCGAAACGACCTGGATCGACGACAAGACTCTGAGCGTGCTCTCCTCGTCCCCGGTCCCCACCAGGGCACCATCCGCCACGGCGGATCTCGATCGACCGTTTGTTTTATGGAGCTTTCTCCTCGGCGATTGTTTGCTGGCAAAAGAGTCATCTCGGAGCCTCCTAGCCGGCGGCCTTGGCCGCGGCCTCGCGGCGGAAGTCGCTGCCGTCGAGCCCCATGCGGTGGAGGATCACGGCGAGCTTGCGCGCCACCGCCACCCGGGCCCGCTTGGGGCTGGACCGCTGGGCGATCCGCTCGCCCCAGGCCTTGAGCGCCGAGGGCCGCTTGTCCCGTGTCAGCAGCACCGTGGCGGCCTCGTAGAGAGCACTGCGCACGATGGCGTCGCCGCACTTGCTGATGTGGCCCGAGTAGTCGGTTTCGCCGGAGCTATACTTTCTCGGCGTGATCCCGAAGTGGGCGCCGACGTTCTTCGATTTTCGGAATCGCTCCGGATCATCAACCCCGGTAGTCAAGGCCGTGATCGGGCCGACGCTGTGGGTGGTCATGAACCGGCGGCAGACCGCGTCGCCGCGAACCTCCTTGAGGACCAAGCGGTGAAGCTTGCCGAATTGGGTGATCAAAGCGGCACGCGCCTTCAGCATCGGCCGCACCATGGCACCAAGCCGGGCCTCGCCCTCGAGCAGCTCCAAGACCCGCATCTCGAATCGCCCCGCGCCCACCTTGCCCACCTTCAGTCCGAACGCCTTCAGGGTGCCTCGAATTTCGTTCTCGATGTCGCGTGTCTTCTTCTGCAAGGTCTTGCGGTTGTTCAAGAGCATCCGCAGCTCCTGGCTCTCCCGGCTCTTGACGTGAACCATGCAATACCACCCCAGGCGCATCATCTGGGCGATGCCATGGGCGTCTTTACGGTTGTTGCGCATCGCCGCAAGCGATGCTTTCACGTGCCGGGTCTCGATGCAGATCGCCGCAAAACCCGCCTTGTGAAGACAGGCGTGAAGCCATGGCGACAGCGGTCCCGCTTCCAGGCCGACCCGCGCCAGCGAGCCGCGAAACTGTTCCAGCACCGCCACGATCGCTTCCGGCTCGCTCAAAACCTTCTCCTACAGGACAACCTTTCTGTCCTCGTCGACAACACAAACACTTGTCTCTTCAAGCGACAGGTCCAATCCTGCATAATGTTCCGCGGCTGTCTTCCTTTCATGGCGTTTGAGGCTGATATCAGACCTCGTTTCAACGACACTCCGGAAGGCAGCCACCAATGTCAAACCTTGCGGCCAACCCCCGCCGATTACCCCATCTGTTCGAAAATGCGCGGAAGCGCATTTTCGAACAGCCACTGAGACCGAGAATCCGAGAGGGGGATTGTCTCCTGTTCGGAAACGCCCTAGTGCACCGGCGCATTCACTTCGTTCACGCCCCCGTGCACCAGGCCTTTGTCGATGCATCAACTTTCCAAACTTCGGCTGTCGCCTCCGTTTGGGTCGATGCACTAGCGGGAACGACGGAATTAATAATACTATTCGCTTAGCTTTAAAAATTAGTATACTGTCCCCGGTTATTTCCGGCCGCAAGATCGGCAACCACCCGTTCGGCCGTGTGCCCGTCCCACAATTCCGGACACCGGCCCTGGAGCCATTCCCCCCGAGCCACGCGCGACACCGCTTCGGCAAGTCGGTCGGGCGCGACGAGTTCGTTGGTTCCCTGGCTGATCGTAATCGGTCTCTCGGTGGTATCGCGCAAGGTCAGGCAGGGAATGTTTAAATAGGTCGTTTCCTCCTGGATGCCGCCCGAATCGGTGATGATCATGCGGGCCTCGCGGACCAGGCCCATGAATTGGACGTAGCTCATCGGGTCGGTAAGCTCGATTCCCTCGGCGCCGTCCAGCCGCTCGTACAAACCGAAAGATTTCAGGCGTTCGCGGGTTCGCGGATGAACCGAGAACACGAGCGGCACCTTGGCGGCAACCTCGGTGAGCTGCGAGACCAGAAGGGACAGGGTTTCGGCCTCATCGACGTTCGACGGCCGGTGAAGCGTGACGACGCCGAATTCGCGCTTTCCGAGGCCGAAACGCTCGCGTGTTTTTTGAGCCGCGATCTGCTGATGAAGGAGTTCGTACGAATCGATCATGATGTTGCCGACCCGGGAGATCCGGTCCTCGGCGACGCCTTCGCCGCGCAGGTTCTCGTCGGCGTCGGGCGAGGGCGTCCAGAGCAGATCGGCCAGCGCGTCCGTGACGATTCGGTTGACCTCCTCGGGCATCGTCCAGTCGCGGCTCCTCAGGCCCGCTTCGAGATGGGCCAGTGGTCGGCAGAGCTTCTTGACCACCAGGGCGCAGGCCAGGGTCGAGTTGACGTCGCCGACGACGATGGTCCAGGCGGGCGGTTCGGCGTTGCAGATACGTTCGTAGGCGACCATGACCCCGGCGGTCTGCTCGGCGTGGCTCCCGCTCCCGACCCCGAGGTGATAAGCGGGTTCGGGCAGCTTCAGATCGCGAAAGAAGGCGTCCGACATGTCGGCGTCGTAGTGTTGGCCGGTATGAACGAGCACCGGCCGGCACCAGGTTTCCCGGCTCATCGCGTGGTAGAGCGGTGCCACCTTCATGAAATTGGGTCGGGCGCCGGCGATGAGGTGGATGGGGATGGGGGCATGTCTCAAAGGCGCCTATCCTAAAGAACGTGGCCGTGACCAACGGTTATCCCCCATCGTCGCGAATTCATTACCGTCGGGCAACGGGGATCGAATGAGCCGGTCGGGCATGATGCCGGTATGCGCCCGCCCGTTCAAGCCGCCGCCCGCCGACTCAGGATTTTTTCGAACAAGCTGATCTGCCCTTGCGTCGTTTCATCCCAGGTGAATTTCTCGGCGAAGGCTCTGGTCGCCGCCCGGCTCGGGGGATTACCAATCATGGCTTGGACCTCGTTGGCCAACGCCCCGGGGGTCCTTTCCCGCGCCAGGCGGCCGGCCTCGGGGGCAGTGACGATTTCCGGCGTGCTCCCGACCCGGGTGGCGACGACAGGGGTACCGCAAGCCATCGCCTCGGGCAGGACGTTGGCCCAGCCCTCGCGGCTCGAGGCCAGGACGAGGATGTCGGCGACGCTGTAGAACTCGGCCATTTGGGCATGGGGAATCCGGCCCCGAAACCGCACCCTGTGCCCGACGCCATGACTTTCGGCGTAGGCCGCGAGGGCCCCGCGCTCCGGCCCGTCACCGACGATCAACAGATCGGTTTCGGGTAACTGGCGCAAGGCCGAGATCACCAGATCATGGCCCTTGAGGGGCACCAGGTTGCCAACCGAAACAAGGGTCGCCCGATCGAGTTTGTGCTTCTGGCGCAGGGCCTCGCGATCGAGGGGGCGGAAGACACCGCTATCGACCCCGTTGCGCAGAACCGTAACCCGATCGGCGTCGACCCCGAGTTCGACAAGACGATCCTTGAGTGCCGCGGACACCGTGACCAGACCGGCGGCCCGCCCGGCGGCCCACTGGATCAGTCGGCGCGGACCGCGGTAGCGGGAGATCAGGTTCAGATCGGTTCCCCGAGCGGTGACGACGACGGGCTTGCCGAGATGTTCCCCGAGCTTCACCGCCGCGACGCCGTCGGGATAAAAATAATGCGCGTCGATAAGATCGAAGTTGTGCCCCTGGGCGATGACGCTTTCGGCGGCCCGGCGCGTTCCGCGGTAGAGAAGCTCCGGCCCCCACCTCATGCCGACCTTGGGGATCGATAGGAAACGGGGATGACGAACCGGAACCTCGAAGCGCTCTTCCCGCTCTGGAACCCGGGCGAAATCCCCGTAACGCCCAAACCAGCGGGCGCTGGAGGGAAACCAGGGCACCGGCGCCATCACTTCGGCGTCGACCTCGCCGCGTTGCAGCAGATGGCACAGGCGGTTTTCGACGAAGACGCCGTGCTGGGGTTGGATCGCGTTGGGATAGAGCGTCGTGTAAGTGAGGAGTTTCATCGTCGCGGCGCCGGCGGTCCCGCTGCACGGTGAGCGGCCCGGCGACCTCAATGCCCTGGTCGTTGCCTGGACTCCAAAGATAAACTACAACTGTCGAACATACTTCCTATAATTCGGCGGCCGTCGATGAGTTGCCGAACAACGGCGTTTCTAACAGTCTGTTCGAAAACTCGCGGCACCGGCCCTCTCCCCCTCCCGGCCACCCATATCAGCATACTCTCGTGGGTGGCCGGGAGGGGGAGAGGGCCGGAACAGACGCAAAAAATGCGCGTCCGCGCATTTTCGAACAGACTGTAAGGCCGGTTCCGGCGGACGGTGGATAGAATCGTCGTTCGATACCGCCGGGAACAGGAACCAGGCGCGTGTCCCTAAAATCACAACCGGGTTAACCGAGATTTAACCGTATTCCCGGCGACATTGGGAGACGTGGAAAGCAGAATCGAAACGAACGGTGGTATCACCGTCTCGCCGGGCGAGGTTGGTGGCATCGGTCGCTCGAAAATCTAGGTGACGGTCTTCAGTGCAAAAACGAATCTGGATTTTGATTGCAATCGGTTTGTCGATCCTGGCCGCCTATCAGGCTTGGTTGCGGGGCGGCGAGGTCGTCGCCTCGACGATGGGCGCAATTCTTCTCCAGGCGCCGGTTTCGGCCCTCGGCGCCAGTACCTATCTCGCCGCGACAATCGCGTTGATCACCGCGGCCGGCACCGGTTTCGTTCTCGTTTTCCTCCTCGTCGCCTTGGTCGATTCGGCCCGCGTCCGCCGGCTCAACGCCGGATTGACCACACTCGCCGAGACTCCCTGGGAATACGACGAACACGAACGCGTCGATTGCATGCGCTTTCTGGAAGTTTTCGGCTTTGATCAGGGGCTTTTTCAGCATGCCACCGACTTCAGTGTTTGCTTGCAGGAGGTCGGGCCGCACCGCAAGAGCAACATCTACCCGACCCGGCTTTACGCGACGGCGCCCGCCGCCACCTTTTTCAGTCGTGGCAAAATGGTCGACACGCCGTTGGCGGCCTGGTTTTTTCGACATCTGCCCCGCGCCATGGTGGGGGTCGGCCTGGTCGGACTGGCGCTCGGACTTCTCGACGGGCTGAGCCGCTTCTGGAGCTGGCGATCGTTCGTTGAATCGGGAGCGGAATCACCCCTCGACGGCCTGTTTGTAGGTCTCGAGATCGGCCTGACGTCGTTTGCCGTCGCTGTCGGTGTCGCCGTCGCGATCGGATTCTTGCTTCAACTCGTGCTCTCCGCGCGCTACAGCCAGATCGAGTACCTGTGCCGCAACATCGACGCCCTTTTCAACGACGGCACGCAACCCGAATATCGTCGCAAATTGAGCCTGGCCGAGGCCGACGAAACCCGTCGCATGTTTTCCCGCGCCGTGGGGGAGGTCAAGCGTTCCGGCGACCGGGTCGTCGAATCGGTCGATTCCAAGTCGGACACCACGGGGACGGCCTTGGCCGAATCAATCGGAGACATTTTGGCCAAGCCCCTCGGGGACGTGGCCCGGGCGGCGCAACGTACGGCCGAGGACCAGGGCCGGCAGGTCGAAAAGCTGCTGCGCGCGACCCTGGCGGCGTTCATTGACGCGCTGCAAAAACGCTTTGGCAACGCCCTCGGCGACGTCAACAAAATCCTCAAGGCGTCCGACACCATGGCTAACGACATCCAGAAATCCTTGGCTACGATGACCGAAACCCTGGCCACTCAGTCCCTGGAGCAACAGGAGAAATATCGTCAGGACGTCAACCAGGTGATTGCCTCCGAAAGCGACCGTCAGGCCCGCCAGGCCGATCTGTTCGCCGAGCAGATCCAGGAAATCGCGGCCGAACTTTCGCAACATGTCACCGGCCACGCGAGCCAATTCGAAGCGGCGATCGAATCCCTCGTCGAGCGGATAGAGGCACTGGCGAGTGCGGCCGTGGCGACGGGGACGGCGGATCTCGCCAAGACGGCGGCGGAGTTCTCCGGTTTGCAAACGGCGGTCGACAGCCTGGTGCTTTCGGTGACGCCGAGCCTGAACCAAGTCGTCGATACCCAGGAAAATCTTCGGGCGATGCTCGCGGAGGAGGACGGCGCCGGCAAGATGATCGCCGCCGCCGCCGCCGACCTTGCCCAGACCGCCAAGGTGAGCCGCGAAACCATGGAAAAGTTCATCATTCTGGCGCGGCATCTGTCCGACACCAGCAGGGCCCTGATCGGCGCCTCGGCCGGCGATGGCGCCCTCGCCGCCACGAAGTCAACACCGGGGGCCAAGTCCGCCGCCACCGAGGACCTTTCCCGGGCGCTCTCGGACCTGCGCGAGAAAACCGAGGGCGAGGATCTGCCAGATCTCTAGGGAGATGGATGCGGGATTGCGGACTTAGGCGGCCCTGGATACCCGAAACTTTGGATTGGGACACTAGGGTGGCCGCGACCGTCGCCTTTGTCCTGAAGGGATATCCGCGGCTTTCGGAAACCTTCATCGCCCAGGAGATCGAGGCCCTCGAGGCACGGGGTCTCGCTATCGTGATCGTCTCCCTGCGGCTGCCGACGGATCCCCAGGTACACCCCGTCCATCGCCGGATCAAGGCTCCGGTCCGCTATTTGCCGGAATACGTTTGGCGTCAACCCGTCAGGGTATGGCGGGCCTGGCGGTCCCTCCGCCGTGGCTCGGGTTACGCCCGGGCCCGCCATCTTTGGCTACGCGATCTGTTCCGCGACCCGAATCCGAATCGGGTGCGCCGATTCGGGCAGGCGCTCGTACTCGCCCATGAGATCGCCCCCGGAGTCGACCACATTCACGCCCATTTCATCCACACCCCGGCCTCGGTCGCCCGCTACGCTGCCCATATCGCCGCCCGGCCGTGGAGCTGCTCGGCCCACGCCAAGGATATCTGGACCACCCCCGAGTGGGAAAAAAAGGAAAAACTGGCCGACTGCCGCTGGCTCGCCACCTGCACCGCCGCCAATCGCGACCATCTCTCCCCGCTGGCGCCGGCCGGCCGCGTGACCCTGATCTACCACGGCATCGACCCGGTCCGCTTCGCGCCGCCAGCCGCGGCGGGCAGCCACCGCGATGGTGGCGACCCGGACGATCCGGTGATCGTCCTCTCGGTTGGCCGCGCCGTCGCCAAGAAAGGCTTCGACGACCTGATCGCGGCCCTGGCGGCGCTTCCCCGGGAGCGCCATTGGCGTTTCGTCCATATCGGCGGCGGGGTCCTGCTCGAGCGCTTGAAACGCCAAGCCGCGGCGGCGGGCCTGGCGGATCGAATCAGTTGGCTGGGCGGTCAGGATCAAGACACGGTCTTGAGCCATTACCGCGCCGCGGACCTCTTCGTGCTGCCCTGCCGCATTACCGCCGACGGCGACCGCGATGGCCTTCCCAACGTGCTCATGGAAGCGCAATCACAGGCCTTGGCGGTGCTCTCGACCGAGGTTTCGGCGATCCCCGAGCTGGTCGTCGACGGCACCAGCGGAATCCTGGTCCCGCCGCGCGACCGGCGCCGCCTGGCCGGCTCACTCGATACCTTGATCCGCGACCCGGCTCTGCGCGCGCGCCTCGGCCGGGCGGGACAAAAACGTGTCCGCCGCCGGTTCGCGATGGGCCGGGGCATCGACGAACTGGCCCGCAAGTTCGGCCTCGCACCGGCGGAGTCCTTCGCGAATGGCGGCCCCACCTCGAAAAAGCTAACGCCGCCTTGAAATCGGACCCAATCAGGGGCCGAAATCCGTTCGAGGGTGGCAAACAGGGCTTGACATCTCGCTCCCGCCACCGTGAATCTCCGTGGTCGACTCGGAGCGGGTTTTTCCAATTACCATGCGCGCCTACTCACCGCAGGATATTCGAAAGGCGGTATCGGACCGGTATTTTGCCCGTGGCGACCGTTATTGGGCGCAAGGGCGGGTAAAACAGGTTCGATTCCGCGCCAACGGCGTTGTTTCGGGTCGTGTCTGCGGGACCCGGTCGCAACCCTACGAGCAACATTTCGAGATCATCGCCTCGGGCGGGACCAATCGAATTGTCGGCTCCTGTACCTGTCCCGTCGGCTATAATTGCAAGCACGTCGCCGCCGTGCTCTTGGCCGGAATCGCCGCCGCCGAGGAGCGCGGGGCCGACCCGGCCGCCACTGCCGGCCTCGATCACTCATTGGTGGAATGGTTGGGTTCACTGACCGAGGCGTCGGCACCGGCACCGACCAACGACTACCCTCCCGAAATTCGTCAGCGACTGATCTACGTTCTGAACCTCGACAACCGGGGGCGCGCCCGGCCGAGCGTAAGATTGAGCCTGATGTCGGTGCGATTGTTGAAGGACGGTGGATTCAGCACCCGTCCGTCGCGTTACCACGCCGAAAACGTCCTCAATTATCAACCGGCCAAGTTTCTGCGCCCGAGCGATCGCGAAATTCTGCTGCGACTCCACAGCGAAAGAATCGAAAAGAATCACGTCACCGGCGAGTACCGCCTGCGCGACGAGGTTGGCCGCAAGTTGCTCAGCGCCATCTTGGATACCGGCCGTTGCCGCTGGCGGCACGTTGGCGGCCCGGCCCTGTCCGCCGGCGCCGGCCGGCGGGGCGAACTGGGCTGGACCACGATGGCGAACGGTGACCAAAGCCCGAGTTTCGAAATCGCCGGCGGGGCCGTCGTCTTGCCCCTGACGCCGCCCCATTACGTCTATACGGACAGGGGAGAACTCGGTCCGATCGAAACCGACCTGCCGGGGCGCCCTGGCGGCGGCTCTGCTCATGGCGCCGCCGGTCCCGCCGGGGCAGGTTTCGGCCCTGCGCGACGAAATGCGGCGGCGGCTTCCGGACCAGACCCTGCCCTTGCCGCGGGACCTCGAGGAGATCACGCGCACGGACGTGCGGCCGGTTCCGCGCCTGAAGCTGTTCAACAAGAAACTCGCTTTTCGCCGGGACAATTACTGGGAACCCAAGTTGCGGGAACCGGTAGCCCTGGCCCGGCTGTCGTTCGACTACGAGGCGACGACCGTCGACGCCGCCGACCGCCGCCCCGGACTCACCCTGGTCGAGGGGGATAAGGTCGTCACCATTGCCCGCGACGTCGCCACAGAGAATCGGATCCGCGAGCGCTTGGACAAGCTCGGCTTCGAGACGGTTGAAGAACTCGGTATCTATGAAGTCGGAGGGAAGAATCGCGAGGACCTTGTTCTCCTCGGTTCCGAAGACGAGGAGGACGACGACGCGACCGCGCTGATCGAGTTCGGCTATCGCCGTGTTCCCGAGTTACGCGCCGAGGGCTGGACCATAGAGGTTGACGACGATTACCCGGTCCACTTCGCCGAGGCCGGGGACGAATGGTACGCCGAGATCGACGAGGGCAGCGGAATCGATTGGTTCGGACTCGAGTTGGGGGTCATGGTCTAGGGCGAGAAGGTCAGCCTCCTGCCGATACTCGTGGACCTGCTCGCGCGCCTGGGCCCCGACGCCGATTCGGCGGATCTCGACGGCCTCGCCCCGGGCGAGACCGTTTTCGCCACCC
>CBDCME010000020.1:0-45665 GCA_965218865.1 Alphaproteobacteria bacterium
GCAACCGAGAACGGATCTACATTGCCCAGCCCCCGATCTCGGCGAGCGGCTTCTCGAGTCAGGCGTTCGCGCCGCACTTCCCGCACACGGCGCGCAAAACCGAAACCAAGACCTGCACCGACTGCCACTTGTCGGAAGCCAACGACAACAACGCCATCATGGCGCAGCTCCTGCTCCTGGGGACGAACTTCGTCAATTTCGTCGGCTCCCACGCCTGGCTCGGATTGGACGCCTGGGTTCAAGGCGTCAAGGTCGCGGAGTACGACGAACCGCAAGCGGTGATCGGCAGTTTTTTGCATAAATACGCGTACCCGGACTGGTATCGCGATCATCGCCAGCGGGGCGCCATGTTGAGCGACGGCCACAGTCACTCGGGCGGGCCGGCGGGCTGTCTCCAGCATCGTGGCGAGTACCTTTTCGCGGCCGAGGGCGAGGCCGGTTTTCGGGTCTACGACGTGGCCTCGATCGCCAACAAGGCGGTGTCGCAGCGGATCATCACGGCGCCGTTCTCACCCCTGGGCCACGACACCCACGTCGCCACGGAAAACGCCACCTGCGTCGCCTTGCCGACGAATCAGCCGATCGCGCCCGCGCGCAACGAGGGCGACCTGATGCGGAATGTGAACCAGGAGCAACCCTTCCACCCAATTTACAATTACGCTTTCGTGACCGATTCGGTCGAAGGTCTGATCGTTGTCGACGTCAACACCCTTGTCGATGGCGAGCCGCGCAACAATTTCCTGAAGCGGGCCGCGACCTGGAACCGGGACGGGGTTCTCGACGGGGCCCGGCACCTCACCATCGCCGGGACCCATTTCTATATCGCGACCCCCCGCGGCGTCGTCGTGCTCGACATGGACGATCCCCTGAAGCCCGAAGTCGCGGCCGAGATCGAGATTCCCGACGCCCGCGCCACGGCGCTCCAGTTCCGCTATCTGTTCGTCACCGCTGGCGAGGGCCTGCGGGTCGTGGACGTCACCCACCCGGGGCATGCGCGCCTGGTGCCCGGGGCCCGCGTCGCGATCGAGAACGCCCATCGCGTTTACGTCGCCCGTACGTTCGCTTACGTGGCCGCCGGGCCCCAAGGGCTGGCCATCATCGATGTCGAAAAACCGGAGGCGCCGAGGCTTTTCCGTTTCTTCACGGCGGACGGAGAAATCGACGACACCCGGGATGTCATCGTCGCCTCGACCAATGCCTCGCTGTTCGCTTACGTGGCCGACGGCGGCAACGGTTTGCGCGTGATTCAGCTGACCTCGCCGGAAACCCAGCCGCGCTTCTACGGCTTCAGCCCCGACCCCGTGCCCGAGCTGATCGCGTCCTACAAGATCGCGCGGCCGGCGCTTGCGCTCTCCAAGGGCCTCGACCGCGACCGCGCGGTGGACGAAACGGGTCATCAGATCGCCGTTGTCGGCCGCCTCGGTTCGCGGCCTTTCACCCAGGAGGAAATGCGGAAACTCTACCTCGACTCCGAGGGCCGGCCTTGGTTCGTAACCGATTCGGTGGACGGGCCCGGCAAGGTCGGCGAACGGTCGGCCGCGGCCGAACGATAAACCGCGAAAACCCGCCGCTGGCGGATCAGGGGGGAGGGTCGACTGGAGCGCCTCGAGGGCGGCCACGAATGCCTCCGGCCGGTATTCCTCGTCTTTCTCGACCGCGGCGTAGCACCCATCCAGGGCCGCGTTCATCGCCTCGAACCGGGTTTCGTCGATGGCCCCGGACTTGAGCAACGTGTCCAAGACGGCGCTGAGCGCCATGGTGGCCTGTTCCGCGGCCGGGTAGTCGTGGTAGGCGCCGCCGACACCGTTATCGACCAGGTCCACGATCAGCCCTCGGACGTCGGCTTCTCCGAAGCCGTGGTCGGCGAACTTCTCGACTAATCCGTCCACCACCCGCTTGAGCGCCTTGGCGGCGTCGATGAGTGACTGGCGGTTCCCTTGGTGAGAGGCCTTGTGGAGGGCCAGCACCTTGCGCTCGAGTTCCGGGCCGAGGGTGGGCGCGACGCGGCCGGCGATGATCCGCAACATCAGCATGTTGGAATCACGGATTCGCGGCAGACCCGGGTCCAGTCCGATGCCAGTCTGCGCTTTCCAGCGCAGCTTGCTCATGCGGTGGTGGCAGGCGTAGCAGTCGTAGACCACGAATTACGGAAAAATTCCGTCTTGCCCGCGCTCGATGATCGAGTCCAACAGGTAGCCGAGGGCGAGAGATTGGCCGATCGCCCAGGTCTGGACGCCGCTCCAGGATCCCTTCCGCTTTCGGTAGTCGCCGTCGGAATCGAAATGAGCCGGCTGGATCGAGGTGAAGGTGTCGAGTTCGAAGCTCATCCGCGGGTGGCCGGCGCCCATGATGCGGTGAGTGACGAAGCGGTGCTCGTCGCCGAAATGGCACGACAGGCAGAGCCGCGCCCGCGTCACCGGGTCGGCGCTGGGGTAGAGGCCGCTCGCGACGTTGAGCCGGTGCGTGGCGGCGGCGGAAATATGGGTCCCGATCCATCTCCCGGCGCCGCCATGACAGGCCTCGCAGGTCACGCCGTCGGAGATTTGGAAGGTCCGATGGCGCCGCCTCGGAGGGACGTTGTTGGCGTGACAGTCGAGACATACGTCCGCCGTGTGCGCCGACTCAAGGCCGAGATTGCGGGCGATCCTTTGGGAGCGCTCGTTGAGCAGCACCTCGTAGGCCCGCGCGTGTTTGTCGTGGCGCTGCCAGGTGACGAATTCGTTTTGCCGCACCCCGATGTTCGGCAACGCCTGGACGGCACCGTGGCAAGTGCTGCCGGCGCAGGTCACGACCTCCATGTGAATGTCTTTGTCGACCAGCGGAACCGGGACGTTTTCGCCCGCCCATCCCGGGCCGGCGAGGCCTCCCCAGGCCACCACAACGCAAACCGCCACGAGGCGAAACCGAAATCCACGGATTTGGAACACGCGCGCCTCCCCCTGGCGAGTTCTGTCGCGAATCGCGAATGGGATCACCAATCGCTCCCCGGTCATCCATCCTCCACAATCCGAAGCTTAGAACAGCTCGCCGAAACTTTCGAGCGATTCCCGAATCGGTTCGGGCGCCCACCTCCCGGGTTAGTGGGCCTTGTCGGCTTTGGCCCAGAGGTCGAAGTTGTCGCGCTTCAGGCACACCGTCGCGAAGCCGGCGCGTTTGAGGGCGTGGCCGAGGGTCTTGGCGCTGAAGCCGGTCTTGTGGGCCATGAATTCGTTGCCCCGGGCGATCGAGGCCCGGTGGCCGTAAATCATGTCGATCGGGGAGATCGGGCCGGCCGGGGAGACGTAAGCGGCGCCGTCGAGCTTGTCCGCGGCGACCAGCTCGGCGACCTTCTGGAGGTCGGGGAGGGTGATCAGGGCGAAGCCGCCGGGTTTGAGAACGCGGAAGAACTCGCCCAGCGCGGCCGGCACCTGGTGGGCGAAGAGATGTTCGAGGTTGTGCGACGACCATACCGCTTCGACCGATCCGGCCTCCACCACGCCCATGTCGATCATGTCAGCGACGATTTCCGGCTCGACCTCGGGGTTGATGTCGAGGCGGAGCTCGCGCCAATCCGGACCGCGAAAAGCCGGGTGGAGCTTTTTCGGGTTCACCGCCCCGCAGCCGACGTGGAGCACGGTCGACGGCTGTTTGGGCAATACCTTCGATTCCGTGTTTTCGGTCACGCTCCGGCTCCGTCACGCCGTTGTCCCAGCGCCGCGGCCGTTGCCGGGGCGGCAAATGAGAGTATCAGTATCTTGGCGGTCCCGGGAAGCCGATCGGTTTTTGGTCGCAAGCCCCGCGATGACATGGTTGTATGCAACGGGTATCATCCGGCTCGCGTCTTCCCCGGCACCGAAAACCGCGTGATTCTTGTAACTAAGTTCCGGGCTTACCATGTTGTCGTTTCCCGCCGCCGTATTGGTATTTTATTTCTTGCTGCTCATGACGATCGTGATCTTGCGGTTGCGGCGTTTGTCGGCAGCCAAGCAAGGTCGCCAGCGGGAATTCTTTTCGAAGCGTTGGAACGACAAGATCGCGAGCCGATTTCTGAAGATATCGACGACGGTATCCGTGGCGGCGGCGGCGACGATCCTGGCGATCAAATGCATCGCCTGGATTTATACCGGTTCGGTGGCCGTGTTGTCGTCGATGATGGAATCGCTCGTTCACACGGGTGCCGCCTTGTGCAATCTCGTCGCGGTCCGTTATGCCTTGCGCCCCGCCACCGAAAGCTACCGGTTCGGACCCGGTAAGGCGGAACCTCTCGCCGGACTGCTGAGGGCCGTATTCGTCGCCGGTTTGGCGCTCTTGCTGATCACCGAAGCGCTTGAGCATCTGCACGATCCGGCCCCCGTCGAGCACATGGAGATCGGAGTCGCGATCATGGTGTTCGTCATCATCCTGCTCGGGGTCGTGGTTCGGTTTCAGCAATACGTCGCCGAGAAAACAAACTCGACCGCGATCGGCGCCGATGCCCTGCAATACAAGGCCGACGTTCTGATGAACGCGGGAGTCATCGTTTCTCTGGCGTTGAGCAGCCGCCTGGGCTGGACCTACGCGGATCCGGTATTCGCCGTCGTTATCGCCGGCTACATTCTTTACAGCGCCATGCCGATCGCGAGGCGGGCGTTCCACAATCTCATGGACGGCGAACTTCCCGACCGTGATCGCAATCGGATCCGCGAACTCGCCGAGAGCACTCCGGAGGTGCGCGGTATCGACGATTTGCGCACCCGCACCTCGGGACTCAAGCCGTTCGTTCAATTTCGCTTGAGAGTCGACGGCGCTGTCTCCTTGACGAAGGCGCATGGCTTGGCCAAGCGGATCGAGGCCCGGATTCGAAATGCGTTTCCAGGGGCGGAGGTTTTCATTTCCCACGAACCCGTGGTTCCGAAAACCGGCAAGCGGAAGCGCGTCTGATCGCCGTCCCCGATTGCCTGGGTGGCGGAACTCGAGCCCCGACTCTTTCATGACGCCGGTTTAGGGCGTGGCGTTCCAGGTCGGATCTGGTGTATACTTTGGAAAATATACAGGGGAGGTGAAATGCGGGCTTCCGAAATTGGCGGCTTACCGCTTCGGAATCCTGGCGGGGATCAATTAGCGCGTGGGAGCGACACCGTCACGATTTTATCCTAGGAGCGTCAGGGGTTCGGTGAAGCGCGCCCGCAAGCGGGCCCGGACCTACGCGGCGATCGACCTGGGAACGAATAATTGCCATCTCCTGGTAGCCCGGCCGGCGGTGTTCGGTTTGAATGTCGTGGACGCGTTTTCGCGCATTGTCCGTCTCGGCGAGGGCGTGGCCAACTCGCGTAGGTTGATGCCGGCGGCGATGTCCCGGACCATCGCCGCGCTCAAGATTTGCGTCAAAAAATTGCATCGTAACAGTGTTAGCCGGGTTCGCAGCGTGGCCACTGAGGCGTGCCGTCGGTCGATCAACGGATCCGATTTCCAGGATCGGGTCGGCGTCGAAACCGGCCTCAAGCTCGAAATCATCAGCGAGGCGGAGGAGGCGAGGCTGGCGGTGGAAGGTTGTACGCCGCTGCTCGACTCGAAATCCCGCGAGGCCCTGGTGTTCGATATCGGCGGCGGCAGCACTGAGTTGATCTGGGTCGAGCACCGACCTGAAAAACCGCCCGAAATCAAGGCCTGGACGTCTCTTTCGTGCGGCGTGGTCGGTCTCGCCGAGGAACATGGGGGCGACCGCGTGTCGCGCGCCGTCTACGAAGAGATGGTGGCGCGGGTTCAGCGCCAGTTGATGCCCTTCGAGTCGGCGAATGGCCTGAACGGCAAAATCGCGTCGGGCGGGGTCCAAATGCTGGGGGCGTCGGGGACGGTCACGACGGTCGCCGGCATTCACCTGGGGCTGCGCCAATACAGCCGCTCGCTCGTCGATGGCCAACAGCTTTCGTTCGCCGATGTCGACGCCGTATCCGCGTATCTCCTCGACATGGACTACGAGGCTCGGGCCGCCACTCCGTGCGTCGGCCCCGACCGGGCCGATCTGGTGGTCGCCGGTTGCGCTATCCTCGACGCCATCCAACGCACCTGGCCGGTCGGGGGGTTGACGGTCGCCGATCGTGGTCTTCGCGAGGGCTTGCTCTTCGGCATGATGCGCGAGGACGACGGTGATCATCATGACCCAAGCACGAAACTCGCGGATTAAGCCCATGCCGTCTCCGGCGCAACGGGCCGGGGACCGCGGATGACATCAGGCGGTACGGATTCCTCGCGGCGTTGGCTCCGGCGTCAACACAGAGACCCCTTCGTCGCCGCCGCCCGAAAAGAAGGCTTGCGCTCGCGCGCGGCGTTCAAGCTGCGCCAAATCGATGACCGTTATCGTCTGTTATTACCCGGACGACGGATCGTCGATCTCGGGGCCGCGCCGGGTGGCTGGAGCCAGATCGCCGCCGAGCGGACTGGTGCCAAAGACGCGCGGGGCGGACGTGTCGTGGCGATCGATCTCGAACCCTTCGATCCTATCCCGGGGGTCGTCGGCCTTGTCGGTGACGTCGCCGAGGCGGGAACGCCGAGCCGAATTATCGAGGCCTTGTCCGCCCGTGCCGATGTCGTCTTGAGCGATATGGCGGTGCCGGCGACCGGGCACGCGGGGACCGACCGTCTGCGCGCGGCGCGGCTGTGCGAGCTGGCATTGGCGACCGCCGAATCCGTGCTTGTTCCCGGCGGGGCATTCGTCTGCAAGGTTTCGAGGGGCGGCACGGATCCGGGGATTCTGGCAAATGTGAAATCGCGATTTTCAATCGCGAAACATGTGAAACCTCCCGCCAGTCGGTCCGATTCAGCGGAAATATACCTTATCGCAACCGATTTTCGTGGCCTCGATCCGAGCTCGGTGATGAAGTCTCCCGGATCGTAAAGTCTCGAATTCGAATTCGCGGCGTCCGGTTGCGCGCGGGTGGCGGGAACGCCCTTGGCGGCGATATTAATTGGTGTAAGATCGCGCCGACCCTTACAGAGAGGCATAATGGCCTACCGCGAAGCGCTGACCTTCGACGACGTTCTAATCGTTCCCGAAGAGTCCGATGTGCTGCCCGCGAACGCCGACGTACGCACCCGACTTACCCGTAACCTCGAACTCGGCGTCCCCTTGATCTCCGCGGCGATGGACACGGTGACGGAGAGTCCGCTCGCGATCGCGATGGCCCAGGCGGGTGGCGTCGGCGTGATCCACAGAAACATGCCGCCGAAAGCCCAGGCCGACGAAGTACGCAAGGTCAAGAAGTTCGAATCCGGGATGGTCGTCAACCCGGTGACTATTCAGCCTCAAGAGGACCTGGCCCATGCCTTGGCGCTGATGTCCGAGCACCGCATCTCCGGCATTCCGGTGGTCGAGGGGACGAGCGGCAAGCTCGTGGGTATCCTGACCAACCGCGACGTCCGCTTCGCCACCGATCCGGATCAGCCGGTCAGCGAATTGATGACAAGAGAGAACCTGGTCACCGTGCGGGACGGGGTGAATACCGACGAAGCGAAACGGCTTCTCCACCGTCACCGGATCGAAAAGTTGATCGTGGTCGACGATGCCTTCCGCTGTACCGGACTGGTAACGGTCAAGGACATCGAAAAGGCGCAACGATTTCCCAACGCCTGCAAGGATGGCCAGGGGCGTTTATGCGCCGCCGCGGCGACTGGGGTTGGCGAGGACGGGGTCGCCCGCGCCCGCTCGTTGCTTGCCGCCGAGGTGGACATCATCGTCGTCGACACCGCGCACGGACATTCGCGCGACGTGTTGGACACCGTCGGCCGCGTCAAGACCTTGAGCAATCAGGCTCAGGTCATCGCCGGTAACGTGGCTACGGGGGAGGGGGCGCGGGCATTGATCGATTCGGGTGCCGACGCGGTCAAGGTCGGGATCGGCCCGGGCTCTATCTGCACCACCCGCGTGGTCGCGGGGGTGGGGATTCCCCAGCTGAGCGCGATCCTCGAGGTTTCGGAGGAATGCCGTAAGACCGGGGTCCCGGTGATAGCCGACGGCGGCATCACGCTTTCCGGGGATTTGGCCAAGGCGGTGGCCGCCGGCGCCGATTGCGCGATGATCGGCTCGCTTTTCGCCGGTACCGACGAAGCGCCCGGCGACGTCTATCTATACCAGGGCCGATCGTACAAGGCGTACCGCGGCATGGGATCGCTGGGAGCCTTGGCGCGGGGTTCCGCCGACCGCTATTTTCAGCAGGACGTTGCCGACAATCACAAGTTCGTTCCCGAGGGGGTGGAGGGTCAGGTGCCTTACCGGGGACCGGTGGGAAACGTTATCCATCAGCTTGTCGGCGGCCTGAGGGCGGCGATGGGGTACACCGGTAATCGGACGATCACCGAAATGCAAAAGAACTGCAAGTTCCGCCGGATTTCCGCCGCCGGCATCCGGGAAAGCCACGTCCACGACATCTTGATCACGCGCGAGGTCCCCAATTATCGGCCGGCGGACTGAGAGGCCACCCGCGACGGGAGCACCCTTGGCGCTCGGGCGAATTCCATGAGCGATCGCGCCCTGGTTCTCGATTTCGGCTCGCAGACGACCCAGTTGATTGCCCGGCGCGTCCGCGCGGCGGGAGTCTTCTGTGAAGTCCGGCCGTGGTCGCTGGCCGATGCCGAACTCGACGAGCTGGCGCCAAAAGCCGTGATCCTTTCGGGCGGGCCGTCCTCCGTAACCCGTGGCGAGGCACCGCGCGTTCCGCCGAAGATTTTCGAGATGGGGGTGCCCGTTCTCGGTATTTGTTATGGTCAGCAGACCATGTGCGCGGTGCTCGGCGGCCGGGTCGCCGCCGCCGAGCGCCGCGAGTTCGGGCGCGCGTACATCGACGTCGTCACCGAGTGCCCGCTTTTCGAAGCCTTTTGGCGATCGGGCGATCGCGCGCTGGTGTGGATGAGCCACGGCGACCATGTGATCGCCCTGCCTCCGGGCTTCGCGGTCGTCGCCAGGAACGAGGGGACTCCCTTCGCCGGGATCGCCGACGACGCCCGCCGCTACTACGGTATTCAATTCCATCCCGAGGTCACGCACACGCCGCAGGGGTCCGCCTTGCTGACCGCGTTCATTCGTGACGTTGCCGGCTGTAGGGGGGATTGGACGATGGCCTCCTTCCGCCGCCGCGCGATCGCCAAGGTACGGGCGCAAGTGGGTGACGGGCGGGTCATTTGCGGACTTTCCGGCGGCGTCGATTCAGCGGTCGCGGCGGTGCTCCTGCACGAGGCTATTGGCGACCGCCTCACCTGCGTGTTCGTCGATACCGGCCTCTTGCGCTCGGGCGAGGCGGATCAGGTCGTATCGGTGTTTCGGGACCGATTCAACATGCCGCTGGTCCAGCGCGATGCCAAGGACCTTTTCCTGTCGAAACTCGCCGGGGTGGCCGAACCGGAAGAAAAACGCAAGGTGATCGGCGCGACCTTCATCGACGTCTTCGAATCCGAGGCTCGTCGCGCCGGCGGGGCTGATTTTCTTGCTCAGGGAACCTTGTATCCGGACATCATCGAATCCTCCTCGCCCGCCGGCGGCCCCAGCGCCACGATCAAGTCGCACCACAACGTGGGCGGTTTGCCCGAAAGGATGAATCTCAAGCTCGTCGAACCCTTGCGGGACCTTTTCAAGGACGAGGTCCGTTCTCTCGGTCGCGAACTCGGCCTTCCCGAGCGCGTGCTCATGCGCCACCCATTCCCGGGTCCCGGACTGGCGATTCGCATCCCGGGCGAAGTCAGCAAGGAAAAATTGGCCATCCTCAGGCACGCCGACACCATCTTTCTGGAGGAAATCGCGAACGCCGGACTTTACGAGAAAATATGGCAGGCGTTGACGGTCCTCCTTCCCGTCCGCAGCGTCGGCGTGATGGGCGACGAGCGCAGTTACGAATTCGTTTGCGCGCTCCGCGCCGTCAATTCCAGCGACGGGATGACCGCCGAAGCCTTTCCCTTTTCGCACGATCTCTTGACTCGCGTTGCCACTCGGATCGGCAACGAGGTTAGCGGAATCAATCGTGTGGTGTACGATCTCACCTCGAAACCGCCCGGTACCATCGAATGGGAGTGATTCCTTCGCGCCATCCGCCGCGATGGTGCCGGCCGTCGTTCGCTCCCGGAGCCACGCGCGGCCCTATTTTTTGTGGCCATGCCCAGCACCGCCGCATAAGCTGGCGGCCCTGAGGAGCGAGAGCGAAATCCCACCTACCGCCGGGGCTGGCCGCGGGGGCTGGGAAGTCGGGAATAAGATGGGAAAATATTTGCTTATCGAGTCCCGCGACCCGTTCGATTCGGCGGCGTTCCGCGCTTTGGCCTCAGGTTTGGCGAAGGCCGGTAATGAGGTGACGTTTTTCCTGGTCCAAAACGGCGTCCTGCAGGCACGAATCTGTTCTGCGTCCGAAACCCTGGCCGATTTGGCCGTCTCCGGCGTCGAAGTGCTGGCCGATGATTTTTCATTGCGGGAACGCGGGATCGGTCCCGACGACCTGGCCCCCGGCGTGCGGGCCTCGCCGCTCGACGTGGTGATCGACCAGTTCGTCGCCGGTCGCAAGGCGATCTGGCATTAGGGGCGCCGAGATGACCACGAAGCCGACCCTCACCTTCGCGATCATGGATCCACCCTATGAAAACGCACGCACGACCACGGCGTTTCGGCTCGTAGACATCGCCGCCAGGCGCGGCTACAACGTTAACGTATTCGCGTACGAGGGCGCCGTGTTCCTGCCTTTCGCCGAACAGCGGCCCCACGCCAACGCCGTCCATGGTCACGACGTCGAGGAGGAGGACCACCAGCAACCGCGGGAATGGGTCGCGGCCCTGATCGAGGAGGCGGCGGCGAACGGCGGCCGACTCGATTGGATCAACTGCGGACTTTGCGTTGATGAGCGAGGTGCCGGAGAGGCGATCGAGGGCGTGCGCCGGGGAAGCCCGTCCGATCTATGGAAAATGGCGGACGAATCCGACAACACGCTCGTTATTCCAATGAAATAGGGCGGAACATGAAGGTCTTGAATATCGTCGAGACGGCGTATCGGGCTACCCTCGAGGAGCAGGACGATCCCGTCGTCTGGATCGCCCATGCGATGAAGGGCGCCGGCGGTAACCTCGATGTCCTGCTGCGCGGCAACGCGGTCAACTATGTCGTCAAGGATCAGGCCGTTTCGGGACTGGCCTTTGGTCGGCGGCGGCAAAGAATGGCGCCCTATCTGGCCGACGACGTCGCCGGTTTGATTGCAAAAGGCGTGGCCGTGTTCGTCGTCGAGGAAGACGTGGCCGATCGTGGCATCGACTCGGCGAGGATGATCGCCGGGCTACAGCCGCTTTCCCGGAACGATTTACCGAATCTCCTTGATGCTTACGATCAGGTTTGGCACTGGTGAAAGCGGCTTGGAGGGCGCGCATTTTTCCGCGAAAGTCGTTGGCGGGAGGAAACCTATTCTTCGCTGACACCGATCGGTTTCAGAAAAACGATACGGTGCTGGCGACGCACCAACATCGGGTTTCCATTTTTCCGCTGATGTCCCATCATGGGCGGAGGACGGCGTTCATTCTGGTGAAGGTTGGCGGTATGAACGACACCGTGTTGATCTCGATTTCGGGCGTGGACCGAACCGGTCTCGTCGCCGCCCTGGCGGGCCGGCTTTTCGATCTGGGATGCAATCTCGGCGACACGACCTTCGCGGTACTGGGGGAAGGGGCGCAGTTTACCTCGCTGTGTATCTTGCCGGAGGGACTTGCAGTCGCGGCGCTGGCGACGGAGCTGGAGGGGATGCCGGAACTCGCCGGGTCCAAGATCTCGGTGCGTCGGTTTGACCTCGAACCGCTGCACGGTCCTAGCGCGAAGGTGACCCATCGCATCGTCCTCAGCGGTGGCGATCGTCCCGGTTTGATTGCGCGGCTTTCTGAGGTATTTGTACAATTCGATGCCAATATCGTTCGCATGAACTCGGAACGTACGCCGGCGGAGCGTGGCAATCGGTACGTCACCCGTTTCGCGGTTTCAATACCGAGCGGACGGGAGAAGGCGTGCCTGGCGACGGTCCGCAATACCGCCGGCGAGCTGAGCATGACATGCGTCTGCGAGGACGTGGGGTCGCCAAGAACACATCCCTTGCCGAGCAGATGATTGGCTCGAGGCGACGGTTAAGGGGAGCGAAAGATTATCCGTGAAGTATTCTCTTCATCACTGTGGGAACGGGCGCCCTGGGCCCCACCCACGGCACTGTAATATGCCTAACTTGGCTGCGGTGGCGGCGTGCTCGTCCCGCCGTTCCGGACCATAGACTTCGCTTATGGTCGGGTGCCGCGGCTGGAAGAATTCGCGGCGCTGGCGAAGACGCGCCCCAACTCTCGGGAGATCGCCGATCCGATGCCGACTTCATTTCCTCGATTGCCCCGGCCGGACTCCGATTGGGCGCTGTTTCTGGATTTCGACGGGACCCTGGCGGACATCGCCGAACGTCCGGACAAAGTCGAGGTGTCGCCGCGATTGGAGCCGACGTTGCGGTCACTTGGCGCCGCCTTGGGTGGGGCCGTGGCGATCATAAGTGGGCGGCCTCTCGATCAGCTCGATGGGTACCTCGCGCCGTCGGTATTTCCCGCCGCCGGGTTGCACGGCATGGAACGGCGGGGCGCCGATGGCACGGTTCAGCGCTACACCCCGAGAGGGGACGGTTTGGCCCCTGTGCGGGCTGCATTACAGCGCGTCGCCGACGCCGCACCCGGGGTGATCCTCGAAGACAAGGATTTGTCGCTTGCGTTGCATTTCCGGTCGGTGCCGGGGCACCGAAAATATTGCCTCGAAGCGGTCCGGGAGGCCGTTGCCGGAACCAAATCCGAACTCGAGATCTTGGCCGGGAAAATGGTTTTCGAGGTCAAGCCGAGCACATTCAACAAGGGGAGTGCGGTGGCGGCGTTTCTGGATGAAGCGCCCTTCATCGGCAGAAAACCGATTTTCGTAGGCGACGATGTTACCGACGAAGATGGGTTCGCGGCCGCGAATCGTTTGGGCGGAACTTCGATTCGCGTTGGTCGTGGCGGCGCGAGCTCGTCGCGTTTCCGTGTCGCTTCAGTCGATCGCTTGCTCGACTGGCTGGAGCTCGTCGCCAGTGAGACTTCCCGCCAACCACGGGAGGAGCGTGCCTGTGTCGTCTGATCTCGATCTCGGCATCATCGGAAATTGCTCGTTCGGGGCTCTCGTTTCGCGCGAGGGGGACATCGTCTGATGTTGCTTGCCCCGCTTCGATAGCGATCCGGTTTTTTGTCGGCTCTTGAACGGCGAGGGCGACACCGACGACCCGGCGGTGCGGGGATTTTACCGGATAGACCTGGTGGACCGGGTTCGTTGCGAACAGGTATATCTCAAGAACACGGCCGTGTTGTCGACCCGACTGTACGACGGCGACGGTGGCGGGATCGAGATCATCGATTTCGCGGCGCGGTTTTTCAGCCGTGGACGAATGTTTCGGCCTGTGTCCGTCATCCGTATCGTCAAGCCGCTATCCGGTACGCCGCGTATCCGGATTCTGGTGCGGCCGGCTTATGATTACGGTGCCACCAAGCCGTCGATTACCTATGGCAGCAACCACCTTCGTTTCGTTGGCCCGGCGCTTACCTTACGTTTGACGACCAACGCGCCCATCGCCTACCTGCTCGACGGAACCCCGTTCCACTTGGAGCGTCCCGTCACCTTGCACCTGGGACCCGACGAAACGCTGAGTACCCCGATCGTGGAGACGGGGCGAGAGTTCTTTGAGAGGACTTGTGAATATTGGCGCGAGTGGGTGCGTCAATTGGCCTTGCCGCTGGATTGGCAGGACGCCGTCATTCGGGCCGCGATCACGCTCAAATTATGCCATTTCGAGGAAACCGGGGCCATCATCGCGGCGATGACGACCTCGATACCCGAAGCCGCGAATAGTGGTCGCAATTGGGATTATCGTTTTTGTTGGCTGCGGGATGCCTTCTTCGTCGTCCGGGCACTGAATCGTCTCGGGGCGATCAACGTAATGGAGAACTATCTCCGTTACCTGGCGAACATCACCGCCTCGGCCGATGATGGTCATTTGCAGCCCGTTTACGGCATCGGGCAGGAATCACGCCTTTCCGAACGGGAGCTGGATACCCTGGGTGGCTACCGGGGCATGGGGCCGGTCCGTTTGGGCAACCAAGCCCATGAACACGCCCAGCACGACGTCTACGGGCACGTCGTGTTGGCGACGACGCAAGCGTTCTTCGACAAGCGCCTGCTTCGGCCCGCGGGTTTCGAGGCCTTCAGCCGACTCGAGGCCATTGGCGAGCGCGCCTTCGCGATGCACGATCAAGTCGACGCGGGCCTGTGGGAATTGCGCACCCGGACCCGGGTGCATACATCGTCCAGCATGATGTGCTGGGCGGCCTGCGATCGATTGGCCAAAATCGCCGCCCACCTGGGACTCGCCCCAAGGGTGACGCACTGGCAGGAAAAGGCGAACAAGGTCCGCACGAAAATTCTGGATCGGGCCTGGAACGCGAAACGAAACAGCATGGTCGAGAGCTTCGACGGAAGCGACACCGACGCCAGCCTCCTGTTGATGTCCGAAATTGGTTTCCTGGAACGCGACGATCCTAGATTTATCTCGACCGTCGGCGCGATCGAGCGAGATCTGAGGCGGGGGAACCACCTCTTCAGGTATCTTGCTCCGGACGATTTCGGGATCCCGGATACCGCATTCACAGTTTGTACGTTTTGGTACATCGAGGCCTTGGTCGCCATCGGCCGCGAGGAAGAAGCCCGTGAAATATTTGAATTCATGCTCACGTGCCGTAATTCACTGGGCTTGTTGTCCGAGGATATCGACCCCAAGACGAACGAGTTGTGGGGCAACTATCCGCAGACCTATTCGCTCGTCGGTCTGATACATTGCGCCATGAGGTTGAGCCGGCGCTGGGAGGATGTCTTGTGAGGCTCGCCGTAGATGGGAAATTTTCTCCCCCTTGTCGCCATCGGGCGATCCTTGGGTCGTCGCGCGGCCTGAATTTCTAGATGGAGATTTAAGGGCATGCCCGATCGGGCCGCCCCGGGCTCGCCGCGCCTTCGCCTGATCGCCGATATCGGCGGCACCCATGCTCGGTTCGCGGTATGCCGCCCGGGGGCGTCGCCGCCGGAGCCGACCGTCTACGTCTGCGGCCAGTACCGCGACATCGGCTTGGCGCTGGCGGTGTTTCTCGAGGCCGAAAAGAGCCACGGGGCACCGGACGACGCGGCCCTGGCCGTGGCCGGTCCGGTGATCGGCGGAACGATCGCGATGACGAATCATCCCTGGCGTTTCGAAGCCGAGGAATTGCGCCGGTCGCTGGGCCTCCCGAGGTTGCGGGTCGTGAACGATTTTACCGCCATAGCTCTGTCCTTGCCCCATCTGGAATCGTCCCAGTGGCGCCGGATCGGCGGCGGCGAGCCGGTGGCGGGATCGGCCATGGGCGTGCTTGGTCCGGGAACCGGGTTCGGCGTTTCGGGATTGCTTCCCTCGGCGGGGTCATGGACACCGATTTCGGGTGAAGGGGGGCATGTGGACTTTGCCCCGGTCGGCGAGCGCGAGTGTGAGATTTTCTGGTGGTTAAGCGCCAGGTTCGAGCACGTATCCCTCGAACGGGTTTTGTCGGGGCCGGGTTTATTGAACCTTTTTCACGCGGTCGCCGAGATCGATGGCACCGGCGCCGAGGCGGTTACCCCCGCCGCGGTCGTCGAAAGGTCACGGACGGGGGAATGTCGAACGAGTTTGCGCGCGGTGGCTCATTTTTGCGATATTTTAGGTGGCGCCGCTGGTAATTTAGCCCTTACACTTGGTGCGCGGGCAGGGGTTTTTATCGCCGGCGGCGTGGTGCCGAAACTCGGGAACGCCTTCGCGGCGGACCGGTTTCGAGATCGATTTCAGAGCAAGGGACGCTACAAGTCCTATCTGGAGGCAATACCGACGTCTTTGATCACCGTATCCAATCCCGCCTTGATCGGTCTATCCCACCTGTCCGACGAGGCGGTCTCGGCGGAATGAGGTGGTATTGCGAGTGGGTGTTTTGGCAGGAATTGGGGGAAATCACGAGTTATCGCGACCGAGACGATAAACCAGCTCTCCAGGACGTTTTGATGCCGCTGGTAGGGCGCAAAACGCCACTGATTCTGGCTTTTCCGCCATTTTTTAGCGAGGATGCTCGATTCCGGGGGTGTGACAGCCGACACATTTGGAGCGCCCAAGAAGAGTTATGAAAGGGGGGCCGACCGGCGGATAGTAATGGCTCGGCCGCGAATTCCGAGGGCCGTTACGAGGGTGATGCTTTACATGACTGATTGAGCGGAGACATTTCACGATGACCTTTAGACTGAAATTCTGGGGTGTGCGAGGCAGCATCGCCTGTCCCACCGCGAACCATATCGCTTACGGGGGCAATACGAGCTGCATCGAGATCGAAGCCGGAGAGGAAAGAATCATCTGTGACGCCGGTACCGGCATTCGTAACCTCGGGCACGAGCTGTTGCGTCAAGAAGTTCGGGGGGCGACGATCCTGATGTCTCATACCCATTGGGATCATATCAACGGATTTCCGTTTTTTTCGCCCGCCTACCGCAAGGATTGTTCCTTTCACATCATGGCCGGCCATCTTTCGGACATGGGCGGCATCCGCAATATTCTTGCCGGCCAGATGGCGAATCCCACCTTTCCGGTGCCGCTGGAAACAATGCAGGCGCAAATGACCTTCGAGGATTTCCGCGCCGGCGACAGCTTCACCCTGGGCCAGAGCAAACAAGTCAAGGTGCGAACGGCGGCGTTGAACCATCCCAATGGCGCCACCGGCTACCGCGTCGAATATGCCGGAAAATCGATCTGCTATGTGACCGACACCGAACACGTCATCGGTAAACCGGACAAGAACGTTCTCGGTCTCATCGAGGGCGCGGATCTGGTAATTTACGATTCGACGTACACAGACAAGGAATATCCCGATCACGTCGGCTGGGGTCACTCCACCTGGCAAGAGGGCATTCGATTATCGCGGGCGGCCAACGTGAAATCGCTGGCCATCTTCCATCACGATCCCGACCACGAGGACTTGTTCATGGAAGAGATCGAACGTCGGGCACGGGCGATCTGGCGGGACGCCTTCGCGGCTCGAGAATTCATGCGGATCAACCTTTTGGCCCAGGGTAATGCCGTAGAGATACCCCAAAAAAATAGAATTGTGGGCGTGGCTTGATCCGGGCCGCGCCCTCAGCGGGTTATTTCCTCTCCCCAATCGGGATCGAAAACGGCGGCTAACTCCTCTAATTTTCCCTTGTTGCGGATGTAGAGCGTCTTGTGCTTACGTCCGACGATCCCCGCGCCGCCGAGTTGCGCCACCGCCCGGGCTACCGTCTCGCGCGAGGTGCTCGCGCGGCCGGCGATCGTGACCTGGGTCGGAATCGGCCACACGACCCAGTGACTTTGGGTTGCCGCGTCGAGTTTCGCCAATCGAAGAATCTCGAGATAGACGCGCTGTACCGCCCCCAAGGTACTGAGGTCCATGATGCGATCGTCACAACGCCGAATGATCCGAGCCATGCGTTCGAGGATCCGTCGCGGAACGCGGTTTGCCGTCAATGGCCGCGAGCTCGCCGAAGTAACCCCCGCCTCGAACCCGGGCAAACGCGATCTCGCGGCCCGAGTATGAATAGTTCAAAATTTCCACGGTGCCGTTAACGACGAAGTAAACCTCCCCCCCATCGCTAAAGCGGTCGATGATCTTTTCGTCGGTATCGTATTCGCGCCAGCGGCAACTCTCTTCGATATCCCGCATACTATCCGACGACAAATCATCGAAAAGGCGGATGATGCCGAGCGACCGATCATCATTTTCCGGCACGCTGTCTCTCCCCATCTCGCGACGCCCTATCATTATGAATTATTTGCTAAGCATAACATGTTTTGGGTAGAGGTCACTGGAAATGCACGAAATATTGACCGACCCCGATTCCCCGGTATCGATGTGGTGACCGAGCGAACGCGAAAGGCGCCGGCAAGGAGAGTGGATATTCCATTCGATCGCGCGGCGATAAGAGTTTCGCCGGTTCGCCGATTATTTGGAAAATATTTGTCGGAGCGCGCGCCGGTCGGATGTCGGCATGACTAGATGGTATGATGTTTATTAGTGTCCGTTCGAAAATGCGCGACCACGCATTTTTTGCGTCTGTCCCTCTCCCCCTCCCGGCCACCCACGAGAGGTTGCTGATATGGGTGGCCGGGAGGGGGAGAGGGCCGGCGCCGCGAGTTTTCGAACAGACTGTTAAACAACACGCCGCGAAACCGAGGGCGTTTGTCACCCCGATCCACAATCCGTAAGGTGGAACGGGGAGCCCAACCCGATCATACGTTGGCGCGGCGTACTGGGCCGTGCCAGGGGGAAATCATGACCGTTTCGATCGCCGATGTCCGCGATGCCTACAACGAGGTCGAGGGTGCGATCGTCGAAACGCCCTGCCTCCTTTCACGGAATCTGTCGCGGGTCACCGGCACCGAGGTGGTCCTGAAATACGAAAACCTGCAATACACCGGGTCGTTCAAGGAGCGCGGCGCCCTAGCGAAGCTGCTGTCGCTTTCGCCCCGGGAAAGGGAGATCGGCGTGGTTGCGATGTCTGCGGGGAACCACGCCCAGGGGGTCGCCTACCATGCCGAGCGGCTTGGGATCGCGGCGACCGTCGTGATGCCCAGCGGAACCCCGCAAGTAAAAGCCCGGAATACGAGCCGCTTCGGCGCCCGGGTCGTGCTCGAGGGGGCGTCGGTCGAGGAAGCGGCCGTACGGGCTCGTGAGTTGGCCTCCAGTGCCGGCATGACCTTCGTCCACCCCTACGACGACGACAAGGTCATTGCCGGCCAGGGCACAATCGGCCTCGAAATGCTCGCCGCCGATCCCGACCTCGACGTCATCGTGGCGCCGATCGGGGGGGGTGGCCTCATTTCGGGGGTTGCCGTCGCGGTCAAGGAATTGAAACCCGGGATACGCGTCGTCGGCGTACAGGCCGAGCTATATCCCTCGATGTATCGGTGTCTCCGCGGATTGCCGCCGGACTCCGGCGGGCGCACAATCGCCGAAGGAATCGCGGTCAAGACCGTTGGCAAACGCACCCGGGAAATCGTCGCCCGTACCGTCGACGAGATTCTCCTGGTCAGCGAGGAGAAGCTCGAATATGCCGTCCAGTTGTTGCTCGAGGCCGAGAAAACCCTCACCGAGGGCGCCGGGGCCGCGGCGCTCGCGGCGCTCCTTGCCCATCCCGATCGTTTCGCCGGCCGTCGTACCGGTCTTATCCTTACCGGCGGCAATATCGACATGCGGATATTGTCGACGGTCATTCTGCGGCGGCTCGTGCGAGGCGGCCAGCTGGTACGTCTGCGCATCGAGATCGACGACACGCCCGGAACGCTTGCGCGGGTGTCAAAGATCATCGGAGATACCGATGCCAACATTCTCGAGGTTCACCATCAACGGGCATTTTCCAATCTCCCGATCAAATCGGCCCATCTGGACGTCGTTCTGGAGACAAGGGGTACCGAACACGTCAGCGACGTCATGGACAAACTCACCGAGGCGGGATTCACATGCACGCGTCTGGGCAGTGATTCGGTGACGAGTCCGCTTTGATTTCGCCAGCGGGACCGATCATGGCGGCGCCACCCCTAATCCGTTGCGATCGTCGTCGGCCGGCATGGCTAGACAAACCGGCGCCCATGGGATTGATTGTCTTGGTGGGGGGGGTAGTGGTGTCATGGGGACGAGCGTGACGAACGGCGTGATACATGGCACGGGGTAGCCCGGCCGAGTCGCGGTATTCGGCCTCGCCAATCAACGCGATTTATCTCTTGAACGGTCTCTTGCGCCGACGCTTGTGGCTTCAGGTGCTGGTGGGGCTGTTGTTGGGGATTGTCGTCGGACTCGTCCTTTCGGCGGACGCCGGGCTGGTGGCGCGGGCGCGGGCCGATCAAATCGCGGGCTGGCTCGCGCTACCCGGGAATCTCTTCTTGGCCGCGATCAAGTTTGTCGTCGTACCCCTCATCGCGGCATCGGTCGTCCGCGGAATCGCGGCCGGCGGTACGGTTGAAAACTTGCGCCGGGTGGGGATGCGGATCGTGGTCTATTTTCTGTTGACGACGGCGGCCGCGGTCGTGATCGGAAGCACTATCGCCTGGCTTTTCGGGCCGGGACGCGCGGTCGATAGCGCGGCTCTGAAATCAGTAGCCACGACCACCGCCGAGTTGCAGGTCCCAGTGGTGAGAAAAGGACCCAACATTCCCCAGGCGATCGTCGATCTGATCCCCGGCAACCCCTATGAAACCTTGGTCGCCGGCGACATGTTGCAGGTCGTGATCGCGGCGATGATTTTCGGCATCGCGCTGATCACCCTGCCGAAGAAGCACGCGCGACCAATTCTCGATTTATTGAGCTCCACCCAGACGACGTGCATGGTCATCGTTTCCTGGGTAATGCGATTCGCGCCGGTCGCCGTTTTTGGTCTTCTCGCTCAGATCACGGCGCGGGTCGGGATCGAGGCGGTCATCGGGGTCACCGCCTACGTCGTGACGGTCATCGCCGGGCTGGTCGCCCTGGTGGGCATGTATTTGACCCTGGTATCGCTTCTTGGCCGTCGTTCCCCCGTCCAGTTCCTGCGCGACATAAGCGAAGTCATGCTCATGGCCTTTTCGATGTCGTCTTCCGCCGCGGTGATGCCGTTGACGCTCAAGACGGCCGAGGAAAAACTCAAGGTTTCACCCGCGGTTTCGCGTTTTGTCGTCCCCTTGGGCACCACCATCAATATGGATGGCACGGCGCTTTACCAAACGGTCGCGGCAATCTTCCTGGCTCAGGTCTTCGGAGTCGAATTGGGACCGCAAGCGTTCGGCGTGATCCTGATCACGGCCATCGGTGCCTCGATAGGCACGCCCGCCACGCCGGGGGTGGGCGTCGTCGTTCTGGCAACAATTCTCGTTGCCGTGGGCATACCGGAAGCCGGGATCGCGTTGATTCTGGGCGTCGACCGAATTCTCGACATGTGCCGCACGGTCGTCAATGTCAGCGGCGACCTCACCGCGTGCGTCCTGCTCGAGCGTTTCATGGGCAAGCGGGCTTCCCCGCGAAGAAAGTGAGGGATATAAGTCGCCGTTCAACGAAAACCCAGGGTGCGGAGAAACGAAAACCAGGTGTCCGCGCGCGGGCAAGTGGCGGGACGGACGAAGGTGCGCGGCGAATCCGTCGCCGTGTCGATCGAGAGGATCAGGTTTTCGGCGCAGAACAGCTCCGCGTCACGCCTTATTTCACGAAGTGTTTCCTGTGGCACGACAATATGGAGGATTTTGTTCGCCTGGTCCGAATAATCATCCACGATGATCGCCGAATCAGGAAGTTCTATTCCATTGACTCCCACATTATACGTATTCGAAATGAATTCATGAAAGTTTACCGGAACGCGAATTTCTTGATGAACTGTTTGAATTTGATCGATGGTTTCTTCGCCCCAATCGAACGGTAATGCGATCAACATGTTTTTTTTCTCGGCTGAGTATGAAAACTCATCGATTGTGTCGTACCACGACGTCACGTTGATTCGGTGGCGATCACCGATCGCATCGGAGACTTGGTAGGAAAACTTATCTCCGATACTAATCGCCGAATTGAAAATGAGTGGCCTGTCCAAAACATTCATATACGAATCGACAGAAACAATCTTTATTTCGAACTCGTACAGCCCCCCGGAAGGAAGGACGGGTCCCTCGATTCTCACAGGATCATCCCCGTCCATCATCCAGCCGTCGAACGCTTCATGCCGGTTTCCGAATACCGAAATCCGCTCCGAATCCTTGTGAATCAAATTGACGACAAGATCCCCTAGATCATCATGAAACATATATCGAAAAAAACGACTTCCATCCTTGGACATTGCAATTAGGAAGCTAACGTTTTTAAATTCTGATTGTGAATCAGCGTCGTAGAGTCTTATTTTCAGTTCGGACTCGAGGTTTCCGGCGTCGTAAAGTACAGGCTTCATGCTGATCGACAGCGTTGCGTTACGGTCGCCGATGGTGATCGGCGCCAGGGTTTCCCCGCCGACGCCATGAGCGAAAACCGGGGTGGCAAGAGCCAGTGTCAAGGTTAGTGCCGACGCGATCAAAACGCGTCCGTTTAGCAGAGCCAAGTCAGGATAGTTTCTCATCGCGACCAATATACTCGAAATATTAGCGATGGTCGGGCGTCAGTGGATAAGTCGTAAAAACGAGTGCCCCTGAATTTCGGGATCGAAATTAAATCATTCCGCATCAGGATTCAATATCGCGTGTCGGCGGGCAAGCCTGCGCCCGGTCGATGGAGCGATGGATCCGGGTGGCTAACCGGGGAATCTACGGCGCCGAAACACGGCTGAAAAATTGTTCGCGGGCATCGCGGTGACGTCCTCGATCGCGATCCCGTTGTCCGTGGCGCAGGCCTCGACGTCCTCTAGGTCACGGACTCCCCATTCCGGGTCGCGGGCCCGCAAGGAAGCGTCGAAGGCCGCGTTGCTCGGCGCCGTATGATCACCAAAACGGCGGAACGGTCCGTAGAGATACAGAATTCCGCCGTCGGGCAGCAATCGCCCGGCGGCGCGCATGAGGCCGACGCACGCGGCCCACGGCGCGATATGGATCATGTTGATATTGACGATGGCGACGAGGTCCGCCGCGAGATCAGCCTTCGGCAACTCCGGATCGGTCGTGTCGAGCGTCAGAGGGGCCTTGAGGTTGGTCCAGCCGGCGCTCGCGGCCCATGCGGTGATACTTGCCCGCATTTCGGGATCGGGGTCGCTGGGTTGCCAAGTCAGGTCAGGCAGGTGGTGGGCGAACCAGGCCGCGTGCTCCCCGGTACCGCTGGCGATTTCGAGCACCGTTCCGGTTCGCGGCAAAGTCCGCTTGAGCACCGCCAGGATGGGATCACGGTTCCGTCGGGTCGCCGGCGCGTGGCGACAGGCCGGATTGGCGCCGGGCTTCCATAATTCGGTCGCCGCCATGCCCTATAGGCTCGCGGCGGCAATCGATTGGTCCCGCGTCCCAGAGGGCGTCAGAATTCCGGCGACGACGGCACCGTTCTTGATGACGGCTCGGTGGTTGGCGCTGTCGGCGACGGCGGCGATCTCGGCCATGGGGTCCCCGTCGACGATAAGCAGGTCCGCGATCCTGCCCTCCGCGATGCGCCCGCGATCGCCGAGACCCATCAGCTCGGCCGCCGTCGCCGTCGCGGCGGTCAAGGCGTCGCGGGGATGCATGCCGAGTTCAACCATGTATTGTAATTCCTTGGCGTTGTCTCCGTGATGATTGAATGGCGTCCCGGCGTCGGTCCCCATCGCGATCTTGCCACCGGCTCCCTAGTCGTCCGTGAAGAACCCTGATTTCAAGCTGAAGCGGCGATTGGGTTTGCGGTGGGGTGCGAGATGTCGCTGAGGAGCGCGGCCAGGATTTGGACAAACAAACGCCTCAGCCATTTGAGGACAAGGCGGTAGTTGTAGCCGGCGCCGGCGAGGATGGCGTTGATCTTGTCGCCGTCGCGGCCTTTGAGGAAGTTGCGCCCCAGCCTGCCATCGCTCTTGAGATGTCCGATCACGGCCTCGACGGCGGAGCGCCGCCTGAGCTCCTTCTTGATCGTCGGCGTGATGCCGCGTTTCTGGCCTGATCTAAAGACGCGGTGTTTGTTGGGGTAATAGTGGCCCTGGTATCCCTTGTCGACATAGATGCGCTCGGCCGATATCCCCGTCCAGCGTTCCATCTCTTCGATCACCTGCCTCAAGGTGTGGCCATCATAGGGATTGCCGTGGAAGGCCTTGACGTGGGCGACGAACTGGCCGCCGGGGGGGCGGGAATTGGTCGCCGCCACGGAGACCTTGCAGCCGAACTCGTACGGCTTGTGCGCCTTCCCTTTGCCGATGCATTCGACCTCGGGCGCGTGGAGCGAATAGACCTTGGGCAAGGGGTCGCGCCGCTTCTGGGTCGACACCCGCTCGGCCAACCACAAGGGGCGGCGGAAGGTATCCCGTAGGCTCTCCTCCTGGGCCGTCTTGCGGCGGATGTCGCGGACGGTGCGCCCGAGATAGGTCTTGAGCTTGCGCAGGGCCTTGTTGGCCCGCTTGTGCTGTTTGGCATGGCGGTAGCGGCCTTGCATGATCAACGCCCTCTTGCCCAGGCGGGTATAGGACTGACGCAGGGCAATGCCGTGCTCCCGTGCCAGTCGCACCAGCCGCTCGCGGGCTCGTTGCATCAGTTTGGCGGCGGTCGGAAAGGCAATCGCCTTCTCTTGTACGGTGGTGTCCACCGTCACCCGCTCGAGGTCCTTCTCCCGCAGCGCCCCCACCCGGTGGGCCACGGCCAGGCTCTCCTGGAATACCTTCTCCAAACCTTCCGGCCCGATCCGGTCCCGCCACCGGGTCATCGACGAGCGCTCCATGGGCAGCTCATGCTGAAAGTACTCTTCGCCGCAGAAGCACTGGAAGTATGGGTCGTAGACCCAGCGCTCGCAGACCTCCTCATCCGAGAGATCGAACATATGCTTGAGGATGTGCAGCCCAACCATCAACCGCGTCGGGACCCCCGGCCGACCCTCCTCCGAATACAAGGCTTCATAGGTCTCGTCGAAGAAAGTCCACGCGATCCGGCCCCCCAACACCACCAACTCGTGGCGCAGGTTGATGATGTTTTCGAACCGCGAGCGGAACAGGTCCTCTATTCCCGATGACACCTTGCGCGATGGCTTCATCACAGTTCTCCAATCCCAATCGACGGGAGCAGAGAATCACGTTCCGCAACGGAAGGGAATCCCCAAAATCAATTATTTCAAATCACAAGCTTTTCAGCCCAAAACCCGTTTTCTTGCAAATCCGATTACTTCGCCAAACCGAAAGAGCTACCAACATCAGCCGCTTACGCGTTCTTCACGGGCGACTCGATAAAAGCTCGTGATCGAGTCCCGGTGGTGTTCGGCGACCCGTCGGGCCTTGGTCATAACGTATTCGGGAATGCCGTCCTCCGGGTGGCCGAGCATGCTCACAAGGGCGGAGAGCGTCGGCACCAGCACGGTTCCCCGGGTGCACATTTCCTCGATGCAGGCCGGGGTCATGAAAATACCGTGCTCGACCGAATCGATGCCGCCGCGGACCGCGTTCAGGATCCCTTCGGAGCCTTGGGCGTGGCTCGCGCAGGGCCGGCCGAAACGGTGACCCTCGGCGATACCGGCGCTGATCTCCGGTGCCGTGTAGTGCGCGTCCTCCGGGTTCACGCCTGGTGTCATGACGCCGCCCGTGGCCATGATCTTGATCAGGTCGCAACCGGCGTGGATTTGCTCCCGCACCGCCTTGACGACTTCTTCGACGCCGTCGGCGACGCGGCCGATCCGGTTTCCATGACCCCCGGTCATGCAAATCATGCGCCCGGCGGCCCGGACCGTTGGACCGAGAAATTGCCCGGCGTTGCAGGCGTCGCGGACGGCGAATTCGAGATAATCCTTGCCGCCGCAATCGCGTATGGCGGTGATGCCGCCGGAAACGCTTGCCTGGGCGTGGGCGAGGGCGCGCAAGGTGATTTCCCCGGGGGGCGAATTCTGGAGGGCGGCCCAGGGGTCGGCCTCGGCCCCGAATACGAGGTGGACGTGACAGTCGATCAGGCCCGGCAGAAGAGTGCCGCCGCCGGTATCGACGCGCGGGCCGGCATAGCCCACGAATTCGGCGACGGGCGCAATCCACGCGATCCATTTGCCTTCGACCAGAACGCCCTGACCCTCGCGAAGATCGCCGACGCCGTCGAATATCAGGCCGCCCGTATAGAGCATCGTCGTCCTCCCAGCCGTTGATCGTTCCTTCGTTGATTTAGGGCGCCCGAGAACGCGCCGCAACCGATTTGTTCAGCCGGCCTTTATCGCTCGGAGATTCCCCTCTCGCTTTCCCTAACAGTCTGTTCGAAAACTCGCGGCGCCGACCTCTCCCCCTCCCGGCCACCCCTATCGACATACTCTCGTGGGTGGCCGGGAGGGGGCCGGAACAGACGCAAAAAATGCGCGGACGCGCACTTTCGAACAGGTTCTAACTAAAGATTGCGATTATCGGAGATATATATATTTCCAAATCAAATTAAACAGGTTTCGGCGCCCCTCTCCGCCAATCAATACTTTAAGGTGGCGGAGTCCATTTACTACTTGGGGGCTATGCTTGCAACGGCGTGAGTCAGATGAGAGAGAAAAATTACTGTGTTTCTTCTTGGAAGGATCGCGATTGGAAGTCGTGATTATTTTCTTACTCAAGCAACCCCCATCAGTACACACTATTCCAACTTTCCCGGGGCCTTCCCATATCTCGCCAATATCTTGAATGTCGAATATTAGCGTGGTTTCTACCACTTCATCAATTTCGTTGGTGTATGTGTCATTGAGTATGAACCGCCCGGTGGGTGTTATTTGTGCTGCGTCATATCCGCAGTGCGGGGAAAACTCACTTTCAAGGAAATCTATCGTCTCCTCCAACGCCGGCTCCGCGTTCGCGTCGGTCGTACCAAGTATTACCCCGATCACCACGAATGACGCGTAAATCGTTCTCATTGTCCTGCTTCCCCCTTGTACGTCGGCGTTACGCGGATGTTACGTCGTCCCCTTGAGGGGGGACGTAACGTACAGTAATGAAGTGCGCCCCGTTGTCCAGACCATCAATCGGCCTGTTTAAGATCAACATTGTCTCCTGATTGCTGTTGTTGCGCCTGTGGGGATGTGGGGGCAATGTCCCGGCTGATGTTGAAAAAGTGAGGTAGGCGTCATTCGCCTGGAACCGTTAGGCTCTGAGTGTTGAATCCATCAAGGAGAACGACGCCATGACCAAGACTACACGGAACAGCCGCCTTTCGAAACTGTTGGAGATCCCGCTTCCGCTGTTGCCGCCGGCCTTGCCGGAGGCTTTTGATGATCTGCGCATGAGCGTGGATCGCTTTTGCCTGTTGGCCGGGGTGGAGACCCTGGGCGAGATGCTGGACGAGGATAGCGAGGTGCTCTGCGGAGCGCGCCACGCCCGCACGGCCGAGCGGCAGGGCCATCGCTGGGGGACAACCCAGAGCGAGATTGCCTATCACGGGGGCAAGGTGAAGCTGACGCGCCCGCGGGTGCGCGATCTTGCGGGCAAGGAGATGAGCTTGCCGAGCTGGGAGTTGCTCTCGGACCCGGCGCTTTTGCAGTCCTGGGCGATGAACATCATGCTGCTTACGGTTTCGACCCGCAAGTACGCGCGCGCCGTGCGCCTGCCCGGCGAGGCCAGCGGCGACTTGCCGGCACGCGCGGGCGATGCGACCTCGAAGTCCGCGGTCTCGCGGCGCTTCGTGGCCATGACGCGCAAGAAGCTGAAGGCCTTCCTGGCCAGCGACCTTTCGGATCTCGATCTCCTGGTCATCCAGATCGACGGGCTGCACGTCGGCGATCACGTGTTGCTGGCAGCTATTGGCATCGACGGCGCGGGCGAGAAGCATGTTCTAGGCCTGGCCGAAGGTGCCACGGAGAATGCCGCCACGGTGCAGGCGCTGCTCGACAACCTGACCGCCCGCGGCCTCGACCCGGAAGTGCCCCGGCTCTTCATCGTCGACGGCGCCAAGGCGCTCTCCAAGGCGATCAAGCGGACCTTCGGGCCGGTGGCCGCCCTCCAGCGCTGCCAGGTCCACAAGGGCCGCAACATCATCGAGCGCCTCGACGAAAGCCTTCATGCCGGCGTCAAGAAGGCGCTCAGGCAAGCCTGGGACCAAGACGATGCCGAGAAAGCCGAACGCCTCATGAAGAACCTGGCGCGCCGCCTGGAGACCGAGGCCCCCGGCGTTTCGGCTTCCATCCTGGAGGGCCTGGATGAGATCCTCACCGTGATCCGCTTGGGCCTGCCGCCCAAGCTCAGGCGCTCCTTGGCCTGCACCAACGCCATCGAGAATGCCTTGGGAACGGTCAGGATGGTGCAGCACAATGTCAAGCGCTGGCGCAACGCCGAGATGGCCTTGCGATGGACCGCCGCCGGCCTCCTGGAAGCCCAAAAGACCTCCGTCGCCTCAAGGCCTACCGGCAACTCCCCATCCTCAGAGCTGCCCTCGAGGATCACGTGAAAAAGGCAAAAGCGAAAAGCGCCATTGAAACCATCAAAGAGGCCGCCTAGCCTCGAAGCCCAACCATGCCTGCCTCGCCTTTTTCAACAGAGCATGGGACATCGCCGATGTGGGTAAGCCGTCAGGCTTAGCCATCATATCCACGGGCGGGTGGAGGAAACCACCCATGCAGAGATTCAACTATCCCTTCACTCCCGTGGACAGCACTGAGCCATCGTCCGAGGTGGGTCTCAACGATACCAGCACGAAGGAACTTCTCGAATCTACTGGCGTCAACCGATACTGGCGACCTGGTCCGGGCAGTGCCGCGATACGGAATGCCAATCCGTCGAGTGCCGACTGCCACATCAACTTCGGGGCGGCGGCCACCATCGTCGCGACTTCGTCCGGAGTGGTATGAGGATGGGAAGCCTAGCGGCCGCTACGAAGGCGAATACGTGGACGGCAAGCAGCACGGCCGGGGCGTGAAAACCTGGGCCGTCGGCGGGGGTTTCCCCTCTGGCCAGAATCCGTACCCTGGGCGCCCTGACGCCTATAATCCTCCTCCCCATATCGAGTGTTTCTTCACTGACCCCCGCTCCGACGGGAGTTTTCTTTGCCCTGGTCGGCATCTTGTCCTATCCTGGCGATGCTGTACGCGGCTCAGGAACAATTTTTAGTCGCGGTTGAGGGTTCGGGATGAGTGGGATCGTGCTCGGTGCACGGGGTTCGGGGAGCCCCGAGCTTGCCTCGACGACGTCATGGGGACTGCTCGAAGCCACCGGACGGCGTTTTCGGATTCGACAGGCACACCGGTCCGCCCGCGCCGCTCGGCGGCACGTCCCGGTCCGGGGGAGAGGCGTGCTGTCTCAGGCGATGGGCGCGGTCATGATCGCGTCGAGGGCCTCCTGCGCCCGGGCGGCATAGTGCCGGTTGGCCTCGGGCAGATAACGGAAGCGTCCGTCGCAGCGCACGATGGCGATGGCCGCGTTGGTCAAGCAGGCGAGATTTCTGGGCAGGTGACGCACGTAGGCCCGGCATCGGTCTTCGTCGTAGGTGAAGTCGCGCACGTAGTGCAGGCGGTTCTCGATATGCCAGTGGTTGCGCACCAGTTCGAGCAACTCCTCGGGTCCGGCGCGCTCTGCGCCGAGCGAGGTGAGGCTCCAGGTCACCTCGATGCTGCGCTTGCCGGTCTTGAGGATCTCGCGTTCGCGCTCGATGCGCATGGCCTGGCGTCGCCCGTGGAGGTTGGCGTAGCCGTCCCACTCGGCAGCGGAGAGGTCGACGACGGCGCAGCGTCGGCGCTCGATGCGGCCATGGCCCTTGTCGACGGTTTCGTGCCAGAGCGCATCGCTGAAGTCGATCGCCTTGAGGTCTTCGAAGATCATCTCCTGGTTGTCCTTGACCGCGCTCATCACGTAGTCGGCGCGACGCCCGAGCAGGCAGCGCGCGGTCTCGTGCTGAGCGTGCATCGCGTCCATGGTGACGATCCGGCCTGTGAGGTCGAGGCCGCTGGAGAGTTCGCGCACGGCCGGGATTTCGTTGCTCTTGCGGTCGACCTCGACCTGCCCGAGGACCACGCCGGTGTCGTGCTCGACCGCCGCCACCATCATCCTGCGCCCGTCTTCGGTCTGCTTCGAGGCGCCGCGCAGATCCTTTCCGTCCATGGCGACCGGCGCGTGCGCGCTGCCATGCTGGCCGGTCCACTGGCTAATCGCGTTGTCCAGGGTCTCTGGCGGCAGGGCGGTGAGGGTCTTGTGGAAGGTGGTGATCGCGGGCGGGGTGTAGCGCTGTTTGGAAGGGCTCCAGAACGCACCCACCGCCTCGAGCTGCTCCTGGGAGAGCAGGGCGGCGAACTGGGCGAACGCGTTCACCCCCCGGTATCCGGCAAGCCGGGCGGCGACGGCGATCACCAGAATGGTGTTGAGCGCATAGCGCTTGCCCCGGGCATGGCGGTACTCGGGCACCTCACCCAGACACTCGAACAGGCTGCGCAGCCGGGGCGCGGCCATCGGCTCGGTGTGCTGCTCGGCGTTCCAGTGTGCCGGCATCCCGGTACGGCTCAGCGCCTCGGGGGCGCCGTCTGTCAGTCCGAACACGAAGACCTCCTTGGGCTGACCGTGGTGGCGCCAGCGCGCTGCCCCTCCGGGCTCACGGGCAAAGCCCCGCGTCAGCCCCAGAGAGCGCCAGTTCGACGCGCGGTAGCAGGTGCCGGCAAATCGCGAGACGTCCACGAACGTCTCCGCCAGAAGAGCCGGATATCCGTGCACCGCCTGGATGTCCTCAGACAGCCGCCGCAGGCTCAGCCCCAGCACACGGGAGGCCAGGTTCGGCACTCGGCCAGGCGTCAGAATGACGAAGCGCGAGTTGTTGGCGATCAGATGCAGACGCCGGAACTGCTGCTCGGCCGACCACCCGATCCAGCGATCACGCGCGCCCAGCTTGAACGCGCCGGGCTGCCAGCCGATCAGTGCGAGCCAGGTCTCGCCATGCACCGCGACATGGCGCAGGCCCTTGCCGATGACGCCGTGGAACGCCAGGTAGTGGTGCTGCTCCACCAACCGGTCCCAGCGCCGGTGCTCCTGCGCGCCCCAGGTCGGACGCACCGTGACCGCGCGCAAATCAATGGACGAATCCGAGACCGGCAGCGTCGCCATGACCGGCACACTGCCACACCGAGAATGAAATGGCCAGCGCCGCGATCACCTCACCCTGATCACTGGGCGGACAAAAAACTAGCCCTGCTCCGACGGGAGTTTTCTTTGCCCTGGTCGGCATCTTGTCCTATCCTGGCGATGCTGTACGCGGCTAAACCTACCTCCCTGTGGGCCCGCGACAGCGTTTGGATACCCTAAACTTGCCCTGCTTCGGCGGGGATTTTTTATCTGCTCCCCATAGTCGCTGCCATCATCCTGCGATGCCGTGACATCGCCCCGTTCCCCGGCGGGGCAACTTTGCTTTCCAGATAAAAAATCTGAAGTTTTGCAAACACGAGAATCGCCGGACCTGGTGTAATCTACCCCCCTGGCGGACGGCCCGGGAGTGCCCGAGTCTCCCGCTGGGGGGGCCACCATCTCGACGGATGCCGACGTCGCCGCCAATTTGACGCCACGGCGGCAATCCCCCAAAAATCAAGGTTTCGTGGGTGTGTGGCCCGGATATCATTCGCCCCGCTTCGGCGGGGATTGTTTTGGCCCCGCCGCTCGAAAACCTCACTCACATGGGCCTCACTCACATGGGAAGGCTTCCTCGATGGCTCCTATCACCAGAATTACCGCCTTATTGTGTGCCTTCTCAGGGTGCTTTTTCAGGTACTTCACGACGACACGTTTTAACTGTGCATCCGATATTGACGGAATGTCTGGAAAGCACACATCGGGACGCCAGACCCTTTTGGATTCGGCCATCTGGGCCATCACGCTTACCACGTCGGCGATTCCGATGATGTAGCCATAACACATAATTTCATTGAAATCTGATTCACTCACACACTCGTCAACGAGTAAATTCCCTTTTTTCCAGACGGCCTCCGCCGGCGATACCTGTATCGCAACCGTTAACGCCACCAAGAGCATCAACTTATTCATCTCTACCCCCGTTGTGAATGAGTGGGCCTGAAGCATGGTTATTCGACGGATTTCGGCGTCGCTTGGTTCGCGGACATGGTGCTGACATGGTTTCCAACATTCTTTGTGCGCAGTGGCCAGTTGTCTGTAACGCCTTGTTATTTCTTGTATTTTTTGGTGCCGGCTGCAGGATTCGAACCCGCGACCTGTTGATTACAAATCAACCATACACGCATTTCAGGCCGTTTCGGCGCTTACCGAACATTCCTCATAACGCGCTGTGGTAATGCGATATTTTTGGTATTGGCATTTCACACCGTTTCGCTATATTGCGTCCCAAACCACGTTTCGGCTGTACCTAATCTGTACCTAATACCGTCGCCCGTGAAGAACGCGTAAGCGGCTGATGTTGGTAGTTCTTTCGGTTTGGCGAAGTAATCGGATTTGCAAGAAAACGGGTTTTGGGCCTGAAAAGCTTGCGATTTGAAATAATTGATTTTGGGGATTCCCTTCCGTTGCGGAACGTGATTCTCTGCTCCCGTCGATTGGGATTGGAGAACTGTGATGAAGCCATCGCGCAAGGTGTCATCGGGAATAGAGGACCTGTTCCGCTCGCGGTTCGAAAACATCATCAACCTGCGCCACGAGTTGGTGGTGTTGGGGGGCCGGATCGCGTGGACTTTCTTCGACGAGACCTATGAAGCCTTGTATTCGGAGGAGGGTCGGCCGGGGGTCCCGACGCGGTTGATGGTTGGGCTGCACATCCTCAAGCATATGTTCGATCTCTCGGATGAGGAGGTCTGCGAGCGCTGGGTCTACGACCCATACTTCCAGTGCTTCTGCGGCGAAGAGTACTTTCAGCATGAGCTGCCCATGGAGCGCTCGTCGATGACCCGGTGGCGGGACCGGGATCGGGCCGGAAGGTTTGGAGAAGGTATTCCAGGAGAGCCTGGCCGTGGCCCACCGGGTGGGGGCGCTGCGGGAGAAGGACCTCGAGCGGGTGACGGTGGACACCACCGTACAAGAGAAGGCGATTGCCTTTCCGACCGCCGCCAAACTGATGCAACGAGCCCGCGAGCGGCTGGTGCGACTGGCACGGGAGCACGGCATTGCCCTGCGTCAGTCCTATACCCGCCTGGGCAAGAGGGCGTTGATCATGCAAGGCCGCTACCGCCATGCCAAACAGCACAAGCGGGCCAACAAGGCCCTGCGCAAGCTCAAGACCTATCTCGGGCGCACCGTCCGCGACATCCGCCGCAAGACGGCCCAGGAGGAGAGCCTACGGGATACCTTCCGCCGCCCCTTGTGGCTGGCCGAGCGGGTGTCGACCCAGAAGCGGCGCGACCCCTTGCCCAAGGTCTATTCGCTCCACGCGCCCGAGGTCGAATGCATCGGCAAAGGGAAGGCGCACAAGCCGTACGAGTTCGGCTGCAAGGTCTCCGTGGCGGCGACCAATTCCCGCCCCCCCGGCGGCCAGTTCGTCGCCCACGTCAAGGCCTTCCACGGCAATCCCTATGATGGCCACACCTTGAGGCAGGTGATCGAAGAGATGGAACGCTGGACGGGGATATCGGCCGAGCGCATCTATGTCGACAAGGGATACCAGGGCCACGATTACCCCAACAAACACCGCGTCTTTAGATCAGGCCAGAAACGCGGCATCACGCCGACGATCAAGAAGGAGCTCAGGCGGCGCTCCGCCGTCGAGGCCGTGATCGGACATCTCAAGAGCGATGGCAGGCTGGGGCGCAACTTCCTCAAAGGCCGCGACGGCGACAAGATCAACGCCATCCTCGCCGGCGCCGGCTACAACTACCGCCTTGTCCTCAAATGGCTGAGGCGTTTGTTTGTCCAAATCCTGGCCGCGCTCCTCAGCGACATCTCGCACCCCACCGCAAACCCAATCGCCGCTTCAGATTGAAATCAGGGTTCTTCACGGACGACTACTTATACCAACCGCCCCAGAGTTTGACTCGTGCAAAGGTTTACACGCTAGGTTTTGTGTGATTCAAGGTTGTTGGCAACAAGGGAGTGTGTTCAATGCCAACGATTCCTTTGCGAAACGACTTTGATGCTGAAAGAGTCCGTGTTCTTGCGGCACGGAGCGATGATGGGAACCAGGCGCGACGGCTTTTGTCGATGGCGGCCATCTACGATGGGATGGATCGAGCGTGCGCGGCGGGTATTGGCGGCATGGATCGGCAGACGTTGCGGGACTGGGTTCACCGGTTCAACGCGGGAGGTCCGGCCGGTCTGATCGACCGCAAGCCGAACGGGGCGTTGCGTCGGTTGACGCCGTCGCAAATGGCGGCGCTTTCGCGGGCTATCGAGGCCGGTCCCGATCCCGAACGGGATGGGGTCGTGCGCTGGCGCTGCATCGATCTCAAGCAACTGATCCGAACGCGCTTCGGCGTGGACTATCACGAGCGGAGCGTCGGCAAGCTGCTGGCCGCGCTCGGGTTCTCGCATATTTCCGCGCGCCCGCGCCACGTCGGCCAGGATGCGCGGGCACAGGAGGAATTTAAAAAAAAGTTTTCCCGAACACTTGGCGAAAATCGTAGCGGCACAGCCACCGGACACGCCCACCGAGGTTTGGTTTCAAGATGAAATGCGCGTCGGCCAGAAGAACAGCCTGGTGCGCCAGTGGGCCCCAAAGGGATCGCGCCCGCGCCAGGTCAAGGACCTACGGACCTCTTCGGCGTATCTCTTCGGCGCCATCTGCCCCGAGCGCGGTGAGGGCGCGGCGCTGGTCATGCCGCGCGCCAATACTGAGTCGTCCGTGAAGAACCCTGATTTCAAGCTGAAGCGGCGATTGGGTTTGCGGTGGGGTGCGAGATGTCGCTGAGGAGCGCGGCCAGGATTTGGACAAACAAACGCCTCAGCCATTTGAGGACAAGGCGGTAGTTGTAGCCGGCGCCGGCGAGGATGGCGTTGATCTTGTCGCCGTCGCGGCCTTTGAGGAAGTTGCGCCCCAGCCTGCCATCGCTCTTGAGATGTCCGATCACGGCCTCGACGGCGGAGCGCCGCCTGAGCTCCTTCTTGATCGTCGGCGTGATGCCGCGTTTCTGGCCTGATCTAAAGACGCGGTGTTTGTTGGGGTAATCGTGGCCCTGGTATCCCTTGTCGACATAGATGCGCTCGGCCGATATCCCCGTCCAGCGTTCCATCTCTTCGATCACCTGCCTCAAGGTGTGGCCATCATAGGGATTGCCGTGGAAGGCCTTGACGTGGGCGACGAACTGGCCGCCGGGGGGGCGGGAATTGGTCGCCGCCACGGAGACCTTGCAGCCGAACTCGTACGGCTTGTGCGCCTTCCCTTTGCCGATGCATTCGACCTCGGGCGCGTGGAGCGAATAGACCTTGGGCAAGGGGTCGCGCCGCTTCTGGGTCGACACCCGCTCGGCCAGCCACAAGGGGCGGCGGAAGGTATCCCGTAGGCTCTCCTCCTGGGCCGTCTTGCGGCGGATGTCGCGGACGGTGCGCCCGAGATAGGTCTTGAGCTTGCGCAGGGCCTTGTTGGCCCGCTTGTGCTGTTTGGCATGGCGGTAGCGGCCTTGCATGATCAACGCCCTCTTGCCCAGGCGGGTATAGGACTGACGCAGGGCAATGCCGTGCTCCCGTGCCAGTCGCACCAGCCGCTCGCGGGCTCGTTGCATCAGTTTGGCGGCGGTCGGAAAGGCAATCGCCTTCTCTTGTACGGTGGTGTCCACCGTCACCCGCTCGAGGTCCTTCTCCCGCAGCGCCCCCACCCGGTGGGCCACGGCCAGGCTCTCCTGGAATACCTTCTCCAAACCTTCCGGCCCGATCCGGTCCCGCCACCGGGTCATCGACGAGCGCTCCATGGGCAGCTCATGCTGAAAGTACTCTTCGCCGCAGAAGCACTGGAAGTATGGGTCGTAGACCCAGCGCTCGCAGACCTCCTCATCCGAGAGATCGAACATATGCTTGAGGATGTGCAGCCCAACCATCAACCGCGTCGGGACCCCCGGCCGACCCTCCTCCGAATACAAGGCTTCATAGGTCTCGTCGAAGAAAGTCCACGCGATCCGGCCCCCCAACACCACCAACTCGTGGCGCAGGTTGATGATGTTTTCGAACCGCGAGCGGAACAGGTCCTCTATTCCCGATGACACCTTGCGCGATGGCTTCATCACAGTTCTCCAATCCCAATCGACGGGAGCAGAGAATCACGTTCCGCAACGGAAGGGAATCCCCAAAATCAATTATTTCAAATCACAAGCTTTTCAGGCCCAAAATCCGTTTTCTTGCAAATCCGATTACTTCGCCAAACCGAAAGAGCTACCAACATCAGCCGCTTACGCGTTCTTCACGGGCGACTACTGAAGCCATGGACCTGCATCTCGAGGAAATCAGCCGGGCCGTTGCCCCAAACGCCCATGCCGTCGTGCTGCTCGACCAAGCCGCATGGCACACCACTGCCAAACTCGGCATCCCGGAGAACATCTCCCTCGTGCCTTTGCCACCCAAGTCCCCGGAGCTCAATCCCGCCGAAAATGTCTGGCAATACCTCCGCCAGAACTGGCTCTCCAATCGTGTCTTCGACTCCTATGAAGACATCGTCGAGGCCTCTTGCCAAGCCTGGAACAACCTGACCGACCAACCTTGGAAGATCATGTCCATCGGCCTCAGAGCGTGGGATCGCACAAGGCAATGTTAAGGGCGGTTGAGTATAACACAATAATCGATTGGTCGGGTGATGCCTATAATCAAGTTCACGGATCGAAAGATTGCCAACCTACCCAGGCCGGAGAAGGGCCAGGTAGATTATTTCGAGAAGGGGAACCCCGGCTTTTTTGCCGGGTCGGCAAGCGTTCGAAGTCGTGGTTCAAGAAGTATAGCTTCCACGGCGAGCAAGAAAAGCTCCCGCTTGGCCAGTATCCAGCGATAAGCCTTGCTGAGGCGCGCAAGAAGGCACTGGCCATCGCAGTGTCGCGAATGGTGTTAACCCAGCGGCAGAAATACAGGCGAGGCGGACGGCGCCAACATTTAAGGAATTGGCGGACGAGTTAATTGAGCGGCACGCCAAGAAAAAGAAGCGCTCGTGGCGCAGGGACGAACAGAGAATCGACGGACACCTGAAGGACTGGCACGACCGTCGCGCGGCAGACATTTCCCGGCGGGAGGTTATCGCTCTGCTCGACGAGATCGCCGATCGTGCACCGGTGATGGCGAACCGCGTTCGGAGTTTAGGCCACAAGATTTACAATTTCGGCATACAGCGCGATATCGTGACGTCCAACCCCTTCAACCAGATCGAACCGCCCGGAGAAGAAATCTCGCGAGACCGCATTTATGACCAGGACGAGATACGGCGCCTCTGGGCAGTGTTCGAGGGAACCTCCGGTGGCGTCTACAAGATGATCACGACCACGGGCCAGCGGCTGACGGAAGTTGCTGGCATGAGATGGCGGGAACTCGATCTTGAGAAACGAATTTGGACTGTTCCGGCGGAACGGATGAAAAGCAAAATCGTTCACATGGTGCCGTTGTCGGATTTGGCCGTCGATGTGCTTTCGTCGGTACCGAGGGTGTCGGATGAATTTGTGTTCGCATCGCCAAGGTTGCCGGACCAACCCATGCTAATTTTCGGTAGGGCCTCCCGTCGTGTCCGGGCCAATTCGGGAATCGCCGATTTTAGGAGTCACGATTTACGGAGATCGTGCGGTTCCGGAATAACGGCACTCGGCTTCTCGCAGTTTATCATGGATCGCGTGTTGGGCCATCTCGAACCGGGAGTCGGCCCAGGGCTAGTTTTTTGTCCGCCCAGTGATCAGGGTGAGGTGATCGCGGCGCTGGCCATTCTCATTCTCGGTGTGGCAGTGTGCCGGTCATGGCGACGCTGCCGGTCTCGGATTCGTCCATTGATTTGCGCGCGGTCACGGTGCGTCCGACCTGGGGCGCGCAGGAGCACCGGCGCTGGGACCGGTTGGTGGAGCAGCACCACTATCTGGCGTTCCACGGCGTCATCGGCAAGGGGCTGCGCCATGTCGCGGTGCATGGCGAGACCTGGCTCGCACTGATCGGCTGGCAGCCCGGCGCGTTCAAGCTGGGCGCGCGTGATCGCTGGATCGGGTGGTCGGCCGAGCAGCAGTTCCGGCGTCTGCATCTGATCGCCAACAACTCGCGCTTCGTCATTCTGACGCCTGGCCGAGTGCCGAACCTGGCCTCCCGTGTGCTGGGGCTGAGCCTGCGGCGGCTGTCTGAGGACATCCAGGCGGTGCACGGATATCCGGCTCTTCTGGCGGAGACGTTCGTGGACGTCTCGCGATTTGCCGGCACCTGCTACCGCGCGTCGAACTGGCGCTCTCTGGGGCTGACGCGGGGCTTTGCCCGCGAGCCCGGAGGGGCAGCGCGCTGGCGCCACCACGGTCAGCCCAAGGAGGTCTTCGTGTTCGGACTGACAGACGGCGCGCCCGAGGCGCTGAGCCGTACCGGGATGCCGGCACACTGGAACGCCGAGCAGCACACCGAGCCGATGGCCGCGCCCCGGCTGCGCAGCCTGTTCGAGTGTCTGGGTGAGGTGCCCGAGTACCGCCATGCCCGGGGCAAGCGCTATGCGCTCAACACCATTCTGGTGATCGCCGTCGCCGCCCGGCTTGCCGGATACCGGGGGGTGAACGCGTTCGCCCAGTTCGCCGCCCTGCTCTCCCAGGAGCAGCTCGAGGCGGTGGGTGCGTTCTGGAGCCCTTCCAAACAGCGCTACACCCCGCCCGCGATCACCACCTTCCACAAGACCCTCACCGCCCTGCCGCCAGAGACCCTGGACAACGCGATTAGCCAGTGGACCGGCCAGCATGGCAGCGCGCACGCGCCGGTCGCCATGGACGGAAAGGATCTGCGCGGCGCCTCGAAGCAGACCGAAGACGGGCGCAGGATGATGGTGGCGGCGGTCGAGCACGACACCGGCGTGGTCCTCGGGCAGGTCGAGGTCGACCGCAAGAGCAACGAAATCCCGGCCGTGCGCGAACTCTCCAGCGGCCTCGACCTCACAGGCCGGATCGTCACCATGGACGCGATGCACGCTCAGCACGAGACCGCGCGCTGCCTGCTCGGGCGTCGCGCCGACTACGTGATGAGCGCGGTCAAGGACAACCAGGAGATGATCTTCGAAGACCTCAAGGCGATCGACTTCAGCGATGCGCTCTGGCACGAAACCGTCGACAAGGGCCATGGCCGCATCGAGCGCCGACGCTGCGCCGTCGTCGACCTCTCCGCTGCCGAGTGGGACGGCTACGCCAACCTCCACGGGCGACGCCAGGCCATGCGCATCGAGCGCGAACGCGAGATCCTCAAGACCGGCAAGCGCAGCATCGAGGTGACCTGGAGCCTCACCTCGCTCGGCGCAGAGCGCGCCGGACCCGAGGAGTTGCTCGAACTGGTGCGCAACCACTGGCATATCGAGAACCGCCTGCACTACGTGCGCGACTTCACCTACGACGAAGACCGATGCCGGGCCTACGTGCGTCACCTGCCCAGAAATCTCGCCTGCTTGACCAACGCGGCCATCGCCATCGTGCGCTGCGACGGACGCTTCCGTTATCTGCCCGAGGCCAACCGGCACTATGCCGCCCGGGCGCAGGAGGCCCTCGACGCGATCATGACCGCGCCCATCGCCTGAGACAGCACGCCTCTCCCCCGGACCGGGACGTGCCGCCGAGCGGCGCGGGCGGACCGGTGTGCCTGTCGAATCCGAAAACGCCGTCCGGTGGCTTCGAGCAGTCCCCATGACGTCGTCGAGGCAAGCTCGGGGCTCCCCGAACCCCGTGCACCGAGCACGATCCCACTCATCCCGAACCCTCAACCGCGACTAAAAATTGTTCCTGGGAGTCGGCCAGGGCTAGTTTTTTGTCCGCCCAGTGATCAGGGTGAGGTGATCGCGGCGCTGGCCATTTCATTCTCGGTGTGGCAGTGTGCCGGTCATGGCGACGCTGCCGGTCTCGGATTCGTCCATTGATTTGCGCGCGGTCACGGTGCGTCCGACCTGGGGCGCGCAGGAGCACCGGCGCTGGGACCGGTTGGTGGAGCAGCACCACTACCTGGCGTTCCACGGCGTCATCGGCAAGGGCCTGCGCCATGTCGCGGTGCATGGCGAGACCTGGCTCGCACTGATCGGCTGGCAGCCCGGCGCGTTCAAGCTGGGCGCGCGTGATCGCTGGATCGGGTGGTCGGCCGAGCAGCAGTTCCGGCGTCTGCATCTGATCGCCAACAACTCGCGCTTCGTCATTCTGACGCCTGGCCGAGTGCCGAACCTGGCCTCCCGTGTGCTGGGGCTGAGCCTGCGGCGGCTGTCTGAGGACATCCAGGCGGTGCACGGATATCCGGCTCTTCTGGCGGAGACGTTCGTGGACGTCTCGCGATTTGCCGGCACCTGCTACCGCGCGTCGAACTGGCGCTCTCTGGGGCTGACGCGGGGCTTTGCCCGTGAGCCCGGAGGGGCAGCGCGCTGGCGCCACCACGGTCAGCCCAAGGAGGTCTTCGTGTTCGGACTGACAGACGGCGCCCCCGAGGCGCTGAGCCGTACCGGGATGCCGGCACACTGGAACGCCGAGCAGCACACCGAGCCGATGGCCGCGCCCCGGCTGCGCAGCCTGTTCGAGTGTCTGGGTGAGGTGCCCGAGTACCGCCATGCCCGGGGCAAGCGCTATGCGCTCAACACCATTCTGGTGATCGCCGTCGCCGCCCGGCTTGCCGGATACCGGGGGGTGAACGCGTTCGCCCAGTTCGCCGCCCTGCTCTCCCAGGAGCAGCTCGAGGCGGTGGGTGCGTTCTGGAGCCCTTCCAAACAGCGCTACACCCCGCCCGCGATCACCACCTTCCACAAGACCCTCACCGCCCTGCCGCCAGAGACCCTGGACAACGCGATTAGCCAGTGGACCGGCCAGCATGGCAGCGCGCACGCGCCGGTCGCCATGGACGGAAAGGATCTGCGCGGCGCCTCGAAGCAGACCGAAGACGGGCGCAGGATGATGGTGGCGGCGGTCGAGCACGACACCGGCGTGGTCCTCGGGCAGGTCGAGGTCGACCGCAAGAGCAACGAAATCCCGGCCGTGCGCGAACTCTCCAGCGGCCTCGACCTCACAGGCCGGATCGTCACCATGGACGCGATGCACGCTCAGCACGAGACCGCGCGCTGCCTGCTCGGGCGTCGCGCCGACTACGTGATGAGCGCGGTCAAGGACAACCAGGAGATGATCTTCGAAGACCTCAAGGCGATCGACTTCAGCGATGCGCTCTGGCACGAAACCGTCGACAAGGGCCATGGCCGCATCGAGCGCCGACGCTGCGCCGTCGTCGACCTCTCCGCTGCCGAGTGGGACGGCTACGCCAACCTCCACGGGCGACGCCAGGCCATGCGCATCGAGCGCGAACGCGAGATCCTCAAGACCGGCAAGCGCAGCATCGAGGTGACCTGGAGCCTCACCTCGCTCGGCGCAGAGCGCGCCGGACCCGAGGAGTTGCTCGAACTGGTGCGCAACCACTGGCATATCGAGAACCGCCTGCACTACGTGCGCGACTTCACCTACGACGAAGACCGATGCCGGGCCTACGTGCGTCACCTGCCCAGAAATCTCGCCTGCTTGACCAACGCGGCCATCGCCATCGTGCGCTGCGACGGACGCTTCCGTTATCTGCCCGAGGCCAACCGGCACTATGCCGCCCGGGCGCAGGAGGCCCTCGACGCGATCATGACCGCGCCCATCGCCTGAGACAGCACGCCTCTCCCCCGGACCGGGACGTGCCGCCGAGCGGCGCGGGCGGACCGGTGTGCCTGTCGAATCCGAAAACGCCGTCCGGTGGCTTCGAGCAGTCCCCATGACGTCGTCGAGGCAAGCTCGGGGCTCCCCGAACCCCGTGCACCGAGCACGATCCCACTCATCCCGAACCCTCAACCGCGACTAAAAATTGTTCCTGGGGAGTCGGCGCCCGATACGACCGGCACGACTATCAGCGGGAGAAATCGGCCGCGCTGGGTGCGTGGCGGCGGCACCTGCAAGAAATATTGTCCGGCGGCGGGGCAGGGGATACGAACGTGGTTTCGATCAAAGATGCACAGTAAAATCGCATAGGCGCGGCTAGACCGACGGGTCGAAACCCGGAGGCAATGTCCCGGCTGATGTTGAAAAAGTGAGGTAGGCGTCATTCGCCTGGAACCGTTAGGCTCTGGGTGTTGAATCCATCAAGGAGAACGACGCCATGACCAAGACTACACGGAACAGCCGCCTTTCGAAACTGTTGGAGATCCCGCTTCCGCTGTTGCCGCCGGCCTTGCCGGAGGCTTTTGATGATCTGCGCATGAGCGTGGATCGCTTTTGCCTGTTGGCCGGGGTGGAGACCCTGGGCGAGATGCTGGACGAGGATAGCGAGGTGCTCTGCGGAGCGCGCCACGCCCGCACGGCCGAGCGGCAGGGCCATCGCTGGGGGACAACCCAGAGCGAGATTGCCTATCACGGGGGCAAGGTGAAGCTGACGCGCCCGCGGGTGCGCGATCTTGCGGGCAAGGAGATGAGCTTGCCGAGCTGGGAGTTGCTCTCGGACCCGGCGCTTTTGCAGTCCTGGGCGATGAACATCATGCTGCTTACGGTTTCGACCCGCAAGTACGCGCGCGCCGTGCGCCTGCCCGGCGAGGCCAGCGGCGACTTGCCGGCACGCGCGGGCGATGCGACCTCGAAGTCCGCGGTCTCGCGGCGCTTCGTGGCCATGACGCGCAAGAAGCTGAAGGCCTTCCTGGCCAGCGACCTTTCGGATCTCGATCTCCTGGTCATCCAGATCGACGGGCTGCACGTCGGCGATCACGTGTTGCTGGCAGCTATTGGCATCGACGGCGCGGGCGAGAAGCATGTTCTAGGCCTGGCCGAAGGTGCCACGGAGAATGCCGCCACGGTGCAGGCGCTGCTCGACAACCTGACCGCCCGCGGCCTCGACCCGGAAGTGCCCCGGCTCTTCATCGTCGACGGCGCCAAGGCGCTCTCCAAGGCGATCAAGCGGACCTTCGGGCCGGTGGCCGCCCTCCAGCGCTGCCAGGTCCACAAGGGCCGCAACATCATCGAGCGCCTCGACGAAAGCCTTCATGCCGGCGTCAAGAAGGCGCTCAGGCAAGCCTGGGACCAAGACGATGCCGAGAAAGCCGAACGCCTCATGAAGAACCTGGCGCGCCGCCTGGAGACCGAGGCCCCCGGCGTTTCGGCTTCCATCCTGGAGGGCCTGGATGAGATCCTCACCGTGATCCGCTTGGGCCTGCCGCCCAAGCTCAGGCGCTCCTTGGCCTGCACCAACGCCATCGAGAATGCCTTGGGAACGGTCAGGATGGTGCAGCACAATGTCAAGCGCTGGCGCAACGCCGAGATGGCCTTGCGATGGACCGCCGCCGGCCTCCTGGAAGCCCAAAAGACCTCCGTCGCCTCAAGGCCTACCGGCAACTCCCCATCCTCAGAGCTGCCCTCGAGGATCACGTGAAAAAGGCAAAAGCGAAAAGCGCCATTGAAACCATCAAAGAGGCCGCCTAGCCTCGAAGCCCAACCATGCCTGCCTCGCCTTTTTCAACAGAGCATGGGACATCGCCAGAATGGCTGAGACATCCGATAGCGCGAACCAGGCACTCGATCAAGATGTTGCCACCGACGAATTAACGACTCGCGACGCAGGCAAGTCGCAGACGGTCGGCGAGCCGAAAGGATCGGAGGGCCTCGTTCAGACGGATGCCACCGTCAGGGAAGCCCGTACCGGCGGGACCGTTCAGCGGGGTAGCCAGGTCCAGCAATCCTCGTCCGTCGAGGAAGAGGTCGCGGCCGGCTTTGATGCCGATTCGTCCGAGGTGGCGACTGATGTCGACGGATTTGGCGAGGCCGGTGACACGCCTACGGACTTCGCGCCGGAGGTCACGGGCTTTGCCGGCCGCTCGGGCCGGGACGCCGGCGGCGGCGATGCCGGCCGTTCGGGCGGAGGCGACGGCGATGGCCGCGGCGGAACCTCCGGCGCAGACGCGGGTGGAAGCGGGAGTCAGTTTTTCGACCCGGCCGTTGGCGCCGACGTCGGTGACGCCGGAGCCGCCGCTGGACGTGGTGATGGCGGCAACAGGGATGGGGCGGCCGCCGGAACCGAGGGTGGCGAAGGCGCCGATGGCGAAGGTGAAGCCGAAGCCGAGGCCGAGGCCGAGGTCGAGATTGTCGAGGCCCTGACCCCGGATCTCGGTCTTGAATTGGAAACCGAGCCGGTCACCGAACCGGAGGTCGTGGAATTGGCCCCGGTCGCCGAGGCGGCCGCCGCCGAGCGCTCGGAGGTCGTCGCCGAGATCGTCGCCCCGGATGTCGCCGAGACCCCCAAACTCGCGGTCGAGGCCGCCAGCGGGGCCGAGGACAGTGCGATTGCTCTCGACATAGCTGCCACCCTCACCGACCTCGACGGCTCTGAAGCCCTCTCGATTACGATCGAGAACGTGCCCACCGGCGCCAGCCTGTCCGCCGGGACCGACAACGGCGACGGCACCTGGAGCTTGGAGACAGCCGACCTCGACGGCCTGACAGTTACGCCACTGGCGGATTCGAACGCCGACTTCAGCCTCAACGTCATTGCCACCGCGACCGAAGCGGATGGCAGTGTCGCCAGCACCAGCGCCACCCTCGACGTCGGCGTCACCGGCGTGTCCGACACGCCGACTTTCAACGTGAGCGCGGCGAGCGGGGCCGAGGACAGCGCGATCGCTCTGGATGTTACCTCGGCGCTCATCGACCTCGACGGCTCGGAAGCCCTCTCGATCACGATCGAGAACGTGCCCACCGGCGCCAGCCTGTCGGCCGGGACCGACAACGGCGACGGCACCTGGAGCTTGGAGACAGCCGACCTCGACGGCCTGACAGTTACGCCGGCGGTGGATTCGAACGCCGACTTCAGCCTCAACGTGGCCGCCACCGCGACAGAGGCGAACGGCAGTGTCGCCAGCACCAGCGCCACCCTCGACGTCGAGGTCACTCCCGAAGCGTTCACGCTCGTGGGTACGAGCGGGAGGGACACCCTGAGCGGTGGTGCCGGGGACGACTCGATCGACGGGGGACTCAATAGGGACAATTTGAGCGGCGGCGATGGCAACGATACCCTCGTCGGGGGGGCCGGCAAGGACGACCTCAGGGGCGGAAAAGGAGATGACGAATTACGTGGCGGAACCGAAGACGACAGGCTGAGGGGTGAGGACGGCAACGACGCTCTCTTCGGCGACGAAGGCAGGGATGACCTCAGGGGCGGAAAGGGAGACGATGCCTTGGATGGCGGCCTCGGTAACGACAGGTTGTTTGGGGAGGACGGAAACGACACCGTCCTCGGCGACGCCGGCAAGGACGACCTCAGGGGCGGAAAAGGAGATGACGAATTACGTGGCGGAACCGAAGACGACAGGCTGAGGGGTGAGGACGGCAACGACGCTCTCTTCGGCGACGCCGGCAGGGATGACCTCAGGGGCGGAAAGGGAGACGACGAATTACGTGGCGGGTCGGGCGACGACAAGCTGAGGGGCGAGGACGGCGACGACACGCTCTCAGGGGACGCCGGCAGCGATACCCTATTTGGCGGCAAGGGGGATGACGTCCTCTACGGCGGCGGCGATGTTGCCTTTGGCGACGACGGTTCGGATACGTTCGTATTCTACGCCGGGGATGGAAACGCCACTTTCGAGGGTGGTGCCAATGGCTGGACCGATACCCTTGACCTTCACAATGCCGATGGAAATTACGCGCCGGACGACTGGACCATCGAACTCACCTCGGGTTCGATTGTCGAGCAAACTGATAATCAGATCACGCTGTCAGATGACGCGTCCGGCACGGCCACGAATAGTGACGGCAGCGAAGTAAGCTTCGAAGGCGTCGAAAGCATCACCTTTTAACGAAATTCTCGCGGCGAGAACGGCGGCTGCCGTTCCCCGGCGATGGGCAGCGGAACGCGATCGGAATCTCCCGTCGGCAAGATTGATGCGCGATCCGCCTCGGCGTAGGTGACGAAGCAGTACGCCTGAAAGGTATTAGATCACCGCTTC
>CBDCME010000021.1:0-16853 GCA_965218865.1 Alphaproteobacteria bacterium
CAGTGGCGGAATAGGAGTCATGCCTGCGGCATGCGCGCGCACGACGGCGTGCGGTTTCGGATTCAATCCGCTCCCGCGATGCTTACGGTCTTCGATATGGCGCAGATTGGATGTTGAAAAATGCCGTATTATTAGAATGTTAGTACGTTCTCGAGCATTTCATACGGCATTTGTGTCGACAACGACCCGGCGGTCGAAATCGATGTGTATGTTGGCGATCATCTCATCGACTCCCTTTGCTTGGGGGTTCAGGCGGCGGCGCTCGGACGGCTCGAGACCTCGTCGTGCCACCGTTGCAGGTTCGCCAAATGGGCCGGAATTTCGAGGTCGACCAGACGACCGAAATAGAGCGCGCAGAACGCCGTGATGTCGGTGATCGAAAACTGCTCGCCGCAAACGAATCTCCATCCCGCCAGGCGCTCGTCCAACCGTGCCATGGCGGTGTGGTAACGCTCCAGGTTCTTTTCGCCTCATTCCTTGTTTTGGTACAGCTCCAGGGTTCCTAGGCCGGAGTGGCGTGATGGAAGTAGGCGGCGACCGTGTCGAACAGGGTTTGCTCGACTCGGCGCTGCCACATCTCGATTTCCGCCTTCTCCGTGGGCGTTTCGCCCATCAGCGGCGGGGCCGGGTGGCGGGCCTCGAAATAACGGCAGATGGCCACGGTTTCGCTGATGTACGAGCCGTCGTCAAGCGCCAACGTCGGAACGGTGCCGTCAGGATTCTTGGCGAGATACGCTTCGCCGCGGTGTTCGCCCTCGGGAACGTCGATCTCCTCGAACGGAATTCCGTTGATCCCCTTTTCGGCCAGGAACATGCGGACACGGCGAGGGATCGGAAAGGCATTGAACTCATAGATTTTCATCGGCCTTGCTCCATCTGTTTGTTTCTACCTATCGATCGGTAGTTCCTACTTACTTATGCATAGATAGGCCTGAGTTCCCTGTCAACTGTTTTTTTGAGTCGCTCATGTTTCAGCCGGAAAACGCCGTTACCTGCCGGAAAATGCCGATGTCTGACTGTCTTTGGAGCAGGCCCGTCTTCAAGCCCGGAAATCATCGTTCTTCCAGATTAGCTTGACCTTCGACAACGGACTCGCCCCGGCCGGGGGCCGACCGCCGAGTCCGACCCGTTGCGGACTCCGCTTTGGCCGCTCAATTGCTCGACTTATTCCAGAAAACCCGGAGATCGTTATGCACCGAGCCATGCAACGCTATCGATGCGTCGTTAGAGAGAAAACCCCAGAGGGAGATATCCTACGCGGAGATAGAAATACACGAAGACGACAGCCATAGCAAAAACGATGCCGACGAGACCGGCAAGCCAGAGCATGATCGTCGTGCCCTTCCGCGGGCCATACGGATTTCTCATCGTCATGCTATTTTGAGACGTTACTTTCAATACGCGACTCCGAATTTAGGATTGACATTTCCACAATGATTGTATGACAGCCCGGTCGCTCTGCGTCTGTAACACTGGTCACACCCCACGCTTCGCAACAAGGACTTTTCGGAAACTGTTGGCCGAAACGGGCCAAACTTACGCCTCTGTGTCACGATGCTCAATGACCAAGGATGTGGAAACGCGAAAAGATAGCACTCGGACGAACAGGGGCTCGCGCCGTCCATGGCGGCAAGCCCGCCATTGTTTCTTCGGCGGCGCCCAGCGATGTTGGGCCTACCATGGCATGGTGCTATGGTTCGCGCGCGCTGTGCCGTCAAATGGAAAGGAGATCGGCGGTGGCGAACGAAAACGGGAAAGGGATGCCGGACTGGATCGGTCGTCTGTTGTGCCTGATCGGCATACACGACTTCCGGACCATAGAAATGATTGGTGGCTTCGGTTCGGGGGGCGCGGTGCAAAAGGTCGAGTGCCGCCGCTGCGGATTGGTGGCCACGCGATCCGGGTAAGCGGGGAGCCTTGGCCTGCTCGGCGACACCTAAATCGGCGGGCGGAAGAATATTCAAAATATTGTTTTCGGACCGGGGGTTATGTTACAAGGCCGCTGATTATGAGAGAATTCATCCTTCCCCTCATCCTATACCTTGTGACAGCGTGAATGATGTTGCCAAGGAGAAAAACCTGGTCCTTCCGCACTGGAAATATGTTTGCTGCACGATCCGCTATGATTCAGATTGCTTCGAGCAATGACCTCCGCGTTCCTCAATAGAAATTTTCCGCCATTTAATCCGGGTGCGGCATGGCTTCGTGCGCGAAAGCCGTGTCTCGAAGGAATTCACGGGCCGGACGTTGTGTACGATGACAGAAAATCGGGAACAAAATGAGGCTGCGATGCGAGCCGGAACGATCATACTTACCTTGGTTCTTTTGTCTGTCGCCTCCACCGTTTCCATGAGCGCGGAATACCCGGGATCGCCATCCAAACACGACATTTACCGAGCGGACGCCCGTGTGTTGTTGGCGGAGCAAGGCGACGCCCAACCCGATCCCCGCGCAAATGATGATTCGAGCGAGTCACAGAAAGTCGCGGAATGGTCCCGCAAGAAAGGCCGCGAGCGGTGACTCCTACGCCCAATTATTATCTTGGGAGCCTGTACCAAAAAGGTGAGGGTATAGGCCAGGATAACGCCAGGGCGCACTTCTGGTTCAGCCTCGCGGCCGCGCAAGGCCACAGGTTGGCCCGGAATCACCGTGCCCTCCTGGCGGGACAAATGAGTGCGGACGAAATTGCCGAAGCGGAGCGCTTGTTGCGCGAGTGGAAACCTAATTCCGACGAGTCGAATGTGGCTGAATAGAGCCGATACGCGTTCCTCTTTCCCGACCTTACGTGCATGGCAGCATATCTAGCTCTTGGCGTTTTCCTGATTTGCGGGGTTGACGCGGGACTTCAGCGAATGAGAAGCGCGAAAGACGACGACCCGACGCGGGGGGATCGGAACCTCCACTCCCGTCTGGGGGTTTCGTCCCATTCGTTGTCCCTTCTCGCGAACGGAAAAGGTGCTGAACGAGGGGATTTTTACTGCCTCGCCACGAGCGAGCGTCATGGCGATTTCGTGCAACACCGACGCGACAAGCGCCGACGATTCGTTCTTGGACAAACCGATCTCTCGGTGAACCGCTTCCGTGATGTCCACACGTCTAAAATCCCCGCCAGGCAAAGGTTCCTTAAATTTTTGGGAACCTTACGGGTCATTCAAAATCTGGTCAATGACACCCGGACCCAGTGTGGCCTGAGTTAAACCCCCAGGAAGACGCGTTTGAATTGAATGAACCAAAAAAACCCCGCACGGGGCGGGGCAGAGTCATGCTTCGCAATCGGGGAGAATTAAACAACAAGATGAGATTTGTTACGGACAGTATACCCCGTGGGTGACAGAACCAACGAAATATTTCCCGGTTGTGTGGTTATCCACAATGGAGCCGTGCTGGTGTCGCGAGGATGGTGGAAAATGGGAGGATTGGCGTAATACCAACCGCCCTTAACATTGCCTTGTGCGATCCCACGCTCTGAGGCCGATGGACATGATCTTCCAAGGTCGGTCGGTCAGGTTGTTCCAGGCTTGGCAAGAGGCCTCGACGATGGCTTCATAGGAGTCGAAGACACGATTGGAGAGCCAGTTCTGGCGGAGGTATTGCCAGACATTTTCGGCGGGATTGAGCTCCGGGGACTTGGGTGGCAAAGGCACGAGGGAGATGTTCTCCGGGATGCCGAGTTTGGCAGTGGTGTGCCATGCGGCTTGGTCGAGCAGCACGACGGCATGGGCGTTTGGGGCAACGGCCCGGCTGATTTCCTCGAGATGCAGGTCCATGGCTTCAGTATTGGCGCGCGGCATGACCAGCGCCGCGCCCTCACCGCGCTCGGGGCAGATGGCGCCGAAGAGATACGCCGAAGAGGTCCGTAGGTCCTTGACCTGGCGCGGGCGCGATCCCTTTGGGGCCCACTGGCGCACCAGGCTGTTCTTCTGGCCGACGCGCATTTCATCTTGAAACCAAACCTCGATGGGCGTGTCCGGTGGCTGTGCCGCTACGATTTTCGCCAAGTGTTCGGGAAAACTTTTTTTTAAATTCCTCCTGTGCCCGCGCATCCTGGCCGACGTGGCGCGGGCGCGCGGAAATATGCGAGAACCCGAGCGCGGCCAGCAGCTTGCCGACGCTCCGCTCGTGATAGTCCACGCCGAAGCGCGTTCGGATCAGTTGCTTGAGATCGATGCAGCGCCAGCGCACGACCCCATCCCGTTCGGGATCGGGACCGGCCTCGATAGCCCGCGAAAGCGCCGCCATTTGCGACGGCGTCAACCGACGCAACGCCCCGTTCGGCTTGCGGTCGATCAGACCGGCCGGACCTCCCACGTTGAACCGGTGAACCCAGTCCCGCAACGTCTGCCGATCCATGCCGCCAATACCCGCCGCGCACGCTCGATCCATCCCATCGTAGATGGCCGCCATCGACAAAAGCCGTCGCGCCTGGTTCCCATCATCGCTCCGTGCCGCAAGAACACGGACTCTTTCAGCATCAAAGTCGTTTCGCAAAGGAATCGTTGGCATTGAACACACTCCCTTGTTGCCAACAACCTTGAATCACACAAAACCTAGCGTGTAAACCTTTGCGCGAGTCAAACTCTAGGGCGGTTGGTATTAGCTCCTGCTTGAAGAAACCTAGAACTGGCGGCATGGAGCCGCCAAGCCCATTTTCTTTCGGCGTTAAAATGGATCAGCACCGCCACTGCTGGTATAATCCTGAGGGCCGTCAACATCCCCGATCGCGGCCGGGCCTTTGTGCTGTTCCTCAAATGGCGACAAAGGTTAAAGAGGGGATCTGATCATGAAGTACCTCGCCATTGCCCTCGCCTGTTTACTTGTCGCCGCTCCCGTGCGGGCCGACGGCCCCATTCCCACACCCTTCGATGGTCCCGCGACAACCTACGAGGTGGCCCAGGAGTTCGACCGGCTGGTCGGCCTCTTGGGGGACGACGTTCTCAGGGAGCTTGTCTGCCGCCTTTCCTACGAACGCTACACCCCGGGAACCTTGAGTTATGCCCTCCACCTTCCCAGGGACGAGGTGATGCGGCGAGTCGATGTTTTGCGCGGGTGGGGGTTGGTGCGGACGTTCACCGGTGATAACACGATCGTCGAGCCGTCTCCCGGAAAGGGCCTGCGCACGCTGCGGCGGTGGGCGGCCAGATATTGCGCCGAAGGCGGTGCCTGTGGGATACAAATGCCCAGCGAGCAAGTGCGAAAGGACGGCGATTCCGAAAAACGGGCCGCCGGGGTTGGTGGCCAGGAGGTGGCCCCTCAAAACATTCTCCGCCGTTTGAAGATAACGATAGGAACGGTCCAGCTCTTGGTGGAGCTTTTCGACACTCCGACGGCGAACGCCATCTACAAGGGCCTGCCATTCAAGTCCAGCGCCCAGATTTGGGGAAACGAGGTTTATTTCGCGGTTCCCGTTCACGTCTCCTTGGAAGCCGACGCCCAGGCAGCCGTCAAGTCCGGCGAGCTGGCGTTTTGGGTCGAGGGCAACGCGATCGTGGTCGCTTTCGGACCGAGGCGGATCTCCAAGGGAATGGAAATCCGCCTAGCCCCGGAAACCAATATCTGGGGCCGCGCCGTCGGCGACGTACATCAATTCATCGGCGTTTCCTCCGACGAGAAGGTCACGGTCGAAGCCGCCGAGTAGGGAGCGCTGTGATCGGGTCGCGACGGATCGCGCGGTCCGCGGCATTTACCCGCTTAATAAGTAGCGGTGGAGAAGGGAGTTGGAAGTGCACAAGCTGCTATGGTTGATTGTCGCCATACTTTTAGCTCTCCCCGGCTTTGATGGTGAAGCAAAGAATCGGAAGGTCGGGAGTGACGACAAAAAGGTCAACGTCGGCGCCGAGCGTCCGTTTGACGCGGTCAACATATTCGGTGACTTTGGCAGAAATACTCGTTTGCCGAATACCGAGGAGAACAAATTATGGTGGGAACGCATGGTGCGCGGGGAGGTTGGAAAGGATCGCTTCCTTATTCTTTGCGCGCTGAAGGATGGAAATTGGAAAAGCTTGGGTGACATACGCACTTACGTTGAATTCAAAATCCAAGAAACTTATTCGGTGATGAATTTGAAAAATATGCTTGTCCTCATGGCTGTTAGGCCGCTCAAGTATACATCACGGGGCCGGAAACCCCTGCAAGGTAAAATAGGAGAAGGTTGGGTGGAGAAAAACCCTCACGCCGACGTCTCGGGTATTGACTCACAGTGGCGAATAGAGCCGAGCGTATATCCTCTTCTATACTTCTTGCTGATGGGTTGTCCCGGGGATGACAGGTGTGAGTGACTGGCGGGGTTGGCCACGTTGGCTGTCGCGCGTCTCCAGTCGAGTGGGCGATTAACCTAGCGCATCGACCCAAACGGAGGCGACAGCCGAAGTTTGGAAAGTTGATGCATCAACAAGGGCTTAGTGCACGGAGGAGTGAACGAAGTGAATGCGCCGGTGCACTAGCGTGGGCATCTCAACAAGGCTCCATCATCGCCCCCTCGCGAAGGTCGCCTCATGGCCACTTTTCCCCGTGAAGAGGTGGGCGAAGCAGGTCCGATCCGGCCCCAATTTCCATCATGCTCGGCGATAACGGGGGCACACCGAAGTATCCAATGGGCAGGCGGGAGGCAGGTGACGGCCCCCCCGGTGAGGCGCCCGCTACGCGGGCACGCGGCGCTATACCGCCGCCGTTCGCCATGTGTTATTCATCACCATCCCAGGATCATGATGACCGACCCAACGGAACCGTCCTTCAACGCCCTCGACGAACGCACCGGCCCGGAGTTGACCGACTTCGATAGCCTGAGCGCGCCGACCCGCCGGGATTTGCTCCGTGGCGGGTTTGCCTTTGGCGCGGCGGCCTTCGTCATGGGGGCGACCAACCTCGCCCGGACCTCGGCGGCGACAAGGCTCGGTTTCGATGCCGTGCCCGCCAACACGATGGACACGATCACCCTGCCACGCGGCTATAGCTGGCACATCGTCGCCAAATGGGGCGATCCCCTGTGGTCGAATGGCGCGGACTTCGATCAGTCGAGCCGCGGCACCGGCGCGAGCCAGGAATTGTCCTTCGGCGATTACAATGACGGCATGGCCCTGTTCACGGTCGGCGATCGCCGGATCCTCGCGGTCAATAACGAATCGACGAACCTCGGCGCCATTTACGGCAATCGCCAATCGAAGCGGCCAGAGAGCGCCGACGATATCCGCAAGGGCAAGGCCGCGCACGGCATCTCCATTGTCGAAATCCGCCAAAACGATGGCCGTTGGTCGATCGTAAGGGATTCACCGTACAATCGCCGCATCACGGCGGATACGCCGATGGAAATCACCGGTCCGGCCCGCGGTCATGAACTCTTGAGGACGGCCGCCGACCCCTCGGGCACGACCTCGCTCGGGACCTGGAACAACTGCGGCAGCGGCCGCACGCCCTGGGGAACCTATCTTTCCTGCGAGGAAAACTTCGACAATTATTTCGCCTCGAGTGACAAGGCGTTCCAGCCGACCGAGGCCATGAAGCGCTATGGCTTGAGCCCCAACGACCAAGGATACGGCTGGGCGACGATCGATCAGCGCTTCGACATCTCGAGGCACCCGAACGAGGCGAACCGGGCCGGTTATGTTGTCGAGATCGATCCCCTGGATCCGACCGCAACTCCCAGGAAGCGCACGGCGCTCGGCCGCTTCAAGCACGAGAACGCGGAAGTCGTCGTGGCCAACAACGGCCATGTCGTCGTCTATATGGGCGACGACGAGTGGGGCGAATTTCTCTACCGCTTCGTGAGCGACGGCAAATATCTCGTCCGGGGCGACAATTCCGACCTCCTCGAAAGCGGTAAACTCTCTGTCGCCAAATTCTCGGACAACATGCGCGGTGAATGGATCGAACTCACGCCGGCAACGACCGCCATGGCCTCCCGGGCCGAAATCCGCGTACATACCCGCCAAGCCGCGTCGTCGGTTCGGGCAACGACCATGGACCGGCCCGAGTGGATCGCCACGAGCCCCAACAATTACGAGGTCTATTGCAGCCTCACCAATAATCACTATCGTGGCATCATGGGCAATGCGGGCGGTGACGAGACCCCGGTATTCGGTCCCAATCCGCGCCTCGGCAACGATTACGGCCAGATCGTGCGGTGGCTGCCGGACAATACCGACCATACGGCCGAAGGTTTCACCTGGGACCTGTTCGTGCTCGCCGGAAATCCCACGGCCCATTCGGATGCCTATGCCGGTTCGGAAAACGTCACGGCCGAGAACTTCTTCAACTCTCCCGACGGGCTGGCCTTCGACAGCCTGGGTCTGTTATGGATTCAGACCGACGGCAACTACAGTAATGAAGGCGACTTCGCGGGTATGGGCAACAATCAGATGCTGGTCGGCGACCCCGGGAGCGGCGAGATCAAGCGTTTCATGGTTGGCCCCCGCGAATGCGAGGTGACCGGCATGACCTGGAGCCCCGACAGGAAGACGCTGTTCGTGGGCATCCAGCACCCTGGGGAACAAGGCGGCAGCCATTTCCCTGAGGGCGGTCAATTGGTGCCGCGGTCGGCGGTCATCGGCATTACGCGCGACGATGGAAGGATCATCGGTTAGAAATCGGATGAACGGGATAAAGGTGTTCCGGGGGAGACAACGGCTCCCGCGACGTTGTGTGCATGAATTCCAGCGGGGATCTCGGTCCGCGAAGCCGCCACGGGGAGAGATCGGCACGAATTCTTCCGCGGGCGGTCCGTTGCACCTCGCTCGTCGTCTCAACCGGCATGCTCACGGAACGATTCCCATCGGCTTCGTCGTTCTCTTGCGATTCGCGATTGTCCTTTCCGTCCTGTTTATAACGAGCACGGGGGTCGGCGCCTCGGACGTGTCCGTGGGCGGCCACGACGACAAGGGCGGCCTGAAGGAGTTGCTCCGCAACATCGAGGCCTACGGTAGGGAAATCGGGGCGGAGTTGAACGAGCGGATACTCAGCCTCCGGATCAACACCGACCCCGTGCTTCGGCAGATCGTTTGCCGTCTCCCTTATCATGGGATCGAGGTAACGGAGCACGCGCGGAACCTGGGGATTTCCGAGATAGACGTGTGGAAGGCGGGCTTGGAGCTCAACAAGATGGGCCTTGTCGATATCAGGCATTTCGAACAATTTCGAATGCTCATCCCCAAGAGCGAAGCCGCCAAGGAAATGATGCGCCGATGGGCGGAAAGGTGGTGCGTCACCGACGAGTCCTGCCGAGTCGAGCACTAATACCAACCGCCCCAGAGTTTGACTCGCGCAAAGGTTTACACGCTAGGTTTTGTGTGATTCAAGGTTGTTGGCAACAAGGGAGTGTGTTCAATGCCAACGATTCCTTTGCGAAACGACTTTGATGCTGAAAGAGTCCGTGTTCTTGCGGCACGGAGCGATGATGGGAACCAGGCGCGACGGCTTTTGTCGATGCGGCCATCTACGATGGGATGGATCGAGCGTGCGCGGCGGGTATTGGCGGCATGGATCGGCAGACGTTGCGGGACTGGGTTCACCGGTTCAACGCGGGAGGTCCGGCCGGTCTGATCGACCGCAAGCCGAACGGGGCGTTGCGTCGGTTGACGCCGTCGCAAATGGCGGCGCTTTCGCGGGCTATCGAGGCCGGTCCCGATCCCGAACGGGATGGGGTCGTGCGCTGGCGCTGCATCGATCTCAAGCAACTGATCCGAACGCGCTTCGGCGTGGACTATCACGAGCGGAGCGTCGGCAAGCTGCTGGCCGCGCTCGGGTTCTCGCATATTTCCGCGCGCCCGCGCCACGTCGGCCAGGATGCGCGGGCACAGGAGGAATTTAAAAAAAAGTTTTCCCGAACACTTGGCGAAAATCGTAGCGGCACAGCCACCGGACACGCCCATCGAGGTTTGGTTTCAAGATGAAATGCGCGTCGGCCAGAAGAACAGCCTGGTGCGCCAGTGGGCCCCAAAGGGATCGCGCCCGCGCCAGGTCAAGGACCTACGGACCTCTTCGGCGTATCTCTTCGGCGCCATCTGCCCCGAGCGCGGTGAGGGCGCGGCGCTGGTCATGCCGCGCGCCAATACTGAAGCCATGGACCTGCATCTCGAGGAAATCAGCCGGGCCGTTGCCCCAAACGCCCATGCCGTCGTGCTGCTCGACCAAGCCGCATGGCACACCACTGCCAAACTCGGCATCCCGGAGAACATCTCCCTCGTGCCTTTGCCACCCAAGTCCCCGGAGCTCAATCCCGCCGAAAATGTCTGGCAATACCTCCGCCAGAACTGGCTCTCCAATCGTGTCTTCGACTCCTATGAAGCCATCGTCGAGGCCTCTTGCCAAGCCTGGAACAACCTGACCGACCGACCTTGGAAGATCATGTCCATCGGCCTCAGAGCGTGGGCTCGCACAAGTCAATGTTAAGGGCGGTTGGTATAACGCCCCTAAGTGTCCGTTCGAAAATGCGGGTCCGCGCATATTTTGCGTCTGTCCCCCGCCCCCGCCCAGCCACCCACGAGAGGTTGCCGATAGGGGTGGCCGGGAGGGGGCGGGGGTCGGGAGGGGGACAGCGCCGGCGCCGCGAGTTTTCGCACAGACTGTTATTAATATCCTAATATGATACCTGACGATCAGGCGGCGTAATTGACGGGGTGGGGCCGGAAGTAACCGCGCACTTGATCCGATGAACGCTGAATTGCGCGCAAGACGGCGCGGGTATTCTTGTCCAGTTCGTCCTTGGTGCCGGGCTGCGGCTTTTGGCGCAACTTCTGCTTGACATCGTTGTTCAAGTATTTGTCCGGGCTGCACTCGGGGGCCGGGAGGTAGAACAGCTTGATCTCGTGGCGATGGCTCAGAGTCCAGGCCTTGACCCACTTGGCGTGGTGCACCTTCAGGTTATCTATGATCAGGAACACCTTCTGCTTTGCGTCCTTGATCAGCCGCCGCAGGAAGATGATGAAGCGATCGACGTTAAGCGCCCCATCATACAGCATGAAGCGCATCAGGCCGCGGTTGGAGACGGCCGAAATCATGCTCTTGGAGATCTTCTTGGCGGTCCGGCCAACCACCGGCGTCTGGCCTCTTGGGGCATAACTGCGGCCGATCTGGTCTTGGTTGGAGATGCCGGTCTCGTCGCCCCAGTAGACGACGGCTCTCTCTCGCTTGGCGCGCCCGGCGATCGCCGGGTAGTCGCGCTCCAACCAGGCGGCCACGGCGGCGGGCGAGCGTTGTTTGGCGCGCGCCAGCGGCTTTTGCGGGGTCATGCCCCAGCGCTTCAGGTAGAGCTGGACGGTCGACAGGCCAAGGCGCTTGCCCAACCGGCGCTCGATCAACTCGCGCACCGCACGGGACGTCCACAATGCAAACGGCAGTTTGAGCTGATCGGGCGTCTTGTCGGCGATCCAGCGGCGGACTTGCCGGCCCTCCTCGGTGGTCAGCGCCCCCTTGCCCTTGCGTCCGGAAACCCGACGACCATCCAGGAGGCCGTCCTCGCCCCGTTCGCGATACCGCTTGAGCCAGATGTTGACCGTCTGCCGCTGCACGCCAACAACCCTGGCCGCCTCGGCCCGGCTCGATCCACCCTGCTCGACAAGCACGATCGCCCGACGCCGGAGTTCCTCCTGCGCCGCCCGACCAATGCCACGAAAGTCACGCGCTTCCATGCACCATGTATAGCACAGTCCGATCAATATGTCAGGTATTATTTTGGGATATTAGTAAGACGTCGCTCAGCCGAATCCCGGAATATACTTTATGTTAAATTTTTCTTGAAATATTGAGCGATAATGGATGACAAGATGGCTGTGATGGTGATGAGCGCGCTCGCGCATGGGCATTGCATGGAAGCGTTCGGATGCTCGTTCGCGAGGGCCCACTCCCGGCGGCAGAAATCGCGTCACGGCTCGAGATCAGCCCGTCGGCCCTGTCATTTCACTTAGCGCACCTGGAACGCGCGGCGCTCGTGCATTCGTGGCGCGAAGGTCGGAATTCCATGTACGCTGTCGAGATCGAGGGTATGCGGCGGCTTCTCACATACCTGACCGAGGATTGCTGCAATGGCCATCCGGAAATTTGTGGCGACTTCGGCCATGTATCCAATCTGTGCTCAACGAACGGATCACTCACCGATGAATGACGATCAACCACTCAACGTACTGTTTTTGTGCACTGGAAACTCGGCCCGGGCGATCATGGCCGAGTGCCTCATGAATCGGCTGGGGCGAAGCCGTTTCCGCGGCTTTTCGGCGGGGAGCCACCCGACGGGTGAAGTGCACCCCATCACCATCGACCTGCTGAGGAAGCTCGGCTACGCGACGGGCGGGCTGCGGTCCAAGAGTTGGGACGCGTTTGCCGGTCCCGATCCGTCGCGACTCGACTTCGTAATCACCGTATGTGACAACGCGGCCAACGCGGCCTGCCCCGTCTGGCCGGGACAGCCGATATCCGCTCATTGGGGTGTTCCCGAACCCAACGACGCGGCCGGAACCGAGGCGGAAATACGGCTTGGGTTCTCCGAGGCGTACCGAATGCTCGAGAATCGAATCTCGATGCTTGTCAATCTTCCGATCCGTTCCTTGGACAAGCCCAGCCTTCAAAAACGGTTGGACGAAATCGGCAAGACGTTCCCCGAAAGCGCCTGAGCGGCGAGAACCGAGGCGCCGTTCAGTGGCGATTCCCCCTGCCAAGATTGCTTTTCCGAGACGGGAAACACGCGGAAAACCGGGTTCTCCCGACGGATCGCCGCGGAGTTTGCCGGCACGGCGCTATTGCTCGCCGCGGCCCTCGGCTGGCTGCTCCAGCCAAGAGGGTATCGAGACGCCCGGGAAGGCCACCATAGCGACGCGGCCGCGGCGGAGTGACCTTCGATCCGACCTCAATCGAAACTCGAGGGCGTGAATACCGTGATTTGCATGACGACAGCTCAATTTTTGCGCTATACTTCGCGGGCGTGAACCGAACAAGCTCTTTGGGAAGGGGGATCAAAAAAGACGGGGCACAAGGTACCGGCGCCCCGAAGTTGAGGAAGGACACACCATAAAGCTGCGTTACGGTTTGTCGCCGCAACGCGGTTTCACAACAAGAATCCGGCCCTCGGTTCTCGCGTCTGCGGCACTACGAGCAACCACTCGTAGTGCCGCAGGTATCGCACTTCAGGCAGGTTCCGTTGCGAACCAAAGTGAAGTTTCCGCACTCGCCGCACGGATCCCCCACGTAACCCTTCATCCGCGCATCGCGCACGGCGGCGACCACGACCGCTGTCCCAGGGCCGGAAACGGCACCTGCAACGGTATTGGCGCTCCCGGTGGCAACGGCGCTTGACCGTGTCTTCGTGCGCAGCCGCGCTTCGCCGCCACCGCCCTGGACGATGCGCAGACCATTGCGGACATAACCGGCGCTGGCGACACGCATGACGGCCGCCTGATCCGCGGCCCGATTGGGCCTGTGATCGCCGCTGATCGTGGACTGGTCCTCGCCGCGCCCGACGCAGTCGGGAAGGATGTCAGCGGGTTCGACATGGGCCAGATCGCGGCGACCCAGATAGGAGATGGCAACTTCGCGAAAGATGTAATCGAGAACCGACGTCGACATCTTGATCGTGTCGTTGCCCTCGACCAAACCGGAGGGTTCGAAGCGGGTAAAGGTAAAGGCCTCGACGAATTCCTCCAGAGGAACGCCATACTGGAGCCCGATCGAGATTGCGATGGCGAAATTGTTCATCAGGCTCCGGAAAGCGGCGCCTTCCTTGTGCATGTCGATAAAGATCTCGCCCAAGGACCCGTCGTCGTACTCGCCGGTGCGAAGATAGACCTTGTGGCCGCCAACAATGGCCTTCTGGGTGTATCCCCGCCGCCGTTGCGGCAAGCGACGCCTCTCGGCCACCTGAATTTTGGCCGCGGCGGTGGCGATCCGTTCAACGACCTGCACCGGTGGCGCGGCGGCGATGGGTTCGGCGGCGGTGTCCTCGTATTCGTCTTTCATCGCCATGGCGCTCAACGGTTGCGACAGCTTCGAACCATCGCGGTACAGCGCGTTGGCCTTCAACCCCAGGCGCCACGACAACATGTACGCTTCCTTGCAGTCCTCGACGCTGGCGCTATTCGGCATGTTGATGGTTTTCGAGATCGCCCCGGATATGAACGGCTGGGCCGCCGCCATCATGCGAATGTGGCTCTCGACGGAAAGATAGCGCTTGCCCTCGCGCCCGCACGGACTGGCGCAATCGAAGACCGGAAGGTGCTCGTCCTTGAGGTGCGGTGCCCCCTCGAGAGTCATGGCGCCGCAGCAATGGGCGTTGGCCGCCGCGACGTCGGCCGCGGCGAAACCAAGCGCGGACAACATGTCGAATTCGACGTTGCCGAGTTGCTCCTCGGAAAAACCCGAAAACCTCCGCGCAGAACGAGGCGCCGAGGGTCCACTTGTTGAAGACGAAGCGGATGTCGAAGGCGCTGGCGAGCGCCGCTTCGAGCGTATCGAGCACCTCGGCCGAGAACCCCCGCGCCTTGAGCAGGTCGTGGTTGACGCCGGGCGCGTCCTTGAGGGTCCCTCGACCGGTCGCGTAACGGACGATGTCGTCGATCTGGGCCCCGGTGTAGCCCAGCGTGCGCAGCGCTTCGGGTACCGAACGGTTGATGATCTTGAAATAACCGCCGCCCGCGAGTTTCTTGAACTTGACGAGAGCATAGTCGGGCTCGATCCCGGTCGTATCGCAATCCATGACCAGACCGATGGTACCGGTCGGCGCCACCACCGTGGCCTGGGCGTTACGGAATCCGTGCCCACCGCCGATTTCCAAGGCCTGGTCCCAGGCCTCCCGAGCGGCAGCAACCAGGTCCTTGTCGGGACAGCCGTCGGCGTCGAGGGGCACCGGCAATATGGTCAGTTTCTCTAAGGCGCCCATCTGGCAGTGGGCGGCCCGGCGATGATTTCGGACAACGCGCAGCATCGCCTCGCGGTTGGCGGAGTAGCCCGGAAAGGCCCCCAACTCGCGCGCCATTTCCGCCGAGGTGGCGTAGGAGACACCGGTCAACAAAGCACTGACGGCGGCACAGATAGCCCGTCCCTCCTTGCTGTCGTAACCGTATCCCCAAGCCATCAAGAATCCGCCGAGGTTGGCAAAACCAAGTCCCAGCGAGCGGAATTCGTACGACCGTTCGGCGATCCGGCGCGACGGAAATTGGGCCATGACCACCGAGATCTCGAGGACGATCGTCCACAGCGCCACCGCGTGGCTGAACAAGGCGACGTCGAAGCGGCCGTCGGCGCGACGAAACCTCTGCAGATTGAGCGAAGCCAGATTGCAGGCGGTATCGTCGAGAAACATGTATTCCGAGCAGGGATTCGAGGCCTCGATACGGCCCGCTTCAGGACAGGTGTGCCAGGCGTTGATCGTGGTATCGAACTGCAGTCCGGGGTCGGCCGAGGCCCAGGCGGCGTAGCCGATCCGCTCCCATAGATCCCGGGCCGCGACGGTCTTGTGCACCTTGCCGTCGGTGCGACGGATGAGGGACCAGCGACCGTCCTCGACGACCTTGGTCAGGAATTCGTCGGAAACCCGAACCGTGTTGTTTGCGTTCTGACCCGATACGGTGCGGTAGGCCTCGGAATCCCAATCGGTATCGTAGGCCCGAAAGTCGATCGACGTATAGCCCTGTCGGGAATAGGCAATGACCCGCTGGATGGTGTTTTCCGGAACCATCGCGCGGCGCGCCTCGACGATCGCCGGGCGCAGTTTCGGATTGCCGCCGGGGGTGAACCTGCCGTCACCCTTGCCGCCGCCGGAATGGCAGGCGTGCATGATCGCGTTCAGGTGCTTCTGACAAAGCTTGGAACCGGCCACCATCGCCGCGACCTTTTGTTCCTCGACGACCTTCCAATCGATAAATTCCCCGACGTCGGGATGATCGATGTCGATGACGACCATTTTAGCCGCGCGCCGGGTCGTACCCCCCGACTTAATGGCCCCGGCGGCACGGTCTCCGACCTTCAGGAAACTCATCAGCCCGGACGACTTACCCCCGCCCGACAATGGCTCGCCGGCGCCGCGGAGCTTGGAGAAATTGCTTCCGGTTCCAGAGCCGTACTTGAAAAGGCGCGCTTCCCGTACCCACAGATCCATGATTCCGCCGTCGTTGACGAGTTCGTCGGAAACGCTCTGAAATGAAACAGGCGTGGGGCTGGGGACGTTCATAGGCCGATTCCGAGCGCCGCGGCTCACCGCTCGCGGGATCGACGAAATAATGTCCCTGAGGCGGGCCGTCGATGCCGTAGGCCCAATGCAAACCCGTGTTGAACCATTGCGGCGAGTTGGGCGCCGCCATCTGCCGGCACAACATGTGGCGGATTTCGTCGAAGAACGCGCGGGCGTCGCGCTCGACTTCGAAATACCCGTTATTCCACCCCCAGTAGGTCCATGCTCCGGCCAGGCGGTCGAACACCTGCTTCGACGAGGTTTCGCCGACGTAACGCTCGCTCTCCTCAAGGGCGGACAGGGCCTCCTCGTCGGCCTCCCGGCGACACAACCACGAAGGAACCGTCTCCTCCTCGACCGCTTTCAAGCACGCGGCGACGCCGGCCTTGCGGAAATACTTCTGGGCGATGATATCGCTCGCGACCTGCGACCAATCCGCCGGCACTTCGACGGCGGATTGGCGGAAAACCAAGCGGCCGTCCGGATTACGGATCTCGCTTACGGTCGTCCGAAACGGTATGTCGGCGTACGGTTCGCAATCCTCGGTGGTAAATTTTCGTTCGATGCGCATGAGCCACCCCTCAACCTTTCACCAACCCCGCAATTTATGTTCTGATGTACATCATGTTGCGTAGGTTTGTCTCCCAGACACAAAATCTAGACCCTAAATCGAGAGTGTGCAACAAAATTGTAACCTTTTCTCGGGACC
>CBDCME010000022.1:0-16938 GCA_965218865.1 Alphaproteobacteria bacterium
TCCACTACCCACTTCTCCGACGCAAACCCACAATCGTAAATGTTGTAGTCTCGACTGATTACGAACGGTATAACTGTCGATCCCATGCTAATCATCTCTAACTTAGTCGCTACTTTAAGTGGTAGGTCGCCATCTCCAGTAAATGACGCTACAAGGGACATAGGACGCACACCGCGTTCAATCAAGTAAAGCTGTTCAGTTACTCCATCCTCGGACATCCCAAGGACTTTATCCATGTCATTGACTGATATGTAAGCTTACCTTTAATTGTTAGCCTGCTGGCTACTCACCAAACAAAATCAAACAATGTGTGAGTAGCTAGCCTTCTACGATGGCTACTCCAGTTTTCGCTTGCCATCACATCCATAGCTCCTTAAAATCACCCTTGCCATCAAATGCAGATGATCCCGCTACGTCGGGTCACCTGCTGAATATAATAGCCTCTGTACCCGACGCTTGGAGTAGCTTCCAAGCTCAGGCAAATAAGCAGGATCTTCACAATCATCTGTGTTTGATGGCAATGGCCCGGCACCATCGTCGGGTCGGAGCCAACAACAAATACGGATGGTTGTCATGCTTCGATCGTTGACCATACTAATTACATTGGCCAGTCTGACTTTTCCTGCCTTCGCTAATCCTCATATGAATAAACCAATGCTTATCCGAGAAGGTATCGACGATTTAGGAATTTCCCTTGGTTGGTACGTTGATTGTATCGAGAAAACTATCCAAGTGGCAGTTGATGAGAGATGGAGACCTCCTCCCAAAAAGGAGATCGAAGTAAAGTGGAACAAACTGCTTGACAAGATAAAGGTTATCGTGCCAGGTGTTACAAGAAATATCGTGCTCCATTTCAAGGTCCGAAAATACCACGTCTTATTGCATAAAGTTACGACTGGACTAGGTGGTCCAGCTGCTAGATCGTTCAAGGAGAAATTTGCTACCGTACTGCAACTTTGTGCTTTCTAGAGTTCCCCTCTCAACCTATTCATCCTAACTGTTAGGAGCTATATGGATATGAGCAAACACATGGACAACCAGGCGCAAACTTCTCCCAATAATCCTGGGCCTCCCGGAAAAGACGTAGATTTGTTTCATGTGACACGTTGGGAGTGGGGAGAAACCCCACGCTAGCCACTCCGTCTTTGCATGTGCATCTCCACGCTTGTCAGGATGATGGCGCGTATCGCCTTGATGTCCCTGCTTGCGTGATCGACTTGTCTTGGGATCGTCAAACAATTGTTGAGATGGCGAAGAAGATCCTCCGGGAATTTGGGAACTAGTAACTACCATGGTATGACTCCTAGGCTGAAATTGCTGACGCGAGGAACTTATCGAACGTTTCGGAGGGTTCCTCATGCCTACGATTGTATTTCCAACAAGCCTCGACAACGTATAAAGGGATATACGGCTTGCTGTAGTGATGATGTTGACCGTACCAAGCTCGCTTCAAGAGTGACCAAAATCCTTCGATGGTATTCGTATGGATCTTCCCATCAACGTACCTTTCACTGTGATTAATCCTCCAACGTTCCATGATTGCATCGACGATGTTGTAGGCTCGATACTCATCGGTGACTAAGGTGGACTTAGAAATCTCTACAAAGTCCCTGATGAATTTCAGAATTCCTTTACCACTCAAATCTTTAGTCACTTGAGCTACAACCTTACCTCCACGAGCGACTGCACCAATGACCGCAGTTTTCTTCGTACCACGACCTCGCTTAGATGGACCGTGACGAGCTTCCCTCCGATATACGTCTCATCGACCTCGACAATACCATGTAAAAGGTATGCTTCATCGCTAGCCATAGCTGCACGGATGCGCTGCTGCATGTACCAAGAAGTGGTCTGGTTCAGGTCCAAATCGCGAGCCATTTGGCAGCTTGATAGACTTTTCTTGGCGTTGACCATCAATGCGATACCTACAAACCATTTCTGGAGAGGTATCTGGTCTTCTGGAAGATGGTGCCTTGCAACACGTTAAAGCTAGAGCAACAGTCATAGCAATTCCATCTCCCTATCCGGTCATTCTCCTTCTTACGAGCTACGTTGAAGCATCCGCAATAGGGACAATAAGGTTCTCCTTTCCATCGGACGGACTCCAAGTGATTGATGCAGACTTGTTGATCAGAAAATCTCTTCACGGTTGAAATCAACATATCCAAAGGGCCTCCTTCCGGGACCTAACGTCCCGGGAAGGCATTTCCCTCGAAGAAAAATGGCTTGACACTACGCCTATAGATGTGATATATCGGGCGTTAGGGAAGGGCGGAGCCCCTCCGTTATATTCACGTTTGAGTAAGGTTAAGGAGGGATGGCCGAGTGGTCGAAAGCACCGGATTAGGGATCCGGCAGACGCGCCGAGCGTTTCGTGGGTTCGAATCCCACTCCCTCCACCAACTCAACCATCCCAACTCTAAGCCTCAAATGGAGGCTCAATACTCGTTATACGTCGGAGGGATGGCCGAGTGGTTTAAGGCACCGATCTTAAAAATCGGCAGACTGTCACAAGTTTCGTGGGTTCGAATCCCACTCCCTCCACCATAACGACCACCCCAGCCCTCGTGGGACCTGGTGGTTCGAATGGTTAGGCACGTCCCTTGCAAGGTTCGTCATACCGGTTCGATTCCGGTCCAGGTCTCCTACGATCCATAATAGGCACTTCTTGTCTTATAAGGCAACTTTTAAGAAACTCGATGCTAAATGCCTGTGCCAACTGAGGCATAAAACACTCTTAGGAGGTTACAATGAACAGTCTCGAATACTGGAGGGATGGCCGAGTGGTCGAAGGCACTGGATTTACGATCCAGCAAGCGTAAGCAAGCGTTTCAGGGGTTCGAATCCCCTTCCCTCCACCACATCAACCATCCAAACTATAGATTAACACATTTTCAGGCTAAACAGCTTGTGATCTCCAAAATCAACATATCCAAAGGGCCTCCTTCCCTCGAAGAAAATGAACTTGACAGACCAACGCTGATAGGCTATGAAGCCAGGGTTCATTTGTTAAAATCTTACGAACATGGGAGTGGGACCACGTCCAGCGTCCAAACCTGGAGTCGATCCACTCCCGCCGTGGCTGGGCAGGGACGGTGGATCGAGGCCTCAAGGTCCACACTTGAGAATCACTCGATCCACCCTGCCAAGGCATGCCTGTATGACAGTCCCTTACGCTTAGTCTCCGGATAAAACACTCTCGAATTAAGGATCACGTACCGGAGGGTCCAAACCTACCGATACGCAATCCTCCACCCTAACCCTCAGACTCCACATGATCAAGGGAGCCTGAGGCACCATACTTATGCCCAGCGAGGCATAAAACACTTTCTGAACAAGAACTCAAAGCTGAGGGAGCCGAGTTACTCACCTTCGGCTCCCTCATAGCTACTCCCTGATTGAAAGGTCACGTGCCACAGCTTCCAAAACTGATGACACGTGACCTCCACCCTAACCCTCAGGCTCCAATTGACGTCATAGAGTCTGAGACCCCTTAAAAGCCTGTAACGCCTAATTGCCTTTTTTAAATTCCTCCTGTGCCCGCGCATCCTGGCCGACGTGGCGCGGGCGCGCGGAAATATGCGAGAACCCGAGCGCGGCCAGCAGCTTGCCGACGCTCCGCTCGTGATAGTCCACGCCGAAGCGCGTTCGGATCAGTTGCTTGAGATCGATGCAGCGCCAGCGCACGACCCCATCCCGTTCGGGATCGGGACCGGCCTCGATAGCCCGCGAAAGCGCCGCCATTTGCGACGGCGTCAACCGACGCAACGCCCCGTTCGGCTTGCGGTCGATCAGACCGGCCGGACCTCCCGCGTTGAACCGGTGAACCCAGTCCCGCAACGTCTGCCGATCCATGCCGCCAATACCCGCCGCGCACGCTCGATCCATCCCATCGTAGATGGCCGCCATCGACAAAAGCCGTCGCGCCTGGTTCCCATCATCGCTCCGTGCCGCAAGAACACGGACTCTTTCAGCATCAAAGTCGTTTCGCAAAGGAATCGTTGGCATTGAACACACTCCCTTGTTGCCAACAACCTTGAATCACACAAAACCTAGCGTGTAAACCTTTGCGCGAGTCAAACTCTAGGGCGGTTGGTATAAACCGGAATTTCAAGCAAATCGAAGAAGGGCGCCACCATGTTGCATCGCAACATCGTTATGATGATCTGCTCTATAACGTCTTGTGCAATGGGTTTTGTCGACTTCGCCTTCGCTGAAGGTAAGGGACTCGCAATCGTTACGTGCCATGAGTCAAGTAAATCCCTAGTAGTGTCAGGCATGGCAAACAGTGACAATATAAATATAAACAATAAGGGCGATTGCGCCCAGGTTCTTGCAAATATATTAAATGATAATCCAGGTATAGAAATAATTATCGTTGTTTCTCATAGTGTTGATAGTCGATCGGCATTTGTAACATACACTCTTGTGTTGCCTGATTCAGTTCCAAGGTCTGTCGAAAACTAGAAAATTTGATTGACCACCTAAATTTTAGAACCCAAACTCCCAGATCGCCCACCCTTGGCCCCGTCCGAACGCGACAACGCCGATTTCAAATCATTGCGGAAAACCTCGAATTCGATCACCCGCGAAAACGCCTCAAGCTGGTCGCCAAGATCGCTCAACCGCCGAAGCCGTTCCTCAAAGTCCCAAAAACTTGGATGTGACACGCTGCATCCCCAAAAATATGCCTGCGAGGATTGAATCATTTCCCAGCCAAATTCATGAGGTTTTTAGAAGCGTCCAGCTATCATTGTCTCTACTCTCGATTACTTATACCAACCGCCCCAGAGTTTGACTCGCGCAAAGGTTTACACGCTAGGTTTTGTGTGATTCAAGGTTGTTGGCAACAAGGGAGTGTGTTCAATGCCAACGATTCCTTTGCGAAACGACTTTGATGCTGAAAGAGTCCGTGTTCTTGCGGCACGGAGCGATGATGGGAACCAGGCGCGACGGCTTTTGTCGATGGCGGCCATCTACGATGGGATGGATCGAGCGTGCGCGGCGGGTATTGGCGGCATGGATCGGCAGACGTTGCGGGACTGGGTTCACCGGTTCAACGCGGGAGGTCCGGCCGGTCTGATCGACCGCAAGCCGAACGGGGCGTTGCGTCGGTTTGACGCCGTCGCAAATGGCGGCGCTTTCGCGGGCTATCGAGGCCGGTCCCGATCCCGAACGGGATGGGGTCGTGCGCTGGCGCTGCATCGATCTCAAGCAACTGATCCGAACGCGCTTCGGCGTGGACTATCACGAGCGGAGCGTCGGCAAGCTGCTGGCCGCGCTCGGGTTCTCGCATATTTCCGCGCGCCCGCGCCACGTCGGCCAGGATGCGCGGGCACAGGAGGAATTTAAAAAAAAAGTTTTCCCGAACACTTGGCGAAAATCGTAGCGGCACAGCCACCGGACACGCCCATCGAGGTTTGGTTTCAAGATGAAATGCGCGTCGGCCAGAAGAACAGCCTGGTGCGCCAGTGGGCCCCAAAGGGATCGCGCCCGCGCCAGGTCAAGGACCTACGGACCTCTTCGGCGTATCTCTTCGGCGCCATCTGCCCCGAGCGCGGTGAGGGCGCGGCGCTGGTCATGCCGCGCGCCAATACTGAAGCCATGGACCTGCATCTCGAGGAAATCAGCCGGGCCGTTGCCCCAAACGCCCATGCCGTCGTGCTGCTCGACCAAGCCGCATGGCACACCACTGCCAAACTCGGCATCCCGGAGAACATCTCCCTCGTGCCTTTGCCACCCAAGTCCCCGGAGCTCAATCCCGCCGAAAATGTCTGGCAATACCTCCGCCAGAACTGGCTCTCCAATCGTGTCTTCGACTCCTATGAAGCCATCGTCGAGGCCTCTTGCCAAGCCTGAAACAACCTGACCGACCAACCTTGGAAGATCATGTCCATCGGCCTCAGAGCGTGGGATCGCACAAGTCAATGTTAAGGGTGGTTGGTATTAGGCTGGGATTTCACGAATGCCGCTAGCAGCACGCCGTGGTAACGATGAATTCGTCGCAGGGGAGGGCGAACGGCGGGTTCGGGTCATAACTCCCCGTCGGTGGACCGACAAATTTTCGGCGGCTCGTTGGCGGACAGCTGCCGTCATGGTCTGCGACCTGGACAGCCGAATCTAGCTGAGTGTCGCTGTATAGCTCAGGCCTTCGTTCACGGCTTGGGGATGTGATGCCGTCGTGCTCAATTCATTGCGGAGTGTATTTGGGGGTCGGTTCCAGGGCGGGAATTGGTCGACTTTATTGAGGGGGTCATTGGCAATTCGGGATCGCGGAGCCAGGCCTCGAGGTTGCTGCCGTCGAGGGTTGCGGTTTGGATTAGGCTCGCGGCGGCGCGTTGGCCGCCGGCGTCCGAAAAGAAAAACCACCGTGCCGGTTGGGGGTCGGCACGGTGGTGCGAAAGGGTGAAAGCCCTGGATCGAGGCCTACGGGAGAATTACTCCGCGGTTTCGTCCAGTTGATCGCGGTGGATGACGAAGTCTTCGTCGGCGTAGGGTAGATGGCATTCGCGGCAAGCACTGGTGTCCACGTCGGCCATCAGTTCGCCCTCGGTTGTGAAGAAGGCGTACTCCCAGTCACCATTGCGGAGACTCGGCGGGTAGTCGTCACCCCAACCGGCCCCCTTCTCCATGATGGCGATCAGCTTTAAGGCCGCGGCCTGAAGGTTGCCGTCGCCGTCGAGGATCGGTTCGTCCTCGTCGTCGACCTCGGCGGCGTAGACCTCCATCGCCAACTGGGCCCCGTCGGGCAAGGCGCCACCTTCGGCCGCGCCCGCCATGGCCGAGGCACTGGCGAAGAGTTCCCGGACCTGGTTGTTGTCCCAGCGCTGAGAGGTCATGAAATGGCTGAAGGTGTCCTTGTAATCGGCGGGAAAGGTGACCCGCGCGGCACCCTCGCCAGCGCTGGCGCCAGCGCTAACCGTGACCACCGGGACGGAGTGGGAGGGCACAAAATCGGTCGCTGTTTCGGGATGCAGCGTGGTTTCGCCCACCGGCGGCAACGTCGGCACCCGAATCTGGGGCTGGTCGCCCGAGAGCGCGCCGAGGAAAGCCGCGATCGCGTCGATCTCCGAGCCCGAAAGCTCGGCCCCGAGCTGGACCTCGGCCATGACCGCGATCGCTTGCTTCAGATCCCATACCGTACCGGAATGGAAATAGGGCGGCGTCAATGCGATGTTGCGCAGCGTCGGAATCTTATAGACGAACTTGTCGTCGACGTTTCCGGTGACCGCGGAGCGGCCGGTATCCTCGGGCGGCAGAATTTCCTCGTCGGGCGAGTCGACGATGCCGAACTTGGCGTAACCGCCGCCCCCGACGGCGACCCCGTTGTGGCACTCGGCGCAACCGGTGTCGATGAACAGCGCCAGACCTTCGCGTTCCTGCGGCGACATCGTGTTGTTCCGTCCCGACCTCAGGTACTGGTCGAATCGGGAATTCGGGGTGATCAGGGTCGCCTCGAACGTGGCGATGGCCTGGGCCATGTTGTGAAAGTTCACGGGATTGCCCTGTCCCGGGAAGGCCGCCTCAAAACGCCTCACGTAATCGGGCATGCTTGCGAGGGTCGCCACGATCCGCTCGCGCGTATTGTTCATCTCACCGGGATTTTCCGGCGGCCCCTTCGCCTGGGCGACGAGATCCTTGGCGCGGCCGTCCCAAAACTGATCGATGTTGAAAACCGCGTTGAGCACCGTCGGCGCGTTGCGCGGTCCGAGGTGCCAGCCGTGACCGACCGAGGTCTGTTCCAAATCGACCCCACCGGTCGATAGGTTGTGGCACGAACTGCAGCTCACCCGCCAACTCGACGACAAACGCGGTTCGTGAAAAAGCATGTTGCCCAAATCGACCCGCGCCTCGGTGGCGTTGTCGTTCTTGAGGCCAGGGGGGATGATCGGAACGGCCTCGAAGTATTCCCGCGCCTCGACGACGAGGTTGTCGATCGCGAGGGCCGGGCCGTGGGCCGCGAACCCCAAAACCAGCGCGCAGGTGGCAACCGCGCCAATCCGAGATCCCGCCGAGATCAACCAAGTCTCTCCCCGGAATGCCGTTGAACCTTGGGCGCGGGGGCAATGGGCGAAGGGAATCCCGCCAGACCATAACCTCCGTTGCCCGCCAATTTCGTTATTGACGTGACGCATGCCGATATCCTCCATTCGTAATCGTAAAGCCAATTTAGTCTATTTCTAAACCCAATTCACCACCCTATTTTGCCGCGCGATCGGTGGCGTGAGAGCGAATCCGGCGGTTTCTTTCCATATGTGCCCGATCCGTCAACGAGGCAACACCCGCGCCGTGAACGACGGCGGCCGCATCGTCACCGGGTTCTTTTCGAGCAGCCCCCTGACGGCGCGTTGCGAGATGTTCTCGCCTTCCCGAACGATGACGTAGAGGCCCTGGCAATCGATCCGGGAATCCGAGGGAGGGTTGGTGTGTACGGTGCCGCCTTCCTGCGACAAATAAGCGATCAAGGTGCCGATGTCCTTCTCCATCAAGACGCGGGAGATATCGGCCCATCGTACGCCGTAAAGCGGGATGTCGTAACGGACACAAGAATCGCCGCGGCCCGTGAAAAGATTGGTCAAAATTTCCTCGGTGCCGGGGCCACGATCGCCCTCACGATGACCTCCGGATAAAAACGTATCGGCCTGACGACCACGTCGGACCGGGCGGCGTCCTCGTGACGGGCGAGAACGATCACCGCCTTCGCCCGGTTGACGTTCGCGGTTTTGAGGGCGTCCGGGTTTCCCGTGTGGCCGTGGAGGTGGGTGACGCCGAGGTGCTGGAGATTTTCGGGAAGACCGTCGGGAAATCTGGTGGTGACGATCAAGACCGGACATTGCGCGAACCGGTCGACGGTACGGAATTCGCGAACCAGGCGAAAGAAATACTGCTCCGGATTGATCCCGGGGGAGTTCAGCAAGACGATGTGGTCCTTCATGTTCCATCTCCAACGGCCCGTATTCATCTTGATCTGTCTGTCGGTGCGATAGTCGAAATACTCGGCGGCACCCTGGAAGACGACGAAAATACCGCCCAGATAAATCTAAGAGGACGGTCGCCGCGCGCCCCAAGGCCGTCGCCGCCGCGTGATCGCCGTAGCCCTCGGTGACCACGGTCGTCAGCGTCAGCCAAACGGCGTCGCTGAGCGACATACCCTCGAATCGCATCATCGCTATGACATGGAGGGCGAGAACCGACCCTAGATAAACGCCTGTCCGGAGCATGGTCTCGCCGAGGCCATGCCGCTTGGTCAGGCGCATGAAGCGAAGCCAGCGATATCGCCGCAGGAAAAACACTCGAATGGTCCTCTACATTCGCCCGGCGGATTTCCACCCCTTCGGCGCCTCCCCGGGGACGCCCAGGGGAAGCCCTTTGTCGTCGGCACTCGATGATGGCCGAGGGCGGCTTCTAAGTCCATCGCTACGAGCGGCCGCCCTGCCCCAGACCTCGGTTTGGGCGATGGTCTTGCCCGCGGCCGCGTGGTAACCTCGCCGGGCCTGCTTGCCGCGGGGCCATGTGATGGGATCGCGAGGATTGATAAACAAGGGAACGGTGGCGGCGGCCCTGGTCGCGGTCGCCGCGATGGCGGGGCCGGTCCGGGCGGCCGAGGAGCGCTCGTACATACTGGCGACGGCGACCACCGGGGGCACCTATTATCCGGTCGGCGTCGCCCTGGCGACACTGATCAAGATCAAGCTCGAACCGGACGAGAAAATCTCGATGGCGGCGATCAGCTCGGCGGGTTCGGGCGAGAACGTCAAGCTCCTGCGGGAGGACCAGGTCCAATTCGCGATTCTGCAGGGTCTCTACGGTGCCTGGGCCTGGAACGGCGAGGGACAGGTGGCGACCGAGGGGCCCCAGAGTCATTTGCGCTCGGTAACCATGCTCTGGCAAAACGTCGAGCACTTCATCATTCATAGGGATTACCTCGAGACCGGCACGATCGTGGATCTCGCCAATCTCGAGGGCGAGAAGTTTTCGCTCGGAAGGCGCAATTCCGGCACCGAAGGATCGGGTCGCCAGATCATGACCGCGCTCGGGTTCGATCCCGATGAAAAATTCGACGTCGTCTATCTCGGTTACGGTGCCAGCGCTGAGGCCCTCCAAAACGGGACGATCAAGGGCATGAACACGCCGGCGGGGGTTCCCGTCGCCGCCGTCGCGCAGGCTTTCGCGGCCATGGGCGGCGATATCGCCATTCTCGGATTTTCCGACGACCAGCTGAACATGGTGAACAGGCAATACCCCTTGTGGACGCCGTACTTCATTCCCGCCGAGACCTACCCCGGCCAGATCGAGCCGGTGACGACGATTGCGCAGCCGAATTTCCTCGCCGTGCGCGCCGACGTCGATTTGGACACGGTCTATAAAATCACCGAGGCGATCTACGACAACCTGGCTTTCCTCAACAATATCCATCGCGCGACCCGGGCCATGGACATGGCCAAGGCCGTCGACGGTCTACCGATTCCTCTCCACCCCGGCGCCGCCCGTTATTTTCGGGATGCCGGAGTGCAAATTCCGAACACACTCGAGGCCGATTAGGAACGGGCCCCAGGCCGCGGGGCGGGAGCGCGCGTTAGGCCCCTTGGCGGAAGAATTCCATGACCGAAGATCCCCGCCGCGAAGGGCACCAGGCGCCGCTGGAGCGGTCGCAGCCGCCCGCCTGGAGCCAAGGTTCAATCCGCGAAAAGGCCGTCTTCTGGATCGGTGCTTGGGTCGCGCTCGCCCACGTTTACTTCAACACCATCGGAACCCTGCCGGAGCTGTGGACCTCGGCGATGCATTTCGCGGGCTTCGGCCTGATGTGCGCCCTGATCCATCCCCTGGCCCCGCGAAAGCCCCGAGAAAGTCTGGACTTGGACGTGATCATCGGGGTCCTGGTGGTCGCCGTCGTCGCCTATCTGATCCTGGCCGAGGACGCCTTTTACGCCCGCGGCTCGAATTTCAATTCGGCGGATTGGATTTTCTCCGCCCTTGGCGTCGTCCTCGCGATCGAATTCACCCGGCGGGCCACGGGATGGTTCATTCCGGTCTTGATCGTCGTTGCCCTGGCCTACGTCGTCTGGTGGGGCGATTGGGTCGGCGGCATGTTCCATTTTCCTGGCTTGTCCGCCGAGATCGTTCTGTTCCGGCAGTATCTCGGCGCCGACGGCATGTTCGGACCGATCGCGCGAATTTCCTCCACCTTCGTCTTCATGTTCATCCTCTTCGGCGCCTTCCTGGTGCGTTCGGGGGCCGGCGACTTCATCATCGATCTTGCCCGCTGCGCCGCCGGACGTCTCGTCGGCGGACCCGGACTGGTGGCGGTTTTCGGCTCGGCGCTGATGGGGTCGATTTCCGGCTCGGCGGTCGCGAACACGGTCTCGACCGGGGTCATCACGATTCCCCTGATGCGGCGCGCGGGTTTCTCGCCCCGCTTCGCCGCCGGGGTCGAGGCGGCGGCCTCGACGGGCGGACAGCTGATGCCGCCGGTCATGGGCGCCGGTGCCTTCGTGATGTCGAGCTATACCCAGATCCCCTATCTGAAGATCATCGCCGTTGCCGCCCTGCCGGCGCTGATGTACTTCCTCTCGGTCGCCATGTGGGTCCGCATCGAGGCGATGAAACGCGGTTTGCGCCCCGCCCCGGCGGCGGCGGCGGCCCTGCGCGAGGTGGTGAGGAAAGGCGGCCACTATCTGATCCCCATCGTGGTCCTGGTGGCGATGTTGGTGGCCGGCTTCACGCCGACCTACGCGGCGGGATTCGGGATCCTTTCGGTGATCGCCGCCTCCTGGCTGTCGCCGCGCAAGATGGGACCGGTCGCCATTCTCGAGGCCCTGGCCCAGGGCGCCCGCAACATGGTCGCCACGGCAATGCTGTTGGTCGCCGTCGGGATTATCGTCAACGTCGTCGCCACCACCGGGATCGGCAACACCTTTTCGCTCATGATCACGAGTTGGGCCGGCGGCAACCTGCTCGTGACGATCGTGCTCATCGCCCTGGCCTCGCTGGTCCTCGGCATGGGCCTGCCGGTCACCGCCGCCTATATCGTCCTGGCGACGCTCTCGGCCCCGGCGATCTACGACCTCATCACCCACGCCCAGGTGGTCGAGGCGATCGTCGCCGGCCAGGTGCCCGCGGCGGCCGCGGCCGCGATCGCCCTGGCGGCGCCGGACCAAGCGGCCGCCCTGGGAGCTCCGATGCCCCCGGCCGAGGCCGCCGCCCTGGCGGCCCTGATTCCGTGGGACCTGTTCCACGCCGTCAGCGAGCAGACGCTCGAACCGGCGGCCCTGACGGCGGCCCTGCTCTCGGCTCACATGGTCATCTACTGGCTCTCCCAGGACAGCAACGTCACCCCGCCCGTCTGCCTGACCGCCTTCGCCGCCGCCGCGATCGCCAAGACTCCGCCGATGGGCACCGGCCTGATGGCGTGGAAAATCGCCAAGGGCCTGTATATCGTCCCGGTCCTGATCGCCTTCACCCCCCTCCTCGGCAGCGCCCCCCTCGAAGTCGCCGAGATATTCGTCTTCGGCGTCTGCGGCATTTACGCCCTCAACGGGGCCCTCGACGGCCACCTCGAAGCCCCCGTCGACTGGCCCTACCGCGCCCTCCTCGCCGCGGCCGGCCTGGCCCTGCTGTGGCCCAACGCCAGCCTCTTCCACTGCGCCGGCCTGACCCTCCTCGCCGCCGTCCTGGTCCCCAACCTCCGTGCCAGCCGCGCCGCCGCCAAGGCCACGACGAGCGCGGGCGACGGGGATCGAAAAACGGCGGATAGGAATGAGCCGCGAGGTACGCTATTGATGACCCCGAATCGGGAGGCAAACGGCGCGGTGTCGTCCGCAGAAACAAATCCTGATCGCCAAAACACCCGCCCGGCGAGCCACACCGCGCCGGCGACAGGCAGGGGAGCCGAGATGGGCTATGATCCGAACAATATTTTTGCCCGAATCTTACGGGGCGAGATCCCGAACGACACCGTCTACGAGGACGACCACGTCCTCGCCTTCCGCGACCTCAACCCCCAGGCCCCGACCCACGTCCTGGTCATTCCCAAGGGCGCCTACGTCTCCCTGGACGATTTTTCCCAGAACGCCTCGGAGGCCGAGATCGCCGCCCTGATCCGCGCCGTAGGCCAAGTCGCCCGCGACCTCGGCGCGACCGACGACGGCTACCGCATCCTCGCCAACCACGGCCCCAACGCCAACCAAGAAGTCCCCCACCTCCACATCCACATCTTCGCCGGCCGGCCCCTAGGGCCGATGCTGGTTAGGGGGTGAAGGGGGGGGAGCGCTAGGCGCCGAGCGGGCACCTTCTCAAACCCGATTTTGCAATCGAAATAGGTCCGTTAGTTGAGATTGAACCTTCGAAGTCGACCTGAATTTCCGCTGACGGGCCCATTGCAGACGTGAATTTGAGGCCCGCGATACGGAGAGTTTTAGCCAGGAGCGGCTGTTGGATAGGCTACGACAACGGAAGATCTTCACGGGTAGTCCCCACCGAGCAGGCTCCTCCCTATAATCTGAGATAGGCGGAGCGTCTTGGAGAATCAGGTCACTTGGAAAGATGACCGCGGAGCCAATTGCCGATGAGTGAAGCGCTAGAACTTTACGTCGCTAGTGTTCAGGAAGCGTTCTTCGCCTCAGGTAGTGAGACTGCCTTCCAACGGCTCAACCGGGCAGCCGAACTCTGGAGGGAGCTTGACCAATTCTTCAGCGCCGGCATGTCTATGTCGGCCGCAGTCCACGCCGCCTGGGGGCGGCCCGAACACATGGCCGAAGCAGAGAACGCGTGTTGGAGGACTTTCGAGCTGCGGTCGTCGGCAATCCGCCGGAGTCCCCAGTCGGTTTGGCTTCTCTTCACAAGCTGCGAGCAGAATTACAACGGGCTTTGTAACTCTTCAAGACCGAACAGCGCGCTGTCAAGGGCCAAATCCGCCTCTTGGGCGACGAGCTGGCCCAGCGCCTACTGACGCATTTCGCTGACTCAGGCAACGCTGAGAACTACCTCGTTAAGGGTATTTCCCTTACCACAGACCTGGAAGGTAAATGGTCCGTAGATTTTCCTGAATATGAGGTCGGCACCGAGACATCGAATATTACTCCCCCAGTCACTTTCGGCGTGCCATCGGCGTTCAACCTCTTCGTTGCCGAAGAGGATTGGCAAGGCGCGCATGAGATCGTGAAGCGCTATTACGACGCGTTCTCTTCGCACGGACTCAAGGGCTGGAAGGCTGTCGTGCTTGCAAACTTCGACAACTCTCGAGCAGTGGAGTTTCTTGACGAGGCGGCCGACGCGTTCGCCTCGGACAAGTCACCGTCGAATGAGGAGTTAATTGCAAGGGGAGGAAGTTGGTCCGGGATTAACGAACAGCTTTGGGCGAAATACTTTCGATTCCGAGCACGCATCTACGAGGCCATTCGTAATCCGACCGGGCTGGAGGACCTAGTCCGGACGGCTGTGGAAATTCTCCAGGGCACTGAGTCGGGCTGGCACAGCGGCAAGGTATCTAGGTTCCGAATCCTTATAGGTGTGCTCGCAAAGCTCGTTTCCGACCCAGCTTTCATGGATCCGGCGGAGGTGCGCCGGGAATACCTGAAGGAGCTGCGCCTCTCCGAGGAGGATGAGTTTGACGCCTACGCGCTCAAATTTATCACCGAGGCGGCTGAAGCCTTCCGGGGCTTTCAGGTAGACCCTGGCACCGAACTCACACGGGACCGACTTTCAGGGGCACTCGATGCACTCAGTCGAGTACCTTTGATTGGCCGCGAAGTCGCAGAAGCGGCAAGGCCTGCAGTCGGTAAGAGCGCACTCCGGTCTGTGCTTGGGCCGGTCCGTACTTGGATGCACCGAAGCCTTCAGGCCGTATCCGACGAGTCGCAGTTGCGGGCAATCCTGCTGCGGCTTCTTCAGGGCCGCTTGCCGCTCTACGCCCAGGTCAGGCACGGACCGATCAAATACGGGAAGGATCTCGCGGAATTGCTGGAGCGTAACGGACAAGTCGAGCTCCGTTTCTATCAGGTCAAGTGTGGCGACATCAAAAAGGGGGATTGGGGCGAGTGCCGGGAGCAACTGGAAGAGATGTTCCTTGTTCCTATTGCCTCCCTCCACCTGCCCGCAGAGCCCACCCAGACAATCGGCGTACTTGTTTGTAATGGGCATGCGAACCCGTATGTCGAACCGGTGATGGATGCATGGATACGTGAACAGCGTCAGACACACGAGCGACTTATCGAGTTTTGGCATCTAGACGGTTGGGTCAACTGGATTATAGACAACAAGCTCGTCAACGAACTGAGGGCAGCACTGGGCGAACAGGGCGTTCCGATTCGGGAAGCCGATTGACCCGTTCGACAGATACACTACGGTGAAAGTGACGGTCACACACGCTTACTATTGGCAAGGTCTGTGTGTCGCTTGAACTGTGCTAACATAGCCTCATGAGATGGCGCTCTGTTTGATCGGAATGACCGGTTGGCGGCGTTGCGTTCGGGGGACACAATACTTATCTTCGATATCCACCGCTGCTCGGCGCGCGGTCCAACTTGTTTTCAACATAACCGCGAACACGGCAGCATGACCCCACCAGGCCAATTAAGTATTTTGTCCACCGAACCAAGTATTGTGTCCGCCGAACCCACTTCCGAATCACCCCAGCGGCATCTTACATTCCGCGTGTCGCGGTGCTAGGCTGTCGGTCAATGCGGCGCTCGTCAAAAGGGGCATGCCGACCTTAAAGTCTGTTCAAGAACTTGCGGCACCGGCCCGCTCCCCCGCCCGGCCACCCATGTCAGCATACTTTCGTGGGTGGCCGGGCGGGGGAGCGGGCTGGAACAGACGCGTAAGAATGCTCGGATGCGCATTTTCAAACAGACACCAAGGCACCAGGTTGAATCTCCGCCCGGCGGGTGCCGTTAATTGGAGACCTTTGAGGGGACCGCCAGGCGTCAAGAAAGCTCATGAGGCACCTCGCCATTGGCATTGCCTGTTTTTTTGCGGCGGCGGCCGCGAGGGGCGATGTGTCCCTTCCCCGGTACGGTAATGAAGCGGACTGCGGATACTGCGCGGCGCTGGAAATCGACCGCCTGGCCGCTTTGCTCGGAGACCCTATTCTCAGGGATCTGGTCTGCCGGCTGGGCTTCGAATCGTACACTCCCGGCACCTTGAGCAAGGCCCTCCGAATCCCCCGCGATCAGGTGATGCGGCGGATCGATACCTTGCGCGGATGGGGCTTGGTCCGCGCCGTTTCACGAAACTCGGCCCCGATGATCGTCGAGCCGCTCCCCGGCGCCGGCGCCGATACGCTCAGACGGTGGGCGCTTCGATATTGCCCCGCGGGCGATGCCTGCGGGGCCCCGGGGGGCGATGTGGAAGTTCGGAAGGACATGAGTTCGAGCGCCGCCGGCCCGAGCTCTGGTGGCTCTCCCACCAGCGAGGAATCAGACGATTCACGCAAGCTCATCGTGGCGCTGGCGCGGATCGACGCGATCAACAGCGACGATCCGCAAAAAGTTGTCCGCGACGGAAAGGAACAGGCCCGCGAGCTTCTCGCCTCCCAGCGGCGAAGCTTCTGGCTCGACAAACTTTCCCCGCAGGCCGACCCGCTCCTCCAAATCGTGACCCGGGGCCAGCACATCGCCCGCTGGGAGAGGCCGCGGTCGAGATATCCGAAAGGCAAGGTCGGCTACACCGAATGGCGCAAAGCCCAAGCCAGGTTCCACGCCCTGAGAACGGCGGACATCCTCGCCGACCTCGGTTATTCGAAAGAGCAGATGGATCGCGTCAAGATCCTGATCCAAAAGAAAGCTCTCGAGTCGGATCCGGCGACGCCGTTGCTTAGGGACGTGTCCATTCTCGTTTTCTTAGAGTACGAATTCGATAAGTTGACGGCAACTCAATCAAAGAAGCATCGTCTACACACGTTGACGAGAACGTGGCGCAACCTGTCGGCAAAGGGACGTG
>CBDCME010000023.1:0-30764 GCA_965218865.1 Alphaproteobacteria bacterium
TTACATCGGAATAATCAAATACACCAAATGATGACCACCTCATCGCGAGCATTGATTCGAACAAAAGAACAAACAATCCGATAGTCAAAGGCGTGATGATATCGCCGCGCCCTACACCTTGAAAAGCCTTTAAAGACGTACGTTGAACCCTATGTCCTAACTGATTACGCACTTTGTTCCGCGAGTTTGAGGAGGTTGTCGGGCATGGGCGGGGTGTGCGGGGCACGTATGGTGAGGCGGGGGATCATCTCGTCCAAGCGGTAGCGGCGATTGAAACCGTATTCGAACTGTGCCAGGTATCGCGGGACGTGCTTGGAACGGATAGCGTGGTAGGTTCCGCGTAGGCCGCAAGACTAAGAGCCACCACATAATACTAACGATTTCGGATCTTGTATACGGATTTAAATCTCGAAATAAATACGAGATCAAGGTTGTCGCGAATATTTTTCGGAATAGCACCATGATGCTGCCATAAGACATACTCGAATAAGGCTTATCCCGATGGTTCCGGGGACACTATATGTTGATGACATGAGACGTGGGGCATGACAAACGAAGAACATTCAGCCCCCGAGGTGCCGGCATGTCCGATTTTCCCCCGCTCTCTCATCGCCTTCCAAAGACGTTTCCGGGACGAGGCGGCCTGCGCCGCCTATCTTGCCGATGTGCGGTGGCCCGAGGGGTTTCGCTGCCCGGCATGCGGTCATGGTCGGGCCTGGCGCCTGGAAACCAAGCCCTGGACGTACGAGTGCCGCCGCTGCACTCGGCAAACCCCCGGGTTAAACCCGGGGGCGGGGACCATCATGCACGGGAGCAAGCTTGTACTTAACATCTGGTTCTGGGCGGCCATGGCGACCCATTCGAACGGGGGATTTCCGCTTTCCAGCTTTGGCGGCAACTGGGATCGTATAAGACGGCGTGGCTGCTGTGTTCCAACTTACGCCGCGCCATGGTCGATCCCAAACGCTCCCCCTACCTGGTGGAAATCGACGAAACCACGATCCACCATCGGACCAAGAATGATCCCCCCGCCGGCGGCTGTGGCCGTAGCCACATGGGCAAGCTGCTCATCGCCGGCGCTGTCGAGGTCGTCGATGAGAGGCCGGGTCGCATCCGCCTTGCCAGAGCATTGACGATTTCTCCGCCACGAGCCTGCAAGCATTCATGGCCGCCAACCTCGCCCCCGACAGCACCGCCAAAACCGACGGCTGGTCCGCCTACACCAATTCTTCCGGTGTCAACCATGACCCCCATGTCATCGGCCCAATGCCGGCTCATCTTGTTTTGCCTTGGGTCCACCGCGTCTTTTCCAACCTCAAAACTTGGGCCTTGGGTGTCTACCACGGTTTGCGACTGAAGCACCTGCAGGCCTATCTCGAGGAATTCGTCTTCCGCTTAAACCGACGCCGTACACGCCACGCCGCATTCCGATCCCTTCTCGGCATCGCGACCCAAATCCAACCCGTAACCTACAAAATGTTGATCTCACCGGAGCCAACGGGATAAGCCTTACTCAAAAAACCCCATGCCAATATATAGTCGTCCGTGAAGAACCCTGATTTCAAGCTGAAGCGGCGATTGGGTTTGCGGTGGGGTGCGAAATGTCGCTGAGGAGCGCGGCCAGGATTTGGACAAACAAACGCCTCAGCCATTTGAGGACAAGGCGGTAGTTGTAGCCGGCGCCGGCGAGGATGGCGTTGATCTTGTCGCCGTCGCGGCCTTTGAGGAAGTTGCGCCCCAGCCTGCCATCGCTCTTGAGATGTCCGATCACGGCCTCGACGGCGGAGCGCCGCCTGAGCTCCTTCTTGATCGTCGGCGTGATGCCGCGTTTCTGGCCTGATCTAAAGACGCGGTGTTTGTTGGGGTAATCGTGGCCCTGGTATCCCTTGTCGACATAGATGCGCTCGGCCGATATCCCCGTCCAGCGTTCCATCTCTTCGATCACCTGCCTCAAGGTGTGGCCATCATAGGGATTGCCGTGGAAGGCCTTGACGTGGGCGACGAACTGGCCGCCGGGGGGGCGGGAATTGGTCGCCGCCACGGAGACCTTGCAGCCGAACTCGTACGGCTTGTGCGCCTTCCCTTTGCCGATGCATTCGACCTCGGGCGCGTGGAGCGAATAGACCTTGGGCAAGGGGTCGCGCCGCTTCTGGGTCGACACCCGCTCGGCCAGCCACAAGGGGCGGCGGAAGGGATCCCGTAGGCTCTCCTCCTGGGCCGTCTTGCGGCGGATGTCGCGGACGGTGCGCCCGAGATAGGTCTTGAGCTTGCGCAGGGCCTTGTTGGCCCGCTTGTGCTGTTTGGCATGGCGGTAGCGGCCTTGCATGATCAACGCCCTCTTGCCCAGGCGGGTATAGGACTGACGCAGGGCAATGCCGTGCTCCCGTGCCAGTCGCACCAGCCGCTCGCGGGCTCGTTGCATCAGTTTGGCGGCGGTCGGAAAGGCAATCGCCTTCTCTTGTACGGTGGTGTCCACCGTCACCCGCTCGAGGTCCTTCTCCCGCAGCGCCCCCACCCGGTGGGCCACGGCCAGGCTCTCCTGGAATACCTTCTCCAAACCTTCCGGCCCGATCCGGTCCCGCCACCGGGTCATCGACGAGCGCTCCATGGGCAGCTCATGCTGAAAGTACTCTTCGCCGCAGAAGCACTGGAAGTATGGGTCGTAGACCCAGCGCTCGCAGACCTCCTCATCCGAGAGATCGAACATATGCTTGAGGATGTGCAGCCCAACCATCAACCGCGTCGGGACCCCCGGCCGACCCTCCTCCGAATACAAGGCTTCATAGGTCTCGTCGAAGAAAGTCCACGCGATCCGGCCCCCCAACACCACCAACTCGTGGCGCAGGTTGATGATGTTTTCGAACCGCGAGCGGAACAGGTCCTCTATTCCCGATGACACCTTGCGCGATGGCTTCATCACAGTTCTCCAATCCCAATCGACGGGAGCAGAGAATCACGTTCCGCAACGGAAGGGAATCCCCAAAATCAATTATTTCAAATCACAAGCTTTTCAGGCCCAAAACCCGTTTTCTTGCAAATCCGATTACTTCGCCAAACCGAAAGAACTACCAACATCAGCCGCTTACGCGTTCTTCACGGGCGACCAAATAGGTAGCAACAGGATCGATTTCGGGGCTGTTCCGAACAGTCGCGCGAGCATCCTCGATACCGCCAATCCGTTAGGGGGTTGAGCCTGACGGTTCAGCGGTCGAATCACTCCGCGAGAGAGAGATTCCCGGCCGAGGATTTGCCCGGACGGTCCTGGACGATTTCGAACGTCACCCGCTGACCTTCATAAAGAGAGGGGAGACCAGCCGCTTCCACGGCAGTGATATGAACGAACACGTCTCGTCCACCCTCTTCAGGCTCTATAAAACCGTAACCCTTTTGCGGATTGAACCATTTTACGCTTCCAACAGGCACTCCCTAAAAAACCGGCAGCCCGCTCTTCGCGAAGGCTGGCGGGCATCAGATTGTCCTCCGGCCGTATTCCGCCTACACCCTCGTCGCCGGCGCCCTGGCCGTCAAGCCTGGATCGACATTTCGCTACTTGGTCGTCATCAACCTGGTCCCTGGCCTACGGCTACCCCTGGCTGGCCCCATTTTAGGAACTATTATGTCGATTTACGACGCCGGTCGCGTCTTCGTGGCTGTTTGTATCGTGCTTCCGATAATTGGCGCAACGATCATTCAGTACGTGGTATTTGGGCGAATCGGTATCGCGCCGCTCGCTGATTTTCTTTTTTCCTACAATTATATAGTCGCCCGTGAAGAACGCGTAAGCGGCTGATGTTGGTAGCTCTTTCGGTTTGGCGAAGTAATCGGATTTGCAAGAAAACGGGTTTTGGGCCTGAAAAGCTTGCGATTTGAAATAATTGATTTTGGGGATTCCCTTCCGTTGCGGAACGTGATTCTCTGCTCCCGTCGATTGGGATTGGAGAACTGTGATGAAGCCATCGCGCAAGGTGTCATCGGGAATAGAGGACCTGTTCCGCTCGCGGTTCGAAAACATCATCAACCTGCGCCACGAGTTGGTGGTGTTGGGGGGCCGGATCGCGTGGACTTTCTTCGACGAGACCTATGAAGCCTTGTATTCGGAGGAGGGTCGGCCGGGGGTCCCGACGCGGTTGATGGTTGGGCTGCACATCCTCAAGCATATGTTCGATCTCTCGGATGAGGAGGTCTGCGAGCGCTGGGTCTACGACCCATACTTCCAGTGCTTCTGCGGCGAAGAGTACTTTCAGCATGAGCTGCCCATGGAGCGCTCGTCGATGACCCGGTGGCGGGACCGGATCGGGCCGGAAGGTTTGGAGAAGGTATTCCAGGAGAGCCTGGCCGTGGCCCACCGGGTGGGGGCGCTGCGGGAGAAGGACCTCGAGCGGGTGACGGTGGACACCACCGTACAAGAGAAGGCGATTGCCTTTCCGACCGCCGCCAAACTGATGCAACGAGCCCGCGAGCGGCTGGTGCGACTGGCACGGGAGCACGGCATTGCCCTGCGTCAGTCCTATACCCGCCTGGGCAAGAGGGCGTTGATCATGCAAGGCCGCTACCGCCATGCCAAACAGCACAAGCGGGCCAACAAGGCCCTGCGCAAGCTCAAGACCTATCTCGGGCGCACCGTCCGCGACATCCGCCGCAAGACGGCCCAGGAGGAGAGCCTACGGGATACCTTCCGCCGCCCCTTGTGGCTGGCCGAGCGGGTGTCGACCCAGAAGCGGCGCGACCCCTTGCCCAAGGTCTATTCGCTCCACGCGCCCGAGGTCGAATGCATCGGCAAAGGGAAGGCGCACAAGCCGTACGAGTTCGGCTGCAAGGTCTCCGTGGCGGCGACCAATTCCCGCCCCCCCGGCGGCCAGTTCGTCGCCCACGTCAAGGCCTTCCACGGCAATCCCTATGATGGCCACACCTTGAGGCAGGTGATCGAAGAGATGGAACGCTGGACGGGGATATCGGCCGAGCGCATCTATGTCGACAAGGGATACCAGGGCCACGATTACCCCAACAAACACCGCGTCTTTAGATCAGGCCAGAAACGCGGCATCACGCCGACGATCAAGAAGGAGCTCAGGCGGCGCTCCGCCGTCGAGGCCGTGATCGGACATCTCAAGAGCGATGGCAGGCTGGGGCGCAACTTCCTCAAAGGCCGCGACGGCGACAAGATCAACGCCATCCTCGCCGGCGCCGGCTACAACTACCACCTTGTCCTCAAATGGCTGAGGCGTTTGTTTGTCCAAATCCTGGCCGCGCTCCTCAGCGACATCTCGCACCCCACCGCAAACCCAATCGCCGCTTCAGCTTGAAATCAGGGTTCTTCACGGACGACTATTTGATATTTGGTTTGAATACCGTTTTTGGAGCGTACTGCTAACCCATTGAAATATTGGAGCGGGAGACGGGAATTGAACCCGCGACACCTAGCATGGCAAGCTAGTGCTCTACCCCTGAGCTACTCCCGCGTACGGTTGCCCGCGCAAACCGAATCGGATTTTCGTGCATGGCCGAGGCGTTTGCAAGGGCTTTGCGGTGCCGGCGTCGCGACTCTGGGCGAAATTTAGTGTTTGTTCGAAAATGCGCGTCCGCGCATTTTTTGCGTCTGGGCCGGTGCCGCGAGTTTTCGAACAGACTGTTAGACTCGAAAACATCCCGGCAAGCCCTGAGCGAAGCGTGATGGAGCCCGGTGCCACGTACGAATTCAGTCGATCGGTCGGGTAACCTCGGCGAGCCAGGCGGCTGTCGGGGTGTCGAGGTGGGGGGTCAGGGTCTCGCGCACCTGCCGGTGATAGTCGTCGAGCCAAGCGATCTCGTCCGCGCTCAAGTCTTCCGGCGCGATCAGGTCGCGGTCGATCGGCGCGAGGGTCAGGGTCTCGAAGCCCAGCAGCGTCCGTTCGGCGCCGGCCGGGGCCTCGACGGCGGCGACGCAAACCAGGTTTTCGATCCGAATCCCAAAGGCGCCGGTCTTGTAGTATCCGGGCTCGTTGGAGACGATCATGCCGGGCCTCAGGCCGATGCCGTTGGCCGCCTTGCTGATTCGCTGGGGGCCCTCGTGGACGCCGAGATAACTGCCGACGCCGTGGCCGGTGCCGTGGTCGTAATCGAGGCCCAGCCGCCACAACGCCTGGCGCGCCAGGGCGTCGAGCTGACTGCCCGTGGTGCCCTCGGGAAAGCGGCTGGCGGCGAGGGCGATATGGCCCTTGAGCACGGCGCTGAAGCAGCGGCGCTGTTCGTCCCCGGGGGGGCCGATGGCGACGGTACGGGTGACGTCGGTGGTGCCGTCGAGATATTGGCCGCCCGAATCGACAAGATAGAGCGTTCCCGGCGCGAGCCGCCGGTTGGTTGCCTCGCTGACCCGGTAGTGGACGATGGCGCCGTTGGCGCCGGCGCCCGAGATGGTCGGAAAACTCGGCCCCTGGTAAAGATCGTTGTCGCGGCGCAACTCCGCGAGCTTTTCCGCCGCCCCGATTTCGTCGACCCCGCCCCCCCCCGCGGCGCTCGGCAGCCAGTGGAGAAAACGGCTCAGCGCCACCCCGTCGCGGACGTGGGCGGCGCGGCTCCCGGCCAGCTCGACGGGGTTCTTGCACGCCTTCGGCAGGGCGCAGGGGTCGGGACCCGGCGCGGCGACCCCGCCGGCGCCGGCGATACAGTCGAAGACCCACGCCGGCGTGGCCACCGGGTCGGCCCGAATCGGCCGCCCGGCCAGGGCCTCGAGCGCGGCCGGGAATTCGGCCGGCGGCCGTAGGCGAACGTCGGCGCCGAGATGACCCGCGAGCGCCGGCGTTGTTTTGTCCTCGTCGACGAACCAGTCGACGCGGCCGTCGGCGAAAAAAATGGCGAAGGACAGCGGCAGTGGCGTGTAGGGCACGTCGCCGCCGCGGACGTTGAGGAGCCAGGCGATCGAATCGGGGGCGCTCAGGACGCAGGCCCCCTCCAAATCGGCCCCGACCCGGCTCCGTTTCTCGGCCGAGGCAAGGCCGGCGAAGCGGAGGGGATGGGGGACGATCGGCGCCTTGGGCGGCGGCGGCCGGTCGTGCCAAACCGCGTCGACGGGGTTCTGGGCGCAGGCCTCAAGACGCCCGCCCGCCTTTTCACAGGCGGCGCGCAGGCGCCCCACCCCGTCCCGGGTATGGAGCCAGGGATCGTAACCCAACGATTCCCCCGCCGCCAGGTTGGCGCCGATCCACGCCTGGGGAGAATGATCAGCGCTATTGTGGCGTTCGAAACAGGCACCGTCGACTTGCGATTCGGCTTGCAGGGTATAGCGACCATCGATGAAAATCGCGGCCCGTTCGCGGAGCACGACGGCCAACCCGGCCGAGCCGCTGAATCCCGTCAGCCATTGCAGCCGCCGGGACCCCTCGGGGACATACTCGCCCTGGTGCTCGTCGGCGAGCGGAACGACGAATCCGTCGAGGCCCGACGATGCCAGACGGGACCGCAAGGCGGCGAGGCGTGGGCCGGCGGCGGGTTCATCGGCTGACGTCATGGGGCACCTCGATGTCGGACAACCCCATTATGCCACAAAAGCACCGCGCGCAAACCAAGCTTGACGCCCACCGCACGGAATTGGAACAATCGGTAACCGAACAATAAAGGCCAATCATGCCGCCCGAGGCAATCACTCTGATCCAACTGAGCGACAGTCACGTCCGGGCCGTGCCCGGATCGCGCCAGCGCGGCCGCGACTGTCACGAAACCCTGGCCGCGGTCGTCGCCCAGGTGCGATCCCGGGAATCGGCCGACGCCGTCCTCGCCACGGGTGATCTCTCCGACGACGGCAGCGCCGCCGCGTACCATCGCTTGCGGGCGCTCTACCGGCGGCTCGGGGTGCCGGTCTACGCCCTGACCGGGAACCACGACGACCCGGCGATCCTGGCCGCCACCCTTCCGGGCGACGGGATTCACGTTACGCCGACGGTTCGGCTGGGAAATTGGCTCGTCGTGATGTTGGATTCGACGCTGGCCGGTCGGGAAGACGGCCGCCTGGGTGAGACCGAACTTAAGGTCCTGGACGCGGCCCTGCTCGGTCATCCAGATCTCCATGGGCTGATCTGCCTGCATCATCATCCGGTCGCGGTCGGTGGCGGTTGGCGGGACCACGTGGCCTTGGAGGACGCCGAGGCGCTGTTCGCGGTCCTCGACCGCCGCCCGACGGCGCGGGCGGTGGTATGGGGGCACATTCACCAGGCTTTCGATGGAGCACGCAACGGGGTCCGTTTTCTCGGCTCGCCAGCCACCTGTTTTCAATTTCAGGCCGGTCCGGCGGGCCTCGCGACATCCGACGATCCCCCCGGCTATCGGCGATTGCGGCTGTTCGCCGACGGCACGATGGAGACCGAGGTCGTTTTCGTTTACCCCGAGGGCGGGGGTAGGATGCCCGCAATCCCGAAAGGGAAGCCCGCGTCCGCCCCTTGACCTGTGCCCCGCGGAATTTGTGATGATTCGCCGCGCGGCCATGAATTGTTAACCCGGTCTTGGCAAACTGACATTAGGCCGAACAGCTTACTCGGGTGACGTGGCGGGCGAGAATGCCGGCCGCTGAGGAAAAAACTAGAAATATGGCTCGGGAAAGTCCGCGGATTCGGCGAAAATCGTCGCGCCTGAATTTTTCTTGTTTCAGCGGCGCGAATTCGGATTCGCGCGCGTACGGAATGCGTTGCGAGGCCCGCCAGGCCGGGAATCGGGAGAGCGATGGGACTCTTTAGCCTTTTCGATCCGAAGTGGAAGCACGCCCATCCGGAGGTGCGGCGACAAGCCGTCGGCGAGATCGATGATCCCGCGACCCTGGCCGATATCGTCATGTCCGATCCCGACCAGGAGGTGCGAACCACCGCGCTCGGGCAATTGCGGGACGAGAAGCGTCTCTGCGAAATCGCCACCAAGGCCACCGCCGCCGAGCTCCGCAAACTGGCGAGCGAGGGGGTCGAGGACCCTCAACTCCTCGCCGAGATCGCCACCCATTCAGCCGATCTCGAGGTTCGCCAGTCGGCCCTGGCGCGGATTTCCGACGAGACACAGCTCGCCCGCCTCGCGACCGGCGAGGCCGATTTTCGGATGCGCGCCGAAGCCGTCGCCCGGGTGAATGATTCGCGACTTATCAGCGACGTCCTCAAGCACGATCCCGACTGGCCTATCTTCAAGGTCGCGATCGAAAGATTGAACGACCAGAACTTGTTGGCGAACATCGCTCGGACCCACCCGAAACCCAACGCCCGGAAGGCGGCGGTCATGCGTCTCGAAGACCAGACCACGATCGCCGAAGTTGCCCGCGGCGACCCCATCAGCGACGTGCGCCTGACCGCCATCAAGCACCTCGACGACAAGAAAACCCTCGCCGCCATCGCCCGGATTGATCCCGACCAGACGGTGCGCGAATGCGCCATCGACCGAATCGGGCCCGATTATCCGGGTCTCGACAGCGGTCCCCGGTTCGTCGGCGCCCTGCCCCGCGAGGCCTCGATCGCGCGCATGTACAACCCCTCGGCCAAATCCAGCGGGGGCTTGCTCGACGTCGACGACCGGCTAACGCCCGAGCAACTGGCCCGGCGCATCCTCCGGGCCGTGGCCCAAAACCCGCGGCCGAAACTGGTCAGGGAAGAGGACAGCGAACGCTTGGCCGAATCGAATCGAGACCATCTCTCCGAATATTGCGCCCGCTACCCGGGCATCGAGACCATCTCGGAGCAACTCCACATCAAGGCCCACCATCTCGCGATCCTGTTTTTCTACACCGAGGGATGTTTCGAGGCCTTCGAATCGAACGCGGACGACAAGGCCGACTGGTCGGAATGGATTTTGCGGGCGATCCAATATTACGTCCACCAAATCCTCTTCGTGATCGAAGCCAACGGAGAGGATTACTATCTCTATCGCGACACGACCTTCAACGTGCCCCACCTCCACGCCGAAGCCTGAAAACAGCCGCCGGCACCGCGTTCACGCGGTCGCGAAAACGCCGGAGAACATCTCGTAAAAATTGGTAAACTGTCCACGTATTTGGGTCAGAAATCCAGGAAGCTGCGGAGCATGCGGCTGCGGCTGGGGTGCTTGAGCTTGCGCAGGGCCTTGGCCTCGATTTGGCGGATGCGTTCGCGGGTCACCGAAAATTGCTGGCCCACCTCCTCGAGGGTGTGGTCGGTGTTCATGCCGATACCGAAGCGCATGCGCAGAACCCGTTCCTCGCGCGGGGTGAGGCTGGCGAGCACCCGGGTGGTCGTCTCCCGCAGGTTGGACTGGATCGCCGCGTCGAGGGGCAGGACGGCGTTCTTGTCCTCGATGAAATCGCCGAGGTGGCTATCCTCCTCGTCCCCGATCGGCGTTTCCAGGCTGATCGGCTCCTTCGCGATCTTGAGCACCCGGCGGACCTTTTCCAGCGGCATGCCCAGCCGCTCCGCCAGTTCCTCTGGCGTCGGCTCGCGGCCAATCTCGTGCAGCATCTGGCGCGAGGTGCGGACCAGTTTGTTGATCGTCTCGATCATGTGCACGGGGATGCGGATGGTGCGCGCCTGGTCGGCGATCGAGCGCGTGATCGCCTGGCGGATCCACCAGGTCGCGTAGGTCGAGAACTTGTAGCCGCGGCGGTATTCGAACTTGTCGACCGCCTTCATCAGTCCGATGTTGCCTTCCTGAATGAGGTCGAGGAACTGGAGTCCCCGGTTGGTGTATTTCTTGGCGATCGAGATGACCAGACGGAGGTTGGCCTCGACCATTTCCTTCTTGGCCCGCGAGGCGGCGCGCTCGCCTCTTTGGACCGTATCGACGATGCGTTTCAACTCGGGAATGTCGAGGCCGACCTCGCGGGCGATATCGGCGATCTCGGCCCGGATGGTGATGATTTCCTCTGCTTCTTTGTGGGCGTAGTTCTTCCAGGCGCGTCCGGTAAGGCGCGCCACCGCGTTGAGCCAGTCCGGGTCGAGCTCCCTGCCGGAGTATGTCTCCAGGAACGTGGCCCGGTTGACTCCGTTTTTCAAAGCCAGGCGAAGCAGGCGGCCCTCGAGTCCGAGAAGGCGGCGGTTGATGGCGTAAAGCACGTCCATCGCCGCTTCGATGCGCATGTTGTTCAGACGCACGGCCCGCATCAACTCGATCAATTCGCGCCGCTGCTTCGTGTAACGCCGTTCGGCCGTCTGCGTCACCGAGTCGCCGCGCAGGGCCGCCGCCAGACGTTGTTCCTGAAGCACACGGATCTTGCCGAAGGTCCCGGCGATCTCCTCGAAGGTTTCGAGGACGGCCGGAAGCAGCGCCGCCTCGATGGCGGCCAGCGACATGCTGCTTTCCTCGCCATCGACGTCGTCTTCGAGGTCCTCCGGCCGGGATTCGGGACTCTGCGCTTCCTCGCCGGCGGACGTTGCCTCGACGCTTTCCGCGGGGGCGGCCGCCGGGGCGGCGGAGTCGGCCGTCGTCGCGCCAGGGTCGGCCGCCGGGGCGACGGGCTCGTCGCCCGCGGTTTTGGTGGCCTCGGCGTCGTTCTGCGCCGCGTCCTCGATTCCGGCGCCGAAACTCGCGTCGAGATCGATGATCTCGCGCAACAGCATCGAACCCTCCCTGAGCGATTCGCGCCATTCGACGATCGCCCGCAAGGTGATCGGGCTTTCGCAGATACCGCTGATCATGGTTTCGCGGCCGGCCTCGATCCGCTTGGCGATGGTGATCTCGCCCTCGCGCGAAAGTAACTCGACGCTGCCCATCTCACGCAAGTACATGCGGACGGGATCGTCGGTGCTGCCGACATCCTCGGTGGTGCCTTCGCTGGCGGCGGGGGCGGCGGGGGTTCCGCGGTCGCCGCTGGCGACGGTTTCCTCGGTTTCCTCGCCCTCGACCACGTTGATGCCGATTTCGGAAAGCAGCGCCAGGGTATCCTCGATCTGTTCCGAGGAAACCTGTTCCGCGGGCAAGGCCGCGTTGACTTCGTCGTAGGTGACGTAGCCACGCTCCTTGCCCCGCGCGATGAGTTTCTTGACCGAGGCGACAACGCTGTCGAGGAGCGGGTTGTCGCTACCTTCGGCTCGCCTATCGTCTTCCTCGGCGGCGGCGGCGGAAGTTTTCGTGACCATATATCAAGTTCTCCCAGAACTCATTGTTATCCGTTGCCACCAAGGGAGTGGATGGCTTCCGGTGGCACCGACGCGTCGGGTCCTCGCGATCGCCGACATCGGATCGCTGGCCCGAACCACCCGCCGGCGGGACGCATCCGGCGGTCCGTTTCCATCGTCGGTTTTTCCCCGTGCCCGAAACAACCCATACCCGACGGCGCCCGCCAGCGACGAAATCCCTCTGTCGGTCATCGCGCCGCCGCCGAACAACCGATGGCGAACCGCCTCCGCCCCACGGCCGAACCCCGACAAACCCCGGTTCCTGAAGGTCTGCTGGTCGTGCCCGCCGGGCGGAAAAGACGGTTTACCGCAGTCTGATTGACAAAGGTGGCGTCTTTGTGCCTCGGAATCAAGGGGGGCGCAAGCGCAAAAAACCGAGGAATCTCGACGAAATCGGGGTTAAACGCGGGGTCGGCCGGAGGCGACGCCGTAATCCGCATCGTCGATGGTCCGTTCCTTGGCTTCAAGCCAACGCTGGACGGCGGCGTTAAAACGGTGCCGGTTTTCAACGCTGCCGTCTTCGAGTAAGGCCCGCTCGGCGGTGTCCTTGTCCTTTTCGGTCCACTCCCGTTTACACAAGTTGAGCGTATCGAGCAGCTGTAGACGCGCGTCCGCAGGGTGTGTCGATGGATCTGCGGCCCAACCGAGATGATATTGGGCGTCGCGCCCGACGAGTTCATCGACGATTGCGGAAAGGCCGCTTTCGACATAGGCGTAGCTCATGCCGCGGGTATCCACCTGTCCGTTCTCGGCTAGCATGCGGTCGGCACTTTCGATCATGACGGGAAGGATGCTTGCGTAGCCCCTGCATCGCAGCTGCCGATCCGCCAATTGGTCGCTGACCTCGGGAATCAAGGAAGGAAAATTCAACAGCGTCTGCATGAGACTTTTCTCACGCGGAATGGGTGATCCCGCGGTTCCGGTGCCGAGGCTGTTTTCGATCGGCGGTTCGAGCGCGGCCCGTGCCGTAGCGCCGGAGGCGCGGCCAAACCACTTTCCGGGTCGAGAACCCGCCGCTTGGCGCGGTGCGGCGCCCCGAAAAAGCTCGTACAATCGCGAACGGAATTCGCTTTCATAATAGGCGCGAACGGAATTGTCGGATATGCGGCGGGCCAGATTGCCAAGGTCGCGTTTGACCCCGGCCTTGCGCTCCGGCGTGTCCAGGGACCGGCCGCCGACCAGCTGGCGCCACAGAAAATCGACCAGGGGAACCGCGCTGGCGCAGAGAGCGTGAAACGCTTCCGCGCCGTCACGGGTGACGAGGCTGTCGGGGTCTTCGCCCGGCGGGAGGGTGGCGAAACGGAGCGAACATCCGGGCCGCAACCGGGGCAAGGTCCGTTCGGCCGCGCGCTGGGCGGCACTCTGACCCGCCTCGTCGCCGTCGAGACAGAGAATCGGTTCCGGCGCCAGCCGCCACAAGGTCTCGACCTGAATCTCGGTAAGGGCGGTGCCGAGAGGCGCCACGGCGTTGGCGATGCCAGCGCGGTAAAGTCCGATCACGTCCATGTAGCCTTCGGCAACCAAGATCGTTCCCGCGCGCCGCGCGTCCTGGCCGGCGAGCGACAGCCCGTAGAGCACGGCGCCCTTGTGGAACAACGGAGTTTCCGGCGAGTTGAGGTATTTTGGCCGGCCCTCGCCCAGAAGTCGGCCGCCGAAGGCGATGACCCGGTTGCGCTGGTCCATGATCGGAAAGATCAGGCGGCCGCGAAATCGATCGTAGGGGGCGCCGCCGTTCTCCGGCGTCACCAGCAGCCCGCCCGTGACCATCAGGTCGATCAGGATGCCTTTTCCCGCCAGCGCCGCCTTGAGGCCACCGGAAGATTCCGGCGCCCAGCCGAGGCGGAATCGCTTGGCGATTTTTCCGTCCACCCCCCGCGCGGCGAGATAGGCCCGCGCCGGGCGTCCTTCCGGGGCCCGAAGCGCGGCCTCGAACCAGACCGTGGCAGCCTCGAGGACGTCGTACAGCGAGGCCCGCGCCACCGCCTTTTCCTCCCATCCCCTGTCTCGCGCCGGCAGCGGCAGGTTCGCGGCCTCGGCCAGACGCTCGACCGCCTCGCCGAAGGGGAGGCTGTCCATGCGCATGACGAAACCGATGACGTCGCCATGGGCGCCGCAGCCAAAACAATGAAAGAACCCCTTGGAGTCGTTGACCGTGAACGACGGCGTTTTTTCGTTGTGGAACGGGCAGAGACCGGAAAATTCGTGGCCGCGTCGGGTCAGCCGAAGGCGTCGGCCGACGAACTCGGAAAGGGGGTGGTGGGCGCGGATTTCGTCGAGAAACTGGGGTGGGAAACTCATCGCCGCCGGGCGCAGAGCGCTTCCTTGACCATCGCATTGGCGGTGACGAAATCCATCTGGCCGCTGTAGCGGGCCTTGAGCGCTGTCATCGTCCGGCCAACATCCTTGACGCCGGTGGCGCCGACCTCGCCGATGACCGCGGCGACCGCGGCGGCGGTCTCCTCGGGATCGAGTTGGCGCGGCAACAGGCTTTCGATAACGGCGATCTCCCGCCTCTCCTTCTGGACCAGGCCGATCTGCCCACCTTGCTCGTAGCGGGCGATACTTTCTCCCCTCTGACGGACCATCTTGGTCAGCATTTCGCCGATTTCCTCGTCGCCGATGCCGTTGTCGTGGCCATTGCTCTGGGCAACGTTGTCGCGATCCTTCAATGCCGCCAGGATGAGGCGCAGAATCGCAATATCGGTCTTCCGCTCTTTCTTCAGTGCCGACTTGAGCCCGTCAGCCAATCGTTTTCTGATCATCTCGTCGTCGTATCCGCTATTCGTTGCAAAACTCGAATCATATCCCTTTGTGCCCCGGGTGGCAAACACTTGATGTTTTTTATCCCCTTGTAATATAAGACTTTTTTGATGCACTCGGTTGACGACGGAAGCTGGTTCGCCTATCTTGATCAAATCTCGATGGTCGGTTGGATGGCGCCACCGCGAGGTCGATCGCGGTGAGCCGGGGGTCGTGTCCTAGCCTTCTCGAATAGGGGTTTGCCGTGAATCGCGAAAATCCTCATGCGCCCGCCTTTCCGGCCACGGCGGCGTTGGTATTCGCCGACGGCGGCGTATTTTGGGGTCGTGGACTGGGCGCCAAGGGTTTCCGCGTCGGTGAATTGTGCTTCAACACCGGCACCAGCGGCTACCAGGAAATTCTCAGCGACCCCTCCTATGCCGGACAGATCATCACCTTCACGTTTCCCCACATCGGCAACGTGGGGACCAACGACGACGACGTCGAAGCGACGACACCAGCGGCGCTGGGGCTGGTATTGCGGGCGGACATCACCGAACCCTCGAACCATCGGGCCACCCAACACCTGGGACGGTGGCTCGAACGGCATGGGCTGGTGGGCATCGCCGGGGTCGATACCCGCCATTTGACCCGGCGCACCCGACTCGCCGGGCCGCAACACGTGGCCCTCGTCCACGGCGAGGTGGGAAGCCTGGATCCGGCGCGGGCCCGCGCCGAGGCCGAGGCCTGGCCCGGACTTGTGGGCATGGACCTGGCCAAGGAGGTGAGTTGCCGACAGACCTACACCTGGCGGCAGACCCGCTGGGAAACCGATCGCGGGTACGGCGAGCCGAATGAACCCAGCTTCCGAGTCGTCGCCGTCGATTACGGGGTCAAGCGCAACATTCTGCGCTGTCTCGCGAGCGCCGGCTGCGAGGTGACCGTCGTTCCCGCGACGTCGAGCGCGGACGACATCCTTCGCCACCGTCCCGACGGTGTCTTTCTGTCCAACGGTCCGGGCGATCCGGCGGCGACGGGCGTCTACGCGGTGCCGGTCATCAAGGACCTCCTGGCGCGCGGATTGCCGTTGTTCGGAATTTGCCTCGGCTATCAGATGTTGGCGATCGCCCTCGGTGCCCGGACCGAAAAAATGAACCTTGGCCACCGCGGCGCCAATCATCCAGTCCAGGTTCTGGACACGGGAAAGGTCGAGATCACGAGCCAAAATCACGGATTCGTGGTCGTCGAAGAGAGCCTGCCCGCGAACGTCCGGACAACCCATCGGTCGCTTTTCGACGGGACCATCGAGGGCCTCGCCGTCGGCGACAGGCCGGTGTTCGCGGTCCAGTACCACCCCGAGGCCTCCCCGGGTCCGCAGGACAGCCATTATCTGTTCGACCGATTCCTCGATACCCTCCATGCCCAGGCGCGCTGATATCGGCTCGATCCTCATCATCGGGGCCGGCCCCATCGTCATCGGCCAGGCCTGCGAGTTCGACTATTCCGGAACCCAGGCCTGCAAGACCTTGCGCGCCGAGGGCTATCGGATCGTCCTGGTGAATTCCAATACGGCGACGGTGATGACGGATCCCGACGTCGCCGACGCCACCTATATCGAACCGATATCGCCGGAATTCGTCGCCATGATCATTGCCCGCGAGCGGCCGGACGCGCTGTTGCCGACGATGGGCGGGCAGACGGCGCTCAACACCGCCATGGACTTGGTCCGCGACGGGGTTCTCGAGCGCCATGGGGTGGCGCTTATCGGCGCCAACCGCGAGGCCATCGAAAAGGCCGAGGATCGGGATCTCTTCCGCGAGGCGATGGCGCGGATCGGTCTCGAATGCCCGAAAAGCCGAATTGCCCACAACCTGGATGCCGCCGCCCGGGCCCGCGAGGTCATCGGTCTGCCGGCCGTGATCCGGCCCAGTTTCACGCTCGGGGGCCTGGGCGCCGGAATCGCTTACGACCGCGACGATTACGACAACATCGTCGCCGCCGGCCTTGACGCTTCCCCTGTGAGCGAGGTTCTGATCGAGGAATCGGTCCTGGGCTGGAAGGAATACGAAATGGAGGTCGTGCGCGACCGCGCCGACAATTGCATCATCGTCTGTTCGATCGAAAACGTCGATCCGATGGGCGTCCACACAGGCGACAGCATCACCGTCGCGCCGGCCCTGACCCTCACCGACAAGGAATATCAGCGGATGCGCAACGCCGCGATCGCGGTGTTGCGCGAGATCGGGGTCGATACCGGCGGCTCCAACGTTCAGTTCGCCGTCGATCCGGCGACGGGACGCATGGTGGTGATCGAGATGAACCCGCGGGTGTCGCGGTCATCGGCCCTGGCCTCGAAGGCGACCGGCTTCCCCATCGCCAAGGTGGCCGCGAAGCTCGCCGTCGGCTATACCCTCGACGAGATCAGCAACGACATCACCGGGGTGACGCCGGCCTCGTTCGAGCCCACGATCGACTACGTCGTCACCAAGATTCCCCGCTTCACCTTCGAAAAATTTCCCCGCGCCGAAGCCTTGCTCTCGACCTCGATGAAGTCCGTGGGCGAAGCCATGGCGATCGGCCGCAGCTTCGCCGAATCGCTGCAAAAGGCCCTGTGCTCGGTGGATATCGGAATCGACGGGCTGGAAGAATCAGGGGTCCCCGGGACGCCCGCGAGCGCCGACGACCTGCGGGCCGCCCTGGCGCGCCCGACGCCCGACCGCCTGCTCCGCATCGCCGCGGGGTTTCGCGCCGGGATCGAAAGCGACGAGATACACGCCGCCAGCGGTTACGACCCCTGGTTTCTCGACCAGATCCGAGACCTGGTTGCGGTCGAGGAGGAGGTCCGCGCGAACGGTCTCCCGGACGACCGCCATGGCTTGATCCGGCTCAAGGAAATGGGGTTTTCCGATGCCCGCCTGGCCGACCTCGCGGGCCTCGAGGAGGCCGAGGTCACGCGCCTTCGGGCCCGCCATGAGGTCTATCCGGTGTACAAACGGATCGATACCTGCGCGGCCGAATTCGAGGCCCGCACGCCGTACCTGTATTCCTGTTACGAGAGCGACGCCGCCCCCGAGTGCGAGGCCGAGCCGAGCGGGCGCCGGAAAATCATCATTCTCGGCGGCGGCCCCAACCGCATCGGCCAGGGGATCGAGTTCGATTACTGCTGCGTTCACGCCGCCTACGGCCTGGCCGAGGCGGGTTTCGAGACCATCATGGTCAATTGCAATCCGGAGACGGTGTCGACCGATTACGACACCTCGGACCGGCTCTACTTCGAACCCTTGACGAGCGAGCACGTGATCGAGATCGTCCGGGTCGAACAGGCTCGGGGAACCCTCGTCGGCGTCATCGTCCAGTTCGGCGGCCAAACCCCGCTCAAACTCGCCAAGCCGTTGGCCGCCGCGGGGGTTCCGATCATCGGAACCACGCCCGACGCCATCGACTTGGCCGAGGACCGCCAGCGCTTTCAGGAGCTCTTGGCCCGGATCGGCCTCAAACAGCCGGCGAACGACACCTGCCGCTCGCCCGAGGAGGCCCTCGCGATCGCCGAACGTATCGGCTATCCGGTGGTCATCCGGCCGTCGTACGTCTTGGGCGGGCGGGCCATGGAGATCGTCCACGACACAGCCGGGCTGGTCCGATACATGCACCAGGCGGTGGCGGTTTCGAGCGCGGCGCCGGTTCTCGTAGACCATTTTCTCCACGACGCGATCGAGATCGACGTCGATGCCATTGCCGACGGCAGCGAGGTCTTCGTCGCCGGAATTCTTGAACATATCGAGGAGGCCGGCGTCCATTCCGGCGATTCGGCCTGCAGCTTGCCGCCCTATTCGCTGGCACCGGAACTCCGCGAGGAGATCGCGCGCCAGACCGTCGCCCTGGCCCGCGGCCTCGGGGTCGTCGGCTTGATGAACGTCCAGTTCGCGGTCCAGGGCAACGACATCTACGTCCTCGAGGTCAATCCCCGCGCCAGCCGCACGGTGCCATTCGTCGCCAAGACGATCGGCCTGCCGGTGGCCAAGATCGCGGCCCGGGTGATGGCCGGCGAGGCGCTGGCGAATTTCGACCTCGAGCACCAGGCCTTGGAGCACATCGCGGTCAAGGAAGCGGTGTTTCCCTTTGCCCGTTTTCCCGGCGTCGACGTCATCCTAGGCCCGGAAATGAAATCGACCGGTGAGGTCATGGGACTCGACCGCGGGTTCGGCCGCGCCTTCGCCAAGTCGCAGCTCGCCAGCGGGGCGGGATTGCCCACCGGGGGCAAGGTATTCGTTTCGGTCAAGGACCGCGACAAGCCGGCGATGGTGCCGCTTTGCGCCGAACTCCTCGGTCTTAGCTTCGAACTCGTCGCCACCCGTGGCACCGCCGCGCACCTCGACCGGGCCGGCCTGCCCGTGACCGCCGTCAACAAGGTAAGGGAAGGTTCTCCCCACATCGTCGATTCCCTCAAGAACGACGAGATTCAGCTGGTTTTCAATACCACCGAAGGGGCCCAGGCCCTCGCCGACAGCTTCGAACTCAGACGCGAAACCCTGTTGAGACGAATCCCCTATTCCACCACCGTGGCCGGCTGCCGGGCCATGGTCCAGGCGATCGCGGCAACCCGGGAAGGAAGCTTCGACGTCGCCCCCCTGCAATCCTACGGCCGCCACGCCAAGAACTAATACGGGGACAATACGGGGACAGTTTACGAATTTATGGACTATGCGATTCCGATATTCCTTGGCCGCCTCGTTTTGGAATTTTGTGGGGAATGACAATCCGATTTGGGGCTGTAGCGACTCGGCTCCCGGGGCCGGCGGGTGCGGCCGGGCGTGGGGGAGATTCGGCCGTGTTTTTACCGTCCCCAAAGTTCCCGACGGCAACGAGCGAGGATCGGTTCCCATGGCTGGCGACGATCGACCCGGCGCGAATCCGCGCGGGCAAGGCCCGTCGGTTCGGGTCCTTATCGGGGGGCGCGGGGACGAAATCCACCATCGAGGCCGGGTTTTCTCTCGGGGACGGTGATAGTTCGTTTGAGTAAACTGTCCCCGTATTTATTTACTTGGCCCAGCTGTCGAAGTTTTCCTCGTCCTCCCGCCATTTGCCGACCCCGCCGGGGGCTGGGGGGGCCGTGATTTCCGCCTGTCGCGGCGGCTCTATTCGGGCGGGTTGCCTTGCCTCTTCCGCGGGCGCCGAGACGGGGGGGGAATCGGCCGGGGAGACCTCCGCGGCGGGGGCTGGCGGAGAGATCGCGCTCGCGGGCTCCTGCGAGCTTCCTTTCTGGGAGGCGTGTCCAAGGGCGCCGCCCAGCCCGGCGATCAGAAAACCGGCGATCACGAGTTCGATGATCATCATGGGGTCCTTTCGTTCGGAACCTTGGTGCGCGAGACAACTCGATAAACCGCCGTTTGAGTGGCGAAACTTGGGTGGAAGGAAGGTCTTTTCGGGGCGGAGCACGCCCCGGGACAAATATTTGCCGTCGATTATGGATTTGGGAACGCGTAGAGTGGGGCGCTCGGGGATGGCTCATCAAAATCCCGCGGCCACGAGTGGGAGGCTCGGCACCCGCGCGGCGAACCCATTGGGGACCAAAGATGGCGCTTCCGACCTCCCGCATCAAGGAAAACGACGACACCGCCGAACCGGCGCCTCCGAAGGCCGCCAGAGCGTCCGTTTTCGGCCATTCGCGCGAGTTGCGTCAACCTCCTGTTCGGGTCCCGGACGGCTTCGTCGTGGACCAACGCAACCGCGCCGACGGGGTCGCGTTCCCGCGCGCCCTCGACGCCGGCGGCTTTCCGCTATGCATTTTCGATCCCCAGTATCGCGGGGTCCTGGATAAACAGAAGTACGGCAACGAAGGCAGCCGTCAAAAGGCGCGCGCGATCCTGCCCCAGATGGACGACGACCAGATCAAGACCTTCATCGGCGCCATCGACCGCGCCTTGATGCCGAGCGGCCATCTGCTTCTCTGGACCGACAAGTTTCACCTATGCACGGGCATCCACGATTGGCTCGAAGGCACAGAGCTCGCCACCGTCGATCTGGTCGTTTGGGACAAGGGACGGTTCGGCATGGGATACCGGACCCGCCGCAAGAGCGAATATTGCGTCGTTCTTCAGAAAGCCCCCCTTCGCGCCAAGGGGGTTTGGCGGGTTCACGACATCCCCGACGTGTGGGCGGAAAAACTCAAAACACGTTCGGCCCACGGCAAGCCGATCGAACTCCAGTCGCGTTTGATCGCGGCCCTGACCAATTCGGCCGACGTCGTCCTGGACCCAGCCGCCGGCTCCTACACCGTATTGGATGCCTGCCGGCGCGCCAACCGCCGTTTTTTGGGCTGCGACGTGCGGGGCTGACCCTGTTCGAAAACTCGCGGCGCCGTCCCTCTCCCCCTCCCGGCCACCCACATACTCTCGTGGGTGGCCGGGAGGGGGAGAGGGACAGACGCAAAAAATGCGCGGACGCGCATTTTCGAACCGACACTAAGGAATCGCCGACAAGAGAAGGCCCGGGAAAATATTCGCCGGCCTCCGACGACGACCGCGCGGGGTCGGCACCCGGCGGGTTGTTTCGGGGTCCGATTCCCTAGCCTGAAACGGTCGAGTTCGGCATCGGGGCCGGCCGCGAACAACCCTTCCGACAGGGGCCGTGAGGGACTCCGCCCGATTGACAACGGGCGGTTTTTACAGGTATGGTTGAGGGGTTGAGAAAGCACTCTATAGAATTATTTTTAGGCTTATCTTTGATATAGTCGTCCATGAAGAACCCTGATTTCAAGCTGAAGCGGCGATTGGGTTTGCGGTGGGGTGCGAGATGTCGCTGAGGAGCGCGGCCAGGATTTGGACAAACAAACGCCTCAGCCATTTGAGGACAAGGCGGTAGTTGTAGCCGGCGCCGGCGAGGATGGCGTTGATCTTGTCGCCGTCGCGGCCTTTGAGGAAGTTGCGCCCCAGCCTGCCATCGCTCTTGAGATGTCCGATCACGGCCTCGACGGCGGAGCGCCGCCTGAGCTCCTTCTTGATCGTCGGCGTGATGCCGCGTTTCTGGCCTGATCTAAAGACGCGGTGTTTGTTGGGGTAATCGTGGCCCTGGTATCCCTTGTCGACATAGATGCGCTCGGCCGATATCCCCGTCCAGCGTTCCATCTCTTCGATCACCTGCCTCAAGGTGTGGCCATCATAGGGATTGCCGTGGAAGGCCTTGACGTGGGCGACGAACTGGCCGCCGGGGGGGCGGGAATTGGTCGCCGCCACGGAGACCTTGCAGCCGAACTCGTACGGCTTGTGCGCCTTCCCTTTGCCGATGCATTCGACCTCGGGCGCGTGGAGCGAATAGACCTTGGGCAAGGGGTCGCGCCGCTTCTGGGTCGACACCCGCTCGGCCAGCCACAAGGGGCGGCGGAAGATATCCCGTAGGCTCTCCTCCTGGGCCGTCTTGCGGCGGATGTCGCGGACGGTGCGCCCGAGATAGGTCTTGAGCTTGCGCAGGGCCTTGTTGGCCCGCTTGTGCTGTTTGGCATGGCGGTAGCGGCCTTGCATGATCAACGCCCTCTTGCCCAGGCGGGTATAGGACTGACGCAGGGCAATGCCGTGCTCCCGTGCCAGTCGCACCAGCCGCTCGCGGGCTCGTTGCATCAGTTTGGCGTCGGTCGGAAAGGCAATCGCCTTCTCTTGTACGGTGGTGTCCACCGTCACCCGCTCGAGGTCCTTCTCCCGCAGCGCCCCCACCCGGTGGGCCACGGCCAGGCTCTCCTGGAATACCTTCTCCAAACCTTCCGGCCCGATCCGGTCCCGCCACCGGGTCATCGACGAGCGCTCCATGGGCAGCTCATGCTGAAAGTACTCTTCGCCGCAGAAGCACTGGAAGTATGGGTCGTAGACCCAGCGCTCGCAGACCTCCTCATCCGAGAGATCGAACATATGCTTGAGGATGTGCAGCCCAACCATCAACCGCGTCGGGACCCCCGGCCGACCCTCCTCCGAATACAAGGCTTCATAGGTCTCGTCGAAGAAAGTCCACGCGATCCGGCCCCCCAACACCACCAACTCGTGGCGCAGGTTGATGATGTTTTCGAACCGCGAGCGGAACAGGTCCTCTATTCCCGATGACACCTTGCGCGATGGCTTCATCACAGTTCTCCAATCCCAATCGACGGGAGCAGAGAATCACGTTCCGCAACGGAAGGGAATCCCCAAAATCAATTATTTCAAATCACAAGCTTTTCAGGCCCAAAACCCGTTTTCTTGCAAATCCGATTACTTCGCCAAACCGAAAGAACTACCAACATCAGCCGCTTACGCGTTCTTCACCGGCGACTAATACCAACCGCCCTTAACATTGACTTGTGCGATCCCACGCTCTGAGGCCGATGGACATGATCTTCCAAGGTTGGTCGGTCAGGTTGTTCCAGGCTTGGCAAGAGGCCTCGACGATGGCTTCATAGGAGTCGAAGACACGATTGGAGAGCCAGTTCTGGCGGAGGTATTGCCCGACATTTTCGGCGGGATTGAGCTCCGGGGACTTGGGTGGCAAAGGCACGAGGGAGATGTTCTCCGGGATGCCGAGTTTGGCAGTGGTGTGCCATGCGGCTTGGTCGAGCAGCACGACGGCATGGGCGTTTGGGGCAACGGCCCGGCTGATTTCCTCGAGATGCAGGTCCATGGCTTCAGTATTGGCGCGCGGCATGACCAGCGCCGCGCCCTCACCGCGCTCGGGGCAGATGGCGCCGAAGAGATACGCCGAAGAGGTCCGTAGGTCCTTGACCTGGCGCGGGCGCGATCCCTTTGGGGCCCACTGGCGCACCAGGCTGTTCTTCTGGCCGACGCGCATTTCATCTTGAAACCAAACCTCGATGGGCGTGTCCGGTGGCTGTGCCGCTACGATTTTCGCCAAGTGTTCGGGAAAACTTTTTTTTAAATTCCTCCTGGGCCCGCGCATCCTGGCCGACGTGGCGCGGGCGCGCGGAAATATGCGAGAACCCGAGCGCGGCCAGCAGCTTGCCGACGCTCCGCTCGTGATAGTCCACGCCGAAGCGCGTTCGGATCAGTTGCTTGAGATCGATGCAGCGCCAGCGCACGACCCCATCCCGTTCGGGATCGGGACCGGCCTCGATAGCCCGCGAAAGCGCCGCCATTTGCGACGGCGTCAACCGACGCAACGCCCCGTTCGGCTTGCGGTCGATCAGACCGGCCGGACCTCCCGCGTTGAACCGGTGAACCCAATCCCGCAACGTCTGCCGATCCATGCCGCCAATACGCGCCGCGCACGCTCGATCCATCCCATCGTAGATGGCCGCCATCGACAAAAGCCGTCGCGCCTGGTTCCCATCATCGCTCCGTGCCGCAAGAACACGGACTCTTTCAGCATCAAAGTCGTTTCGCAAAGGAATCGTTGGCATTGAACACACTCCCTTGTTGCCAACAACCTTGAATCACACAAAACCTAGCGTGTAAACCTTTGCGCGAGTCAAACTCTAGGGCGGTTGGTATTACATATGGACACCCCGCCCGAGCTTGCGCAGGTGGTAACGAGGTTCCTTGGTGAGGGGGCGAGGCCACAGACAGTTACTACGGGGCTTTCAGAAAACTACTTTAAGGAATCAACATAATGACAACTACAAGAGAACCCGAAGCAAACAAGGAGACATCGATAGACTTGCGCTGGTTGCGGTTCGCGACTCGCGCCACTTTTCTTCGTGCGGCGATCGTCGCGATAGTAATCGGCAGCATATTGACTCTAGTCAATCAACCTGGCTGGATCGTCGGAAGCGAACCGTTGCGGTTTCAACCGCTCATCCTTGTATTCCTGATTCCTTTTGCTGTTGTGACGGTCTCGCAAGTCGCAGGGGCACGCCGGGCGCACATCGATTCCGTCGAGCTTGAAGCGTCAGCTAGTCCGGAAAGCTTTATAGCCACCGTAGTTTCACACGGCATTCCAGCAAGAGCTGTAGCAATCGGGCTGGTTTTCGGGAGCTTAAACCTAGTCATAGTATTATCAGACGCGCTTTTGCGTTCAGGCGATCTCGCAGCGGTGACCGTCGTGCCCCTTGGTCAGGCCTATGTGCTTCCGCTACTGTTCGGATTATTTTCCCAGACAATTTCGTACAGGCGTTCAATTCGGAGAGAGACGGTCTATGGTTGATGACACCGACAATGTAGCGCCTGGATCGAACGAGCCTTGCTTTAACGTAGACAGGATTTTCAATGATGTTTCTGAGCCAACTTTTGTCGGAATCAGAACCATCTCTAGCGATATTGCGGCGATGCTGCTGTTCATGGTCGCGGAAACAACGGCGGATGCCAGCGAAGTCTCAAAGACCATGAGCTTGCAGTCCAGTGACCCGATGTAAGGGGCTCTGATTACGGCTCTTCAAGACCTCGCGAGTGGCACACTCCTAACTCTCACAGAACACATCATACCGAATCGTGAGCTACTAATATCCTAATATGATACCTGACGATCAGGCGGCGTATTTGACGGGGTGGGGGCAGAAGTAACCGCGCACTCGATCCGATGAACGCTGAATTGCGCGCAAGACGGCGCGGGTATTCTTGTCCAGTTCGTCCTTGGTGCCGGGCTGCGGCTTTTGGCGCAACTTCTGCTTGACATCGTTGTTCAAGTATTCGTCCGGGTTGCACTCGGGGGCCGGGAGGTAGAACAGCTCGATCTCGTGGCGATAGCTCAGAGTCCAGGCCTTGACCCACTTGGCGTGGTGCACCTTCAGGTTATCTATGATCAGGAACACCTTCTGCTTTGCGTCCTTGATCAGCCGCCACAGGAAGATGATGAAGCGATCGACGTTGAGCGCCTCATCATACAGCATGAAGCGCATCAGGGCGCGGTTGGAGACGGCCGAAATCAGGAACAATTTTTAGTCGCGGTTGAGGGTTCGGGATGAGTGGGATCGTGCTCGGTGCACGGGGTTCGGGGAGCCCCGAGCTTGCCTCGACGACGTCATGGGGACTGCTCGAAGCCACCGGACGGCGTTTTCGGATTCGACAGGCACACCGGTCCGCCCGCGCCGCTCGGCGGCACGTCCCGGTCCGGGGGAGAGGCGTGCTGTCTCAGGCGATGGGCGCGGTCATGATCGCGTCGAGGGCCTCCTGCGCCCGGGCGGCATAGTGCCGGTTGGCCTCGGGCAGATAACGGAAGCGTCCGTCGCAGCGCACGATGGCGATGGCCGCGTTGGTCAAGCAGGCGAGATTTCTGGGCAGGTGACGCACGTAGGCCCGGCATCGGTCTTCGTCGTAGGTGAAGTCGCGCACGTAGTGCAGGCGGTTCTCGATATGCCAGTGGTTGCGCACCAGTTCGAGCAACTCCTCGGGTCCGGCGCGCTCTGCGCCGAGCGAGGTGAGGCTCCAGGTCACCTCGATGCTGCGCTTGCCGGTCTTGAGGATCTCGCGTTCGCGCTCGATGCGCATGGCCTGGCGTCGCCCGTGGAGGTTGGCGTAGCCGTCCCACTCGGCAGCGGAGAGGTCGACGACGGCGCAGCGTCGGCGCTCGATGCGGCCATGGCCCTTGTCGACGGTTTCGTGCCAGAGCGCATCGCTGAAGTCGATCGCCTTGAGGTCTTCGAAGATCATCTCCTGGTTGTCCTTGACCGCGCTCATCACGTAGTCGGCGCGACGCCCGAGCAGGCAGCGCGCGGTCTCGTGCTGAGCGTGCATCGCGTCCATGGTGACGATCCGGCCTGTGAGGTCGAGGCCGCTGGAGAGTTCGCGCACGGCCGGGATTTCGTTGCTCTTGCGGTCGACCTCGACCTGCCCGAGGACCACGCCGGTGTCGTGCTCGACCGCCGCCACCATCATCCTGCGCCCGTCTTCGGTCTGCTTCGAGGCGCCGCGCAGATCCTTTCCGTCCATGGCGACCGGCGCGTGCGCGCTGCCATGCTGGCCGGTCCACTGGCTAATCGCGTTGTCCAGGGTCTCTGGCGGCAGGGCGGTGAGGGTCTTGTGGAAGGTGGTGATCGCGGGCGGGGTGTAGCGCTGTTTGGAAGGGCTCCAGAACGCACCCACCGCCTCGAGCTGCTCCTGGGAGAGCAGGGCGGCGAACTGGGCGAACGCGTTCACCCCCCGGTATCCGGCAAGCCGGGCGGCGACGGCGATCACCAGAATGGTGTTGAGCGCATAGCGCTTGCCCCGGGCATGGCGGTACTCGGGCACCTCACCCAGACACTCGAACAGGCTGCGCAGCCGGGGCGCGGCCATCGGCTCGGTGTGCTGCTCGGCGTTCCAGTGTGCCGGCATCCCGGTACGGCTCAGCGCCTCGGGGGCGCCGTCTGTCAGTCCGAACACGAAGACCTCCTTGGGCTGACCGTGGTGGCGCCAGCGCGCTGCCCCTCCGGGCTCACGGGCAAAGCCCCGCGTCAGCCCCAGAGAGCGCCAGTTCGACGCGCGGTAGCAGGTGCCGGCAAATCGCGAGACGTCCACGAACGTCTCCGCCAGAAGAGCCGGATATCCGTGCACCGCCTGGATGTCCTCAGACAGCCGCCGCAGGCTCAGCCCCAGCACACGGGAGGCCAGGTTCGGCACTCGGCCAGGCGTCAGAATGACGAAGCGCGAGTTGTTGGCGATCAGATGCAGACGCCGGAACTGCTGCTCGGCCGACCACCCGATCCAGCGATCACGCGCGCCCAGCTTGAACGCGCCGGGCTGCCAGCCGATCAGTGCGAGCCAGGTCTCGCCATGCACCGCGACATGGCGCAGGCCCTTGCCGATGACGCCGTGGAACGCCAGGTAGTGGTGCTGCTCCACCAACCGGTCCCAGCGCCGGTGCTCCTGCGCGCCCCAGGTCGGACGCACCGTGACCGCGCGCAAATCAATGGACGAATCCGAGACCGGCAGCGTCGCCATGACCGGCACACTGCCACACCGAGAATGAAATGGCCAGCGCCGCGATCACCTCACCCTGATCACTGGGCGGACAAAAAACTAGCCCTGCGGCCGAAATCATGCTCTTGGAGATCATCTTGGCGCTCCGGCCAACCACCGGCGTCCGGCCTCTTGGGGCACGGCCGATCTGGTTGCCGGTCTCGTCGCTCCAGTAGACGATCGCTCTCTCTCGCTTGGCGCGCCTGGCGATCGCCGGATAACGGATCAGTTCAATGAGCGGCTAGCCAGTATTGAAAACTCACCCCCAATGCGGTGTCCGTATCATCTTCCATTTCGGCAGCGTCGGCTGAAGCGGGCCTGAAAACACTCGTATTTTTTCAGACCATCAAGAACGCTGCGAGTGCCGCACGGAAAATTTCCGATCTGCTGCCACCGGCCTCGATAAAACTGAAAGACGATGAGGCCAGATGGCTGGCCGAGGCTGACATGGCCGGCGTTGGCTCGGCGCCAAGCGGAACCAAAGGTGCGAAGTATGTCCGCGACCTCCAGCCTTTCTCGCGGCATGAAGCCGCCGGATCAAGCGGGCGGCAGCGGTCCCTGTGTCAGATGCTCCAACGGGCTCTTGACCGCGCGCGGGATGGTGCTGGCGACCTGGCTATAGCGGGCGGGGGTCTCGATCTTCTTGTGCCCCAGCAAGACCTGGATCACCCGGATATCCCTCGGGTCAAGCCCGAGGGCAGGCTACTGCTCCAAAAGGTGGGTCCGAGCGTGTGCGGGGAAACGCTCACGAGGGCCAATTCGTTCATTGACGATAGGAGAATTCGATCCAATGTGACCCATGAGGACCCGATTAAGGTGCGGCAGAGAAGGGAGTTGGCAGTGCCCAAACTGCTATGGTTGTTCGTTGCCACTCTTGTGGCTCTCCCTAGCTTCGCCGGTGAATCCGAGAAACGGGAGTCTGAGAGTGGCGACGGAAAGGTCAAGATCGGCGGAGAGCGTCCGTTCGACGAAGTCAACATTTTCGGTGACTTAGGCAGAATTTTTAGATTGCAGAATACGGAGGAGAACAAAATATGGTGGGAACGCATGGTACGCGGGGAGGTTGGAAAAGATCGGTTCCTTATTCTTTGCGCGCTGAAAGATGGGAATTGGAAAAACTTGGGTAACATACGTAATTACCTCGAATTTAAATTCCAAGGAACTTATGCCTGGAGAAATCTGAGAAAGATGCTTGTCCTCATGGCTGGTAGGCCGGGGCAGAAGTATACACCACGCGACCCGAAGAGCCAGCAAGGTAAGGTGGGAGAAGGTTGGCTGGAGAAAAAACCTCACGCCGCGTTGGGGGGGATTGACACAGAGTGGAGAATAGAGCCGAGCGTATATCCTCTTCTTTATTTCTTGCTGATGAGTTGCCCTGGGGACGACAGGTGTGAGTGATGGGCCGGGTTGGGCACGTTGGCCATCGCCTGTCCAGTCTCGTGGGCCATTGCGTGGGCATCTCAACAAGGCGCCATCATCGCCCCATCGCGGGGGGTGGGAGGCGGGTCGCCCCGCTCCCCCGCGCCGATCCCGGCGGGCGCCGCCAACGCACCGCGATCCTCCCTCGGGTTGTGGCGTCGAAGCGGTGACAGGGGTGCGGGATCTTGATTGGCGGGAAGAAGCGGTTGACGAGGCGCTTGATCTTGTTGACGAGCGCACGTTGGCCGCGGCGCTGACCGCCACCAAAGACCCGGGAGAAAAACCCGGTCACGCCTCGGGCGTTCAGGGCAACGGCGTCGTCGTTCAGATGTCCGCAGAGCATCTTGTTGAGCCAGGCGCGGCGCCGACAAGAGCCTGATCGACGAGGTAACGGTCTTCGACGTTTACGAGAGCTCGGGCGTGGACGACGGCAAGAAGTCGATCGCGATCTCGGTCCGCCTCCAGCCCTCCGGGCACAACCGATTCCTTCCCCATCCCACGCGGCCTTCCCCGAGAGACAGACGGGTCGGCATCCACAACTTCACTTTCGAGACCTGCTCAGACTTCACTCGCGTTACGGCCCGTTGGATCGCTCAGCCGCCCAAGGCGACCTTTGTCACGAGGCTTCGAGACAGCCAGTTGCCCAACCGCCCCGCTCGTCAGCTACCAGATCAACCGACAACTCTCTGTGTGGTACCTTCCTCCACTGATGTTCCGCGCCTTCGGGGCGCACTGTCTCCTCATGGCTACACCTCGCCGTCCGGAGAGGGCGTCGCCCGCGTCCGCGACTGGTTCTGAGACCTGACGTTTCCGTGCTCTGCCAAATGCCCGCCGCCGATCCCAGTCATTCGTGGAAAACCGTCAAGAAAACGAGCGTTTTTCTGGTGAATGGGAGCGTATTTCTCGGTCACAACCACCAGGAAAGCCGTTGCGAAAATCAGTCTGAGATTGGTGCCCTGCCTAGTCTGGTGAGCGCGAGGAAAAATGCTTGTCGGGTGGGTGATGATCCCGCCCGGATAATCTCAAGCCGCTACCCCTTCCCCCGCTGTCAATCGGCGTGCAAAATTGACCCCCTATCGGCGTGCAATATTGACCCCCTGAGTGGCACGGCGGAGGTTGTCCCGGTAGCCGATAGGGGGGACCCGCGCGGCTTCGTGTAGCGCCTTGCGGTGCGCGGAGCGAAGCCGCGTGGGGGGTGCCTGTTGACCCACCGGGGCAAGCGGGCCGCAGGCACGGCCTGCCGGGTCAGCAGCGGTTCTTGAAGCGCCAGCTCTCGTTGCCGGTCTCGATGATCTCGCAATGGTGGGTCAGGCGGTCGAGCAGCGCGGTGGTCATCTTTGGGTCGCCGAAGACAGAGGGCCATTCGCCGAAAGCGAGGTTGGTGGTGACGATGATCGAGGTGCGCTCGTAGAGCCGGCTCATCAGGTGGAACAGCAGCTGCCCGCCGGCCTGTGCGAAGGGCAGGTAGCCGAGTTCGTCGAGGATGACGAAGTCGCGTCGGACGAGTTGGTCCGCGGTACGGCCTTGGCGTCCGGAGCGGAGTTCGGCCTCGAGGTGGTTGACCAGGTCGACGACGTTGTAGCAGCGGCCACGGGCGCCCTTTCGGATACAGGCGCGGGCGATGGCGACGGCGAGATGGGTCTTTCCGGTGCCGGTGCCGCCGACCAGC
>CBDCME010000024.1:0-19579 GCA_965218865.1 Alphaproteobacteria bacterium
GGACCCGATTATGTAGGGGGGAGAAGGGAGTTGGCAGTGCCCAAGCTGCTATGGTTGTTCGTCGCCACTCTTGTAGCTCTCCCCAGCTTCGACGGTGAAGCAAAGAAGCGGAAGGTTGAGGGTGACGAGGGGAAGCTCGACATCGGCGCGGAGCGTCCGTTCGACGCGGTCAACATGTTTGGCGACTTTGGCAGAAATGTTAGGTTACCGAACACCGAGGAGAAAAAGTTATGGTGGGAACGCATGGTACGGGGGGAGGTTGGAAAAGATCGGTTCCTTATTCTTTGCGCGCTGAAGGACGGGAATTGGAAAAGTTTGAGTGATATACGAGACATCATTGAATTTAAGATGAACGATACTTATCCGGTGGACGATTTACAAGCAATGCTCCGCCTCATGGCCGGCCGATATAGGGTCGCGCTTACAAACCGCACCTGGATGCTGAAAGCTGGAGAAGGTTGGCTGGAGAAAAACCGTCAAGCGAATTACGCGGGTATTGAGTCGGAGTGGCGAATTGAGCCGAGCGTATATTCTCTTCTTTATTTCCTACTGATGAGTTGCCCTGATGATGACACGTGTAAATGATGGGCGGAGTCCGCGTGTGGGCCATCGCGTGTCTAGTCGAGTGGGCAATTAGTCGCCCGTGAAGAACGTGTAAGCGGCTGATGTTGGTAGTTCTTTCGGTTTGGCGAAGTAATCGGATTTGCAAGAAAACGGGTTTTGGGCCTGAAAAGCTTGTGATTTGAAATAATTGATTTTGGGGATTCCCTTCCGTTGCGGAACGTGATTCTCTGCTCCCGTCGATTGGGATTGGAGAACTGTGATGAAGCCATCGCGCAAGGTGTCATCGGGAATAGAGGACCTGTTCCGCTCGCGGTTCGAAAACATCATCAACCTGCGCCACGAGTTGGTGGTGTTGGGGGGCCGGATCGCGTGGACTTTCTTCGACGAGACCTATGAAGCCTTGTATTCGGAGGAGGGTCGGCCGGGGGTCCCGACGCGGTTGATGGTTGGGCTGCACATCCTCAAGCATATGTTCGATCTCTCGGATGAGGAGGTCTGCGAGCGCTGGGTCTACGACCCATACTTCCAGTGCTTCTGCGGCGAAGAGTACTTTCAGCATGAGCTGCCCATGGAGCGCTCGTCGATGACCCGGTGGCGGGACCGGATCGGGCCGGAAGGTTTGGAGAAGGTATTCCAGGAGAGCCTGGCCGTGGCCCACCGGGTGGGGGCGCTGCGGGAGAAGGACCTCGAGCGGGTGACGGTGGACACCACCGTACAAGAGAAGGCGATTGCCTTTCCGACCGCCGCCAAACTGATGCAACGAGCCCGCGAGCGGCTGGTGCGACTGGCACGGGAGCACGGCATTGCCCTGCGTCAGTCCTATACCCGCCTGGGCAAGAGGGCGTTGATCATGCAAGGCCGCTACCGCCATGCCAAACAGCACAAGCGGGCCAACAAGGCCCTGCGCAAGCTCAAGACCTATCTCGGGCGCACCGTCCGCGACATCCGCCGCAAGACGGCCCAGGAGGAGAGCCTACGGGATACCTTCCGCCGCCCCTTGTGGCTGGCCGAGCGGGTGTCGACCCAGAAGCGGCGCGACCCCTTGCCCAAGGTCTATTCGCTCCACGCGCCCGAGGTCGAATGCGTCGGCAAAGGGAAGGCGCACAAGCCGTACGAGTTCGGCTGCAAGGTCTCCGTGGCGGCGACCAATTCCCGCCCCCCCGGCGGCCAGTTCGTCGCCCACGTCAAGGCCTTCCACGGCAATCCCTATGATGGCCACACCTTGAGGCAGGTGATCGAAGAGATGGAACGCTGGACGGGGATATCGGCCGAGCGCATCTATGTCGACAAGGGATACCAGGGCCACGATTACCCCAACAAACACCGCGTCTTTAGATCAGGCCAGAAACGCGGCATCACGCCGACGATCAAGAAGGAGCTCAGGCGGCGCTCCGCCGTCGAGGCCGTGATCGGACATCTCAAGAGCGATGGCAGGCTGGGGCGCAACTTCCTCAAAGGCCGCGACGGCGACAAGATCAACGCCATCCTCGCCGACGCCGGCTACAACTACCGCCTTGTCCTCAAATGGCTGAGGCGTTTGTTTGTCCAAATCCTGGCCGCGCTCCTCAGCGACATCTCGCACCCCACCGCAAACCCAATCGCCGCTTCAGCTTGAAATCAGGGTTCTTCACGGACGACTAATTAACCTAGCGTGGGCATCTCAACAACGCTCCATCATCGCCCGATCGCGGATGTCGCCTATTGGCTAGTATCGGCCGTGAGGAGCAGCCTGTGATCGCGGCTGCTTCGCCCTCCTAAGCAGAAGTTCGGCCATGTACACCTTGCTTTAGGCGGTGGTGGCCACGTATTAAATTTTTCAGGTCGCCCCATTTCCCTTTAGATTTTTTTTAGATTGAACCAGGGTCGGGAATCGCCACACCACATTTTTTGGAAAACGCCGATTTTCTTTGCGGCCATCTAGACGGTAGGCATACCGGTCGGCAAGCGCCCCCGGTACCCCCGAAGGTAAACAAACCGGCAAGCCCCCCGGTACCCCCGAAGGTCGGCAAGCCCCCCGGTACCCCCGAAGGTGGGCCCCCCGGGGGAGTGTGCCGAACCGGGTTTCGGGTGCCGATGACGTTTGTCACCGTGACGCGTTCGTACGAACGGTTGTCGGCTTTGGACGGCGTGATTTCAGACCACGTTCAACGAGCGTACGGATTGCCTCCGCCAACGGCATGTCACCCCGCCAGTCGTCGATGGCTTGGCGTTGTTCCACTGTCAAGCCGACGCTAACGCGTCCACCGCCGTGTTGCTTGACGGGCCCGCGCCGCCAGTTGCCCTTTCCTCGTGCCATGGTAGGCACCATAACAAACTTATAACCGCGATGCAAAGTTATTCATTGACTTGCCCAACAGCATAATTTAACTTCGCTGCATAGTTATTCGTTGGATCGAATAAAAGCCCAATTGGGGCCAGCCCGCAGCCACGGACCAGCCCCGGACACAACCGAAAGGGAACTTCGATCATGTCGAACACCGACCTTAATCCCAACCTGCCCGATTGGCTATCACGCCACGTTGACCTGGTTTGCGATGCCTTCGTCCAACGCCTGACAAGATGGCCTGAACAAGCCAGACGTTCCTACAACGTCGTCTCGGCCAGACCCGGACCCGGATACAACGGAGGAATCGCCATTACGCCAATCAACGACCATATTCCCGGCTGGGAAGTCGTCGCCGGTCCATTCCTGGGTATCGTCCCAACAAACCGCTTGCGCGCTGATCTTCACAAACTGGCGCCTAGCCTGCATCTCACAGCTTGGTCCTAACCCACTCACCACACGGGCCCGCTCGTGCGCGAACACGGTGGGCCCAGACACCAACCGAAGAATGGAGCTTCGATCATGTCACGACCAAACCCTACCCGAAAACCCGATGTATACCAACGAGTGACAGACCAAATCGTCGCCGCGATCGAGACAGGCGCCGCCAAGCAAGCTGATTGGCGAATGCCCTGGCACTGTGCCGCGCAAGACGGAAAGCAAATCAACGCGGAAAGCCAGCGCGCCTACAACGGCATTAACCGGGCGATCACCACCATGCTCGCTCATATGAACGGTTGGCCGAACCAATGGCACACTTATAAGGGCTGGAAAAAGCTCGGCGCCCAGGTCAATAAGGGTGAACGCGGTACACTGATCGTGTTCTGGAAATCCACCGAACGGCACGCCAAGAACGCCAATGGCGAAACCATCATCGGCGACGACGGCAAGCCCAAGGTGGAAACCTACCCCCGAAGGTGCCCCCCTTAAGCTGTGCGTTGGGGCTTACTGAGCGGGTAGAATGTCGGTGAAAATGTGGAGAGTAGGATCCATGGTATTCTGTGCGGTCGCTATGGCAATGTCCCGGCTGATGTTGAAAAAGTGAGGTAGGCGTCATTCGCCTGGAACCGTTAGGCTCTGGGTGTTGAATCCATCAAGGAGAACGACGCCATGACCAAGACTACACGGAACAGCCGCCTTTCGAAACTGTTGGAGATCCCGCTTCCGCTGTTGCCGCCGGCCTTGCCGGAGGCTTTTGATGATCTGCGCATGAGCGTGGATCGCTTTTGCCTGTTGGCCGGGGTGGAGACCCTGGGCGAGATGCTGGACGAGGATAGCGAGGTGCTCTGCGGAGCGCGCCACGCCCGCACGGCCGAGCGGCAGGGCCATCGCTGGGGGACAACCCAGAGCGAGATTGCCTATCACGGGGGCAAGGTGAAGCTGACGCGCCCGCGGGTGCGCGATCTTGCGGGCAAGGAGATGAGCTTGCCGAGCTGGGAGTTGCTCTCGGACCCGGCGCTTTTGCAGTCCTGGGCGATGAACATCATGCTGCTTACGGTTTCGACCCGCAAGTACGCGCGCGCCGTGCGCCTGCCCGGCGAGGCCAGCGGCGACTTGCCGGCACGCGCGGGCGATGCGACCTCGAAGTCCGCGGTCTCGCGGCGCTTCGTGGCCATGACGCGCAAGAAGCTGAAGGCCTTCCTGGCCAGCGACCTTTCGGATCTCGATCTCCTGGTCATCCAGATCGACGGGCTGCACGTCGGCGATCACGTGTTGCTGGCAGCTATTGGCATCGACGGCGCGGGCGAGAAGCATGTTCTAGGCCTGGCCGAAGGTGCCACGGAGAATGCCGCCACGGTGCAGGCGCTGCTCGACAACCTGACCGCCCGCGGCCTCGACCCGGAAGTGCCCCGGCTCTTCATCGTCGACGGCGCCAAGGCGCTCTCCAAGGCGATCAAGCGGACCTTCGGGCCGGTGGCCGCCCTCCAGCGCTGCCAGGTCCACAAGGGCCGCAACATCATCGAGCGCCTCGACGAAAGCCTTCATGCCGGCGTCAAGAAGGCGCTCAGGCAAGCCTGGGACCAAGACGATGCCGAGAAAGCCGAACGCCTCATGAAGAACCTGGCGCGCCGCCTGGAGACCGAGGCCCCCGGCGTTTCGGCTTCCATCCTGGAGGGCCTGGATGAGATCCTCACCGTGATCCGCTTGGGCCTGCCGCCCAAGCTCAGGCGCTCCTTGGCCTGCACCAACGCCATCGAGAATGCCTTGGGAACGGTCAGGATGGTGCAGCACAATGTCAAGCGCTGGCGCAACGCCGAGATGGCCGTGCGATGGACCGCCGCCGGCCTCCTGGAAGCCCAAAAGACCTCCGTCGCCTCAAGGCCTACCGGCAACTCCCCATCCTCAGAGCTGCCCTCGAGGATCACGTGAAAAAGGCAAAAGCGAAAAGCGCCATTGAAACCATCAAAGAGGCCGCCTAGCCTCGAAGCCAACCATGCCTGCCTCGCCTTTTTCAACAGAGCATGGGACATCGCCGTCGCTATCCCAAAGGGGCGGCTCACAATACGTTAGCTGATCGAGCGCCGTAATGTGGGTTTATTTGTGGGCAGAAAATAAATGTCTATGTAAGCCACTGTTATTACACGTCGTATGGGGGAAGCGATTTCCGCCGCGCTCTGGTGTACCCTTCCCCGGAGACCGTGACCACGCGCTTGGCGGCTGAGTTACCCATCCGCCGCCGCGGAGCAAACCGTTTTCGAGGAGGGCAATGATGGCTACCAGAAAATTGTCGGAACCGGCGGCTGGATTTGCCAAGGCGGGTCGGTGGATGAGCCGCCTCGCGGCCGCGGAAGCCGTGGCCTGGCGGGTACGAGCGATAGGCTTCGCGGTCATTGCCCTACAATTGATATATTCGGCCACACCGGGGAGGACTCAGGGAGCAAAAGCCATGACTCTCGAATTATACTCGACGGCGTTCCTGCCAAAGGCCGGCATCCCACGGCGGTACACCTGCGACGGAGCGGACGTCTCGCCCCTACTTTCGTGGCGGGGACTGCCGGAGGGGACCGAGAGCTTGGTTCTGATCGTGGACGATCCGGACGCGCCGGACCCGGCGAATCCGAAAATGACCTGGGTTCACTGGGTTCTCTATAACCTGCCGGCGTCGACCACCGCCCTCCCCGAGGCCGTCGAGACACTTCCGCGGGGTACGAAGGAAGGTCTCAACGACTGGAAACGCACCGGCTACGGGGGCCCTTGTCCACCCATCGGCAGACATCGCTATTTTTTCAAGCTCTTCGCCCTCGACGTGGTCCTGCCCGATCTGGGGAAGGCAACGAAGGCACGGATCGAAGAGGCGATGGCGCCGCACGTCCTGGCCATGGCCGTTCTCATGGGAACTTATCAACACTGAAGGGGGTGCTCACGCCACCATGACCTCGGCCCGCCGGGCCGGAGCCGACGTGGCGGCACCGCGACGGCATCAATGCCCCTGCCATCCCCAGGAAATTACACGAAGTGATCCACCGTAAGGGCCGCCGGTGGTGAATGAGCGGCATGACCGTACCCCGCGTGGGATGGACCGCGCGCCCGTGCAAACCAGCCGCCTGGCGAAGGGCCTGATCTGGCCGAGTGGATCGATCGTGACGGATCGGTTGTCCCCCGCAACGAACCACTATCGGTATCGGCATGGGGGTTTATGATCTGAACACATGATCCGCCTGCCTCTCGCAATAGCCTTCGCCGTCATCTTCGCGGCGAGCGTCGCGGCCCAGGAGAATGAGGGTAAAGCCGCTGCCGAACCCCCCAGCGTCGACGAACCGGTTCGCGACAATGAGGGCAAAGCCGCCGCCGAACCCCCGAGCGAGAGCGTCGATGATTTGGTTCGCGACTTGGAAGATATCACCAAGACGATCGGTAAAGAGATCGACGAGACGACTCTAGGCCTTCGAATCAGCGCTGATCCGGTGCTCCGGCGAATCGTATGCTGGATCGCCTATCAGCCTTTCGACGTTGCCGCTCTCGCGAGCGCCCTGGGGACGTCGGAGACAAACGTCAAGAAGGCGATCGAAAAACTGAGGTCGATGGGGCTGGTCGAGTTCAGTCACGAGCAGCAGCCCGAAATGGTGATACCGGCGAACGAAGAAAAGTCCGAAATGCTGCGCCGGCTCGCCGACGAATGGTGTTTCGGCGGAAACGAATGCGGCGTCGCGAAGTGAGCCGCTGCCTCCGCGGCGTCGAAACCCAGTTCCCCCACGGGACCGGCCGCCAATTCGTGCTTGGCTTCGCGGAAACTATGGATGACGACTGGTGCCGTCCCGAACGCGACGGCATCATGCAAAACAATCACTCGCAGCCCAATACATCACGACCGACGACGTCATTGCCTTGTGGCACGCGATCGGGGATCGATGTTCCGCCGAGTGGGGACCCGCGAAGATGCCTTACGGCATCCTTGAATTCTCCATCACGGACTCAAACGGCTAGCGGCTCGGCTTCGGCCAGCAAATCGATTGATCTGAATTAGAAGGCGTCTTGCCGTCATACCACTGGTGGGTAGAATTTCTGGGCGGATTCACCAACCGAGGCGACGTTTTGACCAGGACTGACGGCGTGCGGTTTTCATCTCGTACTCGACCACGGACGGGCGCGTATCCTGGGAAGAGGCGGCCTTCGGGATCGTTCCCGCCCTCGTGGTCGTGTTCCGGGCGCTGTTCTTGTGGCTGCGCGCGAAGGCGGCGGCGAAAACGGACGGTCGCCGTCAAACAGGGATAATCGGTGCTCCGTCAGGAAAGCAAAATTCCGCACCGCCATGGTTTTTATGCGGTTGGATCGTTTTGGTCGTCGGCTGGGGGTTCTCGGTCGCTGTGATTATAAAGCTAGTGCATCGACCCAAACGGAGGCGACAGCCGAAGTTTGGAAAGTTGAGGCCTCGACAAAGGCCTGGTGCACGGGGGCGTGAACGAAGTGAATGCGCCGGTGCACTAGGCTACCGTTCCTGGATCCTGACTTCGAGCTGATGTTTATCGCCGCCGGTCCGTTCATCATTGGTTTTTTCGCGATTCTGAGAGGCCGTGGATTAGCGTTAGTCAGCGCGAATTATTTACTGTCGTCCGATGATCGGGCGCCCCTGAACTACCTGCGCGCGTTCGACGACGACGGGCGCGACCGGCGGACCTTGAATTTGACGGCGTTCATGTCGCCGGAGGAACATTGTCGCGGCGGCGGCGTTGGTTCTTCTTCACGTCGGCGCCCGCCATTGGATCGACGCCGAATCGACACGACAGGATCCGGAGCGTCCGCGCCAGGAGGAACAACAACGACAACTGCTGGAGCACGGTCAAGGTCGATAAGGGTCGTTGACGGATCATGGTTCCGAAAGACGCGGCGGCAACATAGCCCACGGCGACGCCTGATTGGCCGCCTGAGGTTGCCGCGGCGTTCTCGAAATCGTGGCGCCTCGGCTTGTTGGCTCCGGGCGGCGCGGCTAGAATGGCGGACCCCACTGAAGGAGCGTGGACGGGCCGGACTTTTTGGACACTGACAGCGACGCGGAGACCGATCCGGAAGAGGCCTTTATCGAGGAGCGGAAGCGGGCCGCTACGGGCGTGTGCTACGGCGTGCCGGTTGCCGGTGCGCACGCGCCACTTCGAAATGAGGCGGTCTTCCTGCGTGGTCGGGGAGTGTCCGCCTAATTTTTTCGCGACCGACCCTCCTCACATGTTGACTTTGTTCTTTTGCCCCTCTTTAGCGACATCGAGGGTGATGACATCGCCGTACGCGACTTCGCCCAATTCGCGGACGTCGGTGATCGCGTGGCCCCAAATATTGGATTTTTTCCCGAGGGAAATTCTATCGCCGTGGTGGAATTGCATAGTTGAACCGTAAGAGGACTGCAACGGTTCCACACCGAGCGTGATCGTTTTCTGTTCAGCCGAGTACACCAAGTCACCGGCCTTTACTTCGCTCATCGCCCCCGCTTCTTCTTGGACTTGAATCTCGGCCGAAAAATAGATCCCGCCCTTCCAGGTCCGAACTCTCGATCTAAACGGGGCGTTGGAGAAAATTGCGTCCGCCGTGGGCGTATCGTAAAGCTCGATGAGCACAGAGTTCGAGCGAATCGTCAACGTCATTAGGCGGCCCTTCCTCCTAAATTCGAACCCACCGCCGCCAAGCTCGATCCCTTTTCCGCGGCTTTCATTTTCGGCTTCCCAACCTCGTTCCTTTTGCCGATCGGCGAATGGTTGATCGCACGATTCGCCCGTAAAACAGTATTTGGCCGCCCATCGCCGAAGCGTTCGCTCGCCGTTACCCGGTATTCGTTCGATGATCGTGGTGGCCGAATCGCGACGCACCAGGCGCACCAAACCCCACCCTCGTAAGGTATTGATCCGCCGCAATATCTGCCCCTTGGGCATGTCCAGGGCCGAACTTAGGCGTTCCGGCGTAAAGCGTTCGGATGACAGGCGGCAAACCAAATCCTTGAGGACCTCGTCGGTAAGTAGGGTGACAAGCCGGTCGAACTCACTCGCCACGCCGTAGGCGGTTTTATGAGCGCCGAAATTTGCCAGAATCAAGTCGTCGGCGCGCGCCGGCATGGCGGCAAGAAAACAGGCAAAAATAAAGGCAAAGTACGTTTTCATCGGGTCTCGTTTGGCGCGTTAAATTCGCTCTCACCCACCTATCAACGGGGAGGCTCCTTGTTCGAATCGTCTTTCATCGGGTGCATCAAACCCATAGGCCCTTTCCGGAGTGAAACCACCTCAAACTTCCATTCGAACGTACGATTTGGCTGAATCTCTAAAGAGCCGGCTTGTCCAGCCGGCTTCGGTACGGCGGATCTTGGTTGTTATCCCTCCCGTTGGCAACATACTTTCGATCCTCTCTCCTGGATACAAAATTCGGCAAGCTGAAACATGATTTCCGCTAATTAATGGAACGAAAAGCCCCCCCCCCTGTACCATTTAAGTTGACCACTCGAACATAGAAAGTTGATGTGGTTGTTGTTTTGTGGATAACGCGGAGTGTTATCCACAAAATGCGGTCAGCTGAAGATCTGATCGGGTCATTTTTTCGGATCGGACGAGCCTTCTGGGAGCGACCCATTGCTCCCTGTGTTTCGAGCACCTGGGGGGGACGCGTGCCCCGGAGGGACGGCCGCGGCGGACAGCCGGTGGGGAGTTGCGCCTGCGAGCGCCAGTACAGGGAATGTTCGGCGTCGCGGCGGTCCGAGGCAAGAGAGGAGAAAGGCGATGAACTTTGATTGGTTTGCTGGCATTGACTGGGCGACCGAGAGGCACCAGGTTTGCCTTCTTGATGGTAACGGCGTCATCGTCGTTGAAAGGTCGTTCGCCCACAGCGGGGAAGGGCTGGCCGAGTTGTGCGCGTGGCTGACGAAAAAGAGTGGCAGTGTGCCGGAGAGGATTGCCGTCTCCATCGAGGTCCCGCATGGGGCGGTCGTCGATACCTTGCTGGAGCGGGGTTTCGCCATTCACAGTATCAACCCCAAGCAGCTCGACCGCTTTCGCGATCGTTTCACCGTCGCCGGCGCCAAGGACGACCGCCGCGACGCCCATGTCCTCGGCGATTCCTTGCGCACCGACGGCCATTGCTTTCGTCGCTTGAAGGCCGATGCTCCCGCCATCATCGAACTGCGCGAATATTCGCGCCTGGGCCGAGGACCTCGGCCAGGAGCGCGTGCGCCTCGCCAACCACCTGCGCGAACAGTTGAGACGCTATTATCCCCAGGCCTTGGAGGTCAGCGACGATGTCGCCAGCGAGTGGTTTCTCGCCCTGTGGAAGAAGGCGCCCACTCCCGAGAAGGCGCGGCGCATCCGAACCAATACCGTTGCCAAGCTGCTGAAAACCCACCGCATCCGCAAAATCGACGCGCCTGAAGTGTTGCGCCTCTTGCGCCAAAAGCCGCTCACCGTCGCGCCGGGAACTATCGCCGCCGCTTGCGCTCATATCGGTTCCCTGGCCGAGCGTTTGCGCCTGGTCAACCGCCAGGTCAAGCAGGCCCGAAGCCGCATCGACGGCCTCTGCCGACACATCGCCGATCAACAGGACAGCGCCTCGGAGCAGAAATCCGAGCAGCGCGACGTGGACATCCTGCTTTCCATGCCCGGAATCGGGAGGACCGTCCTCGCCACGCTGCTCGCAGAAGCCTCGACGCCCCTGCGGGAAAGAAATTACCAGGCCTTGCGCACCTTGTCCGGCGCCGCCCCCGTTACCCGCCGGAGCGGCAAACGCTGTCTCGTCATCATGCGTCAGGCCTGCCACGTTCGGCTGCGAACCGCCCTTTACCACTGGGCCCGCGTCGCCATCCAACACGATCCCATCAGCCGCCAACGCTATGCCGCCCTTAGGGCCCGGGGACACGGCCACGCCAGAGCGCTGAGAACCGTCGCCGATAGACTGCTTGCCGTCGCCTGCGCCATGCTCAGAAATCAAACCCTCTTCGATCCATCCCATGCTCAAAAAAAAGCCCAACGCCGCCTCACTCCGGCAGCGTGACCACCTCTCATTTCCCCCTTGCTCAATGGTGGGGAGTCCCCCCCAACGCGGTCCACCGTCGCGAATGGGTTTAGGTCCGATGACGCGACACGGCCAAAGCACCCTGTGAACCGCAGTACCCCCGCAACGAAAATGCCCCACTCGACGGCGCGCCGGACAGCCGATTCGTTCATCGACGATCGGAGAACTCGACCCATGTGACGAAGGAGGTCCCGAATCACGACCGACCCCCACGGATGTTATGATTTTGTCGAAGGTCAGCGACGACGGAATGGTCAACTGCGGCCCGGAGCGCCCGTTTGACGCGGTCAACATCTACGGCGAGGTTGGCTTGACAAAAACCCTCGCGCCGAGTGGGGCGGGATTGACTCGGAGTGGAGGAAGGAGCCGAGCGTATTTTCTCTACTCTAATTCTTGCAGGAACAATTTTTAGTCGCGGTTGAGGGTTCGGGATGAGTGGGATCGTGCTCGGTGCACGGGGTTCGGGGAGCCCCGAGCTTGCCTCGACGACGTCATGGGGACTGCTCGAAGCCACCGGACGGCGTTTTCGGATTCGACAGGCACACCGGTCCGCCCGCGCCGCTCGGCGGCACGTCCCGGTCCGGGGGAGAGGCGTGCTGTCTCAGGCGATGGGCGCGGTCATGATCGCGTCGAGGGCCTCCTGCGCCCGGGCGGCATAGTGCCGGTTGGCCTCGGGCAGATAACGGAAGCGTCCGTCGCAGCGCACGATGGCGATGGCCGCGTTGGTCAAGCAGGCGAGATTTCTGGGCAGGTGACGCACGTAGGCCCGGCATCGGTCTTCGTCGTAGGTGAAGTCGCGCACGTAGTGCAGGCGGTTCTCGATATGCCAGTGGTTGCGCACCAGTTCGAGCAACTCCTCGGGTCCGGCGCGCTCTGCGCCGAGCGAGGTGAGGCTCCAGGTCACCTCGATGCTGCGCTTGCCGGTCTTGAGGATCTCGCGTTCGCGCTCGATGCGCATGGCCTGGCGTCGCCCGTGGAGGTTGGCGTAGCCGTCCCACTCGGCAGCGGAGAGGTCGACGACGGCGCAGCGTCGGCGCTCGATGCGGCCATGGCCCTTGTCGACGGTTTCGTGCCAGAGCGCATCGCTGAAGTCGATCGCCTTGAGGTCTTCGAAGATCATCTCCTGGTTGTCCTTGACCGCGCTCATCACGTAGTCGGCGCGACGCCCGAGCAGGCAGCGCGCGGTCTCGTGCTGAGCGTGCATCGCGTCCATGGTGACGATCCGGCCTGTGAGGTCGAGGCCGCTGGAGAGTTCGCGCACGGCCGGGATTTCGTTGCTCTTGCGGTCGACCTCGACCTGCCCGAGGACCACGCCGGTGTCGTGCTCGACCGCCGCCACCATCATCCTGCGCCCGTCTTCGGTCTGCTTCGAGGCGCCGCGCAGATCCTTTCCGTCCATGGCGACCGGCGCGTGCGCGCTGCCATGCTGGCCGGTCCACTGGCTAATCGCGTTGTCCAGGGTCTCTGGCGGCAGGGCGGTGAGGGTCTTGTGGAAGGTGGTGATCGCGGGCGGGGTGTAGCGCTGTTTGGAAGGGCTCCAGAACGCACCCACCGCCTCGAGCTGCTCCTGGGAGAGCAGGGCGGCGAACTGGGCGAACGCGTTCACCCCCCGGTATCCGGCAAGCCGGGCGGCGACGGCGATCACCAGAATGGTGTTGAGCGCATAGCGCTTGCCCCGGGCATGGCGGTACTCGGGCACCTCACCCAGACACTCGAACAGGCTGCGCAGCCGGGGCGCGGCCATCGGCTCGGTGTGCTGCTCGGCGTTCCAGTGTGCCGGCATCCCGGTACGGCTCAGCGCCTCGGGGGCGCCGTCTGTCAGTCCGAACACGAAGACCTCCTTGGGCTGACCGTGGTGGCGCCAGCGCGCTGCCCCTCCGGGCTCACGGGCAAAGCCCCGCGTCAGCCCCAGAGAGCGCCAGTTCGACGCGCGGTAGCAGGTGCCGGCAAATCGCGAGACGTCCACGAACGTCTCCGCCAGAAGAGCCGGATATCCGTGCACCGCCTGGATGTCCTCAGACAGCCGCCGCAGGCTCAGCCCCAGCACACGGGAGGCCAGGTTCGGCACTCGGCCAGGCGTCAGAATGACGAAGCGCGAGTTGTTGGCGATCAGATGCAGACGCCGGAACTGCTGCTCGGCCGACCACCCGATCCAGCGATCACGCGCGCCCAGCTTGAACGCGCCGGGCTGCCAGCCGATCAGTGCGAGCCAGGTCTCGCCATGCACCGCGACATGGCGCAGGCCCTTGCCGATGACGCCGTGGAACGCCAGGTAGTGGTGCTGCTCCACCAACCGGTCCCAGCGCCGGTGCTCCTGCGCGCCCCAGGTCGGACGCACCGTGACCGCGCGCAAATCAATGGACGAATCCGAGACCGGCAGCGTCGCCATGACCGGCACACTGCCACACCGAGAATGAAATGGCCAGCGCCGCGATCACCTCACCCTGATCACTGGGCGGACAAAAAACTAGCCCTGTCTAATTCTTGCCGATGAGTTGCCCTGGGGATGAAAGATGTGATACAAGGCGGTGTTTAGCACGTCGGCCATCGCGATCGGGGAGCGATCGATCTTATGTTTCGTATGAAACGGGTTGTTCCCCGTAGTGTCCTCGTCGCGAACCCTTAGTGTCCGTTCGAAAATGCGCCTCCGCGCATTTTTTGCGTCTGTCCCTCTCCCCCTCCCGGCCACCCATGTCAGCATACTCCTCGTGGGTGGCCGGGAGGGGGAGAGGGCCGGCGCCGCGAGTTTTCGAAAAGACTGTTAGAGTTTTGATTTAATGGATCATCTGATCCCCAGTTTGTGAATCAAAAGTTGGGGTTAATCCACTCGCTTGGCCCTCGCGGCGAACGCGGGATTCACTTTTCAACGTTGCACTTTTTGTCAGTCGCGCAATACCGGTCCGCCAAACGGCGCATTTTCTCGCGCGCCTCACTGGTCGCATATCTTATCGTCGGGTACCGTCCTTGGGCCTCTTCGTAACGCACCAGCCCCATGGCTTTCAAATCGTTGATCGCGCGATTGACCTGGTGAATCGGAAGGCCGGTGGCGGAGACGAGGTTCCGGACGGTAAAAGGAGAAAATGCCACGCGACACACAATAGTGCGCAAGACCGGATCGGAATTAATACGCAAGACTTCGGCGGCATTACTCAGCCAGTTGGCGATCGCTTGAGTATCCACCGGTTTATCCGCGTGATGCTTGCGCTGGCGAAAATTATCGGCGGAGTCTACCGACGACGCCCCGAGAAAAATGGCGACGGCCGTGGCGAGGAATACGAGGGATCCGGGTTTCGGTTTCATGGTCGAGGATTCCCGATTTCAATTGGGCGTCGTTTGAATTCGTGAGGGGAGCCGCATCGGTCGCGAGGACGCGAAAGCCGGCACAAGTTTCCGATTCAGCGAAATACGAACTGGCCCAACGAGCCGAATTCCGGGTGGCGTGAAAAAGCCGAAATCATGGCGAACCTCGATTCCGGATATCATCGTCGAGAACCGTATTCGGCATCTTTCGCGCACCAACGATCCACCCAATGGCACATTTGTTTTCGCACCTATTTGTCCATCGGAGCGACGATGTCGCCATTAATGCGGATGAGGTCCATGCCTTGGAGCCAAAACACGGCGCGACGAATATTGCTTCCCGATATGCCCGCCGTCCGCCGTTTGAACAGAAACCTCAACTCCGCCATTGTCGAGCATAACCACTCCCTAACCCCGTTCGGGGCTGAACCATTTGACGGTTCCAACTGACATTCGATTTCCGCGATTAAAAAAGCCGGTCTAACGAGCCGGCTTCGGAACGGTTGGAAAAGATTGCCTCCTTAGGCCTATCATTCGCACCATACGCTCAATCATTTCTCGTGGATACATTAATCGCCAATCTGAAACACGTTCGTCGTGTGTCGATCGTGCAAAAATCCTAGGTGTGCCCCGCCGATCGGGCGATTGGCATGAGCAAGACGGAGACTAGTGCATCGACCCAAACGGAGGCGACAGCCGAAGTTTGGAAAGTTGATGCATCGACAAAGGCCTGGTGCACGGGGGCGTGAACGAAGTGAATGCACCGGTGCACTAGTGTCCTGATTTCAGGAATAACCAGTCATATTTCTACCTGATTACGCATTTTCCTCCGCGGATTTGGTATGGTACAAAAAGTGAACATTCGGTGGTTTTTCAGGAGGTTTGCGATGTCGAGGAATGCGGTTCAGTTGGGGTTGAGTTTGGGGCGGTTTCGTGAACTTAGCGAGGAGAAATGTCGGGCGGTGGTATTCGGCTGGCGCTGGCCGAAGGGTTTTGTTTGTCCCCGCTGTGCCGGTGATCGCTACAGCGAGCACAAGAGTCGGCGGCTGTATCAGTGCAGCGGCTGCCATTACCAGGTGTCGTTGACGGCGGGGACGATCTTTCATGCGACCCACCTGGCGCTGATCGTATGGTTCGAGGCGCTCTACCTGATCAGCCAGTCGAAGAAAGGGATTTCCAGCCTCGAATTGGGGCGCCGGCTCGGGGTCAGCTACAATACGGCGTGGAAGATGCATCACAAACTGATGCAGGTGATGCTTGAACGCGAGGAAAACAAGCCGCTGGGCGGCGAGGGCAAGCGGATCGAGATCGACGACGCCTATCTGGGGGGCGCCCGGCGCGGCGGTAAGCGGGGCCGTGGCGCACCCGGCAAAACGCCTTTCGTGGCCGCCGTGGAAACCACCGCGAGGGTCGGCCGCACCGGCTCAAGCTCACCCGGGTGAAGGGCTTCCGCAAGGCAGAGATCGAGAAAATGTCGCGCCGCGTCTTGACCCCGGGAAGCACCGTCGTCAGCGACGGCCTGAGCTGCTTCACCGCCGTCACCGCGGCTGGCTGCAGCCATTATCCCGCCGTTACCGGCAGCGGACCCCAGGCCGCCAAATGGGCCGCCTTCAAATGGGTCAATACGACCCTCGGTAGTCGCCCGTGAAGAACGTGTAAGCGGCTGATGTTGGTAGCTCTTTCGGTTTGGCGAAGTAATCGGATTTGCAAGAAAACGGGTTTTGGGCCTGAAAAGCTTGCGATTTGAAATAATTGATTTTGGGGATTCCCTTCCGTTGCGGAACGTGATTCTCTGCTCCCGTCGATTGGGATTGGAGAACTGTGATGAAGCCATCGCGCAAGGTGTCATCGGGAATAGAGGACCTGTTCCGCTCGCGGTTCGAAAACATCATCAACCTGCGCCACGAGTTGGTGGTGTTGGGGGGCCGGATCGCGTGGACTTTCTTCGACGAGACCTATGAAGCCTTGTATTCGGAGGAGGGTCGGCCGGGGGTCCCGACGCGGTTGATGGTTGGGCTGCACATCCTCAAGCATATGTTCGATCTCTCGGATGAGGAGGTCTGCGAGCGCTGGGTCTACGACCCATACTTCCAGTGCTTCTGCGGCGAAGAGTACTTTCAGCATGAGCTGCCCATGGAGCGCTCGTCGATGACCCGGTGGCGGGACCGGATCGGGCCGGAAGGTTTGGAGAAGGTATTCCAGGAGAGCCTGGCCGTGGCCCACCGGGTGGGGGCGCTGCGGGAGAAGGACCTCGAGCGGGTGACGGTGGACACCACCGTACAAGAGAAGGCGATTGCCTTTCCGACCGACGCCAAACTGATGCAACGAGCCCGCGAGCGGCTGGTGCGACTGGCACGGGAGCACGGCATTGCCCTGCGTCAGTCCTATACCCGCCTGGGCAAGAGGGCGTTGATCATGCAAGGCCGCTACCGCCATGCCAAACAGCACAAGCGGGCCAACAAGGCCCTGCGCAAGCTCAAGACCTATCTCGGGCGCACCGTCCGCGACATCCGCCGCAAGACGGCCCAGGAGGAGAGCCTACGGGATACCTTCCGCCGCCCCTTGTGGCTGGCCGAGCGGGTGTCGACCCAGAAGCGGCGCGACCCCTTGCCCAAGGTCTATTCGCTCCACGCGCCCGAGGTCGAATGCATCGGCAAAGGGAAGGCGCACAAGCCGTACGAGTTCGGCTGCAAGGTCTCCGTGGCGGCGACCAATTCCCGCCCCCCCGGCGGCCAGTTCGTCGCCCACGTCAAGGCCTTCCACGGCAATCCCTATGATGGCCACACCTTGAGGCAGGTGATCGAAGAGATGGAACGCTGGACGGGGATATCGGCCGAGCGCATCTATGTCGACAAGGGATACCAGGGCCACGATTACCCCAACAAACACCGCGTCTTTAGATCAGGACCAGAAACGCGGCATCACGCCGACGATCAAGAAGGAGCTCAGGCGGCGCTCCGCCGTCGAGGCCGTGATCGGACATCTCAAGAGCGATGGCAGGCTGGGGCGCAACTTCCTCAAAGGCCGCGACGGCGACAAGATCAACGCCATCCTCGCCGGCGCCGGCTACAACTACCGCCTTGTCCTCAAATGGCTGAGGCGTTTGTTTGTCCAAATCCTGGCCGCGCTCCTCAGCGACATCTCGCACCCCACCGCAAACCCAATCGCCGCTTCAGCTTGAAATCAGGGTTCTTCACGGACGACTCGGTAACGTCAAGAACAGCCTCCGCGGGACCCCATCCGTCCCAAGCACGCACCGCGATACCTGGCCCAGTTCGAATACCGCTTCAATCGCCGCTACCGCCTGGACGAGATGATCCCCCGCCTCGCCTGGGCCGCCCTACGCACCCCGCCCATGCCCTACAACCTCCTCAAACTCGCGGAGGCGATGTCCCATGCTCTGTTGAAAAAGGCGAGGCAGGCATGGTTGGGCTTCGAGGCTAGGCGGCCTCTTTGATGGTTTCAATGGCGCTTTTCGCTTTTGCCTTTTTCACGTGATCCTCGAGGGCAGCTCTGAGGATGGGGAGTTGCCGGTAGGCCTTGAGGCGACGGAAGGTCTTTTGGGCTTCCAGGAGGCCGGCGGCGGTCCATTGCAAGGCCATCTCGGCGTTGCGCCAGCGCTTGACATTGTGCTGCACCATCCTGACCGTTCCCAAGGCATTCTCGATGGCGTTGGTGCAGGCCAAGGAGCGCCTGAGCTTGGGCGGCAGGCCCAAGCGGATCACGGTGAGGATCTCATCCAGGCCCTCCAGGATGGAAGCCGAAACGCCGGGGGCCTCGGTCTCCAGGCGGCGCGCCAGGTTCTTCATGAGGCGTTCGGCTTTCTCGGCATCGTCTTGGTCCCAGGCTTGCCTGAGCGCCTTCTTGACGCCGGCATGAAGGCTTTCGTCGAGGCGCTCGATGATGTTGCGGCCCTTGTGGACCTGGCAGCGCTGGAGGGCGGCCACCGGCCCGAAGGTCCGCTTGATCGCCTTGGAGAGCGCCTTGGCGCCGTCGACGATGAAGAGCCGGGGCACTTCCGGGTCGAGGCCGCGGGCGGTCAGGTTGTCGAGCAGCGCCTGCACCGTGGCGGCATTCTCCGTGGCACCTTCGGCCAGGCCTAGAACATGCTTCTCGCCCGCGCCGTCGATGCCAATAGCTGCCAGCAACACGTGATCGCCGACGTGCAGCCCGTCGATCTGGATGACCAGGAGATCGAGATCCGAAAGGTCGCTGGCCAGGAAGGCCTTCAGCTTCTTGCGCGTCATGGCCACGAAGCGCCGCGAGACCGCGGACTTCGAGGTCGCATCGCCCGCGCGTGCCGGCAAGTCGCCGCTGGCCTCGCCGGGCAGGCGCACGGCGCGCGCGTACTTGCGGGTCGAAACCGTAAGCAGCATGATGTTCATCGCCCAGGACTGCAAAAGCGCCGGGTCCGAGAGCAACTCCCAGCTCGGCAAGCTCATCTCCTTGCCCGCAAGATCGCGCACCCGCGGGCGCGTCAGCTTCACCTTGCCCCCGTGATAGGCAATCTCGCTCTGGGTTGTCCCCCAGCGATGGCCCTGCCGCTCGGCCGTGCGGGCGTGGCGCGCTCCGCAGAGCACCTCGCTATCCTCGTCCAGCATCTCGCCCAGGGTCTCCACCCCGGCCAACAGGCAAAAGCGATCCACGCTCATGCGCAGATCATCAAAAGCCTCCGGCAAGGCCGGCGGCAACAGCGGAAGCGGGATCTCCAACAGTTTCGAAAGGCGGCTGTTCCGTGTAGTCTTGGTCATGGCGTCGTTCTCCTTGATGGATTCAACACCCAGAGCCTAACGGTTCCAGGCGAATGACGCCTACCTCACTTTTTCAACACCAGCCGGGACATTGCCATAGCGGAGCAAAGTGCGTAATCAGGTATTTCTATTGGTGTGGATTGTGAGTTTAGGCCCTCGATCCGCA
>CBDCME010000025.1:0-17425 GCA_965218865.1 Alphaproteobacteria bacterium
AATTCGGCCCTAATCGGACACGTAATGTCGTGTTTTCGTCTCGCTGATGGGGAAGTAGAGCGGGCGCAGTCAAGCAGACAATACACCCGGCAAGGACATAGCGGTTCATTTCCCGGAAGGTCTGGTGTTGGCTAATTCTCCCCGTTTCGAGAGGGTGACGGCAACGACCGAAAGGTCTCCCAGACTGGGCATTGTCCCACGTTTTGGCGGGAATTTTTTGGCACTGGAGATGGCACCGGAGGGAGAAGGAGGAAGCCGTGCGGAACAAGATGGACGAGGCGGGAACCGAGGCTTAGCGACGCGTCTCATGGCTTGCCGGAGTAAGTGACGCTGGTGCCGCGCAGCGGCGTTGGTTAGGCTCCGATCGCCCGATGGCGAAGGGGCGCGTGGTGGGGATTTTGCGAGGCGAATTCGCGTCACGGACCAGGGAACAATTTCTGGACGAAGAGATGCTTGACATCCTGGTGCTCGGGTCGGCGGCGGGGGGTGGGTTTCCGCAGTGGAATTGTGGCTGTGGGAACTGTCGGCGGGCCCGGGCCGGGGATCCGGCGGCGCGGGCGCGGACGCAAGCGTCGTTGGCGGTTCGGGGGCCGGGCGGGGATTGGTTTTTGCTCAACGCGGCGCCGGATCTGAGGCAGCAGATCGCGGAGAATTCGGCGCTCCATCCGCGCGGGGGCGGGCGCGACAGTCCGATTGGCGGGGTCGTGCTCAGCAATGCGGAGGTCGATCATGTCGGCGGTCTCTTGCACCTGCGGGAGCGGCAGGCGCTGGTGCTTTACGCGACGAAGAAGGTCCACGCGGCGTTGGCTGCGAATCCCATATTCGGGGCTCTCGATCCAAGCGTTGTCGCGCGGCGCGATCTGCCGTTGGGGGAGGCGGTGCCATTGGCGGCGGCGGACGGGGCCGGGCTGGTGGTCGAGGCGTTTCCGGTGCCGGGCAAGGTGCCCCTTTACCTTGAAGACGAGTCGGCCGGGCCGGATTATGGGACTTCGGCCGAGGATACGGTGGCGCTGGCGCTATCGGTGCCCGGCGGCGGGGCCTCGTTCTTTTTCATACCGGGATGCGCCCACCTCTATTCCGACCTAGCGGAACGAATTCGGGGTGCTTCGCTGGTGTTTTTCGACGGCACCTTGTGGCGCGACGACGAGTTGATCGTCGCCGGGGTCGGGGCCAAGACGGGGCGACGGATGGGGCATATGAGCATTTCGGGCGACGACGGCGCCATCGCCGGTTTCGCCGAGTTGGGGGTGCGGCGCAAAATCTTCATTCATCTCAACAATACCAACCCGGTCCTGCTGGACGATTCGGCGGAGCGCGCCGCGGTCGAGGACGCGGGCTGGGAGGTTGCTTACGACGGCATGGCCATTTCGTTTTGAGGAACGGGAGAACCCAGGAAATCGCGAAACCGGCGGGCCACCTCGGAGGGTTTGATCTTCGGCCGGCCGAGGTTCGCGAGGCTGCCGGGGCGAATGCGGAGGTGGATCATATGCGGGCCGGGGGTTCGAAAGGCTTCCCCCAGGGCGGTCGCGAAATCGTCCAGACCGGCCGCGGAGACGCAGACCCGGTAGCCGCAGGCGAGGGCGACGCGGGCGAAATCGACGCTGGCCGAGACCGTCGCTTGGCCCCCGGTCGAATCGTGGACGCCGTTGTCGAGCAGGACGTGGACGAGGTTTTCGGGGCCGTGGGCGCCGATCGTCGCCATTGTTCCCATTTTCATCAGCGCCGCGCCGTCGCCGTCGATCACCACCACCGGGCGGCGGACGTTGAGCGCGACCCCCAGTCCCATGGCGCTGGCGCAGCCCATCGAGCCGACCTGATAGAGGTGTTGCGGCCGGTCGGCCAAGGTATACAGTTCGCGGCCGCATTTCCCCGTCGTGGCGACGACCGCGGCGGTCTCGGGAACGGTCTCGACGATTTTTTCGAGGGCGGCGAAACGGGCCGGCCGCTCGCCCGTCCCCGAGCCAACCACGTGGCGGCCGGGCGGGGGTGTCGAGGGCGGCGATTGCGCTAGAGATTCGGGCGCCACCGTTCCTTTTTCGACGATCAGGGCGTAGGGCAGGGAACTCTCCCTGGTGAATTCGCGGGCTTCGTCCAGGGCCGGACCGAGGTCCGCCTCGGCGGCGGGAAGGATGCGGTGGGGGATGGCGACGTCGTCCAGCAGCCGGGCCATGATCCGACCCATCAGCTCGTGTTGGGGCTCGTCGTTGAGACCCGGTTGGCCGCGCCAAGTGACGATCAGGATCGTCGGGATGCGAAAGGACCAGTTCAGGGAGGTGAGCGGATTGATGGTGTTGCCGAGGCCGGAATTCTGGCACATGACGACCGTTTCACGACCGCCCGACCAGGCTCCGGCGGCGATCGCCACGGCTTCCCCCTCGCTGGCGGCGCCGACGTATTCGGTGGCGCCGTCGCTGATCACCCGGTTGATGATCGGGGTCAGGAACGAGCACGGCACCCCGGTGTAGAAATCGAACCCCCGGTCCTTCGCCGCGGCCAGAAAACAGCCGGCGCCGATCATCGCTTACAGGCCGATCATCGCTTACAGGCCGATCATCGCTTACAGGCCGATCATCGCTTACAGGAAGTTGCGCGCGCTGGCCAAGCCGAAGGCGTCGTTGACGTCGAGCCAGTCACCCATGACGTAGACCACGCGCGGCCGCTCACCCTTGGCGATCAAACGGTTGAAGAGGTCCGGCATGCCGGCGCGGGCGAGGCTGCCGTCGCCTTCCATGGCCGCGATTTCGGCCCGCAACAACTTGGCGCCGCGGGCATTGAACTTGGCCACGCCGATCCACTCGCCGTGGGCGTCCTGCTCGGCGACCTGGTGGCCGATCCGATCCAAAAGGACCGGAATGTCGTCCGTGTAATCGCGCGAGTGGGGCTGGTTGCAGAGGACAAAATCGGGGATGTGTTTGGTCGTCCGCTCCACCGACCGGTCGCTGCGGGTATCGACGGCGATGGCGATGTCGGCGTCGCAGTCGAGCACCAGATCGAGAATGTAGCCGCGAATCATGATGTCGCCGTAGCAGACAAGGCCATTTTCGCGCAGGGCGTCGAGGGCGCGGGAGAGCGAGGCGACCTCGCCGGTCGCGGCGAAATCATCGTTGACGACCTTGCGGACGTTGGCCACGTCGATCGCCTCGTGCTTGTAGCCGCAAACCACGGTGACGTCGCCGACGCCGGCTTCCCCGAGGGTCCGCACCAGGCGTGTCAGCAACGGCTCGCCCCGTACGTCGAGCATGCACTTCGGCTTGTCCCTGGTCAGCTCGGCCAACGCCCGTCCCCGCGAGGCCGCGAGGACCACGGCGCGGCGGGGCTGGCGCTCGGCCGGAAGGTAGCGCCTTTCCGCCTCGGCCAATTCGGAATTGCCGGCGATCTGAAAAACGTCCTCGAGGCTGGCGACCCGGCCCTCGACGCCGCCGAGCGCCTGCTCCTGGAAAATCCGCCGGCTGGCGTCGCGCATCGCCGTGATCGAGGCGCGCAGATTGTGGTTGGCCCAGATGACGAGCGAAATATTCGCTTGGCGGAAGCGCTCGGTCGGGGTCGCGTGGTACATCGTCGGTACGATGACCAAGGGGGCGCGGTTCGACCATTCGTCGGCGAAACGGAAGATTTCGTCAGGGGTCGACTGCTTGGAGTGGATCAGGATCCCGTCGGCGCCGGCGGCGTGGTAGGCCTCGGCCCGGCGCAGGGCTTCGTCCATGCCAAGACCCGCGATCAACGCCTCGACCCGGGCGATGATGCTGAAATCGTCGTCGAGTTGGGTGTCCTTGCCGGCCTTGATCTTGCCGCAGAACTCGGCGGCGTTGGCGAGCCGTTGTTGACACTCGACGAAGGAGTTCGACTTTGGAAACGTCTTGTCCTCGATGCACACGGCGGCGATATCGCGTTGGCACAGCTTGCGCACGAGGCGCCGGAAGTTGTTGAAGTCGCCGTATCCGGTATCGCCGTCGAGCAGGATCGGAATCGAAGTCGCGTCGGCCATGAACTCGAGGGCCTCGATGACTTGGGTCCACGAGGCCTCGTTGCGGTCGCGGATGCCGAGCGCCGCCGACATCGCCAGACCCGAGGCCCAAATCGCCGGAAAGCCGGCTTCCTCGACGATTCGCGCCGACAATCCGTTGTGTGCTTCCATCACGAAGCCGAGCTCGGGTGTCGTCAGGAGATCCCGAAAACGGGCGCATTTCGTTTGCTCCGGCGGGGCGCTCGCGGTGGTTCCGATCGGTTCGGCGAGATCCAGGCGCGTGACCGGGGTTTCCGTCTTAGGGTCGCGGATTTCCGCCGCCGAGGATGCCGCCGGGGTCCTCCCGCATGGGCTCACGGTCCGCCCCCATCGAGCAGACGAAGGGGTTGGCAGCTTCCCGCCGCCGATCCGGGACGCCTGCGCTCGATCTCGATGCCGACGCTCGCGGACTCGGCGATAACGTCCAATTTTTCGATCCGAACCCGGGCCACGAGGATGTGTTCGTCACCCAAACACCCTTCCGCGGTGCGCTCGGCCAGGGTCTCGATGAGGTTGATATGTCCCTCCGCGACAAGAGATTTCACCAGATCGACGATCGATTCGTAGCTGACCACGGCGGCGACGTCGTCTCCTCGTCCGGCGCCCTCGTCACGGACCAAGAGTTCGACGTTGACCCGCACCCGCTGGCGCCGGTGGCGCTCGTGCGCGTACACCCCGATCTTGCAGGCAAGCATCAGGTCCTTGACAAACATGCGGTAAGTCGGCGTTTCCGCCGCCACCGCGTTGGGCACCGCGACAGATTGTTCCATGGCATGCTCCGCCGCGGCGTATCCCGCGCGCGGTAGACGGAAACTAGCAAATCACCGCCGTGGGAGCAAACCGCGCGTGGGTTCCCAAGGAACGACGTAAATCTCCCCGTCTCGTTTGCCGAAGACGGCGCGGATGCCGTAGGCCTGGGCCAACGTCTTGGTGGTGAGGATGTCGGCGGGGGGACCGGAAACCATGACTTTGCCGTCGTGGAGAAGCGCCAGACGATCGCAAAACCGGGCCGCCAGGGTGAGGTCGTGCATGACGACGACAACGGCGCCGCCAGCCCGCGCCATGGCACGCAACAGTTCTAGGATCCTTAGCTGGTGCTCGGGATCGAGGGCGGCGATCGGCTCGTCGGCCAAGAGAATCCGTGGTTCGCTTGCCAAGGCACGGGCGATCATGGCCCGGGCCCGCTCGCCCGCCGAGAGCGAGGTCACCGTCCGAGCCGCGAATTGGGTCACGTCGGCGGCCGCCATTGCCCGTGCGATCGCGGCGCTATCAGTCGTGCTCAAACGTTGCCTAGGTACGAGGTGGGGAAGGCGTCCAAGCTCCACCAGACGTTCGACCGCGAGCGGCCAATGGCAATGGGCTCCCTGGGCGACGTAGGCGAGGCGGCGGGCGAGGCGGCGTCGGTCGGCGTGCCGCAGGGGGGAGCCGTCGAGGCTCACCTCGCCACTGTCGGGGGCTTGCAGTCCCGCGAGCACCCGCAACAGGGTCGTCTTGCCGGCGCCGTTCGGACCGATGAGGCCAACCATTTCGCCCTTCGCGACGCCAAAGCCGACCTTGTCCAGGATCATGCGTCCGCCGAGATGGACGGTCGCTTCGCGCGCTTCCAAGAGCATCAGGTCATCAGCCTCCGGGTACGCACGACCAGGGCCAGGAAAAACGGCGCCCCGACCAAGGCCGTCACGACCCCGAGCTTGAGTTCCGGACCGGTCGTGATCAAACGGACCGCGATGTCGGCGGCGAGAACCAGCACGGCGCCGCCGAGGGCGCTGCTGACCAACAATCGGCTCGGTTGGTAGCCGACCAGCGGTCGCAGGATGTGGGGGACGACCAGACCAACGAACCCAATTCCGCCGCTGACGGAAACCGCCGCCCCGACCGCCATCGCGGTTCCCAGGATCGCGCGCAGGCGTACGGTCGCGAGATTGAAGCCCAGGGTTTGGGCGGTATCCTCGCCGAGCGACAGCGCGTCGAGGGGACGGCCGAGGGTTAAGAGAAGGATCCAGCCCGCGATTATGGGTCCGGTGGCGAGATGGACGTGCTCGAAACTGCGGTCGGCGAGGGACCCCAGGAGCCAAAAGAAAATCTCGTAGGCGGCGTAGGGGTTGGGCGCCAGGTTCAGGGCCAGGGTGGTCAAGGCGCCGGCCAGACTGCTGATCGCGACGCCGGCGAGAATGAGCGTCAGAATTCCGGTTTCGCGTCCGGCCAGGAGGTATATCAGGATGACGGCGACGAGGGCGCCGGTCATGCCGCCAATGGGAAGAGCCAGGGGGAAGAGCGCCGAAAGCCCGGTATAGAAAACGACGACCGCGCCGAAGGCGGCGGCGCCGGATACCCCGATGACGCCCGGTTCCGCCAGGGGGTTGCGCAGAAGTCCCTGCAAGACCGCCCCGGACAGACCGAGGGTGGCGCCGACCATGATTCCCAGGAGCGCCCGCGGCAGGCGCAGCTCGCGTAAGACCAGGGCCGCGGTCGACGGATCCTCGGCGAACAACTGGGAAACGGCGGCCAGATAGGGCAGGGGTTCGGGACCAACGAGAACGGAAATGGTAAAAAGCACGGCCACCAAAACGCCAAGCCCCGTCAGCAGAGCGAAATCCGTCGATGTGTCGGCCGCCGTCCCCGTCATGGCCTGGCGGCCGCCAGCCTTTCGATCGCCTCGGCGATGAAGGGTCCCCCGCAAACCCAGTATCGAGACGGTATCGTCACGGTTCCCCACGCCGGCGGCGCCGTCCGCAGCGCGGGATGCCGGAACAGTTGGTGCGCCAGAGCCGGCGTTTCTTCGTACGCAGTGTCGAGGACGAGAAGCTCGGGTTCATGGATCACAACGCTTTCAAGGGGTAGGTTCGCGTTACCCGAAAGGCCGAGAAGCGCCGCCAAATTGGCGTAGCCGGCGCGGTTCAGGGCCGCGTCGATCAGGGTTCCTCGGCCGGCGCTGGCGCCGTTGGCGCTGTAGACCGCGGCCACCGGGCGGACAGCGGCGGTAGCCGGCGGAACAGCCGCGATCCGTCGGTCCATTTCCACGATCAAGCTCTCGCCGCGCGCTGGCTCCCCGAGAGCTCTGGCCAGGCGCCGTATTTGGGCCCGCACACCGGCGAGATTCTCGGGTTCGTCGAGGTCGAGCACGTCGATCCCGAAACTCGCCAGGACCGCGACCGTGGGGCGGGTCGTGAAACGGCCGGCAACGACCAGGTCGGGACGTTGAACGAGGACCTCCTCGGCGCCGCCATGATTGATCCGGTGATCCGCGACCCGTTCGGAGACGTAGGAAACATTCGGGTCCAGGGCGAGATGGGTAAGCGAGGCGATCCGCTCCTTGTCTGCGAGGAGCACGACAAGCTGATCGGCGCAAAGGTTGAGGGAGACGATTCGTTCGGGTTTGGCCGCCACGGTCGAAACACCGCCGAAAACCGCCGCCGCGATCATGGCGTAGCGCCAGCCGCGACCGGGCATCAGTGGGAAAAACCAGCGGCGCTGCGGTCCTTGGCGTCCGGGCCGAGACCGAGGTACGTCTCACGAAGGTGGTCCCAAAGGGCGAGCCGCGACCAATCGGGGGTCTGAGCGATCTTGTGATCATCGGAAATGAATGGGTTCGGCAGGAATACCGTCATCTGTTGTTCGTTCCTGCCGTTGAACAAGCGCACCCCCCAGCTGGTCGGCGCGCCTTCCTGGTTCAGCTTTCGGTAGATCTCGGCCCGCGACGTGCGCCGTTGGGCCGCGAGCTCGGGACCGCCCGGACGTTTGTCGCCGCTCTTGAATTCGCCGATACAAACGTGGAAATGCCAGGCGCCGAAGTCGACGGTCACGTAGCCGTTCGACAGGGAGATGCGCGTCGGCGCGTTCGGGGCCGAGATTTCGTATACCGCGCCCAAGACCATGATGCCGAATCGAATGTTTCGCCAATGGTTCTCGAACAGGTCCCGATAGAGGCCGAACAGGAAATCCTCCGAGGTGTCCAGGGGGAAGACCTCCAACACACCGTGCCCGGGTTCGTCGACGGTTTTCATGACGGGCCTCGTCATCTTCTCTTCTCCCGGTTTGGAGCGGCCCTCGAGAATCCCTTCGGCCGGAGCGCGCCAATCGACCGTACCATGGGGCCAGTCAATTGCGGAGGGGTGAGTGCCCTCCAAGGGCTCGATGTCTGTTCGAAAATGCGCGGACGCGCATTTTTTGCGTTTGTCCCTCTCCCCCTCCCGGCCACCCACGAGAGTATGCTGATAGGGGTGGCCGGGAGGGGGAGAGGGCCGGTGCCGCGAGTTTTCGAACAGACTGTCAGAGAAAAAGAGAAAGCACGCCGGTGTAGGCGTAAAATCGGTCGTGGGAAATTTCGCCGCCGGCGTAGAAACCGACCAACGGAATGTCACCGATTTCTCGCTTTATTGTGCGCAGCTCCTCCGAATTTGGACCGAAGGTGTTGGGGCCTCGGGCGAGGCAAGAGAAATACAATGCCGCCCGCGCGTTGCCGCCGGAACGCCTTTTGACCTCGCCCAGCATGCGCACGAGATCGGCGTGCGCGGCCTTGGCGTCACGGCGGCAGAAAAACATTCTTTGTCCTTGCTCAATCGGTCCACCGATGGCGAAAAAGCGCCGCCGGACGTCGATCCCCAAAAAATGGCACACCGTATAATCTTCCCGGTCCGACCCATCCACGATGAGAGCCGGCAGCAGGGTACTCGCCGCCCTCTGGAAGTCGGCCCGCCCCGTCTCACCGAGGTCGTCCCCAAGAACGTCGAGAGCCGGGTCGTCCAGGGTAACGACGACCTGGTCCTCGCAACAGGTGATCCGGTGGGGCGGACCGATGGGCGTACATCCCTGGGTCAGGGCGGTGGCGACGGGTACGTGTTCCGAAAAAAGGATTCCGGAGATACCGCCGTTGATGACACGGCCGGCTACTTGCGGCTGGGCCCAGCGAGCGGAAGTCGTTCCTCCCACTAGAAAGCTGTTGTTCGTCAAAGCCAGATGGACCAGGAGCTCGGGAGCGCGCTGCTCGTCCGGCGCACAGTGGACAATACCGAAACCGCTGACAGCCGTGCCGGGGTCGTCCCTAAACCGAACGGGTTCCCAACCGACCTCGTCTCCGCGGCTCTCGAACAGGCGGTACGATCCCTCGGGAAAGCTCCCCAACAACACGGCGATGGCAGGCTCGTCGAAGTATTCGGTGCCGGTCGCGCAGATGCCCATACCGGTGGTGCCGACCCAGTCCGCCACCACCGTCGCCGACCTGAAAAAAGCGATGATGGCGGCGAAATTTTCGGCCAGGTCGTCGGTGACGTAGACAAATCCGACCTTGGCCGAATCAGGAATCGGATCGAGTTGGGCCGCGCACCGGCGGCTGGCGGTACGCCAGTCGGTGCCCGACGCATGGGCGAGCCGGAAATCGTTCGACGCGGTCATTCCTATCGCCACACGATCAAATTTATTTGGCCTTTCGCGTTCTTCGCGAAGGCCGTTTCCTTCCAGTGGGCCGCCCGGGCCGAACCCCGGGGCCGGTTTTCCTCGGCAGTCGTCCGGATGCGAGGTCGTTCAGAATGGCGAGCTGTTTGGGCAGGCACTTCGACAATTCATAGCGGGCCACGATAGGTCCTACGCGCGCGCGGATTTGCGCCATCCCGTCGGGATGGTCGAGAACGTCGTCGACACGGTCGGCTATGGCGTCTGGCGAGAAAAAATCGACGAGAAGGCCGTTTTTCCCATCCTCGATGACCTCGGCGACCGGTGCCGTATTCGAGCCGACCACCAGACATCCCGCGGCCATCGCTTCCAACATCGACCACGAGAGTACGAAGGGCACGGTCAAATATACGTGGACCGACGAGATTTGAAGGATTTTGATAAAGTTGTTGTAGGGCACCTGGCCGAGGAAATGGACCCGCCCGGGATCGATTTCGACTTCGGCGAGTATGCGCTTGCGCCAGCTATCCCCCTCGGGCAGCTGGGCGCCGTAGCTGACGCTGTCGGCGCCGACGACGAAGCGCCTGGCAGTTGGGGCGCCGCCGGCAAATCTCACCGAGCGCCCGCATAAAGGAAGGAAAACCTCGATAAGGCTCCAGGTTGCGGGCGACGTACGTGATCACCTCGTCTCCCGCGCCAAGGGCGAGGCCGTTGTCGAGCATGAACGTGGTTTCGCGGTTCGGGGCCGCGACAGTGGTGTCGATACCGTCGTGAATGATCGAGATCTTGTGCCGATACTCCCGCGGGAGCTGCTCGTGCTGCCACTTCGTCGGGGCGATGCCCCAGTCGCAACTTTCGAGACTCAGGAGATTTGTGGTGTTCTTGGTACGGATTCGGGCCACGTCGTCGAAACGTGGCCGACGATCGGGGTCGAAATCGACGTCGGAACCGAAAGCTCTGTAATAGAACTCGAAGAGGTTGACTAACGGAGACTGTGGATAGACGTCCTTTATATACAAGGATTCGCCCCAGCCCGGGTGGGCGTAAATGACGTCGGGGACGAAACCTCGTTTCTTGAGCGCCACCGCGACTCGGGCCACCGCTTGGCCGAACAGGACCGCCTTTTCCAGGGGGTGGATATAGTGGTGGGTGGATTTCGCCGGTTCGCGGCGGAGGTCGTAGACGATTTTCCGCACCCCGGGAATCTCGACTTCCTTGCGCCGGGTCACGAATACGACCTGATTTTTGGGGTCGGCGCCGAGCTTCCGGGCAAGATGCTTGTACTGGCCGGGGAAATTCTGATGAACAAAGAGACTTTTCATTGGGCTGAGGAAATATGACTCACGTAATGGGCTTCCATGCTGGGCGCGGTTGGTGCCGCCTTTCCAGACCGGTGGTCAGCCGCGTCGGAGCGCGAGCCTCAACGTTCACCCCTATCGCGCCAGTGAAAGGGTGCGCGGATTTCTCCGTCGATGCAAGCTGTAGCTTGCCGATCAGTCTCGAACCGACTTTTCACCTTGTTTTGACCGTTGTTTCCAAAGCTATTATATTCCATAAGAACGCATGTTCCTCGCTTTCGGGCCGGGACGGTCGGGTGCGTTGGGTTCGGCATCGCGAACCAAGATTCGACGTTGGGAGGAGGACGTCTCATGGACTATGAGGGCTTTTTTGCCGAAAAAGTGGCCGGTCTCAAGAACGAGGGCCGTTACCGAATTTTCGCCGACTTGGCGCGTTCGGCCGGGCGCTTCCCCATGGCCACGAATCACGGCGCCGCGGGCGAGAAGGAGATCGTTGTCTGGTGCAGCAACGATTACTTAGGCATGGGGCAGAATTCCTTCGTTACCGAGGCCATGCGGGAGGCGGTACGGCGCCATGGCGCCGGTGCCGGCGGTACCCGCAACATTTCGGGGACTTCCCATCCCCTCGTGATGCTCGAAAAGGAGATTGCCGAGCTCCACGGCAAGCCGTCGGCGTTGGTTTTCACCTCGGGGTACATCGCCAACGAAGCCTCTCTCGGCACGCTGGCGTCGCTGTTGCCCGGCTGTGTGATATTTTCCGATGCCAAGAACCACGCCTCCATGATCCACGGTATCCGGAGCAGCCGGGCGGAAAAGCGGATATTCCGGCATAGCGATCCGGAACACCTCGAGGCGCTGTTGCGGGAGGCCGATCCCGACGCCCCCAAGCTGATCGCCTTCGAATCGGTTTATTCCATGGACGGCGATATCGCGCCGATCGCCGAAATCTGCGACCTCGCCGATCGCTACGGCGCCATGACCTATCTCGACGAAGTACACGCCGTTGGTTTGTATGGGCCGCGCGGTGGCGGTATCGCCGAAAAACGTGGTTTGATGGATCGCGTCACGGTGATCAACGGCACCTTGGCCAAGGCTTACGGCGTCATGGGCGGTTACATCGCCGCGTCTCCCGGGATCATCGACGCGGTCCGCAGCTTCGCCTCGAGTTTCATCTTCACGACCGCCCTGCCACCCGGTGTGGCCGCGGGTGCCCTCGCTTCGGTCCGCCACCTCAAGCTCAGTTCGGCCGAGCGTGAACGCCACCAGGAACGCGCGGCAACCCTCAAACGGCGTCTCGCCGAGGCCGAGCTCCCGGTGATCGATACCCCAAGTCACATCGTCCCGATAATTGTCGGCGACCCGGTCAAGTGCAAACAGGTGACCGACGTGCTCCTGTCGGAGTTCGGAATTTATATCCAGCCCATCAACTATCCAACCGTGCCCCGGGGAACCGAGCGCCTCCGCATCACGCCCAATCCCTATCACACGGATGAATTGATGGACGATCTGGTGGCCGCGCTGGCGACGATTTGGCGCCGCTTGGAGCTTCCCCTGGCGGCCTAACGGGGACCGGCCCCTTAGGGTGTGAACTGCTCGTGCAGAATTCGCTCCTCGAGGTTGTGCTCGGCGTCAAAGAGAAGGTTCAGGTTGAGTTTTCTGTCCTCGTACACTTCGACACTCGCGACCTGACGGACTTCCGCGTAATCGGCCACGGCACTAACGGGCCGCTTCATGGATTCGAGAACCTCGAAGCGCACGTTTGCTTCCGACGGCAACAGGGCGCCGCGCCAGCGGCGAGGCCGGAAGGCGCTTATCGGAGTCAGGGCCAAAACCTGCGCCCCTACCGGGACGATCGGCCCATGGGCCGATAAGTTGTAGGCGGTGCTGCCCGCCGGCGTTGAAAGAAGAACACCATCGCAAAACAATTCCGGTACCCGTTCGGTTCCGTCGATGCTGACCCGAATCTTTGCCGCTTGGCGGGTTTCGCGAAGCAGCGAAACTTCGTTGATGGCAAGCGCTTCGTGACGTGATCTGCCGGCGCCCTCGGCGATCATGCGCAATGGGTGAAGAACCGTGAGTTCACATTTTTCCAGCCGCTCCATCAGACCGTCTTCGCGATAGCCGTTCATCAGAAAGCCGACCGTCCCCCTGTGCATCCCGTAAATCGGGACGTTCCGGTTGATGAAGCGATGAAGCGTTTCAAGCATGAACCCGTCGCCGCCCAAGGCGACGATCACATCGGAGGTTTCAGGATCGTATTTGCCGTAACGTTTCTGCATCTTTTTCGCGGCCCGTTTCGCCTTTGGCGTCTCGCTGGCGACGAATCCAACCGAATTGAATTTCATGCGGGTCCCCCCTATTCGCTGATGGCCAAATGCCGTCCGGCACGCCGAGTGGCCTGGGCCGTGTACCTCATTCCGATCGTGTTACTCTCCCGCGCTGGTTCCCGGCCTCAGCCGCCGGTAACACTCATGTGGCGCGCGAGCGCCGGGTGTCCGCGGTCGATGACGAAATCATGGCCGAAGGGTTTCCGGTCTATCGCTTTCCGGACCGCCCAGATTATCGGCGCATCGTCCTCGCTCGACCTCAGAATCGCTCGCAGATCGGCGTGGTTCTCCTGTCCAAGGCACATATACAGCTTGCCCGTACAAGTCAAACGTACACGATTGCAATCAGCGCAAAAGTTATGGCTCATCGGGGTGATGAATCCGATGCGACCTCCGGTCTCCGAGACGATGGCGTAGCGCGCCGGGCCGCCGGTCCGATCGGATACCTCGCGCAATGTCCACCGTTCGCGGAGCCGGGTACGGACGAGCGACAGAGGTAAATATTGCTCGCGGCGATCGGCTTCGACCGTTCCCAGGGGCATCGTTTCGATCAAGGTAAGGTCGAATCCGTGATCGCCGCACCAGCGGACGAAGTCGTCGATCTCATCCTCGTTGACGCCGCGCAGGGCCACGAAGTTTATCTTCACGCTCAGTCCGGCTTTCGTTGCCGCCGCTATTCCGGAAAGTACCTTGTCGATGTCGCCCCCGCGGGTGACGGCGCGGTATCGCTCGGTGTTCAAGGTATCGAGCGAGATGTTCACGCGGCGCACACCGCAGTCGTAAAGCGGTGCGGCGAAGCGTGCGAGTAGGCTTCCGTTGGTTGTCAGCGTCAACTCGTCCAGGTCGCCCGACGAGAGGTGGCGGCCAAGATCCCGGAAAAGACCAATCACGTCGCGGCGAACGAGGGGTTCTCCGCCCGTGAGGCGCAGCTTGCGCACGCCGAGGCCGATGAACACGCCGCAAAGCCGATCGATCTCCTCAAGCGTGAGGACATCGGCCTTGGGCAGGAAGGTCATATTCTCCGACATGCAATAGACGCACCGCAGATCGCAGCGGTCGGTGACTGATACGCGCAAATAGGTGACGAGCCGTCCAAATGAGTCGATCATGACAAAGCAAAGAGTGTCGTCAAAAGGCTACGTCAACCACGGTAGCACATTACCGAATGCCCGCCCAACCGGTATGCGTGGCCGTCAATGGATTTTCGAATTTTCCACCCGTTCAGCCTCGACGACTATCGCTCGTGACGTTCGGTGGTACAAATGGTCGAGGAAGTCCGCCGCCAATCGATCGCCGCTGGCCAGCGCGACGAGATAAAGGTTGGCGACAGGCAGGCACGGTTTCGAATTTAAAACCGAGATGAAACGAAATGTCGAAGTCGAAGCACCCTGGTGTTACTCCCCGCCGTGTTGTTTGAGGAATTCGACAATCTCTACAAATTCCTTGAAGCCGATCGCCAATTTTACGCTCGCCAAGCGCAACGGCGTCATACCCACGGCATCCTTGGCGTTCACGTCGGCATTCATGCGGACGAGGTATCGGACCACATCCGCATGTCCACGGTACGCGGCGAGGTGCAGGGGCGTAAGGCCTCCGTTGATATTTTCGACCCCGATGTCGGCGCCGCTATCGACCAGCAGGGTGACGACCGGCAGATGTCCCTTGTGGACGGCCTTATGCAAGGGTGAGTCGCCGAATATGTTTTTCGCGTTCAAGTCGGCACCGGCTTCAATGAATTCACGGACCAAATCGACGTCGCCATTTTCGGCCGCTTCGTGCAGACTCGCGGCCAGGACATCGCTGGCGACGCCATGGCTCAGGACCAACAGAACGACGAGGTGGCGCATGAACCGCAGCCTGAAAATGTTCTCACCCAGTTAAACGACCTCCTCGATCAAGGTCAGTTCGACAATATCGCCGTTAATCACGATCTTACCCACGTTTTCGAAATTGACGGTGATACGATTCTCGATCACGGACTGCACTTGGCCCAGACCCCAGTCCGACTGCGTCGGGTGGTGGACCAAGGCGCCGGGTACCAACCGTGGATCCATGGTAATTCTCCGTTGCTCCGCCTAGTATTATAAGAGCGTGGGAGATGAACGTGGCATTTAAACCAGCATTGAACCGGTTTGCGGTCGCGGGGCGTGCTCTTCGAAGGGGAAGCTCACATGGATGATGTAAGACTTGCGGCTTTGCTGTGCGCGCGTCTTTGTCACGAACTCGTTAGTCCCGTCGCCGCCATCAAAAATGGACTCGATCTTGTCCAAGAGGACTCGGATTTTCGTGACCAAGCCATGGAATTGCTTGCCGGCAATGCTTCCGAAGCCGCGCGCCGCCTGGAATTTCTTCGTAGTGCCTACGGCTCCGGCGAAGGTTCCGCGGGCGGTCAAACGTTCGCCGACGCCCGTCGGCTTCTCGAGGCCTATTTTGACGGTCACAAATGCACGCTCGTCGAGGTTCCGGAAGGCACCAGCGCGGCTCCCGAGGGATTCGTGCGGTTAGCATTGAACATGGTGTTGACCATGTGCGAGGCGTTGCCGCTCGGCGGAGAGGTCAGGGTACGCCTGGTCGAGAACGAAAGGGGCGCGGGATTGACCGTTGAAGGAAAAGGACCAACCTCCAAGGTCGACGAACGGACACACCGCTGTCTGGCCAACGAAATCGACCTCCAGGACGTCGATGCGCGTGGCGTTCAGCCGTTATTCACGGCGCGTTTGGCGTCGGCGCTGGCCGGTCGGGTCCAAGTTGAAACCAAGGCTGAAGGGACGGTGCTGCTCGCTTTTGTTCCCGACTGATCGAGCAATGATTAAAATGATCGCCATCGGCGATCGATTTACGTGTTCTTAACGACTGTCGAGCAAGTTTTTCCTATGTCGGCGCGACAGGGTCATTCATGGCCTTTTGCCACCGCCGGCGAAGATAGGGGATTTGCCCATGGACGACTTGCTCAACGAATTTCTTACCGAGACGGGAGAGAGTATCGCCGTCCTCGATGTGGAAATCGTACGACTCGAAAAGGAACCCAATGATCCGGGGCTGTTGGGCAACATCTTCCGGCTTGTCCATACGATCAAGGGCACGTGCGGTTTCCTGGGGTTGCCGCGGCTCGAAGCGGTGGCCCACGCGGGCGAGAACATTTTAGGAAAATTCCGCGACGGCGAACTCGAGGTCACGCCCGATGCCGTCAGTCTGATTTTCGAATCCCTCGATTGCATCAAGGGATTGCTGGAGGCGCTGGAGGAAACCGAATCGGAACCGCCCGGCGACGATAAGGACCTGATCGACCGGCTCAACGCGCACGCCGAGGGCGGCACGGTCCCCGCGGCGGTCGAAGCCGTGTCCGAGGAGTCCCCCGAACAAGACCTTGCGTCCGGCGCCGAGGAAGATGTTGAAGATCAGGCCCCGCCAAAACTCGCCGCCAAGCCGGCCGCGGCACCAGCGGCCCATACCACGGCGACGGATACCGCCGCCCGGAACGGGAAAACGAGAAGCGATCCCTCGATCGCCAGCCAAAGCATTCGTGTCGGCGTCGATCTTCTCGAACACCTGATGACGATGGTCAGCGAGCTTGTCCTGACCCGAAACTCGCTGTTGCAAATGGTGCGCGGGAGAGCGGACAGCGAATTGGGAGGGCCGCTGCAAAGGCTCAACCACATCACGACCGAACTGCAGGAAGGCGTGATGAAGACGCGCATGCAGCCGATCGGGAACGCGTGGGCGAAGTTGCCGCGCATCGTTCGCGACCTTTCGGTCGAATTGGACAAGAAGATCGATCTGCAAATGGTCGGAGCCGAAACCGAGCTCGACCGTCAGATTCTCGAACTCATCAAGGACCCCCTGATCCACATGGTCCGCAATGCCGCCGATCACGGCATCGAGGCGCCTTTGGCTCGGGCCGCGGCCGGAAAATCCGAAACCGGCAAGGTCGTTCTCAAGGCCTACCACGAGGGCGGACACATCGTCATCGAGATCACCGACGATGGCCGCGGCATCGCGGTCGAGAAGATCAAGGACAAGGCCCTGGCCGATGGCCTGGTGAGTGAATCCGATTTGGCGTCCTACTCCGATCAACAGGCCTTGCAACTGATTTTCAAAGCCGGCCTTTCGACTGCCGAGAAAGTGACCAGCGTATCCGGCCGAGGTGTCGGGATGGACGTGGTCAGGACCAACGTGGAAAAAATCGGCGGCACCATCGAACTGCAATCCGAGGCCGGCGCCGGCTCGAAGGTGATCGTCAAGATCCCGCTGACCCTGGCGATCGTTTCGGCGCTCATCGTCGAGTGCCGTGGCGAGCGCTTCGCGATTCCGCAGCTTGGCGTCGTCGAACTCGTGCGCGCCTCGGCCAACTCCGGACATGCCGTCGAACGGATCAACGACGTGCCCGTGCTGCGCCTCCGGGACCGCCT
>CBDCME010000026.1:0-60549 GCA_965218865.1 Alphaproteobacteria bacterium
GAGCCTCTTCGACGCGTGATCGACGACATTTACCGATATCCCCTGCGCCAGGCTGCGACAGACACGCTGAACAGGCAGCTGCGGAGCGGAATTTCGGACGAAGCACTCGCCGAACTCGTAATTGCGCTCCGCGATGAAAATCGGCTTTCCGTGATTCACGAAGAGGACGAACTCCAAGAGCCACGGATTATATGCTCGATGGGACTGATAGGCGAAAACGTGTAGGCGCCAATGTCATCCCGACTCGACAGGAATAAGGTCCGTGCCCGTCTGGAGCGGTTCGAGTTGCGACCCCTGTTTATCGAAGAACTGGGATGGGACCGCGGCGGCGAAAAAATCGAAGTCACCGTCAGCGGACACAAGTATAATCTAGAGGCCATCGCCCACAAACGAGGCATGATCGCGTATCAATATCTCGCCGACGCGGATGGCGGTTTTCCTGATTACCCGACGCGCCAAAAGATTGAGAAGGTCGTCGCCAAGAGTGTCCGCGAGCACATGATCATTTATGTGCCGTCTGGTGCTGACGCCCAATATTGGCAGTGGGTCAAACGCGAACCTGGGCAACCAGATCGGTCGCGGCTGCACATCTACCAATCCGGCCAGCCCGGCGAAGCGCTCATCCAGAAACTGGAGCATCTTGCATTCACGTTGGACGAGGAAGAGGACCTTAGCATCGTCGATGTTTCGGGGCGTGTGCGCGCTGCCTTCGATGTAGAAAAAGTCACGAAGAGATTTTACGAACGCTTCAAGAAGGAGCACGACAGTTTCCTGGGCTTGATTGAAGGCATCGTAAATCTGGCCGATCGGGAGTGGTACGCCTCGCTCATGCTGAACCGGATGATGTTCATTTACTTCATCCAAAGGCGTGGTTTCCTGGACGGCGACCGGGACTATCTTCGCAACCGCCTCGAACGAATGCAGCGGGAGCAGGGAAAGGACAGGTTCCTGCGCTTTTACCGGCTCTTCCTGTTAAGGCTGTTCCATGAGGGGCTGGGGCAGCCCGAGGCCGAACGGACGCCGGAACTAGCGGACTTGCTCGGCCAAGTACCATATCTCAATGGCGGCCTCTTCGACGTGCACGATCTGGAACGAGATATTAATATCCTAATATGATACCTGACGATCAGGCGGCGTATTTGACGGGGTGGGGCCGGAAGTAACCGCGCACTTGATCCGATGAACGCTGAATTGCGCGCAAGACGGCGCGAGTATACATGTTGGATTGGCCAGGGTCAAGACCTGTTACCCACTATATTCTTCGGCATGAATTGCATTGGATTTTGTACGAGGACTATATTCGAGATATGCAGGAAGCACTCAATCTAGACAATTGACAACTTGTACTGCTCACACGCTCGCACCGCCCGATTTAATTTTACCGAACATGTAGATTGTTCAATAAGTTTCTTGATTGCGTTTAGTGTCGAATTGGGAGCCAAGCAACCGGTGATAATAGCGGTTAGTGCTCCGTCCGGCAGTTCAATATAATTACTCTGGGTCATGAGCGTATCATCAGGCGTTGCGGCCCCTTCTTCTTGTGCAATTAGATAATATTCGTCCTCATGGCTCCAGGCCGCTGATTTGGTGGTGAGAGGCATCAGATTTTCATCTTCGGTCTCGGCTGTGAGATCAAACAGCGGGTAATCTACCTGGTACGACAATTTCAGAGCTTGGCTGAACAACTCATTTCCGGCATCGAATTCCAAGCAAATTTCTTGGTGCTTGTTCGAATAATGCGCCCACATGAGTTCACTGTCTGATTTGCTGCTAAGGCAATATACGCGGTAACGCTCGTTAGTCGTCCGTGAAGAACCCTGATTTCAAGCTGAAGCGGCGATTGGGTTTGCGGTGGGGTGCGAGATGTCGCTGAGGAGCGCGGCCAGGATTTGGACAAACAAACGCCTCAGCCATTTGAGGACAAGGCGGTAGTTGTAGCCGGCGCCGGCGAGGATGGCGTTGATCTTGTCGCCGTCGCGGCCTTTGAGGAAGTTGCGCCCCAGCCTGCCATCGCTCTTGAGATGTCCGATCACGGCCTCGACGGCGGAGCGCCGCCTGAGCTCCTTCTTGATCGTCGGCGTGATGCCGCGTTTCTGGCCTGATCTAAAGACGCGGTGTTTGTTGGGGTAATCGTGGCCCTGGTATCCCTTGTCGACATAGATGCGCTCGGCCGATATCCCCGTCCAGCGTTCCATCTCTTCGATCACCTGCCTCAAGGTGTGGCCATCATAGGGATTGCCGTGGAAGGCCTTGACGTGGGCGACGAACTGGCCGCCGGGGGGGCGGAAATTGGTCGCCGCCACGGAGACCTTGCAGCCGAACTCGTACGGCTTGTGCGCCTTCCCTTTGCCGATGCATTCGACCTCGGGCGCGTGGAGCGAATAGACCTTGGGCAAGGGGTCGCGCCGCTTCTGGGTCGACACCCGCTCGGCCAGCCACAAGGGGCGGCGGAAGGGATCCCGTAGGCTCTCCTCCTGGGCCGTCTTGCGGCGGATGTCGCGGACGGTGCGCCCGAGATAGGTCTTGAGCTTGCGCAGGGCCTTGTTGGCCCGCTTGTGCTGTTTGGCATGGCGGTAGCGGCCTTGCATGATCAACGCCCTCTTGCCCAGGCGGGTATAGGACTGACGCAGGGCAATGCCGTGCTCCCGTGCCAGTCGCACCAGCCGCTCGCGGGCTCGTTGCATCAGTTTGGCGGCGGTCGGAAAGGCAATCGCCTTCTCTTGTACGGTGGTGTCCACCGTCACCCGCTCGAGGTCCTTCTCCCGCAGCGCCCCCACCCGGTGGGCCACGGCCAGGCTCTCCTGGAATACCTTCTCCAAACCTTCCGGCCCGATCCGGTCCCGCCACCGGGTCATCGACGAGCGCTCCATGGGCAGCTCATGCTGAAAGTACTCTTCGCCGCAGAAGCACTGGAAGTATGGGTCGTAGACCCAGCGCTCGCAGACCTCCTCATCCGAGAGATCGAACATATGCTTGAGGATGTGCAGCCCAACCATCAACCGCGTCGGGACCCCCGGCCGACCCTCCTCCGAATACAAGGCTTCATAGGTCTCGTCGAAGAAAGTCCACGCGATCCGGCCCCCCAACACCACCAACTCGTGGCGCAGGTTGATGATGTTTTCGAACCGCGAGCGGAACAGGTCCTCTATTCCCGATGACACCTTGCGCGATGGCTTCATCACAGTTCTCCAATCCCAATCGACGGGAGCAGAGAATCACGTTCCGCAACGGAAGGGAATCCCCAAAATCAATTATTTCAAATCACAAGCTTTTCAGGCCCAAAACCCGTTTTCTTGCAAATCCGATTACTTCGCCAAACCGAAAGAACTACCAACATCAGCCGCTTACGCGTTCTTCACGGGCGACTCGATAATTGTTTCCTCAATGTCTAATGAGATCTCTTCCAATTTTCCTATAAAAAGTCCCGGGTTGGCTCTAAAGACGTTGGCTCTCATTTGGATTTCATTTTCTGGAATATCCTGACCGAGCTTCCGGGTAACCATAATGTACCAATTAATATGACGATCGAACACTACCGGGGCGATGTCCCATGCTCTGTTGAAAAAGGCGAGGCAGGCATGGTTGGGCTTCGAGGCTAGGCGGCCTCTTTGATGGTTTCAATGGCGCTTTTCGCTTTTGCCTTTTTCACGTGATCCTCGAGGGCAGCTCTGAGGATGGGGAGTTGCCGGTAGGCCTTGAGGCGACGGAGGTCTTTTGGGCTTCCAGGAGGCCGGCGGCGGTCCATCGCAAGGCCATCTCGACGTTGCGCCAGCGCTTGACATTGTGCTGCACCATCCTGACCGTTCCCAAGGCATTCTCGATGGCGTTGGTGCAGGCCAAGGAGCGCCTGAGCTTGGGCGGCAGGCCCAAGCGGATCACGGTGAGGATCTCATCCAGGCCCTCCAGGATGGAAGCCGAAACGCCGGGGGCCTCGGTCTCCAGGCGGCGCGCCAGGTTCTTCATGAGGCGTTCGGCTTTCTCGGCATCGTCTTGGTCCCAGGCTTGCCTGAGCGCCTTCTTGACGCCGGCATGAAGGCTTTCGTCGAGGCGCTCGATGATGTTGCGGCCCTTGTGGACCTGGCAGCGCTGGAGGGCGGCCACCGGCCCGAAGGTCCGCTTGATCGCCTTGGAGAGCGCCTTGGCGCCGTCGACGATGAAGAGCCGGGGCACTTCCGGGTCGAGGCCGCGGGCGGTCAGGTTGTCGAGCAGCGCCTGCACCGTGGCGGCATTCTCCGTGGCACCTTCGGCCAGGCCTAGAACATGCTTCTCGCCCGCGCCGTCGATGCCAATAGCTGCCAGCAACACGTGATCGCCGACGTGCAGCCCGTCGATCTGGATGACCAGGAGATCGAGATCCGAAAGGTCGCTGGCCAGGAAGGCCTTCAGCTTCTTGCGCGTCATGGCCACGAAGCGCCGCGAGACCGCGGACTTCGAGGTCGCATCGCCCGCGCGTGCCGGCAAGTCGCCGCTGGCCTCGCCGGGCAGGCGCACGGCGCGCGCGTACTTGCGGGTCGAAACCGTAAGCAGCATGATGTTCATCGCCCAGGACTGCAAAAGCGCCGGGTCCGAGAGCAACTCCCAGCTCGGCAAGCTCATCTCCTTGCCCGCAAGATCGCGCACCCGCGGGCGCGTCAGCTTCACCTTGCCCCCGTGATAGGCAATCTCGCTCTGGGTTGTCCCCCAGCGATGGCCCTGCCGCTCGGCCGTGCGGGCGTGGCGCGCTCCGCAGAGCACCTCGCTATCCTCGTCCAGCATCTCGCCCAGGGTCTCCACCCCGGCCAACAGGCAAAAGCGATCCACGCTCATGCGCAGATCATCAAAAGCCTCCGGCAAGGCCGGCGGCAACAGCGGAAGCGGGATCTCCAACAGTTTCGAAAGGCGGCTGTTCCGTGTAGTCTTGGTCATGGCGTCGTTCTCCTTGATGGATTCAACACCCAGAGCCTAACGGTTCCAGGCGAATGACGCCTACCTCACTTTTTCAACATCAGCCGGGACATTGCCCACTACCGGATCGGCCAAAGCTTCGGTATTCAACCATGGGTGACAATCCCATGGGTCATTGAAGTCTCCAGGATTTGAAAAGTAGAGCTCCTTGTCCAAAATAACCTTGCTCAGCCGGACGGGATCAAACGGCTGATAGTGATAGAGCCGGTCAAGCCCCATCGTCGCGGCGGTCTTCCATGTCATGAGGTCCAAATCCTGCTGCAGCGTAGGTTGAGGGGGGGGCTCTCAGAACTTATTGTACAACAGCGTAGCGCTTGGACCGACCGACTTCCGCCTTGGGTCACTTGCGGCCCAAATTGTCACCTGCAGCGCACGACCGTAGCTGGAGGCTGAGCTGTCGTGGCCGATCAGAAAGCCGCCGTTCCGTCGCGAATTTCCGGAGCTGGGGGGGTAAACTGAACTTGCTGGGCGAGCCATTCCCGTGAAATCCGCTTCTCCCGCGCCGGGGCGGTTGACATAGTTTCAAACAATTCCTCTTCCAAATGTACCGTCGTACGGGCCCGTGCGTAATGACTGAGCTTCCGACGGAAGAATGAAAGTTGCGTCGGGAAACTCCCAAGTCAAAGCGGCCTTGATGATTTCAATAAGAGTATCATCGGTGGATCGTCCGCCAATTTCCGAATCTTCTTCCGCACATCGCGTTATGATCTCGCGGACTGCCAGTTGTTTTTCGTGTCGCAGAGATTTCAATTGCGCCTCCGCATGACGCCCGCAGAATTCGGGAGACGCGGCAACCGGACTGCGATATCCGGTTTTCGACCCATCGGTCTAGCCGCGCCAAAGCGATTTGGCGCCGTGTCCGTGAGCCTCACCACGTTCGATTCCTTGGCGGTGTCGCCGGCCAAAATCTCCCGCAGCCGGTGTGACCAAGACTCAAGCGCTTGGCGCTTCTCGGCATCATACGAATGCCGGTCGTAAACGGAAGTTACGCCGGTCTCAACGTGGTTGAGTATCTTACCGACTGTCAGCCGGCTAATCCGCAAGTCCCCTGTCATTCGGCTTGCCGCCGTTCTTCGTAAGTCATGCGGCACGAAGTCGACGCCAGATCGTTTTCGGATTCGGTGCGCCGCCTGAACTAAGAATTCTATATGCCGGCCTGGTTTCAGGCTTGGGAAAATCCATTCATCGTCGCGGCGGCTCGCTCTAAGCTCGTCGATGATTGTCATAGCCGCTTCGCTCAGTGGTACGCGGTGGGCTAATCCGTTCTTTGCTCTCTCGGCCGGAATCGTCCACCAGCGGTGTCAAAATCGATATTCTCCCAACGCATACTGGCGGTCTCACCGCCGCGCTGAGCCGTTATCAGGCGAAGCTTGAAGAGTGTCGCGACCAAAGCGCTTTCACCATCAAGCGCATTCCAGACGGCGCGGATTTCGTCATCCTTGAGTACGCGATCACGGGGGTTTTCTTTGGCAGGCTTCGGGATGCCGACGCACGGATTTTCGCTTAGATGGTCTTCGGAAATAGCCCAGTTGAAGAGACGACGGACAATCTCGAATGTTCGGTTCGCCTGGATCGGCGACCCCCTGTCCATAATCCCCTGGGTCAGGTCCCGAATATCGCGCCGGCGAATGTCCTTCGCGCGCATCCGCCCGAGACGTGGAACCACGTCGCGTTTAAGGGCCCTCTCGTCGAGGCGCCAGGATTTCTTGTTCGGCTTCGCGTAGCGCTCAACGTAGGTCTGCGCCAATTCCTCGAAAGTTTCGACCTTCCGCGCGGCAAGCTTCTCAGCCGCCGGATCACCACCTTGTATGGCGGCAAGTTGTACGGCTCTCGCTTGTTCGCGGGCTTTCGCCAATTCCATCTGCGGGAAAGTGCCCAACGTCAGACGTCGCTTTCGCCCTCCGGCCCGGTACATGACGATCCAGGATTTTCGGCCGCCATAAGAAACGCGAATGCCGAAGCCCGGGAGGTTTGTATCCCAGTAATCGACCTGTCCGCCTTCCGGCGCCTTCAGCGCGGCTACGCCACGCGCCCTGAGATTGATTTTCGGCATTGGTCAGTGATCCATCATCACGGTTTAGGTACCATATAGGTACCAGAAATGCGAAACAAGGTGAAATCGCGTGAATTGCGTTGGGAGGCAGATGCTATTGATTCAGAAGCGCTTTCTTCAGTTCATAGCGTTTCAGCGTTTTTCAACGAAAACCGCCAGTAAGATGGGGGAGAGCCATCATGGGTCAACCGGTTTGTCTGATAACAGGCGTGGGAGACGGCACGGGTGCCGCGCTGGCCCGGCGGTTCGCGAAGGGCGGTTATCGGGTGGCGATGCTGGCCCGCGAACGAGAGCGTCTCGAAGCCTTGGAGGAGGAACTCCCGGGCACCCGGGCGTTTGCCGGCGACCTGGGAGACCTCGACCATCTGCATCGGGTTTGCGGCGCCGTGGGCGAGGAAATGGGGGCGCCCGAGATCATTCTCCACAACGCGGTGCGGGCCACCTTCGAGAGTTTCCTCGACGCCGATCCGGCGGAACTGGAACGGAATTTTCGGGTGAATACCACCGCGCTCCTGTACCTGGCCCGCGCCTTCACGCCGGGATCGACCGCGGACGGGGCGCGATCATCGCCACCGGCAACACGGCGGCCCGCCGCGGGGTCCCCAAATACGCCCTCTTCGCGCCCACGAAGGCGGCTCAACGAATTCTGGCGGAGGCCTTGGCGCGGGACCTCGGGCCGAAGGGAATCCACGTCGCCTACGTCATCATAGACGCCGTGATCGACACGCCTTGGACCCGCGATCGGTTTCATCGGGACAAGCCGACGGAATTCTTCTGCCATCCCCCGGCCATCGCCGAGGAGGTCTTTCACCTCGCCCACCAGGATCGCTCGACCTGGGCGTTCGACGCCGAATTGCGTCCCTTCGGGGAACCATGGTGAGGTGTCCGCCAGCGCGGAAATATGTAAACTGTCCTCGGTTTGCCCGATTTATGGCTTGGCGAGGGCGAAGATAAGGCTGCCGGTGGTGGGGTTGGCTTCGGCGAGGCGGACCGTGATGGGGTCGCCGAGGACGTAGCTGCCGTGGCGGGAAACCAGGCGATAGGAGGAAGTGGGGCCGTGGCCTAGGACGCGGCGCGGGATCAGGCCCTCGGCGCCGCTGTCGTCGAGGGCGACGAACAGTCCGAAGCGGTCGATGGCGACGATTCGGCCTAAAAACACGGTTCCGACGCGATCGGTCAGCCAGGCGGCGGTGAAGCGGTCGAGGGCCTCGCGTTCGGCCATGGCGGCGACGCGTTCCCGGGCCGAGACGTGGTCGCCGATCGCCGCCAGACGGGAGCGGGGGAAATCCGCGCCGCCGCCGGGCCCCAGCTTGAGGCGGTGGATCAGCGCGCGGTGGACGAGGAGGTCGGCGTAGCGCCTGATCGGCGAGGTGAAATGGCAGTAGCGCCGAAGGTTGAGGCCGAAGTGGCCCCGGTTGTCGGGGCCGTACACGGCCTTGGACTGGCTGCGCAGGATCAGGGTGTTGATCACCGCGGCCCGGGGCGAATCAGCCGCCCGGCGCGCGAGATCGGCGAGGTCGCCGACCCGGCCGCCGCCGCGCCAAGCCTCGCCCATGGCGCCGAGGGTACGGCGCAATTCGGCGATGCTTTCCGCCAGCGGCGGTTCGTGTACCCGATAGAGACAGCCGCCGCCGGCCTCCTCGATCGCCCGCGCGGCGGCGACGTTGGCGGCGATCATGAGTTCCTCGATCAAGCGGTGGCTGTCGTGGCGCCGGCGAGGGACGATCCCGCGGATGGCGCCGTCGGGGCCGAAATCGACCTTCCGTTCGGGGACATCGAGGTCGAGCGTGCGGCGGCGCTCGCGGCCCCTCCTCAAGGCCTCGTAGGCGCCGTAGAGCGGCGTGATCAGCGCTCGAATTTCGGGCGGGCGGGCGCCGTCGTCGGTCCCGTAGTGGATCGCCTGAACCTCGTCGTAGGTGAGGCGGGCGGCGGAACGCATCAGGGCGCGAACGAAACGGGCGCGCTCGAGATCGCCGTCGCCGTCGAGCCACAGATGGGCGGCGAGGCACGGACGGGTTTCGTCCGGTTGCAACGAGCAGAGGCCGTTCGAGAGGGCGGCGGGCAGCATCGGCAGCACTCGGTCCGGCAGATAGACCGAATTTCCGCGCTCGAGGGCCATGGCGTCCAAGACACTGCCGGGACGCACGTACCAGGCGACGTCGGCGATGGCGACGACCGCGTGCCAGCCGCCACCGTCGTCCGCCTCGGCCCAGACGGCGTCGTCGAAATCGCGGGCGTCGGTGTCGTCGATCGTCACCAGCGGCAGCGAAACGAGGTTCTCGCGTTCCTCGGCCGACGCTAGTGGGCGCGCCGCCGCGGCCGCGGCCGCCGTCGGGGCGGGAATCTCCTCGGGCAGCCCGTGGCCGTGGATGACGATCGTGGCGATCCTGCCCTCCGCCGCCCGGTGCAATAGTTCGACGACCCGGGCTCGGGGCAAGCCGTGGTGGCGGCCGGGAAGAGTTTCGGCCCGGGTCAGGTCACCGGGTCGGCAGTCGGCGGAGTCGGCGTCGGCGACGACGTAGACGTTTCGGCTCCGCCAGTCGGTCGGCACCAGACGGCCGGCGCCGCCTTCGCGGCGAAAGATTCCGAGGAACGCGCTCGGCCGCGGCGCGATTCGGTGCAGAATTCGGGCTTCGTAGGTGTCCGCCTCGGTCCGGCGCAAACGCGCCAGCACGCGGTCGCCGACGGCCAACGGGCGGCCGGTTTCCCTGCCGAAACGGATTTCCGGCCCCTCGCCGCGCCAACCGACCGGCTTCGCGAGGACGTAGCCGTCGGCGTCGATCTCACTCACTTCGACGACGGTCACCTTGGGCAGGCCGCTGGCGGTGTCTCGGCCCGGCCGACGGCCACAGCCGACGAGCCGCTCGTGGTCGAGGTCGGCGAGGACGTCGTTAAGGCCCGCTCTCTGTTTGCCGCGAAGTCCGAAGGCGCGGGCAATGTCGCGCTGGCCCACCGGACCCGGACTCTCGTCGATGAAGGAGAGAATCGCATTCCGGTCGGGAAGCGACGGTGGCCGCCGCGGGCCTCTACCCAAGCCCGGTTTGCGGGGGGGGCGTCGCGCTCACCTTCCCGACGCCTTTTTCGTCTTCCGTCCCGATTTCTTGCTCGTCGGAGAGCGCCCCTTAGGTTTCGCCTTGGTCGTTACGCCGGCTTTCGCCTTGCTCTGGCCGCGACGTCCTTTGAGGGGCTTGCCCCGGGCCTGAAGTTGGGCCACCACCTGTTCGAGGGTGATGGTCTCGGGCGAGAGCTCCTTCGGCAGCGGCGCGATGGTGCGTTCATGCTGAATATAGGGTCCGAAGCGGCCTTTCTTCAGCGTGATCGGTTTGCCGTCCCCGGGGTGATCGCCGACGACCCGGAGTTCGACCGAGCCCCGGCGGGTTTTCCCCTCGGCCAGCAGACTCACGGCGCGGTTCAATCCGATGAACAGAACGTCCTCGCCGGAGGGCAGCGAGGCATAGGTCGCCTCGTGCTTGAGATAGGGACCGAAACGGCCGATTCCGGCGCTGATGACCTGACCCGTTTCGGGATGGCGGCCGACCTCGCGCGGCAGGGCCAGCAAGCGCAACGCGGTCTCGAGATCGACTTCCTCGACGGCGCGGTCGGCCGGGAGGGTGACACGCTTGGGGCGCGCCTTTCCCTCGGCGTCGCCGCACTGGATGTAGAAACCGTAGGGCCCTTCCCGCAGGGTCACCGCCTTGCCGCTTTCGGGATCGTTTCCGAGCACGCGCGGTCCCTCGGGCCGTTTCTCGTCGTCCCCCTCGCCTTTCGAATCGCCGCTGACGAAGCGCCGGGTATAACGGCACTCGGGGTAATTGGAACAGCCGACGAAGGCGCCGAATTTTCCCAGCTTGAGGCTCAGCCGGCCGCCGTCGCAAGTCGGGCAGGCGCGGGGATCGCGGCCCTCCCCGTTGCTCTTGAAGACATAGGGCCCGAGCATGTCGTCGAGGGCGTCCAGGACCTCCTTGATCCGGAGTTCGGCGATTTCCGTGACCGCGGACTCGAAGGCGACCCAGAACTCGCGCAGCAAGTCCTTCCATTCGAGGGCGCCATTGGAAACCTTGTCGAGTTTGTCCTCGAGCGCGGCGGTGAAATCATAGGCGACGTAACGCTTGAAGAAGCTTTCGAGAAACGCGGTCACCAGGCGGCCCCGGTCCTCGGGGTGGAAGCGCTTCTTTTGCAGGACCACGTAGTCGCGGTCCTGGAGAACGGAAAGTATGCTGGCATAGGTCGAGGGGCGGCCGATTCCCAACTCTTCCAGCCGCTTCACCAGCGAGGCCTCGGTGAAGCGCGGCGGCGGCTCGGTGACGTGCCGGCGCGGCGAGACCTTCCCGAGGCGCATCTCGGCGCCGGCTTCGACCGTCGGTAGCGAACCCGCTTCGTCGTCCTCCTCGGGAGCGTCGTCCCGGCCTTCCCGGTAGAGCTTCAGGTAACCGTCGAAGGCGACCCGGGAACCCGTCGCCCTCAGGACGGTGTGCCCGTCCGCCGAAGCGACGTCGATCGCGACCTTGTCGAGGCGCGCGCTTTCCATTTGGCTGGCCACGGCGCGCTTCCAGATCAGGGCATAGAGCCGGCGCTCGTCGGCCTTGAGGAAGGCGGCGGCCGCCGCCGGCCGGCGCTCGAAACCCGTGGGTCGGATCGCTTCGTGGGCTTCCTGGGCGTTTTTCGCCGTGGATTTGTATGCGCGCGGTTTGGCGGGAAGGTAATTGGTCCCGAATTCGGATCCGATCAGGTCTCGGCAGGCGCTCACCGCCTCGCCCGCCATCTTCACGCTGTCGGTGCGCATGTAGGTGATCAGACCGGCCGTTTCGCCGCCGACGTCGACCCCCTCGTAGAGGCGTTGCGCGACGCTCATGGTGTGGCGGGCGCTGAAGCCGAGCTTGCGCGCCGCCTCCTGCTGGAGGGTCGAGGTCGTGAACGGCGGCGGCGGATTGCGCCGAACCTGCTTGCGCGCGACCTCGGCGACGGTGTACTGCCCCGCTTTCACGCTCGCCACCGCGGCCCGCGCGGCGACCGTGTCCGGGAGGTCGAATTTGGCGAGTGTTTTCCCCTCGAGCCGGAAAAGCCGGGCCGTCAAGCCGGCACCCTCGGGGGTCACGAAATCGGCCTCGACGGTCCAGTACTCCTGCTCCGTGAAGGCATCGATCTCGGCTTCGCGGTCGCAGATGAGGCGCAAGGCGACGGATTGCACCCGGCCCGCCGAACGACTCCCCGGAAGCTTGCGCCAAAGCACCGGCGAGAGCGTGAAACCAACCAGATAGTCAAGGGCGCGGCGAGCCTGCTGGGCGTTGACGAGGTTCATGTCCAGATCGCGGGGCGCGGCCATCGCCGCGCGTACCGCCGAGCGCGTGATCTGATGAAAGGCGACGCGTTTGACCTCGACTCCCGAAAGCGCCTTTTTCTGCTCCAGAGTCCGCAGAATGTGCCAGGAAATCGCCTCGCCCTCCCGGTCCGGGTCGGTCGCGAGGATAAGGCGCCGGGCCCCCTTGACGGCCTTGGTGATAGCCGCGAGGTGCTTTGCCGACTTGGATTCGACCTCGTAGGTCATGGAAAAATCGTCGTCGGGGCGCACCGATCCGTCGCGCGCGGGCAAGTCGCGCACGTGGCCGTAACTCGCCAGCACCTGGAATTCGGCGCCAAGATATCGATTTAGAGTCCGGGCCTTTGCCGGAGATTCAACGACGACGACGTCCATGGCGGGAACCGTCAGCTTGTGCCGGTCGGCAAATGCCGGACGAACACGGAAATCGGCGACCAAGGCGGTTGGAAATCCGCAACCCCGTGGTCATCATCCTTGGTGCGAGGTTTCATGCGTCTTCAGCGAAATCTTGTTGCCCGATTGACGTTCGACGCGGCCGGCGAGATCGAGTTCGAGGAGCACCGTCAAGGCCGCAGCCGGTGTTAATTGGCACTGCCGAATGATTTCGTCAACCGATACCGGCGTCGACGACAAGGAATTCGTGACCGAGCGGCGGGCCGCGGCGATTTCCGCATCGTCCGGTGGCGAAGGCGGCTTGGCGCCGAAAGCCGCGGCCGGGACCTCGTCGAGAGGCCGGCGAAACGCGGACTCCAGGGCGGCGACGACGTCGGCCGCGGATTCGGTGAGCACGGCGCCCTGGCGCAAGAGCTCGTTCGAACCCCTAGTTCGGGGATCGAGCGGCGATCCCGGGACGGCGAAGACGTCGCGGCCCTGATCGGCCGCGTATAGGGCCGTGATCAAGGACCCCGACCGCGACCGGGCCTCGACCACCACGACCCCGCGCGAGCTGCCGGCGATGATCCGATTGCGGCGGGGAAAATGGCGCCCCATCGGAACCGTGCCCAAGGGTTGTTCACCGATGACGACTCCGGCGTCGACGATCCGGGCCATGAGATCCTTGTTTTCTGGGGGATAAACGATGTCGACGCCGCCGGCGACCACGGCAACGGTGCCGTGTTCGAGGGCGCCCGCGTGGGCGTTCGAGTCGATCCCACGCGCCAGCCCGGAAACGACGACGTAGTCGTGGGATCCGAACTCGGCGGCAATCTGGCGGGCAAAGCGCCCGCCGGCGGCCGAGGCGTTGCGCGCCCCGACCACGGCCACCGCCGGCCGGCGAAGCAGATGGGCATGGCCGCGGACCGAGAGAATGGGTGGCGGATCGGCGATCTGCGCCAACAGCGGCGGATAATCCGCTTCACCGCAAGCGACCACGGCGGCGCCGAGGCGTTCGTGCGCCGAGATCGCATCCTCCGCTGCCGCGGCGGTAGGAATCCGCAGGGCCTTGTTTCGGCCGCCGCGGGTCGACAGGGCCGGCACCGCGCGCAGGGCCTCGGCGGTGGAGCCGTATCGGCGCAAAAGCTCGAAAAACGTGATCGGGCCGACGTTTTCAGTACCGATGAGCCGGATCCAGTCTCGCCGCTCACTGTCCGAAAGGGCCCGGGCCGATCCGCTCATGCCGGCGAACTCCGGGAAGCGGAAGCGGCCGTCACGACGTCCCGTCCGGGGGGTCGCCGGCGCGCTGGCCCGGTTCGCCCTTGGCGAGGGAAATTTTGGATTCCTCGCCCTTGAACAGCCGGCGGAGGTTGGCATGGTGGCGGACGACGACCACGACGGCGAGGAAGAACATCAGCTCGCTGCGCTGGGGATCGGCGAGATACCACCCGAACAAGGGCGAAGCGGTGACGGCGAGAATCCCGGCGAGCGACGAATAACGCCAAAATTTGGCCGCCAGAACCCACACGGCGCAGGCCAAAACGCCGACCGGCCAGGCGATCGCCAGGATAGTGCCGAGCGCGGTGGCCACGCCCTTGCCGCCGCGAAAGCGCAGCCATACCGGAAAGACATGGCCCACGACGACGGCGCCGCCGGCGACGACGGCCATGTCGGGACCGAAGTAATTGGCGACCAAGACGGCCACCACCCCCTTGCCGCCATCGAGCAGGAGTGTCGCCGCGGCGAGTCCCTTGTTGCCCGTTCTCAGCACGTTGGTGGCGCCGATATTGCCCGAGCCGAGTTCGCGCACGTCGCCCAGGCCGGCGAAACGGACGAGCAGCAAACCAAAGGGAATCGAACCGATCAGATAGGCGAGGACGCCGCCGAGGTAAAGGGGCCAGGTATAGTCAAAACCGCCGAGCGGGTTGGGCATGGGTCAGGGATCGCGGCGGTATACCGTTCGGCCCCCGACGACGGTGCGCAGCACCCGGCCCTGGACCGGCCGCCCATCGAAGGGCGAGTTCTTCGACTTGCTATGAAACGCCGCGACTTCGATCCGCCACGGCCGAGCGGGGTCAAAAATGATCAGGTCCGCGGGCGCATTCTTGGCCAAACGCCCCTCGCCGAGGTTCAACAGGCGGGCCGGCCGGGAGGTCATCAAAGCGAGAACGTCGAGCAGCGCGATCTTGCCGTTGTGATGGAGCTCGAGCGCCAGCGGTAGCATCGTTTCCAGCCCCACGATGCCATTGGCGGCGTGTTCGAAAGGCAATCGCTTGCTTTCCTGATCGTGAGGCGCGTGATCGGTCGCGATCGCATCGATGGTGCCGTCGACGAGGCCCTCGACGATCGCGAGCCGACTGTTCTCGTCCCGCAGCGGCGGGGCCATTTTGGCGAAGGTCAAGTAGTCGCCGATGGCCAACTCGTTGAGCGCGAAATGGTGGGGCGCGGCCTCGCAGGTCACGGGCAGGCCGCGCGCCTTGGCGCCGCGGACCGCGTTCACCGCCTCGGCGGTCGAGATATGGGCGACGTGGTAACGCGCGCCGGTAGTTTCGGCCAAGCTGATATCGCGGTTGACGACGATAGCCTCGCTGACGTTGGGAATCCCCGGCAGTCCGAGGCGGGTCGCGGTCTCGCCGTCGTTCATGCACCCCGAGGCGCTCAAGTTGGGGTCCTCGGCGTGTTGAATAATCAGGGCACCGAAGGCCGTCGAATAGCTCAGCGCCCGGTGCATGACCAGACTGTTGCTCACGGGCAGGCCGTCGTCGCTGAAGGCCACGGCCCCGGCTTCCGACAACATCCCCATCTCGGTGATCTTCTCCCCCTTGAGACCCTTGGTGATGGCGGCGATCGGGTGGACCCGAACGATCGCGGTTTCACGGGCCCGCCGTTCGATGAACTGAACCAGGGCGATATCGTCGATGACCGGATCGGTGTTGGGCATGCAGGCCATCGTCGTGACGCCCCCGGCCGCCGCCGAGCGGCTGCCGCTGGCGATGGTTTCCTTGTGTTCGTCTCCGGGTTCGCGCAGATGGACGTGCATGTCGATCAGGCCCGGCGCCAGGCAATGGCCGCCGCAATCGACGACCGTGATTCCCTCCGGCGCCCCGTCGGCGAAGAGTCCCGGCCCGAGGTCGATGATCCGCCGCCGCTCGGTGAGCAGGGCACCCTCGATGTCGAGACCGCTCTCGGGGTCGAGGAGGCGGGCGTTGACGTACGCGGTTCGCTCGGGGAGCGGCTCCTTGCCCGGTGGGTCGGCGAAGAACTCTTCCAAGCTAATTCCTCACTGCCAAGTCAATTCCTCACTGCCAAGTTTGATCGTCATTGCCAAATTTTTATCATCATAGCCAAATTTTTATCATCATAGCCAAATTTTGATCGTCATAGATTATGGCGGAGATCCGGGAGAGCGCGCCCGAGCACGTCGAGACACGCCTGGCGCACGGCGACGCCCAGCTCGACCTGATCGAGGATGACGCTGCGGGTGATGTCGTCGGCCACGGCGCTGTCGATTTCGATGCCCCGGTTCATCGGGCCGGGGTGCATAATGAGCGCGTCCTCCTTGGCCAAGCCCAGCTTTTCGTAGTCGAGGCCGAAGAAATGGTAGTACTCGCGCTCGGAGGGGACAAAGCTGCCGTGCATGCGCTCCGTCTGCAGCCGCAGCATCATCACGATGTCGCAGTCCTTCAATCCGGTGGACATGTTGGTATGGACCTCGACCCCCAGCCGGTCGACCGCGGTCGGCAACAAGGTCGGCAACGCCACCAGCCGCACGCGGGCGCCCATGGCGCTGAAAAGATGGATGTTCGAACGCGCTACCCGACTGTGCCGCACGTCGCCGCAGATCGCCACCGTCAGACCGGCGATGCGGCCGCGCCGGCGTTGGATCGTCAGGGCGTCGAGCAGCGCCTGGGTAGGATGCTCGTGACTGCCGTCGCCGGCGTTGACGACCGAACAGTTCACTTTTTCCGACAGCAGCTTGACCGCGCCGCTGTCGGGATGGCGCACGACCAGCACGTCGGGATGCATAGCGTTCAAGGTCATCGCCGTATCGATCAGGGTTTCGCCCTTCTTGATCGCCGAGGTGAGGACCAAAATATTGATCACGTCGGCGCCCAGTCGTTTGCCGGCGAGCTCGAACGAGGTCCGGGTCCGGGTCGAGCTTTCGAAAAACAGATTGATCTGGGTACGGCCGCGCAAGAGATCCTGCTTCTTGTCGGCCCGGCGATTGAGCGAGACATAGGATTCTGCGAGGTCTAGCAAGAGAGAAATCTCCGCCGCCGAAAGCCCCTCGATTCCCAACAGATGACGGTGACGGAATTCGTTGGGGGCGGGGGGTGGCTGCATGGCGGCGTCGATGATACGCTCGCCGGTGCGTCTCGGGCAAGCCGCCGCGTGCCTTCCTAGAAGACGATCCGGTCCCCGGCGAGAAAATCGAGGGATCCCTGGAGAATATAGGCGGCGGCCATTTTATCGACCAGACGGCGGCGGCGGCGGCGGGAGACGTCGGCGCTGATCAATGAGCGGGTGACGGCGACGGTGGACCATCGCTCGTCCCAGAACGCGACCGATATCTCGACCCGCGCCTGCAGATTGGCGGCGAATTGGCGCACCGACTGGCAGCGCGACCCGTCGCTCCCGTCCATGTTGATCGGCAAGCCGATCACGACGCCGCCAACGTCTTGATCCTCGATGATTTCGCCCAGGGCCGCGGCGTCGCGGGAGATGCCGGCGCGGCGAATGGTGAGATGGGGCGAGGCGATGGTCCGGCCGACGTCCGACAACGCCACCCCGATCGTCTTGCTGCCGACGTCGAGACCGAGGAGACGCTGCCCGGCGCCGAGTTCGGTGGCGAGATCACGCACGTTGTCGGACTGGAGACAGGCACCGCCCGGCCCCCTCGCGCCACCGGAACTTCCGCTCACGGGGTCGCTGCGTCCGGGGTCAAGCTTTTGAGATCGGCGCGCACGACGTAGGCGCCGTCGATCAGCGATTCTTCGAGGTTGGAGCCTTCGAGGAGGGTGCCGATGAGATAGGCCCCCTTGAAGTTGGTTCCCTTGAGGTTTGCGTTCGTCAGATTGGCCGCGATCAGAATTGCGCCGCGGAGGTCGGCGCCTTCGAGATTGGCGTTTTCCAGGTCCGTCTCGATCAGGTTCGCTCCCGACATATTCGCGCCCGCGAGATCGGCGCCTTTCATGTAAGCGCCCCTCAGGTTCGCGCCACTCAAGTTGGCCTGTTTGAAGTTGGTCTCGATAAGGATCGCTTCCTTGAAGTTGATTCCCTGCAACTTCATGCCCTGGAGGTTGGCCTTGGCGAGAACCGCGGCCGCGAGGTTGACGCCCTCGAAACTGAATTCGGTGAGGTCGGTTCGGGACAGAAAGGCATGGGAGAGGTTTGCGCCCTGGAATTGGGCCCCGCGCATATCGGTACCGATGAGATAGGTTCCCGAAAGATTCGCGCCCCGCAGATCGGCGCGGCGTATGTTCGCGCCCTTGAGATCAGCGCCCGGAAGATAGGCACCCACCAGCATGGCACCTTCCAAATAGGCACCCTCCAAATCGCATCTCTGGCAAATCTTTTGTTCCATGAGCGTTTCGCGATTCGCGATTCGCGTTTCTCGATCCGTGTCGGCAAAACCAGGCGACACGAACCCAAAAACCAATCCCCAGATTATGATACGCTTCATCGAACCTCCCGATGAACCGGTATTATCGAAGCCCCAGACCTCGTTTACGAGGTTTCCCTATGAGGGATGTAAGTTTTTGCAGCCGCCGAACAAGGCTGGCGGACGGCTCGAGGTCACAATAATCGCGGTGGGAAACGAATTCGATTTGCCGGTCGACGGTCATCGGGAAAAGGTGGGTGCGGTCAAACTCAGCCGGAGAGACCTGTCCACAGCTCGCCGTATCGGCGCTCGATATCGTCGCCGCACGGTTCCAGGAATTCCGGGACGGGGGCGTTTTTCGGCGGCACGATCTCGGGTGCCCCGGCGAGGACGGGATCCATATGCGTTTCGCTGCCCAGAATGCCGTTGTGAAAGCGGACGAAGTTGGAAACCATGGCCGCTTTCTCGGGATTCATGAACCAATTCATGAACCGCTTAGCGTTTTCGAGATTCTTGGCGCCCTTGGGCACCGCCAGATTGTCCATCCAGCCGCGCACGCCTTCCTTCGGGTAAATGTATTTCAGGGACGACTTCGCGAGGCGGGCGCGCAGTGCCTGCCCGTTCCAAACCTGGCCAGCGTACAATTCACCCGAAACCAGGCGTTCACCAACTTGCCTGGAATCGTAGATGGCGACCCACGGGCGCTGTCTCCGCAAAATAGCCGCGAGTGTCTTGAGTTGGGAATTGCCGGCACTGCACCAGGGAAGCCGAAGAAATCGGAGCGCGGCGTCGATCACCGCGTCCCGGTCATCGAGAATGGCGACACGCCCCCTAATTGTGCTCGGCGGGTTGAAAAGCACGGCCAGTGAATCGATCGCCACAACGCTGGTATTGACGACGTAGGACAGCGTTCCCCAGGCGTAGGGAACAGTGAATCCGCGGCCGGAGTCGAATTCGGGATCGCGCCAACGGGGATCAACGTTGGCGAAATTCGGCATCGCGTTGGGAGCCACCGGCTCCAGAAGATCGAGACCTATGGCCTTGGAAACCATGGTGTGGCTCAGGATAACGACGTCGTGGTCGTCGGCGGCCAGCGCGGCGAGAACCGTTTCATTCGTCTCGTAGGTCTTGAGAATGGTCTCGATGCCCGTCTCCTCCTCGAAATCCATCAATAGCGCCGGCGGCGTGTAATCGGGCCAGTTGTAAATGACGAGCTCGCCTTGCCCCGGTCCGCCGTATTCCGATTCCTGAAACAGCGCCAGGAATATGGCCGACAACAAAATGAGGCCGAGGGCCCACTGCTTCATTGAAATCCGCATCAAGGTTCCCGCATCGCGCCGAGACGGGCCGCCACCATCCGTACTGGCGGCCTAGTCGTTCGATTCGAACGGATGGTCCCGAGGATCTTCCCACCTCGGATCGCCGCGCGCAAGAGACCGGGACAGGAATGACCCAATACGCGGGCCGCTACGAGGAGACAGGAAATTTCGAAAACGGTGTCGCCGAAAGCTTGTGGGTATCTCGATCCACCGGAAGTAATGTATCCCGGTTGAAGGGAACATGGATGACGGACCAATCAATCCTTTGTGGAAAATCTTTTTCGCCCTGTGCCGTGGCTCGTTCATGGAGACCGCGGGTATCGCCGACCTCGTACCCGATACTTCGCGGAAGAAAGCCCGCGCTGGCCAAGGGCACGATCATCGATTCGCGCCTCGGTCGAGGCGGCGATGCCTAGTCGCCCCGCGAGGTCGATTGCCGGGGATAGCGGTCGGATTGCTTTCCATTCAAGGCGGGTGCAGCGAACGAAATCATCGAACAATACCCGCGGGGGTGACGGTCACCTACAAACCGGACGATCCGACCGTCATGGAACCGGGGGCCACCAATTTCGCGTTAACGCGTCATCAGCATCATCTTCGTTGTCATCGGAGTGGTCGGCGCGGCGATACCGCTCTATTCATTGTACCGTTCGGTCACGAGGACGGGCGGATAGACGCAGGAACAATTTTTAGTCGCGGTTGAGGGTTCGGGATGAGTGGGATCGTGCTCGGTGCACGGGGTTCGGGGAGCCCCGAGCTTGCCTCGACGACGTCATGGGGACTGCTCGAAGCCACCGGACGGCGTTTTCGGATTCGACAGGCACACCGGTCCGCCCGCGCCGCTCGGCGGCACGTCCCGGTCCGGGGGAGAGGCGTGCTGTCTCAGGCGATGGGCGCGGTCATGATCGCGTCGAGGGCCTCCTGCGCCCGGGCGGCATAGTGCCGGTTGGCCTCGGGCAGATAACGGAAGCGTCCGTCGCAGCGCACGATGGCGATGGCCGCGTTGGTCAAGCAGGCGAGATTTCTGGGCAGGTGACGCACGTAGGCCCGGCATCGGTCTTCGTCGTAGGTGAAGTCGCGCACGTAGTGCAGGCGGTTCTCGATATGCCAGTGGTTGCGCACCAGTTCGAGCAACTCCTCGGGTCCGGCGCGCTCTGCGCCGAGCGAGGTGAGGCTCCAGGTCACCTCGATGCTGCGCTTGCCGGTCTTGAGGATCTCGCGTTCGCGCTCGATGCGCATGGCCTGGCGTCGCCCGTGGAGGTTGGCGTAGCCGTCCCACTCGGCAGCGGAGAGGTCGACGACGGCGCAGCGTCGGCGCTCGATGCGGCCATGGCCCTTGTCGACGGTTTCGTGCCAGAGCGCATCGCTGAAGTCGATCGCCTTGAGGTCTTCGAAGATCATCTCCTGGTTGTCCTTGACCGCGCTCATCACGTAGTCGGCGCGACGCCCGAGCAGGCAGCGCGCGGTCTCGTGCTGAGCGTGCATCGCGTCCATGGTGACGATCCGGCCTGTGAGGTCGAGGCCGCTGGAGAGTTCGCGCACGGCCGGGATTTCGTTGCTCTTGCGGTCGACCTCGACCTGCCCGAGGACCACGCCGGTGTCGTGCTCGACCGCCGCCACCATCATCCTGCGCCCGTCTTCGGTCTGCTTCGAGGCGCCGCGCAGATCCTTTCCGTCCATGGCGACCGGCGCGTGCGCGCTGCCATGCTGGCCGGTCCACTGGCTAATCGCGTTGTCCAGGGTCTCTGGCGGCAGGGCGGTGAGGGTCTTGTGGAAGGTGGTGATCGCGGGCGGGGTGTAGCGCTGTTTGGAAGGGCTCCAGAACGCACCCACCGCCTCGAGCTGCTCCTGGGAGAGCAGGGCGGCGAACTGGGCGAACGCGTTCACCCCCCGGTATCCGGCAAGCCGGGCGGCGACGGCGATCACCAGAATGGTGTTGAGCGCATAGCGCTTGCCCCGGGCATGGCGGTACTCGGGCACCTCACCCAGACACTCGAACAGGCTGCGCAGCCGGGGCGCGGCCATCGGCTCGGTGTGCTGCTCGGCGTTCCAGTGTGCCGGCATCCCGGTACGGCTCAGCGCCTCGGGGGCGCCGTCTGTCAGTCCGAACACGAAGACCTCCTTGGGCTGACCGTGGTGGCGCCAGCGCGCTGCCCCTCCGGGCTCACGGGCAAAGCCCCGCGTCAGCCCCAGAGAGCGCCAGTTCGACGCGCGGTAGCAGGTGCCGGCAAATCGCGAGACGTCCACGAACGTCTCCGCCAGAAGAGCCGGATATCCGTGCACCGCCTGGATGTCCTCAGACAGCCGCCGCAGGCTCAGCCCCAGCACACGGGAGGCCAGGTTCGGCACTCGGCCAGGCGTCAGAATGACGAAGCGCGAGTTGTTGGCGATCAGATGCAGACGCCGGAACTGCTGCTCGGCCGACCACCCGATCCAGCGATCACGCGCGCCCAGCTTGAACGCGCCGGGCTGCCAGCCGATCAGTGCGAGCCAGGTCTCGCCATGCACCGCGACATGGCGCAGGCCCTTGCCGATGACGCCGTGGAACGCCAGGTAGTGGTGCTGCTCCACCAACCGGTCCCAGCGCCGGTGCTCCTGCGCGCCCCAGGTCGGACGCACCGTGACCGCGCGCAAATCAATGGACGAATCCGAGACCGGCAGCGTCGCCATGACCGGCACACTGCCACACCGAGAATGAAATGGCCAGCGCCGCGATCACCTCACCCTGATCACTGGGCGGACAAAAAACTAGCCCTGCGGATAGACGCGACTCGGCTGGCTTGGTGTGAAAATTGGTATACTGTCCCCGGAAAAGGGGCTTGACGGGATGTGCGGAATTGCCGGATTGCTAATGGGGTCCCGGGCGGACGGGGGTGAAACGGTCGCGGCGATCGCCGCCGGCATGGGCGAGGTACTGGCCCACCGCGGTCCCGACAGCGGCGGTGTCTGGGCCGATCCCGAACAGGGGATCGCCTTGGCGCATCGCCGCCTTTCGGTGATCGATCTCAGCCCGGCCGGGGATCAACCGATGGTCTCGTCCTGCGGCCTATTTGTGCTTTCCTACAACGGAGAAATCTACAACGCCGACGAGTTGCGCCCGTTGTTGGAGGCAAAGGGACGCCGCTTTCGCGGACATTCCGATACCGAGGTGATTGTCGAGGCCTGCGCGGTCTGGGGGATCGCCGCGACCCTGGAGCGCCTAATCGGCATGTTCGCCCTCGCGCTTTGGGATCGCGCCGAGCGTCGCCTCGTCCTGGTCAGGGACAGGCTCGGAATCAAGCCGCTTTACTGGGGGCACTGGCGCGGCTGTTTTCTGTTCGGGTCCGAGATCACGGCCTTGCGCCGGTTTCCCGGTTTCGCGCCCGGCCTCGACCCAGCGGCCATCGCCGGGTTCCTGCGATTCGGGTACGTGCCGTCACCCCAGGCGATTTACAAGGGATTCCACAAACTCGCGCCCGGGTGCCACCTCACCGTCGAGGCGGGAAAACCGGCGGCGATCGCCACCTACTGGTCGCTTTCGGACATCGTTCACCAGGCCCGATCGGCGCCGTCCATCAGCGGGATCGCCGAGGCCGCGGAGGCGCTGGAGCCGATTCTCGCCGACGCGGTCGCACGCCGCCTAGTCTCGGACGTTCCCTTGGGCGTCTTTCTCTCGGGGGGGATCGATTCGTCCCTGGTTACCGCCCTGATTCGGGAAAGTTGCGCCCAGCCCGTCCGCACTTTTACCATCGGCTTCGGCGAAGACGCCTACAACGAGGCCGGCTACGCCAAGGCGATCGCCGAGCATCTCGGCACCGACCACACCGAACTCACCATCGACGGCACCGATCTCCTCGGGGTGGTCCCGAAGCTTTCCGACGTCTACGATGAACCCTTCGCCGATCCCTCGCAGATTCCGACGTATCTTTTGAGTCGACTGACCCGGCGCGAAGTCACCGTGGCGCTCTCGGGAGACGGCGGCGACGAGCTTTTCGCCGGCTATAACCGCTACCTCTGGTCGGCGCGATTCGCCTCGCTCCGCGGCACCATGCCGGGGTTTCTGCGGCACCGTATCGCCGCCGCCCTGACGGCGATTTCCGAACGATCCTATAACCGGTACGTCGGCTCGTTCATCCGCAAATTCACTGGAAAGTCGGCGGGTTACCCGGCCCACAAGCTCGCCGAAGTACTCGCCGCCGACAGCGCCGACGCGTTCTACCGGGTCCTGATCTCGCACTGGACCCCTTCGGAATTCGGGGACTCGCCGTCAACCACCTACGACCAGTTGCCGACGCAGTTGAAGGTTCCGGAGGAGCGCATGCAGTTTCTGGATATGCTGACGTTTCTTCCCGACGATATCCTGACCAAGGTTGACCGCGCCTCGATGGCGCACGGCCTCGAGGTCCGCGTTCCTTTCCTCGATCACCGGGTGGTGCAAGCGGCCTGGGGCCTGTCGCTGGGGACCAAGCTGGCCGCCGGCAAGGGCAAAATGGTGTTACGCCGTATCCTCTCGAAATCGGTGCCGGCCGAAATGTTCGAACGCCCGAAAATGGGTTTCGGGGTTCCCCTCGACCGCTGGCTTCGGGAGGAACTCCGGGAGTGGGCCGCGGACATCATCAACGCCACCGACTGGAGGGGCGATTTCGGCCTCGACGCGGGGCCCATCCACGACGCCTGGCGAACCCATGTCGAATCGCGAGGAAACCTCGCCCGCAAGCTGTGGGTCGTCTTGATGCTCGGCACCTGGAATTCCGCGAGCAACCGCGCGTGAAGATCGGTGGTCCCCCGAGGCAGAGACGATCGAACTGAGTGTTTCATCCCGAGCGCCGGGTGACGCTCGGAAGAGCCGTGTGTTGGAGCGCGAACGCCGGTTGCCGTTATTCGCGACCGCCGAACAGGTGCAGCAGCATGATGAACAGATTGATAAAATCGAGATAGAGCCGGAGAGCCCCCATGATCGCATTCTTGCTCGTCTCGTCGGCGCTGCGGCTCAGGTAGTAGGTTTCCTTGATTCTCTGGGTATCGTAAGCGGTTAGGCCGACGAAGACGAGAACGCCGATGATCGAGACCGCGAAATACAACGCCGGGCTTTGCAAGAAAATGTTGACGATCGACGCGATGATGACGCCGATCAGTCCCATGAACAGGAACGAGCCCCAGCCGCTCAGCGACTTTTTCGTCGTGTACCCATAAAGGCTCATGCCCCCGAAGACGGACGCCGTAATGAAGAACACGCGGGCGATGCTGGTCCCCGTGTAAATGACGAATATCGCCGACAGCGACAAGCCCATGACGGCGGCGAAGGCCCAAAATCCTAATTGCGCCCCGCTGACGCTCATCCGGTGGATGCGCGAGCTATAGATGAATACGAAAACGAGCGGCGCGAACATGACCACGTAATACAGGGACGTGTCGAAGATCAGATCGAACACGGGGGTATTGGCGACGGCATAGGCAACGGCGCCGGTCAAGGCCAAACCAGCGGTCATGTAGTTGTAAACGCGCAGCATGTATTGCCGCAGGCCTTCATCGACCTGGGCCCGGCTTACCTGGGTTGCCGCGAATACGTCCTTGTCGCTTCCAAACGCCATTGCTGTTACCTCGTTTCCAAAAGTTCGTTGATCAACGTTCCAGTATATAAGTCCGGGCGAACACAATTCAACCACCGACCATCAGGTGGCGGGGAGGAAACGGCGCCGGGGATCGATTGCGGGACATGTCGCCGCTCCCCCGCGATGATATCATTGTGCACTTTTCGACAAGCGTGGCCCCACCGTCGGACGCGTGGACATCGACGACCGGAACGCCTGATTTCTCCCCTTCAAGCCAAACGGGAATCGACGAAGAGTCGTTATCGATCGTCCGACGGCACAGACGACTTGAAAAATTTCCGTGTCTCGTATTCAATAAGGGCTGGCCTTGCCTTGGGCAAGGCCAGCCTGATTGCAGCCAACTCCCCGCGTGCTATTAATTTAGTGCGCGGGGTTTTTTCAGTATGGATATCGCGTTCGGTTGCCTGCGTCCGTGATCCGAATCACATTCGCGCGGTCAAGCGGACGAAAGAGTGATTTTTTTAGCACCCCCGCTAGTGCACCGGCGCATTCACTTCGTTCACGCCCCCGTGCACCAGGCCTTTGTCGATGCATCAACTTTCCAAACTTCGGCTGTCGCCTCCGTTTGGGTCGATGCACTAGGGCATTAACGTTAACGCCCGTCGATCCCGCCGGGGGGACCGCGCCGGTTCGAGAGCGGGTTTGGCCGGGAGGGCGATTTTCGCCCCCGCGCGGACGATTTTTCTCGACCGAACGGTTTCTTTCTCCCAGCATGCTCCGGCGTCGCGACAGGAGCCGTCGCCACAGGAAGGGGGAGAAATGCGGACGCCCTATCTTTTGTTCATGGGTGATGCCCGCGACGATCTCGCCGCGAAGACGGCGCGCGGGATCGTCCACTGGCGTCGCCACTGGTGTGTCGGCCAGTTTCGTCTCGAGGGTTGTCGCAGCCGCTTGAACTTGCCTGAACTCACGATCGATCAGGGCGCGGCGGCCGGGGCCCGGACCTTGGTCGTCGGGGTGGCCAACGCCGGCGGCGTGATCCCCGATCACTGGGTCGAGGCCCTGGTTCGGGCCCTGGCGGCGGGCATGGATATCGCCAGCGGCATGCACAACCGCCTGACCGACATTCCGGCCCTGAGCGATGCCGCCGCGCGGTTCGGCCAGCTCCTCTTCGACGTCCGCCACCCGAAGCGGACGTTTGCCGTCGGCACCGGGGTCAAGCGCCGGGGCAAGCGCCTGCTCCCGGTTGGAACCGACTGTTCGATCGGAAAGATGTACACGGCCCTGGCGATCGAAAAGGAAATGGGCAAACGAGGAGTCGCGGCCGATTTCCGGGCCACCGGGCAAAGCGGTATTCTGATCGCCGGCGGCGGGGTCTCGGTCGATGCGGTGGTCGCCGATTTCATTTCCGGCGCCGTCGAATGGTTGAGCCCCGAAAACGACCCCGACCACTGGGACCTCATCGAGGGCCAGGGTTCGCTGTTCCATCCCTCTTTCGCCGGTGTCAGCCTCGGTCTCCTGCACGGGGCCCAGCCGGACGCCCTGGTGCTTTGCCACGAACCCACCCGGGGCCACATGCGGGGTCTCGAGGGGCGGCCGCTGCCCGATCTCAAGGCCTGCATCGACGCCAACCTCGTGGCGGCGCGCCTGACCAACCCGGAGGCGCGCTGCGTCGGCGTCTGCGTCGATACCTCGCGCCTCGAGCCCCCGGAGGCCGGCGAGATTCTGGTGAAAATCGAAAACACGCTCGAGCTGCCCTGCGTCGATCCCGTGCGCACCGGGGTCGAGGCCATCGTGGACGCCCTGGTCTGACCATTCGCCGGCTTGTCGTTCGCCCCGAAAGCTGGCCCATCCGTGGCCGCTTCACCATTGCCCGCGGGAGCAAGACGACGGCCGAGGTGGTCGTCGTCGAGATCGGCGAGGGCGATGCCGTCGGACGCGGCGAATGCGTGCCCTACAAGCGCTACGGCGAAAGCGTCGCCGGTGTCGTCGCCCGGATCGAGTCCCTGGCCCCCACGTTGCGCCACGGCATGGACCGCGACGCCCTCGCCTCGGCGCTGCCGCCCGGGGCGGCGCGCAACGCCGTCGATTGCGCGCTCTGGGACCTTGAGGCGAAGCGCAGCGGCGTCCCCGCCTGGCGCCGGGCCGGGGTATCCCCGCCGCGAGAATTGACGACCTCCGTCACCCTGAGCCTGGCCGCACCCGAGGAAATGGCAACGGCGGCGCGGGCCCTGGCCAAGTGGCCCTGGTTGAAGGTCAAGCTCGGCCCCGACGGCGCCCTGGCGCGGGTGCGCGCGGTCCACGCGGCGGCGCCCGGGGCCCGCCTGATCGTCGATGCCAACGAAGCCTGGTCGCCCGAAATCCTGGCGAACTTGGGGCCCGAGCTGGCCACCCTGGGGGTCACCCTGATCGAGCAACCCCTGGCCGCCGGCGACGACGCTCCCCTCGCCGACCTCGATCTTCCGGTCCCCGTGTGCGCCGACGAATCGTGCCACGACACCGCCTCCCTGGCCGAACTCGCCGGCCGCTACGACGTCGTCAACATCAAGCTCGACAAGACCGGCGGTCTCACCGAGGCCCTGCGCCTCGCCCGCGCCGCCCGCGCCGCCGGCTTCGGGGTCATGGTCGGCTGCACGGTCGGAACCTCCTTGGCCATGGCCCCCGCGACCCTGATCGCCGCCGATTTCGTCGACCTCGACGGCCCCCTCCTCCTCGCCCGCGACCGCCCCCACGGAATCACCTACCGCCACGCCACCATGGCGCCGCCGTCTCCGAGGCTCTGGGGGTAGGCGGACGGCGCGAGGCATCGTGTATCGCGCCGGATCGAGGTCCGATTCCGTGGATTCTAATTTCCCGCGGACGGCAAAAATCCCTTGTTTTTCAAGTTCGCGAAATATTGTTCTTGGCTCATCGGGCACTGGGCAAGCTGTCGGGTTTGAGGTGGCGGCCGGGTAGGCGGGGGCATTGCTGCGCCCCGCCCCCCACAGAGCCGAGCGTGCGCGATTGACGCACTCGGTTCCTCACCTGACAGGTTCGCTCACGAAGGTTGCCATGAGCGCACGAACTTGACCGACGGCAGGGGGTAGCGCTTGAGAATCTCGTTCATCCGGTCCCAGGTCAGGCACCTGCGACGGCTGCGGCGTGCAAGCCACTTCCGCCATGTGCGTGCGACCTGGTAGCGGAACCACTCCAGACGTTTGCCGTTTCCCGTCAGACCATAGTATGCGTAGTGGCCCCGGATCGCCCGAACGAGGTAGTCATGCTGCGCCTTGATCGGCAGGTGCCGGTTGCTCTTGCACCAGTCCTGCACCGATTTCAGCGCGCGGGCGAAGCGGCCTTTCGCCGTGATTTGGCGAACGACGTCCTTGCCTCGCAGCGACCGCCCCCAGACGTGGGTGAAGCCGAGGAAGTCGAACGTCGTGGCCGATGCCATCCAGTGACGCCCGTAGGGACGCCTCCGGCGGAAGTCCACATAGCGCGTCTTGGCCTCATGGAGCGTGAGCCCGTATCGACCGAGACGTTTGCCCAGCACGTCAAGCAGCCGCTTGCCGCTCTGGCGGTCTTCGAGGGCGACGACAAAGTCATCGGCGAATCTCACCAACTGGCAGTTGCCGCGCAGGCGCGGCCTCACCTCGTCCTCGAACCACTTGTCCAGCACATGGTGCAGGAAAATGTTGGAGAGAGTCGGCGAGATCACCCCACCTTGGGGAGTGCCAGCGACCGGCCTGTGCAGGGTGCCCTCTTCGAGCACCCCTGCCTTCAGCCATTTGTCGATCATGCGCCTTACGACGCCGTCCTTGATCCGCAGGTCGAGGAATGACCGCAGGTGAGTATGCGAGATCGAGTCGAAGTAGGATTTCAAATCCGCGTCTATCACCCACCGTTGGCGCTGCTCGATGATACCCGCGCGCAGTACGTTGAGGGCATCGTGAGCCGACCGCTTGGGCCGGAAGCCGTACGAGCACGGCAGAAAATCCGCCTCGTAAATTGGCTCCAGCAGCATCAGGATTGCCCGCTGCGCCACCTTGTCTTCGAACGTCGGAATGCCGAGAGGGCGTTTCGTGCCGTCCGCCTTGGGGATGTAGTGGCGTCGCACCGGCGGCGCAAAGTAACGACCCGACTTCATCCGGTCCTGGAGGTCATCGAGATTGGCCTCAAGGTCCTTCTCGTAGTCGGCAGCCGTCACGCCGTCGATGCCCGTCGCCCCATCCTTGCGCGTGCGGCGGTACGCTTCACGCATCCACTCGCCGTCGATGAGGTGGTGCAGGGACGTGAACACCCGATCCGGATGCTCCCTCGCCTGTTCGGCTATCCACTGCTGTTTCGTGAACGTGTTGGTGGAACTCAGGGTTTCCTCCAGCGTTTCCCATCAGTGGCTCTGTTCAGATGACGCCCCGCTTCCCTCCAGCGGGTCCCGATGGCCACGGTTCCCCGCCTTCAGCGGTACTATCAGGACGCTACGACTTCCTGCTCTCGCGTGTCCTTCGGCTTATTGGTTTCGCCAGCCGGCTCCGTGGGTGCCTGTCGGGGTCCGTGTCCGCTTTGAGCGCTCCCGCTGCCGTGCAGGCCCGGCGACGGACCGGGGTCTGGATTTTTCTTGCTGGCAATCCCCTTTCCAGCGGTCTTGCCCGCGGGCAAGAGCAGGATCTCCCAGGTTCCCTGGCGACCCATCCCGTGACTTTGCGCCGGTCTACGACCCCGGACGACCCGTTGCGCCTCGCCAGTAACGGCGCTTCCGGTGCTGCCCCCACACGATTAACAATGAAGGCGTCGTCGCTTCACCGATTTCGAGGCTTCCTCCGCCGCTTCATCACCTGCTGTCTACGCTTCACGACGGGCGTTACCGCACGCCATGCAAGACTCGCTTCCGGCTGGCGGGCTGCGCCTTTGCCGGGCGGGAGTCGAACCCGCTGGATCGCTACGAGAGGTTTCAGTTCATGGCATCCTCCTCTCCAGGGCTTAGCCTGGCGCAATAATCTTCAGGTTGCCGGGAATGAAATCGTGGCCCACCTCTCTGGAACTCCTCCGAAGCCCGAAACTGACAACGAGTGTGCCCCGATAACGGATATTTACGATATCGTGTTTCCGGCCTGTCTCCGGCTCAACGCCGAATTTCTTGGCGATTTTCTCGCCGTCAGCTGAGCATCGGGATTCGCGTCACGTATGTGTTGATTGAGAACGAGCTAATGTCAAAAGTTGGTGACGGGGGTTTTAGGCGGCGCGGTCGGTTAGCTTTTCTCCATCCTTGAATGTGACACCCTGGATGATCTCGGCGAGCCGCTGGGAGCCGTTGAGGCGGCGCCGTTTTTTGCTCGCCGATTGGCAGAGTTTGAAGACCATCATGAGGGCCGTTTTACGGCTGAGGCAGCCTTTGGTCCTGGCGGTTCGAAGGCGCACCGTGGCGAAGGTGCTTTCGATCGGATTGGTGGTTCGCAAGTGCTTCCAGTGCTCGGCCGGGAAGTCGTAGAAGGTGAGCAACTCCACCCGGTTCTTGGCCAGGCAGGCGACGGCCTTGTCGTACTTGGGACCGAAGATTTCCACGAAGAAGTCGAAGGCTTTCTCGGCCTCGTCCTTGGTTTCGGCCATCCAGATGTCCTGCAAGCGCTTCTTGACCTTGGGCTGGACGGACTTCGGCAGCTTGTTCAGCACATTGGCCGTTTTATGGACCCAGCAACGCTGCTCGCGCACGCTTCCGTAGACCTCGCGCAGGGCCTTACAGAACCCAAGGGCGCCGTCGCCAGTGGCCAGTTCGGGCGGAATCACGAGGCCCCGCTTCTTGAGGTCGAGAAGCAGTTCGCGCCAGGATTGGGCACTTTCGCGATAACCGTCGTCGATGGCCAATACTTCCTTGCGGCCCCTATCGTCGGCGCCGATGATGACCAGAATGCATTGGCGATCTTTGTCCAGGCGCGGCTGGAAATAGATGCCGTCAGCCCAGAAATAGACGTAGCGCTTGGCGGACAAGTCCCGCCCTTGCCAGCGCTCCAGCTCCTCTTGCCAGACCTTCTTGAGACGCACGATGGTGTTGGCCGAAAGGCCCGGCGCGTCCGCACCCACGAGCGCTGCCAGGGCGTCGGAAAAATCACCCGTGGAGATGCCTTTGAGATAAAGCCAGGGCAACAGTTCCTCGACAGATTTGGCAAGCTCACATATCCCAAACGTTCATCGGCAATGTCCCGGCTGATGTTGAAAAAGTGAGGTAGGCGTCATTCGCCTGGAACCGTTAGGCTCTGGGTGTTGAATCCATCAAGGAGAACGACGCCATGACCAAGACTACACGGAACAGCCGCCTTTCGAAACTGTTGGAGATCCCGCTTCCGCTGTTGCCGCCGGCCTTGCCGGAGGCTTTTGATGATCTGCGCATGAGCGTGGATCGCTTTTGCCTGTTGGCCGGGGTGGAGACCCTGGGCGAGATGCTGGACGAGGATAGCGAGGTGCTCTGCGGAGCGCGCCACGCCCGCACGGCCGAGCGGCAGGGCCATCGCTGGGGGACAACCCAGAGCGAGATTGCCTATCACGGGGGCAAGGTGAAGCTGACGCGCCCGCGGGTGCGCGATCTTGCGGGCAAGGAGATGAGCTTGCCGAGCTGGGAGTTGCTCTCGGACCCGGCGCTTTTGCAGTCCTGGGCGATGAACATCATGCTGCTTACGGTTTCGACCCGCAAGTACGCGCGCGCCGTGCGCCTGCCCGGCGAGGCCAGCGGCGACTTGCCGGCACGCGCGGGCGATGCGACCTCGAAGTCCGCGGTCTCGCGGCGCTTCGTGGCCATGACGCGCAAGAAGCTGAAGGCCTTCCTGGCCAGCGACCTTTCGGATCTCGATCTCCTGGTCATCCAGATCGACGGGCTGCACGTCGGCGATCACGTGTTGCTGGCAGCTATTGGCATCGACGGCGCGGGCGAGAAGCATGTTCTAGGCCTGGCCGAAGGTGCCACGGAGAATGCCGCCACGGTGCAGGCGCTGCTCGACAACCTGACCGCCCGCGGCCTCGACCCGGAAGTGCCCCGGCTCTTCATCGTCGACGGCGCCAAGGCGCTCTCCAAGGCGATCAAGCGGACCTTCGGGCCGGTGGCCGCCCTCCAGCGCTGCCAGGTCCACAAGGGCCGCAACATCATCGAGCGCCTCGACGAAAGCCTTCATGCCGGCGTCAAGAAGGCGCTCAGGCAAGCCTGGGACCAAGACGATGCCGAGAAAGCCGAACGCCTCATGAAGAACCTGGCGCGCCGCCTGGAGACCGAGGCCCCCGGCGTTTCGGCTTCCATCCTGGAGGGCCTGGATGAGATCCTCACCGTGATCCGCTTGGGCCTGCCGCCCAAGCTCAGGCGCTCCTTGGCCTGCACCAACGCCATCGAGAATGCCTTGGGAACGGTCAGGATGGTGCAGCACAATGTCAAGCGCTGGCGCAACGCCGAGATGGCCTTGCGATGGACCGCCGCCGGCCTCCTGGAAGCCCAAAAGACCTCCGTCGCCTCAAGGCCTACCGGCAACTCCCCATCCTCAGAGCTGCCCTCGAGGATCACGTGAAAAAGGCAAAAGCGAAAAGCGCCATTGAAACCATCAAAGAGGCCGCCTAGCCTCGAAGCCCAACCATGCCTGCCTCGCCTTTTTCAACAGAGCATGGGACATCGCCAAATTCACGTCCATCGCACAATTAGCGACTCGTTGCGTCGATAACATCCGCGATGTTGATATTTCCCCCCTTGCACCGAGGATTCGAATTTCCGCGTCTCCGAATACGGTCCGAGTTGGGTCGCAAGCGTTAGAAAATCCGGTCGGGAAAACGCGTCGGCTTTCCGGCGAAATGCGGCATAGCCAACAAATTGTGATAATCGTCATTTCGGAAATGCCATCTGGCAGCTAATTTCTCGATTTTTCTCGCGGGCTGGCGTGAAATCGTTTCGGCGGCCCGTCGGCGAGCGAATTATCGCGTGCCCCGGGGCGGCTCGACTTGGAGGCGGACTTTTTCGAATTCGGCGCTGAGGGAGGTGAAGAGCTTGGCCAATTCATCGGACGTCCAGGCGGCGCCGACGATCAATTGGGCGGCGGCGTGCATGGCCTCGAGGACGGTCTGGTTCATGGTGCGGTCCGCCAGGTCACCCGGGTAGGCCGGCGCCGCGTAAAGGTGGCGCGCGCACTCGGCAACCGCCGCCAGGTGAACGTCCCGGTCCTCGCCGGCGACCATGGCGTTCCGCCGATAATATTCCGCGAGCGTGGGCATTGACGGTTCCATGACTCATGATGGCCGCGGATTTTAGCGACCCGTCCTTGAGCATGTTGGCGACCAGCCGCCAGGCCTGAACCAGCAGTCTTTCCTGGGCGTCCCCGGCCGAACGCTCGGCTTCGTTTACGAAAAATCGGGCCGCTTCGCGCGCGGTCAAGTTATTCGCCATGCCGCGGTGGGATGGCTTGCCTGCGACGCGCCTGGTCGCGGTCGTCTCCGCGGCCTGGGAATGAGGGATGGTTTGGGTCGGAAAACGGGGGCGGCGCCGGACAAGGTGCGCAGGGCCTGGTAATTTCTTTCCCGCAGGGGCGTCGAGGCTTCTGCGAGCAGCGTGGCGAGGACGGTCCTCCCGATTCCGGGCATGGAAAGCAGGATGTCCACGTCGCGCTGCTCGGATTTCTGCCCCGAGGCGCTGTCCTGTTGATCGGCGATGTGTCGGCAGAGGCCGTCGATGCGGCTTCGGGCCTGCTTGACCTGGCGGTTGACCAGGCGCAAACGCTCGGCCAGGGAACCGATATGAGCGCAAGCGGCGGCGATAGTTCCCGGCGCGACGGTGAGCGGCTTTTGGCGCAAGAGGCGCAACACTTCAGGCGCGTCGATTTTGCGGATGCGGTGGGTTTTCAGCAGCTTGGCAACGGTATTGGTCCGGATGCGCCGCGCCTTCTCGGGAGTGGGCGCCTTCTTCCACAGGGCGAGAAACCACTCGCTGGCGACATCGTCGCTGACCTCCAAGGCCTGGGGATAATAGCGTCTCAACTGTTCGCGCAGGTGGTTGGCGAGGCGCACGCGCTCCTGGCCGAGGTCCTCGGCCCAGGCGCGAATATTCGCGCAGTTCGATGATGGCGGGAGCATCGGCCTTCAAGCGACGAAAGCAATGGCCGTCGGTGCGCAAGGAATCGCCGAGGACATGGGCGTCGCGGCGGTCGTCCTTGGCGCCGGCGACGGTGAAACGATCGCGAAAGCGGTCGAGCTGCTTGGGGTTGATACTGTGAATGGCGAAACCCCGCTCCAGCAAGGTATCGACGACCGCCCCATGCGGGACCTCGATGGAGACGGCAATCCTCTCCGGCACACTGCCACTCTTTTTCGTCAGCCACGCGCACAACTCGGCCATCCCTTCCCCGCTGTGGGCGAACGACCTTTCAACGACGATGACGCCGTTACCATCAAGAAGGCAAACCTGGTGCCTCTCGGTCGCCCAGTCAATGCCAGCAAACCAATCAAAGTTCATCGCCTTTCTCCTCTCTTGCCTCGGACCGCCGCGACGCCGAACATTCCCTGTACTGGCGCTCGCAGGCGCAACTCCCCACCGGCTGTCCGCCGCGGCCGTCCCTCCGGGGCACGCGTCCCCCCCAGGTGCTCGAAACACAGGGAGCAATGGGTCGCTCCCAGAAGGCTCGTCCGATCCGAAAAAATGACCCGATCAGATCTTCAGCTGACCGCATTTTGTGGATAACGCTCCGCGTTACCCACAAAACAACAACCACATCAACTTTCTATGTTCGAGTGGTCAACTTAAATGGTACAGGGGAGAAAGGAGTTGGCGGTGCACAAGCTGCTATGGCTGTTCTTCGCCGCTCTTCTAGCTCTCCCCGCCCCCGACGGTGAAGCAAAGAAGCCGAAGTCCGAGGGTGACGGTGGGAATATCAACGTCCCCGGAGAGCGTCCGTTTGATGCGGTCAACATCTTCGGTGACTTTGGCAGAAATGTTAGGTTGCCGAATACGTTGGAGAACAAGATTTGGTGGGGACGCATGGTACGCGGGGAGGTTGGAAAGGATCGCTTCCTTATTCTTTGCGCGCTGAAAGATGGAAATTGGAAAAACTTGGGTGACATTCGCACTTACATCGAATTCAAAATCCAAGGAAATTATTCGGCGATCATTCTTGGAGATATGCTTGGACTCATGGCTAGTAGGCCTAAAATCTCGTATACACCACGGGGCAGGAAGAGCCAGCAAGGTAAAATAGGAGAAGGTTGGCTGGAGAAAAACCCTCACGCCGAGATGTCTGGTATTAGCACAGAATGGAGAATAGAGCCGAGCGTATACCCTCTTCTATATTTCCTACTGATGAGTTGCCCAGGGAATGACAGGTGTGAGTGATGGGGGGGTGGGCACGTTGGCCGTCGCGTCTCCAGTCGAGTGGGCGATTAACCTAGCGTGGGCATGTCGATCTCCTCAAGGCTCCGTCTTCGCCCCGGCAATTGTCACCGTCGATCAATCGCCCTACCTTAACGGTACACTGTACGTCGCGGGGCCATTCTACCTCCCCTCGGACAACGCTCGGTCCCGTGCCGTTAGTTTTTGTGCCAAGCACTAGCCCCGCTCCTCCGCGGGGTTTTTTCTGCGTCTCATGATTGCCACCGGCTTCGTCCTGTCCTATTTTTTCGGTGCTGCAAAGTAACGGCCCAGTTCCGTTGATGATGCGGTGGATGGCTCCTGCCACCGGCATCGCAATGTGCCAAATCGTGGTGCTATTCTAACGCCATTTTGTATGCCTGGAATGGCAGCTTGTGTGCAGGTTTCTCGGACGCCTGGCACGGGGCGTGGGGTTGGGCACGGCGGTTGCTGGCGTCGGAGAAGCGCCAAGGCACGAAATCGCGGTCGGGGCTCTCGGCTAATTCGGTTCGGCGATTTGGCCACAGCGGTGATGAGGGCGGTCTTTGTTTGCCGCAGTGTGAGCGATCGTTCGGCCCTTTCCGGGCGGGGTTCTGAGTGGAGGGTCATTGTCGTCGGTCGATGCCATTGACGTCGATTGGAAACTGGGCGGGCGTCGTGGGATGGTGATCGCTCGTTTTGAGGCAAGCGGTGCCGTGGCTGGTCATTGACCAGCGACAATCAGCGGCAAGACTGCCCGCCGTCCCAACCTTTGGCGGCGTCGAGGGCGGCATCATGAGATGTCGTTCGGGCCACGCGGTGGGACACGTTGGCGATAATGTGCGGGTGTCTGACCCGGCGCCGCGAGTTTTCGAACAGGCCGGCTCGGACTTCACGCGCTTTACCGCCCGCAAGCTCGCTCAACCGCCCAAGGCGGCCTTTGTCACGGGGCCCCGCCAGTTGGCCAACGAAACCGCCTCTTAAGCGACGCGATCGAATCGGCTCCTATCGAGGTCGAACCTCCCTCCACTGGCAACACGCGCCTTCGGGGCGCACTAAATAATGGGGGCTAACAGGGCGAATTTTACCCCAAAAGCCCTAACCGACGGAGAAATATGTTCAATTCCATTGTCGTGCGGGTTGACGAGGGTTTAGTATCGGCTTGCGAAATTTCGGGCCGGACCGGCCGCAACGCGTGATTGAATCGGCGAAGCTCAGTACCGCTTCGCCCGATTTCAACCGGTTTCTCAAGGCGGCGATTCGATGCCGGCGCGATAGTGGAGATTCTTCGGGGGCCAAACTCGACGGCTGTGCGAGATGGCGACGATTCGAGTGTTCCCCGCCGCGGCGCCAGGATTGGCGGACTTCGCGGTGGGTCGAGCGAGGTCGCCTTGGACTTCGTTAACACGACGGCGTGTCGTGCGTGCGTAATTCGCGCGGATGTGTGATGACGGCGTCGCGGAGACAGAAATTTCATGAACAAGAAGATGTTGATTGACGCCTCGCATCCCGAGGAAACGAGGATGGTCGTGATCGATGGCGCGCGGCTCGAGGAATTCGACTTCGAGAGCGCCGCCAAGAAAAGACTCAGGGGCAATATCTATCTCGCCAAGGTCACCCGGGTCGAGCCATCGCTACAGGCGGCTTTCGTGGATTACGGGGGCGATCGCCACGGTTTCTTGGCCTTCAGCGAAATCCATCCCGACTACTACCAAGTTCCCATTGCCGACCGCCAGGCGCTGGCCGAAGCGGAGAAGGCGCCAGCGGATGACGACGCCAACAGCAAGGACGAAAGCGATTCCAACGGAGAAAGCGTCGAGGTCGTCAGCGGCGACGAGATGGACGAGATCGACCGGCGCCGGAGCCAGATCGTCCGGCGTTACAGAATTCAGGAAGTCATCAAACGGCGACAGATCCTCCTGGTTCAGGTTGCCAAGGACGAGCGCGGGACAAAGGGCGCCGCCCTTACGACGTATCTGTCCCTCGCCGGGCGATATTGCGTGCTGATGCCGAATACCGGACGGGGGGGGGGCGGCATTTCGCGCAAGATCATCGACCAGGACGACCGGCGGCGGCTGAAATCGGTGATCGCCGGCCTGCCGGTCGCCGACGACATGGGCGTCATCGTGCGTACCGCCGGAATGAAGCGGACGAAATCCGAAATCCGCAGGGATTTCGATTACCTCGTCCGCCAATGGGACAAGATACGCGAGATGACGCTCGGGTCCACGGCGCCGACGCTCATCTACGAGGAAGGGAACCTCATCAAGCGTTCCATCCGTGATCTCTACACGAAGGACATCGAGGAAATCCTCATCGAGGGCGATTCGGAATACCGGATCGCCAAGGATTTCATGCGCACGCTCATCCCCAGCCACGCCAAACGGGTGCAGCGGTACAGCGAGCAAATGCCTCTGTTCCACCGATTTAAGGTGGTCGACCAGTTGGACACGATGTACAGCCCGATGCTGCGGTTGAAATCTGGCGGCTCGATCATCATCAACCCGACCGAGGCCCTGGTCGCCATCGACGTGAACTCCGGACGGGCGACCAGAGAAAGGAACATTGAGGAGACGGCGACCAAGACGAACGTCGAGGCCGCGGAAGAAATCGCGCGCCAGTTGCGATTGCGCGATTTGGCCGGCCTCATCGTCATTGATTTCATCGACATGGAGGAATCCAAGAACATCCGACTGGTGGAGAGACGCTTCAAGGAGGCCATGAAAAACGACCGGGCACGGATTCAGGTCGGCAGGATCTCGCCCTTCGGACTCCTCGAACTATCGCGTCAGCGCTTGCGCCCCAGTTTTTTCGAGGCGAGCAGCCAGCTTTGTCCCCAATGCGGCGGCTCAGGCCACGTCCGCTCGATCGAATCGACGGCGCTCCACGTTCTCCGCACGATCGAGGAAGACGGGTCCCGCAACCGCGGCCAAGAGTTGACGGTGGCCGTGCCGACGGCGGTGGCACTGTACATCCTCAATCAGAAGCGCGCGGCACTGCGGGAAAGTGAAGAGCGCAACGGCTTCCGCATCTTGGTCATCAACGACGACACCCTGGTGCCACCGGCTTGCCGTCTGGAACGGAGGAAATCGGCCGCTTCGGCGAAGCCGGCCGAATCCGCCGAGAGCGCCGATACCGCCGCCGGCGACAAACCGCCCAGGAATCGGCGGCGGCGACGGGCGAAACCGACCGACGCCGACGGTGCCACGGATAAACCGGTCGACGCTACCGCCGGTGACACCGACGGGGAGCAGGACGACACCGAAAGCCGAACGGAATCAGTCTCGATCGCGACCGACAGTACCCGCAGGCGTCGGCGACGGGGAAAACGGGGCGGACGCCGTCGGAAGCACCCACAATCCCCGATGGTCTCGGAGAATGCTCCCGGACAAGATGCCGACCAGGACGATGGGCCAACCGGCGCCGCTTCCGCCAACGACCAGAGCGAACCTCGTTCGGGACCCGCGCCGATGGACGACGTGAGTCCTCCGGAAGACGCCGATCAGGTAACGAAGAGCGATGAGGTCGGGGCGGAGGCTAAATCCGCCGAGAAAAAACCCCGCCGAAGAACCGCGAGGGCGGAGCGCTCGGAAACGGAAGAGCCGACCGGAAAATCCGGCCGTCGTCCGCGGCGAAGGGGCGACGCCAAGGCGGTGTCGGAGGCGGGCGAAGAGCCGTCCGCCAGCGGAGAGACCGTTGCCGCGGAGGAAGGGAAGAGCGAAAAGAAGGAGGGCCGGACAAAAGCATCGGCGAAGCGGACGAGAAAACAGGCCCAGGACGCTCCCGCCCAACAAGACGAAGCAACCGATTCCAAACCGGCGAGTGGAGGACGCCGTCGTCCGCGGCGCTCGACCAAGCCACCGCCCTCCACACCGGCATCGAAACCGACTCCGGAGCCCGGTTCCGTGACCGTTCCCGATCCCGCCCCGGAAAACGCCGAGCATCCGATCCTGGCGGCGGATTCCGGCGGCGATCAAGTGGCGGGGAGCGCCTCCGGTACCCCGACATCCAGCGGACGTGAACAATCGGCGGAACCCATGAACGCGGTCGAAACGGAGAGCGATTCGGGAGGAAACTATACCTCGCCCAAGCGCGCGCCGCGCCGGGGATGGTGGCAGCGGTCCACCGAATAGGGATCGTTCAGCGGCGCCAGTGCTGTAAACGACGGCAAGCTTCGGCGATTTCGTCGCGGCCGCCAGCGAAGCAAAAGCGGACGAACCGCCGACCGTGTTCGGGATCGAAATCGACTCCGGGCGTCGCCGCGACCCCGGTTTCCGCGAGCATGAGTCGACAAAAGGTCTGGCTATCGTCCGTCAAACCGGAAACGTCCGCGTAGAGATAAAAGGCGCCATCCGCCGGGGCCAGGGAATCAAAACCGGCAACCGGAAGACCGGAAAGCAGGATCTCCCGATTTTGGGCGTAGCGGGCGACATTCGCGTCCAGCTCCTTGCCACAGTCGAATGCCGCCAACGCCGCGTGCTGCGACAAGGTCGGCGGGGCGATGAAAAGATTCTGGGCCAGGCATTCGATCGGGCGCACAAACTCGGGCGGAATCACCATCCAGCCTATGCGCCAGCCGGTCATCGAAAAGTACTTCGAAAAACTATTCACGATCACGGCATCGGCGTTGAGGGCCGCGGCGGTCGCGGCCGGTTCGGTGAAACTAATGCCGTGATAGATCTCGTCGGAAACCAGTCGAATTCGACGTTCCGCGCAGAGCCGGGCGAGGGCCGCGAACTTGTCGGCGCCGAGCATGGTTCCGGTCGGATTCGAGGGACTGGCAATGATTAATCCGGCGATCTCGTCGGCCACCTCCGCTACTTGATCGATCGCGAGCTGAAATCCGGTCCGAGCACCGATCCTAAGATCGAGACATTCGACGCCCAACGCCGATAGGATATTGCGGTAGGCGGGATAACCGGGCGTCGCCAACGCCACCCGGTCTCCGACTTCGAAGGCGGCAAGAAACGCGAGCACGAACCCGCCCGAGGCACCGGTGGTGACGACGATCCGATCGGAATCTAGATCGACGTCGTAAACCCGTCGGTAATGGTTGGCGATCGCCGTTCGGATCTCGGGCAAGCCAAGGGCGTCCGTGTATCCCAAGACGTCACTTTCCATCGCCTTCCGCGCCGCCTCGAGGACCCCCTTTGGGGCCGATGTCGCCGGCTGCCCGACTTCCAGATGGATGACATCCCCTGCCGTGGACTGACGGACATTAGCCGCCCGCATGACGTCCATGACGAGGAAGGGAGGGATCGCGGCGCGCCGGGCGACCTTCAGGACCATCGGCCTAGAATTGGGATGCCGTGGCTAAACCGAAACCGCGGGTGTCACTGACGAAGGCACAGGTTCTCGACTGTCTGCGCGCGCCCCTGGGGCAATAGATCGCGTCGACCCTGCCGATCTCCGTCGTCGGGGCGAGCTTGTGTCCCCGTCGATCGAGGCCGCGAACGGCGTCGCTCCCAGCCGTCCGTTCATGGACGACCTGGTCGGGCGCGCCGCCATGATAGAACCGCGGCGCACCAATGGCTTCACGCAACGGCCTTTCCTCGATCAGAATTCGGGCCATCACCTCGGCCATCACCATCGGCGCCGCCGCACCGCCCGTGGCCGCACCGGCGAAATGGACGTCCCTGACGTTATGATTGACGATGACTACGGGACTCAGCGACGGCTCTACGGACCCCTCCGAGGTCGCCGCGGCGATGACGATCCCCGTGCCCTTGGCCATCCGGCCGATGCCGAACAAGTTGTTCAGAGTCACCACGCAGGCGATGGCCGAGCCTTCGCCGTCGACAACGCTGAACCCCATGCCGGCCGGATTTTCCCGGTACGGAAACGCGTTCGCGGACAGCTCCGCCGTGGGCACGTGTCGGTCCGGTCGATAGCTTTTCATTAGCCGCGCCGCGGCTTCCGTGCCGAAGGTGTCAGCCGCGGTGTCACCCGACAATGGTTCGGCGACTTCGATGCGTTGCAACGCCGCGCGCAAGGACGTTTCCACCAAGAGGTGAGCACGCTCGTCCGTTCCGGCCTCGGCGTATCGGTCGTCTTCCGTCAACATCGACCACATTCGCAAGACCGTCGCCCCGCCGCTCGACGGTTGGGCGAGGGTATGAATCTTTTCCAGGCCGAAAATGAGGCTCGCCGTTTGGCGCCATTCGGGACGATATTGGCGCAGATCCTCGATATCGAGAGACCCGCCCGCCGCGGTGACGGCGGCGACCATGTTTTTCGCGAAACCACCGCCGTAGAACTCCCCCGGCTCCTGGGCGCGAAGCAGGGAAAGCGTGGCCGCGAGGTCCCATTGCACGAGCTGATCGCCTTCCCGCAGCGGCGATCCGTCCGCGCGCGCGAAGATCCTTTTCATCTCGGGATCGGCGAATAGCGGAACCGCGACGAGCGCGAGATCTCGGGCCAAAGCCCTCGATACGGGGAATCCGAGTCGGGCCAAATGTTCGGCCGATCCGACCAGGCGACGCCACGGAAGCCGTCCGTAACGGGCATGAAGCAAATACATGCCCCGGATCGCGGCGGGCACCGCGCTCGGCCGTTCAACCGAGGCCCCGCGACGGGCCGAGGCGACAGCAGGAAACACCAGGCCCTCGGCCCGTGATTCCGAGGTGTCGAAGGTCACGCAAGAACCTCCGCCGCCGAGGGATGCGGACGAGGGAAAGGTCACGGCCGCGGTCAGATAGAGCGAAATCGCGGCATCGAACGCGTTGCCGCCAGCCGCGAGCGTCTCGCGCGCCGACAGGACGGCAAGCGGTTCACTACCGGCCGCACCTCCGTAAAATCCCTCCACGGCGGTGAATTCCAAGGAAGGTATCGTGGTCGTGCACCCCGAGAGAACGATCGCGGCTCCCAAACCCCACGCCGCCAATTGACGGGAACGACGGCCCGTCCTAGGTTGGCTGTGTCGGTGAGCACCCGAAACCCGAGATGAAATCATGTTCCGCCGTATCGGATTAATCCTGCTTTTCGCGGTTTGCCTTCCTGCGGCGAGTCCGGCGAATGGCGCCGGTATCTCGTTCATTCGGGACGCTGAAATCGAAAATAGCATCCGGGCCTTTTCCACGCCACTCTTCAACGCCGCCGGATTGGACACCAACGCTGTGAGTGTCTACCTCGTCAAGGATCGTTCGCTCAACGCCTTTGTGGCCGGGGGCATGAATCTGTTCCTGAATACGGGCCTGTTGATGGCCAGCGAAAACTCGAATCAGCTCATCGGCGTCATCGCTCACGAAACCGGACACATCGCCGGCGGCCATTTGGCCCGAACCCATGACGCGCTACGCGGGGCCACGGCCGCATCGATCGTCGCCATGGTCTTGGGCGCGGCGGCGGCCGTCGCGGGATCGCCCGAGGCCGGCGCCGCGTTGATCATGGGCGGCAGTAGAGTGGCGCAGAGCACGTTCTTGCAATACAGCCGGGTCCAGGAACAGGCCGCCGACCAGTTCGCCCTTTCGGTGTTGGACCGCACCGGTCAGTCAGCGCGGGGATTAGCCGAGTTCTTCGGCATCCTGGGGGATCAGGAGGCTTTGCTCCCCTCGAGTCAGGATCCCTATGTCCGTACCCATCCGCTGACCCGTGAACGGCTCCTGGCGGTGCAGGCACACGTTCAAAATTCGTCGGATTCGGATTCGCCGCCCCCCCCGGCGTACGCCATGATGCACAACCGCATGCTGGCGAAACTCCGGGGATTTCTGGAACCGCCGAACCGTACCTTCGGGCGCTATCCGGCCTCGGACACAAGCGTCAGCGCGCGCTATGCCCGGGCCGTCGCTCATTACCGGATCCCCGACGTCGACGCCGCGTTGCGCGAAATCGATTCGCTGCTCGCCGAGTCACCCGAGGATCCCTATTTTCACGAACTCAAGGGACAAATTCTGTTTGAAAATGGCCACATTTCCGAAGCGGTGTCGGCGTATTCGCTGGCGGTTACGTATCTGCCTTCCTCGGCGCTGTTGCGAATCGGGCTGGCCCATCCCTTGATCGAAACGGGAAATCCCGAAAACATCGCCGTCGCGGTCAGGCATCTTGAGAACGCCGTCCAGCAGGAACGGCGAAACGCGGGCGCGTGGCGTCTGTTGAGCGTCGGATACGGCCGCAACGGTAAACTGGGATTATCGACCCTTGCCTCGGCCGAAAATGCGATGTTGAGGGGACGCTACCGCGATGCCCAGCAATTCGCGCGCCGAGCGGCGGATCAACTGCCCCAAGGGTCCCCGGGCCGGTTGCGGGCAGAGGATCTCCAACTCGCGGCCGACGACGCGGTAAAAAAATCGAAACGTTGACGGGTACGCCTCCGCCAGTCACCAGCGGAACGTCTCACAGTCTGTTCGAAAACTCGCGGCACCGGCCCTCTCCCCCTCCCGGCCACCCACGAGAGTATGCTGATATGGGTGACCGGGGGAGGGCCGGAACAGACGCAAAAAATGCGCGGACGCGAATTTTCGAATAGACACTCACAGCTCCGGTTTTTCCCGCAAGGTGCACCATATGGGAGTATGATCCGAAGCCTTTACCCGGCCCCGGGGACGCTTGTCGATTTCGCAGGCCTCGAGTCGGTCCGCCGCCTGGGGCGAGAGCAGCAAATGGTCGATTCGCAGGCCTTCGTCGCGGTGCCAGGCGCCCCGCTGATAGTCCCAAAAGGTATAGGTGCCAAGCTCGGTATGGAGGGCACGAAAGGCGTCGGTATATCCGAGATGGAGAATTTTTCGGAATCCGGCCCGGGTTTCCGGCAGGCAGAGGGCATCGCCCCGCCAACGCTCCGGGTCGTAGACGTCGCCGTCGGCCGGGCAAACGTTGAAGTCGCCGCCGAGAACAAGCACTTCTTCGTTGCTTAATAGATCCCTTGCCCGTCGGTAGAGGCGTTCCATCCATGCCAGCTTGTAGGTGAATTTTTCACCCGGCGCCGGATTGCCGTTGGGAAGATAGATCGAGGCGACGCGCACGCCATCGACCCAGGCTTCGATGTACCGGGCTTGTTCGTCATCCGGGTCGCCGGGGAGTTCGCTGACCACGTCCTCGATCGGACGCTTCGATATGACTGCCACACCGTTATATGTTTTTTGCCCCTGCGCGGCGACGGTATAGCCCAGGTCGACGAACTCGATGTACGGGAAATCCCGCGTCACGGTCTTGATTTCCTGCAGGAGGAGGACGTCGGGTTCGGCCGAACGCAACCACTCGAGCACGTTCGGCAACCGGGCCCTAATCGAATTGACATTCCAGCTGGCGATTTTCATCGCGGCAAATTAACGCAACCGTGGAAACCACTCAACGGTCACCGGAGCGGCCGCGCGGATCAGCCGATCGCGAAAGAGCTGCCGCAGCTGCACGAGGCCGTCGCGTTCGGATTGCCGAGCGTGAAATGCGCCCCCTCGAGGGTTTCGACCCAGTCCAGCTCCGAACCGGCGATGAGCGCCACCGAAACCTCGTCGACAACGACGGAAGCGCCGTCCTGCTCGATAACCAGGTCGTTCGCCGCCAACTTGTCGTCGAGCTCAAATCCGTATTGGAAGCCCGAGCACCCGCCTCCCGAAACCGCGATACGGAGCCGCTTATTAGCCGACTCGTCCGCCTTGAGCACGTCGGCGATGCGCCTCACCGCGCGAGGGGTCAGGCTGATCAAGGGAGGATCTGGCGGACGTTCTGGCGTTTGGAGCATTCCTCGTTCACGTTCTCCCGTCGCCGGGGCCGGAAGTTGACAGCATCGCCTTCCTATGTATGTCATCGCCGAGATATGTCAAATCCCGCCTCCGTTGCCCCCGGCCTCGCCTAGGGGCGCCATGCGCGATCCCCGTCCGGTCCCGTGGCGCGCGCCCCACGCCTGTGATCCGCGATATAGTCGCGGCCGCCTCTATCCCGAGAGCGAAAGTCCGACCCGCACCGCTTTCCAGCGCGACCGCGACCGGATCATTCACTCGACCGCCTTTCGCCGGCTGATGCACAAGACCCAGGTGTTTGTCTACCACGAGGGGGACCACTATCGCACCCGCCTTACGCACAGCCTTGAGGTGGCCCAGATCGCCCGTTCGATGAGCCGCTCGCTGGGTCTCGACGAGGATCTCGCCGAGGCGATCGGTCTGGCGCACGATCTCGGCCATACGCCCTTCGGCCACGCCGGCGAGGACGCCTTGGCGGCATCGATGGCGCCCTACGGCGGATTCGACCATAACGCTCAGACCTTGCGCGTCCTGACCAAGCTCGAGGCCCGCTACGCCGATTTCGAGGGCCTGAATTTGACTTGGGAATCCCTCGAGGGCTTGGTCAAACACAACGGCCCCCTGACGGGTGGCGCGGACGAACAGCCGGTGCCGACGGCCATCGCCGACTACGTCGAACGCCATAACCTCGAACTTGGGAATTTCGCCGGCGCGGAAGCGCAAATCGCGGCGCTGAGCGACGATATCGCGTACAACAATCACGACATCGACGACGGCCTTCGGGCCCACTTGTTCACGATCGATGATCTTGCCGAAGTGCCGCCGGTCGGGACGGTGTTGGCGAAAGTCGGGCAGGATCATCCCGGACTGGAGCCGTCCAAGCTCGTTCACGAATTGGTTCGTGGCCTGATCGACCTCATGGTTCGGGACGCTCTCGACGAGACCAGGCGCCGCCTCGACGAGGCGAGGCCTCCGGATGCCGGCGCCATTCGCCAGCTCACGGGCCCCGTGGTCGCGTTCTCGGACGAAATGCGTGCCGACGAAACGGTCTTGAAGGCGTTCCTTGGGACCCACATTTACCGCCACCCCCGAGTCGAGCGGATGGCGGCCGGCGCTCGCCGAATCGTTACCGACCTGTTCGCGATGTTCTTTGGCGATCCAACCGAGTTGCCGCCCGAATGGCGAAAAAAGGTCGACCGCGCGAACGAAGTTGAAACCGCCCGCGTCGTCGCCGATTACATCGCCGGCATGACCGACCGGTACGCGCTCGCGCAACACAGCCGCCACTTCCAATCGACGCCGGAACTTTCATGAACGTCTATCGCGCCTTCAAGACCGTCGTCGAAGCGTCGTTACATGCCTTGTCGCGACGCGGTGCCTTACCGCTGGAAATCGACATGGGCCCCATCACGGTCGAACCGCCGCGCGACCCGAGCCACGGCGACATCGCGACGAATGCCGCGCTCTGTCTGGCCCGCCCAGCGAGCAAACCTCCCCGCGAAATCGCGGCGTTGATCGCGGCGGAACTGGAACGCTATTCCTCTATCGCGCGAGTCAACGTCGCCGGCCCGGGTTTTATCAACCTCGATCTGACGGTTGAGTTCTGGCAGGAACGCCTTGGCGAAATCCTTGAGGAGGGACGAAATTACGGATCCTCCGACATTGGCAAGGGCCGACGCGTGAACGTCGAATTCGTATCGGCCAATCCAACCGGGCCGCTCCACGTCGGTCACGCGCGGGGCGCCGTGTTCGGCGATGCCCTGGCCGCGCTCCTCGCCAAGGTCGGTTACGAGGTTACCCGCGAGTATTACGTCAACAACGCCGGCGCCCAAATGCAAGCGTTCGCCGATTCGATTCACCACCGCTACCGGGAGACCCTCGGTGACTCCGTGGGCGACATTCCGCAGGGCCTCTATCCCGGGGAATATCTTGTTTCAGTGGCCGAGGAAATCGTCCGCGGCGACGGTGACAAATGGCTCGGCGCGGCACCCGACGCGTATCGCGAGGCGTTCGGACGCTTCGGCTACACCCGCATGATGGCAGACATTCAAGCGGATTTGCGGTCGTTGGCCGTCGACCACGACTATTTCGCTCTTGAAACGATGCTCCACGAAGGAAACGGGGTTGCCGACGCGGTGCGAATCCTGGAACACGGGGGCCACATATACCAGGGTGTCCTGGAACCGCCCAAGGGCAAGACCGACGAGGATTGGGAGCCACGGCCCCAAATGCTTTTCCGTTCGCGCGCCTTCGGCGACGACGTCGACAGGCCACTGCAAAAATCGGATGGAAGCTGGACTTATTTTGCCACCGACGCGGCCTACCATCTCGACAAGATTCAACGCGGATTTTCGGAACTGATCAACGTTTGGGGCGCCGATCACGGCGGGTACGTCAAGCGAATGAAATCGGCGGTCAAGGCGTTCGAGGCCGAAGCGGTCACGCTGGACGTCAAATTGTGTCAGCTGGTGCGCGTTACCCGCGCCGGTGTTCCCGTGAAAATGTCGAAGCGGGCCGGAACCTTCGTGACGTTGCGCGAGGTTCTGGACGAGGTCGGCAAGGACGTCCTCCGCTTCATCATGCTGACCCGCAAGAACGACGCGCCTCTCGATTTCGATCTCGCCAAGGTCATGGAACAATCGAAGGACAACCCCGTATTCTACGTCCAATACGCCCATGCCCGCGCTTGTTCCGCCCTCCGGAACGCCGAGGCGGCGTTTCCGGATATGGATTTTGGACGGACAAGCCTGATCCGCGCAGATGCCAGCCGATTGACCGATCCGGGCGAACTCGCTTTGATCAAGAACTTGGCGGGATGGCCGCAACAAATGGTCTCCGCGGCGCAGGCCCGCGAACCTCACCGCTTGGCGTTTTATCTCTCGACCCTCGCGGCCGAATTCCACGGCCAATGGAACAAGGGAAACGAAGATCCCCAACTTCGCTTCATCGTCGCCGATGATCCAACCCTTAGCCAGGCCCGCCTCGCGCTTGTACGCGCGTTCGGGGTCGTCGTGGCGGCGGGGTTGGAAATATTTGGCGTCGAGCCTGTCACGGAAATGCGTTAGTGTCCGTTCGAAAATGCGCTTCTGCGCATATTTTGCGTCTGATCCGGCCCTCTCCCCCTCCCGGCCACCCACGAGAGGTTGCTGATGTGGGTGGCCGGGAGGGGACTCCCCACCATTGAGCAAGGGGGAAATGAGAGGTGGTCACGCTGCCGGAGTGAGGCGGCGTTGGGCTTTTTTTTGAGCATGGGATGGATCGAAGAGGGTTTGATTTCTGAGCATGGCGCAGGCGACGGCAAGCAGTCTATCGGCGACGGTTCTCAGCGCTCTGGCGTGGCCGTGTCCCCGGGCCCTAAGGGCGGCATAGCGTTGGCGGCTGATGGGATCGTGTTGGATGGCGACGCGGGCCCAGTGGTAAAGGGCGGTTCGCAGCCGAACGTGGCAGGCCTGACGCATGATGACGAGACAGCGTTTGCCGCTCCGGCGGGTAACGGGGGCGGCGCCGGACAAGGTGCGCAAGGCCTGGTAATTTCTTTCCCGCAGGGGCGTCGAGGCTTCTGCGAGCAGCGTGGCGAGGACGGTCCTCCCGATTCCGGGCATGGAAAGCAGGATGTCCACGTCGCGCTGCTCGGATTTCTGCCCCGAGGCGCTGTCCTGTTGATCGGCGATGTGTTGGCAGAGGCCGTCGATGCGGCTTCGGACCTGCTTGACCTGGCGGTTGACCAGGCGCAAACGCTCGGCCAGGGAACCGATATGAGCGCAAGCGGCGGCGATAGTTCCCGGCGCGACGGTGAGCGGCTTTTGGCGCAAGAGGCGCAACACTTCAGGCGCGTCGATTTTGCGGATGCGGTGGGTTTTCAGCAGCTTGGCAACGGTATTGGTTCGGATGCGCCGCGCCTTCTCGGGAGTGGGCGCCTTCTTCCACAGGGCGAGAAACCACTCGCTGGCGACATCGTCGCTGACCTCCAAGGCCTGGGGATAATAGCGTCTCAACTGTTCGCGCAGGTGGTTGGCGAGGCGCACGCGCTCCTGGCCGAGGTCCTCGGCCCAGGCGCGAATATTCGCGCAGTTCGATGATGGCGGGAGCATCGGCCTTCAAGCGACGAAAGCAATGGCCGTCGGTGCGCAAGGAATCGCCGAGGACATGGGCGTCGCGGCGGTCGTCCTTGGCGCCGGCGACGGTGAAACGATCGCGAAAGCGGTCGAGCTGCTTGGGGTTGATACTGTGAATGGCAAAACCCCGCTCCAGCAAGGTATCGACGACCGCCCCATGCGGGACCTCGATGGAGACGGCAATCCTCTCCGGCACACTGCCACTCTTTTTCGTCAGCCACGCGCACAACTCGGCCAGCCCTTCCCCGCTGTGGGCGAACGACCTTTCAACGACGATGACGCCGTTACCATCAAGAAGGCAAACCTGGTGCCTCTCGGTCGCCCAGTCAATGCCAGCAAACCAATCAAAGTTCATCGCCTTTCTCCTCTCTTGCCTCGGACCGCCGCGACGCCGAACATTCCCTGTACTGGCGCTCGCAGGCGCAACTCCCCACCGGCTGTCCGCCGCGGCCGTCCCTCCGGGGCACGCGTCCCCCCCAGGTGCTCGAAACACAGGGAGCAATGGGTCGCTCCCAGAAGGCTCGTCCGATCCGAAAAAAATGACCCGATCAGATCTTCAGCTGACCGCATTTTGTGGATAACGCTCCGCGTTACCCACAAAACAACAACCACATCAACTTTCTATGTTCGAGTGGTCAACTTAAATGGTACAGGGGAGAGGGCCGGCGCCGCGAGTTTTCGAACTGACTGTTAGACCTTGACTCTACGCGACCGCGGGATACACGGCATGTGCCACGCTGCCGGATCCCCCACCTGAAGGTGCTGAGCCGACGAGACGATGCCCGCTGACACGAAGATCAACCCCGACACGTTTGGCACGGAGAGGACCGCGATGGGACAAAAATTCCCTCTCCACGACCGACGCCTGCTGATCGCGACGACGCTGATCGCCTTCGTCGCCGCCCTGTCGCTCGCCTGGTACGCCTTTCAGATCGCTGGCCAAGCACCTGAAACCGGCGAGGCGCGATTGATTCGCGCGCCCGAGGGTCCAACAAAATTGAAGCCCTTGCAACCGGGCGGCAGGACCGTCCCGAACCAGGATGTGCTGGTATTCGACGTGATGGAGACCGAGACCGATCGCAAGACCCCTGAAAGGTTGTTGCCGCCACACGAGGAACCGATGGAGAAACCCCGGTCGGGTTCACCGGATGCCGAGATGGCGGAGACGGAAAGCACTCCCCCAACGCCAAGGTCCACGGATTGGGCGGTGGCCGAATCGGCGGCGCCGGATTCCGCCCCGGCGCCAGAAAAGACCACGCCAACACCGAAGGAGACGATAATAGAAGCTAGACCGTCGGCGACGAATCCGCCGGCGCCTCCCGAACGAATCACGCCGGAGCCGAAGAAGCCCCCGTCGGAGACGCGTCCGGAAGCTTCGGCGACGAAACCGCCGGCGCCCCAGCCGCCCGCGACGGCCGCGCCGGAGCCACCCGAGGCCGCGGCATCATTGGCGGAGCCTCCCCCACCGCTGGTCCCCAAGCCGGGGACACACCGTGTCCAGTTGGGTGCCTTCACCGTTAAAGAGAGCGCCTCGACCCACTGGAATCGCCTCCAAAAAGAGAATGCCCAGCTTTTCAAGAATTTGCGGGCGCGTTTCGAAGCTATCGAAATTGGTCCCGACAAAAAGGTTCTTTATCGCCTGCGAACCGACCCGCTCATTGAAGAAAGCAGGGCTAGATCACTCTGTTCGGCGCTCAAGGGAGAGAATATAGACTGTATCGTTGTCGCGCCATAGGAACGCAGAACGTCATTTCCGGCCCGCCGGGCGCGGGAATTAGGCCGCCGCCGAGATTCGGTGAGGCCTGCTCGAAAACTCGCGGCGCCAGCCTCCGCCTCCTCCCGGCCACCCATATCAGCAACCTCTCGTGGGTGGCCGGGAGGGGGCGGGGGCCGGGAAGGGGAGAGGGCCAGGACAGACGCAAAAAATGCGCGGACGCGCATTTTCGAACGGACACTAAGACAATCTTTCCCCTCATCCGATGTTAGTTGGTAACAACTCGGAATCTGTTACAGTAGAGAAAAATCGTCGAGCGGGACTTTATCGATGCGACTACCTTGCGCGTGCCTGTCCGTGATGGTCGCGGTCGGAGTGATCGTGGCGCCATCGGCGCACGCTCTGACGATTCACGAGGCCGTTGCCGTCGGCGCCATGAGGGTTGTCAACGCGTATCTTGAGAGTGGCGGGGACATCGAGGCTCGCGACGAGCATGGCGATACGCCTCTCCATGTCGCCGCCAACAACTATCGTGCCAAGGTCGCCAGTACACTCGTCGAGGCCGGCGCGGAGATTGACGCGCGCGACGCGCGCGGCAACACCTCCTTGCATCTGGCGGCGCAAAATGGCGACTACAACATCGCCAAACTCCTGATCTCCAAGGGCGCTCGATTGGAGGCTAGGGACATCGGAGGACGAACGCCGCTTTACGACGCCGCGGCCGCGGGCGAGAAAAACCTGGTCCGGCTTCTCCTCGCCAGAGGCGCGAGCGTCTTGACCCCGAACACCGATGGAAGACTTCCGTTGCACGTGGCCGCGGCCAATGGGCGCTACACCGTGGTCAGTCTCTTGCTCGACGAAGGCACACCGATCGACGCAAGAAACAATGTCGGCCTCACGCCACTTTTCCTTGCCGCCCACAACGACAGGCTAGGGGTGGCAAAATTCCTCGTTGATCGGGGAGCGGACGTAAACCTTCGGGACGTCCGGGGGCAGACGCCGCTGCAGGCCGCGATCTCCTTCAAGCACCTCGATATCATCAGATTTCTCAGGAAAAACGGCGCCAACGAGTGAAACGAAGGCGCCGGCGCGGGCGGGTTGAAAACACGTGCCCCGACAAGGAATTGGCGCGCGCGACATGGCGGGTGCGGACCGAGGCCTGGGATCGATGGTCCGATGTCATCGCCGACCTCGCCGATAAGCTCAATCAGCCTTTTCTCGACGCCGCCGGTATCCTTCCGGGAGAGCGGGTTCTCGACCTCGCCTCGGGGACCGGCGAACCGGCACTGGCGATCGCCCGGCGGCTCGGCCGGCGCGGATCCGTCGTGGCCACCGATCTGGTGCCCGACATGCTCGCCACGGCCCGCCGGCGCGCCGCGGTGGCGCGCCTGGACAACATCATGTTCCAGCCCGCCGATATGGAGGCTCTACCGTTTCCACGAAACATTTTCGCCCGCGCGACATGCCGGTTCGGCATCATGTTCTGCCCCGATGTCGCCGCCGCCGTTTCGGAAGCCCGACGGGTTCTCGCAGCGAGCGGAAAGGCGACCTTCCTGGTATGGGGAGCGGAACAAAACAACACGATATTTCACGTCATCAACCGGGTCGCCGCCGACATCGTTGGCGAACCGGATTGGAAAGCCGAGTTGACCCCGTTCCGATTCGCCGCGCCGGGCGCCCTTTCGGCTGTCCTCGAGGACAGCGGATTCGCCGACGTGGCGGAGCAGGACCTGAGGCTAAAGCCGACGCCACCGGTCGGCAGCCAATTCTGGCGGCCCCCCCTGGAAATGACTTTCGGACACCAGCTCGATACCTTCCCGGAAGCCACCCGAGCCGAACTCGACGCGGCCTTGGAACGCGCCTATGCCGCCTACATCCAAGGCCAGGACTACCAGCTTAACGCCCACGTACGCATCGTCTCCGGACACGCGCCCCCGTAAGTCCAGGCGCATTCAACCTGCCGAGACGCCAAAGCGGCGTACAAAAATTACGCCCCCGGTTCATTGCCATTCTGAAGCGTGATCCTGCTACCCTCGAAGTCGCTATGATGGCGCCGTACTCGTCTGGATAGGTGCGAAAATGTGTTGTGATTTCCGATAAGATGAAGAAGAAATTCTTGTTAGGAATCAAAAAGCTTGGAAAAATGTTCTGATTAGGTCATGGCACAGAAATCAGAGATAGAATGGACGAACGCGACGTGGAATCCGGTTACGGGCTGTACAAAAATTAGCGCGGGTTGCGATAATTGTTATGCGGAACGCTTCTCTGAACGATTTCGCGGCGTAGAAGGCCATCCCTTTGAAAACGGCTTCGACCTGACCTTCCGCCCCGAGCGAATCTCGCAACCGTTGACGTGGAAACATTCAAAAAATGATTTTTGTGAATTCTATGAGCGACCTGTTCCACAAGAAAGTACCTACCGACATTATTGCTCGGGTGTTTGAAACGATGGAGCAGGCTGACTGGCATATTTTTCAGATTCTGACCAAGCGAAGCTCGCTGATGAGGAGCTTCATTAATGCGCGTTATAAAGGCAAACCCGTTCCCGAGCATATTTGGTTGGGAACGTCTGTCGAAGACTATACGAAGCTCTCGCGGATCAAACACGTGCAGGAAACCACCGCGACTGTACGGTTTTTGTCGATTGAACCCCTCATTGGCCCGCCCGGCGACCTTGACCTTACAGGAATTCAATGGGTCATCGTCGGTGGAGAGAGCGGACCTTATGCACGTCCAATGCAACTTTCTTGGGCTCGCTCTGTCAGGGACCAGTACATCGAGCAAGATGTCCCATTTTTCTTCAAACAGTGGGGTGGTTTCCGGCCAAAGTCCGGGGGGCGTGAACTCGACGGCAAAGAATGGAACGAATTTCCTGAAATGTCGGTAAGCTTAACCAGCCCGCGCAATCTGTTTGCAGCGGGCGGGTGATTAATGCTTGATCCAGACGCTTATGCCGGGCGCGAGCAGACCTATTTAGTGGGATTTATCCGCTTGACTTTCCCCCATTAACTTTCTAGCATCCCTTCCCATCGCCAAACCCTTCGACGCCTGGCCCATGCCGGGTCGCCCGTGCTTGCGCGGGAATCCTCAAAGCGTTGAAGGTTGTTTGGCGACCGGCCCGGCACCCGCCGGGCTGGCACCCGAGCGATTCGGAGAAGACATGAAAGCCAGACATTTTGCTGCGGCGGTTGCCGCTGCGTTATTACCGATTCTTGCATCTTGCGGGGGAGGCGGAGGAAATAGCCAAGCCGCCCTGAATGAGCCGGCATCGATATCGTTTCCGAGGCAAGAGAATTTGCCTTATCAGATTAGCGGTTTGCCTACGCCAACCCCTGGAACCGTCAAGCAACTGCCGGTGTACCATGATGGTAAAAACATCTTCGCCGGCGTCGACCAGGGACTGGAGCATATCGGCGGTTTGTCCGTTGCCGCCACATGGGGCGCAACCAGCATCCGGCACGGGCGATTGAACGATGGCGCTGGTAGAGAAACGCTGGCCGCCTATCTCTCCGAGGCCGCGATGCCGTTAGAGAAATATACCCCAAGCCCAACGGTGAGGGTCATAGGGGGCGCATCTCCGTCCGACGTGAGACGCGTTACCGCCGCTGTGGGATTGGTCAACGCCGCGTTGCCGGCTTCGGCGCGGGTGAGCATGGGCTTGCCGCTGGCTGACTTCTCCCTTCTCGATACAGTGAATTCCGAAGGGAGGCGGTTCGTCTCCGGGGAGGAATTGGGCGGAACTATTCACATCGAATTCCTTCCATGCTCGGCTTACTACAATTGCGGAACGTCGGGCGGAACGGCCTGGAACCACCCGTCCGGCGACGGGAGCATAGACAACTCGTACATACAGATGAACCGGGGGGCGCCGGCCCTCGGAGATGAGCGGAACGCGATTACCCTGCTGGCCCACGAGATGCTTCACGCGCTTGGTTTAGGGCATGTGTCCGCCCAATTCGACACCATCCTCGAAGCGACGAATGCCATTTATCATACCTCTCAGAACGACCAGCAACCCACATCGATTCTGTATCCCGTGGACCGGGAGGCCCTAAGGGCCTTGTATGGCCGATTGGAGATCGGTGACGGACCTACGGACTTCGGGCCATGGAATAGCACATCAACGCATGTCGTCGGCGTGGGCGAAGATGCGGCGTTCGGCGTCGCCTTCCGCAACGGATACGCCGAGCCGTGGGCCTATGGGATTCAGCCTGGAATGGACCTGGCGGACAATCCCGAGTTGTCAGGCACGGCCACATGGACCGGCACCCTGCTAGGCTTCACGCCCAATGTCGAGGCCGTTGCCGGTGATGCACAGTTGGGCGTCAATCTCGGAACCATGAAGGGCGCGGCAGACTTCACCGCCCTTGAAAGCTGGCAGTCCGGCATGGCCCCCGGCGAAGCCGGGAGCGGCGTGCAATGGGGCGACGGGGACTTGGGCTACGCCGTTGACGTGCGCGGAAACACCTTCGTCAACACCGGCGGAGATGACGGCGTGCTGACCGGCATCTTCACCGGCGCATCCCATGAAGGCATGGCCGGGACGCTTGAGCGAGACGATCTGACGGCGGCCTTCGGAGGCAGCCGCTAGAGCTTATGGCGGGAGCATGGCATGAAGCGCGCCTCCCCGGGCGTCCATGCTCCCGCCGCCAATTTTTCGGGGCGGAACTGCGCTTGCAATCCCGCCCCGAAAGTTATATGCGTCCGATTTCTAGTCTTTTGCGTGGACGGATGGTAATCGCCCCCTTTCGGTGGGGGCGCCATGCTTGACGGAAAAATGGGAAGGGTTTAGGTCTTGCCTGTCCGCGTGTCCCGTCAAGCACAACGCGGTTGAAAGAGCCCCGGTTAGAACTACAATTCTGCCGGGGCTCGCTTTTATAAAGCTAATCCTCTTTGGTGTCTATGACCGCGCCGCGCTCGAAAGCCCGTTATCGGCAATCAACGCCTTGTAGGTCAGCCTTTTCCCAATCCCACCGGCCAGCATGGATGCGATCCGGTCCATCGTGTGCCGCTCGCAAGAGCCCTGATTGAGCCGGAAGGCGAATTCATCGACGTAACGGGGCAAGTGCTTGGGGCTGACGTGGTGATAGACGCCCTTCAAGCCGCGTTTCAGCACGGCCCACACGCTTTCAATGCCGTTGGTGTGAACGTCTCCGCGCACGAATTCCTCGGCGCTGTGGTTGACGGTTTCGTGCTTGTAGAGCGTGTCGCCCAGCCCGGAATACGACTTGTGATCGTCGGTGTGAAGCGTGGAACCCACTTGTACGTTCTCGTGAATGGGAGTTTGGACTCCCTCCTTACTGGTTTCTTCGATGGCCATGGCTACCGTGTTTCCGCCGCGCTGGCGCATCCCGAGCACCGGAGTTTTGCCACTGGGGCCGCCGCCGGGGTGAGACTTCTTGTTCTCGTGCTTGTTGCGTTCCTTGCCGCCAACATAGGTTTCGTCAATCTCGACGATGCCGGAAAGTGGCCCACCGGTGTCCTTGCAAGCCTCGCGCAGGCGTTGGAGCATGAACCATGCGGAAGGCTGCCGGATGCCTAGTTCCTTCGACAATTGCACAGACGATATGCCCTTCCGCGCAGTGACCAGCAGGTATTTCCCGTAAATCCACTTGTGAAGGGGTATATGCGAGCGCTCCATGACGGTCTTGGTGCGCACGGTGAACACTTCCATGCAAGCGTTGCAGCGGTAGTAGCCGCCCTTCCGGGTGCCGATACGCTTGCGCTCACAGCAATGCGGGCATTCGATGCCGTCCGGCCAACGTTGTTGCTCCATGTAGGCCCGGGCAGTATCTTGATCGGGAAACCGCTCGAACAATTGAATGAGGCTGATTGTGGATTTGCTCATGACTCGCTCCTTACGTTGGGGCCAAGTCTAAACGACGCACGTTGGAAAGTCAAGCGGATAAATCCCTATTTAGTCGTCCGTGAAGAACCCTGATTTCAAGCTGAAGCGGCGATTGGGTTTGCGGTGGGGTGCGAGATGTCGCTGAGGAGCGCGGCCAGGATTTGGACAAACAAACGCCTCAGCCATTTGAGGACAAGGCGGTAGTTGTAGCCGGCGCCGGCGAGGATGGCGTTGATCTTGTCGCCGTCGCGGCCTTTGAGGAAGTTGCGCCCCAGCCTGCCATCGCTCTTGAGATGTCCGATCACGGCCTCGACGGCGGAGCGCCGCCTGAGCTCCTTCTTGATCGTCGGCGTGATGCCGCGTTTCTGGCCTGATCTAAAGACGCGGTGTTTGTTGGGGTAATCGTGGCCCTGGTATCCCTTGTCGACATAGATGCGCTCGGCCGATATCCCCGTCCAGCGTTCCATCTCTTCGATCACCTGCCTCAAGGTGTGGCCATCATAGGGATTGCCGTGGAAGGCCTTGACGTGGGCGACGAACTGGCCGCCGGGGGGGCGGGAATTGGTCGCCGCCACGGAGACCTTGCAGCCGAACTCGTACGGCTTGTGCGCCTTCCCTTTGCCGATGCATTCGACCTCGGGCGCGTGGAGCGAATAGACCTTGGGCAAGGGGTCGCGCCGCTTCTGGGTCGACACCCGCTCGGCCAGCCACAAGGGGCGGCGGAAGGTATCCCGTAGGCTCTCCTCCTGGGCCGTCTTGCGGCGGATGTCGCGGACGGTGCGCCCGAGATAGGTCTTGAGCTTGCGCAGGGCCTTGTTGGCCCGCTTGTGCTGTTTGGCATGGCGGTAGCGGCCTTGCATGATCAACGCCCTCTTGCCCAGGCGGGTATAGGACTGACGCAGGGCAATGCCGTGCTCCCGTGCCAGTCGCACCAGCCGCTCGCGGGCTCGTTGCATCAGTTTGGCGGCGGTCGGAAAGGCAATCGCCTTCTCTTGTACGGTGGTGTCCACCGTCACCCGCTCGAGGTCCTTCTCCCGCAGCGCCCCCACCCGGTGGGCCACGGCCAGGCTCTCCTGGAATACCTTCTCCAAACCTTCCGGCCCGATCCGGTCCCGCCACCGGGTCATCGACGAGCGCTCCATGGGCAGCTCATGCTGAAAGTACTCTTCGCCGCAGAAGCACTGGAAGTATGGGTCGTAGACCCAGCGCTCGCAGACCTCCTCATCCGAGAGATCGAACATATGCTTGAGGATGTGCAGCCCAACCATCAACCGCGTCGGGACCCCCGGCCGACCCTCCTCCGAATACAAGGCTTCATAGGTCTCGTCGAAGAAAGTCCACGCGATCCGGCCCCCCAACACCACCAACTCGTGGCGCAGGTTGATGATGTTTTCGAACCGCGAGCGGAACAGGTCCTCTATTCCCGATGACACCTTGCGCGATGGCTTCATCACAGTTCTCCAATCCCAATCGACGGGAGCAGAGAATCACGTTCCGCAACGGAAGGGAATCCCCAAAATCAATTATTTCAAATCGCAAGCTTTTCAGGCCCAAAACCCGTTTTCTTGCAAATCCGATTACTTCGCCAAACCGAAAGAGCTACCAACATCAGCCGCTTACACGTTCTTCACGGGCGACTAATACCAACCGCCCTTAACATTGCCTTGTGCGAGCCCACGCTCTGAGGCCGATGGACATGATCTTCCAAGGTTGGTCGGTCAGGTTGTTCCAGGCTTGGCAAGAGGCCTCGACGATGGCTTCATAGGAGTCGAAGACACGATTGGAGAGCCAGTTCTGGCGGAGGTATTGCCAGACATTTTCGGCGGGATTGAGCTCCGGGGACTTGGGTGGCAAAGGCACGAGGGAGATGTTCTCCGGGATGCCGAGTTTGGCAGTGGTGTGCCATGCGGCTTGGTCGAGCAGCACGACGGCATGGGCGTTTGGGGCAACGGCCCGGCTGATTTCCTCGAGATGCAGGTCCATGGCTTCAGTATTGGCGCGCGGCATGACCAGCGCCGCGCCCTCACCGCGTTCGGGGCAGATGGCGCCGAAGAGATACGCCGAAGAGGTCCGTAGGTCCTTGACCTGGCGCGGGCGCGATCCCTTTGGGGCCCACTGGCGCACCAGGCTGTTCTTCTGGCCGACGCGCATTTCATCTTGAAACCAAACCTCGATGGGCGTGTCCGGTGGCTGTGCCGCTACGATTTTCGCCAAGTGTTCGGGAAAACTTTTTTTTAAATTCCTCCTGTGGCCCGCGCATCCTGGCCGACGTGGCGCGGGCGCGCGGAAATATGCGAGAACCCGAGCGCGGCCAGCAGCTTGCCGACGCTCCGCTCGTGATAGTCCACGCCGAAGCGCGTTCGGATCAGTTGCTTGAGATCGATGCAGCGCCAGCGCACGACCCCATCCCGTTCGGGATCGGGACCGGCCTCGATAGCCCGCGAAAGCGCCGCCATTTGCGACGGCGTCAACCGACGCAACGCCCCGTTCGGCTTGCGGTCGATCAGACCGGCCGGACCTCCCGCGTTGAACCGGTGAACCCAGTCCCGCAACGTCTGCCGATCCATGCCGCCAATACCCGCCGCGCACGCTCGATCCATCCCATCGTAGATGGCCGCCATCGACAAAAGCCGTCGCGCCTGGTTCCCATCATCGCTCCGTGCCGCAAGAACACGGACTCTTTCAGCATCAAAGTCGTTTCGCAAAGGAATCGTTGGCATTGAACACACTCCCCTTGTTGCCAACAACCTTGAATCACACAAAACCTAGCGTGTAAACCTTTGCGCGAGTCAAACTCTAGGGCGGTTGGTATTAGGCCCTTCGAAGACAACGTCAGCAAAATCTGTGATTTTGCGAGGCGGTCATTTTCTCTGATTTTCATTGACCCTACCGGCTGGCAAGGATTTCCGATGCAAGGAATCAGGCCACTGCTAAATTTGCGCGGCGAGGTACTTATAAACTTCATGTCCGATTTCATAAATCGTTTCATCGACGACCCAAGACCTGAAATTGCTGCGTCGTTTGATGATCTTTTTGGCCCTGATTGGTTCCCGGAATGGACGATATTGCATCGTGACGGCCTGAGCCGTGAGGCCGCAGCCATTGAAGTTTATACGAAGCGGCTAAAGCAGGCAGGAAACTTCAAATACATCACATCCACACGCATTCTAAAACCCCAAGCAGAACGCTCATACTTTTATCTCATCTACGGTACGCAACACTGGAAAGGGATTCAGGAGTTTAGGACGGTTGAAAAGCGTACCATTGGCAAACAGGAAAGTGTGAGAAACGCTGCGAAATACAAAGCTTCGGTCTCAAGAACCGGACAAAAAAGCTTTTTCGGTGAAGAACTTATGGATGTGACCGTCCGGTCGGATAAGGATGAACGCCAAACCCAATTGGACCGTGGGCTCAGCAACGCTTGAGGTCGTCCTCAGCAAAAATCTCTCCGGCATAAAATATGAAGAGCTTATGGGAAAAGTTCTCGAAACACCCATGGTTTGGGAGAGTGACCTGAAGGAATGGCTTACTGAACTTAGAGAGCAAGGCAAAATTGAAATACCGGAATTGACAGGGCGACGACACGTTCCCAAAAAAGGGGATACCATCCTACCGCTGCGACAGAGTTGACGTTTGCGCCATTGGCTTTGCGTAAGGCGCTGTCGTGACCCGTGAAAAGGAATTCCAAATACATTGGACAGAAAAGTACGGGACATGGCTGTGAAAATTGGAATGGCGCCGGTTC
>CBDCME010000027.1:0-145782 GCA_965218865.1 Alphaproteobacteria bacterium
GGCGCCAGGCCATGAGTTTGGCGATCAGGATCGAATCGGCGGGCCGCCAGAATTCCGGGGCCGGCGCGCCAAGCACAAGAAACTCGGGCGGGAGGGCACCGCGGCGCTGGGCGAGAAAGACGTTGATTCCCTCGGCGTAGGCCTTCAGGGCGGTTCGGGTCGAGGAATCGAGGGCCTGAAGGGATTTTTCGGCGGCTCGGGCGCGGCCGAGAGTACGGAAGAAGCGATCGTAGCCGAGGGCGCCCTCGCCGACGATCTCGGACAAACGCCCGCTTCCGAGCCGGCGCTGGGCCTCCAGTTGCCAAAGCCGGTCCTGAGCGTGCGCGAAACCCAGTCCGAAATAGGCGTCCGGCTCCGAATTCGCCTGGACGTGGGGAACGCCATGACTGTCGCGGCTGATAGTTACCGGCGATTCGATGCCCCTTACCTCGATCGTGCCGTCGGTTTGGGGCAGGGAGGTGCGCAGCCAGAGGTACGCGCTCCCGGGCACGGCGACGAGCAACAGCGCGATCAACCCTGCCGTCAGGGCGAGGATTTTACGCCAGCGTTTCCCCTTCACGGGCACCTCACCCATTTTGTCCGACAACACCGGCTCAGGCGGGGTTTCGGGATGGGGGCTTGGGCAAGCCGGCGATGATGTTATGGCGGTGCTCGTCGAGTGCGGGTGCCCGCGAACGTAGAGTGGGGTCGGGGTGATGGGCGAACTTGATCGGATTTCCGGCAACCTGAAATCGACCGGCCTCCGGATCATCGATCGTGGCGATCATGTTGCGCGCCCGTATCTGGGGATTGTTGATGGCTTCGGCGACATTGTTGACCGGCGCGCAGGGAACGCCGGCCGCTTCCAGGACCGCGAGCCAATGGCAGGTGCCGTGGGTGGTTAACGTGGATTCGATGGCGTGTTTAAGTGATTCGACGTTTTCGCTGCGGCCGGCGTTGGAGGCAAATCGCGGCTCCTCCGCGATATCGCGACGGTCGATGGCCGTGCACAGGGTGTCAAACAGGGCATCGTTACCGGCGGCGATGATGATATGACCGTCGGCGCTGGCGTAACACTCGAAAGGGGCGATCGAAGGATGCCGCGCGCCCGCCGGTCCCGGGACCTCGCCGGTGGCGACATAGCGCGCGATCGCGTTTTCGAGGATGGCGATCTGGCAATCCAACATGGCGACGTCGATCCGTGCGCCTTCGCCGCCATGGCCGCGCTCGTACAGCGCGGCACATATACCGATGGTCGTGAACAACCCCGCGGTGATGTCACCGAGGGAGGTGCCGACGCGGGTCGGGGGGCCGCCCACATGGCCCGTCAGGCTCATCAGGCCACCGAGACCTTGCACCGTGATGTCGTAGGCGGGGCGTTCGGCGTCGGGTCCGGTCTGGCCGAAGCCCGACGTCGCCGCGCAAATAAGCCGCGGGTAGCGCGCGTGCAATTCTGGCCACCCATAACCGAGGCGCGCCATAGCGCCAGGCCTGAAATTCTCAACCAGAACGTCGGCGCCAGCGAGGAGCTGTTCGAATATTCGCCGATCTCGGGGAAGCTTCAAATCCAGAGCGATGCTTTCCTTAGCCCGATTGAGGGACATGAAATAGGCCGACTTGCCATTGACGAAGGGGCCGAACCCGCGAGCATCGTCTCCCTTTACCGGTGTTTCGACCTTGATAACGCGGGCCCCCAGATCGACCAGAAGCATGGTGCAGAAAGGACCCGCCAATACCCGCGTTAGATCGATCACCGTAATCCCGTTCAAAGGACCTTCGGCCATCATGTCCCCCTTGCGTGAGAATTCCGTTCGACCTGATACCAAAGGCGGGAATTGGGCGCAATGGGCATGAATCGGAGCCGGAAGAGTCCCTCCGGCCCGGAGGGGCGAGTTGGCTAAAGGATGGCCAGCACGTTGTCCGGCGGCCGGCCGATCGCGGCCATGTTCCCGGCCAGCACGATCGGGCGTTCGATCAGAATGGGATCATGGCGTCGATCAACTCAGCCCGCGAAAGCGACGGGTCGTTTAGGCCCAATTCGCGATAAACGGCTTCCTTGCGCCGCATCAAAAGACGGGGTTCCAAACCCAACCTTCCGAGAAGTGTGGCAAGGGTCGCGGCGTCCGGCGGTGATTTAAGTGGGTTTCAACCGTGGTGCTCGTCAGCCGCGGGAATTGGTCATCTTCTGCCTCACGGCGCGGTCAATTCCCTGCCTCCCACGACAAGAGGGCTTATACCAACCGCCCTTAGCATTGACTTGTGCGAGCCCACGCTCTGAGGCCGATGGAGATGATCTTCCAAGGTCGGTTGGTCAGGTTGTTCCAGGCTTGGCAAGAGGCCTCGACGATGGCTTCATAGGAGTCGAAGACACGATTGGAGAGCCAGTTCTGGCGGAGGTATTGCCAGACATTTTCGGCGGGATTGAGCTCCGGGGACTTGGGTGGCAAAGGCACGAGGGAGATGTTCTCCGGGATGCCGAGTTTGGCAGTGGTGTGCCATGCGGCTTGGTCGAGCAGCACGACGGCATGGGCGTTTGGGGCAACGGCCCGGCTGATTTCCTCGAGATGCAGGTCCATGGCTTCAGTATTGGCGCGCGGCATGACCAGCGCCGCGCCCTCACCGCGCTCGGGGCAGATGGCGCCGAAGAGATACGCCGAAGAGGTCCGTAGGTCCTTGACCTGGCGCGGGCGCGATCCCTTTGGGGCCCACTGGCGCACCAGGCTGTTCTTCTGGCCGACGCGCATTTCATCTTGAAACCAAACCTCGATGGGCGTGTCCGGTGGCTGTGCCGCTACGATTTTCGCCAAGTGTTCGGGAAAACTTTTTTTTAAATTCCTCCTGTGCCCGCGCATCCTGGCCGACGTGGCGCGGGCGCGCGGAAATATGCGAGAACCCGAGCGCGGCCAGCAGCTTGCCGACGCTCCGCTCGTGATAGTCCACGCCGAAGCGCGTTCGGATCAGTTGCTTGAGATCGATGCAGCGCCAGCGCACGACCCCATCCCGTTCGGGATCGGGACCGGCCTCGATAGCCCGCGAAAGCGCCGCCATTTGCGACGGCGTCAACCGACGCAACGCCCCGTTCGGCTTGCGGTCGATCAGACCGGCCGGACCTCCCGCGTTGAACCGGTGAACCCAGTCCCGCAACGTCTGCCGATCCATGCCGCCAATACCCGCCGCGCACGCTCGATCCATCCCATCGTAGATGGCCGCCATCGACAAAAGCCGTCGCGCCTGGTTCCCATCATCGCTCCGTGCCGCAAGAACACGGACTCTTTCAGCATCAAAGTCGTTTCGCAAAGGAATCGTTGGCATTGAACACACTCCCTTGTTGCCAACAACCTTGAATCACACAAAACCTAGCGTGTAAACCTTTGCGCGAGTCAAACTCTGAGGCGGTTGGTATTAATACATTCATAGTTATTGTGGTATCTGCAATTCTTTCCGGAGATCCCGTAGTAATTTAGCAACATGGTTTTTAACATCCGCATGTAATCGCCTAATTACCTTAGCATATTCTACCAACCCCTGCTGATCCATTAGCGCTTGCGTCCGAAAATGTGCCTCACTTGCAGTCCCTTTACTGTAGGTCCACAGTCTTACACTTGAATCATACTTCTGGACGAGATCATTATTTAATCGGAAACTATCGAGCAAGCCTTTCCCTTTGGTGTACGTTGTAACAATAGCACGTCGCAAATCTTCATTCTCAACACGCGGCAATAATATTGCATTCATATGATAAATAGTAAAATAATCGCTAATGATAAGATAAAAGAAATCTAAGGGCTTGTCTTCTTCAAGCGCTTCAACTCTTGACCCCATTTCATCCTGATATTGTTGCCATACAGTCTTACAATCGTCTAAAATTGCTTGTAGAAAACTACGAATATGTTCTTTTTTGGATGCTTGTGCTTCAATCGCAAGGTGATGGGCCTCTGAAGCGGCCTTACGGGTCAATGTGCCTGCGATTAGCCCGCCAATAATGGCGGCGATAAGGCTAAAGAATCCCGTCGCTAAAGCCTCGACAGCCGAAAATTCCATTTATGCCCCAGCAAAAATTATTCAGCAGGCTCGAGCGGTTGGATCAGCCGGGGCGTTGATGCTGTCCATTCACTCATGTCCGGCGCTACATCCGGGTCCTCGGCAATCTGGCGAGCAATATCTTCGTCGGTCATGGCATCGAGCGCGGCTAAATCCGCCTCGGCATCTTTATCGCCAGGTTTGAGTGTTTTCCTGATAATCACGTATCTCTCTCCTATTGGCTTTGCGGGCGGAATTGATCCGCCGTTTCCCATCCCTCCAAGTACACACTACAATGCAAATTCTGTCATCTATCGGGCCAGCAAAGATGAATCGCGCTTCTCCATAATCTTTACAAGTATCTTACCATTCGACATAAGGACCCGCAAATACGTTGGCAGCATATGCAAAACTAATCTTTCGTTCTTTCAAGTTGTGATCGCTTTTCTCTTTTTCAAATTCGTACTCCATATCCTATGCGATAGCATATTTAAAATTTCGCTTCCAGCTTCTAAAAAATGCCTGGCGGAGCCACGATCACCCCCCTTACCCAAGCCGGTACCGGGCGGGGGGGTGTTGGTGGTGACAAAAGGCATTCCTCGATGCCTGGTGGTGGACTAGAAACCCCTTTTTACAGACATTTCCCAGATAACCCCCATTTTCAGGGAAATCGTACCACCCTGCCACCGCCAAGAGAATTGAATCCCTTGCGCCGAATCAAAAGACGGGGTTCCAAACCCAACCTTCCGAGAAGTGTGGCAAGGGTCGCGGCGGTGATTTAAGAACTTCGAGGATCTCCGGCTCGTGGCCGTGTTTCTTCACAATTTCAAGCGTTTGGCGCGATTTGCTACGACGTGGGTTATGATAGATCGTGATCGACATGGTTGATTGTTCCGCCGCCGGCGCCTTTAGGAATCGTCGCTCCGGGTCAATTCGGAAAATAGCACTGGGAGGATTTCCTTGATGTTGACACGCCCCTTGAGGTTTTTCTCGACGATAAGCAATTGCTGGGAATCGGCCGTCGCGCCCGCGGGAACGATCATTCTTCCGCCGCGCTTCAGCTGATAGATTAACGGTGGGGGCACCAGATCCGGGGCGGCGGTGACAATGATCGCGTCATAGGGCGCGTACTCTGGCCAGCCGCTGTAGCCGTCCCCAACTCGGACCGAGATGTTCTCGTAACCCAAATCGCTCAATCGACGCTCGGCTTCGTTCCCGAGTTCGTCGAGGATTTCAATGCTGTAGACCTGCTCGACGAGTTCCGCCAGGACCGCGGCCTGGTAGCCGAGACCCGTACCGACCTCAAGAACCGCGTGATCAGGCTCGAGATCGAGCAGATCGGTCATCAATGCCACGATGAAGGGCTGGGAAATCGTTTTTCCGAAACCGATCGGAAGGGGTCGATTGATGTAAGCGAAGGATTTCATCTCGACCGGCACGAATTCGTGGCGGGGCACCTTGGCGACAGCCGCCATGACCCTTTGGTTGAGAGTTTCCTTGCCGATTTGGGCGCTCGTATGCCGCGTATGTACGGCGATATCATCAAGCATCTGCTCGCGCCAGGCCGTATACAATGCGTCCATTCCGACCGAGCTCCCGCGCAAGACCAGCCGCGCGATCTCCATCCCCAAGCGCGCGGTGCCACACTCCGCGAGGATAGGGGCCTGGGACCGCCAGTCAACAGGGAAGACGCCCCGTGGCGCCACCATCGGTGAACAAAACGGAACAGATAACTTCTCCCCCCGCGAGGCGCGGCCGAATGATCAATTCGAGGTGATGGGCTATTCCCGGCCGACGAAAGCAACCATATTCGAGAGTGATCGATTGTTGCCCGGAGAGGGAAACGGTAACCGAGCTATTTGCGAGGAGATGAGAGGATGACCCCGGATTATCACTATCGGGCCCGGATGATATTCGTCGGCGCGACGGCGGTGATCCTCGGTGCTGTCCAGGCCAACGCCGCTCCCAAGTCGGATCTCTGGGAGGTCTGGACCCACTACGACTCGGCCGCGACCCGAGTCATTGATCACCAGGCTTGGGAGCGCTTTCTCGCGACCCATTTGGTGCCCGGCGCCGACGGCGTCAACCGAGTCGCTTACGGACGTGTCGCGGGCGCCGACAAACAGGCGCTTGAGAGTTATATCCAGGGCTTGGCGGCAACCCCCATCGGCGCCTATGGCCGATCGGAGCAACTCGCGTATTGGATCAATCTGTACAACGCTCTCACGGTGAAGGTCGTGCTCGACCATTATCCCGTGGACAGCATTCGGGACATCGATATCTCGCCGGGATTTTTCGCCGACGGGCCCTGGGACAGGAAATTGGTCGAAATAAAAGGCGAACAAGTCTCCTTGAACGATATCGAGCATCGCATTTTGCGGCCCATTTGGCGCGATCCCCGCATTCACTACGCCGTCAATTGCGCCTCGTTGGGGTGCCCGAACCTAGCCCGCTCGGCCTATACCGGCGACAACGTCGAATCGCTCCTCACGATTGCCGCGGGCGATTTCGTCAACCATGAACGTGGAGTCCGCCTGGTCGATCGCCGACTCGTCGTTTCGAGTATCTATTCGTGGTTTCAAGACGATTTCGGCGCCGACGAGCGGGAGGTGATCGCGCATTTGAGGCGCTATGCCGCTCCCGATTTGGCGCAACGGCTCGCGAAGGTCACGGCCATCGACGACGACTATGATTGGACGCTGAACGACGCACCCAAGCCTTAGCGCAGTGGGCGGAATTTAGGCGATCGGCGGTCTTATTTTTCCTCTCTGAAGCGGATTTCGCCGATCAACCCGACACTGCGCGAATTTGTGTCGTCGCTATCGCCGGAAATGACGATATGCGTGGGCGATTCGGCGGGAAAGCCGAAGGCACGCTCGAAATCGGCCGCGAAATCGACCGTTTCCGACTGCCACTCCCCGGTCTCGGAGTTACCGGTACGAAGAATGATCAACACGCCGTCGGATCCCCGATAAGGGTTATCGATCATATCGCCTCGGTTGCCCTTGCCGCCCCAAACGTAGGTGATCATTTTTCCGGAAATCGGCTTATTGATCAGGCCCGCGAGGGCGAGGCTCGAGAGCTGAGTTGCCAAACCGATCTGACCGGGACGAAAGGGGAAGAGCAGGTGGAGCGCGAGCGGACGATCATCCTTTCCCTTGCTCTCGAGATCGGTGGGATCCATGTTTTCATCGACCCGCCAGCGCCACGAGATGAAGCGGCCTTCGCTCTCGGACTCTATAACGCCTCGGTAAAGGAATCCGGCGCTGCCTGTCGTCGTGACCTTGATGACGCCGTCGCCCGAACCGACGAACCTGGTCATGTCTCTCGGGCGAAATGAGTAGAACTGCCAGCCCACCTTTCCCAGATCGGAGCTTACCGAAACCAGTTCGGAGTTCTCCGATTGGGCAAATGAAGGGATGGTGAGCGTTAAAGCGGCACCCACGGCCAGCGCTATGCAACGAACCCAAGAGGCTTTCAATTTCGCGTGCTCCCAATCCTCGACCGGTGAAAGTACCAGACGCCTCCCGTTCTTGCACCTGGTTCCGAAATCACGGAAGAGAACGCTGTCGTTCGCGGTGGTCTCGCTTGCCGCCCATGGCTGTCGTTCGATCGGGCGCAGTGCCGGCACGGCGGGGCATATGGGGGCATCGCCCTTCGAATACGGGCCGATACAAGGCCATCGAAATGGAGTATTTTTTCCCGAGTAACTTAATTAGCGTCTGTCCCTCTCTCCCTCCCGGCCACCCACGGGAGTATGCTGACATAGCTAGCCGGGAGGGGGAGAGGGCCGGTGCCGCGAGTTTTCGAACAGACTGTTAGGAACCGGATATGGATACCGTCAGCGTCATCGCCCTAAGCATGGGCGTGGCATGGGCCAGCGGGATAAATCTCTACGCCGCGATATTGACCCTCGGTCTGATGCAGGTTGGTGGGATCGCCGAGTTGCCGCCGGAATTGCGGATTTTGGGAAATCCGTTGGTAATCGCGGCGGCGGGGCTGATGTACTTCATCGAATTTTTTGCCGACAAGATCCCCGGCCTGGATACGACCTGGGATTCCATCCATACGTTTATTCGCATCCCGGCCGGCGCGATTATGGCCGCCCAAGGCGTGGCCGAGATGGGGCCCGAGGCGGAGTTGATCGCCGGGATACTGGGCGGCACGCTGGCGGCGGCGACCCACGCGACCAAGGCCGGCGGACGGGTGTTGATCAACACCTCGCCGGAACCGTTCAGCAACTCCGTCGCCTCGATTTCCGAGGACGTCGCCGTCATCGGGGGTCTCTGGGTCGCTCTTTCCTATCCTTGGGCGTTCGTCGCCGGGCTCGTTGTATTCATCCTTCTTCTGGTTTGGCTGCTGCCCAAGCTGTGGCGTGGAGTCAAGCGGGTCTTTTCCTTTCTTGCCCGATTATTCGGGGCCAAGCCGGCACCGGCCAGCCAACCCAGCGCGACCGATCCGTCCTCGACACCACCTCCCTTGCCAAATCAAAGCCAGCCGCCACCAATTCCCGGCAAGGAATGATCGATCTTCAGACAGGCTTGGGGTAGCGGTGGAGTCCCGAGGGGTGCCCCTAGTGCATCGACCCAAACGGAGGCGACAGCCGAAGTTTGGAAAGTTGATGCATCGACAAAGGCCTGGTGCACGGGGGCGTGAACGAAGTGAATGCGCCGGTGCACTTAAGGTGCCGGGTTGTCGCGTAGCAGACGGGCGGCTTCGACCGCGCCGTAGGTAAGAATGCCGTCGGCGCCGGCGCGCTTGAAGGCGACCAGCGATTCGAGGAGGACTCGGTCATTATCGAGCCAGCCCTTGGAAACCGCCGCTTTGATCATGGCGTATTCACCGCTGACTTGGTAGGCGTAGGTCGGTGCTCGGAAGGTGTCCTTTATGCGCCGAACGATGTCGAGGTATAGCATGCCGGGCTTGACCAGGATCATATCGGCGCCCTCCTGGATATCGAGCGCCACCTCGCGCAGGGCTTCGTCGCCATTGGCCGGGTCCATCTGATAGGATCTTTTGTCGCCGCTGCCCAGAAATGACTTCGAGCCGACGGCATCGCGGAAGGGACCGTAGAAACCCGAGGCGTATTTTGCCGCGTAGGACATGATTCGAACCGCCTGGTGTCCGGCCTTGTCCAAGGCGCCGCGGATGGCGCCGACCCGGCCGTCCATCATGTCCGACGGAGCCACGACGTCACAGCCGGCATCGGCCTGCACGACCGCCTGCCGGCACAATACCGCCACCGTCTCGTCGTTGACGACGTGCCCGTCAAGCACCAATCCGTCTTGTCCGTGAGTGGTATAGGGATCGAGGGCAACGTCGCTCATGACGCCAATCCCCGGCACCGCCTTCTTGAGTGCCGTAACCGCTTTGCATACCAGATTATCCGGGTTTACGGCCTCCTCGCCGTTGGCCGTGCGGAGGTCGCTCGGGGTGGCCGGAAATACGGCGATCATGGGGATCCCGAGGCTCTTCGCCGCGGCGGCCTCGCGGATCAGGAGGTCGATCGAAAGTCTCGCCACCTCCGGCATCGATGGAATCGGGGTTCGCTGGTTTTCACCTTCGTGAACGAAAACCGGCCAGATCAAGTCGTCCACCATTAGGCGATTTTCGGCGACGAGCCGACGCGACCATTCATTCCGGCGGTTGCGGCGCAAACGGGTCCCTGGAAACGCACCGGGCAGCAAAGGCATGTCCGCCATGATCCCCCCTGAACCGGCCGCTGCGAATGCACTATTGGCCGGGTGCGAGGTCTCCACATACCGCTCCGCAAGGCGCCTGGCAAGCCGTTGTTCCGGGAGAGCCGGCGCTTGCCTCTTGCCGTACTCCCGTTACAGTGTCGGGTTCCGCCGAGCCGAGAGGCGCCCGAAACGAGGAAAAAATGAACGGCACGGCCCCGAAACCGCAGGCGTCACGGCGCGAAGTCGCGGTGGGTCTCGAAGGAGCCTTGGTGGGAATGACGTCCGAGACGGTTCGTATCGCCCGTGAGGGTTGCCTGGGGCGAATTACCTTGAGCCGGCCCGGCGCTCTCAACGCATTGACGATCGAAATGACCCGTCGAATCGATGCTTGTCTCGCCGATTGGGCCGCCGATAACCAGATCGCCGCTGTCGTCGTCGAAGGCGATGGCCGCGCCTTCTGTGCCGGGGGCGACATCCGGGCCCTGCACGATGCGATCCGCCGTGGCGGGGACCCGCTGACCGCGACTTTCTACCGCGAGGAATACCACCTCAACCTGCGCATATTCGACTATCCCAAGCCCTATATCTCCTTGCTCGACGGCATCGTCATGGGCGGGGGGGCCGGGATTTCGATCCCCGGGTCGCATAGGCTCGTAACGGAGGCGACCGTGTTCGCCATGCCGGAAACCGCGATCGGATTTTTCCCCGACGTCGGCGCTACGTATTACTTGTCGCGAATTCCCGGCCGGATGGGGATTTACCTCGGTTTGACCGGGACTAAGCTCAAGGCGGCCGACACCCTGTTCTGCGGCCTGGGAACCCATTTCGTCCCCCGCGACCGCCGTACCGCCCTCGTCGCGGCGCTGGCGGAGATCGATCCCGTGGCCGACGTGGGTGACGCCGTGGCGAAAATCATCGCCGCCTTCGCGGCGGAACCCGGTCCGCCGTCGCTAGCCGGCACGAAGACCGTGATCGATCGCTGCTTCGGATTCGATTCCGTCGAGGCCATCATGGCAGCGCTGCGGGATGAAGCGGGCGTTTGGGCCCGCCGGGCCCATTCCGCCATGGAAGCCGCGTCGCCCACCAGTCTCACGGTCACCTTAAGGCAGATTTCCGGAGGTCGTCGATTGAGTTTCGCCGCCGCGATGAGGCGCGAATTTCGTCTGAGCCAGCGGTTCGTCGCCGGTCACGATTTTCCGGAGGGTATTCGCGCGGCGATCGTCGACCGGGACGGGAAACCCGAATGGAATCCCGCTCGCCTGGACGCGATCACCGAGGCCGATGTCGAGGCCTATTTTGCGCCGTTGCCCGGGGGAGAACTGGATACGAGCTGAAAATGCCGCCGCGGGGTGTCCCGAGAAGGCCGAACTCTAGCTGCAACCGACCTTTCCGGGTTTTTTATCGGCCGGTCGCTGGCCCAAGCAAGCACACTTCTTTCTGATGTCGGGCGCGTTGCGGTCCACGTAGCTGTCGAGCGCGGCGATCAAGATATCTTGCTTGGAGCGATGGGTGAAGGCGCTGAACACGGAAAGGCGCAAATGTCGTTCGTGATCAAGACGCAGCGTGAGCGCCGAGCGGGCGCCGGGAGAGGCATGACCGGTCCCTCTCTTGACCACCGCCTTGCCCGCTTTCGATTGCGGCGAAACGGCACAGCTTTCGACTGGCAAGGCGGGGATCGTTTCCGCGACGCTATCGGCTGGAGCACTATCGGCTGGAAAGGAGGTAAACTTGTCCGCGACGACCGAGGCCAACGACCCGCTCGCCACCGGATCGGGCGGGCGCACGACCGGGGCAAAGATGGGTAGGTTATCGCTTATGGCCGCCGGAGCGGCGTGCCCCTTGCGGACGAGCAGGGAGCTACGCAGAATCGCAGGTTTTACTCTCGACATGTTTCTGCCCCTACTAGGCGAACCGACGGCCGAAGGACGGTCTTTTCGTTTGTGCGAACAACTTTCCGGGTTCGGACTTCCTCATTCTCGTTGCAAGGTAGTCCCACAACTGCTTGATCTCGTTTGCCGATAGCGATTCCGGGTTGATCTCCATGACGGTGCGTCCGTCGATCATGCTCGAGGCGAAATCAGTTCGCTGATGGACGATAACCGGGGCGACCGTCCCGTGTTGCGACAAGGCGATCGCGGCGTCGCTCGTGATGCGGGCGCGGGCCGTCGCGGCATTGACGACGAATACCAACGGTTTGTTGGCGCGTTCGACGATGTCGACCGTGGCGGCGACCGCCCGCAGGTCGTGAGGGCTGGGCCGGGTCGGTATGACCGCCAAATCGCCGACGCTGATCACCCGGCGGATCGCCGCGGTGATTGCCGGAGGCGTGTCGATAATCGCCAGCTTGACGCCTTCATCGGCCAGACGTTCGAGATCTTCGGCCAGTTGGGCGAAGCTGGCCGCGGCGAATAGCGGCCTTTCGGTTTGGCGCTCGTTCCACCACTCGGAAAGACTGCCTTGCGGATCGGTATCGATGATCGCGACCGGACCTTCGCCGCTGAGCTCCGCTTGCACGGCGACGTGGCCGGACAACGTCGTTTTACCCGAACCGCCCTTCTGTGATGCGAATGTCATGACGTACATGAGGGTACCGCTCGTTCGTGGTTTCCGGCGCCGAGGGGCGCCAGAGACGCGTCCGCACGAGGCAAGAAAAGGAGTTCAAATCTGGCGCACGCGACCTGTTACGTACACCTTGATATCGGGAAAGATTTAATAATGCGTTAAAACAAACCTTTATTATATTGGGAAAAACTCATATAATTTTGTAATATTAATCTCTATATATTAAGACTATTTATTATTCCTACATAAATTATTTCTTTCTCTCCCGAATCCGTCGAACATGTCGCAAATCAAATTTGGAGGCCAATTGCCTGGGCTCGGGAATACGACGGATGCTCGAATCCCCGCCGAAGCGATCAATTTTCTCTTCGACGGTTTCCTTAGCGCTCACTCCGCCGGGAGTGCCCGCGCGTGTTCCAGTTCTAGCCGCGCCTGGCGGACAATTTGGAGCGCGGACCACAGAAACAGGCTCGCCATGATTCCGGCGACAATGAGGTCCGGCCAGGCCGTGTCGGTCGCCCAGACTCCGCCGGCCGCGAGGATCACGGCCAAGTTGCCGATGGCATCGTTGCGGCTGCACAGCCAGACGGAACGGACATTCGCGTCGCCGTCGCGGTACCTGAGCAAAAGAAGGACGCTGGCGAGATTGGCGGCCAACGCCAGAAGCCCGATCGCGCCCATAACCTCCGACGTGGGCAGACCGACGACGCGGACATGATAGAGCGTCGATCCCAGTACCCACAGACCCATGGCGGCCAGGCTCAAGCCCTTGAACAACGCCGCGCGCGCCCGCCATAGCAGGGGCGTGCCGATGACCATGAGGCTGATGGCGTAGGTCGCGGTGTCGCCCAGAAAGTCGAGCGCGTCCGCCTTGAGTGCCTGCGAACTTGCGGCGACGCCCGCGGCCATCTCGACCAGGAACATCGTTCCGTTGATGGCGATTACGGCCCAAAGCACCCGTTTGTAGGGCACCGAAAGGCCTTCGAACCTTGCCTCGTCGCCGCTGCCGCATCCGGACATCAAGGGTGCCTCTCGTCTCATCACGTGATTCTTGCGCCACCGCGACGAACACCCTAATCTCTCTAGTAACTAGAGGTTCAAGGACAAAATCGATGTCGGCGACGGAAATCACGATCGGACGTCTGGCGCGCGAAACGGGCTGCAAGGTGCCGACAATCCGCTATTACGAGCAAATCGGACTGTTGCCGCGGCCTCCCCGGTCGGCCGGAAATCAGCGCCGCTACGGTCCGAAGCACGTCGCCCGCCTGGGTTTCATTCGGCACAGTCGTGAACTCGGTTTTTCCCAGCTCGCGATCCGCGAGCTTCTGAAGCTCACGGATCATCCTGATCAGTCCTGCGAGGCGGTCACGGAAATTGCGCGGGCCCACCTTACGGACGTGAACCGACGGATCGATCGGCTCGCGGCGCTGAAAATGGAACTCGAACGCATGATCAAGGCCTGCAGCGGCGGGCGGACCGCGGAATGCCGTATCATCGAAACCTTGGCGGACCATTTCCACGATCACTGCCTGGCCCGGGGCCATCATTGACGCCGCACAAAGCGCGGAACCCGCTATGAAAAAATGGTCGCAGGCGTCCCTGACCACGCAAATTCTCGTTGCCCTTGCCGCGGGCACGGCGTTGGGGGTCGCGCTCAACCTCGCGGGAGATCAGTTCGGATTCATCAAGACCACTATCAACGAAGGTATCCTGCGCGTGATCGGCACGATTTTCATTTCGGCCCTCAAGATGCTGGTCGTGCCCCTCGTATTCGTGTCTCTCGTCGCCGGGGTCATGTCGCTGCGGGATATCCGCGCCCTCGGTCGGATCGGCGCGAAGACCCTCGGCTTTTATCTCACCACCACCGCGCTCGCCATCACCTCGGCGCTCTTTCTGGCCTCCATCACCCAGCCCGGGAAAGGCGTCGCCAAGGTCGCGGCCACGACATTCACGCCGAAACCGCCGCCGTCCATTTCCGAGGTCCTGATCGGTCTGGTGCCGAGCAACCCGGTGGCGGCGATGGCCGAGGGCCATATGCTGCAGATCATCGTGTTCGCGCTCCTATTCGGCCTTTCGATCGCGATCGCGGGCGAACGCGCGCGGCGCCTCGCCGACATCATCATGGACCTCAACGAGGTCACCATGAAAATGGTCGGCATCGTCATGGTCATCGCGCCCTACGGCGTGTTCTGCCTGATCGCGCGAACCTTCGCCAACCAGGGTATCGCCGTGATCCTGCCGCTCGCGGGCTATTTCCTGACCGTGCTGGCGGCGCTTCTCCTACACCTCTTCGTCGTCTACAGCGGGCTGCTCGCGCTCCTCGGGCGCCTCAACCCGGTGATATTCTTTCGCAAGATGTGGGCCGCCACGACCTTCGCCTTCTCCACCGCGAGCTCGAACGCGACCATCCCGGTGACCCTCGACGCGGTCGAGAACCGGCTCGGCGTGAAGAACAGCATTGCCTCCTTCACGGTGCCGCTGGGCGCCACGATCAATATGGACGGGACCGCCGTTATGCAAGGGGTGGCGACCGTGTTCATCGCCAACGCCTACGGCATCGCGCTGCCGCCTTCGGCCTACATGACGGTGGTGTTGACGGCGACGCTCGCCTCGATCGGCACCGCCGGCGTGCCCGGCGTAGGCCTCGTGATGCTGACCCTGGTCTTGAATCAGGTCGGCCTGCCGGCCGAGGGGATCGCGCTGATCATCGGCGTCGACCGGCTGCTCGACATGGTCCGCACCGCCGTCAACATCAACGGCGACGCGACCGTTACCTGCATCGTCGCCAAGAGCGAGGGCCAGCTCGACGAGGCGGTGTTCAGAGACCCGGACGCGGGGATCCTGCGTTCAACCGAGTTCCCGATCGCTCCGCCGAAGAGCGGGGATCCCTAGAGCCGCTTAGGTTTCTTTCTTTTCCGGCGCCGAATTGCCGGTTTCCTTTTCGAAGCCCTCGAGGTATTGGGGCGGCATGGTCTCGGGGCCGAGGGCGCCGAGCGACAGGTAGATTTTCATGACGTCGTCGACGCTGATTTCCGGAGCGGGAACGACGGCCTCCTTGCGGACGAATATCAGGCCACCCGACATGGGCACCGGCGAGGTCGGGATGTAGACGATCACGTGCGGGGTGCCCTCGACGGTGTAGACGTCCTGGCTCGGCTGAAGCGCGAGCATGCGAACGCCGTTGTCCGCGCCGAAACTACAAAAAACGACCGACATGCCCTTCATCTCGGTGTTCTCGTCGGTTCTCAGAAGCTTCAGAATTTGGGATACGGGCTTGTAGATGGTCCGAAATATCGGAACCTGGCTGAGGAGCGTGCTGAGCGCGTTGTCGATTTTTCGTTTCGCGAATCCTTTGATGAGAACCCCGATGAACCAGATTATGGCCATCGCGAAGACCACGCCGAACCAGAACGCCACCCGTCCGCTATCGGTTCCGATGATCGCCGAGCCGCTATAGGTAAATAGATTTCCGAAAAACGTTCCGGGACCGAAAATGTCCCGCAAGGTCTGTACCAGCCACTGAATGATCGCGACGCTCACGAAGATCGGCAAGATCACGAACAGGCCGGTGACGAAGCTTCCGATCAGGCCTTCGTTCCAGCTCCATTTCGCCAAGCGTACCGTTCCCCGCTTGCCTTCCCACCAAAGCCATTTGGCCTCATTCCAAACCCATTTCAGGAATTTCAGCGTCGGCTCGAGATTCATTCATCGTCTCCTTGGAGGGGGTGCGCCTTGGCGCTGGCCGCCTTCGATCTCAGGCGGTGAAGGCCTGGATGCCGGTTTGGGCGCGGCCGAGGACGAGGGCGTGGATGTCGTGAGTGCCCTCGTAGGTGTTGACCGCCTCGAGGTTCATCATGTGGCGGACGACATGATAGGCGTCGGCGACGCCGTTGGCGCCGTGCATGTCGCGGGCCTGGCGGGCGATGTCGAGCGCCTTGCCGCAGGAATTGCGCTTGATCAGGGATATCGCCTCGGGCGTGTCCTGGCCTTGGTCGCGCAGGCGGCCAACGCGCAAGCAGGCCTGGAGACCGAGAGCGATTTCGGTTTGCATGTCCGCGAGCTTCTTCTGGATCAGCTGATTCGCCGCCAGAGGCTGGCCGAACTGGTGCCGCGACAGGGTGTAGTCGCGGGCGGCGTGCCAGCAAAATTCCGCCGCTCCCAAGGCACCCCAGGCGATCCCGTATCGGGCCCCGTTGAGACAGGCGAACAGATCCTTGAGGCCACTGGCCCCGGGCAACAGGTTGTGCTCGGGGACGAACACCGATTCCATGACGATCTCGCCCGTCGCCGAGGCCCGCAAGGCAAATTTGCCTTCGATCGGCGGGGTGCTCAAACCATCCATCCCGCGTTCGAGAATAAAGCCCTTGATGGCGCCGGCGTCGTCTTTCGCCCACACGATGAACAAATCCGCGACGGGGGCATTGGTGATCCAAGTCTTGGTGCCCGAAAGCCGATAACCACCGGCCATCCCTTCAGCTCGGCTCCCCATGCCGCCGGGGTCGGATCCGTGATCCGGTTCGGTCAGGCCGAAGCAGCCGAGCGATTCGCCGGCGCCAAGGCGCCGCAGGTAGGTCTGGCGCTGCGCCTCGCTGCCGAAGAGGTATATTGCCTCCATCACGAGGCTCGATTGAACACTCATCGCCGAGCGGTAAGTCGAATCCACGCGCTCGATCTCGCGCGCGGCGAGGCCGTAGGCGACGGCACCGACACCGGCGCATCCGAAACCGGAGATGGTCGCCCCCAAGAGGCCGAGCGCCCCCATTTCATTGATGATTTCGCGCTCGAATTTTTCCTCGCGGTTGGCCTCGATAATCCGCGGCATGAGTTTTTCCTGGGCGTAGGCGCGGGCCGTGTCACGGACCGCCCGCTCGTCCTCGCTGAGCTGGTCGTCTAGGCGAAAGGGATCTTCCCAGACGAAGGCGGGTCTGGCGGCCGATTTCGGGCGAGGGGACTCGGATGGGGACATCGCCGCTCCAAGGTTGACGCCGGCGCGATCGTCGCCGAGTCTAGCGTGATGCCGTTAGCATCTCCAGGATTCTCCGTCTGCTCTCCCGGCGGCGTCCATGAATAGGGGCGGGGGCGATGCCGAGGACGTGATCATCGAATTCCATCGGCTCGGCGCCAGCGTCAAGGTCAGCGCCTTCGATCCCAAGACCATGACTGAGGTCGCGATCGTCGGACCGGCCACGGCCGGGGAGGCCGAATTGACCCGAAACGTCCTCAATAAACTCGAATACGTGATTGCGAAAAAACGCCGCTGAAGGCGGTCAACGAGGCGTCGTCGGGTTCAGATGGGTGCTCAGGTAGTTGAGGATGCGCCGCCGCGCCAAGGGTTCCAGCGCCGGCATGCCCTGTTCAGCCACCATCCAGTCGAGGGTTTCGTCCCACACTTCCTGGCTCAGGCGTTGCTGGACGACGAGGCGGAGGGAATGACAGGCCGAGCACGTCTCGACAACCTCCTGACGGCCCTCGCCGAGGGGAAGTTCGGGGATCTTCGCCTCCTCGGCCGCCGCCGACATGGCGGTGACAACGATCCCGGCGAGCGCCAGTTGGCGCCGGGTGGACCCAACCGGGGCGGGTTTCTCGGCCGCCGTCATGCGGCGACCTTGAGCGCGATCCGGTGCATCGAATTATTCAAGTATCCCTTGGGGTTCCAAGCAATCTCGAATGGTTGCGCGCGGCCTTCGTCGTCGCTGGCGCGGGCCCAGATTTCGTAATAACCGCGTCCCGGCAAGCGGATTTTCGCCCGCCAATGCTGCCAAGCGTAGCGGTTGCGGGGGGAATCGAGCTGGGCCCGAGTCCAGGTGGCGCCGAAATCATGCGAGACGTCGACCCGGGTGACCGAGCCATCCCCAGCCCAGGCGTGGCCGCCGACCTCGAACGAGGCCCCCGGCAGCGTGGTCCCGGTCATCGGACGGGTTATGAGCGACTTTATCGGCATAGATTCGATGACTCGAAAATCCGCCTCGGGCACCTTGGCGCCCGGCGCCACGGGATAAGCGGGAACGCGATACGATTTTCCGGTCATCTTGGGGCCGTCGTGAACCCGGTCCCGAAGCCACAGGCGGCGCAGCCATTTGCCCGAGACCGACCCGGGCCAGCCGGGGGCCACGAGGCGGACCGGAAAACCGTGCCATGGAGGCAGCGGCTCGCCGTTCATCCGGTACGCCAGGATGGTATGGGGGTCGAGCATTTTGGTTATCGGCGCGCCCCGTGAAATCACGACTTTTTCGGGGTCGCCCGAGAGGTGGAGGTCGGCGCCGTAGTAAGCCGTAAAGACCGCGCTCGACTTGATTCCGGCCACCTTCAGGACGTCACGGAGCCGTGCCCCCGTCCATTCCGCGCAGCCGACCGCGCCGACGGTCCATTGGTTTCCCCTGGCCGGCGGATTGAAGGCGGCCCGGCCATTGCCCCCGCATTCGAGTTGGAGTTGTAACGTTACCTCGGGAAAATCCTTCATCAGCTCGCTCAGGCCCAGCCGCAGCGGGTTTTCGACCTCGCCGTCGATGACGAGCGACCAATCCTTCGCCTTCATGGCGCCCGCCGCCTCCGGCACCACACCGTTGTTGCGGATGAAATGACGGTGGTTCGGCGTCACGGCGTCATCGAGCAAATGGGCCGGTGTCTCGGCGTTGACCGGCCGGTCGTTGAGAACCGTCAGGCCATCTTTCCCCGCGATCGTGAAGGATTCGGGGGTTTCGGCGAGCGCCGCCGGGATAAGCCCGGCCGGCAAATTGCGGCTGAAGGGAATGTTCGCGCCGACGGCGGCGCACATCGCCGCCAGACCCGCACCCTTCAAGAAACCACGCCTGCCGGCCCCGGCGCGGCGCCCGAAAACCAGGAAATCGGCGCCATCCGGATCGTCCTGGTAAAGAGCGCATATTCCACGTTCACGTCGTTCCTGCATGGCGTTACTCCATTCCAGCGCGAGCTCGGCACTCGTTGGCGTCGTGACGGCTTGCTTTCCACAAATATGTCGTTACTCCGTTACGGGGCGAGCTCCGAGCACATTGGCGCCTTGACGGCACGGCACCATTTCACGATTGGTTGGCCGATCGCGCAAGGCAAAATCGATTTCCGCTGGCGCGGCGCCGTTCTTTCATTCATGTGACAGTCTTCTCGAAAATGCGCTTCCGCGCATTTTCGAACAGATGGGGTAATCGGCGGGGGTTGGCCGCAAGGTTTGACATTGGTGGCTGCCTTCCGGAGTGTCGTTGAAACGAGGTCTGATATCAGCCTCAAACGCCATGAAAGGAAGACAGCCGCGGAACATTATGCAGGATTGGACCTGTCGCTTGAAGAGACAAGTGTTTGTGTTGTCGACGAGGACAGAAAGGTTGTCCTGTAGGAGAAGGTTTTGAGCGAGCCGGAAGCGATCGTGGCGGTGCTGGAACAGTTTCGCGGCTCGCTGGCGCGGGTCGGCCTGGAAGCGGGACCGCTGTCGCCATGGCTTCACGCCTGTCTTCACAAGGCGGGTTTTGCGGCGATCTGCATCGAGACCCGGCACGTGAAAGCATCGCTTGCGGCGATGCGCAACAACCGTAAAGACGCCCATGGCATCGCCCAGATGATGCGCCTGGGGTGGTATTGCATGGTTCACGTCAAGAGCCGGGAGAGCCAGGAGCTGCGGATGCTCTTGAACAACCGCAAGACCTTGCAGAAGAAGACACGCGACATCGAGAACGAAATTCGAGGCACCCTGAAGGCGTTCGGACTGAAGGTGGGCAAGGTGGGCGCGGGGCGATTCGAGATGCGGGTCTTGGAGCTGCTCGAGGGCGAGGCCCGGCTTGGTGCCATGGTGCGGCCGATGCTGAAGGCGCGTGCCGCTTTGATCACCCAATTCGGCAAGCTTCACCGCTTGGTCCTCAAGGAGGTTCGCGGCGACGCGGTCTGCCGCCGGTTCATGACCACCCACAGCGTCGGCCCGATCACGGCCTTGACTACCGGGGTTGATGATCCGGAGCGATTCCGAAAATCGAAGAACGTCGGCGCCCACTTCGGGATCACGCCGAGAAAGTATAGCTCCGGCGAAACCGACTACTCGGGCCACATCAGCAAGTGCGGCGACGCCATCGTGCGCAGTGCTCTCTACGAGGCCGCCACGGTGCTGCTGACACGGGACAAGCGGCCCTCGGCGCTCAAGGCCTGGGGCGAGCGGATCGCCCAGCGGTCCAGCCCCAAGCGGGCCCGGGTGGCGGTGGCGCGCAAGCTCGCCGTGATCCTCCACCGCATGGGGATCGACGGCAGCGACTTCCGCCGCGAGGCCGCGGCCAAGGCCGCCGGCTAGGAGGCTCCGAGATGACTCTTTTGCCAGCAAACAATCGCCGAGGAGAAAGCTCCATAAAACAAACGGTCGATCGAGATCCGCCGTGGCGGATGGTGCCCTGGTGGGGACCGGGGACGAGGAGAGCACGCTCAGAGTCTTGTCGTCGATCCAGGTCGTTTCGGATCGAACACGCCGAACAGATTGTCGCCGCCTCACCCTTCTGATCCCATCCTGTGCCGGCAAGCCCCGAGCACGTAGAGAAGCATGGACCACCAGGCCAACCCCACGCCCGCGGACCCGAATCACTTTGGAAGCTTGACCTTCAAATGCCGATTAGAGAAGACTGTGAGACGAATCTGTTCGAAAATGCGCTTCTGCGCATATTTTGCGTCTGGCCTTCTCCCCCCCCCCCTCCCGGCCACCCACGAGAGGTTGCTGATATGGGTGGCCGGGAGGGACTCCCCACCATTGAGCAAGGGCGAAATGAGAGGTGGTCACGCTGCCGGAGTGAGGCGGCGTTGGGCTTTTTTTTGAGCATGGGATGGATCGAAGAGGGTTTGATTTCTGAGCATGGCGCAGGCGACGGCAAGCAGTCTATCGGCGACGGTTCTCAGCGCTCTGGCGTGGCCGTGTCCCCGGGCCCTAACCCGACTTCGCCAACTCGGCACATTGGGAGGTGATAACACATTGATTTTCAGTGATCAGACCCTCAAAGGTCGGCACTACACGGGGCGACCGGGAGGTCCTCAAACGTGACTTGAAGACAGAAGCTTCGGCGCGGGTTGCTTCGGCAATGTCAGATGGAGTTGACGCAGGAGTAATTCGTGGTCTCGGTTCGGCTGGGTATGGCGCGCTAGCACCAGATGGCGCCCATCGGTGGTCGGCACATGGATGTCCACCATCTGCAAAGTGGTGAACTTCTCAAGGATGGCGCATGGGGTGAGGCCTGGGGCCTGTGGCCGGGCGAGGTTCTTCAGGGTCACGAGCAGGCAATAGGCGATGAACGAGACGAAGATGTGCGCCTCGATCCGCTCCTCAAGCTGGTGGAAGATGGGTCGGATGGCAAGATTGTGTTTCAGTTCCTTGAACGCCTGCTCGATTTCAGTGAGCTGCATGTAATGGCGCCACAACGCGGCGGGGTCTTCACCGGTCATGTTGGAGCGCAACAGGTAGCGGCCTTCGCGCCGAAACACCTGGCGCAGCTTCTCGCGACGCAGGCGGTAGGTGATCCCGTGGGCGGCCAGCTCTTCGTCGGTTTGCGGGACTTGGACCTCGACCAAGAACCAAGCCCGACCGGCGTCTTTCTTCGCCGCACCAAGCTTGAGCATGAGCTGATCGCGACGGTTTGATTGCCGCCGAAGCTCGCCCAGACGCTTCCATAGCTTCTTCAGCCGCCGCCGGCGCATGCTGCGCTCCTTGAGCACCCGTCGTTCGCTACGCACCAGCACGTAGAGTTCTCCGTCGTTGGTCAGGAGCTTGACATCGACCGATTGGCGGACTGCTTGCCAAGGCAGATCGAGGAATGACCTCTCAAGCCGGGTCAGCCGGCCCTTGGGTGTACCGACTAGATAATGTACCGGCGCATCGCCTGCGCGCATCGTCTCCAGCGTCTCCTCGGTCGGAATCCCGCGGTCCATGATCCACACCCGGTCCGAACGCCCGTACTGGTCCTCAATCTTGGTGAGAAAATCCGCCAGCGTCGTGTTGTCCGAGGTGTTGTCCGGCATCACCTCATAGGCCAGCGGAAAGCCGTCCGGGGTCACGATCAAAGCGATCACCACCTGCACGCAATCGCGGCGCTGGGCGCGGCTGTGGCCGAACTGGCGCTTGTCCTCGAACGGGGGGTCGCTCTCGAAGTACGTGCTGGTCAAATCGTAGAGCAACACCTCGAAGCGGGCGTTGAACATCGTCGCCCAACGCGCGCGCAAGAACGAGAAGAAGTCCTGCTTGTGCGCCGCGAGCTTGTCCAGGCACCGATACAACGTGTTGCTGGCAATCACCCGGTCGCAACCCAGCATATCGCGCAGTGCACTGTGTTCGTACCAATGCCGATGAAGACGCCAATCGCTTCCCGGGTCGATGAGTCGGTAGCAGACCTGGATCTTCAAGATGTCCAGCCATCGGGTGCCTTCCCGGCTCGCCGGCAAGCGCGGCCCCCAGAACCGGTCCAGCTCGAGACGGTCCCAAAGCGTCAGCGCCAGCCAGCACGCCCCCCACTGGCGCGGGTCGTGCAAGGTCAGATCCTTGAGCCGGACCTGCACTACCTCGCAGTCCAGCTCCGGCGCTTCCCGATCCTCGGGAAACAGCGCCACCTGCTTCGAGCGCTGAGTCCCCTCCACCACCTCGATCGAGCGGCACCACGCCGCACGCTGGCCGTCGTTGATCTCGCCCAGATACAACACTTGGCGCTGCACCACGCGCCCGCCGCTCACGCGCACGTTCTCGACTACGCTCCAGTAGCGGTGCTCCTTGCCGTCTTTGAACCGTTTCTTGCAGCGCACGAACATGCGCTCATCGTTCGGCTAAACGAAAGGCAGATCAATAGGGTAGGTCGGCACTACAGGCGATATTGAGGTGAATTTCACGGGCAGGGCATCAACAATTCAATCACTTGGGTTGCGGAAAAAAATGAAAATCGACAGAATTCACGCCGAGTTGGCGAAGTCGGGCTAAGGGCGGCATAGCGTTGGCGGCTGATGGGATCGTGTTGGATGGCGACGCGGGCCCAGTGGTAAAGGGCGGTTCGCAGCCGAACGTGGCAGGCCTGACGCATGATGACGAGACAGCGTTTGCCGCTCCGGCGGGTAACGGGGGCGGCGCCGGACAAGGTGCGCAGGGCCTGGTAATTTCTTTCCCGCAGGGGCGTCGAGGCTTCTGCGAGCAGCGTGGCGAGGACGGTCCTCCCGATTCCGGGCATGGAAAGCAGGATGTCCACGTCGCGCTGCTCGGATTTCTGCCCCGAGGCGCTGTCCTGTTGATCGGCGATGTGTCGGCAGAGGCCGTCGATGCGGCTTCGGGCCTGCTTGACCTGGCGGTTGACCAGGCGCAAACGCTCGGCCAGGGAACCGATATGAGCGCAAGCGGCGGCGATAGTTCCCGGCGCGACGGTGAGCGGCTTTTGGCGCAAGAGGCGCAACACTTCAGGCGCGTCGATTTTGCGGATGCGGTGGGTTTTCAGCAGCTTGGCAACGGTATTGGTTCGGATGCGCCGCGCCTTCTCGGGAGTGGGCGCCTTCTTCCACAGGGCGAGAAACCACTCGCTGGCGACATCGTCGCTGACCTCCAAGGCCTGGGGATAATAGCGTCTCAACTGTTCGCGCAGGTGGTTGGCGAGGCGCACGCGCTCCTGGCCGAGGTCCTCGGCCCAGGCGCGAATATTCGCGCAGTTCGATGATGGCGGGAGCATCGGCCTTCAAGCGACGAAAGCAATGGCCGTCGGTGCGCAAGGAATCGCCGAGGACATGGGCGTCGCGGCGGTCGTCCTTGGCGCCGGCGACGGTGAAACGATCGCGAAAGCGGTCGAGCTGCTTGGGGTTGATACTGTGAATGGCGAAACCCCGCTCCAGCAAGGTATCGACGACCGCCCCATGCGGGACCTCGATGGAGACGGCAATCCTCTCCGGCACACTGCCACTCTTTTTCGTCAGCCACGCGCACAACTCGGCCAGCCCTTCCCCGCTGTGGGCGAACGACCTTTCAACGACGATGACGCCGTTACCATCAAGAAGGCAAACCTGGTGCCTCTCGGTCGCCCAGTCAATGCCAGCAAACCAATCAAAGTTCATCGCCTTTCTCCTCTCTTGCCTCGGACCGCCGCGACGCCGAACATTCCCTGTACTGGCGCTCGCAGGCGCAACTCCCCACCGGCTGTCCGCCGCGGCCGTCCCTCCGGGGCACGCGTCCCCCCCAGGTGCTCGAAACACAGGGAGCAATGGGTCGCTCCCAGAAGGCTCGTCCGATCCGAAAAAATGACACGATCAGATCTTCAGCTGACCGCATTTTGTGGATAACGCTCCGCGTTACCCACAAAACAACAACCACATCAACTTTCTATGTTCGAGTGGTCAACTTAAATGGTACAGGGAGAGGGCCGGTGCCGCGAGTTTTCGAACAGACTGTGAGACGAATCTTGGGCGGGGCAAAGTAGCGACAAATTCCCGTTGTCGCGGTATCGTGGCCCGTTGTCGCGGTATCGTGGCTGTAATCCGTGGAGGGAGGGGGGGAATCCATGAAACCGACCCTGCGCCCGCGCTCGCCAAACGCGCTGCTGACGGTGGCGCACATGTACGCCGCCGATAGGGCGGCGGAGACGTCGGGCGTTCCCGGGGAACGACTCATGGAGGCCGCCGGCGAAGCCATCACGACGTCGATCCGCGAACGCTGGTCACCGCGACCCGTGGCCGTGCTTTGTGGTCCGGGAAACAACGGCGGCGACGGCTTCGTCGTCGCCCGCCTGTTGCAACAGACGGGATGGCCGGTTTCCCTGGCCGTGCTCGGAAATCCCAACAATCTCAAGGGGGAAGCGGCCACCATGGCGCAACGCTGGGATGGCGCCGTGACGTCACTAACGCCGGAGATCCTCGACGGTGCCGGCCTGGCGGTGGACGCCTTGTTCGGTGCCGGCCTTGCCCGGCCCTTGAAAGGCGCCGCCCGCGCGGTCGTCGAATCGCTCGACGATCGCGGCACGCCCTACGTGGCCGTGGACGTGCCCAGTGGCGTCGACGGCAACACGGGCGCCATCCTCGGGGCGGCCGCCCCGGCCGCGTTGACGGTGACGTTTTGCCGGCGGAAACCGGCTCATCTGCTTCTGCCCGGCCGAATCCTATCCGGCGAGGTCGTTGTCGCCGACATCGGGATACCGGAGGCGGTGCTCGACGACATCGATATTCGAACTTTCGTCAACGGTCCCGGCCTTTGGGAACGGCGGTTTCCCTGGCCCGGGGCCGCAAGCCACAAATACAGCCGCGGACACGCCGTCGTCGTCGGCGGAGACGCCGTGGCGTCCGGCGCCGCCCGCCTGGCCGCCCGGGCGGCGTTACGGGCGGGGGCGGGCCTGGTTACCATTGCCTGTCCGGCCGAGGCCGCCACGGTGTACGCCGCGCAGTTGACGGCCGTGATGGTCGTGGCGATCACGAACAACGATGCCTTTGCCGAGGTCCTGGCCGATCCGCGCAAGAACGCGATCCTCCTCGGTCCCGGGGGCGGAATCACGGAGCGGACCCGGCGCGGAGTCCTGGCGGCACTTGCCGCGGAGAAGGCTTGTGTCCTCGACGCCGACGCGCTTTCTGTATTCGAAAGTAAGAAAAAACAACTATTTGAAGCGATTCTCTCAGAATGCCTCTTAACGCCGCACGAGGGCGAGTTTCGCCGCCTTTTCGGCCTCGAGGGTGATAAACCGGGGCGGGCCCGGGCCGCCGCCGAAAAGTCTGGGGCGAGCGTACTCCTCAAGGGACCGGACACGGTGATCGCTTCGCCGGACGGGTACGCGGTCATCAACGACAATGCCCCGCCCGAGTTGGCCACCGCCGGATCGGGCGACGTTCTGGCCGGAATCGCGTTGGGGCTGATGACCCAGGGTCTGTCGGCCTTCGACGCGGGTTGTTGCGCCGCTTGGTTGCACGGGGCGGCGGCGGCACGGATTGGATCTGGTCTGATCGCCGAGGATATCGGCGAGGCCCTGCCCGCGGTCCTTGCCGAGCTGAAGGGGCGGGGCGCTCCCTGACGGGGCGGGCGTACGCGAGTTCACGTCAACGACGGGTCTCGGTCACGGCTCGCGATTTCCGGCCGCTCGGGCGACCTTGCTTTGCCCTGTTAAGACGGGCGCCGCGTATGATATAGAGGCTCATGCGGGGGGGGGGGCTGGTGGCCCGCAACCCTGGAAAGCGCGGGGCGGGCGTGGTGGAATTGGTAGACACGCCAGATTTAGGATCTGGTGGCGAAAGCCTTGGGGGTTCGAGTCCCTTCGCCCGCACCATTTTGCATCACGGACGGAATGATTTGATTTTCTAGGCGAGAGCAGATGCAGGTAACGCAAACCAGCGAAAAGGAACTTCGGCGCGAATTCAAAATTGTCGTGGACGCCGGAGATATCGAAGAGAAGCTCATCGCCCGCCTCAAGGAATTGGGTCAAAACGTCCGCATGCCCGGTTTTCGGCCCGGCAAGGTCCCCGTGTCCCTGTTGCGCAAACAGTACGGCAAGGCGGTGCTTCGCGATGTGATCGACCATTCCGTCGCCGAGGGGTCTCAAAAGGTGATCACCGACGAGGAATTGCAACCCGCCTCCCAACCTCATGTCACGATCGGGGGATTCGACGAAGGCGCCGACCTCGAATTTTCCGTCGCCGTGGATCTGATGCCGAAGATCGATCCCGGGGACTTTCGCAAGACAAAGCTTACGCGCTACGCCTCGGAGGTTGGTGACGCCGACGTCGAGGACGTGCTGAAGCGAATGGCGAAGGAAGAGGCCGAGCAGAACCCTGTGAACGACCGCCCGGCGCAGGCCGGGGACGTGGTCGTGATCGATTTCATCGGCCGGATCGACGGCGAGGCCTTCGAAGGCGGTGCCGGCAACGATTTTCCCCTAGAATTGGGTTCGGGCCGATTCATCCCCGGCTTCGAGGACAATCTCGCCGGTTCCCAAACCGGCGAACACAAGACGTTTGAACTTAACTTTCCGGACGGCTACCCCAAAGAGGAATTGGCTAGGAAAACCGGCACATTTGACGTTGATGTCAAGGAAATCAAGGAATTGGTCCCGGCGACTGTAGATCAAGCGTTCGCCGAGGCGCACGGACACGCGAACCTCGACGCATTGCACGCGGCCGTAAGGGAACGCATCGGGCGCCAATTCGCCGCGGCCTCGCGCGCAAAGCTCAAGCGCGCGCTTCTCGATCGCCTCGCCGAGGAACACGACTTTCCGGTTCCGCAAGGTATGGTGGAGCGGGAGTTCGAAACGATTTGGAGCAGGATCACCGAGGAATTGGATCACCGGAACACCAACCTCGCGGATTCGGGCCAGGACGAAGAGGCGCTCCGCTCCGATTATCGCGGCATCGCCGAGCGCCGTGTGCGGCTCGGACTTTTGTTGGGCGAAGTTGGACGTATCAATAACATCACGGTTGAGCCGGACGAGATCAAACGCGCGGTTCTGGCCGAGGCGATGGCCTCTCCCGGTAGGGAAAAGGAGGTGGTCGAGATGTATCGAGACAACGCGGAGGCGTTGCAGGCCCTGAGAGGTCCGATTTTCGAGGACAAGGTCGTCGATTTCATATTGGAAATGGCGACCATCGAAGATAAGGAGGTTTCGGCCCAGGAGCTCCTGCGCGATCCCGACGCCGACAACGAAGGCGGTACGGACGAGGGGGAGGCGGCAGCCCCCGTTTGAAGGCGGCCGAGCGAGTTAGCCCGCGAATTGATCGCCCACAAACTGGAAGGTCGGACATGCGCGACGTGCATCGTACCCGAATGAATTATCTGATCCCGATGGTGGTCGAGCAGACCGCGCGCGGAGAACGCTCCTACGACATCTATTCGCGTTTGCTCAAGGAAAGGATCGTTTTCTTGACCGGGCCGGTCGATGACGCCGTCGCCTCGTTGGTGACGGCGCAGTTCTTGTTTCTCGAATCGGAAAACCCGAGCAAGGATATCTCGCTCTACATCAATTCTCCGGGTGGCCTTGTCACCGCCGGCCTCGCGATTTACGATACCATGCAGTACATTCGTTCGCCGGTTTCCACCTTGTGCATTGGCCAAGCGGCATCGATGGGATCTCTTCTCTTGGCCTCCGGCGCCGCCGGGCAACGGTTCGCGTTGCCCAACGCCCGTATCATGATTCATCAGCCCTCGGGCGGTTATCAGGGACAGGCCTCGGACATCGAGATTCACGCCCGCGAAATCCTGTCGTTGCGCGCGCGTTTGAACGAGATCTACGTCAAACACACGGGACAGGCGCTGGACGTCGTCGAGAAAAACATGGAACGTGACAAATTCATGACCGGCGAGGCGGCCAAGGAATTCGGTCTGATTGACGAAGTCATCAAGGATCGGCCACAACCAAAGGATGAATCGAAATCCGATGCATGACGATTTAACCCTTTATTGAGGGGGAATCGGTTAGTCTTCGCGCGTGGCGGGGCCGCCGTGTGACCTGCCCCAGCGGTTCAAAGTGTGACAGTTGGCATGTTCGGTGCTTGTATTCACTGTTTGATGGTGACTAACGTTCTGATCGGTAAGAAAGTTCTCTGACGGAGTAACTATGACGAAATCTGCCGGCGGAGATTCCAAGAATACGCTTTACTGCTCGTTTTGCGGCAAAAGCCAACACGAGGTGCGCAAACTCATTGCGGGCCCGACGGTTTTCATCTGCGATGAGTGTGTCGAGCTGTGCATGGACATTATTCGAGAGGAGCACAAGAGTGCTCTGGTTAAATCCCGAGATGGTGTGCCGACGCCGGTCGATATTTGCCGGGTGCTCGACGATTACGTGATCGGACAGGGCTACGCCAAGCGGGTTCTATCGGTTGCCGTACATAATCATTACAAGCGTCTGAGCCACGGTGCCAAATCGAACGACGTCGAGCTTGCCAAGTCGAATATTCTGCTCATCGGCCCGACGGGGTGCGGAAAAACGCTCCTGGCCCAGACTTTGGCGCGTATTCTTGACGTCCCCTTCACGATGGCCGACGCCACGACCCTGACCGAGGCGGGATATGTCGGCGAGGACGTCGAAAACATCATCCTCAAGCTTCTACAGGCGGCCGATTACAACGTCGAGCGCGCCCAGCGCGGCATCGTGTATATCGACGAAGTCGACAAGATTTCGCGAAAATCCGACAATCCGTCGATCACGCGGGACGTCTCGGGCGAGGGCGTTCAACAGGCTCTTCTCAAGATCATGGAAGGGACCATCGCATCGGTGCCACCCCAGGGCGGCCGCAAGCACCCGCAGCAGGAATTCCTTCAGGTCGACACGACCAACATCCTGTTCGTTTGCGGGGGGGCCTTTTCGGGTCTCGAAAAGATTATATGCTCGCGCGGGCGTGGGACCTCGATCGGTTTCGGAGCCGACGTGCAGGCGCCGGAGGAACGCAAGACAGGTGACATTTTGCGCGAAATCGAGCCCGAGGACCTCTTGCGTTTCGGGCTTATTCCCGAGTTCGTCGGCCGCCTTCCGGTTATCGCGACCCTCGATGTCCTGGACGAGGATGCCTTGGTCGAAATTCTGACCAAACCGAAGAACGCCTTGGTGAAGCAATATCAGAAGCTTTTCGAGATGGAGGACGTCCATCTCGCGTTTTCCGAGGACGCGTTACGCGGCATCGCCAAAAAGGCGGTCTCGCGCAAAACGGGCGCCCGGGGGCTGCGCTCGATCCTCGAGGCGATCCTGTTGGATACGATGTTCGATCTCCCGGCCCTGGACGGTGTCCAAGAGGCGGTGATCAACAAGGAAGTCATCGAGGGACGGGCTCAGCCCTTGCTCATCTACGCCGATCGGCGCGATGAAGTCGGGCGGACGCCGCGGACCTCGGCATGACGTGGTTCCGACCGTTGGTCTTCAAATTTTCTTCGGTATCCCCATATCAAGTTGATCTTTAACGTCTTTCCCCATGTGAGGTGATCTCTTGAGCGATTCGCGCGCGTCCCTTTATCCTGTTTTGCCCCTGCGGGACATCGTCGTCTTTCCACATATGATCGTGCCGCTATTCGTCGGCCGTGAAAAATCGGTTCGGGCGCTCGAAGACGTCATGAAAGACGACAAGCAAATCCTATTGGTGGCACAGAAGGATGCGGCGCAAGACGATCCGGGCACCGATGATATTCATGCCGTCGGCACCGTCGGTACCGTATTGCAGCTTCTCAAATTGCCGGACGGAACGGTCAAGGTTTTGGTCGAGGGGGGACCGAGGGCCCGAATTCTGCGTTTCGCCGATACCGAGAAATTTTTCCAAGCGTACGCCGAACAAATCGAGGAGGACAACGAGGAGGTCAGCGAGTTCGAAGCCTTGGCCCGTTCGGTAATTTCCCAGTTCGAACAGTACGTCAAGCTCAACAAGAAGGTCCCGCCCGAGGTCCTGGTGTCGCTCAATCAGATCGACGATCCGAGCAAACTGGCCGATACGGTGGCGTCGCACCTGACCGTAAAGGTCGCCGAAAAACAGGAGCTACTGGAGATCGCGGCCGTGGCCGAGCGCCTCGAGCGCGTTTACGCGTTCATGGAAGGCGAGATTGGTGTACTCCAGGTCGAACGCAAGATACGGAGCCGTGTCAAGCGGCAAATGGAGAAAACACAGCGTGAGTACTACCTAAACGAACAGCTCAAGGCGATTCAAAAGGAACTGGGCAAAACCGAGGACGGACGCGACGAGGCCAGCGAATACGAGGAGCGAATCAAGAAAACCAAGTTCACGAAGGAAGCGCGCGAAAAAGCGCTCGCCGAGGTGAAGAAACTGCGGACCATGAGTCCAATGTCGGCCGAGGCGACCGTGGTCCGCAATTACCTGGATTGGCTTCTGACCATCCCGTGGCGCAAGCGGAGCAAGATCAAGAAGGACATCCGATGGGCCGAGCAGGTGCTTGACGTGGACCATTACGCGCTTGAAAAGGTCAAGGAACGTATTCTCGAGTATCTCGCCGTCCAGCAAAGGCAGTCCAAGCTCAAGGGGCCGATATTGTGTCTGGTGGGGGCGCCCGGCGTTGGTAAAACCTCGCTCGGAAAGTCGATCGCTCGGGCGACGGGCCGAAAATTCGTCCGCATGTCGTTGGGCGGCGTCCGCGACGAAGCCGAGATCCGGGGCCATCGACGCACCTATATCGGTTCGATGCCGGGCAAGATCATCCAGTCGATGAAGAAGGCGAAGACCTCCAATCCCCTTTTCCTGCTCGACGAAGTCGACAAACTGGGAGCGGACTGGCGGGGAGATCCGTCGTCCGCGCTGCTCGAGGTCCTCGATCCGGAACAGAATAGTACATTCAACGACCATTACCTCGAGGTCGATTACGATCTCTCCGACGTGATGTTCGTGACAACGGCGAATACCCTGCGAATTCCGCAACCGTTGCTCGACCGCATGGAGGTCTTGCGCCTCTCCGGCTACACGGAGGACGAAAAGATTCAGATCGCCAAGCGCCACCTGATCTCGAAACAGATGGAAGCGCATGGTTTGAAGGAAAAGGAATGGTCGATATCCGATGAGGCCTTACGAGCGTTGATTCGGTTTTACACGCGCGAGGCCGGCGTGCGTAACCTTGAACGCGAGATCGCGAATCTCACGCGAAAGGCGACCAAGGAGATTTTGTTAGAGGATTTGACCCGAATTCAGGTCACCTGCCGCAACCTCCATAAATACGCCGGCGTCAAACGCTATCGTTACGGGCAGGTTGAACTTGAAGACCTGGTCGGCGTGACCACCGGCCTGGCCTGGACGGAGGTCGGGGGTGAGCTTCTTTCCGTGGAAGCGGTGATCGTTCCCGGCCGAGGCCGCATTGTCCAGACCGGTAAGCTCGGCGACGTGATGCAGGAATCCGTGCAAGCGGCCAAGAGCTTCGTGCATTCACGCTCGCGGCGATTCGGTATCAAGGCACGGTTGTTCGAAAAAAATGATATTCACGTTCACGTGCCCGAGGGTGCGACGCCAAAGGATGGTCCCTCGGCGGGCGTCACGATGTGCACCTCGATCGTCTCGGCGTTGACCGGGGTCCCTGTGCGGCGCACGGTGGCGATGACCGGCGAGATCACGTTACGCGGCCGCGTGTTGCCGATCGGAGGTCTCAAGGAAAAGCTCTTGGCGGCCCTGCGCGGCCTTTTGAAAACGGTCATCATTCCAAAGGAAAACGAAAAGGATTTGGCCGAGATTCCGGACAACGTGAAGCGCGGGATCGAAATTATACCCGTATCAACCGTCGACGAAGTGCTCGATTTTGCCCTTTCCGAAAAACTGGAACCCCTGAAAGAGGGCGAGGATGTGAATGTTGACGAGGTTCGGCCGGTCCGTGGCGAGGACGAATTGGGGGAGTTGGTTACCCACTGAACCTCGGGCCGATTGCAATGCGGCGCCCGACGGGTAAATTTTCCCAGTTGATTCACGCAAGTGTGATTGACGGGCACGCGCCCCGCGATCTAGACTGCCTCATGCCCTGAAAGGGGCACCGTTCCTTAATTTATATGGTCTTTCCGAGCAGGGGGTTAGCAAGTGAACAAAAACGATCTGATCGCGAGTGTTGCGGATTCCGGCGGTTTCACCAAGGCCGACGCCGGAAAAGCCGTCGACAGTGTGTTCGACACCATCACGAATTCCTTGTCCTCCGGTGAAGAGGTACGCCTTGTGGGTTTCGGGACTTTCAGCGTCTCTCACCGCGCGGCGGGCACGGGACGTAATCCGGCAACTGGCGAAACGATTCAGATCGCTGCGTCGAAATTGCCGAAGTTCAAGGCCGGAAAAGCGTTAAAGGACTCAGTCAACTCAAAATAGGTTTCGGTAGCGCGCTGCGTCTCACGTCCCCGAATTCCGCTTTCGTCGGGTGAAATTGATCGTCGTATCGGGCGATTAGCTCAGTCGGGAGAGCGCCTCGTTTACACCGAGGAGGTCGGCGGTTCGAGCCCGTCATCGCCCACCAGGCGGCGGACGGCTGCGCACTCTGTTTTCATGCCGTCCGTCAATGACTCGGCCGAGGTGATGATTCTTGACATGTTTTGTCGGCTAACGGTACATGAACCCACGCGAATTCCGTTTGGGGGTGTAGCTCAGTTCTGGTTAGAGCGCCGGCCTGTCACGCCGGAGGCCGCGGGTTCGAGTCCCGTCACTCCCGCCAGTGCGCCGAACGTTCGAGTTTCGGTGACAGATGACCTCGAAGTCGACCGCCGAAGCCCAATCGTTTGTTTTTCTAAAAATACTAGATCAACGTATCGCCCATACGTGAAAATTTTGTAACCCACAACCACCGGGGAGAACTTGGTTACGATTTCGTAACCAAACGTCGGTACTGAAGATTTTTGGGCGGTTTCGGCGGGTAGATCGCGCTCGGGATCGCGACCCGGATCGTGGAAAGGGGAGGTTCGGATTATCGGGCGGGGATCTTCGGCACCCGGCGATGATTCGGCCGGGTCCAAGAGCCACGGCGTCCGGGTTCGGTGAAACGTGGCAATATCGAGGGGCCAAGATGCAGCCAGTGCTAATTGAATATCTACCAATTCTGATTTTTCTGGCGATCGCGTTGGGTCTATCATTTGTCATTATTGGAGTTTCGTATCTGTTCGCGCCCCAACGACCCGACAGCGAAAAGCTATCGCAATATGAATGTGGATTTGACGCCTTTGGCGACGCCCGAAAGCGTTTCGACGTAAGGTTTTATCTCGTGACATTACTATTCATTATATTCGACCTGGAGGTGGCCTTTCTTTTTCCTTGGGCGACGGTTCTGGCTAAAATTGGCGCCTTCGGGTTTTGGTCGATGATGATATTCCTAGCCGTTCTCACCGTGGGATTCATTTACGAATGGAAGAAAGGGGCGTTGGAATGGGAATGAAGGGTCCCGCCGGCGCGGCTACCGGGGAGGCGGCCGTGCCTCCGGATCAAGACGCCTTTCTCCGCTCGGTCGCGGCTCAAACCGCTGACAGAGGATTCCTCGTTACCCAATTGGATAAATTGGTGAATTGGGCGCGAACCGGCTCTCTTTGGCCGATGTCGTTCGGTCTTGCCTGTTGCGCGGTTGAAATGATGCACTCGGCGTGCAGCCGCTACGACCTCGATCGATTTGGGGTCGTGTTCCGGGCCAGTCCACGTCAGTCCGACGTCATGATCGTCGCCGGAACGCTGTGCAATAAGATGGCCCCCGCCTTGAGAAAGGTCTACGACCAGATGGCCGAGCCGCGTTATGTCATCTCGATGGGTAGCTGCGCCAATGGGGGCGGCTATTACCATTATTCCTATTCGGTTGTTCGCGGTTGCGATCGCATCGTCCCGGTCGACGTATACATTCCTGGTTGTCCGCCGACCGCCGAGGCACTTCTCTACGGAATCCTGCAGCTGCAAAGGAAGATCCGTCGTACCGGAACGATCAATCGCTGATCGTTGCCGAATGGCCGGAATCGGAGAGCTCATGACGGAAGCCCTACGAGAAGTTAGCGAGCATATCACAGCGTCGTTGGCGGACGCCGTGATCAGCACGGATATCACAACCGGAGAGTTGGCGCTTTACGTCGAGCGTGGCGCGATCGTTACAGTGTTGACTTTCTTGCGTGACAATGCCGCTTGCCAGTTCAAATGCCTCATGGATATTTGTGGGGTCGATTACCCGGACCGTGATCAGCGTTTCGAGGTCGTCTACAATCTTCTCAGCGTCTCGCACAATCAGCGCGTTAGGGTAAAGCTTTCGACCGATGGGGAAACTCCGGTCCCTTCCGCCACCCCCGTTTATTCGTCGGCCGGATGGTGGGAACGTGAAACCTGGGACATGTACGGAATTTTATTTGCCGACAATCCGGATTTAAGAAGGATTCTCACGGATTACGGCTTCGAAGGTCATCCTCTACGCAAGGACTTTCCCTTGACCGGATACGTCGAGGTTCGATACGACGACGAAAAGAAACGGGTCGTTTACGAACCGGTCGAACTCGCCCAGGAGTTCCGCAGTTTCGATTTCCTAAGTCCCTGGGAAGGCGCGCGCGCCGTGCTGCCCGGCGACGAGAAGGCGCAGGACTAGCGTCCGATGGGGGAGGTTCAAATCAACAATCTCACCCTGAACTTCGGGCCGCAACACCCTGCCGCCCATGGCGTTCTGCGCTTGGTTCTGGAGATGGACGGAGAAGTCGTCGAACGTGCCGACCCGCATATCGGTCTGTTGCACCGGGGCACCGAAAAACTGATCGAGAGCAAGACCTATCTCCAGGCCGTTCCCTATTTCGACCGCCTCGACTACGTCTCGCCGATGTGCCAGGAACACGCCTTCGCCCTTGCCGTCGAGAAGCTCCTCGATGTCGAAGTTCCTCCACGCGCTCAATACATTCGTGTCTTGTTTTCCGAGATCACTCGAATTCTCAATCATATTTTGAATCTTTCGGCTTTTGCCATGGACGTCGGCGTCATGACACCGATGTTATGGGGATTCGAGGAGCGTGAACGGCTTTTGGAGTTCTACGAGCGGGTTTCCGGGGCGCGTTTCCATTCCGCCTATTTTCGGCCGGGGGGCGTCCACCAGGATCTCCCGGCGGGACTCACCGACGACATATTCGATTTTTGCGAGAAATTTCCGAGCTTTATCGACGACGTGGAAGTCTTGCTCACGAACAATCGGATATTTCGCCAACGTACCGTCGACATCGGGGTCGCGACCGCCGAGCAGGCGTTGGACTGGGGTTTCAGCGGACCGATGCTTCGCGCTTCCGGCATCGCCTGGGATCTGCGCAAGGCGCAGCCCTACGAGGTTTACGATCGCATGGAATTCGCGGTACCGGTCGGCAAGAACGGGGATTGCTTCGATCGCTATCTGGTGCGGCTCGAGGAAATGCGTCAGAGCCTGAAAATAATCCGTCAATGCCTCGAACAAATGCCCGAGGGCCCCATCAAGACGCTGGATCGAAAGATCGCGCCGCCGCCGCGCGCCGAAATGAAACGCTCTATGGAAGCCTTGATTCATCATTTCAAGCTTTACACGGAAGGTTACGAGGTGCCCGCGGGCGAGACCTACACGGCTGTCGAGGCGCCAAAGGGCGAATTCGGCGTTTATCTGGTCTCCGACGGCACCAATCGGCCTTACCGCTGCAAAATTCGAGCGCCCAGCTTCGCCTTCCTTCAAGCCACCGATTTCCTTTCCAAGGGCCATATGTTGGCGGACGCCGTCGCCATCATCGGGGTCATGGACATCGTCTTCGGCGAGATCGACCGATGAAACATACAAAGGCATTTTCCCTTACCGCCAAGAACCTTAGGCAGGCGAAAAAGATCATCGCCCGTTATCCGAAAGGTCGTCAGGCCAGCGCGCTCATGCCCCTGCTCGATCTGGCGCAACGGCAGAACGGCGGTTGGTTGTCGAGGGAAACGCTGGATTACGTCGCCGGGTATTTGGACCTGGCGCCGATCCGTGTCTACGAGGTGGCAACTTTTTACACGATGTACAATCTTGCACCCGTGGGGCGGCACTTGGTTCAGGTATGTACCTGTACGCCCTGTTGGCTGCGGGGATCGGACGCCATTGTCGAGGCTTGCCGCGAGATGCTCGGGGTTGGGTTCGGCGAGACCACGGACGACGGTTTCGCGACCCTGGTCGAGGTCGAATGCCTCGGTGCCTGCGTCAACGCGCCGATGATGCAGATCAACGACGATTTCTACGAGGATCTCGACACCAAATCGGCGACGAAGGTACTGACAGCGCTGAAACGCGGCGAAGCGCCCAAGGTCGGGCCCCAAAACGAGCGACGTTCGTCGGAACCCGTGACCGCAACCCTGCAAATCAACGAACCACCCAAGGGCCAGTGATGTTAGCGGATGGCGACAGAATCTTTACCAACCTCTATGGATTCGAGGATTGGAATCTGCCGGCGGCGCGCAAACGCGGCGACTGGGACGGCACCTCGGAACTCATCGCTAAGGGCGCCGAGGAGATTATCGAGGAAATCAAGGAATCCGGGTTGCGAGGTCGGGGCGGCGCGGGCTTTCCGACCGGACTTAAATGGTCGTTCATGCCGACGATCTCAGACGGACGCCCCAGTTACCTCGTCGTCAACGCCGATGAGGGCGAACCGGGAACCTGCAAGGATCGCGATCTGATGCGGCACGACCCGCACAAGCTCATCGAGGGCTGTCTCTTGGCGGGTTTCACCATCGGCGCGCGCGCCGCCTACATTTACATTCGCGGCGAGTTTCACGCCGAGGCCGAGGTTCTCGAGGCGGCCATCGCCGAAGCCTATAAGGCCAAGCTGATCGGCCAGAACGCGTGCGGCACCGGATTCGATTTCGATGTTTACGTTCATCGGGGGGCGGGGGCCTACATTTGCGGCGAGGAAACGGCGCTGATCGAAAGTCTCGAGGGCAAGAAGGGGCAACCCCGTTTGAAGCCGCCTTTCCCCGCCATGGTCGGGGTTTGGGGCTGTCCAACGACCGTGAACAACGTCGAAACCATTGCCGTCGTCCCGACGATCCTGCGCCGGGGCGCCGAGTGGTTCAGCGACATGGGCCGGCCCGGGAACTCGGGAAGCAAGGTCTTCTGCATTTCCGGGCACGTCAACGCGCCCTGCAACGTGGAAGAGGAAATGGGGATCCCCTTGCGCCAACTCATCGAAAAGCACGCCGGCGGCGTTCGCGGCGGATGGGACAATCTTCTCGCCGTCATTCCCGGCGGCTCCTCAGTCCCGGCGCTTCCGAAATCAATCTGCGACAGGGTGCTGATGGACTTCGACAGCCTGGCCGAGGTCAAGTCGGGGTTGGGTACGGCGGCGGTGATCGTGATGGACCAGTCCACCGACATCGTCAAGGCCATCGCCAGGCTCGCGAAATTTTACATGCACGAGAGCTGCGGCCAATGCACACCGTGCCGCGAGGGAACCGGGTGGATGGCGCGGGTCATGGCGCGACTGGTGCGGGGCGAGGCCGACGAGTCCGAAATCGACCTGCTCGACGAGGTGACGCGGCAAATCGAGGGGCATACGATTTGTGCCCTGGGTGATGCCGCCGCATGGCCGATTCAAGGTTTGATCCGCCACTTCCGCCCCGAGTTGGAGCGGCGGATCGCAAAACGCCGAGCCGACCGCGACGAGCGGGCGGCGTGAGGGATGGCTAATGCCTAACATCACGATCGATGGCCGGGAGTTCGAAGTTCCGACGGGAATTACCGTTTTGCAAGCATGCGAGGTCGTTGGCATCGAAATTCCCCGATTCTGTTATCACGAGCGCTTGTCGATCGCGGGGAGCTGCCGGATGTGCTTGGTCGAGATAGAACAGGTGCCGAAGCCGATCGCCTCCTGCGCCATGCCGGTCGGGGACGGCATGGTGATCCACACGAATACCGAGAAGATCAAGCGGGCCCGCGAGGGCATCATGGAGTTCCTGCTCATCAATCATCCGCTCGATTGCCCCATATGCGATCAAGGCGGCGAATGCGATCTGCAGGACCAGGCCATGTCCTATGGCCGCGGCACGAACCGCTTCATAGAAAACAAGCGAGCGGTGAAGGACAAGGACCTGGGGCCTTTGATCAAGACGGTCATGACCCGCTGCATTCATTGTACCCGCTGCATTCGCTTCGCGACCGAGATCGCCGGGGTCGAGGAACTCGGGGCGACGAGACGGGGCGAGCACATGGAAGTGGGCACCTACGTCGAGAAGGCGCTGACTTCCGAACTGTCGGCCAACATGATCGATCTGTGCCCGGTGGGGGCGCTGACATCGAAACCCTATGCCTTCATGGCACGCCCCTGGGAACTCCAGCGTACGGAATCCATCGACGTTCTCGACGCCGTTGGGTCCAACATTCGGGTCGATTCGCGCGGGCCGGTCGTGCTCCGCGTCCTCCCCAGCCTCAACGAGGACGTCAACGAGGAGTGGATTTCGGATAAGACTCGGTTTGCCTGCGACGGCTTGAGCCGTCAACGTTTGGACCGGCCCATGGTGCGGCGCAAGAAACGTCTCGAGGCGACCACCTGGGACGAAGCCTTTGGGGTCATCGCCACCCGTCTGGGGAAACTGAAGGGATCCCAGCTCGGTGCGATTGCCGGTGATTTGGCCGACGCCGAGGCGATGTGCGCTCTCAACGATTTGTTCGCCTCCCTGGATTGTCCCCATGTCGATTGCCGCCAGGACGGCGCCAAATTTGAGGGATCATGCCGGGCGGGATATCTCTTCAACACCACGATCGCGGGCATCGAACGGGCCGATGCCTGTCTATTGGTCGGCACCAATCCCCGTTGGGAAGCTCCGCTGATCAACGCTCGGTTACGCAAACGCTCTCTTGCCGGCGGATTCCCGGTCGGTTTCGTCGGCGAGGCGGTCGATCTAACTTATAACGTCGATCATCTCGGCACCGGGCCGGACGTCCTGTTGGCCCTCGCCCACGGAGACCACCCCTTCGCGAAGACGTTGGAAACCGCCGAGCGGCCGATGATCGTCGTTGGGATGGGCGCGCTCAGCCGGGCGGATGGCGCCGCCATCCTTGCCGAGTCACGCGCGGTCGCCGAACGAAGCGGGATGGTCCGCGACGATTGGAACGGTTTCAACGTGCTGCAAACCGCCGCCGCGCGGGTCGCCGGCCTGGATTTGGGCTTCCTGCCGCGCCCCGGCGGACACGACGTCGCGGGAATTCTCGACGCCGCCGGCAGGGGCGACATCGAATTGGTCTATCTGTTGGGCGCCGACGAGATCGATACGAAACGACTGGGCAAGGCTTTCGTCGTTTATCAGGGTCATCACGGCGACGCGGGCGCCCGCCGGGCAAACGTCGTTCTCCCGGGAGCGGCGTATACCGAGAAAAACGCCACCTATGTGAATACGGAAGGCCGCCCCCAGCAAACCCGTTTGGCGCTATTTCCGCCCGGAGAGGCGCGCGAGGACTGGAAAATTCCGCGGGCGCTTTCGCAAGTGATAGGCAGGAAGCTTCCCTACGACACTTTGCCGCGGCTGCGCCGCCGGATGGCCGAGATCGCACCGTCGTTCGCGACACTCGACGGCGCAACCCCAGCGCAGTGGGGCGATTTCGGCACTGGAGGCGCGATTGATTCGGCACCCTTCGTCAATCCGATCAGTGATTTCTACGTAACCGACCCGATCAGCCGGGCCTCCCCGACCATGACCGCGTGCTCGGCCAATATTCGAGACCCCAACGCGGCCCGGGCGACGGGTACCGATGGCTAGTTTGTGGGAAGGATATATCTGGCCGGGCGCACTCATCGTCGCGCAGATCGTCGCGATTCTCGTTCCTCTGTTGCTCGCGGTCGCTTATCTCACCTACGCGGAACGCAAGGTCATCGGGGCCATGCAATTACGCAAGGGGCCCAATGTCGTCGGCCCCTTCGGCCTTCTCCAGCCCATCGCCGACGCCCTGAAACTGTTGGCCAAGGAAACCGTGGTGCCCAGCGGCGCCAACCGGATCGTGTTCATTCTGGCGCCGGTGATCACATTCGTTCTCAGTGTCGTCGCCTGGGCGGTGATTCCTTTCGGCGAGGGCTTGGTCCTGTCCGATATCAACGTCGGAATCCTGTACCTCTTCGCGATCTCGTCGCTCGGGGTATACGGGGTCATTCTCGCGGGCTGGGCCAGCAATTCGATGTACGCCTTCCTTGGGGCGCTTCGCTCCGCCGCGCAGATGGTTTCCTACGAAATCTCCATGGGCTTCGTGATCATCACCGTCTTGATATGCGTTGGCTCGTTGAATCTCAGTGACATCGTCATGGCACAGCGAGGCCTCTGGTACTTCATTCCGCTGTTCCCGATGTTCATCGTGTTTTTCATTTCGACCCTGGCGGAGACCAACCGCCATCCCTTCGATTTGCCGGAAGCCGAGGCCGAACTGGTCGCGGGCTACAACGTCGAGTATTCCGCGATGCCCTTCGCCCTGTTTTTCCTCGGCGAATACGCGAACATGATCCTGATGTGCGGGATGACAACGGTTCTCTTTCTTGGCGGCTGGCTGCCACCGTTCGACATCGCGCCGTTCAACCTGGTACCTGGACCGATTTGGTTTTTTCTGAAAGTAGCGTTCTTGCTCTTTTGTTTTCTTTGGATTCGGGCAACTTTCCCGCGCTACCGTTACGACCAACTCATGCGTCTCGGCTGGAAGGTTTTTCTTCCTATTTCCCTTATCGCCGTGGTTGTCACCTCGGCGACTGTTCTGGCCTTCGACTTGGTGCCGAATTGAGCGATTCCGCACCCAGCAGTGGAGGGGACAATGTCGTTTCTTGACGGTGGGGCGCGGGCCCTGTTGTTGACCGAACTGGTTTCGGGCATGGCTCTTACGCTGAAGTATTTTTTCCGCCGTAAGGTGACGTTGAACTATCCGTACGAGAAAGGGCCGTTGAGCCCGAGATTCCGAGGTGAGCACGCCTTACGGCGCTACCCGAACGGCGAGGAACGCTGCATCGCTTGCAAGCTGTGCGAAGCGATTTGCCCGGCCCAGGCAATTACTATTGAAGCCGAGCCACGCGCCGACGGCAGCCGGCGCACGACCCGGTACGATATCGACATGACCAAATGCATTTATTGTGGATTTTGTCAGGAGGCCTGCCCCGTCGATGCGATCGTCGAGGGACCCAATTTTGAATTCGCCACGGAAAGCCATGAGGAGTTGCTTTACGACAAGGAAAAATTGCTTGCCAACGGAGACCGATGGGAATCCCAAATCGCCGCCAACCTCTCTTCCGACGAACCCTACCGATAAGCGATCATGAGCACTCAAAATCCTCTGATTCGGCGGCATCGTCGACGATGATCCTAGAAGCGCTCGCATTCTATATGTTCGCGGGATTCGCGATTGCTTCCGCCGTGCCCGTGATAGCCGCACGCAACGCGGTTCATTCGGTCATGTTCTTGATTCTCGCCTTTTTCAACTCGGCCGGGTTGTTCGTGTTGCTGGAGGCGGAGTTCCTGGCGATGATTCTCGTCGTCGTTTACGTCGGCGCCGTGGCCGTGCTTTTTCTCTTCGTCGTCATGATGCTCGACGTCAACGTGGCGACCCTTGGCGAGGGTTTTTTGCAATATTTACCGACTGGCAGCTTGGTCGGCCTGATCCTGCTCGCCGAATTGGCGGTGGTGGTTGGCGCTTGGTCATTGACACCGGAAATCCGTGAAGTCGCGACCAGCCCGGTGCCGACCCAGTTGACCAATACGGAAGCGCTCGGAACGGTAATCTACACCGATTACATTCTCCTCTTTCAAACCGCCGGGCTGATTCTCCTGGTCGCCATGGTGGGGGCGATCGTTTTGACCCTGCGGGTACGCTCGGGAACCCGCAAGCAGCGGATCGGGGCCCAAGTCGGCCGGCGTCGCGAGCAGGCCGTCGAATTACACGACGTGCCGCCGGGGGAGGGCGCCTGATGGATATCGGTCTCGCCCATTATCTCACCGTCGCCGCGATCCTGTTTACGCTTGGCGTTCTCGGAATCTTCATCAATCGCAAGAATATCATCATCGTCTTGATGTCGATCGAACTCATGTTGCTGGCCGTCAACATCAACCTGGTGGCCTTCTCCACCGCCCTGGGGGATCTCGCCGGTCAAGTATTGGCGATCTTCGTCCTGACCGTCGCGGCCGCCGAAGCGGCGATCGGTCTCGCCATTCTGGTGGCATTCTTCCGCAATCGTGGTTCGATCGCGGTCGAGGACGTCAACCTGATGAAGGGCTGAGCCGTTGAGCGCGGTGTACCTGGCGTCCGTGTTCCTACCCCTCCTCGGCGCGATAATTTCGGGATTTTTCGGACGCTTCATCGGTGTACGGGCCGCGATGGTGACGGCAAGCGCTCTCGTGGGCGTGCCGATGTTGCTATCTTTTTTCATTTTATACTGGTCGGTACAGGGTCGGGAACAGACCGTCGAAGTGTCCACCTGGATCGATTCGGGAGCGCTGGAGGCTTCGTGGGCGCTCCGATTCGATGTCCTCACGGCGGTCATGGTCTTCGTCGTCACCACCGCCTCGTTCCTGATCCACGTCTATTCAATCGGTTATATGGACAGCGACCCGCGTAAACCACGGTTCTTCGCGTATTTGAGCTTGTTCACCTTCAGCATGTTGATGCTGGTCAGCGCCGACAATTTCGTCCAGCTTTACTTCGGTTGGGAAGGTGTCGGCCTGTGCTCGTATCTCTTGATCGGTTTTTGGTACACCCGTCCGGCGGCAAATGCCGCGGCCATCAAGGCATTTGTCGTCAACCGTGTCGGTGACTTCGGATTTGCCTTGGGGATATTCGCGGTATTTTTCGTTTTCAGATCCGTGGGCTTCGATGAAGTCTTTGGGGAGGTGACGAAACACGTTGATTCGACGATCGTGTTTCTGGGCTACGAGGTCCACGCCTTGACGCTGATCTGCCTTCTGCTGTTTGTCGGCGCGATGGGAAAGTCCGCGCAACTCGGCCTGCACACTTGGTTGCCGGATGCCATGGAGGGTCCGACCCCGGTATCGGCGCTTATCCACGCGGCAACGATGGTGACGGCGGGGGTTTTCATGGTCGCGCGCCTGTCGCCGTTATTCGAGCACGCGCCCGTGGCCCTGATGGTCGTGACCGTGGTCGGTGCCTCGACGGCGTTTTTCGCCGCCACCGTCGGGGTCACGCAAACCGACATCAAGCGCGTCATTGCCTATTCGACGTGCAGCCAACTCGGCTACATGTTTTTTGCTTGCGGTATCTCGGCATATCCTGCGGCGATTTTTCATCTGATGACCCATGCCTTCTTCAAGGCACTCCTATTCCTCGGCTCGGGTTCCGTGATCCACGCGATGTCCGACGAGCAGGACATGCGCAAGATGGGTGGACTTTGGAAATTGATCCCATGGACCTACGGTTACATGTGGGTCGGCAGCCTGGCCTTGGCCGGGTTACCCCTTTTCTCCGGGTACTATTCGAAGGACATCATCATCGAATCGGCTTTCGCGGCCGGAGGCGGGGTGGGGCTTTACGCCTTTTGGCTCGGCATTATCGCTGCATTCCTCACCGCATTCTACTCGTGGCGCCTGTTGATATTGACGTTCCACGGCGCGCCCCGGGCCGATGAAAAGGTCATGGCCCACGTCCACGAATCACCCTTGATGATGACGGTGCCGCTTTTCTTTCTCGCGGTCGGCGCCGTTTTCGCCGGATATTTCGGGACCAGCATGGTCGCCGAGGGCGGCGAGTTTTGGCGCGGAAGCATTGTCGTGTTGCCCGAACACACGGCCTTGGCGGACGCACATCATGTCCCGTTCTGGGTCAAGACACTGCCCATCGCCGTCGCCCTCGCCGGAATTCTGTCGGCCACGATTATCTACGGCATAAATCCGCGCGTCGCACCGTTCCTCGCGGACAAGATGCGGCCACTACACACCTTCCTATACAACAAGTGGTATTTCGACGAGATCTACGACGCGCTGTTCGTGAAACCGGCGAACTACCTCGGCCGGGGACTTTGGAAAGCGGGAGACAATGCCGTGATCGACGGCGTCGGCCCGGACGGGATCGCGGCCGCGGCCATGGGCTTGGCGCGGCGCGTGATACGATTACAGACCGGTTTTCTTTACCACTATGCCTACGCGATGTTCATCGGGGTCGTGTTGCTCGTGACATGGTACCTGCTCTGGGCTGGGGGCTAATCGCCGATGACCGATTTCCCGCTCCTCTCGCTGACGATCTTCTTGCCTCTGACGGGGGCTGTCTTCGTCCTCATCATCAAGGGAGAGGCAGAGATCGTCGCCCGCAACGCGCGTAACGTCGCGTTATGGACATCGGCCATGACGTTCGTCGTTTCGCTCATGCTGTGGAACGGCTTCGACTCCGAAATATCGGGATTCCAGTTCGTTGAAAAGGTCGCGTGGCTGCCGACGTTCGGCATTTTCTACCACGTCGGAATCGACGGCATTTCCTTGTTCCTGATCTTATTGACCACTTTTCTCACTCCGCTCTGCGTTTTGGCGAGTTGGGACGCTATTACCAAACGCGTCAAGGAATTCATGGTTGCCTTCTTGGTATTGGAAGCAACTATGATTGGGGTTTTCTCATCTCTTGACTTCGTTTTGTTCTATTTATTTTTTGAAACGATGCTTATCCCCATGTTTTTGATTATCGGTATTTGGGGTGGGCCAAGGAGAGTTTACGCGGCGTTCAAGTTTTTCCTTTTTACCTTAGTGGGTTCGGTTCTTCTCTTGCTCGCCATCCTGACGATGTACTTCAAGGCCGGAACGACGGACGTGCCTAAGTTGATGGATTTCGCGTTCAACCCCGATCTGCAGCGCTGGCTGTGGCTCGCGATGTTCGCGTCCTTCGCCGTCAAGGTTCCAATGTGGCCGCTCCACACCTGGCTTCCGGACGCCCATGTCGAAGCGCCGACAGCCGGTTCGATGGTGCTGGCCGGTGTTCTCCTCAAGATCGGTGGTTATGGGTTTTTGCGTTTCTGCCTGCCGATGTTGCCCGAGGCGACCGTGTTCTTCACCCCCTTGATCTACGCCTTGAGCGTCGTCGCGGTGATCTACACCTCGCTCGTTGCCCTGGCGCAGGAGGATATGAAAAAGCTCATCGCCTATTCGTCCGTCGCCCATATGGGATTCGTCACGATCGGTATTTTCACCCTCACGGTCCAGGGCGTCGAAGGCGCCATCTTGGTCATGCTGAGCCATGGATTCGTTTCCGCCGCCCTGTTTCTTTGCGTCGGAGTCGTTTACGACCGGATGCATTCACGCATGATTTCACGCTACGGTGGGCTCATCCACCGGATGCCGGTCTATGCCTTCATATTCATGGTATTCACGCTGGCGTCGGTGGGCCTTCCCGGAACCTCGGGTTTCGTCGGCGAGCTCCTGGCGCTCGTCGGTGCCTTCGAGGCCAACACATGGGTCGCCACGTTGGCGACGATCGGGGTGATCCTGGCGCCAGCCTACATGCTTTGGCTCTATCGCCGGGTCATATTCGGAGATTTGACCAAGGACGACCTAAAATCGATCCTTGACTGCAATCCCCGGGAAATCATTACCTTCGCCCCGATGGTGGCCTTGGTGTTCTTGATGGGTGTTTATCCGGAGCTGTTCTTGTCGTTCATCCGGCCGGCCGTGGTCGAATTGCTGGCGCAATCGGCGGTTTCCGCCGATCCGGCGGCCACCGCCTTGCTCGCTCATTGAGCCGGAGAGAATATTGGCTGATTTGTCGGACATTTATCCAGCGACGGCGGAGATTTGGCTCGCAATCGCCGGAATGTCCATGCTCATGTTCGGCGTTTTCCGGGGGAACGCGGCCACGATGATCGTGGCCTGGATGGCTGTCGCCGCCTTTTTCGTCGCGTTCTCCTTGGTTTGGGACCTGCCCGACGAACGGGTGAAGTTGTTTGGCGGCCTGTTCGTCGTCGACGGATTCGCCGCCTTCATGAAAGCGCTCGTCCTCACGGGTTCCCTGCTCACCCTGGTTCTTTCCCTGGGCTATATCGAGCGCGAACGCATGTATCGCTTCGAATACCCGGTCCTCGTCGTGTTCGCGACTCTCGGCATGCTCGTCATGATCTCGGCCAACGATCTGATGACACTCTATATCGGCCTCGAATTACAGAGTCTGGCACTTTACGTCTGCGCGGCCTTCCAGCGGGATTCCCTGCGTGCCACCGAGGCGGGCCTGAAGTATTTTGTCCTCGGATCTCTTGCCTCTGGCATGCTCTTGTATGGGTGCTCGATGATTTACGGATTCACTGGGACGATGCGGTTCGACCTCCTGGCGGAGCTGTTCGGTGAAGGCGGTAACGGTCAAGTCTCGACGGGATTGCTCGTCGGCCTCGTATTCTTGACGGCGGGACTGGCCTTCAAGATTTCGGCGGTGCCTTTCCATATGTGGACGCCCGACGTTTACGAGGGGGCGCCCACGCCGGTCACCGCGTTCTTCTCGGTCGCTCCAAAGGTGGCCGCGGTGGCGTTGATTCTGCGCGTTTTCGCCCATCCCTTCGGTGACCTCGCGGATTATTGGCAGCAGATCATCGTCGTTATCTCCGTCGGCTCGATGCTGGTCGGAGCCTTTGCCGCCCTGGCCCAGACAAACATCAAGCGGCTGATGGCGTACAGCTCCATCGGTCATGTCGGTTACGCGCTCGTCGGCCTGGCCGCGGCAACGCCGGCCGGCGTGTGCGGCGTCTTGATCTATATGTTGATTTATGTGTTCATGAACGTCGGCACCTTCGGCTGCATTTTGGCGATGCGGCGTCAAAAGCGGATGGTCGAGGGAATCGCCGATCTCGCGGGGTTGGTGAAGTCCAATCCGGCGATGGCGTACGCGTTGGCGGCATTCATGTTCGGTTTGGCGGGAATTCCCTTGTTCGCGGGTTTTTTCGGCAAGTTGTATGTCTTTTTAGCCGCCATCGAGTCCGAGCTGTACACGCTCGCCATCATCGGTGTTTTGACCAGCGTCGTGGCCGCGTATTATTACTTACGGATCGTCAAGGTGATGTTGTTCGACGAGCCGGCCGAGCCGTTCGACCGACCGGCTGGCCATGAATTGGCGTCGGTGATCGCCGTTACCTGTCTGTTTACGGTGTTTTTCTTCGTCTTTCAGTCGCCCTTCATTTCTGGCGCCAAGGCCGCCGCCGAGTCGCTGTTTCCGTGAGCACCTCAGCGGAATTGCCGCCAGGCTATCGCTTGATCGCCCTCGACGAGGTGGTCAGCACCAACGACGAGGCCAAGCGCCTCGCCGTATCGGGTGCCGGAGAGGGAACCGTTATTTGGGCCCGCAGCCAGCGAGGAGGGCGTGGCCGCCGCGGCAGGGCGTGGATATCACCCCCCGGAAACCTTTATCTTTCCATCATTTTGCGGCCCGAATGCGCCCCTTCCGAAGCGGCCCAATTATCCTTCGTCGCCGTCGTTGCCCTCGGCGAAACTCTGGAGCCCTTGCTACCATCCGCTACGGCGCTGAAGTTCAAATGGCCCAACGACGTCATGATCAGCGGCCGCAAGGTCTCCGGAATCCTGTTGGAGACGGCCACGACCGGGTGGGCGGCGCTGGAATGGGTGGTTGTTGGTGTCGGTCTCAACGTCTCCAGCCACCCCACCGGGATTTCGGCGCCGGCGACCTCTCTCCTCGCGGAGAGCGCGGAAGAATGTGAACCCACGAGGTTGATCGGAGCGTACTGCCGCAACTTCAAGAATTGGTACGATCGTTGGCGGGAAGGCGGATTCCCGCCCTTGCGCGCGGCTTGGCTGCAAAGGGCCATGGGAATTGGAGAACAGTTGCAGATAAACCTTGAAGGCGTGCCGTTGGCCGGGAAAGCGGTGGCCCTTGACGCGGCCGGCGCCTTGATCGTTGAAACCACTTCCGGAGAAAGGCGGGCGATCACCGCCGGCGAAGTATTTTTCGGAGGCGATGGATGAACAACAATATTCTGTTGGCAATCGACGCCGGCAACACGAACACGGTATTCGCGGCCTTCGAGGGCGACGAAATGCTCGGCCAGTGGCGAACCTCGACCGACGCCAATCGAACCGCAGACGAGTACGCGGTCTGGTTGGGTCAGCTGTTGAAACATGACGGGATAGACGCGAAACGCATCGGGCAGGTGATTATCGCTTCCGTTGTTCCGCAAACACTCTTTAGCCTACGCGCCCTTTGTCGCCGATACTACGGTTGCGTGCCCTGGGTGGTGGGCGACGCCGTCGAAATCGGGATCGATATATTGATAGATCGACCCGATGAAGTCGGGGCCGACCGGCTGGTCAACGCTGTCGGCGCTCATAGCCGTTATCCGGGCGCGTTGATCGTGATCGATTTTGGAACCGCGACCACGTTCGATCTCGTGGACGAGGGCGGAGGTTACCGGGGAGGCGTCATCGCGCCGGGAATCAATCTATCGCTGGAAGCACTTCACAAGGCGGCGGCGCAACTTCCACGCATCGCCGTCGAACGGCCGAAAAACGTGATCGGCCGCTCAACGGTGCAAGCCATGCAATCAGGTGTTTACTGGGGCTACGTCGGCCTGTTGGAAGGGATGATCGCGCGCCTAAAGTCCGAAATCGGGAAACCGATGACCGTCATCGGAACCGGGGGCCTGGCATCGGTATTCCAGGAAGCGACCGATGTGATCGAGCATGTCGATCCCGACCTCACCATGCACGGCCTATTGGAAATCTATCGACGTCACACGAAAGGTGCCTCATGACGGGGAACGGCAACCCCCTGTTGTTCCTGCCGCTGGGCGGCGCCGGCGAAATCGGCATGAATCTGAACCTCTACGGTTACGGCGGGAAATGGCTCATGGTCGATCTCGGCATCAGTTTCGCCGACGAGAGGTTGCCGGGTGTCGACATCATCATGCCCGATCCCGGATTCATCGTGGAACGGCGCGACGATCTGTTGGGCCTGGTGCTCACCCACGCCCACGAGGACCACCTGGGCGCGGTGCCATATCTTTGGCCCCGGCTCCGCTGTCCGGTTTACGCGACTCCCTTCTCGGCTGCCGTGCTGCGGCGAAAGTTGAACCGCGACGGGGCGGCCCCGGGGATCAACGACCTGGACCTCACCGAAATTCCCCTCTCTTCCAAATTTACTTTGGGTACGTTTGATATAGAGTTGATTTCATTGACACATTCCATACCAGAACCAAATGCGCTCGCGATCCGGACTCCCTTGGGAACGGTATTGCACACCGGCGATTGGAAGATCGACCCGGATCCGGTCGTCGGTGGCACGACCGACGAGGAGGCATTACGTCGTTATGGTGAGGAGGGAATTCTAGCGATTGTTTGCGATTCGACGAATGTGTTCCAACCCGGCGTCTCCGGCTCGGAGGGCGAAGTACGGAAAAATTTGATCGAGATCGTGGGCAAATTCGATCGTTGCGTGGCCGTTTCTGGCTTCGCCTCGAACGTCGCCCGGATCGATACCGTCGCCGCCGCGGCGGAGGCGAACGGCCGCCAGGTGGCGGTCGCCGGCCGATCACTTTGGCGTATCATCGAAGCGGCCCGGGAAACGGGCTATATCGATTCGGATCGAAAATTTCTTAACGACCGGGAGGCGATCGCGCTGCCGAGGGATCAGGTGCTCTACCTATGCACCGGGTCGCAGGGAGAACCGAACGCCGCCCTCGCGAGGATCGCCAGCGATAGCCACCCCCATATCAGCCTTGAACGGGGTGACGCGGTCATTTTTTCCTCGAAAATCATTCCCGGCAACGAAACGGCGATCAACCGGCTGCACAATCTTTTCGTCTACAAGGGGGTCGAGGTCGTGACCGAGGATGATCACTTCGTCCACGTATCCGGTCACCCGTGCCGCGACGAGCTGGCCCGCATGTACCAATGGATTCGGCCCCAAATCGCCGTCCCCGTTCACGGCGAGGCCCGCCACCTCATCGAACACGCGCGTCTCGCCGGAGAACTGCAAGTTCCACAACCTGTCGTGGTTGAGAATGGGGACCTCTTGCGCCTGGCGCCGGGTTCGCCCGAGATCGTCGACCAAGTCCCGTTCGGGAGGTTGATGGCCGATGGGAATGCCGTCGTCAACGTGGCCAGCCCCGTCATGCAGATGCGCCGCCGCCTGATGCACAACGGCGCCGCCTTCGTTTCCGTGATTGTCGATGCCAAGGGACGGCTGAGCGCCGAGCCGCAGATCACGGCCCAGGGATTGTTCCACGACAACGAGCCCGGGAATAACCGCGAGTGTGCGTTGGCGCGGGCGGTGGAAGCCGTTCGTGTGGCCTTTTCCGGACTTAGCGAACGTGACCGAAAGGACGACAAAAAAGCCCGTGAAGCGGTTCGCCTATCCGTATTGAGGTCGCTCAAGGGCAGTCGGGGGAAACGTCCGTTCGTGGAGGTTCAGATCGTCCGCCTGAGGGCGGGGGTGTCGTGATTGGCCGGCTCAACCATATTGCGATCGTGGTCGCCGATTTACAGGCCGCGCGAAGAATGTACCGGGATCTCTTCGGGGCCGAGGTTTCCGATCCCGTGGACATGCCCGAGCACGGTGTGACGACGGTATTCGTCGAATTGCAAAATACCCGGATAGAGCTGTTGGCTCCCCTCGACGAAGGCTCGCCGGTGGCCAAGTTTCTGGCTCGCAATCCCGCCGGCGGGATGCACCATGTCTGCTTCGAGGTCGACGACATCGCCGCCGCCCGCGACCGCATTACGGCCGAGGGTCACCGGGTCCTTGGCGGCGGAGAGCCGGCCATCGGCGCCCACGGAAAGCCGGTGCTGTTTCTTCACCCGAAGGATTTTCACGGCACCTTGATCGAATTGGAGCAGGCCTAAAAACGGGCCGTTCCCTTGGCGGTTGGGGTGATCATCGCAATTAGGTCAGGGATGAAATTGCAGGTCTGTTTCCGCAGTGATCGAGCCATGGCTTGACTCTTTCATAGGCCGCCGCGGCGCGGAAAACACTGAGATCGTCGTAGGGACGACCCACGATCTGAAGACCGGTCGGGACGCCTGAGGAGGCAAAACCGCTCGGCACCGCGGCGACGGGACACTGAGCCAACATGTTGAAGGGGTAGGTCAGGGCCCATTGGATTTCAGCCGCTAGTCGTTTGCCGTTGATCTCGACAGACAAATCCAGTGGCGATTGCGTCGCGGGCAGCGACGGAAGCGCCAGGGTCGGGCAGAGCAGGAGATCGTATTTCCGGAAGATTGCCCCCAGGCGGGCGTACATCTCGCCTTGGACGGCATTCGCCCGGTAAAGGTCGATCGCCTTGATTTCGAGACCGTCCTCGGCGACAACGCGGGCGTAGTCCGACATTTCACCTCGCCAGCGAGGCAAATATTTCCCGATGACGGCCGCGAAACCCGCCACCCCATGGGTGAGAAAAGCGGACAACGAGGCCGAGGTCCAGCCGACGGCCACTTCCTCGACCTTGCATCCGAGATCACGGAAACCATCGACGGCCGCCCGGGTATTCGCTTGAACCTCCGGATCGACCTCGAAGTACCCGAGATCGATCGAGAACGCGACCTTCAACCCTCTTATCCCGGGGAATCTTTCGGGAATCATCGGTCGCTTCGCAAGAGACACGATGTCGCCCGGGTGCTGTCCCGACATGACGTTGAGCATCAACACGGCGTCCGACACCGTACGGGTCATCGGACCCTGATGTCCGTAAACGTCGAGATTTCTGGGGGCAATTCGCGGGACCCGTCCGAAGGGAGGTTTGTAGCCAAAAATACCGCACGCCGACGCGGGAATTCGGATGGAGCCACCGTAATCGGAACCGTCCGCGAGCGTCGTCATGCCCGCCGCGAGCGCAGCCCCGGCGCCTCCGGAGGAGCCCCCGGGGCTGAAGTCGAGGTTCCAGGGGTTCCGCGTCACGCCCCATAGGGGGCTGTGGCATATCGTGGCCGCGCCGAACTCCGGGGTGGCGGTCCGCGCCAACAAGATCGCGCCGGCCCCGAGTAGGCGCGTCACCGACGGGTCGGAAACGGTGTCCACGTTGTCGGCAAATATTCTCGAACCATAAGTCGTGACCTCGCCTTTTATCGGATGGAGGTCCTTGATCGCGACGGGCACCCCCTCCAAGCGACCCCGGCGGGCGCCTTTTCGCGCGTACTTGGCCTCGGATTTTCTGGCCTGTTCGAGCGCCCGCTCGAAGTGAGCCGTCGTAAAGGCGTTGATCGTTGGGTTCAGCGATTCCGCCCGGGCGACGATCGCCGTCATCAATTCGAGCGGCGACAGGGTTCGGGCCTTGAAACGCGCGATCGCCTGGGTGGCCGAAAGGTAGCAAAGATCTTGCTCGGACATTTCGAGGGTTCCTCGCGGCGACAATCTGGACGGTTTGGCCAAGGGCCGACCGGAGAAATTAGTCACGACCGGCAATCGCGCGCAATCGCGGAATCGCCATTCGACACGTACTTTGCTCGCCGCCGCATTGATCTCGTAAGCAAGCTGGGCCACTTTATGAGTCCAAGAATTCCTGGAGCGCTCATGGGCCCGAAGTATCTATTACTCGTTTGTCTTATCGCGATCGCCGTTGTTTCCACCGTTCGTCCAGGAACAACGGCGGAATCCTGCGTGCCGGTCGGAACCTGGGTCGAACCCGCGAGCGGACAACACCTGACCCATCCCGCCATGATCTCGCGCCTCGCCAACGGGGGCGTCGTCTTGCTCGGCGAAGCCCACAACCGGGCCGATCACCACCGCTGGCAGCTGCAGACGATTGCATCGCTTTACGGGCACCGGAGCGACCTGGTCATGGCCTTCGAGATGTTTCCCAGGCGGGTGCAGCCTGTGCTGGAAAAATGGGTCGACGGGCAATTCGGAGCAGAGGAGTTCCTCACCGAGGTCAGTTGGAACCGGACCTGGGGAATCGACCCGGCCCTTTACATGCCGTTACTCGATTTCGCCGCCATGAACCGGGTTCGAACCATCGCCCTGAACATCGATTCGAAATTGGTGAAGCGCGTCGGGGAGGAGGGGTGGCAAGCCATTCCCCCGGACGACCGGGAGGGTATATCCAACCCCTTGCCGGCCACCGACGCCTACCGAGCACAGTTGAAAAAGGTTTATCTCCAGCACCTCGACGACGATCACCCGGCAACAAACGATCCCGACAAGCTCGGCCCGGACGATCCTGAATTTCTCAGGTTCGTCGAAGCCCAACTGCTCTGGGACCGGGCTTTCGCCGAGGCGATCGTCGAAACTCAATCGGGTGCCGATTCGCCCCTCGTCGTCGCCATCATCGGGATGAGCCACCTCGAGCATGGCTACGGCGTCCCAAGGCAACTCGCGAGTTTAGGCGTTGAAGACCCTCTCGTCCTGTTGCCATGGGACGTGAACAGGGATTGCGCGGATCTGTCCCCCGATCTGGCGAGCGCCATATTCGGGGTTAGGCCTCCGAAACAAGCGTCGAGCCATGGAGCTACCGGCTCCAAGCCCCGTCTCGGCGTGTATATCGAAGACGGCGATGGCGGCGTGCTGGTGACGAACGTGGCGGAGGGGAGCGTCGCCGAGGCCGCCGACGTCCGGGCCAAGGACGTGATCGTGAAAGCCGCCGGCGTGACGGTAGCGCGGACCTCGAAGCTGATCACCGTCGTCCACCGACAGGCCCCCGGAACCTGGTTGCCGCTTTTAATCAGGAGACAACAACAAGATATTGAAATTATAGCAAAGTTCCCCGCACACCAATGATCGCGCGGAGCCTATTTCTGGGCCTTCTCCTGGTCTTCTTCCAGACACCACCGGCCGGGGCGGAGGTTACCGAACTGCACCATGACATCGAGCTGGCACTCGATCCCGAGGCCCGTACCCTTGCCGCCGTCGACTGTATTCGCTTCGCCGCCCGGGGCCGGGTCGCGTTTGCGCTCGGTCCCCAATTCATACTCGAGCGCCTGAGTGTCGATGGCAATGAGCTGTCCGTGGATTCGCGGGCGGGAAGATGGGAACTCGACCTTCGAGATGGCCCCGACCACACCCTCGCGGTCCATTACAAAGGTAAGCTGGCGCCCCTGGACGCGGACTCGGCGCCGACGGGTCCGCGACGAGCCGTCGCAGGCCGCGAGGGGAGTTTCCTGCCGCCCAGCGCGGGCTGGTATCCGCTCATGGACAGCGACCGCTTCACCTATCGGATCAAAATTCGGGTTCCCGCCGACCAACGGGTCGTGACGCCGGGCGCGCTGAGCGATGAGGTCGCGGGCGAGGACGCCTATCGGGTTCGTTTTACGCAGAATCTTCCCAGCGAGGACATCGTTCTTGTTGGCGGACCATTCGAAATCACCGAAATACGGCACGGTGGTATCCGCATGCGGGCCTATTTCCATCCCGAGGTTGCAAATTTGGCCGATGATTATCTCACCAAAACAACGGAATATCTCGACCTCTACGAGAACTGGATCGGTGCCTATCCGTTCCCCGCCTTCCATATCGTTTCAGGTCCGTTACCGGTCGGCCTGGGATTCGTCAACATCACCTATATCGGGACCCGTGTTCTTCGCTTGCCATTCATTCGCGACACCTCGCTCGGTCACGAAGTATTGCATAACTGGTGGGGAAACGGCGTCGCCATCGATTGGCGAAAGGGTAATTGGGCCGAGGGATTGACGACATTCATGGCCGATTACACTTACCGCGCGCGGCAGGGTGACGCGGCCGCTCGCGAGCAACGCCTTGCTTGGCTCCGCGATTTCGCCGCCCTGACCGAAAACCGCGATCAGGCGGTCCGCGACTTCGTCGCTCGGCGGCACGGAGCCTCACAGGTCACCGGGTACAACAAGGTCGCGTTCATATTCTTGATGTTGCGCGACGAGATCGGGGTGGCGGCGTTCGACGCCGCGATTCAAGCGTTTTGGCGGGAATTTCGTTTTCGGAACGCAAGTTGGTCCGATCTCGAAGAGGTATTCGAAGAACAGGCGGGACGGGCCCTCGAAGGCTTTTTCGAGCAGTGGCTGGACCGCAAAGGAGCGCCTGAACTTGCGATCGCGAAAGTCGTCCGGAACGGTCATCGGGTCTCGTTCAAGCTTTCCCAATCGGAACCGGTCTATGATTTGAGCGTTCCGGTGGTGGTGACGACGGAAAAAGGGATCGAGCGTCAGCGAATCCGCTTGAACGCACTTGAAATGCCCGTATCAATCGACTCCACGGAAAGACCCATCGGGCTTTCCGTCGATCCCGATTTCGAGTTATTTCGGCGACTCGCCCGGGCGGAAAGTCCGCCAATCCTGCGCCAAGCGATGTTGGACCCCTCGACGGTAACGATTTTGGCCTGGGATACGTCGGATGCCCAGGAGACGGCTCGCGCCTTGGCCGGCCGGATGCTCGACCTGGGCCGGGTCCATGAAGGTTTGGCGGGGATAACTCCGCGGACACCCTTGCTGATCATCGGATCTCGGGACGAAATCAGCCGTAAATTTGAGGAACTGGATTTGCCGCCGGTTCCAGTCGATCTCGCTGGACGCGGAAGCGCCGCCGCCTGGGCCGGGCGGAGCAAATCGGGACGGTCGTTTATCGCCGTCATGGCCAGCGACGCCGAGGCGTTGTCGGCGCTACTGCGGCCGCTGCCCCATTATGGACGGCGGAGTTATGTTGTCTTCGACGGCTCGCAAGCCATCGAACGTGGAATCTGGCCCTCGGGGGAAAGCCCCCTTACGGTGCGATTCCCCTGATCGAGTTCGGCCTGAAATCGACTCTTTCGGGGCCTGAAAACAATCGAGATTGAGAGTCATCCGATCACTTGTTAGATTTGCGGCCGAAGGACGCCTGCCATGACTTTGCGATAGTCCTTGGATATCGTCTCTCCCGTTCACCACGTCCTGGACACACCGAGTAGAGCGAAAAATCGATTTTCGTTTGGTGACCAGGAAGGGTAGGGGCCCCGCAATCGAGATGCTTCCGAGAACGATGCAGGACGACCGAAACACCGATGTATGATGAGGTATTGCCATGTTTAGCGCCGTCAAACCTTTGCTCGCCTTTGCGTGCGTAATTCTGTTCACGGCCGCCGCCTCGGCGGAAACGCACGTGATCGAGGTCAATTCAAAGTCCAGGATGTATTCGCCCAACCGACTTCATGTTTTCCCGGGCGACGAAATCGAATTTCGCAATGTCGGTCAAAATGCGGAAACCGTCACGTTGAAGGGCTTCCCGGAAATTCTCGATGCTCAGATCGATCCCGGCGGCACACATACGTTGAAATTCGAGGATTCCTTTCAGCCGGGTCGATACCATTTTTATTCCCCGTCCGAATCCATGTACAAGGGCATCCTTCTGGTCAACCCCACGAGGTAGTTCCTTTCAAGGTGTCGTACTCGGTTCTCCGGCTCTAGAGCCGTCCTTTCCATTCGCCGCCACGGCCGATCCAGTGACGGCGTGCCGAATTCATGGTCATGGCGACGAAAAACGCGGCGGCGACGGGAAGGAGAAACGCCGAAACGCGCCACCGGCGGTAAAACGCCAGGGTGGGCATGTACGCGGCGGCCATGAATAACCAGACGGCCCCGCCGAGACACACGTGCCCGAGACGTCCGGAAGCAATCCCGGCCAGGGCGAAAACGGGACCCACCCAATAGGTCAGCGCCATCCCGAGGACGGTGCCCGCGAGCAAGAACGGCGAGTGCCGCAGTTGAGTGTAGGCTGTCCGGGCGACCATCGACCAAACATTCGCCAAGCCCGAATAGGGACGCAGGCTGCGTGTCGTTCTCGCGAGGCCGATCCAGAGGCGGCATCCGTGTCCGATTTTCAGGCTCCGGGCAAGGGCGCAATCGTCGATCAAGGCGCCGCGAATCGCCGCCAACCCTCCGGCGCCCAGGAGCGCCGACTTGCGGACCAGCATGCATCCGCCCGCCGCCGCCGCGATTCGACTCGCCGGGTCGTTGACAAGGGGAAACGGATACAGTTTTTGGAAAAAGAAAACGAACGCGGGGATGAGGAGACTTGGCCAAAATCCCTGGCTGTCGAGCCGTACCATCAACGAAACCAGATCAAGCCGCTCCGCGACCGCCTTGGCGGTCAAACGGCGAAGGTTGTCGCGGGGATGTTCGACGTCGGCGTCGGTGAACCACAGGAACTCGGGGGTATTTTCGAGGCCGTGACGAACACCGTGTTCGAGGGCCCAGGGTTTGCCGCGCCACCCGTTCGGAGGCGCTGTCCCCTCGATCACCGTCAAGCGATGGCGCGAGGCCAACGCGGCCGCCGCTCGCGCCAGCTCGGCGGTGCCGTCATGACTGCCGTCGTCGACGACCACGACGTCAAATTTGCCCGGATAATCCTGGCCCAGCAGCGACGCCAGGGACTCGGCGATGCAGGCCGCTTCGTTCCGCGCCGGAACCACGGCGGTGACACGGGGCCATTTCGCCGGGGCGGGGAAATTCGGGCCCAGGAACGGTGCCGCGCGCCAGAATCCTCCGCGGAGGAAAAGCAGATCGAGCCAAATCGTCAGCGCGAGACAAAGAGTCAACGTCATCGGTGCGGAATTTCTTGATTAGTTTTCGCCCCTTCGGCAAGCTTGAGGCGGTCGCATACCCTGCCAATGATAACTATCGCCCTCCTTCAACGGGAAATATCGCTCTTTGTCGATGCTGGCGGATAGCGACGTGTTCGTGGAATCGTCCTCAGACGACCCCATACTCTTGACCCCGGGGCCCCTGGCGACGTCGCCGGCGACCAAGCGGGCCATGATGCACGACTGGGGTTCGCGCGATCGCGAAGTCGTCTCGATGACCGCGCGCGCGCGCGCGCGTCTGTTGGCCCTGGCCGGGGCCACCGAAAATCATGTTTGCGTCCCGCTGCAAGGGAGCGGAACCTTCGCGATCGAAGCGGCGATCGGGACCCTGGTGCCGCGCGGCGGCAAGCTCCTGGTTCCGGTCAACGGCGCCTACGGACAGCGTATGGTGCGGATCGCCGAGGTCTTGGGGCTGGCCCACGTGGCGACGACGACACCCGAAAACTTGGCCCTCGATCCGGAGCACGTCGGCGCCGTTCTCGATTCGGATCCGGCGATCGGCGACGTGGCCGCGGTCCATTGCGAAACCAGCAGCGGGGTTTTGAATCCGGTGGCCGAGATCGCGCGTCTCGTCGACAAACGCGGAAAGCGGTTGTTGGTCGACGCGATGAGCGCCTTCGGGGCCATCCCTCTCGACGCGGCCGAGGTTCCCTTCGATTCCATGGTGTCCTCGTCGAGCAAGTGTCTCGAGGGCGTGCCCGGCCTGGCCTTCGTCATCGCGCGACGCGATTCATTGGCGAAGCGCGGCGGAAACGCGCGTTCGCTCAGTCTCGACCTCCATGATCAGTGGCGCACTCTCGAACGCACGGGCGAGTGGCGGTTTACGCCGCCGACCCAGGTATTGGCGGCCCTCGACCAGGCCTTGACCGAGTTGGACGAGGAGGGCGGTATCGCCGCCCGCGGCGGGCGTTACCGGAGGAACCGCGATCGCTTGGTAAAAGGCATGCGCGAAATGGGATTCGCAACCCTCCTTGCGGATGACGTCCAGGCGCCGATCATCGTTACTTTCCTCGCGCCCGCCGATCCGAACTGGCGATTCGAGACTTTCTTCGCCGGATTACGGCGGCGAAACTACGTCATTTATCCCGGCAAACTGACGGCGGCGGAGAGTTTCCGCGTCGGCTGCATCGGTCATCTCGGCAACGACGCGATTCCGGGCCTGATCGAGGCTGTCCGGGCGACAATCGATGAAATGGGTCTTGTCAATCGCGGTCCGGCGCCGGGCCAATGATCAACGGCAATCGATCACTTGTTCGCGTCACGCCGCTTTTTCGCGACCGCATCCGCCGATAACGGATCGGCGCCCTCGAATTCCAACTCGAGCGGTTTCTCGTCCGTCGCCTCGTTCAGGGAGGTTCCCTTGGCTGCTCGCAAGAGCCATCTGCGGGCCTGGTCGGTGTCCTTTTTGACGCCTTGTCCGATGTGGTACATCACCCCGACGAATACCTGGGCCTCAACATTCCCCGTCTGCGCAAGAGGCAGCAAGATTCGGAACGCGGTCGCGTAATCCTGGACCAGGTACGGACACCCCAGCCTGAAAATCCGCCCGCGCCGGAAGCACGCAGACGACCGTCAAGACTATCGCGAGCGCGATCCGCCGTATCGTCGATTTCATGGCCACTCCAGCGCCGTTCCTTCCCCTGTTGAATAGTCCGAAAACCCCCTGGCCGCAACCGGGTTACCACCGATAACGATTGGGGGTTCGTTCGGGGTGGTGGCAACTTTATCGTTGGTCTGATATGAGCACAACAGTGTGCTCCCTGGCACACCGTCCCTTTCGACGAACCCGCATTCAGCGCGCGTCATCGAAGAATTGAAACATAGCGGATGCAGGAAGAGTGATCGGCGGGGCGCCAACCTGTCGAATGAGATATGGCCCCCGGCCAAACCGACGCACGGCTTCGGTCGCGGCGTTGTCGAGTGAATCGTACGCACCGATGAATTCACCATCATGGAACACGACCCACTTGCCATGATGATGTTGCTCAAGCTCTTCGCGCTTGGCGTCGTACGCCGCGATGTCTTTGTCTAGTTCCGCCATCGGAGAATTCCCCTACCGCAAAAACCTAAGCATAGGAAGCATGTGTTGCACAACAATGAACGGCAGCCCCCATCGAGGTGTCCAATTATTTTGTGTAATGATACCCGCCACGGCATGCTCCCACAAGTTGCGCAGTGATGACGGTGGACATGACCGTGCGACGAAAGCTGGGTTCGGGGGACGCGATACTTGATCTTTTATGCCCACCGCTCGTCAGCCGTGAGGATCAGATGGACCTGGTTGGACAAGCTCGGCGTCCGCATCTCTCCTTTCGGGGCCTACTCGGAGTTCACTCGCGACCCGCTGGGTTGCTCAGCCGCCCAAGGCGGCCTTTGTCGCGGGGCTTCGATCCAGCCGGTACCCCAACCAAACCGCCCGCCAGCACCCAACCAACAATTATCCGCGTGGAACCTGCCTCCACTGGCATTCCGCGCCCTCGTGGCGCACTAAAGAGGCGAAGTCTCAAGGGGTAACGGTCCTGGCAACCCGAAAGCCGATGAAGCTGTAGCGGACGGAGGCGACGTCCCCGAGCCGAATTGTACGTCTCCAGCTTTATCGAGGATTCCGATATTTCCGGCGGCCGGAACATCCCCTCGACCCGGCACTCGGTAGTTCGTGTTACTGGGCGGCCATGCCTATATAGTCGCCCGTGAAGAACGCGTAAGCGGCTGATGTTGGTAGCTCTTTCGGTTTGGCGAAGTAATCGGATTTGCAAGAAAACGGGTTTTGGGCCTGAAAAGCTTGCGATTTGAAATAATTGATTTTGGGGATTCCCTTCCGTTGCGGAACGTGATTCTCTGCTCCCGTCGATTGGGATTGGAGAACTGTGATGAAGCCATCGCGCAAGGTGTCATCGGGAATAGAGGACCTGTTCCGCTCGCGGTTCGAAAACATCATCAACCTGCGCCACGAGTTGGTGGTGTTGGGGGGCCGGATCGCGTGGACTTTCTTCGACGAGACCTATGAAGCCTTGTATTCGGAGGAGGGTCGGCCGGGGGTCCCGACGCGGTTGATGGTTGGGCTGCACATCCTCAAGCATATGTTCGATCTCTCGGATGAGGAGGTCTGCGAGCGCTGGGTCTACGACCCATACTTCCAGTGCTTCTGCGGCGAAGAGTACTTTCAGCATGAGCTGCCCATGGAGCGCTCGTCGATGACCCGGTGGCGGGACCGGATCGGTCCGGAAGGTTTGGAGAAGGTATTCCAGGAGAGCCTGGCCGTGGCCCACCGGGTGGGGGCGCTGCGGGAGAAGGACCTCGAGCGGGTGATGGTGGACACCACCGTACAAGAGAAGGCGATTGCCTTTCCGACCGCCGCCAAACTGATGCAACGAGCCCGCGAGCGGCTGGTGCGACTGGCACGGGAGCACGGCATTGCCCTGCGTCAGTCCTATACCCGCCTGGGCAAGAGGGCGTTGATCATGCAAGGCCGCTACCGCCATGCCAAACAGCACAAGCGGGCCAACAAGGCCCTGCGCAAGCTCAAGACCTATCTCGGGCGCACCGTCCGCGACATCCGCCGCAAGACGGCCCAGGAGGAGAGCCTACGGGATACCTTCCGCCGCCCCTTGTGGCTGGCCGAGCGGGTGTCGACCCAGAAGCGGCGCGACCCCTTGCCCAAGGTCTATTCGCTCCACGCGCCCGAGGTCGAATGCATCGGCAAAGGGAAGGCGCACAAGCCGTACGAGTTCGGCTGCAAGGTCTCCGTGGCGGCGACCAATTCCCGCCCCCCCGGCGGCCAGTTCGTCGCCCACGTCAAGGCCTTCCACGGCAATCCCTATGATGGCCACACCTTGAGGCAGGTGATCGAAGAGATGGAACGCTGGACGGGGATATCGGCCGAGCGCATCTATGTCGACAAGGGATACCAGGGCCACTATTACCCCAACAAACACCGCGTCTTTAGATCAGGCCAGAAACGCGGCATCACGCCGACGATCAAGAAGGAGCTCAGGCGGCGCTCCGCCGTCGAGGCCGTGATCGGACATCTCAAGAGCGATGGCAGGCTGGGGCGCAACTTCCTCAAAGGCCGCGACGGCGACAAGATCAACGCCATCCTCGCCGGCGCCGGCTACAACTACCGCCTTGTCCTCAAATGGCTGAGGCGTTTGTTTGTCCAAATCCTGGCCGCGCTCCTCAGCGACATCTCGCACCCCACCGCAAACCCAATCGCCGCTTCAGATTGAAATCAGGGTTCTTCACGGACGACTCTATAAATGCGCCCCGCAAGGATGTGGGATTTGTGCTCCCAGATCGGGAACAAATCACTTGATCCCATTTTGGGATCGGAGTAGGGTGGGTCATGAGGATTATCGCCCGAAGGACGCTCAAAGTGTTCTGGGAGCGGCATCCCCTCGCCGAGCAACCCTTGAAGGCGTGGTTCAGGTTTGCAAAGGCTGCCCTTTGGGATTCACCGGCGGCCGTGAGGACGGACTACCGAAGCGCGAGCATCCTCGAAGATAACGGGGTTTGCTTCAACATCGGCGGAAACAGGTTCCGCCTGGTCGTGAAGATAAATTACCCATACCGAATTGTTTACATTCGGTTTGTCGGTACCCATGCCGAGTACGACAGGGTGGACGCGACGAAGGTTTGGGAGTTCCGACGATGAAAATAATGCCGATCAAGGATGAAGGGGATTACGCGGCCGCGGTGGTCGAAATCGACGGCCTGATGGACGCCGAACCGGACACCCCCGAGGGCGACCGTCTCGACGTCCTGACCACGCTTGTCGCGGATTGGGAGGAGAACCACCACGCGATCGAGGAACCGGACCCGATCGAGGCCATCGTTCACCGCATGGAAGCCCTTGGTCTGGAACGCAAGGACCTGGAGCCGATGATCGGCACCCGGGCCCGGGTCTCCGAGGTTCTCGGCCGCAAGCGCCCGCTGACGATCAAGATGATCCGGCGACTCAACAAGGAATTGCGAATTTCGGCGGACGTGCTGATCCGTGCCTACGACGTTGAGGAATCCACCCCTTTAGCATGACAGCGCCTTCAAGGGCCTCCAACTCCGTGGCCTGGATGCGATCCCCGAGAAGGAATCTCTGGCTCCTCGGAAACTTCTCGACCGTTGGGACGAGCCAGAGAATAAACACGTACATTTGCTCCGACGCCGGGCCAGTGCGCCGGGACCCGTCGGCCAGCTTTCCATCCATCGCTTCAATATCCCAAAAAATTTCGCTGGGGCTCCGCCCCAGTTCCAAGAGGTTAAGATTTAAAGTGTCAAGGAGTAACAGTCCTGGCAACCCGGAAGCCGATGTCGTCGCTTCGGTTGGAGGTGTCGTCCCCGGCCCGATTCGCGGAACGTACGACCCTCGGAGTGCCGTCCCAGGAGCCGCCGCGCAGAACACGGCGAGAACAATTTCCCTTTGTCCAAGCCGAGACATTTGATGGTGCACCCCTATACGAGTCGTTCCAGCAATCCCCGACCCATGCCCACACGTTGCCCAGCACGTCATGCAAACCAAACCCATTGGCCTGAAATCTCCCCACCGGTGCCGTCTGACCATAGCCATCGCGACAATCGTGATGCACCCATGAAAATCCGTTTTCCGATTTACTGGTTTGGTCATGTACGTTCGCGTAGCCGCAGGCACCGCTTGAATTGCTTCCCCAATAACGGGCTGCCGTCGTCCTGGCCCGCGCCGCGTATTCCCATTCCGCTTCGCTCGGCAGACGGTATTCCTTCCCCGTCTTTCCGCTCAGCCAACGGACGTAGGCTTTCGCGTCTTGCCAATTGACGCAGGCAACAGGATGGGAATCGCTCTGTGAATATCCCGGATCGCGCCAGTTCCGGGACGAATCTTCTTGCCATTCGCCAGCTTGATAAATCCGACAACCGTCGCTCGTCTTGTGGCCCGTGGCGCGGACAAAAGCTTCAAACCCCCCTCGCGTCACCTCGTACTTGCCCAAGGCAAAGGCTCGGGGAATCCGAACCTCGTGCTGAGGTCCCTCGTCGTCGTAACGCCCCTTCTCGCTTGCCGGAGACCCCATCGTGAAATTGCCCGCCGGGATCACCCCCATCTCTGGGCACTCGGGGCAGTCCTTAAAGGTGGAACCAGGTTCCTTCGTTCCCGGATAAATCCCCACCGCCGGCTGGGCCGGGGTTTCCGGCGCCGGCCTTTGCGGTACGGTCACCGCCGCGTACTGCTTGGCCCGGGCTCGGGCCAGAGAGGCAAATCTCCCCTTGGGGTAGGTTTCCAAATAAGCCTTGTAGTCCGCCGCGCTCGTGCTGTTCTTGACCGAATCCCAGAAAGCGATCTCGGCGGCAAGCGGATCGAGCTTCGCCGGTTCGGCCGGCGCCGGCGGCTCTGCCAGCGGTTCCCCCAGGAGCTTTGCGTAAACGTAAGCCGGTTTGCCTTCGTCCCCCTCGACCCGGTACCACTCCGCGTCCTTGACCTTACCGGTCACGGTTACGTGTTCGCCGGCCGACAGCTTCCCCACCTTCTCGTAGTCCGTCGACGGACCCGCCCGCAGGTTCACCGTCTTCACCGCCACCAGTTCGGTATCCATCGGGGCCACCACGATCTTCGGTGGGACAACCACGGCGACCTGCTTGTCCTCTTTCAGGCCGTCGAGGTGGCTCCTCGCGAGAGAGGCAAAGGCGCCGTCGGGATATTGAGCCAGATATCCCTCGAAATCGCGTGCCCTCCCACTGGCCTTGACCGACTGCCAATACTCCAATTCCATCGCCCGTTCGTCGAAGGCCGGCGGCGCCGGGGATATAGCGTCGCGCGGGATCGCCACCGTTCCCTTGATTTCGATGGGTATGAACAGAAAATCGCCGCCTTCGTGCGCCGCCATGCGGATATCCGAGTATTGGGGCGTTTGATCGGCGTTCATGACCACTGACTGGCGTACCTCGCGGAAAAGCTCCTGGCCGTCGAGGATGGTGTCGTTTTCGCGCAACGCCGTAAGAAACGCGGCGGCGAACACCGAATGCCCGCCGCTGCCGGCGTCCACCACCGGCTCCAGTCCGCCTGAAACCAACGCCGTGCGCGCCCGCTTGGCCGCCATGCGCCGCAGGTATTCGCTTCGATCGTCGCCCGTTCGAAGCTTGCCCGTTTCGGTCCGAACCAAGGTTCCGGAGTAACACGAATCGGCCACCACCAGGACGTGCCGAGCCGTCATCGCCTTGAGGTGGCGGGTGATGGCGCGGACCGGAATCCAGTGGGTATCGCTTTCAGGCTCCGCGTCCACCGGCTGCCAGTAGCCGGTGCCGGTCTCGCGATCCAAGGTGCCGTGGCCAGCGTAGTAGATCAAAAGCCGGTCGTCCGGCGTCAAATTCCCGCGGTAACGGTTTATTTCCTCCAGAATGTCCGCGCGGGTGGCGTTGAGGATGAGTTTGACATCATAGTCGTACTTGAGCTTGAGCAGTTCGGCCACGGCGGCGGCGTCGCTGACCGCTGTTTTCAGCCGCGTCATATGGGCGTATTCGTTGTTGCCGATGACCAGCGCGTGGTAGTCACCGGCCACGTCGGCGATGACCGACGCGTCGCCGGTGGTTTCCACGACGGCGTGCCCCGCCACGAGCATCGCGCCTAGCGTCAGCGGAATGAAGGTCTGCCGGAATCGCCTCACCGAGGTCCCCCTTTCCTGACATTATAGCAAGGAGGAGGGTTATGTGCCGGCAAATAGAAAATCCCGCGCTCAGCGGAGGTGGTGGTTGTCACCGCCGATCACGGGGCCAATCGGAATCGTCCACTGTTGCGGCGGGGCTTCGATCCAGCCGCTTGACCGACCAATCCCCCCGCCAGCACCCCCCCATAAATTGTCCGCTTGGAAGTTCACACGACTGGCATTCCAAGTCCCCTTGGCGCACTCTTTGTCGTCTCCGTTCGTCAACGACCTGCACCACGGTTTCAGGTCACAAACGATGGCGCGCCCGCCGGTGAGAAACCGAGCCGCCGCCGTACCCATGACGTCAGGTGAACGTTTCGTTGTATAGTGTTGTACGAATTGATTTTTATGGTATTGTGATGGTGTTGTTCTCAAGGATGGTAGGAGCAGTCGTGGGGGGAATCGGCGACAGATTGGCGGGGGCGGCCCTTGCCATCGTCATCGCGATCGCGGCTTGGCCCGGGGTCGCCGGGGCCGGTGATTGGCGGGATCGCAAGACGATCGAGGCCGTCTTGCACCCGGAAAGATATACGGCCTTCGTCGGTATCGAGGATCCCGATGCCTTCGAGCGCGCCTGGGAAACCAACAAACCATGGGTTCTGGCGAATTTGGCCCACGCCGCTTATTTCGACGAGGACAAATTGTGTGCCTTGCTGGCGCCGTTCCTGCGCGCCGCGAATCCCTGCGAGCCGACCGCGACACCGGGGCCGCCACGGCTTCACGTCTATTCCAACGACGGATCCCAAGGTTATCTTGCCGTCTGGCCGGACAAGGCGGTCCTTGTTTTCCGCGGTACCGAGGTCCACAGCCACACCGACCTCCTCGCCGACGCCGATTTTATCCTTCAAGAACCGCTCGGGGAGGCTCGGGTGCATCGGGGCTATCTCCGCGAACTCAACAAAATATGGCCGAATGTCTCCCGTGACTTGGAAACCTACCGCGAACTTCCGCCGATCCCGATCTGGGTTACGGGCCACAGCATGGGCGCGGCGATGGCGACCCTCGCCGGGATGCGGGGGATTCCCTTCGAAGCGATCATCACTTTCGGAGAACCGAGAGTGGGACTCAACATCGCCTCGGCGTTTATGGCGAAACGCCACGTCCGCTACGTCAACGGGTACGACCCGGCCATCCACTATCCCTTCCCGATCGGCTATGAACACCATGGAGAAAAAGTCGAAATCGTCGATCCGGACGGGCCCAGAATATTCCATGACCACGCGATCGTTTATTATTCCGCGATTCTCGGGCGGGGGATGAACGAATGACCCCATTTCGCGCCGCTTCGGCCAATTCGCGCCATGGAAGAATCCCTTCGACGATCGTTTGGATCGTTTTCGTGTTTTCCTGGCTCGCCGCGACGGGGACCCTCGCGGCCGAACGCGATTTTTCCGTCTGGCTCGCCGAATTTCGCCAGGAAGCCACCCAGGCGGGGATTTCCCGCGCCACGCTCGAGGCGGCGTTCGCGGACACCATGCCGATCCCGAGGATCGTCGAACTGGATCGGAAACAACCGGAATTTACCCAAACCTTTTCCGAGTACATGGCATTGCGGGTCACCGACGCCCTGGTGGAAGAGGGGCGCCAAGCGCTGCGCGCCAATCGCGACGCGCTCGAGGAAATCGGCCGCGAATACGGTGTCCAACCGCGATTCATCGTCGCCTTGTGGGGGGTTGAAACTCGGTACGGCACCTATACTGGGGGGTTTCCGGTGATCGACGCTCTCGCCACCTTGGCTTTCGACGCCCGCCGCGCCAGCTATTTCCGGGGCGAGCTCTTGAACGCCCTGAAGATTCTCGACGCCGGCCACATCTCGGTCGCCGATATGAAGGGTTCCTGGGCCGGGGCCATGGGCCAGAGTCAATTCATGCCGTCCACTTTTCTCCGTTCCGCGGTCGATCACGACGGCGACGGCCGCCGCGACATCTGGAATACGCCGGCCGACGTCTTCGCCTCGGCCGCCAATTACCTCACCCGGCTGGGTTGGCGTGACGATCAAACCTGGGGTCGTGAGGTCCGTCTCCCGGCGGATTTCGACCCCGAGTTGGTGGGCCACGAGACCATAAAACCGCTTGGGGATTGGCAAGCCCTAGGGGTTCGCCGAGCGGATGGTAGCAATCTCCCACGGCGCCAACTCGAAGCCTCGGTCATTCTGCCGGGCGGGCAGGGAGGACCCGCCTACGTCGTGTACGATAACTACCGCCGAATCCGAAAATGGAATCGCTCCGATTATTTTGCCATGTCCGTGGGAAGACTGTCGGATTTAGTGGGCCAATACTAGAGAGGACAAGAATTCGTGACGGCGGTTGACATACGGCGTGGGTTGGGGGAATTTCGGCCATGGCACGTCCGTTAACTTTATTTTTCGCCCTTGCCGCGCTGGCCTTCCTCGTCGATGCCTGCACCGAAACCCCTCGCCCCGTACCAAGGGATCCGGGACCAGCAAACCCTGTCTACAAGGTCGGAGATCCTTACCAAGTCGCGGGAACCTGGTACACCCCGGCGGAGGATCCCGGCTACGACGAGATCGGCGTCGCTTCCTGGTACGGGTCGGATTTTCACGGCCGCCGAACCGCGAACGGTGATATATACGACATGAATCAGGTGACGGCGGCCCATCCGACGCTGCCGATGCCCAGCCGCGTGCGGGTCACCAACTTGGAGAACGGGCGCTCACTGGTGCTCTCGGTCAACGATCGCGGGCCCTTCGTTCGCGGTCGCATCATTGATATTTCGCGGCGCGGCGCCGAATTGCTCGGTTATCGGGCGAAGGGCACCGCGCGGGTACGCGTTCAGGTTCTCGGCACCGGTCATGACGCGCGGCCGGCGGTCAAGCCGACGGCGACCGTCAGCGATGAAATAATGGCCAATCGCGTATTCATTCAGGCGGGGGCGTACAGCAACGTTCAAAATGCGCGTCTCGTCAGTGGGGGACTCGAAAAATTCGGTCAAACGTCGGTTACACGAGTGGCTGTCGACGGCCGCTCGCTGTTTCGTGTCCGCCTAGGACCCATCGCTTCGCTCGACGAGGCCGGCCGGCTTCTTGGAAAGGTCGTCGCCGACGGTTTTCACGACGCCCGGCTGGTGGTCGAGTGAGAGCCACTTCCGCGGCGGGTCGGAGTTCGGCGGCGGCGAGAACGTTGATTTAGGTCGTGCCAAGCTTGTCATCACTTCCGGTCCCAGGGACAATGAAATGTATTTTCCACCTGGGCCCCGACAAACAGGGCAATTTTTGCACTCCGTGTATCCGGAAATGACGTACGCACGTTTGATTCGCCGGCTTTTCCGAATCGTATTTTGGACCGCCGTGCTGGTGGTTCAGGGTAACGGCGCCGCGGCGTTCGAGACTCAGGCGCAACGCGCTATCCTCATCGATGACGTGACCGGCACCGTCATTTTCGAGAAGAACGCCGACGATCTCATGCCGCCGGCCTCGATGAGCAAACTTATGACGGCGTACATGCTCTTCGAACGCCTGGGAACGGGACGCCTTTCCCTCGAGGACACGTTTCCGGTGAGCGAAAAGGCGTGGCGAATGGGCGGGTCAAAGATGTTTGTCGAGGTTGGAAAGCGGGTTTCGGTGGAGGATCTCTTGCGCGGGATCATCGTTCAGTCCGGAAATGATGCCACGATCGTCGTCGCCGAAGGCCTGGCGGGATCCGAGGATGCCTTTGCGGCCGAAATGACGAAACGGGCAGACCAAATCGGGATGACGCGTAGCGTCTTCAAGAATGCGAGCGGTTGGCCCCAGGAGGGCCATGTGATGACCGCGCGCGACCTTGCCTTGCTGGCCCGCCGCACGATCCATGAATTTCCGGAGTTTTACGGATATTACAAGCAAGAAAAATTTACTTTCAACGATATCTCGCAAGCGAACCGGAATCCGCTGCTCGGAAAATCACTGGGAGTCGATGGACTGAAAACTGGCCATACGAGTGAAGCTGGTTATGGTCTGACGGTCTCGGCGAAGCGTGGTGACAGGCGCCTTATCCTCGTCGTCGCGGGTCTCGACAGTAGCAAACGGCGGGCAACCGAGGCCGAGCGCCTGCTCGAGTACGGTTTTCAGGATTTCTCCAATTACGTGCTCTTCAAGGCCGGCGAAAAAGTAATCGACGCCGACGTCTGGTTGGGCGAATCCGTCAATGTTCCGATGCTCATCGAAGACAAACTCGTCCTCACGCTCTCTTACGAGAACCGCCGGAACATGACGGTCAAGGTGGTGTACGACAGTCCCATTCCGGCACCGATCAGCGCCGGCACGACGGTGGCGAAGCTCGTAGTGGAGATTCCAAACGCTCTCGATCTCGAGGTTCCCCTGGTTGTCGGCGACAGCGTGGCGGGATTGACGATGTTCCGCCGCTGGAGCGCGGCATTGGATTATCTGCTGTGGGGATCCGCCGCGCCGCGGCGCTGAGCGAATGGGTCACCGTGGGGGAATGTCGTGAAAAGGGGCAGGTTCATTTCCTTGGAGGGCGGCGAAGGGGCGGGAAAATCAAGCCAATCGAAACTCTTGCAGTCGGCCCTCTTGGAACGTGGTCTCGAGGTCATCGAAACCCGAGAACCCGGCGGGAGCCCGGGGGCCGAGGAGATCCGAAATCTGCTCGTGATCGGCGCGGCGGACCGCTGGGACGCGACGACGGAAATCTTGCTCCATTTCGCCGCCCGCCGCGACCACGTGGTCAAAACCATAGAACCGGGCTTGGCCAGGGGACAGTGGGTCGTGTGCGACCGTTTCACGGACTCGACCATGGCCTATCAAGGCTACGCCCAGGGCTTGGGTCGCGACGCCGTTATCGCATTACAGACGAACGTGATCGACGGCTTGACGCCGGATCTGACGTTGATCCTGGACCTTCCCGTCGAAACCGGACTGGCGCGGGCACTTGAACGCGGTGACGCAGACCGTTACGAGCGCATGGGTGCCGCCTTTCATCGGCGGCTGCGCGAGGGCTATCTCGATATCGCCCGGCGCGAACCCGACCGCTGTGTTCTGGTCGATGCCCGCGGCGACCTCGACGCGGTGCATCGCGACATTCTTGGCGCCGTCCACGAGCGCCTCGGGCTTCCGGGTCGTGACTGACGGTGGCTCGAACGCCGCGGTTGCCGTGGCCCCACGGGCCAATCCCGAGCTCGTGGGCCATGCGGAGGCCGAGGCGCTTTTTCTCGATTGTTGGCGTCGTGACAGATTGGCGCATGCCTGGTTGATCACGGGGCCGCGCGGTGTCGGCAAGGCGACGCTTTCCTACCGCCTCGCGCGCATGCTCCTCGGGGCCGGGGAGGAGGTCCCACCGGACCATCCCGTGTTTCGGCGGGTCGCCGCCGGTTCTCACCCGGATCTCTTGAGCGTCGAACGGTCCGTGGGCGAAGATTCGAGAGCTAAGCTTCGAAGCGAGATCGTCATCGAAGACGCGCGCAAGGTGGCGCGGTTCCTGCACCTGACACCGTCGGAGGCGGGCTGGCGCGTAGTCATCATCGACGGAGCCGACGAAATGAACCGCAACGCCGCCAACGCGGTCCTGAAAATCGTCGAGGAACCGCCGGCCAAGGCGCTCATCCTCATGACCTGCCACGCGCGCTACCGGGTGCTGCCGACGATACGCTCGCGGTGCCGGACCCTGGCCTTGCGTCCGCTCGACGTATCCCTTGTCGGCGATTGGCTCTGTCGGCGGCGTCCCGAACTCGCGGCCGACCAGGGCAGCGCCTTGGCGCGTCTCGCCAAGGGGCGACCGGGCGCGGCACTGACATTGGCGGACGGGGGTGGACTGGCACTTTACGAGGAATTGCTCGAACTCTTCGGCCAGCTGCCCAACCTCGAAATACCGGCGGTACACGAATTCTGTGAACGATTGACGCGGCGTGGGGCCGAGGAAACCTATAGAATGTTCTTGAATATGTTGACCGAATGTCTCGCCCGATTCATCCGCTCGATCGCCGGCGGAAACCATTCCGACGCCATTGTCGCCAAGGAGGCCGCCGTCGGGGATCGTCTGGCCAAGTTGGCGGGACTTGATCAATGGCTGGACGTGTGGGACAAAACCCTTCGCCTCGCGGGCCAGGTGGACGGAATCAATCTGGACCGTAAGCAGATCGCCCTGAGCTTATTCAATTCCATCGAGGCCGTCGCGCGGCGCTGACGCCGGCATTCCGCGAGGAAGCGAAGGCTTCCGGAGACCCCCAATGGCGCAGGCCCCCGCGTACTACATCACCACGCCGATCTACTACGTCAACGACAAGCCGCACATCGGGCACGCCTACACCTCGTTGGCGTGCGACGCGGTGGCGCGATTCATGCGCCTGGACGGCTACCAGGTCTGGTTTCTGACCGGCACGGACGAGCACGGCCAAAAGGTGGAAAAGGCGGCGCGGAAGGCCGGAGAATCGACCCAGGCGTTCGTCGATCGGATGTCGCGGCCCTTTCGCTCTCTTTGCGGGTCGATGAATTTTTCGAACGACGACTTCATTCGCACCACGGAACCCCGGCATATCGAAGCGGCGCAACAGTTGTGGCGCGAGCTCGAGGCGCGCGATCAGATTTATCTGGGCAGTTACGCCGGTTGGTACGCCGTGCGCGACGAAACCTTCTATGCCCAATCGGAAATCGTCGACGGCAAGGCTCCCACGGGCGCGCCCGTCGAATGGGTCGAGGAACCGAGCTATTTCTTTCGTTTGTCCCAGTGGCGGGAACGGCTGTTGTCGTTCTACGAGGACGAGGCGGATTTTGTCGCCCCGGCGAGCCGGCGAAACGAAGTCATCAGCTTCGTCAAGGGCGGCCTGAGCGATCTTTCGATCTCGCGCACGAGTTTCCGATGGGGCGTTCCGGTACCCGGCGACGACGACCACATCATGTACGTTTGGCTCGACGCCTTGACCAATTATCTCACGGGCGCGGGATATCCGGACGTGGACGGCGCCGACTTTCGCGCCTACTGGCCGGCGGACCTGCACATGGTCGGCAAGGACATTCTTCGCTTCCACGCCATATTTTGGCCCGCGTTCCTGATGGCGGCCGAAATCGCGCCGCCCAAACGGGTCTTCGCCCACGGCTGGTGGACCAACGAAGGGAAGAAAATCTCGAAGTCGCTCGGAAATATCATCGACCCCGTGACCTTAATCGACACCTATGGCCTCGATCAGGTCCGTTATTTTCTTCTGCGCGAGGTCCCCTTCGGCAACGACGGCGACTTCTCGCACCGGGCCATGGTCAATCGGATGAACGGCGAACTGGCCAATGATATGGGGAATCTGGTGCAGCGGATCCTGGCGATGATTCAAAAGTATTGCGCCGCCCGGGTGCCGCGGGCCGGAAATCTGGACCCGGCCGACACGGCGCTCCTCGATGCCGCCTTTGGCTTGATCGAACGGGTGCGGGGAGCGTTTTCGCGGCAAGCGTTTCACGAAGCCCTGGACGCGATCTGGAGCGTGGTGCGGAGCGCCAACGTCTACGTCGATCGCCAAGCCCCGTGGAAGCTGCGCAAGTCCGACCCGGACCGGGCCGCCACGGTCCTCTACGTCGGAGCCGAAACCGTTCGCCACTTGGCGCTCATACTGCAAGCCGTGACACCCGCGGCGGCCGCTCGAATTCTGGACCAACTCGCGGTCCCGGAAGCGGGCAGGGGCCTTGAGGGGATCGGTCCCGACGGGGCCCTGGTGGCGGGGACGCCGCTGCCCAAACCCGCCGGCGTCTTTCCACGCTTCAAGACCTATGACGACGAGGCCCGATCGTGACCCTGATCGACAGCCATTGCCACCTTGATTTTCCGGACTTCGAAAGCGAGTTGGACGACGTCGTCAGGCGGGCCCGCGAGGCCGGCGTGAGCGTCATGCAAACGATCTGCACCCGGCTTTCGGCTTTCCAAGGGGTCCTCGCCGTGGCCCGAAGGTACGACGGAATTTTCTGCTCCGTCGGCGTCCACCCGCACCACGTCGACGAGGAAGCCGTCGGCGACGGAGAATCCCTCGTCGCCTTGAGCGCCGAGGCCGAGGTTATCGGCATCGGGGAAAGCGGTCTCGACTATTACTACGACAACAGCCCCCGCGACCTGCAACGCGCCAGCTTCCGGGCCCATATCGCCGCCGCCCGGACGAGCGGACTGCCCTTGATCGTCCACACCCGCGGCGCCGACGACGACACCATGGCGATTCTCTCCGACGAAATGCAGGCGGGCCCGTTCAGCGGCCTCATCCATTGTTTCAGTACCGGCCGGGCCCTGGCCGAAGCCACCCTGGAACTGGGATTTTACATCTCGCTTTCCGGGATCGTGACGTTCAAGAACGCTGAATCCCTGCGCGCCATCGTCCGGGACCTGCCGCTGGACCGTCTACTGGTCGAGACCGACGCGCCCTATCTGTCGCCGATGCCCCGGCGCGGCCACAAGCCCAACGAGCCTTCGTTCGTTGTCCACACGGCAGCGTGCGTCGCTGAACTGAAGGGCCTCGACACGGACTCGTTTGCGGCGGCGACGAGCGCCAATTTTTTCGCCCTTTTTCAAAAGGCACAACCGGGAACCGAGCCATGAGAGTGATCATTTTGGGTTGCGGAGCCTCGGGCGGGGTACCCCTGATCGGCTGCGAGTGCCCGGTCTGCCAATCGGAGAATCCGTGCAACAAGCGCCGCCGGGTTTCGATTCTCGTAGAAGACGAGGCCACTCGGCTCTTGGTGGACGCATCGCCCGACCTCCGGGCCCAGCTCTTATACGCCCGCGTCGGGCGCTTGGACGCCGTGTTGTTCACCCACGACCACGCCGACCACGTCCACGGCATCGACGATCTTCGCGCCGTCAATCACCAGATCGATCAAGCGCTCGACGCCCACGGGCGAGCCGAGGACCTTGCCTCGATCGCCGCCCGCTTCGGTTACGCCTTCGCCCCGATCAAACCGGGCCATGGCTGGTACAAGCCGCAACTCGTCTCTAGGGCCATCGAGGGGCCGTTTCGGGTCGGCACGATCGACGTCATACCCTTCGAACAGCGCCACGGCCGCAAGATTTCCCTAGGGTTTCGCTTTGGCGCCCTGGGGTATTCGACCGACGTGAACGAACTCGACGAAGCCGCCTTCGCCGCGCTCGCCGGAATCGACACCTGGATCGTCGATTGCCAGGACCCCAGGCCCAATCCGGTTCATGCGTACCCCGAACTCGTTTTCCGCTGGATCGAGCGGATCAAGCCCCGCCGCACAATCCTGACCCACATGAACCACGAGATGGATTACGAAACCCTGTGCGCCGAGCTCCCGGCCAACGTCGAACCAGCCCACGACGGCATGGTGATTCTCTCCAAGCCCTAACCAAAGCCCCCCGAGCGATTTTCCGCAGAGTGCCAACGGAACCCGTATTGGCCGGATAAAATGTGTCATAATATATCTTATGCGGCATTCCTGTGGCGCGCTGTTGCCGCCTCACCCACGGAAATGGCCCCCGGCTGATATCCGATCACCAGGAAGAGCGCAACCGCCACGGTCCCCCCCTTCGCCACGGTCGATCGAATCTTCCGGTCAAATGCGCTTGGCCCGCCTCATGGGGCGGCGCTTGGTGAAGTCGAGTAAAGCGACCTCTTGACGGAGGTCAGCAAACTTCTGGATCCCCCTCTGCGCCATGAGGCCATGTTGTGCGGGGCGTGTGTCATGAGAGGTAATTCCGATCGTTTGGCTAGCGTATCATCGCGGCGGCCAAAGGGGCGCCACGGTCGTTAAAGGCAAGCGGTCGCCGCAAGACGAGGCCCAAGCGCCGTAGCCGCAAGCGGCGGCGGTGAGGGCGTAAGAACAATTCCAAAGTCAGCTTTTAGCCAATAGGTGCCGTTCAGGTTCCTTTCAACTTTTTCCATGCTTACTGGAGTAAAGCCGTCAAAATCAGTTCCGATTTTCCCTACATGCCAATTCTCTGATTGAGTATTCCCAAACAGTCGAATCTCACCAAGAAGCGACAGTCCGTACGCCGAGATGGATCGTATAAGGTGATCAAGTAATAACGAAATTATGGTGTCGTTGACTCACAGAACCGAGTTAACAATGGATCGTCTATAGAATAATCGCGCTCACAATACAATATTACTTAATGGGCCATACCAATCAAAATATTTTCCAAATAGTTTCTTAGCAAGCCGTCGCAGCGGACCCGTTACAACGACCTGCGAATGCACTTTAATTCCGAAGTATTCCAAAGTTTCGAGTAAGGCTTTCTCATTAAAGTAAGAATATGGATGGCCGCATAAACTGTTTGGGTTAGAGTCTGCTGGAATCGGACAATATAACAAACTATTTGTGTTGAAATCTTCGTATATACCCGTCTCCACTATGACTGTTGCACGATCGTGCAAAAGGTCTCTAACAACCTTCAAAGCCCAAAAAGGATATCTCAAATGATAAAGAAGTCCTGCAAATATAACCAAATCGAATTTACCATAGGCTTCACTATCGAAATCAAGTACGTTTAGAGTCATTGTTTTTATATTTGAATTCAAATGTGGTATTATAATGTTTTCCAGAGCTTCTATATTTTTCGTCGCATGATCAACTGCTATGACTTCTTCGGCTCCCCGCTTTTCCGCGGCAAGAGCAAACAACCCATTAGCACATCCAAGATCTACTACACGCTTACCTTTCAAATCTATCAACTTTAATACTTCTTTTTGCTTTTCCCCCAGAGGTCGACCTGGCGTCTTAACCCCGTCGCCAAGATCAATTGTTTGATAAAACGTGTATTCAGCAAGTTTGCTTTGAAGTAATTCACGATCCATTCCCCGTCCTCCACACACGCAATCCGTCAGATTCCGACTGATGATTAGGACCGCGAATATGATTTAGGGCATCTTATACCAACCGCCCTTAACATTGACTTGTGCGAGCCCACGCTCTGAGGCCGATGGACATGATCTTCCAAGGTCGGTCGGTCAGGTTGTTCCAGGCTTGGCAAGAGGCCTCGACGATGGCTTCATAGGAGGTCGAAGACACGATTGGAGAGCCAGTTCTGGCGGAGGTATTGCCAGACATTTTCGGCGGGATTGAGCTCCGGGGACTTGGGTGGCAAAGGCACGAGGGAGATGTTCTCCGGGATGCCGAGTTTGGCAGTGGTGTGCCATGCGGCTTGGTCGAGCAGCACGACGGCATGGGCGTTTGGGGCAACGGCCCGGCTGATTTCCTCGAGATGCAGGTCCATGGCTTCAGTATTGGCGCGCGGCATGACCAGCGCCGCGCCCTCACCGCGCTCGGGGCAGATGGCGCCGAAGAGATACGCCGAAGAGGTCCGTAGGTCCTTGACCTGGCGCGGGCGCGATCCCTTTGGGGCCCACTGGCGCACCAGGCTGTTCTTCTGGCCGACGCGCATTTCATCTTGAAACCAAACCTCGATGGGCGTGTCCGGTGGCTGTGCCGCTACGATTTTCGCCAAGTGTTCGGGAAAACTTTTTTTTAAATTCCTCCTGTGCCCGCGCATCCTGGCCGACGTGGCGCGGGCGCGCGGAAATATGCGAGAACCCGAGCCGCGGCCAGCAGCTTGCCGACGCTCCGCTCGTGATAGTCCACGCCGAAGCGCGTTCGGATCAGTTGCTTGAGATCGATGCAGCGCCAGCGCACGACCCCATCCCGTTCGGGATCGGGACCGGCCTCGATAGCCCGCGAAAGCGCCGCCATTTGCGACGGCGTCAACCGACGCAACGCCCCGTTCGGCTTGCGGTCGATCAGACCGGCCGGACCTCCCGCGTTGAACCGGTGAACCCAGTCCCGCAACGTCTGCCGATCCATGCCGCCAATACCCGCCGCGCACGCTCGATCCATCCCATCGTAGATGGCCGCCATCGACAAAAGCCGGCGCGCCTGGTTCCCATCATCGCTCCGTGCCGCAAGAACACGGACTCTTTCAGCATCAAAGTCGTTTCGCAAAGGAATCGTTGGCATTGAACACACTCCCTTGTTGCCAACAACCTTGAATCACACAAAACCTAGCGTGTAAACCTCTTGCGCGAGTCAAACTCTAGGGCGGTTGGTATTAATATGTGCCGTGGAGACTGAGAAATAGCCCTGCCCCAATTAACACGCACCGGTTACCGGCGACAAAAGCACGTTTGGGTAACGACAGCAAGTGGCAAGCCGCAATCTTGGTTTGCGCCTTCGGATGGTCCGCGCCCTGAAGGTCTCTTAGGGGTCAAAAGCGGCCTAAAATTCGGGATCCAGGTGAGCGCGGGCGGCTTTCTTCCGTCTCTCGTTGATTATTCGGCTCACGCTGTTGGGGTGTAGCGGGCGCCGATCTTTCGGCTCGTCCATCCCTGCCCCGCCAGGATCATTATTTCGCGATCGCGCCGCCGCACGACGGTGTTTTCGCGGTGACGGTGCCGGACGTGAAAGGCGACGAACCGGTTCCGGTTCGGGGGACACAATACTTTCTTCGATAGCCACCGCGGCTCGGCGCGCGGTCCAACTTGTCTTCAGGTACGGCCTTGGCGGGGCCTGGTTTGCGCTTCTTCAGCCAGCGCCCCAGCCGTTCCTCCAAGTGCGCGATGAAATCCTCGGATCCCAGGGGCCGTCCGGTGCGCTCGTGCTGGCGCAAGACATCGCGCTCGCTCTCGCTCAAACCGGCGCGCAGATAGGCCGCCCAGTCCGCGATCCGATCCAGTAAGGGCGCCACGTTGACGAGATCGTCATCGCAGCCCCGCAGATGCGCCCGCGCGCTCGACCAGGGCCAATCCCGCGCCCGCCGGACCAGCCCCGCGCGCACCGGATTGAGTTCGACGTAGCGCCCCGCCGCGTGGAGGTGCGCCTCGTCCAAGGGAAAGGAGGCAAAGCGCCCCTGCCAAAGATAGCCGCGCCAGCCCTCGCGAAAGTTGATCCGCCGGGTGTAACGACGGTGTGCTTCGCCCAGCGCCTGGTGCAGCCCCGATCCGTCCTCGGGCGTCAGGGTCAGATGAACGTGGTTGGGCATCAGGCAGTAGGCCCAGACCGCAACCCCGGCCTCGCCGCAACACCTGGCCACCAGGTCCTTATAGCCCTGATAGTCTTCCTCGCCGAAAAATGTCTGCTGGCGCCGGTTTCCCCACTGCGTCACATGATGCGCCACCCCCGGAACCACAACCCGCGCCAATCGTGCCATGCCCGCGAACATGACAGCGGTGACCCGACCAGGTCAATTAAGTATTGTGTCCCCAGAACAGGAGAACCACGCCGAGGCGACGGGGCCCGCCGCAAGACGCGGAAGCGCCGCAGTCGTAAGCGGAGAAGGAGGTGATTGCTACGAAACCCACCGTTGCTGTAACTTCACTAATCCGGTTTAGCGAACGGGGAAGTCCGGTCTCATGCGTATATCCTGCAGCGCGATCGTTCCTGAAATGGAACTGGTGTGGCGAGATCTTAAGGTTTCGCCATGAGTTGGTGGAGCCTCGGCCAAAGCAGCGGGTATGATGGGAGTGAACTCGGGCTCTGGAGAATTGCTTGTGCATTTTGCGAAGAAAAAAGAAATTGGGAAATTGTAACCCGCGTCAAAAAGAAAAAGCCTAACGAACGACAGGAATTGTATTTCGATACTTACAAATACGGCAACTGCGCCGGTTACGTTATGGTTCTTTGGTCTTCTGGGGACCGCCTTCATGACTATAAGGTTCTTCCTTGGTCGTTGTCTCGCAATAAATACCCCGAGCATTGGCCCAATGACATCGGCCGTTACTGGTTACAGGCGAAAAGGAACCTCGACGGAGAGAACTGGGATGCAGCCGCAATGATGGCCGCGAGTGCACTGCAGCTTGCATTCCGGTCCATGGGTGCAAAGGGCGGCACTTTTCATCAGGAGGTGAAACACCTGACGAAAGAAGGTGTCCTTCCGCCCGTTATGGAGGAGTGGGCTAACGAAGTGAGGTGGTTGCGGAACGATGCGGCGCATCCGGAGCCTGGCCAAGAAGAAACAGACCCGGAGGACGCCAAAGACGTCGTTCGGTTCTTATACCAACCGCCCTAGAGTTTGACTCGCGCAAAGGTTTACACGCCAGGTTTTGTGTGATTCAAGGTTGTTGGCAACAAGGGAGTGTGTTCAATGCCAACGATTCCTTTGCGAAACGACTTTGATGCTGAAAGAGTCCGTGTTCTTGCGGCACGGAGCGATGATGGGAACCAGGCGCGACGGCTTTTGTCGATGGCGGCCATCTACGATGGGATGGATCGAGCGTGCGCGGCGGGTATTGGCGGCATGGATCGGCAGACGTTGCGGGACTGGGTTCACCGGTTCAACGCGGGAGGTCCGGCCGGTCTGATCGACCGCAAGCCGAACGGGGCGTTGCGTCGGTTGACGCCGTCGCAAATGGCGGCGCTTTCGCGGGCTATCGAGGCCGGTCCCGATCCCGAACGGGATGGGGTCGTGCGCTGGCGCTGCATCGATCTCAAAGCAACTGATCCGAACGCGCTTCGGCGTGGACTATCACGAGCGGAGCGTCGGCAAGCTGCTGGCCGCGCTCGGGTTCTCGCATATTTCCGCGCGCCCGCGCCACGTCGGCCAGGATGCGCGGGCACAGGAGGAATTTAAAAAAAAGTTTTCCCGAACACTTGGCGAAAATCGTAGCGGCACAGCCACCGGACACGCCCATAGAGGTTTGGTTTCAAGATGAAATGCGCGTCGGCCAGAAGAACAGCCTGGTGCGCCAGTGGGCCCCAAAGGGATCGCGCCCGCGCCAGTCAAGGACCTACGGACCTCTTCGGCGTATCTCTTCGGCGCCATCTGCCCCGAGCGCGGTGAGGGCGCGGCGCTGGTCATGCCGCGCCGCCAATACTGAAGCCATGGACCTGCATCTCGAGGAAATCAGCCGGGCCGTTGCCCCAAACGCCCATGCCGTCGTGCTGCTCGACCAAGCCGCATGGCACACCACTGCCAAACTCGGCATCCCGGAGAACATCTCCCTCGTGCCTTTGCCACCCAAGTCCCGGAGCTCAATCCCGCCGAAAATGTCTGCAATACCTCCGCCAGAACTGGCTCTCCAATCGTGTCTTCGACTCCTATGAAGCCATCGTCGAGGCCTCTTGCCAAGCCTGGAACAACCTGACCGACCAACCTTGGAAGATCATGTCCATCGGCCTCAGAGCGTGGGCTCGCACAAGTCAATGTTAAGGGCGGTTGGTATTAGATTTCGTGCTTCAATATCTCTTGGATCTCCCATACGCGATCAACGAGTACCGACAACGCAAAAATCCTGCTGCAACGGCCTAAAATTCGGGATCCAAGCCGGCCTGTGCGGCTTTCTTCCGTCTCTCGTTGATTATTCGGCTGACGCTGTTGGGGTGTAGCGGGCGCCGATCTTGCGGTTCGTCCACCCCTGCCCTGCCAGGATCATCATTTCGCGATCGCGTCGCCGCACGATGGCGTTTTCGCGGCGTCGGTGCCGGACGTGAAAGGCGACGAACCCGAACGCCCACTGGAAAAAACGATGTCGGGAAAATGCCGTCCTCGAGCGCGGCCGCGGAAATCACAAGATCATGGTTCTCGCCGCCATGGGCAGGACTAACAGGGAAATCGGCGAGCAAGTCGGTCGCGATTCCGGCGGCAAGATCAATTACCCAGAGTTTGAAAGCGGCCCCGCGGGCCCACAAGAAGCCCGAGATTGAGGCCGCTGTTGTGCAGGTTTCTCGGACGTTGTCCGATACGAAATACGGCCCCGAACGTCTCAATCGATCTTCGCGGCGGCAGGATAATCTTCAGGAACTCGCCAGAAATTGAGACCGATATGCTCGAGCGGACGTCCTGGCTCACCGGGCTTGAATCCGTATCAAATCATCAGCACGAGATCGGAGCTGACCGCGGGGTTGGTGCGGAAATAGCTATGGCCGTAGCCGGTCGATTTGCCTTCTAAATTGACAACGGTCACCCTTGCCGCGTTGGCCTTCATCCGCTGGATTTCTTTCTCGGTAAGCTTGCTGATGCTTATGGTCCCCCAAACGCCCACGAGGGCTGGCGAAGAGAGTCTCGGCGATGCCAATCGCCTCGTCATTAGGCGACGAATAAAGTGTCGCCTGATCGACTGCGAGAGCCAAGCGCTCAGCTGCGATCCGTTGGATGATTACCTGCACGTCGAGATCCGGCGTGGCGAAGACAAAATTCTTGATCTTGAAATGTTCCCGAGGGCTGATCCCGGCACCCCGGGCCCAGATCACCAGCTCGCGGAAGGCGGAAACGGCGACGTCGGTGCCGCGGCTGTGTGCGATCAGATGAATGTTCTCGATCTCGGGTTGTTCGGACAACCACCTGATAACCTGCTTCAGGTGGAAGACCGTAAACTCACTGGACTCGCGGTCGTACGTGTAGCCGAATATGCCGGGGTGGCCCGCCGGCCAGGTGTAGACGATTGGCAGTCCCTCGCGGCCAAAAAAATGCCATAGTTCGGCCAGTGCGAAGGCGGCATCCTCGAAGGTGTTGTGGTAGCCGTGCACGTAGATGTGGACGTCCTTGCGGGGTGTCAGTGCCAGCCGCCGCCTGATTTCGGCCCTCAAGCGGGCAATGCTGGCGTCGCGTGCCGCGGCGGCCTCTGATCCCTCCACAACCTGGCCGTCAATCACCTGATAGGGCATCGGTGTCGGCGGCAGACGGGCAAACTCGTCGATCGAGACCAGGCGCAGATCGAAATCACCGAGCCGGGTGTGGGTCAGGCTCGCCTCGACCAAGTTTTCCCAGGTCGATTTCTCGCCAAGGTCAACGACCGTCGTCCCAACGGCCAGCGAATTCGATCGATTGTAGCCATAGCGGAGGTTGCCAGCCTCATCCAGGGCTAGTTTTTTGTCCGCCCAGTGATCAGGGTGAGGTGATCGCGGCGCTGGCCATTTCATTCTCGGTGTGGCAGTGTGCCGGTCATGGCGACGCTGCCGGTCTCGGATTCGTCCATTGATTTGCGCGCGGTCACGGTGCGTCCGACCTGGGGCGCGCAGGAGCACCGGCGCTGGGACCGGTTGGTGGAGCAGCACCACTACCTGGCGTTCCACGGCGTCATCGGCAAGGGCCTGCGCCATGTCGCGGTGCATGGCGAGACCTGGCTCGCACTGATCGGCTGGCAGCCCGGCGCGTTCAAGCTGGGCGCGCGTGATCGCTGGATCGGGTGGTCGGCCGAGCAGCAGTTCCGGCGTCTGCATCTGATCGCCAACAACTCGCGCTTCGTCATTCTGACGCCTGGCCGAGTGCCGAACCTGGCCTCCCGTGTGCTGGGGCTGAGCCTGCGGCGGCTGTCTGAGGACATCCAGGCGGTGCACGGATATCCGGCTCTTCTGGCGGAGACGTTCGTGGACGTCTCGCGATTTGCCGGCACCTGCTACCGCGCGTCGAACTGGCGCTCTCTGGGGCTGACGCGGGGCTTTGCCCGTGAGCCCGGAGGGGCAGCGCGCTGGCGCCACCACGGTCAGCCCAAGGAGGTCTTCGTGTTCGGACTGACAGACGGCGCCCCCGAGGCGCTGAGCCGTACCGGGATGCCGGCACACTGGAACGCCGAGCAGCACACCGAGCCGATGGCCGCGCCCCGGCTGCGCAGCCTGTTCGAGTGTCTGGGTGAGGTGCCCGAGTACCGCCATGCCCGGGGCAAGCGCTATGCGCTCAACACCATTCTGGTGATCGCCGTCGCCGCCCGGCTTGCCGGATACCGGGGGGTGAACGCGTTCGCCCAGTTCGCCGCCCTGCTCTCCCAGGAGCAGCTCGAGGCGGTGGGTGCGTTCTGGATCCCTTCCAAACAGCGCTACACCCCGCCCGCGATCACCACCTTCCACAAGACCCTCACCGCCCTGCCGCCAGAGACCCTGGACAACGCGATTAGCCAGTGGACCGGCCAGCATGGCAGCGCGCACGCGCCGGTCGCCATGGACGGAAAGGATCTGCGCGGCGCCTCGAAGCAGACCGAAGACGGGCGCAGGATGATGGTGGCGGCGGTCGAGCACGACACCGGCGTGGTCCTCGGGCAGGTCGAGGTCGACCGCAAGAGCAACGAAATCCCGGCCGTGCGCGAACTCTCCAGCGGCCTCGACCTCACAGGCCGGATCGTCACCATGGACGCGATGCACGCTCAGCACGAGACCGCGCGCTGCCTGCTCGGGCGTCGCGCCGACTACGTGATGAGCGCGGTCAAGGACAACCAGGAGATGATCTTCGAAGACCTCAAGGCGATCGACTTCAGCGATGCGCTCTGGCACGAAACCGTCGACAAGGGCCATGGCCGCATCGAGCGCCGACGCTGCGCCGTCGTCGACCTCTCCGCTGCCGAGTGGGACGGCTACGCCAACCTCCACGGGCGACGCCAGGCCATGCGCATCGAGCGCGAACGCGAGATCCTCAAGACCGGCAAGCGCAGCATCGAGGTGACCTGGAGCCTCACCTCGCTCGGCGCAGAGCGCGCCGGACCCGAGGAGTTGCTCGAACTGGTGCGCAACCACTGGCATATCGAGAACCGCCTGCACTACGTGCGCGACTTCACCTACGACGAAGACCGATGCCGGGCCTACGTGCGTCACCTGCCCAGAAATCTCGCCTGCTTGACCAACGCGGCCATCGCCATCGTGCGCTGCGACGGACGCTTCCGTTATCTGCCCGAGGCCAACCGGCACTATGCCGCCCGGGCGCAGGAGGCCCTCGACGCGATCATGACCGCGCCCATCGCCTGAGACAGCACGCCTCTCCCCCGGACCGGGACGTGCCGCCGAGCGGCGCGGGCGGACCGGTGTGCCTGTCGAATCCGAAAACGCCGTCCGGTGGCTTCGAGCAGTCCCCATGACGTCGTCGAGGCAAGCTCGGGGCTCCCCGAACCCCGTGCACCGAGCACGATCCCACTCATCCCGAACCCTCAACCGCGACTAAAAATTGTTCCTGCAGCCTCATCGGTCTCCGGCGCCCGGTCGGTCACGTAGATGAGCTCGACGAGCGTGCTGGCAAATTCTTGCGGCAACGCCTCGAACAACGTCGCCTTTTTGTCGGTGTAGAGGTTCGGCGTCGGCATCAACTTCCGGCTCTCGGCGCAACCTGCGGTCAGAACAATGCCAGCCAAAAAGATGCTACGAATTCGAGTACAAATCATCGAGCCGACTCGATCTAGTGCATCGACCCAAACGGAGGCGACAGCCGAAGTTTGGAAAGTTGATGCATCGACAATGGCCTGGTGCACGGGAGCGTGAACGAAGTGAATGCGCCGGTGCACTAGGTCGGGGAGATAAACATAATGATTGGCATGGTCGGTCGCTTCGTGTCAATCCCCGCAATCCTTCATTGGCGAGGGGGCCGCCAGTCTCCCGTAAATGACCGAGCCTGTTCGCTAACTTGGGGGATCATGGACGGCAAGAACTCTTGCAGGCCCGGCACCGCCTCAAGCTACCCTGGGCGCCGGTTTCGCCGGGTTAGGGTTTTCCATCCTGGCCGCGTTTGACGTCGGCGAGAAATCGCGAGCATCCAGGCTTGGAAGGAGCCGAGGTCGTCGGGGGACATGTCCCTTGGATAAGTGACACTGGCCGTTTTCCCGTTCATGTTCAGCTTGGCGGTGACCTGCTCGTCGGTCCTCGAAAAATACGCGCGCCTCCGTGGGGACTTCTCGTTGGCCCGGATTTCGTTGATCTTCTTGTCTATATGCCGCTTCAAGATACTCATGGAAATCCTCGCACGGATCGGTTCCCTGAAGCGGTTACGCCCGTTCTGCCATTGCCGCCAAAGATAAGATCGTAATCTTCGGCGAATCCACGCTTCCAGGTTGGTGAGCACACGCGGGGTCTGGCAGAAGCCGAAGTAACCGCGCCATCCAATCAGGTATGGCTTCAGCTCTTCGATCACCCGCGGCAGAAATTTTCCACGTGTTCGGTAAGTGAGTTCCCGGATTCGCGTCTTGAATTTCTTGAGGGCTGGTGGCGCAATGCGCCTCTCGCTCCCATCATTCGAGATGCTGAAGCCAAGAAACTTCCGCTCCTCCGGTCGTGCCACCGCGCTCTTCGCTTCGTTGACCTTCAGCCGCAGCTTCTTGGTCAGGAACCGGCTCACCGAAGCCATCACCCGTTCACCGGCGCGGTGGCTGCGAACATAGATGTTACAGTCGTCCGCGTAACGGCAGAAGCGGTGGCCCCTCCTCTCCAGTTCCTTGTCGAGGTCGTCGAGCACGAGGTTGCTCAAGAGGGGCGAAAGCGGGCTACCTTGCGGTGTCCCCTCTTCCACCGGACGGACCAACCCGTCTTCCATCACCCCAGCATTGAGAAACACCCGGATGAGCTTGAGCACCCGTTTATCGGATATCCGTGCGGCGACGCGCGCCATCAGTCTGTCGTGATTGACCCGATCGAAAAACTTTTCGAGATCGAGGTCAACAACAATGCTGTAACCCTCCGCAACATAGCGTTGCGCCTGGGCCACCGCCTGGTGAGCGGAGCGTCCCGGTCGGAAGCAGTAACTGTACTCGGAAAACGTCCGACCCCAGCGCACTTGGAGAACCTGCAGCAAGGCTTGCTGGATCAGTCTGTCGACGACGCAAGGCACGCCGAGTTTTCTGACCCCGCCGTCCGGTTTGGGGATTTCAACCCGTTTAACCGACTGCGGCTGGTAGGTCCCTTCGAGCAATTGAGACCGAATGACTGGCCAATGCTCACGCAGGTAGTCCCTGGCGTCTTCGATGGTCATCCCATCCACGCCGGGACCGCCCTTGTTCCTTTTAACGCGTTGCCACGCTGTTTCGAGATTCTCTCGTGCGTACACCTCCTCCATTGATTGTCTTGTTGAAGCCGGGTTTTCGGGTTCCGTCGCCGCCACAAGTGGTTCGGCCCCTCGGTCCCCGGTGGTTGGGGCTTCACCCCGCTCCCTCGGTTCCAGGGCCAGTGAGTACTGGGTCTTCTGCCGCTTTCCACTCATGAGTTGCCGGTCCTACTTCCCAATCCCAATCGTTCGGGCCTTCGGCCATCGTTTCCGGCTCGGCCTATCCGCTGCTCCGCCTTTCGGCCTTGGAGTGCCTCAATAGCCTTGCCGACAGCTTGGCCTACTATGCCCTCTGCTGACTCCTGCGCCGCGATCAGGTCGCCTTGCGGCTTCCTCAGTCCCGAACCGGGACAGCGGCACAGGCCTCCCCAGGTAAGTCCGGTCGCCTTCCCCGCCGCCCTGCCGGATCTACAGCCTTGGCCCTTGATGGATCTGGACTTCGCGATTAGTCGCCCGCTCGTCCGACCAAGGATGCCTCTTATCCGGTTTCTGTTCGTCAGGTCGCGGTTTTGCTCCACACTTCCTTCAGACGCCGCCTCGCGGCAACGCCCTTGTGCTTCGCTAATCCTTCACCTCCATCAGGTTGGATAGAAGACTTTCACTCCCAAGCTTGTGGGCCTCAGTGTGCAGCGCATCGATGCTATCTGACCCGTAACGATCAGTCCCGAGTTGCAACACGGCCGCGCCCTCGACGGGCGCATCGGCCGCGACGCGCTCGAGACCTGGCTTCTTTGCTGGCGGCCGCTTTTTCGCCGCCTTGCCCTTTTTCGGGGGCATTACCGCCTCCTCCGCCTAGAAGCCTTCCGCTTCCGGGTGACTTTCCTCACGCCGCTCTTGGTCAGCCGGAACCCTTTCTTGATCCGACCGCTCTTGGTTCGATCTACTGCCATTTGATCGGGCACGATCGGGGGACACAATACTTATCTCTTATGCCCACCGCTTCTGGGCACGCGGATTAACTTGTTTTCGGGTACAGCCTTGGCGGGGCCTGATTTGCGCTTCTTCAGCCGGCGGCCGGCGCCCACCATGAGCCGGAGGCTTATACCAACCGCCCTTAACATTGACTTGTGCGAGCCCACGCTCTGAGGCCGATGGACATGATCTTCCAAGGTTGGTCGGTCAGGTTGTTCCAGGCTTGGCAAGAGGCCTCGACGATGGCTTCATAGGAGTCGCAGACACGATTGGAGAGCCAGTTCTGGCGGAGGTATTGCCCGACATTTTCGGCGGGATTGAGCTCCGGGGACTTGGGTGGCAAAGGCACGAGGGAGATGTTCTCCGGGATGCCGAGTTTGGCAGTGGTGTGCCATGCGGCTTGGTCGAGCAGCACGACGGCATGGGCGTTTGGGGCAACGGCCCGGCTGATTTCCTCGAGATGCAGGTCCATGGCTTCAGTATTGGCGCGCGGCATGACCAGCGCCGCGCCCTCACCGCGCTCGGGGCAGATGGCGCCGAAGAGATACGCCGAAGAGGTCCGTAGGTCCTTGACCTGGCGCGGGCGCGATCCCTTTGGGGCCCACTGGCGCACCAGGCTGTTCTTCTGGCCGACGCGCATTTCATCTTGAAACCAAACCTCGATGGGCGTGTCCGGTGGCTGTGCCGCTACGATTTTCGCCAAGTGTTCGGGAAAACTTTTTTTTAAATTCCTCCTGTGCCCGCGCATCCTGGCCGACGTGGCGCGGGCGCGCGGAAATATGCGAGAACCCGAGCGCGGCCAGCAGCTTGCCGACGCTCCGCTCGTGATAGTCCACGCCGAAGCGCGTTCGGATCAGTTGCTTGAGATCGATGCAGCGCCAGCGCACGACCCCATCCCGTTCGGGATCGGGACCGGCCTCGATAGCCCGCGAAAGCGCCGCCATTTGCGACGGCGTCAACCGACGCAACGCCCCGTTCGGCTTGCGGTCGATCAGACCGGCCGGACCTCCCGCGTTGAACCGGTGAACCCAGTCCCGCAACGTCTGCCGATCCATGCCGCCAATACCCGCCGCGCACGCTCGATCCATCCCATCGTAGATGGCCGCCATCGACAAAAGCCGTCGCGCCTGGTTCCCATCATCGCTCCGTGCCGCAAGAACACGGACTCTTTCAGCATCAAAGTCGTTTCGCAAAGGAATCGTTGGCATTGAACACACTCCCTTGTTGCCAACAACCTTGAATCACACAAAACCTAGCGTGTAAACCTTTGCGCGAGTCAAACTCTGGGGCGGTTGGTATTAGACGCCTCGGACGGGTACGCCAACACCATCTTGCTGGGAATTAACGCCCCGGCACCGCCTCAAGCTACCCTGGGCGCCGGCTTCGCCGGGTTAGGGTTTTCCATCCTGGTCGCGTTTGACGTCGGCGAGAATGGCGAGCATCCAGGCTTGGAAGGAGCCGAGGTCGTCGGCGGACATCTCCCTCGGATAAGTGACGCTGGCCGTTTTCCCGTTCATGTTGAGCTTGGCGGTGACCAGATCGTCGGTCCTCGAGAAATACGCGCGCCGCCGCGGTGCCTTCTCGTTGGCCCGGATTTCGTTGATCTTCTTGTCTATATGCCGATTCAAGATACTCATCGAATTCCTCGCACGGATCAATTCAGCGCCGCGATTATGCCACGGCGTCACCAAATTGGCTTGTCCGCGAGAACGATCGGTCGCGCGCCTTGCTCGTGTGCCGCGCAGGCCCTGCTGGGCAATCGTTCGTGTGCGCCGACCATGAAACGTCTCGCCTTTATCCTTGTCTAATTTTTGGCCGCCGCGAGTGGGGAGGAGGCCCTTCCCCGCTACGGCGATGAATTTGATTGCGGGGTCTGCTCGGTGATGGAGATCGACCGGCTGACGGCCTGCGACCTGCCCCTCTGCCGCCATGACGGCGCTCGCCCCCGTCGTCGCATCCTGCTCGCCCGTGGGTGTCCGCCGCGAAAGACGTGGTGAGGGCGCCCTTCTTGCTGCCAACGACGGCAACTGGCGGGAGCCATCTGGGGAACGTCCGTTGAAACTACGGAGATAGAGTCCTAGGTGAGTAAGAGGGGAGGTATCCAAGGTGATACCCAAAGCGAGGTCTTACGTCGGCTTGCTCGCGTCCGCGGCACTCTTGATTGTTTGCGGCGTCGAGGAGAGCGCGAACGCGGACGATGACCCGACCCATCTCGGAATACGCGCCGGTTGGTGCATGAATCATATAATACGCTTACCGGTTGACGTTGAGGGCAATCGCTTGGACAGCAAGATCCGTGGCGTAACTGTCGAGGAAGAAGCTGCGCAGGCATTTGCACGCGGTCCTTTTGCGAACGAGGCGCCCGGACGCGAAGGAAGAGGCTGTTTGGAGGAAGTTGCGGCCGACGCGGTAGGACCCGCCGTTTATCACAGCCATCAGTCAGGTGACCATGCGATTTGTATTAAAAAACTGCGCTCACTTGCGAATCTCTCTGATTCCTACTTCGCGTTTAAAGCGATGAACGACGCTGCGCGTCTGTGGCGCGTGCAAGAGATTCGCGCCAACAAAAATGACCTGAAAAAGCAGTATGGAAGTTTTCGAAAGTGGTGTTGGCCGAGTCCGCTACGCCAGGCCTCGAACGAACAGTCATGATTGTGGTGGGCTCCGTCGAACGCCGCTCGGGAGCGTTTTACGACGAAAGACCGCGGTGTGGCTTCGTCTCGGTCGGGCCAGGTGCGTTATAACCAATCTAGGGAGGGCCGCGAGCGCTAGTCCCCGCGGTTCCGCAGCAGGCCGGCTACGGCCACGCATTCGAGGCCGAACGGCAGGTAACCCGCATAACCGAGAACAGGCATCTCGAAGACCTGGAAGCGATGCACGAACGGCACCGAGTATTGCCAGTACGCGAGGCTGTTATAGTTCCACATTTCCCAGAAGAAACCACAGATCAGCGCCGCTAGCGCGGGAACCACGACCGGCCGCCAGTCCCCGTGTTTCAGGGCGGAAAAGACCGTTTCCTGGCCCACGATCGCCTGGATCGAGACGATGATCAACAAAGGGGCGATCCACAGCAGTGGAAACAGGTAGTCGGGCCATACGCCGATCCCCGCGAGAGCCGTCGCCACGAAAATCAACACGGTCCAGCCCAACCGTACGTGATGCCGGACCTCCAGCGGAAAGAACCCGGTGAGGGACTGAAACCGGTTCGGAAAGGATTTGAGGAATTCGGCGGTCCCTATCACGGCCGGCAGCACGGTGGAAAAGGAAAGGGTCGCGATCAAGAAGTACCGCCACGGGCCGAAATCCTCGATACCCAGATAGTGCCAGTTCTGGACGAAACGGTTCAGGTATTCGAAACACCACCAGAACGCCGCGCCGAGGGGGAAAAGGGCGGTGAAGAAACCGGGCCGGCTTAACATTGAGCAACGACCGGTTCGAACCATCGTCAGCCCATTAACGACGAGAATATAGCCTGCCCACAGGAAGAAGAAGGAATAGGCCTGGACAGCGCCAAACCAGGGGAAGCGGTTCCACGCCAGAATCCACGAGACGAATGTGACCCCGGCCCCTAGCCAGCCCCACCAAGGAAACGGCCAGCGCCATGGCGCCGGTGCGCCGGATTCCGCGGCACGCGCGAGCCTGACCAGGAACGGTAGGCAAACGGAGGCAACGGTCACGCCGACGATGAGGAGCGCGGTCCAAGAGAATGGCGCATGCTCGACGTAGAGCGTTCTCGGCGGAAACTCCATATAGGGAGCGATGGGCATGCCCCATGCGAACACGCCGCCGATCGGGGCACCGATCAGTAGAGTGGCCCCCATGCCGCCGATGAGTGCGCCTTTCCTTTCCCACATGGGGTGAGCGTACACCCTGGCGTTCCGGCACACCAACCGATGTGCCTTCCTCCGCCTGGCGTAAAATAAAGACAAACTGCGGCGCCCACACCGACGATCGAATTTCCCTCGAACAAACCGCCGAGAGCCGATTCGACTTTAGAATTTCTCGCGGCGCACGAGGCGATCGGCGGACAGAATGGTTATCGTCGCACGCTTCCAGCCGGCGCGTTTTCTTGCCCTCATTCCAATAAATCGGCAACGCCCAGCGCCGCGCCGCTTGCTGGACAATCGTTCGTTCATTAGTGTGCGCCGACCATGAAACGTCTCGCCTTTATGATTGCGTGTTTGTTTGCCGCCCTTTCGGCGAGTGGCGAGGAGCCCCTACCCCGCTACGGCAATGAATTGGATTGCGGGGTCTGCTCGGTGATGGAGATCGATCGGCTGACGGCCTTGCTCGGAGACGAGGCGCTCAGGGAATTGGTATGCCGGCTGTCCTCCGAACGCTACACACTGAGGACTCTGAGTTCCGCGCTGGGCATGCCCCAGGGGCAGGTATTGCGGCGGATCAATACGCTGCGGGGATGGGGATTGGTGCGGATGGTTCGGTTGGATTCGGCGAATACGATCGTCGAACCGATTCCGGGCGGCGGCGAACAGACTCTGCGGCGGTGGGCGTACAAATATTGCCCTCAAGGCGACGCCTGCGGGATACCGGGCGCGAATGTGGAAGAAACTCGGCCTACGGAGAAAGCGCTCGGTGGTGGCGTGGCTTCGTCGTTCGCCAGCGGCGGGCTGAAGGGCAAATTGGTCACCGTTTTCGGCGGCAGCGGTTTTATCGGGCGTGAGCTGGTGAAACGATTGATCACCGCGGGTGCCCGGGTCCGCGTGGCCTCGCGAAAACCTCACCCGGGGCGGACCCCTAGGGGGCTGGGCAAGGACAGTCAGATCGAGCTGATGGCCGTGAACATCCGCGACGAGGCGAAAATCAAGGAAGCCGTCGCGGGTGCCCATATGGTGGTCAACCTGATCGGAATCCTGAACGAATCGGACGAGCAAGAATTTGGGGCCATTCATGTCGACGGCGCCCGCGCGATCGCCAAGGCCGCGGCGGAGGCGAAGGCCGAGCGGTTCGTGCAGGTTTCCTCGATCGCCGCTAATTCCTTGTCCCCATCCCATTACGCTCAGTCCAAGTCGGCCGGAGAAGGCGCCGTGGAGGACGAATTCGAGGGTCTCACGATCGTGCGTCCCAGTGTCGTCTTCGGCCCCGAGGACGGTTTCTTCAACCGTCTGGCATCGCTCTCGCGGCATACCCCGTTTCTGCCCCTGTTGGGAGGTGGCAAGACACGTTATCAGCCTGTCTACGTCGGCGACGTCGGCGCGGCCATCATCCGCATCCTGGAAGATCCGGGAACAAAAAATCATACCTACGAATTGGGCGGACCCCGGAAGATGACCATGCGCGAAGTCTTTTCCCTCGTGTCGAAGGAGTCGGGCCACCCGAGGCCGCTCGTGTCGCTCCCGATGTGGGTCGCCAATATCCCGGCCGAAATCCTTCAAAGGTTGCCGAACCCGTTGATTACGCGGGATTCCCTGAAACTGCTCGGGCGCGACGCCGTCGTCGGTCCCGGCGCCCTCGGCCTGGAGGATCTGGGCATCACGCCCACACCGTTCGAGGACGTGGTGCCGAAGTATCTCGGGCGCGACCACCGCGGCGACAAGTTCGCGCCGGAATATTGACGCGGCGCATTGGCGCCGAGAACCAAGGTTCGATTGTTTTGTCGGGAGAAGACGATAAAAACGGACACCAACCGATAATCGTATTCGATACCGACTGCGTTCTTTGCAGCGGGATGGTGGCCTTCGTCCTGGCACATGAGCGCGACAAGACTCTGCGCTTCGCTGGCGCTTGGTCGGAGAAAGGGCTCGAGCTTGCCGCGAGGTACGGCTTCACGAAATCCGATCTGGACGAAACCTTTCTGGTCATCTCCGAGGATCGGGCGCTCGCGAGATCGGATGCCGGATTCGAGATTCTGCGGCACCTCCGGGCGCCGTGGCGCTGGCTCACGCTTGGTGCCGCGGGCGATACGCGATTCGATCTACAGCTACGTCGCCCTCCGGCGCTATCGCTGGTTTGGGCGGAAACAGAGTTGTGTCCTCGTGCCGCCGCGCGAACGCCATCGTTTCATAGGTGACTGACCGCGTTCCTATCCTGGTTGCCTCGCCTGGACATCGTGGGATCCCTCTTGCCAATAGCGCGACCCTTGAGACGCATCGCGGAATCGTTTCAGTCGTTGGGGACCGACCGAGGCGGCATGGTCGTCGCGGTCACCGGCCTCGCGGCCACGATGAAACGGACGCTGCGCACGCACTTGGACGTTGATCGCCGAGGTCGCCGTGGCCCCTCCATTCCGGCGCTCCCGGCATACCTATTGACCAACAAGATTCACCGCACCCCAGAGGGTGCCAGACCCTGTGTTGGGGAGGTCACCCTCCCCGAGATCGAGGAGGCGCTGACACCTTTGCGTGTTCGGACCCATTCGCGGGAGCGCGACGCCCCCGGGTTGTTCGAACGCGCGCTTGGCGATGAATTCAGCCGCCTGGAAATGCCGATTCGGGCGCTGCACAGCGGTGCGATCGATCCGTCTTCGCGGGAGAAGCGGCTGTCAAGCGCGGAGGCACAATCCTCTCCCGCGTCATCGGCCGAATCATTGGTTTTCCGCCCGCCGCCGAATGGATTCCGGTAGGGGTGGAAATCGACGTTCGCGGGTCCAGTGAATGCTGGACTCGCCGATTCGGAGACCAAATCTTCCGATCGCACCTAATACCAACCGCCCTTAACATTGACTTGTGCGAGCCCACGCTCTGAGGCCGATGGACATGATCTTCCAAGGTTGGTCGGTCAGGTTGTTCCAGGCTTGGCAAGAGGCCTCGACGATGGCTTCATAGGAGTCGAAGACACGATTGGAGAGCCAGTTCTGGCGGAGGTATTGCCAGACATTTTCGGCGGGATTGAGCTCCGGGGACTTGGGTGGCAAAGGCACGAGGGAGATGTTCTCCGGGATGCCGAGTTTGGCAGTGGTGTGCCATGCGGCTTGGTCGAGCAGCACGACGGCATGGGCGTTTGGGGCAACGGCCCGGCTGATTTCCTCGAGATGCAGGTCCATGGCTTCAGTATTGGCGCGCGGCATGACCAGCGCCGCGCCCTCACCGCGCTCGGGGCAGATGGCGCCGAAGAGATACGCCGAAGAGGTCCGTAGGTCCTTGACCTGGCGCGGGCGCGATCCCTTTGGGGCCCACTGGCGCACCAGGCTGTTCTTCTGGCCGACGCGCATTTCATCTTGAAACCAAGCCTCGATGGGCGTGTCCGGTGGCTGTGCCGCTACGATTTTCGCCAAGTGTTCGGGAAAACTTTTTTTTAAATTCCTCCTGTGCCCGCGCATCCTGGCCGACGTGGCGCGGGCGCGCGGAAATATGCGAGAACCCGAGCGCGGCCAGCAGCTTGCCGACGCTCCGCTCGTGATAGTCCACGCCGAAGCGCGTTCGGATCAGTTGCTTGAGATCGATGCAGCGCCAGCGCACGACCCCATCCCGTTCGGGATCGGGACCGGCCTCGATAGCCCGCGAAAGCGCCGCCATTTGCGACGGCGTCAACCGACGCAACGCCCCGTTCGGCTTGCGGTCGATCAGACCGGCCGGACCTCCCGCGTTGAACCGGTGAACCCAGTCCCGCAACGTCTGCCGATCCATGCCGCCAATACCCGCCGCGCACGCTCGATCCATCCCATCGTAGATGGCCGCCATCGACAAAAGCCGTCGCGCCTGGTTCCCATCATCGCTCCGTGCCGCAAGAACACGGACTCTTTCAGCATCAAAGTCGTTTCGCAAAGGAATCGTTGGCATTGAACACACTCCCTTGTTGCCAACAACCTTGAATCACACAAAACCTAGCGTGTAAACCTTTGCGCGAGTCAAACTCTGGGGCGGTTGGTATAAGTCGCCGGGAACGCGATGGCGGAACCATCGTTCGGGAACGTTTCGGACTTCCCTCATGCGCTATCAGGTTGCGACCCGACGAGAACGGCCTCGATTATCCCCTTGATTCGGCACGGTTTGGTCCGATCCCCCTGCCCCACTTTCTGGTGCCGAAAAGCGAAACCCGAGAGAGCGTGGACCGGCATGGCCGGTTCCAGTTCTCGGTCCGAGTCTCCGTTTTCGGTGCCGGAATGATCGTTCACTATAGGGGTTGGCTGAAACCGGCCGACCCATCGTGACGCGGCGCGGCTTGCTGGGGTTTCTTTGACACTCTAGGCTCCGGCGGATGAATTTCCCGAGAACCCTGCTGCCAGCGCTCGTCGTCGCCACCACGGCGGCGGCGTGGGGCGCTTGGTGGATCCCGTTGCGGACGATCGAGAAGAGCGGCCTAACCGGAGATTGGGCGACGTTCGCCGTTTACGCCGTGGGGACGATGATTCTGCTCCCAGTCGTGTGTTTCCGGAGCCGGTTTTTTATCTCCGGGGGTCTGCCCTTGCTGGCGGTCGGTGTATTTTTTGGCGCCGCCCTGGCAACTTGGAGCCATGGCCTCATCACCGGCGACGTGGTGAGGGTGACGCTGTTGTTCTACCTGGCGCCGATATGGGGCACCTTGCTCGCCATCACGGTTTTGAAAGAATCGATGAACCTCCCGCGCGGACTTTCGATCGTCCTCGGCTTGAGCGGTGCGGCCGCGGTCCTCGGCCTCGAGGGAGGCTTGCCGATACCCCGCTCCGAAGGCGATTGGATGGGTGTGGTGGCCGGGATCTCGTTCGCGCTCTCGGCGACCTTCGCCCGCAAGTCGCCGGAGCTTGGCGGGTTCGAAAAGACCTTCGCCGCCTTCGTCGTGGCGGCGCTATTGGCGGCCTGTTTCGCCGTGTTTTTTCCGGTCGCGGGCGCGGCGGCGACCACCGGCGGGGTAATGGCGGCGCTTCCGCTCTTGGTGACCGCGACCCTGTTATGGTTGCTTCCGATCACCTGGGCGCTGCTTTGGGGCGCCGCCCATCTCGATCCCGGCCGGGTTTCGATCCTACTGATGTTGGAGGTGGTGTCGGCGGCGGTGACCGCGACGGCGCTGACCGACGAACCCTTCGGCTGGCGCGGCTTCACGGGGTGCGTGTTGATCATCGCGGCCGGAACCGTCGAGGCCATCGACCAGATACGCCGCCCGGCGCGAACGCCGTCATGAGCCCGATCGAACGACGGCTCGCGATCATGGCGCGGCTTGCTGGGATTTCGTCCACGCACTAGGCTCCCGAGGATGACATTTCCGAGCACTCTCCTTCCATCGCTCGTTGTCGCCACCACGGCGGCGGCATGGGGAGCTTGGTGGATTCCGTTGCGGGGCATCGACGACGCCGGGCTGACCGGGCAATGGTCTACGTTCGCGGTGTACGCCGTGGGCACGGTGGTGATGCTCCCGGTCGCGAATTTTCGCTTTGCGCATTTTGTCGCGGGAGGCTGGCGTCTCATCGCGGTGGGCGGATTTTTCGCCGGCATGCTGGCGAGTTGGAGCTATGGCCTCATCATCGGCGATGTCGTGCGAGTCACACTGCTGTTTTACCTCGCGCCGATTTGGGGCACCCTGCTGGCGATTTTCGTTCTCAGGGAGAAACTCAATTTTTTACGCACGATTTCGATTTTGCTGGGAATGACGGGCGCGGCGACCGTGCTCGGGGTCGAGGGCGGTTTGCCAATCCCGCGTTCGGGCGGCGATTGGATGGGGCTGGCGGCCGGTGTGTCGTTCGCGTTGTCTGCCATGTTCGCGCACAAATCACCGGAGATCGGCGGTTTCGAGAAAACTTTCGTGGCCTTTTTCCTGGCGGCGGTGTTGACGCTGGCGATCACGGCGATTGCGCCCCCGGGTACCGCCGCGGCACCGGATGACGTCATGAACGCGTTACCGTTGTTGGTCGCCGCCACCATACTGTGGCTTATCCCCATCACCTGGGCCTGCCTGTGGGCGGCGGCGCGTCTCGATCCGGGGCGGATTTCGATCCTGCTCATGATGGAGGTGGTGTCCGCGGCCGTGACCGCGACGGCGCTGACCGACGAACCCTTCGGCTGGCGCGGCTTGATAGGGTGCGTGTTGATCATCGCCGCCGGAACCCTCGAGGCCATCGACCAGATGCGCCGCCCGGCGCGAACGCCGTCATGAGTCCGATCGAACGACTGCTCGCGATCATGGCGCGCCTGCGCGACCCCGAAACGGGCTGTCCCTGGGACCTCGAACAGGACTTCGACACGATCGTGCCGCATACGATCGAGGAAGCCTACGAGGTGGCGGAGACGATCGCTGAAAAGGATTGGCCGGGGTTGCGCGACGAACTCGGCGATCTGTTGTTCCAGGTCGTCTTCTACGCCCAGATGGCCAGCGAGAGAGGCCTTTTCGACTTCGTCGACGTGGTCACGGCGATTGCCGACAAGATGGAACGCCGCCACCCCCACGTCTTCGGAACGGCCAAGGTCGAATCGGCGGCGGCGCAAACCCGCGCCTGGGAGGCCGAAAAGGCGGCCAAGCGCCGGGTCAAGGCGATTGCCCCGCCCGCGAGCGCTCTCGACGGTGTTGCGCGTGGCCTGCCCGCGTTGACTCGGGCTCTCAAGTTGCAAGCCCGGGCAGCCCGCGTCGGTTTTGATTGGCCCGAGGTGGCGCCGGTGCTGGCGAAGATCTAGGAAGAGATCGAAGAGCTGCGGGCGGAGCTCCGGGTTAAGCGCGACCCGGAGCGCTTGTCCGACGAGCTCGGCGACCTCTTGTTCGCCTGTGCCAATCTCGCCCGTCATCTTGACTTGGACGCCGAGACCGCCTTGCGGCTTGGAAACGCAAAATTCGAACGGCGATTCCGTCGGATCGAGGCGTGGCTCGAGGCTCAAGGCCGCGACCCGGAAGACTCCTCCCTGGAGGAAATGGAGCGCCTTTGGACCCGGGTGAAATGCGAGGAAACCGGCTGAGGAGCGGGATTCGCGGTGTCCCTAACAGTCTGTTCGAAAACTCGCGGCGCCGACCCTCTCCCCCCCCCTCCCGGCCATTGAGCAAGGGCAAAATGAGAGGTGGTCACGCTGCCGGAGTGAGGCGGCGTTGGGCTTTTTTTGAGCATGGGATGGATCGAAGAGGGTTTGATTTCTGAGCATGGCGCAGGCGACGGCAAGCAGTCTATCGGCGACGGTTCTCAGCGCTCTGGCGTGGCCGTGTCCCCGGGCCCTAAGGGCGGCATAGCGTTGGCGGCTGATGGGATCGTGTTGGATGGCGACGCGGGCCCAGTGGTAAAGGGCGGTTCGCAGCCGAACGTGGCAGGCCTGACGCATGATGACGAGACAGCGTTTGCCGCTCCGGCGGGTAACGGGGGCGGCGCCGGACAAGGTGCGCAGGGCCTGGTAATTTCTTTCCCGCAGGGGCGTCGAGGCTTCTGCGAGCAGCGTGGCGAGGACGGTCCTCCCGATTCCGGGCATGGAAAGCAGGATGTCCACGTCGCGCTGCTCGGATTTCTGCCCCGAGGCGCTGTCCTGTTGATCGGCGATGTGTCGGCAGAGGCCGTCGATGCGGCTTCGGGCCTGCTTGACCTGGCGGTTGACCAGGCGCAAACGCTCGGCCAGGGAACCGATATGAGCGCAAGCGGCGGCGATAGTTCCCGGCGCGACGGTGAGCGGCTTTTGGCGCAAGAGGCGCAACACTTCAGGCGCGTCGATTTTGCGGATGCGGTGGGTTTTCAGCAGTTCGGCAACGGTCTCGGTCCGGATGCGCCGCGCCTTCTCGGGAGTGGGCGCCTTCTTCCACAGGGCGAGAAACCACTCGCTGGCGACATCGTCGCTGACCTCCAAGGCCTGGGGATAATAGCGTCTCAACTGTTCGCGCAGGTGGTTGGCGAGGCGCACGCGCTCCTGGCCGAGGTCCTCGGCCCAGGCGCGAATATTCGCGCAGTTCGATGATGGCGGGAGCATCGGCCTTCAAGCGACGAAAGCAATGGCCGTCGGTGCGCAAGGAATCGCCGAGGACATGGGCGTCGCGGCGGTCGTCCTTGGCGCCGGCGACGGTGAAACGATCGCGAAAGCGGTCGAGCTGCTTGGGGTTGATACTGTGAATGGCGAAACCCCGCTCCAGCAAGGTATCGACGACCGCCCCATGCGGGACCTCGATGGAGACGGCAATCCTCTCCGGCACACTGCCACTCTTTTTCGTCAGCCACGCGCACAACTCGGCCAGCCCTTCCCCGCTGTGGGCGAACGACCTTTCAACGACGATGACGCCGTTACCATCAAGAAGGCAAACCTGGTGCCTCTCGGTCGCCCAGTCAATGCCAGCAAACCAATCAAAGTTCATCGCCTTTCTCCTCTCTTGCCTCGGACCGCCGCGACGCCGAACATTCCCTGTACTGGCGCTCGCAGGCGCAACTCCCCACCGGCTGTCCGCCGCGGCCGTCCCTCCGGGGCACGCGTCCCCCCCAGGTGCTCGAAACACAGGGAGCAATGGGTCGCTCCCAGAAGGCTCGTCCGATCCGAAAAAATGACACGATCAGATCTTCAGCTGACCGCATTTTGTGGATAACGCTCCGCGTTACCCACAAAACAACAACCACATCAACTTTCTATGTTCGAGTGGTCAACTTATACCAACCGCCCTTAACATTGCCTTGTGCGAGCCCACGCTCTGAGGCCGATGGACATGATCTTCCAAGGTCGGTTGGTCAGGTTGTTCCAGGCTTGGCAAGAGGCCTCGACGATGGCTTCATAGGAGTCGAAGACACGATTGGAGAGCCAGTTCTGGCGGAGGTATTGCCCGACATTTTCGGCGGGATTGAGCTCCGGGGACTTGGGTGGCAAAGGCACGAGGGAGATGTTCTCCGGGATGCCGAGTTTGGCAGTGGTGTGCCATGCGGCTTGGTCGAGCAGCACGACGGCATGGGCGTTTGGGGCAACGGCCCGGCTGATTTCCTCGAGATGCAGGTCCATGGCTTCAGTATTGGCGCGCGGCATGACCAGCGCCGCGCCCTCACCGCGCTCGGGGCAGATGGCGCCGAAGAGATACGCCGAAGAGGTCCGTAGGTCCTTGACCTGGCGCGGGCGCGATCCCTTTGGGGCCCACTGGCGCACCAGGCTGTTCTTCTGGCCGACGCGCATTTCATCTTGAAACCAAACCTCGATGGGCGTGTCCGGTGGCTGTGCCGCTACGATTTTCGCCAAGTGTTCGGGAAAACTTTTTTTAAATTCCTCCTGTGCCCGCGCATCCTGGCCGACGTGGCGCGGGCGCGCGGAAATATGCGAGAACCCGAGCGCGGCCAGCAGCTTGCCGACGCTCCGCTCGTGATAGTCCACGCCGAAGCGCGTTCGGATCAGTTGCTTGAGATCGATGCAGCGCCAGCGCACGACCCCATCCCGTTCGGGATCGGGACCGGCCTCGATAGCCCGCGAAAGCGCCGCCATTTGCGACGGCGTCAACCGACGCAACGCCCCGTTCGGCTTGCGGTCGATCAGACCGGCCGGACCTCCCGCGTTGAACCGGTGAACCCAGTCCCGCAACGTCTGCCGATCCATGCCGCCAATACCCGCCGCGCACGCTTGATCCATCCCATCGTAGATGGCCGCCATCGACAAAAGCCGTCGCGCCTGGTTCCCATCATCGCTCCGTGCCGCAAGAACACGGACTCTTTCAGCATCAAAGTCGTTTCGCAAAGGAATCGTTGGCATTGAACACACTCCCTTGTTGCCAACAACCTTGAATCACACAAAACCTAGCGTGTAAACCTTTGCGCGAGTCAAACTCTAGGGCGGTTGGTATTAAATGGTACAGGGAGCAATGGGTCGCTCCCGGAAGGCTCGTCCGATCCGAAAAAATGACACGATCAGATCTTCAGCTGACCGCATTTTGTGGATAACGCTCCGCGTTACCCACAAAACAACAACCACATCAACTTTCTATGTTCGAGTGGTCAACTTAAATGGTACAGGGAGAGGGCCGGAACAGACGCAAAAAATGCGTGGACGCGCATTTTGGAACAAATGCTAATCCTCCGCCAATAGACGAATTAGGCTGGACGTGTCCCAGCGACCGCCGTCGCGGGCCTGGAGATTGGCGTAGAACTGGTTGACCAGCAGAGTGACCGGCAGGCGGGCACCGTTGCCACGCGCCTCTTGGAAGCAGATGCCAAGGTCCTTGCGCATCCAGTCGACGGCGAAACCGAAGTCGAATTCATCCCGAAGCATGGTCTCGGCCCGGTTGTCCATTTGCCAGGATTGGGCGGCGCCCTGGGCGATCACCTCGACCACACGGTGGGCATCGAGGCCAGCGCACATGGCAAAATTCAGGCCCTCCGCAAGCCCCTGGAGAAGGCCGGCGATACAGATCTGGTTGACCATCTTCGTCAGTTGACCCGATCCCACGGGTCCCATCAGCGTCGCCGCCCCGGCGTAGTGCCCAATCAGCGGCCGGACCCGGGCGAAGGTCTTTTCGTCACCGCCGACCATGACGGTCAGGGATCCGCTCTCGGCCCCCGATTGGCCGCCTGAAACAGGCGCGTCGAGGAAGCCCAAACCACGGGATTCGGCGGTTTCCGCGAGTTCCCGAGCGAGTTCCGCCGAAACTGTCGTGTGATCGATCAGGACCGCCCCCTCGGCCATGCCGGCGAAGGCGCCGTCTGCGCCCAGGACAACCTCACGCAAGTCCTCGTCCCTGCCGACACAGGTAAAGACGAAGGCCGCGCCGGCGACCGCCTCGGCCGGCGTTTCGCCCAGGCCGCCACCGTTCGCGGCGACCCAGGCCTCGGCCCTCTTCCGAGTCCGGTTGTAGACCCGTAACGGGTGCCCGGCACCGGCCAAATGCGTGGCCATGGGATACCCCATGGTTCCGAGACCAAGGAAGGCGGCCCGCGCCTTCCCGCCGCCGCTCTGTTGCATGCACCGTTCTCCAAGGTAGCCGGGTACGTCGCGCTGGCGACCATAATGTACGGGGAATCGTGTCCCGGGTCATTCTTGGCCCGAAAGATCGCCCCCTTGGAGCCGGGGACGCGGCGTGAGATTGCTGAATCCCCGCGGGGATTACCCGGCGCTCACGGACGATGTGAAAAGCAAAATCCTTGGAAAAAACGACTTGGCGGCAATTCCTGTTCCGGCGGATGGATTTCCCGGCGAGGCCGACCGGATCGGCCGGATCAAGACCGACCGAGGGCCCGGCTTCGCCACATTCGGTCCGAAAACCACGGCCGAATTCCAAGCATTGCAAAGATTTGGCGGATTTCGCCCAGGCTGAATTGGCCAAGTGGGCTCAGCGAAACGCGCCGTTTTCCGCGACCTTGCGCTTCAGATCAGGTGAACCAAAAGAGATCGGCACGTCAAATTACTGCTGAATACGGCGTTAACCTAATTTTTAATAATTCATGGACAAAATCCGATTGGCCGAGGTGGCAAACGTCACAAAAGTTGTGCCAATAATTTCTTTTTTCGGCGATGTCCCATGCTCTGTTGAAAAAGGCGAGGCAGGCATGGTTGGGCTTCGAGGCTAGGCGGCCTCTTTGATGGTTTCAATGGCGCTTTTCGCTTTTGCCTTTTTCACGTGATCCTCGAGGGCAGCTCTGAGGATGGGGAGTTGCCGGTAGGCCTTGAGGCGACGGAGGTCTTTTGGGCTTCCAGGAGGCCGGCGGCGGTCCATCGCAAGGCCATCTCGGCGTTGCGCCAGCGCTTGACATTGTGCTGCACCATCCTGACCGTTCCCAAGGCATTCTCGATGGCGTTGGTGCAGGCCAAGGAGCGCCTGAGCTTGGGCGGCAGGCCCAAGCGGATCACGGTGAGGATCTCATCCAGGCCCTCCAGGATGGAAGCCGAAACGCCGGGGGCCTCGGTCTCCAGGCGGCGCGCCAGGTTCTTCATGAGGCGTTCGGCTTTCTCGGCATCGTCTTGGTCCCAGGCTTGCCTGAGCGCCTTCTTGACGCCGGCATGAAGGCTTTCGTCGAGGCGCTCGATGATGTTGCGGCCCTTGTGGACCTGGCAGCGCTGGAGGGCGGCCACCGGCCCGAAGGTCCGCTTGATCGCCTTGGAGAGCGCCTTGGCGCCGTCGACGATGAAGAGCCGGGGCACTTCCGGGTCGAGGCCGCGGGCGGTCAGGTTGTCGAGCAGCGCCTGCACCGTGGCGGCATTCTCCGTGGCACCTTCGGCCAGGCCTAGAACATGCTTCTCGCCCGCGCCGTCGATGCCAATAGCTGCCAGCAACACGTGATCGCCGACGTGCAGCCCGTCGATCTGGATGACCAGGAGATCGAGATCCGAAAGGTCGCTGGCCAGGAAGGCCTTCAGCTTCTTGCGCGTCATGGCCACGAAGCGCCGCGAGACCGCGGACTTCGAGGTCGCATCGCCCGCGCGTGCCGGCAAGTCGCCGCTGGCCTCGCCGGGCAGGCGCACGGCGCGCGCGTACTTGCGGGTCGAAACCGTAAGCAGCATGATGTTCATCGCCCAGGACTGCAAAAGCGCCGGGTCCGAGAGCAACTCCCAGCTCGGCAAGCTCATCTCCTTGCCCGCAAGATCGCGCACCCGCGGGCGCGTCAGCTTCACCTTGCCCCCGTGATAGGCAATCTCGCTCTGGGTTGTCCCCCAGCGATGGCCCTGCCGCTCGGCCGTGCGGGCGTGGCGCGCTCCGCAGAGCACCTCGCTATCCTCGTCCAGCATCTCGCCCAGGGTCTCCACCCCGGCCAACAGGCAAAAGCGATCCACGCTCATGCGCAGATCATCAAAAGCCTCCGGCAAGGCCGGCGGCAACAGCGGAAGCGGGATCCCCAACAGTTTCGAAAGGCGGCTGTTCCGTGTAGTCTTGGTCATGGCGTCGTTCTCCTTGATGGATTCAACACCCAGAGCCTAACGGTTCCAGGCGAATGACGCCTACCTCACTTTTTCAACATCAGCCGGGACATTACCCTTTTTTCGTACTCACCTAGAAAGAAATTATACTCCGTGTGATGTGCGTCACTTCAAATTTTAACCATGTTTGATATGAATAACACCATGAACAAACCGATTTTTTGTACACCAATATTCCAAGACCACCCGTATCTAGACAGCGGGTGATATTCAGAAAGGAGAAGACGATGAAGCGTTGGATCTTAATTCTGCTCGGTTTCGCGTTTGTCGCGCTAAATTCCGGTCCGACCAACGCTCAAATCGTATGCGGCGAACGTGACAAATTCCTTGGTATGCTCGGAAGAACACATGCCGAGCAGCCCGTCTCGATGGGGATCACCTCCACTGGAGCCGTGATCGAGCTGCTGACCTCGCCGTCGGGCAGCTGGACCATCCTGATTACCAGCCCCGAGGGTCCCACCTGCATGGTTGCCAGCGGTGAAAGCTGGCAGCCTCTACCGAGCACGGTTCACGGTTCACTGAGCTGATATTCCCTTGGCAGGATGAATACCGGACGCGCCAGCACGAAAGCTGCGGTGCGTCCGCAAAATTTGTTGAGGTAAGTGTATAAAATAGTCATCTAACAGATTGTTCTTAAATTTTAATTTCATGTCCAAAGATCGAGCTTATCGGGTTTGCCAAGGGGTGGAATGAGCTCTGGGACGACAGATCCGCCGAAGAATTCCAATCGATCCCCTGCCAGTCAAATGCACTCGGCACCAATCGTTTTAACGTTAAATTAACCTTATTTCCTTGGTCCTGGGAACGGCAATCCCAGGCTCCGGTAGCGGGCCGGATCGTCGTCCCATTTCGGGCTAACCTTAACACGAAGAAATAGGTGAACGGGATGACCCAGAATGGCGCTGAGTTCCTCTCGGGCCTTTTGGCCCACGGCCTTGATCTGTCGGCCCCCCTGCCCGATGACGATGGGTTTATGGGATTCGCGCGCAACGTGTATGGATTGGTCGATGCGGGTACTGCCGTCGGAGCGATCGTCCCACTGTTCGGTTTCGACGGTGAGGGCGTAGGGAAGTTCCTGTTGCAAAGAGATGAACAACCGTTCCCGCGTGATCTCGGCGGCCCAAAGGCGCATCGGAATATTGGAGAGCTGGTCCGCCGGATACATCCAGGGACCCTCCGGCAAGGCTCCGGCGAGCGCCTGTTTGAGGTCCTCGACGCCGTCGCCCGTGGTGGCTGAAATCATGAATGTTTCGGCGAAATCGCCCCCCTCACCGATCTCGGCCGCCAACGGCAACAATCGGGCGCGGTCAATTCGGTCGATCTTGTTGAGTGCCAGGAATGCCTTACGGGGAAACTTTCGCAAACCTTCAAGAATGAGGCGCGATTCGTCGCCGTGGCCGCGCGCGGCGTCGACGACCACGACGACGATGTCGGCGTCATACGCGCCGCTCCAAGCGGCCTTGACCATGGCGCGGTCGAATCGGCGTCTGGGTTCGAAAATGCCGGGCGTATCGACGAACGCCAGTTGGCTGGCGCCGCTAATGCAGATGCCAAGTACTCGAAAACGGGTCGTTTGCGCCTTGGGCGTGACGATCGCGAGTTTGGTGCCGACAAGATTGTTGAGTAGGGTCGATTTTCCGGCGTTGGGCGGACCGATGATGGCGACAAACCCAAATCGTTCGGAGTTCTTCACCGCGGCGTCCGCGTATCCCTGCCGACGGCATCGATCATTGCCGTCGCCGCCGCCTTTTCCGCCGCTCGTTTCGACGGTCCCGAAGCTTTGACCGGCGCCAAGCCCTCGATCGTCAGCACGACCGAAAAGATGGGGCTGTGCCCCGGACCATCGACCCCGACGGTTTCATAACGCGGCAACGGTTTTCCAGCCGCTTGTACCCATTCCTGAAGCCAAGTCTTCACGTCCTCGGGAGGGGTCGTGGCCGCCGCCATCCGCGCTCGCCAATGCGTTTCTATGAATTCCCGCGCCGCCGGCAGTCCGGCGTCCAAGTAGAGACAACCGATAACGGCTTCCAGCGCATCGGCCAATATGGCCGGATTGGAACGCCCTCCCCCTTCCTCCTCGTTCCGCGCCAGGCGGAGAAATCGGCCGAGGTCAAGCTCGCGGGCAATGGTCGCGAGGGTCTGACCGCAGACTAGGGCGACGAATCTCTTCGACAGTTTGCCTTCGTCTTCCGCGGGAAACGCGGCCATGAGCATGTCCGCGGTAACCAGGGCCAACACGCGGTCGCCGAGAAATTCGAGCCGCTCATAACCGATTCCTCGCCCGCAGGAAAAACTTCGGTGCGTGAGGGCCTGGACCAGTAATGCGGGCCGAACAAATTCATGGCCGATTACGGTTGCGGCTTCGACGAAGATTCTCTCTTGTTTCACGTGATGAGATCGATAATCCGGGAATAACGGGTCGCCACGGGCCAGTTCCAAAACTCCCAAAAGCGCGCGCGGCCGTCGGTCGAGAAAAAAATAATCTCCGCTCGACCGACAAGATTTTCCTCGGGAATAAATCCGACGTGCGCCCGGCTGTCGGCCGAGTTGTCGCGATTGTCTCCCATGGCGAAGAAATGCCCCTTCGGAACCGTGTAGGTCCCCGTATTGTCGAGATCACCGTCCCTGGTCTCGTCGAGCACGTGGTAGCTGACACCATTCGGCAAGGTTTCCCGGAACTGCCGGACTCGACGAATTTTTCCGAATGGATTGCTCACAACGAAATCCTCCACCCGTTTCCGCTGAACCGGTTCGTCGTTGATGTAAAGAATTCCCCGCCGAACCTGAATGCGATCGCCCGGCAAGCCGACGATGCGTTTGATGTAATCGACATCTGTGTCCGACGGTAACCGAAACACGGCAACGTCACCGCGCTCGGGAGCGGACCGGAAGATACGTCCCGAAAACAGCGGCAGACTAAAGGGCAGCGAGAAGCGACTGTAGCCGTACGTGTACTTCGAAACGAATAGATAATCGCCTATAAGAAGAGTTGGTTTCATCGAACCTGAAGGAATATTGAACGGTTCAAACGCGACCGACCGAACCGCTAGGGCGATCAGCACGGCGTAAACGATTGTCTTTGCGGTTTCCCACGCTCCCTCAAGTTTGTATTGCGAAAGAAAATTCTTTGAGAACGTTTGACGTGATGATTTCTCGTCCGACATCAATGCGTCACCCTATTAAATCGCTTTTGCACTTACGTTCCGTCACCATCGGATCCGTCTCGGCGTGCGTGCCACCCCTATTCCCGCGCGGCCGGCACGGCCGAAATTACGACGACGGCCTGGGCAATGGGCGGCTCGTCGCTAATGGTAAGCTCAATTTGCGCCGACATGCCCGCCGGTGTGATTTCGCCGAGCCGACGGGCGGCGCCCCCGGTCAGTGCCACGGTTGGCTTGCCGGAGGAAAGATTTACGACGCCAAGATCGCGCCAATAGACACCATTACGAAAGCCCGTGCCAAGCGCTTTTGCGCACGCCTCCTTGGCGGCAAAACGGCGGGCATAGCTCGCCGACCGATTGGCCCGGGATTCCGAGCGGCTTTTTTCGACCTCGGTGAAGATGCGATCCAAAAAGCGGGATCCGAAACGATTCAGGGTGCGCTCTATCCGCCGAATGTCGATCAAATCGCTGCCAAGACCAATGATCATCGGCGCGATGGCTCAGGCGCTACAGGCGCCCAGCGCCTCCGCTCGGGCCTTGTCCATAAAGGCGCGCATCCGTTTGATGCTCGATTCGAGACCCCCGAAAATAGCTTCTCCAACGAGAAAATGGCCGATGTTGAGCTCCGTGATCGTGGTGATCGCGGCCACCGGCGCCACTGATTCGAAGCTGAGGCCGTGTCCCGCATGGCATTCCAATCCAAGACGCTCCGCTTCCGCGGCGGCGTCCTTGAGGCGCGTAAGTTCCCTCGCGCACTCGCTCGCCGACGTGGTGTCGCAATAGCTGCCCGTATGCAGTTCCACGACCGGCGCCCCGACATCGCGGGCGGCCCCAAGTTGCTCGAAATTGGGATCGACAAAGAGCGATACGCGGCACTCAACGGCGGTGAGCGCCGCAACGTAAGGCCTCAGCCGCTCGCGTTTCGCGACCACGTCAAGGCCGCCTTCCGTCGTGAGCTCTTTACGTTTCTCCGGAACGATGCACGCGGCGGGTGGTCTGTGACGCAAGGCAACGCCGAGCATTTCTTTTGTCGCCGCCATCTCAAGATTGAGCGGCAACGGAATGTCACGGATCAAACGGGTGATGTCATCGTCGGATATGTGGCGCCGATCCTCGCGCAGGTGCGCGGTGACGCCGTCCGCCCCCGCCCGAGCCGCGAGCCGGGCCGCACGCACCGGATCTGGATGCACGCCGCCCCGGGCATTCCTGATCGTCGCCACATGGTCGATATTGACGCCGAGTCGCAACCTATCCGTCATGCGTCGCTACCTCCCTTGGGACCAAGTCCCGCAAGCGCCTCCCGCGCCGCCGCATCGCGGCGCGCCCGGTGCCGCTTCCAGCGCCTCAATTGATAATTGGTGAGCGCACCCCGAAACGGCCAATAAAAGATAATCCAAACGACGACAAAAGCGGGGACGCTGCCAACGGTCATCGGCAGCAGTACGCTCCACGGGTGCTGGAAAATATACGATATCGACAAACCGTCGGGGAGAGTTTCCACCACGTCCGTCCCGACCATCATCGTTCCCAACTCATAGACACCAAACCAGATAAAAGGAAACGTCCAAGGATTACCCACGGCCGTACCAAAGGCGGAGGCCAAGATGTTCGCCCGTAGAATCCAAGCCAATAGCGCGGAAAGCACGAAATGAAATCCGATGAACGGCGTAAACGACATGGCCGCGCCGCAGGCAAACCCGGCGGCGATATCATGCGGGGTGCCGGGAATACGTCTAATGCGGTAAAAAAGATATTGCCACGCCCGGCGAAAGCCACACCGGGGCCATATCCAGTCGCTAACTCGGCGGAGAAAGGTAGACTTTGTTCGGCGATCAAACACGACCAAAAATTGCCTGGGACGCCTTGGCGCGGACGGACATCGTCTTCCTGGGCTCAGCCATGCGCCCGTTCGACCGAACTTAGGTCCGGTGAGGCGCGAAGAGCCGCGATGATGCTGGTGAGATGCTTGACGTGCTCGACTTCGATATCGACGTGCATCTCGAAAAAATCCGCCGATCGGTTGGTAATCTTCAAATTGCTGATATTACCCATGTTCTTGGCGATAATCATCGAAAGGCTCCCCAAGCTCCCCGGTTTGTTCGTGACCACTATGTTGACTCTCCCCACATGCCGAAGCGGATTTTCCGGATCAACTTCCCAGGCGACGTCGAGCCAGCGCTCCGGTGTGTCGACAAAAGTATCGAGGGTGTCGCAGTCGTTGGTGTGAATAGTCACGCCTTTCCCCGTGGTGACGATGCCGACAATGTTGTCACCCGGCAGGGGATGGCAACAATGGGCGTAATGTACCGCCATCCCCGGAATCAAACCGTGGATCGGGATAGCGAATTCGTCCGCCTTGGCGGACTTGCCTCGCTTCGCGCGCGGCCGTCCGGCGAATACGGCCTTGACGGCCTTGACGGCCTTGACGGCCTTGACGGCCTTGAGTTTGCGTACGGGGTGGACAGCCTCGATAACTTGCTCGGCCGTGAGATCCCCCTTGCCGACCGCGGCGTACAGGTTGTCGATGGATTTTTGCTTCAGTTTTGTCAGAACGGGTTCGAGATGCGTGCCCGTCAGTCCGGGCCCTTCTTGCCGGAAAGATTTCTGCAGGATCGCTCGTCCCAGATCGACGTATTGGCAACGTTGTTGTTGGCGCACGAATCGACGAATACTGCTGCGCGCCTTTCCGGTTACAACGAAACGTTCCCACGTCGGCGACGGCGTCCGTCCCTGTGAACACATGATCTCGACTTGATCGCCGTTGGCAAGTTGGGTCCGCAATGGCTTCAGGCGACCGTTGATATTGGCGCCGACGCAAGTGTCGCCGATTTCCGAGTGGACCGCATAGGCGAAATCGACCGGCGTCGCTCCGCGGGGTAAGGCGATCAAATCCCCGTTGGGCGTAAAGCAGAAGACTTGGTCCTGAAACATCTCGAGCTTCGTGTGCTCGAGGAATTCTTCGGGATCGGACCCATGATCGAGGATTTCAAGCAATTCACGAATCCAGCGATACTGCCGACCATCGCGCGCCTCGCCCACCCCCGAATCGCCGTTTTTGTATTGCCAGTGCGCGGCAACACCGAATTCAGCGAATTCGTGCTGTTCGGCCGTCCGGATCTGAACTTCGATCCGTTGTCTTTCCGGGCCGATGACAGTCGTGTGCAGCGATCGATAACCGTTGCGCTTGGGATTTGAAAGGTAGTCCTTGAATCGCTCGGGCACCATTCTGTAGGCGCCATGAACAACGCCCAAGGTTTGGTAACAAGTGGCGATGGAATCAACCACGACGCGAAACGCGACGATGTCGGAAAGTTGCTCGAAACCAACGTTTTTTTGTTCCATCTTTCGCCAGATCGAAAGAGGCTGCTTTTCCCGACCCGAAACCGAAGCATCGATGCCGCCGTTGTTCAACGTCTGGCGCAATTCAGTGATGATTCGGGACACCAGGTCGCCGGCGTTCCGGCGGAGAAATTCGAGCCTGGCCAGCACCGAGGCGTGGGCATCGGGGTTGAGTTCCGCGAAAGACAATCCCTCGAGTTCGCCCTTCATCGCCTGCATGCCGATTCGCTCGGCCAAGGGCGCGAAGATTTCCATCGTCTCGCGGGCGATCCTTTTGCGCTTATCCGAGTTTTCCACGAAGCGAAGTGTTTGCATGTTGTGGAGCCGATCGGCCAGCTTCACCAGCAAGACCCGAATGTCGTCCGACATCGCAAGCAGGAGTTTGCGAAAATTTTCGGCCTGCTTGCTTTGCTCGGATTGGTTTTCGAGCCGCGTCAACTTCGTGACGCCGTCAACCAAGCGCGCGACCGTGTGGCCGAAGCTCTCCTCGATCTCGCCCAGGGTTACGCCCGTGTCCTCCACGGTATCGTGCAGCAAGGCGGTGATGATCGTCGCGCAGTCGAGCCGCATATCGGCGAGAATGCCGGCAACTTCCACGGGATGCGAAAAATACGGATCACCGGAAGCGCGCAACTGCGAGCCGTGCGCCTTCATGGCAAAGACATAGGCCCGGTTTAAAGCACCCTCGTCCGCTCTCGGGTCGTTTGACCGTACTCTTTCCACAAGTTCGAACTGACGCATCACGTGCGCATCCCGGGATTCGCCCCGCGGTCACCGAGGAAGGAACACCTAGCCCGCAACGCCGCGGCGCCGTGCTTTTGAATCATGACTACTCTTCATCACCAGGTAAATCCGCGGGATCCTCTATCAAATCTTCGCCAAGATTTCGAATGTCCTCGTCGCTGGGTGCTTTGTCGACCGCCCAGGCGTTTTCATCACTAGATTCGTCTTGCTCATCATCTTGGGCCTGTTGTATTTCGTCGTCTCCGGCCCCTTCGGCCATCCCTTCGGCCTTTTCAGGCTCTTCCGCCCCTTCCGCCGTCCCTTCCTCCTGCGAATTCGCGGCGCTAGCGCTATCGGTTTTTTTGCTTGTCCCGCCCCACACAGAGTCTCCTGGGGCCAAGAGTGCCATATTGTCTTCATCGGGCTCGTCGATCTCGACGTGTTTCTGGAGGCCGTAAACCAGGGCCCGGCGAAGTTCGTCGGTACTGACGGTCCTCTCGGCGATCTCGCGCAGGGCCATAACCGGATTCTTGTCATTTTCCTTTTCGACCGTCGCCGTGGCGCCCGCCGCAAGATCTCGCGCGCGTTGGCTCGACAACAGAACCAACTCGAAGCGATTGGGAACCTTGGTGACGCAGTCTTCGACAGTGACGCGAGCCATGAACGGAATCTCCTAACAGCGCGGGGATAAGAACATACCTAAGTATCGCGACGCGCAATTTAAAGCAAGGAAAGTGAGCATTTTACGACGTTCAGTGACTTTATCGAAAATGCGCGTCCACGCATTTTTTGCGTCTGGCCCGCTCCCCTGTACCATTTAAGTTGACCACTCGAACATAGAAAGTTGATGTGGTTGTTGTTTTGTGGGTAACGCGGAGCGTTATCCACAAAATGCGGTCAGCTGAAGATCTGATCGGGTCATTTTTTCGGATCGGACGAGCCTTCTGGGAGCGACCCATTGCTCCCTGTGTTTCGAGCGCCTGGGGGGGGACGCGTGCCCCGGAGGGACGGCCGCGGCGGACAGCCGGTGGGGAGTTGCGCCTGCGAGCGCCAGTACAGGGAATGTTCGGCGTCGCGGCGGTCCGAGGCAAGAGAGGAGAAAGGCGATGAACTTTGATTGGTTTGCTGGCATTGACTGGGCGACCGAGAGGCACCAGGTTTGCCTTCTTGATGGTAACGGCGTCATCGTCGTTGAAAGGTCGTTCGCCCACAGCGGGGAAGGGCTGGCCGAGTTGTGCGCGTGGCTGACGAAAAAGAGTGGCAGTGTGCCGGAGAGGATTGCCGTCTCCATCGAGGTCCCGCATGGGGCGGTCGTCGATACCTTGCTGGAGCGGGGTTTCGCCATTCACAGTATCAACCCCAAGCAGCTCGACCGCTTTCGCGATCGTTTCACCGTCGCCGGCGCCAAGGACGACCGCCGCGACGCCCATGTCCTCGGCGATTCCTTGCGCACCGACGGCCATTGCTTTCGTCGCTTGAAGGCCGATGCTCCCGCCATCATCGAACTGCGCGAATATTCGCGCCTGGGCCGAGGACCTCGGCCAGGAGCGCGTGCGCCTCGCCAACCACCTGCGCGAACAGTTGAGACGCTATTATCCCCAGGCCTTGGAGGTCAGCGACGATGTCGCCAGCGAGTGGTTTCTCGCCCTGTGGAAGAAGGCGCCCACTCCCGAGAAGGCGCGGCGCATCCGAACCAATACCGTTGCCAAGCTGCTGAAAACCCACCGCATCCGCAAAATCGACGCGCCTGAAGTGTTGCGCCTCTTGCGCCAAAAGCCGCTCACCGTCGCGCCGGGAACTATCGCCGCCGCTTGCGCTCATATCGGTTCCCTGGCCGAGCGTTTGCGCCTGGTCAACCGCCAGGTCAAGCAGGCCCGAAGCCGCATCGACGGCCTCTGCCGACACATCGCCGATCAACAGGACAGCGCCTCGGGGCAGAAATCCGAGCAGCGCGACGTGGACATCCTGCTTTCCATGCCCGGAATCGGGAGGACCGTCCTCGCCACGCTGCTCGCAGAAGCCTCGACGCCCCTGCGGGAAAGAAATTACCAGGCCCTGCGCACCTTGTCCGGCGCCGCCCCCGTTACCCGCCGGAGCGGCAAACGCTGTCTCGTCATCATGCGTCAGGCCTGCCACGTTCGGCTGCGAACCGCCCTTTACCACTGGGCCCGCGTCGCCATCCAACACGATCCCATCAGCCGCCAACGCTATGCCGCCCTTAGGGCCCGGGGACACGGCCACGCCAGAGCGCTGAGAACCGTCGCCGATAGACTGCTTGCCGTCGCCTGCGCCATGCTCAGAAATCAAACCCTCTTCGATCCATCCCATGCTCAAAAAAAAGCCCAACGCCGCCTCACTCCGGCAGCGTGACCACCTCTCATTTCGCCCTTGCTCAATGGTGGGGAGTCCCTCCCGGCCACCCACGAGAGGTTGCTGACATGGGTGGCCGGGAGGGGGAGAGGGCCGGTGCCGCGATTTTTCGAACAGACGTTCAGTAGCCGTTCCGCGAAATTCTCAACGAATCCGTTCGATCTCCTGGTCGACCGGAAGCCCATCGATTAATTCCGCGACCGGACAACCCAAGAGCGGGTGACACCACTTCGGCGCTACTTCACGCAGCGGCAGTAAAACGAACGCCCGCTCGTGGGCCCGAGGATGTGGCAATTCCGGCGGCGGGTCGGCCGCTCGGACGATGCCGCGAAAGTCGATCAAATCCAGGTCGAGCGTGCGCGCCGCATGGGGATTTCCGCGCCGCCTTTCGAACTTGTTTTCGATCCCCGCCAGGAAGCGCAAGAGCGCACCCGGGTCGAGTGACGTTTCTAGGGCGGCGACACCGTTGATAAACCATGGCTGGGACGACAGAGGCACGGGTGCGCTCCGATACCAGGACGAACGGCGGATGACCTGAATTCCCTGCCGAGTCAGCTCATCCAACGCGGCCTCCAAGGTACCAAGCGGTGTCGATGTCGAGGTTGGCAGATTGGCACCCAATCCAATTATTACAAGGTCATTCTGAGATTTGTCAGTTTTCATTGAAACCGGTCTTGCCCCCTTCAGCGAAAATCCCTAAATTAAGGACTAGCGGATCCTTTTACGGGTAATTCGGAAACGCGGTTTACTCATACCAGGATAAAATCTTGTTTGCGTCCTCTGCGTACGCTGAAATTTTTAGGATTTATAACAATGACATTCTATCCCCAAGAGCGTCTAGGGCTCTTTATCGATGGTGCAAATCTTTATGCGGCCGCGCGAGCCTTGGGTTTCGATATCGATTACAAACGTCTGCTTGAAGAATTCGCGAAAAAAGGCCGTCTAATCCGAGCTTTCTACTATACGGCCTTGGTGGAGGACCAAGAATATTCGCCGATCCGGCCACTTGTGGACTGGCTGGATTACAACGGTTACACCATGGTCACCAAACCAACAAAGGAATTCATGGATGCCGCCGGCAGGCGAAAGATCAAGGGGAACATGGACATCGAGTTGGCCATCGACGTTATGGAAATGGCCCCCCATCTCGATCATATCGTTTTGTTTTCGGGCGACGGCGATTTCCGCCGATTGGTCGAGGCGGTGCAACGTAAGGGCCTGCGTGTTTCGATCGTGAGCACGGTGCGTTCGCAACCCCCAATGGTCGCCGACGAATTGCGTCGACAAGCCGACAATTTCATCGAGTTGCAGGATGTCGCGCCGACGATTTCGCGCGAGGTCAGCCACAGAGACGAGGCTTCCTTTCTGGACGAGCCCGAATAGGGCCTCGGTCGCGGTGCTGACCGGGGATGGCTGCTCTCGAACCCCCTCCCGATTGTTCCGTTTGTCCCCGACTCGTTCGCTTTCGAGAAGAAACGCGAACCCAAAACCCCCGCTGGCACAATGCTCCGGTCAACGCATTCGGGCCCGAAACGGGGCGTTTGCTGATCGTGGGGCTGGCGCCGGGATTGCGCGGCGCAAACCGAACGGGGCGTCCGTTCAGCGGCGATTTTGCCGGTGACCTGCTTTATCCGACTTTGCAACGTTTCGGGTTCGCCGCCGGGACCTACGCCGCGCGGCGCGACGACGGCCTCCGCCTACGCGATTGCCGCGTCACCAACGCCGTGCGCTGCGTGCCGCCCAAGAACAAGCCCACATCGACGGAAGTGAACAGCTGCCGCCAATTTCTCGCCGTGGAGATATCGGCCCTCGCCCGTCTGAAGATTGTTCTCGCACTGGGCCGAATTGCCCACGACACGCTCGTGCGCCTATTCAAGGCCCGGCCCGGAGAAACGCGCTTCCGTCACGGCGTGTTCCACGACCTGGAGAACGGGCTAACTCTCGCCGACTGCTACCACTGCTCGCGTTACAATACGAACACGGGACGATTGACCGAGGAAATGTTCGCGGCTGTATTCGCCGCCATACGCGAACGCCTGGCTTGATCCGGTGTTCCGGTAAATTGAAGCGGACGAAACTGGGTGGAAGGCGCCGACGCCCGCGGACGTATGTGTAAAGATCCGTCACCTCGATACATTGGGATTGTATAGAACGCGAAAAACGACTGGAGAGCAGGAAACGACTTCATATACTTCACTTAGCGCCCTCATATACACAAGGCACAAACTTATACCAACCGCCCTTAACATTGACTTGTGCGATCCCACGCTCTGAGGCCGATGGACATGATCTTCCAAGGTTGGTCGGTCAGGTTGTTCCAGGCTTGGCAAGAGGCCTCGACGATGGCTTCATAGGAGTCGAAGACACGATTGGAGAGCCAGTTCTGGCGGAGGTATTGCCAGACATTTTCGGCGGGATTGAGCTCCGGGGACTTGGGTGGCAAAGGCACGAGGGAGATGTTCTCCGGGATGCCGAGTTTGGCAGTGGTGTGCCATGCGGCTTGGTCGAGCAGCACGACGGCATGTGCGTTTGGGGCAACGGCCCGGCTGATTTCCTCGAGATGCAGGTCCATGGCTTCAGTATTGGCGCGCGGCATGACCAGCGCCGCGCCCTCACCGCGCTCGGGGCAGATGGCGCCGAAGAGATACGCCGAAGAGGTCCGTAGGTCCTTGACCTGGCGCGGGCGCGATCCCTTTGGGGCCCACTGGCGCACCAGGCTGTTCTTCTGGCCGACGCGCATTTCATCTTGAAACCAAACCTCGATGGGCGTGTCCGGTGGCTGTGCCGCTACGATTTTCGCCAAGTGTTCGGGAAAACTTTTTTTTAAATTCCTCCTGTGCCCCCGCATCCTGGCCGACGTGGCGCGGGCGCGCGGAAATATGCGAGAACCCGAGCGCGGCCAGCAGCTTGCCGACGCTCCGCTCGTGATAGTCCACGCCGAAGCGCGTTCGGATCAGTTGCTTGAGATCGATGCAGCGCCAGCGCACGACCCCATCCCGTTCGGGATCGGGACCGGCCCCGATAGCCCGCGAAAGCGCCGCCATTTGCGACGGCGTCAACCGACGCAACGCCCCGTTCGGCTTGCGGTCGATCAGACCGGCCGGACCTCCCGCGTTGAACCGGTGAACCCAGTCCCGCAACGTCTGCCGATCCATGCCGCCAATACCCGCCGCGCACGCTCGATCCATCCCATCGTAGATGGCCGCCATCGACAAAAGCCGTCGCGCCTGGTTCCCATCATCGCTCCGTGCCGCAAGAACACGGACTCTTTCAGCATCAAAGTCGTTTCGCAAAGGAATCGTTGGCATTGAACACACTCCCTTGTTGCCAACAACCTTGAATCATACAAAACCTAGCGTGTAAACCTTTGCGCGAGTCAAACTCTGGGGCGGTTGGTATTACCCCTCTTCCCGATGGCGGAAAATGATCAAACGTGATACGTGTGTAACAACTCGAACGTGGGGGCGCGAGGGATGACGAAATTCACACAACACACGATTCTATCTTTGGCCTTGTTTATAATCGTGTTTGTGGTGTTCGCCCCGGATGCATGGGCCAGAACGATCGTTGTCGACGTCACCGGCGACAATTTCACGCCGCGCAAAGTCGAACTGAATCGCGGGGATCGGGTTCTGTTCAGAAATTACGGGAGAACGATGCATTCCATCCACCTCGTCGGTCACGTTCATCGCTTCGGAGAAGCACGGCGATGTCCCATGCTCTGTTGAAAAAGGCGAGGCAGGCATGGTTGGGCTTCGAGGCTAGGCGGCCTCTTTGATGGTTTCAATGGCGCTTTTCGCTTTTGCCTTTTTCACGTGATCCTCGAGGGCAGCTCTGAGGATGGGGAGTTGCCGGTAGGCCTTGAGGCGACGGAGGTCTTTTGGGCTTCCAGGAGGCCGGCGGCGGTCCATCGCAAGGCCATCTCGGCGTTGCGCCAGCGCTTGACATTGTGCTGCACCATCCTGACCGTTCCCAAGGCATTCTCGATGGCGTTGGTGCAGGCCAAGGAGCGCCTGAGCTTGGGCGGCAGGCCCAAGCGGATCACGGTGAGGATCTCATCCAGGCCCTCCAGGATGGAAGCCGAAACGCCGGGGGCCTCGGTCTCCAGGCGGCGCGCCAGGTTCTTCATGAGGCGTTCGGCTTTCTCGGCATCGTCTTGGTCCCAGGCTTGCCTGAGCGCCTTCTTGACGCCGGCATGAAGGCTTTCGTCGAGGCGCTCGATGATGTTGCGGCCCTTGTGGACCTGGCAGCGCTGGAGGGCGGCCACCGGCCCGAAGGTCCGCTTGATCGCCTTGGAGAGCGCCTTGGCGCCGTCGACGATGAAGAGCCGGGGCACTTCCGGGTCGAGGCCGCGGGCGGTCAGGTTGTCGAGCAGCGCCTGCACCGTGGCGGCATTCTCCGTGGCACCTTCGGCCAGGCCTAGAACATGCTTCTCGCCCGCGCCGTCGATGCCAATAGCTGCCAGCAACACGTGATCGCCGACGTGCAGCCCGTCGATCTGGATGACCAGGAGATCGAGATCCGAAAGGTCGCTGGCCAGGAAGGCCTTCAGCTTCTTGCGCGTCATGGCCACGAAGCGCCGCGAGACCGCGGACTTCGAGGTCGCATCGCCCGCGCGTGCCGGCAAGTCGCCGCTGGCCTCGCCGGGCAGGCGCACGGCGCGCGCGTACTTGCGGGTCGAAACCGTAAGCAGCATGATGTTCATCGCCCAGGACTGCAAAAGCGCCGGGTCCGAGAGCAACTCCCAGCTCGGCAAGCTCATCTCCTTGCCCGCAAGATCGCGCACCCGCGGGCGCGTCAGCTTCACCTTGCCCCCGTGATAGGCAATCTCGCTCTGGGTTGTCCCCCAGCGATGGCCCTGCCGCTCGGCCGTGCGGGCGTGGCGCGCTCCGCAGAGCACCTCGCTATCCTCGTCCAGCATCTCGCCCAGGGTCTCCACCCCGGCCAACAGGCAAAAGCGATCCACGCTCATGCGCAGATCATCAAAAGCCTCCGGCAAGGCCGGCGGCAACAGCGGAAGCGGGATCTCCAACAGTTTCGAAAGGCGGCTGTTCCGTGTAGTCTTGGTCATGGCGTCGTTCTCCTTGATGGATTCAACACCCAGAGCCTAACGGTTCCAGGCGAATGACGCCTACCTCACTTTTTCAACATCAGCCGGGACATTGCCTGAAGCACTACGTACATGATCAACTCATTTATCCGAAAACCAACTACATCATAACCGTGGACGAGGATTTGACTCCGGGAATTTACAATCTCGGTTGCGGCCTTCATAAGAGAACGTAATAAGTAGATCGGGGCTTGACACGGGGATTCCTGATGGTATGATCGGTTCATGGAGGCAAGATCATGAACCTTTTCGGAATGTTCACCAGATACCCGACACATGAGTTGTGCATCGAACATCTTGAGGATGTGCGCTGGCATGGCAACGCTCATTGCCCGCTGTGTGGCGGATCGCACGTGGCCCGCAAGCAAGAGCGCCATCGCATAGGACGCTGGAACTGCCATGATTGCGGGTCCAGCTTCAACGCACTCTCCGGCACGATTTTCGAACAAACCAAAATCCCCCTTCAAAAGTGGTTCCTCGGCATCGCCTTGATGGTGAACGCTAAAAAGAGCCTGTCAAGCCACCAACTGGCGCGCGACCTCGACTTGAATCAAAAGTCAGCTTGGTACATGCAACAGCGCATCCGCTCCGAAATGGCGTCGAAACAAGGGTCAATCATGCTTCAGGGTATCATTGAAGCGGACGAAACCTACGTCGGCGGAAAGCCCCGCAAGGGCAATCGGCGCGACGATGACGGCCCAGGCGCACCCCGTGGCCGCGCGACCCGCAAGACTCCGGTCATCGGCGCTGTCGAGCGTGGCGGAAATGTCATCGCCCGCGTTGCCGACGATTTGAGCGGCAAGGGCATCGTCCGGTTTCTCAAGGACACTGTTGACCCGCTGGGATCGCTACTGATTACCGACGAATACAAGGGCTACAACGCCGGTTCCAAGCGCATGAACCATGCGGTTATCAATCACAGTGTTTCCTACGCCGAAGGCGACACCCACACCAACACGATTGAGGGCTTTTGGTCTCTGCTAAAACGAGCATGGTACGGATCACACCATCATTATAGTACGCATTGGACGCCGCTTTTCGTCGCCGAGGCATCATGGAAATACAACCGCCGGAAAGACGAAGACGCTTTTGGCACATTCCTTCGCGGATGTTTCGCGTGAACCACCTTTTCTATGGCGATTGCCTTGCGATCATGCGCGACTGCATGAAGCTGGGAAGCGTGGACCTGATCTATCTCGATCCGCCCTTCAACTCGAACCGCGATTACAACAACATTTACAAGGATGAAACAGGCCGCCCACTACCGGATCAGGTTGAGGGATTCGATGATATGTGGAAGGACTTGAACAATGAGCGCGAGGAAGCATTGCGCACCATGCCGGTTCTCATGCGGGAAAGTGGCATTGATGACAAGGTGGTAGAGTTTTGGCGGTTATGGATGAATGCCTTGCGCAAGGTTCAGCCCAACTTGCTCTCATATCTATTCTATATGACTGAGAGACTCCTTCCCATGCGCGGCATTTTAAAACCTACAGGCTCAATCTATCTGCACTGCGATCCAACCGCGAGCCACTACATCAAAATAATAATGGACGGAATTTTTGGGCACAGGAATTTCAGAAACGAAATTGTTTGGTGTTATAGGGGCGCGGGATACCCAAAAAAGGATTTCGGAAAGAAACACGACACAATATTAAGATATTCGAATGGTAAAAGATATGTGTTCAACGTAGATGATGTGAGAATGCAGTACGCACAGGCCACAAAGGAGAGGTTCAAACATCAGATAGGTAATGTCCGTGGTGGGCGTGACTATGGACAACAGGCATTACACGAGAAAGGTAAACACCCCGAGGATTGGTGGCAGATCCAGCCTATTGCTCCTTCGTCTAAAGAACGCTTGGGATACACCACGCAAAAACCCCTCCCATTGCTTGACCGCATCATCAAGGCCAGCTCGAACAAAGGCGACGTGGTGTTCGACCCCTTTTGCGGGTGCGCCACAACGCTTGAGGCCGCGCACAAACTGGGCCGCAAGTGGATCGGAATTGATAGAACGATTCACGCGATCAAACGCGTCGCCTCAATCCGGCTTAGAGACCGCTTGGGACTCGTTGACGGGATTGATTTCGAAATCAAGGGAGTGCCAAACAATCGCGAAGGCGCACAAGACCTGTGGAAGCGCGATCCATTCGACTTTCAACAATGGGCCATTGAGACGGTTGACGGCTTTGCTACCACGAAACGGACTGGCGACGGCGGCATAGACGGGCGCTTGTATTTCGACCACCCGGATCATAAGGACTTTCAGAGCATGGCTATTGAGGTAAAGGGCGGCAAGAATGTCGGAATCGGAGTCGTGCGGCAACTGGCGGGCGTTCTAGAAAGCGACGATGCCCTTATGGCTGGTTTGATCGTCCTGGAGCCTCTTGGGGACCGCAGGCAGGACAACTTTCGCAGTTTCATGGTACGAGTTGGAGACCTCGACGTGCGGGGCGTAAAGTACGCCAGAATGCAGGTATTGACCGTCGATGAAATCCTGGCTGGTAAACGGTTCCTAACGCCCGGCCCGGTAGGACGAGCTCTCGTCGCGCCGTCCTTGCCGCTGGGCTAAAAGGGGGACAGAAGCCCCGATCTACTCATTGCGTAAGAGAATGCGGGCAACGCTGGTGATCAAGCAATAGGTGCCGTATGTCATGTCGTCGAGGACGCGTCTCGCGGCGCGGCGGACGCTTAAGACACGTGTTCATGCATCCGATCGCAGCAATCTTTCTTTTTGACGTTTCCAGTCGCGTTCCTTGATGGTCGCGCGTTTGTCGTATTGTCGCTTGCCGCGGGCGACCCCGAGGTTAATCTTGGCCAAGCCCCGGTCGCTAAAATAAATCGATAACGCAACCAAAGTGTATCCCTGGCGCTGAACGGCTCCGATCAGGCGCGCCATCTCCCGTTTGCGCAACAACAGTTTTCGCGCCCGCAGCGGTTCATGGTTCTGCCGGTTGCCGCCTTCATACTCAGCGATATGCGCGTTTAAAAGATAGATTTCTCCATTTTTTTCGCTCGCGTAGGCGTCGGAAATGTTTGCTCGGCCGGCGCGCAGAGATTTCACCTCGGTGCCGGTTAGGACGATCCCGGCCTGATAGGTTTCTTCGATAAAGTAATCGTGCCGTGCCTTACGGTTTTGCGCCGCGATGCGCCCCGGCACTGGCTCTCGCCGATTCATGTGATGGCGTCACGACAGCACGCCGACGGCTCGCATGACGTCAGCGATGCGTTTCTTCGTCGCGGGTCGTGGCTCAACAAGGGGAAGTCGGACATCGGGGCCGAGTCGCCCCATCAGGCTGGCGGCGAATTTCGCCGGGGCCGGGCTGGTCTCGGCAAACAACGCCGTGTGCAACGGCATCAAACGCTCGTGAATCGCCAAGGCTTCCTCATAATTTCCCGTGCCCCAAGCATCGTGCAGGGCCGCGCACGACCCCGGAGCAATGTTCGCGGTCACTGAAATACAGCCATGACCACCGTGGACCAAGAGGTTCAAGACCGCCGCGTCCTCGCCCGATAGGAGAATGAAATCGGACCCGGCGGCGAGCCGGATTTGCAGAGGGCGCAATACCTCACCGGTTGATTCCTTGACCCCGACGATATTGGGGAGCTTGGACAAATTCGTCATTGTTTCGACGCTCATGTCGACGACGCTGCGGCCTGGAATATTGTAAATTATTATGGGAATGTCCACGGCGTCGTGAATTTTCTTGTAATGTTGATAGAGACCCTCCTGGGTCGGCTTGTTATAGTAGGGAGTCACGATCAAGGCGCCATCGGCGCCCGATTCCTTGGCGTGTCGAGTCAGAGTGATGGCCTCGTCCGTGGCGTTGGAGCCGGTACCGGCCAGAACCGGAACTCGGCCCCTGGCGACCTCGATGCACAGTTCGACAACACGCCGATGCTCCGCATGACTCAAGGTGGGTGATTCGCCGGTGGTGCCGCAGGGTACGACACCCTGGGTGCCTTCACTTATCTGCCAATCGATAAAGGACTGAAAAGCCGCCTCGTCGACCGCTCCGTCGCGGAACGGCGTCAACAACGCGGCAAACGATCCCCTGAACATCGTCTCGTCTCCTCGCGTCGGAGGCTCGTGCGGGGGCGAAGATAGTCTGGCTATCTTTCCGCCGCAAGCGACGCTCGCTTGTTGAGCATGGTTAACTCGGGTTTAATGAGTACGGTCGAAATTGTTCGATCACACGGGCGGATCAGCGACTCCCGCCAAGAATTTGGGTTGGATCTTGCCGTCACCGCGTCTGTTTGTGTTAGCCGTTCAATTTATTTTTGGGTTCGCGGTCCTTGCCAAGGCGGAATCAATCACGCCGGACGACCGCGCAATTTATTACGACGCCTTCGCGGCCGCCAAGGCCGGCCGCTTTGTTGAAGCCGAGCGTCTCGCCTCCAAGGCGAGCTACCGATTTCCGGCGAAGGTAATCACATGGCTGGCGCTCGGCAAGGCGCGTAAACAACCTTCGTTCGAAGCCGTTGCCGACTTTGTCGTGGCAAATCCGGACTGGCCCGGGATCAAGGTTCTGATTCGCCGCGCCGGGGAGGCGATCGATTCCTCCGTTTCCGATGCGCGCCTGTTCTCCTGGATGCGCCGGTATCCGCCAACGACGGGGGTCGGACGGCTTAAACTTGCCGAGGCCCACCTGCGTTCCGGAGACGCCACCCGGGGTCAGGCGTTGCTGCGCCAGGCGTGGATCGAGGGCGACTTTACGCGGCACGATGAAAAGGCGTTTTGGCGCCAGCATCGCAAGCGCCTGCGGCCCGAGGATCATGTTGCTCGGCTCGATCGTCTGATTTGGGATGAAAAGCGGTCAGCGGGCAACCGCATGTTGGCTCCTGTAGACCCCGAACACCGGGCACTCGGGCGGGCACGCTTGATGCTGATGGCTCGGATTGGTGGCGTGGACCCCGCCATCGCCCGGGTACCCGAAGAACTGAGGGACCATCCCGGTTTGATATACGAAAGGATGCGTTGGCGTCGCCGCAAGGGGTTCGACGATCGTGCCCGGGAACTCCTCGATCCCCTTCCAAGCGAGCTTTCTCGGCCTAACGCGTGGTGGCGGGAAGGACGGAAACTCGTCCGCGACGCGCTTATCGAGGGGCAGATTTCAATGGCCTATCGGATCGCTAGCGATCATCGCCAAACGGATCCGAGAAATCGCGCGGAAGCAGAGTGGCTTGCTGGCTGGATCGCCTTGCGATTCCTTACCGATCCGGGAATTGCATACACGCATTTCACCGAATTTCACCGTGGTGTACGGTTTCCGATCAGCGTTGCTCGTGGGGCATATTGGTGCGCCCGCGCGGCCGCGGCGGGGGGACACCCCGATCTCGCGCGTGATTGGTACGAGAAGGCGGCGGCAATTCCGACGGCTTACTACGGCCAACTCGCGGCGGCCGAAAATTCGCCGCGAAAGCCACTGGGATTTTTGCGCCCGCCGATTCCTTCCGATCAAGACATCAAAGCGATGAACGACAACGAGTTGATGCAAGCCGTTCGTGTGCTTGCCGATCTCGGTCAGAGGGATCTCATCGACCCCTTCATCGAGCAACTAAACGCCGATGCCCGTACGCCGGGCCAACACGCCTTGGCGCCGTTGCCGCGTTGTCGGCGAATCGCCAGAATCTGGCGGTCAAATCAGCTCGCCGCAGTTCCTGGTCCGGCATCCATCTTCTCAAGTACGGTTATCCCTTACTCGAAATCGATGATGGATCACCGCCGGAACAGGCGCTCTTGTCCTCGATCGTCCGCCAGGAGAGCGGTTTCGATCCAAAGGCGGTTAGTTTTTCTGGCGCGCACGGACTCATGCAACTAATGCCGGCGATGGCGCACGAAGTCGCGAGCCGATTGAAGAAATACTATAGCAAGTCTCGCCTCTTGACCGACATTGAATACAACATCGCTCTCGGACGTGCGTATATTTCAGAATTACTCAATAAATTCGGGGGTTCGTACGTACTCGCGCTTGCCGCCTATAACGCTGATCCCGGCCGAGTGAAACGTTGGGTTCGCGACATTGGTGATCCCCGGGATGAATTCGTCGATACCATCGACTGGGTTGAACTTATTCCGTACGATGAAACCCGAAATTACATCCAGCGTGTCATCGAATCCGTTGCCGTTTACCGCTATCTTTCAGGCGATGAGGTACCTTCAAGGACATTGGCCCTATTGCTCCGCCGCGGCAGCAGGGTACCGCCAAGCTAGCGTCCCTCCATTTGGGTAGGCGGTTGGGCAAACTGCCGCCTCTCGAATTGAACACTCATTTTACGGCGACAGCGGGCTCCGACGGTCGCAGGGAGCGCCAGAAATTTATCTGATATTTTAGATCCTTAAACACAGCTAACCTTTTGATATTGAAGTATCTACAACGCGTTTCCTATCGTGTGAATTGACGCCGGCCAGCAGCACGGTCCGGACATCCCTATTCTGCGCGGTGAGCCGCGCCGGACGGGTTCTCTCGTGGCCGGTAGGGTGCCGTTAACCCTATCGTTCGATTAACGCTATCTAAATCATTTCTCCATTATCTTTGACCGTATCTAGATGCCTTCGCGGCGGTGAACGTTCACCGACCCGCGAGCAATTCAATGGTCAGATTACAATCGGGGCGACCGTGATTTCATCATCCGAAACCCTTGACGAAAAGCCGCCAGCCAGGCGGCATCGCTTGGCACAGGAAACCGGATTTTCCCGAGTTCCGTGGAGCCGCTTCGACGTGGTCATGGCCACGCTCACGATGAACGTGTTCTCGCTCGCCCTACCGATCGTTTTGTTGCAGGTCTACGACCGAGTCGTTCCCAACGACGCCGGGCATACGCTCATGCTCTTGGTGGCTGGCGTGGGTTGATCGCTCGCATTTGAAGCCGTCGTTCGTTTTGGCCGCTCGTATATCACCGGCTGGGCCGGCGCCTGTTTCGAGCACAACGCGGGCAACGCGGCAGTGACGAACCTCCTGGGCGCCGACATGGCGAGTTACGAAAAAGAGGCCGCAGGCGTGCATCTAGATCGTCTGCGCGGCCTCGACGCCTTGTGGGATTTCTATTCGAGTCAAGTCGTCCTGATTTTTGTTGATCTGCCATTCGCCATGTTGTTCCTCATCATGATCGGTTTTTTGGGAGGACAACTGGTTTACGTTCCAATTGTTTTGTTCATTCTGTTTGCTCTGACCTCTTGGTACGTGGGACGACGTATGCGCCGGGCGCTCGAGCAGAGAGCCGTCGCCGACGACCGCCGGTACAACTTCATTATCGAGGTGCTCGGCGGCATGCACACAATCAAGGCGATGGCCATGGAAGCCCCGATGGTTCGCCGCTATGAACGCTTGCAGGAAAGTTGCGCCCGCGCCGGGTACGAAGTTACCCGATACAGCACAATGACGAACGGGTTGGGGTCGCTGTTTTCACAACTGACAATGGTCAGCGTTGTCGCTTTTGGCACCGTACTTGTCATCGATGGATCGCTAAGCATCGGCGGATTGGCTGCCAGCACGCTTTTGGCGGGCAGATCGCTACAGCCGTTATTGCGGGCGAGCGGCGTTTGGAGCCGATACCAGAACATTCGTGTTGCCCAGGGGCGGTTCAACGACATTTTCGCTCTCCCTCCGGAATCGGCCGCCGGTCTCCCCGCAATGCCCGAGATCAAGGGGGAGATCACGTTTTCGGACGTGCATTTCAGCTATGAGTCGGACGGACCAGCGATCTTGGAGGGCGCAAACCTCACGATCGCAGCAGGCGAATCAATCAGTATTTGCGGTCAAAACGGCAGAGGAAAGTCAACCATTCTCTGGCTCATCATGGGGGCCTTGCGGCCGACTCAGGGGCAGGTGTCCATCGACGGATATGATTTGAAGGAATTCGATCTGACATCGCTGAAGAGGCAAATCGCATACCTTCCTCAGCAGGGCGCGCTTTTCCAGGGGACAATTCTCGAGAATCTTTCGATGTTCCGCGGAGATGAATTTGACGAAGCCGCGATGCGTGCCGCGCGTACCCTGGGATTCGATGAACGAATCACGCGTTTGCCGATGGGTTACGAAACAATGGTCGCGAACGGTTCCGTGGACGGCCTCCCCGGTGGCATCAAACAACGCATCACCATTGCCCGAGCCTTGGTTAATCAGCCACCACTCATTCTCTTCGACGAAGCCAACACGTCGCTGGACCGACCTGGTGACGAGGCGTTGAAAAAGGCACTCGAAGAGCTCAAGGGTCAATGCACGATCGTGATCGTCAGCCACCGGCCATCGCTTCTGAATCTTGCGGATACCGTATACGAGCTCCGTGACGGTCACCTCGTTCCTCGGCATGACGATCGGGCCCTGGATGATATGGCTTCAGCAGCTCAGAGGGCGTCATGACACAGGCGGCCGGAGTGGTAGCGGATCGCCCTTATGACGGTTTGGCCCGGGCGATTCAGACTGGTCGAATCGGGGCCTTCGAGGCGAGTTCCGACTTCGCTACCTGCCTTATGCCCTTGCTCAGCGCCTTGGGATGGCGGGGAGATCCCAGGTTCGTTGCCGAGGCACTACCGCATTTCGCCGACAGCCTCGACCTTGTCGACCTGCGCAACGTCCTCGCCAACCTGAATTTCGGCAGCCGCTCGTTCGATCTCACGCTCAGCCGACTCGACCCGAGATTGGCACCGTGCCTATTCGTTCCCGACAAGGGGAACGCCATCGTTGTTCTCAGCGTCGATGAAGACGGCATCGATATATTCGACGGCAGTCGCGGAGAATCAGAAACGATCTCGGGTAAGGGCGTGCGCGGGAAGGTGTACGTCTTTACTCCCTTGGACGAAGAGACGTCCCAGGCCCCCCGAAACCGGATGAATTGGTTCCGCACATCGCCGGGCAATGTCCCGGCTGATGTTGAAAAAGTGAGGTAGGCGTCATTCGCCTGGAACCGTTAGGCTCTGGGTGTTGAATCCATCAAGGAGAACGACGCCATGACCAAGACTACACGGAACAGCCGCCTTTCGAAACTGTTGGAGATCCCGCTTCCGCTGTTGCCGCCGGCCTTGCCGGAGGCTTTTGATGATCTGCGCATGAGCGTGGATCGCTTTTGCCTGTTGGCCGGGGTGGAGACCCTGGGCGAGATGCTGGACGAGGATAGCGAGGTGCTCTGCGGAGCGCGCCACGCCCGCACGGCCGAGCGGCAGGGCCATCGCTGGGGGACAACCCAGAGCGAGATTGCCTATCACGGGGGCAAGGTGAAGCTGACGCGCCCGCGGGTGCGCGATCTTGCGGGCAAGGAGATGAGCTTGCCGAGCTGGGAGTTGCTCTCGGACCCGGCGCTTTTGCAGTCCTGGGCGATGAACATCATGCTGCTTACGGTTTCGACCCGCAAGTACGCGCGCGCCGTGCGCCTGCCCGGCGAGGCCAGCGGCGACTTGCCGGCACGCGCGGGCGATGCGACCTCGAAGTCCGCGGTCTCGCGGCGCTTCGTGGCCATGACGCGCAAGAAGCTGAAGGCCTTCCTGGCCAGCGACCTTTCGGATCTCGATCTCCTGGTCATCCAGATCGACGGGCTGCACGTCGGCGATCACGTGTTGCTGGCAGCTATTGGCATCGACGGCGCGGGCGAGAAGCATGTTCTAGGCCTGGCCGAAGGTGCCACGGAGAATGCCGCCACGGTGCAGGCGCTGCTCGACAACCTGACCGCCCGCGGCCTCGACCCGGAAGTGCCCCGGCTCTTCATCGTCGACGGCGCCAAGGCGCTCTCCAAGGCGATCAAGCGGACCTTCGGGCCGGTGGCCGCCCTCCAGCGCTGCCAGGTCCACAAGGGCCGCAACATCATCGAGCGCCTCGACGAAAGCCTTCATGCCGGCGTCAAGAAGGCGCTCAGGCAAGCCTGGGACCAAGACGATGCCGAGAAAGCCGAACGCCTCATGAATAACCTGGCGCGCCGCCTGGAGACCGAGGCCCCCGGCGTTTCGGCTTCCATCCTGGAGGGCCTGGATGAGATCCTCACCGTGATCCGCTTGGGCCTGCCGCCCAAGCTCAGGCGCTCCTTGGCCTGCACCAACGCCATCGAGAATGCCTTGGGAACGGTCAGGATGGTGCAGCACAATGTCAAGCGCTGGCGCAACGCCGAGATGGCCTTGCGATGGACCGCCGCCGGCCTCCTGGAAGCCCAAAAGACCTCCGTCGCCTCAAGGCCTACCGGCAACTCCCCATCCTCAGAGCTGCCCTCGAGGATAACGTGAAAAAGGCAAAAGCGAAAAGCGCCATTGAAACCATCAAAGAGGCCGCCTAGCCTCGAAGCCCAACCATGCCTGCCTCGCCTTTTTCAACAGAGCATGGGACATCGCCCCATCGCCGACCGGTTTTGGCCCCTAGCCTACCAGGCCTTCAGGACTAGTTTTTTGTCCGCCCAGTGATCAGGGTGAGGTGATCGCGGCGCTGGCCATTTCATTCTCGGTGTGGCAGTGTGCCGGTCATGGCGACGCTGCCGGTCTCGGATTCGTCCATTGATTTGCGCGCGGTCACGGTGCGTCCGACCTGGGGCGCGCAGGAGCACCGGCGCTGGGACCGGTTGGTGGAGCAGCACCACTACCTGGCGTTCCACGGCGTCATCGGCAAGGGCCTGCGCCATGTCGCGGTGCATGGCGAGACCTGGCTCGCACTGATCGGCTGGCAGCCCGGCGCGTTCAAGCTGGGCGCGCGTGATCGCTGGATCGGGTGGTCGGCCGAGCAGCAGTTCCGGCGTCTGCATCTGATCGCCAACAACTCGCGCTTCGTCATTCTGACGCCTGGCCGAGTGCCGAACCTGGCCTCCCGTGTGCTGGGGCTGAGCCTGCGGCGGCTGTCTGAGGACATCCAGGCGGTGCACGGATATCCGGCTCTTCTGGCGGAGACGTTCGTGGACGTCTCGCGATTTGCCGGCACCTGCTACCGCGCGTCGAACTGGCGCTCTCTGGGGCTGACGCGGGGCTTTGCCCGTGAGCCCGGAGGGGCAGCGCGCTGGCGCCACCACGGTCAGCCCAAGGAGGTCTTCGTGTTCGGACTGACAGACGGCGCCCCCGAGGCGCTGAGCCGTACCGGGATGCCGGCACACTGGAACGCCGAGCAGCACACCGAGCCGATGGCCGCGCCCCGGCTGCGCAGCCTGTTCGAGTGTCTGGGTGAGGTGCCCGAGTACCGCCATGCCCGGGGCAAGCGCTATGCGCTCAACACCATTCTGGTGATCGCCGTCGCCGCCCGGCTTGCCGGATACCGGGGGGTGAACGCGTTCGCCCAGTTCGCCGCCCTGCTCTCCCAGGAGCAGCTCGAGGCGGTGGGTGCGTTCTGGAGCCCTTCCAAACAGCGCTACACCCCGCCCGCGATCACCACCTTCCACAAGACCCTCACCGCCCTGCCGCCAGAGACCCTGGACAACGCGATTAGCCAGTGGACCGGCCAGCATGGCAGCGCGCACGCGCCGGTCGCCATGGACGGAAAGGATCTGCGCGGCGCCTCGAAGCAGACCGAAGACGGGCGCAGGATGATGGTGGCGGCGGTCGAGCACGACACCGGCGTGGTCCTCGGGCAGGTCGAGGTCGACCGCAAGAGCAACGAAATCCCGGCCGTGCGCGAACTCTCCAGCGGCCTCGACCTCACAGGCCGGATCGTCACCATGGACGCGATGCACGCTCAGCACGAGACCGCGCGCTGCCTGCTCGGGCGTCGCGCCGACTACGTGATGAGCGCGGTCAAGGACAACCAGGAGATGATCTTCGAAGACCTCAAGGCGATCGACTTCAGCGATGCGCTCTGGCACGAAACCGTCGACAAGGGCCATGGCCGCATCGAGCGCCGACGCTGCGCCGTCGTCGACCTCTCCGCTGCCGAGTGGGACGGCTACGCCAACCTCCACGGGCGACGCCAGGCCATGCGCATCGAGCGCGAACGCGAGATCCTCAAGACCGGCAAGCGCAGCATCGAGGTGACCTGGAGCCTCACCTCGCTCGGCGCAGAGCGCGCCGGACCCGAGGAGTTGCTCGAACTGGTGCGCAACCACTGGCATATCGAGAACCGCCTGCACTACGTGCGCGACTTCACCTACGACGAAGACCGATGCCGGGCCTACGTGCGTCACCTGCCCAGAAATCTCGCCTGCTTGACCAACGCGGCCATCGCCATCGTGCGCTGCGACGGACGCTTCCGTTATCTGCCCGAGGCCAACCGGCACTATGCCGCCCGGGCGCAGGAGGCCCTCGACGCGATCATGACCGCGCCCATCGCCTGAGACAGCACGCCTCTCCCCCGGACCGGGACGTGCCGCCGAGCGGCGCGGGCGGACCGGTGTGCCTGTCGAATCCGAAAACGCCGTCCGGTGGCTTCGAGCAGTCCCCATGACGTCGTCGAGGCAAGCTCGGGGCTCCCCGAACCCCGTGCACCGAGCACGATCCCACTCATCCCGAACCCTCAACCGCGACTAAAAATTGTTCCTGACCAGGCCTTGGCGGTAACCTTCGTACTCAACCTTCTGGCCGTGGCGACTCCCCTATTCATCATGGCCGTTTATGACCGGGTCGTGGCAACGGGATCGGTTTCGACATTGTTCTATATCGCCGTCGGTGTCGCGATCGCCCTCGCCTGCGACGCCGGCTTGAGAGCGATTCGGGCGCGGGTTCTTGCCTACATCGGCGCTCGTATCGACATGATCGTCGGCGTCGCCGTATTTCAGCAAATCCTTTACTTGGCCCCAAAATTTACCGAAGGCGCGAGCATCGGTTCGCAAGTCGCACGATTGACACAGTTCGAATCAGTGCGTGAATTCTTCACGGGACCACTCGTCCTCGTATTTCTCGAGTTATACCAACCGCCCTAGAGTTTGACTCGCGCAAAAGTTTACACGCTAGGTTTTGTGTGATTCAAGGTTGTTGGCAACAAGGGAGTGTGTTCAATGCCAACGATTCCTTTGCGAAACGACTTTGATGCTGAAAGAGTCCGTGTTCTTGCGGCACGGAGCGATGATGGGAACCAGGCGCGACGGCTTTTGTCGATGGCGGCCATCTACGATGGGATGGATCGAGCGTGCGCGGCGGGTATTGGCGGCATGGATCGGCAGACGTTGCGGGACTGGGTTCACCGGTTCAACGCGGGAGGTCCGGCCGGTCTGATCGACCGCAAGCCGAACGGGGCGTTGCGTCGGTTGACGCCGTCGCAAATGGCGGCGCTTTCGCGGGCTATCGAGGCCGGTCCCGATCCCGAACGGGATGGGGTCGTGCGCTGGCGCTGCATCGATCTCAAGCAACTGATCCGAACACGCTTCGGCGTGGACTATCACGAGCGGAGCGTCGGCAAGCTGCTGGCCGCGCTCGGGTTCTCGCATATTTCCGCGCGCCCGCGCCACGTCGGCCAGGATGCGCGGGCACAGGAGGAATTTAAAAAAAAGTTTGGCTCAGTTCGCATTTGGTATGCATTGTGGTAGAATGTTCGCGGTTTGTTTAGGGGAGCGAGGAGATGGATCACGAGCGGTTTCGAGACTGGCTTTCGCATGTGGACGGGCTGACGCCGGCCCAGCGCGAGGAGGTGATGGCGGCCCTGTCGGGACGGCCGGAGGGCGCGGCCTCGCTGGCGGCGATCGAACTCGGCGTGGACGAAGCGCGGCGCTGCCCGCATTGCGGCAGCGGCGGGGCGGTCTCGCGCGGCAAGGCGCGCGGTCTGCGCCGCTACCGGTGCAAGGCTTGCGGGAAGACATTCGGCGCGCTGACCGGTACGCCGCTTTCGGGCCTGCACCGCAAGGAGCGCTGGCTGTCCTTCGGCAAGGCCCTGGCGCAAGGGGAAACGGTGCGCGCCTCGGCGCGGCGGTGCGGCATTGCGCCGAGCACGGCGTTTCGCTGGCGCCACCGCTTCCTTGAGGCGGTCCGGCAAGCCCCGGACCGGCTCGGCGGGATCGTCGAGGCCGACGAGACCTTCGTGCTCGAAAGCCGGAAGGGAGACCGGAAACTGGACCGCAAGCCACGCCGGCGCGGCGGAAAAGCCGGCAAGCGCGGGATCTCTCGTGAGCAAGTGCCGGTTCTGGTCGCCGCCGACCGTGGCGGCGCAACGCTCAGCAGGACGCTGCCCACCGTCAATGCCGATAGCCTGAAGGAGGCGCTGGAACCGGTCATTGCCCCGGATGCCTTGCTCGTCTCCGACGCCAGCCGCTGTTACCCGCCCGCCGCAGCGGCGCTCGCCATCCGCCACGAGACGGTCAATCTCTCCGCCGGAGAACGGGTACGCGGCGCCCTGCACATCCAGACGGTCAACAGCCGTCATAGCCAACTCAAGGGCTTCCTGCGACGCTACCGCGGCATCGCCACCAAGTATCTCGACAGTTACCTGCGCTGGTTCCATCTCATCGAACTCGCCGACCGACCGACCCCGAGAGCATGCTTGGCCGCAGCCATGGCGAAGCCATGCATACGGTTCACGAACTGAGCCAAAAGTTTTCCCGAACACTTGGCGAAAATCGTAGCGGCACAGCCACCGGACACGCCCATCGAGGTTTGGTTTCAAGATGAAATGCGCGTCGGCCAGAAGAACAGCCTGGTGCGCCAGTGGGCCCCAAAGGGATCGCGCCCGCGCCAGGTCAAGGACCTACGGACCTCTTCGGCGTATCTCTTCGGCGCCATCTGCCCCGAGCGCGGTGAGGGCGCGGCGCTGGTCATGCCGCGCGCCAATACTGAAGCCATGGACCTGCATCTCGAGGAAATCAGCCGGGCCGTTGCCCCAAACGCCCATGCCGTCGTGCTGCTCGACCAAGCCGCATGGCACACCACTGCCAAACTCGGCATCCCGGAGAACATCTCCCTCGTGCCTTTGCCACCCAAGTCCCCGGAGCTCAATCCCGCCGAAAATGTCTGGCAATACCTCCGCCAGAACTGGCTCTCCAATCGTGTCTTCGACTCCTATGAAGCCATCGTCGAGGCCTCTTGCCAAGCCTGGAACAACCTGACCGACCAACCTTGGAAGATCATGTCCATCGGCCTCAGAGCGTGGGCTCGCACAAGTCAATGTTAAGGGCGGTTGGTATTACCCTTCGTAATTCTGTTTGTGATCGTGATTGCGATTCTAGGGGGAAGTCTGGCCGCGATTCCCGCGATCATGCTTTGCGCTTTCGCGGTCGCGGCCGCCATTGTTCAACTTCTATCCCGCAAATCCGTTGACGAAACGTCCCGGAGTTCGGCGCGGCGGAAGGGGTTTTTGGTTGAAACCTTGTCCAACGCCCGGGCGATCAAGTACTCGGCCGGAATCACGAATTGGCAATCTAGATTCCGCGAACTTGCGGCCGATTCCGCGATGGCAAACTTACGCGGCGGTCAATTGAGCGCCGCGGTTACGACGATTTCACACGTACTCATGGTGAGCGCGGGCCTTGCGACTCTTGCCGTCGGGGCCCTGAAAGTTATCGATTGCGACATGACGGTCGGGGCGCTGGTTGCCGTCATGATTTTGGTTTGGCGGGTTCTGGGGCCATTGCAGACCGGTTTCGTTGCTTCCTCCCATTTCGAACAGGTACGGACGAGCATCGGACAGATCGACGAGCTGATGAAGCTGCGGCCCGAGCGCGATCCCTACTCTCGGCCGACCGCACCGAAGAAGCTCACTGGACGGCTCAATTTCAACAACGTCAGCATGCGTTATCACCCAAACGCCGATCCGGCGCTGCTGGGCGCGACTTTTCAATTGTCACCGGGTACCATCGCCGCCGTGCTGGGGACGAGCGGTTCGGGAAAATCGACCATCCTCAAGCTCGTTGCCAGCCTCTATCAACCCCAAGCCGGTTGCATCGTCCTTGACGGTGTCGACATCCGCCAGATCGATCCGCTCCGACTCCGCACGATGATCGGATACGTCCCGCAGGTCTGCCATCTTTTTCGGGGCACGATCGCTCAAAATTTGCGATTGGCGCATCCGACCGCATCCGACGATGACCTCCGGGCCGCCACCGACGAGGCTGCCCTGCTGGAGGACTTTCTGGCCTTGCCGGAAGGCTTCAACACCCGTATCGGCGACTATAAGTCGGGACAGCTCCCATCCGGATTCCGCCAGCGTCTGTCGCTGGCTCGGGCCTATCTGATGCAGGCCCCGCTCCTTCTACTCGACGAACCCGTCAACAACCTCGGTCACCGGGGCGACCAAGCATTCATGGAAACGATAGAAAAACTACGGGGCGAGACGACGGTCTTGTTGGTGACTCATCGACCGAGCCATGCACTGCTCGCGGATCAAATCATATTTATGCATTGCGGCCGGGTAATTTTCACGGGTACCTACGACGCGGCTCTTAAAAAGATTCCCTGGGCTTTCCAGTGACAGCCGCCAAACAAAAGAAGGGCAAAACGAGGAAGCGGCTGGCAAAATGGTTCAGCCGCCGTCAAGACCGATTCCTGCCTCATTCGGTCATCCTCGAGGAAGCCGGCAGCCCTGGATTGCTTCGCGTCGCGATCGCCACGATCGGCGTTGCCGTGGTCGCTTTCTTGGTGTGGGCGGCGAACGCGAAAGTGGAGGAAGCCTCCATTTCCTTCGGGGAGGTTATTCCCTCCGGTTCGATCCAGTCCGTGCAGCATCTCGAGGGCGGCATTGTCGCCGTGATCATGGTCGAGGACGGAGACATCGTCGAGGCCGACCAACCGCTGGTCCGCCCGGGGGCCGCCGGTTCTCTTCCGGACCTCGATCAAATGCGCGCGCGGGAAGCAAGCCTAGTCCTGCAAGCCGAGCGCCTGCGCGCCTTCGCCGAGGAGCGAACCCCGGACTTTTCCGCCTCCGCGCGCGAATACCGGGATCTGGTCGCGGATCAGACGGCCATAATTACGATGCAGAGCGAAGCCAGGCGCAGCCAACGGCTCGTCCTGGAGGATCAAATTGCCCAGCGCCAACAGGAACTCCGAAATCTCGGCGAACATCAGAAAACGCTCAAGCAACATGTTTTGCTCGTCGAGGAAGACCTCGCATTGCGGGAAGAGCTGATCGCCGATCAGCTTATTTCGAAACTCGACTACCTCGACGCCAAGCAATCCTTGAACCAGGCGCGCGGCAAACTGGCCTCTTTGCGCGGCGAAATTCGCCAGGCCGGTCGCGCTCTTTCCGAGAGCAACAGTCGCTTGCTGGAACTCAACGCAAAACTGCGGAATGAAGCCGTTTCGGAAATGGGCGCCGTCACGGCCGAACTTACGGAAGTACGCGAAGGCCTCGCAAAACTGCAGGATCGGGTGGATCGGCTGGTCATCCGGGCACCGGTCCGAGGGATCGTCAAGGGCTTGGTGACCCGCACCGTCGGAGGCGTTCTGGTTCCCGGCGAGGTGGTCCTTGAAATCGTTCCGATGGACGAGGACTTGATCGTCGAAGCCCGGATCTCGCCCTTCGATATCGGTCACGTACAAGTAAATCAGACAGCCAACGTCAAAGTGATCGCGTACGATTTCGCCCGTTACGGGGCGATTTCGGGCGTGCTGCAATCGTTATCCGCATCGACATTCCGCGACGAGGAGGGCAAACCCTTCTACAAGGGGATCATCAGCCTGGCCAAGAACCACGTCGGTAACGATCCCGAAGCAAATATTGTCTTGCCGGGAATGACGGTTCAAGCCGATATCAACACCGGCGAAAAATCCATATTACAATACTTGCTCAAGCCCATTTACGTTTCCGCGAGTCAGGCTTTCCACGAGCGTTAATCGATTCCGATCGAAGGAATTCGTGTGTTCTCCGCGTATCCATTCATGCGTAAAAACGCTCGTGTAAGCATTCAATTTCAATAAGCTTGTTCAAATACCTAATTTTGATCAAATTTGTCAATTTTTTTCAATGTTATCTTTCTATTAACCATAGAGTGTAATTTAAATTTTACACTTGTATTGGTAGAATTTTGCCTAGGATGGACGGAAATGCGGAAACGTTGTCGTCCTGTCTCCGTCAGAATTTCAAGAAGTTTCACAAAGACGGCGCGACGTGTTGGGGGCGGTGATTATACATTCACCCGGGAGAAGTTACGATGGTCGACAAGAACGATGGGGCGAACGACGAAACCGAGGTCGACAGCACGCCCGACGATCTGGCGTTTACCGAAACAGTCACGTCCGACCCTGACCGAGGCAAAAGGATCGGCGAGTGCGGCGCAGACGGCGTCCGAGCTTCGGCAGGACAACACCCGTGGTAGTATCAACCAAGGCAGCCAGATCGCCGATCATTCCCCCGAGGCCGACGAAGCTATCGCGGAAGTGTCCGGAAATTCCTCCAGCGACGAAAGCGAAATAACCAACGTCACGGCCGAATCGAATTCCCCGGAAGCATCAATCCAACAAGATACCGCCAGGCCATCGGGGCGCTCGAATCCGAACATTTCCGATACCAATTCCACAGGCGAAGACGTCACTGACATCGGCAATCCCGATGCCGATATCTTTGCTGGCACGAATGCCGAGTCCGTCGTCGAGGATCAACCGATCGGGACGGACGCCGACGCGGAACGCTCTCGCGAACAGACTCCCGATAACGATGACACCTCGGCCGATAACGATGACACCTCGGGCGAATTCGATTTCATTGTCGGGGATACCAACGCGAATGAAGAAGCGGTCGATATCGCGGCGGACGATTCCGGAAACGAACTCGCTCCCGAGGCGAGAGAAAAATTTTTCGACACGGAGGCTTTCGAAGGTACCGACGACGACGATGAAGTCAAGGACGATTCCGATGATGATGAAGGCAAGGAAGACTCCGTCGGCACGCAGGCCAAAGACGACGACGACAATGATGGCGACGACGATTCCGACGATGACGAAGGCAAGGGCACGGAGAGCAAGGCCGAGACGGACGAAAGCGACCAGGGCGCCGAGGACGGCGACCAGGCTCAAGCCGGCGCGGGCGATGATGAGCTAGGCGGTGACGCCGGAAGCGATGATCACCCCGGTGGAGCCGGCGACGACGACTTGGCCGCCGAGGGCAGCGGGAACCAAGACAAGAGCGATGCCGCGGGCACGGAGAACAAGGCGGACGAAAGCGACCAGGGCGCCGAGGACGGCGACCGGGCTCAAGCCGGCGCGGGCGACGATGACCTAGGCGGTGACGCCGGAAGCGATGATCACCCCGGTGGAGCCGGCGACGACGACTTGGCCGCCGAGAACAGCGGGAACCAAGGCAAGAGCGATGCCACAGGCACGGAGAGCAAGACGGACGAATCCGAAGGCGATCAAGCCCAAAGCGCCGAGGACGCCAACCAGGAGCAGGCCGACGCAGTCGGCGACAAACCTGGCGATGGTTCGGAGAACGACGTTCTAAGCGGTGGCGCCGGCGACGACAAGCTTTCAGGCGGTGCCGGCGATGACGTCTTGTCCGGCGGTGACGGCAAGGACAACCTCAAGGGCGGAAAAGGAAACGATCAGTTAGACGGCGGCGCCGACAACGACAAGCTCGCCGGCGGCAAGGGCGACGACCGCTTGGACGGCGGTTCGGACGACGACAGACTCCGCGGCGGTTCGGGCGACGACGATCTGAGTGGCGGCAGCGGCGACGACAAGCTGAGCGGCGGCAAAGGAAACGACGAATTACAGGGCGGCGCCGGCGGCGACAAGCTTTCAGGCGGTGCCGGCGACGACGTCTTGTCCGGCGGTGACGGCAAGGACAACCTCAAGGGCGGAAAAGGAAACGATCAGTTAGACGGCGGCGCCGACAACGACAAGCTCGCCGGCGGCAAGGGCGACGACCGCTTGGACGGCGGTTCGGGCGACGACAGACTCCGCGGCGGTTCGGGCAATGACGATCTGAGTGGCGGCGGCGGCGACGACAAGCTGAGCGGCGGCAAAGGAAACGACGAGTTGCGGGGCGGCGAAGGCGACGACAGGCTTTCGGGCGGCGCCGGTGATGACGTCCTCACCGGCGGCACGGGCAATGACGTGCTCGTTGGTGGCAGCGGCGACGACGTCATTGAAGGCAGTGGCGGTGACAAAGCGTTCGGTGGTTCCGGTAGTGACAAATTCGTTTTTCACGCCGGCGAAGGAGACGCTTCATTCGACGGCGGCAAGGCCGGGGGCGGAAGCGATACCCTCGATCTGCATATGGCCGATGGAAGTTATTCGCCCGGAGACTGGAATATTACGCTCAACTCGGGTGAGATCCTGGAGCAAAGCTCCGGCGTCATTAAGCTCTCGCAAGATGCCTCCGGCACCGTGACGAACGCGGACGGGCGTCAAATCTCTTTCAAGAATATCGAGAACATCAACCTGTCGGATGCGAGTGAGCAACTGCACTTGGGAGAAGGCTCGGGTGATCAGGACCAGGAAGCGGAATCGAGCGATTTCGACCTCAATGGCGAATCGGATGAATCGCCTGGTGGCTCCGACGACGATGTTTTGCAGGATAACGTCCAGCGTGCCCTCTTCACGGACAGCGTCACCCAAGTTGGGCGGGCTGTAAGCAATAATGTTGCCATCGAGGATGTTTCCACCGGAACCTCGGTCGAGGAGGAAAGCGAAATCGGCGCCGAGTCCGTCGCTGGATCCGAAACCACGACCGTGATCGATGCTCTCGAAGCGTCGAGCGACACCGACAAGAACGCCTCGCCCGGGAAGAAGAAAGGCCAAGCCGACAGCGGCGATCCCGGCGCCTCCGACAGCACGAAGGATCTGGCCGGCGATCAAACCAGTAATGATCCGGTCGCGGTCACGGCCGAGGCCGATATATCGGGCGATCAGGCTCCGGGTGATAGCGCTGACCGTGGCCAGGGCCGAGGTGAGGCGGGCGCCGACGCGGCTGCCACCGAATCAGAGGAGGGTCCCCAAGCCGCCGAACCTCTCGGGCTCGAGGTGGATGTCCTCGACGTGGGTGTTCCTGAAATTGACGTTATTGCGCCCGAAGTGGAATTGACTCCGCAAGAGGAAGTGGCCGCGGGTCCCGGTAACAGTGACAACGATCGCCGCGACGCCGCGCCTCTCGATGTTCTGGAGCGCGCCGATACTCCCGAGCTTACCGTCGCCAACGCCAGCGGCACTGAAGATACCGCGATCGCCCTCGACATAACCGCGGCGCTGACCGATCTCGACGGTTCCGAGACTCTCACGATTACCATCGCGAACGTGCCCACCGGCGCCACCCTGTCCGCCGGCACCGATAACGGCAACGGCACCTGGACCCTCGATCCCGGCGACCTTCCCGGCCTCACGATCACGCCGCCTGCCGATTCGAACGCCGATTTCCAACTGATCGTTAATTCCGTCGCTACCGAGGAAAACGGCAACGTCGCCAACCGCAGCGCAACTCTCGACGTCACCCTGACCGGAGATGCCGATACCCCAACGCTGAACGTTACCAACGCGGGCGGCAACGAGGACAGCGCCATCGCCCTCGACATTACCTCCGCCCTGACCGACACGGACGGTTCGGAAACCCTCTCCATCACGATCGAGAACGTTCCCACCGGCGCAACCCTGTCCGCCGGCACCGACAACGGCGACGGTACTTGGACCCTCGCACCAGGTGACCTCACCGTCCTCACCATCACCCCACCTGCCGATTCGAACACCGACTTCCAGCTCAACGTCGTCGCCACCTCGACCAAGATTGACGGCGACACCGCGACCACCAGCACCCCCCTCGACGTAACGGTAACCGGCGTTGCCGACGCCCCTACCCTCACCGCCAACAATGCCAGCGGCAACGAGGACAGCGCCATCGCCCTCGACATCACTTCCGCCCTGACCGATACGGACGGTTCGGAAACCCTCTCCATCACGATCGAGAACGTTCCCACCGGCGCCACCCTGTCCGCCGGCACCGACAACGGCGACGGGACCTGGACCCTCGCACTCGGCGATCTTTCCGGCCTCACCATCACGCCGCCGGCCGATTCGAGCGTCGACTTCCAGCTCAATATCGTGGCCACATCGACCGAGAACGATGGCGACACCACCACTACGAGGAGCACCCTCGACGTCAGTGTCACTGGAGTCGCCGATACCCCGACCGTTAGCACCAGCCCCGCGTCCGGCGCCGAGGACAGCGCCATCGCCCTCAACATCACTTCCGTGCTGACCGACCTCGACGGTTCCGAGACCCTCTCGATTAACATCGAGAACGTGCCCTCGGGCGCAATTCTGTCCGCCGGCACCGACAATGGCGACGGCACCTGGACCCTCGCCCCCGGAGACCTCACCGGCCTCACCATCACGCCGCCGGCGGACTCGGCCGCGGATTTCCAACTCAATGTCGTTGTCACCGCCACCGAGGACGACGGCGACATTGCCACCAACAGCGCCACCCTCGACGTCACCATCGACAATCTCGTCCAGGGCGATGCAGGTGGCAACACCCTGCTCGGTGACGTCGGCGACGACACCCTCGTCGGCAATGCCGGCAATGATTCCCTGAGCGGAAGCGGCGGCAACGACCAATTGAGTGGCGACGCCGGCGACGACACGCTAGACGGCGGCGCGGGCACGGCGGACGAGGCCCGTTTCGATGACGCCGGCGGTGTCTCCGGGGTGACCGTGGACCTCGCGGCGGGCACGGCGAACGATGAATTCGGCGACAGCGACACCTTGAGCGGAGTCGAAAACGTTACCGGGTCGGGCTTCGCCGACACCATTACGGGTGACAGTGGCGCCAACGTGCTCGACGGCTTGGCCGGCAACGATTCGCTGGTCGGCGCGGCCGGAAACGATAGTCTCGTTGGTGGTAGCGGCGATGATACGCTTGCCGGTGGCACCGGCAACGACACGCTCGACGAGGGTACCGGAACCGCGGACGAGGCGCGATTCGATGATGCCGGCGGTGTCTCCGGGGTGACGGTGAACCTCGCGGTGGGCACGGCGACCGACGAATTCGGCGGCAGCGACACCTTGAGCGGGATCGAAAACGTTACCGGATCCGCTTTTGCCGACAACATCACTGGTAACAGCAGCGCGAATGTGCTCGACGGCGGCGCCGGAAACGACACTCTGACGGGTGGCGCTGGCAACGACACCCTGACTGGGGGGGCCGGGACGGCGGACGAAGCGCGCTTCGACGACGCGGGCGGCGTCTCCGGTGTGACGGTGGACCTCGCGGCGGGCACGGCGACCGACGAATTCGGCAACGGTGATACCTTGAGCGGAATCGAAAACGTTACCGGTTCCGCCTTTGCCGACAACATTACCGGTGACAGCAACGCCAACGTGCTTGACGGCGGCGCCGGAAACGACACGCTGGCGGGTGCCGTTGGCAACGATACCTTGACCAGTGAGGCCGGAACGGACGAGGCCCGATTCGATGATGCCGGCGGCGTTTCAGGGGTGACCGTGGACCTGGCGGCAGGCACGGCGACAGACGAATTCGGCAATAGCGACACGCTGAGTGGAATTGAAAACGTCACGGGTTCCGACTTTGCCGACACGATTACAGGTGATAGTGGTGCCAACGTCCTCAATGGCTTGGCCGGCAACGACTCTCTATCCGGCGCGGCCGGAAATGACAGTCTGGTCGGCGGTAGTGGCGACGACACGCTCGCCGGCGGCACCGGCAACGACACGCTCGACGGTGGGGCCGGAACGGACGAGGCGCGATTCGATGATGCCGGCGGTGTTTCCGGGGTAACCGTGGACCTAGCGGCGGGCACGGCGACCGACGAATTCGGTGCCAGCGACACCTTGAGTGGGATCGAAAACGTAACGGGGTCCGGCTTTGCCGACAACATCACGGGTGACACCAACGCCAACGCACTCAACGGCGGTGCTGGAAACGACACCCTCGACGGTGGCGCCGGCAATGACACGCTGGCCAGTGGCGCCGGGAACGATGCGCTCGACGGGGGCACCGGGACTGCGGACGAGGCGCGCTTCGACGATGCCGCAGGTGTCTCCGGCGTGACGGTGGACCTGGCGGCGGGCACGGCGACCGACGAATTCGGTGCCAGCGATACCTTGAGCGGGATCGAAAACGTTACCGGATCATCCTTTGCCGACAGCATAACCGGCGACAGCAATGCTAACGTTCTCGACGGCGGTAGTGGTAACGATACCCTCGCCGGCGGCGCTGGAAACGACACCCTGACCGGCGGGTCCGGGACGGACGAGGCCCGGTTCGACGATGCGGGCGGTGTCTCCGGGGTGACTGTGGACCTAGCGGCGGGCACGGCGATAGACGAATTCGGCGCCAGCGACACCTTGAGCGGGATCGAAAACGTTACCGGGTCCGGCTTTGCCGACAGCATCACAGGTGACAGCCACGCCAACGTTCTGGATGGCGCCGCCGGTAACGACACCCTGACCGGCGGAGCCGGCGATGACGATCTCACGGGTGGGGACGGTGACGATCAGCTGGATGGCGGCGCCGGAAACGATACTCTGGCAGGCGCGGAGGGTAACGATACGCTTTCCGGAGACGACGGCCTCGACTCGCTCGACGGTGGCGCCGGAAACGATACCCTGACCGGTGGCGCCGGAAACGATACCCTGACCGGGGGGAACGGCAACGACACCCTCACCGGCGGTACTGGTATCGACACTCTGGCCGGAGGCGCCGACAACGACGCACTTGACGGCGGCGACGGAACTTCGGATCAGGCCCGGTTCGACGATGCCGGCGGTATCTCCGGCGTGACAGTGAACCTGGCCGCGGGCACGGCAACCGACGAATTCGGCGACAGCGACACCCTCACGGGTATCGAAAACGTCGTCGGATCCAGTTTTGCCGACGATATTACCGGTGACGGCAATGCAAACCTACTCGACGGCGGCGCCGGAAATGACACGATCGACGGCGGCGCTGGAAACGACACTCTAGCCGGCGGGGCGGGCAACGACGCGCTCGACGGCGGTGCCGGAACGGCCGACGAAGCGCGGTTCAACGACGAGGCCGGTGTATCCGGAGTGACGGTCGACCTGGTAGCAGGCACGGCAACCGACGAATTCGGTGCCAGCGATACCCTCACCGGGATCGAAAACGTTACCGGTTCCTCCTTTACCGACAGCATATCTGGCGACACCAATGCCAACGTTCTCGACGGCGGTAGTGGTAACGATACTCTCGCAGGTGGCGCCGGAAACGATACCCTGACCGGCGGGTCTGGCTCGGCGGACGAGGCCCGGTTCGACGATGCCGGTGGCATCTCGGGCGTAACGGTGGACTTGGCGGCCGGCACCGCGACCGATGAATTCGGCGCCAGCGACACCTTGAGCGGGATCGAAAACGTTACCGGGTCCGCCTTTGCCGACAGCATCACGGGCGACGGCAACGCCAACGTGCTCGACGGCGGCGCCGGAAACGACACCCTGGCCGGTGACGCCGGCAACGATACCCTGACCGCTGGGACGGGCGATGACACGCTGTCGGGCGGTAGCGGCAATGACAGCCTAACCGGTGGTAGTGGCGATGACACTCTCGCCGGTGGCGCCGGCAACGACACGCTTGACGGCGGGGCCGGAACGGCCGACGAGGCGCGCTTCAACGATGCCGCCGGTATCTCTGGCGTGACGGTGAATCTGGCGGCGGGAACGGCAACCGACGAATTCGGCAATAGCGATACTCTGACCGGCATCGAAAACGTCGTAGGATCCGATTTCGCGGACGCTTTGACCGGTAATGGCGATGCTAATGTGCTCGACGGCGCCGCCGGAAATGACACCCTGACCGGTGGAGCCGGCAACGACACTCTGACCGCCGGGACCGGTGACGATTCGTTGGTTGGCGGCTCCGGCAACGATAGCCTCAACGGTGGAAGCGGGAACGACACCTTCGCCGGAGGGACCGGAAACGACACGATAGACGGTGGCGCGGGGACGGCCGACGAGGTGCGCTTCGACGCTGGCGACGGTATCTCCGGAGTAACGGTGGACTTGGCGGCGGGTACCGCCACGGACGAATTCGGCGACAGTGACAGCTTGAGCGGGATCGAAAACGTTACCGGATCCGGCTTTGCCGACACGATTACGGGTGACAGTAACGCCAACGTCCTCGACGGCGGGGCCGGCGACGATTCGCTTACCGGTGGAGCCGGGAACGACACGCTCCTCGGGGACGACGGCAACGACACCTTGTTTGGCGACGATGGCGACGATTCACTCGACGGGGGTGCCGGCAACGATTCGCTCACGGGCGGGGCCGGGAACGACGTGCTCGACGGCGGCGCCGGCAACGACAGTTTGGACGGCGGCAGCGGCAATGACACCCTCGAGGGTGGTTTTGGCAACGACTCGCTCGTTGGCGGTGCCGGTGATGATGAGTTGCACGGGGGCACGTCGGGACTTATCCAGGACGGCGACGGCAGCGACACGCTTTTCGGCGGCGCCGGCGATGACATCTTGTACGGACGCGGTGGTGACATCGCTTTCGGGGAAGCCGGCAACGACACGTTCGTATTCCACGCCGGGGATGGAAACGCTTCTTTCGATGGTGGCACGTTGGGCGGCTGGACCGATACCCTCGAGCTCCACCAGGCCGACGGCAGTTTCTCGTCGGGAGATTGGACGATCGACCTCACCTCCGGCTCGATCGTCAGTCAAGACGCCAACAGCATTACGCTCTCGGAAGACGCCTCCGGCACGGCGACGAACAGCGACGGCAGTGAAGTCTCGTTCGATAACATCGAGAGCATCACCTTTTAAAGAGCGCGAGAATTACGTGTCAGAGCTTGCGCGGCGTCGAACGTAACGACGACACTGGACAAACGTTCCAAAACCCTTGCAAGGGTCCCCGGTTGGTTAGGAGGTATTCAACGGGAACCTGATGTCGAGACCGGGGATGTCCGTGCGCCTCACTTCGAGATAACTTATCAAACCAAGAAGATCACTGGCCGCCGTGTCCCCCAACGGGAGGACGATCGTCCGGAATTTTACGTTGTTGCCCCAGAGATTGTTGAATTCGTCTTCGCGCCATTCGGGTTTCCCCCTTTCGATAGCCGCTCGGGATAACGTCCTCACGGTGTCGAATACTGGCGCTACTTCATTTGTCCCGGTGGCAAAACTTGGCACCACAAGTGCCTGCGGGTGATGCAACATTTTGCCAAAATTCTCGAAGGCGAGACACTCCACGCCAGACGCGGGGAGAAGGAAACAGTAGGGCCACAGATCGGACAACGCCCCGGGATCGAACGCCGACCTTTTCGGGTACGCCCGAGCGCCACGCAAACGCTCCCAAAATGTAAAAAGGCGT
>CBDCME010000028.1:0-16182 GCA_965218865.1 Alphaproteobacteria bacterium
GGCCGACGTGGCGTGGGCGCGCGGAAATATGCGAGAACCCGAGCGCGGCCAGCAGCTTGCCGACGCTCCGCTCGTGATAGTCCACGCCGAAGCGCGTTCGGATCAGTTGCTTGAGATCGATGCAGCGCCAGCGCACGACCCCATCCCGTTCGGGATCGGGACCGGCCTCGATAGCCCGCGAAAGCGCCGCCATTTGCGACGGCGTCAACCGACGCAACGCCCCGTTCGGCTTGCGGTCGATCAGACCGGCCGGACCTCCCGCGTTGAACCGGTGAACCCAGTCCCGCAACGTCTGCCGATCCATGCCGCCAATACCCGCCGCGCACGCTCGATCCATCCCATCGTAGATGGCCGCCATCGACAAAAGCCGTCGCGCCTGGTTCCCATCATCGCTCCGTGCCGCAAGAACACGGACTCTTTCAGCATCAAAGTCGTTTCGCAAAGGAATCGTTGGCATTGAACACACTCCCTTGTTGCCAACAACCTTGAATCACACAAAACCTGGCGTGTAAACCTTTGCGCGAGTCAAACTCTAGGGCGGTTGGTATCAGTGGTCGAAAACCGGGTACTGGATGAAATTATTCGCGACCGCCTGGCTAAGTGTCTGTTCCAAAATGCGCGTCCGCGCATTTATTGCGTCTGTTCCGGCCCTCTCCCCCTCCCGGCCACCCACGAGAGTATGCTGATATGGATGGCCGGGAGGGGGAGAGGGCCGGCGCCGCGAGTTTTCGAATAGACTTGTCCCTCCACGAATCGTTCGACCTCATGCACCTCGGCCGACGTTTGGCTCGCGAGGTCTAATGGTAGGGGTCGGCCGCGTCGCGGAGGCCGTCGCCGAGGAAGTTGCAAGCCAGGACGGTAATGATGACGGGAGCGACGGGCAGCATCAGCCAGGGATATAGGGCCACGACGTTGATGTTCTGGGCCTCGTTCAAGAGCACGCCCCAACTCGTAATCGGCGGCCTGAGGCCGAGGCCCAGAAACGACAGGGCGGTTTCTCCCAGAATCATCGCCGGGACCGAGAGGGTCGCCGAGGCGATGAGGTGGCTCATGAAACTCGGCAACAAATGGCGCCGGATCACCCGGCCCGGCGAGGCGCCCATGAGGACCGCCGCGGTGGCGAAATCCTCCTCGCGCAGCGCCAACAGCTTGGAGCGCACGGCCCGGGCCAGTCCGGTCCAGTCGAGCAAGCCCAGAATGACGGTGATGCCGAAGTAGATCAGGATCGGGTTCCAGGTCACCGGCAACGCCGCCGATAACGCCATCCACAGGGGGAGATCGGGAAAGCTGCGGATGATTTCGATTATCCGTTGGATGACGAGGTCGACCCAGCCGCCGTAATATCCCGATATGCCGCCGAAAAACAGGCCGAGGACGAAACTGATGGTGATCCCGAACAGACCGACGGTGAGGGAAATCCGGGTCCCGTAGATGATCCGCGAAAGCACGTCACGGCCCAGACGGTCGGTTCCCAGAAGAAAGAAGATTCCATCCTCAGCCGGACAGATCAGATGCAGGTTGGACTCAAAGAGATTCCAGAAGGAATAATTGTCGCCCCGGCAAAAGAAACGGAGCCGCTGGACGACGTCCGGATCGGGATCGTAGACCCGGCGCAGGTTGTTCATGTCGAGATGATATGAAAATCCGTACACGAACGGACCGACGAAACGTCCCTCGTGAAACAGATGCACGCCCTGCGGCGGCGCGTGGATGAAATCCGTTTGACGGCTGTGGAGGTTGTACGGCGCCAGGAATTCGCTGACGAGGATCGAGGCGTAGAGGACGATCAGGATCAGTCCCGCCCCCACGGCCAACCGATGGCGGCGCAATTTGAACCACATCAGGCGCCATTGGGAGGCCATGTAGAAGCGTTCCTGCTCGGGCGTCAGGGTCTCGGCCGCGAAGGGATCGAAGGGCGCCTGGGAAACGTAATGCGCCACGGCCGAACTCGGTTCCCGCGGCATCAGCGGACCTGGGTTCCCTGCAATCGGATTCGCGGGTCGAGCGCCGCCAGGGCCAGATCGGAGAGAAAGACACCGATCACCGTGAGCATCGCCAGGAACATCAGAAACGACCCCGCGAGGTACATATCCTGGGTCCGCAGGGCGTTGAGCAGCATCGGGCCGGTCGTCGGCAGCGAGAGCACGACCGAGACGATCGCGGCACCCGAAATGACCTGGGGCAAGAGGTTGCCGATGTCGGCGATGAAGGGATTCAGTGCCACCCGCAGCGGGTATTTGCATAACAGCTTGAAGGGGTGCATGCCCTTCGCCCGGGCCGTGACGACGTATTGTTTTTGCAGCTCGTCGAGCAGATTCGCCCGCAACCGGCGAATCATTCCGGCCGTCCCCGAGGTCCCGATCACGACGACCGGAATCCAGAGATGCTCGAGGACGGAAACGAATTTGCCCCAACTCCAGGGGGCGTCGAGATACCGCGGGTCCATCAGGCCCCCAATCGAGGTCCCGAAAGCGACGTTGGCCACATACAGCAAAATTAGCGCCAGGAGGAAATTCGGCGTGGCCAGGCCGAGGAATCCCAGAAAGGTTAGACTATAGTCGCCGACGCTGTATTGATGCGTTGCCGAATAGACGCCGATGGGGAAGGACACGACCCAGGTGAAAACGATGGTCGAAAACGAGACGATGAAGCTCAGCCACAGCCGATCACCGACGACCTCGCTTACGGGCAGATCGTACTCGAACGATTTGCCGAAATCCCCCTGGAGCATTTTCAACAACCAGGTGAAATACTGCACCAGCATCGGTTTGTCCAATCCGTATTCCTGACGCAGGAATTCGATCTCATCCAGGTTCGCCCGCTCGCCCTGGGCCTCGAGTTCGGCGACGTGAGTGCTGAGGTAGTCGCCGGGCGGCAATTGAACGATGACGAAAGTGATGAGACTGACCACCAACAACGTCACAATCATGATCAGCAGGCGGTGGACGAGGAAACTGAACATGAGCGTGGGTTCCTGAGAGGATCGGGGCGTTTATCCGGCCGCGTCCGCCGGAGCGAACCAAAACGTCGCGGGCTGGTAGATGCCGAGCTGGGCGCCGGGCTCCCAATTGTAGACTCCCTCGACCGGCACGTTCCGCAGCCTATCGTTGATCACCACCGGCTGGCGGGTGCCCGAGATCAGGCCGATCGAGAACACCTGCTCGGCGTGAATCTTTAGAATTCCGTGCCACGCCTCGAGGCGCTGAGCCAAATTCGTGGCCCCGAACCAGGCCTCGTTCAAGCGCGCCAGTTCCCGGGCCGGGGCGAGATCGATCGGTTCGCCGGAGCGGCCGCCGGTTTCATAGTATTGGCCCCATTTTGGCCAGTGGTATCCCTGCTGGCTGGTCGGGGCGAATTCCGCCGGACTCATTTGGGCGGTCGGAATGCCGTTTTCATAACCCGACCAGATCGACACCAGGGTATCGCCCGTGAAAATTCGATTGCGAAACACTTCGCGTTGCGACGGCTTGGTGTAAAGCTTGATACCGATCTTGAGCCAGGAATCGTGGATCAATTCGAGGACGTCGGTCTGCTCGGTGTCCTCGCCGGCGGTTTCGACAATGATCTGCATCGGCCGACCATCCGGAAGCAGGCGCAGGTTCCGGTCGCCCCGCGCCACCAGTCCCAACTCGTCCAAAAGCGCGTTCGCCTGCCTGAGGTCGAACGTGCTCCAGGCGGTTTGGTACTCGGGCTTGTAGAGGGGGCTCATGGGCAAGACCGTGTTGTTCCCCTCCATGGCCAGGCCGAAATATATCACCTGATTGATTTCGTGGCGATCGGTGGCCAGAGAAAGAGCGCGGCGGAATCGGACGTCGCGGATCAGCTCGCGCCAAACCGGATCGTTGAAGTTGAGGTTGGGATACAGGGCGAGATGAGAGCCGCGTACCGTGCGCCAGAGCCGAACCGAATAGTCGTTCCGCGGTTCCCCTTCCTTGAGAAACGTATAGTTATTGAACAGCAGCCCCCGCGTTTGCAGGTCGGCTTCGCCGGCGCCCGTCTTGGCCGGAATGAGCTTGCTGCTGGCGACCGCCAACAGGACCCGGTCGATATAGGGAAGTTGGCGTCCCTCGGCGTCGAGGCGATGGTAGTAGGGGTTGCGCATAGCGACGAAGCGCGTCGCCGGCGCCCGGGTCGTATTCATCCACGGCTGCAGGGTGGGGAGCGCCGGATTATCGTGACGGTACATATTATCCAGCGCGTTGTGCAGGGAGGCCCAGTTGCGCTTGCCGGCCTCGGCGACCCTTTGATCGAGTTCGTTGGCCTCGGCGTATCGGGCATGAAATTGCTTCAGGTAGTGTGCCGGCCGATAGATGAAGAGCGGTGACGCGGCCGCCAACGCGGGGAGAAAATTGGGATTGGGGCGCGACCAGCTATAGCGCACGGTGAGCGCGTCGAGGATCTCGACGCGCGGACTTTCCCCCGCCGCCAAAAGCGCCTTCGGTGGCCCGGCCGGCGCCAACATCTCGTTATTGGCGACATCTTCCCAGTAATAGCGGAAATCGTCGCTGGTGAAAGGATGCCCGTCGGACCACCTGTGGCCCTCGCGAAGGATCATGGTGAAGGATCGGTTTTGCTCGACTTCCAGCCGGGCCAGGACGTCGGGGACCAGGGTATAGTCTTCGTCATAGCCAACCAGGCGCGTATAGCCGTAGACGCTCAGGAGGCGGGTGTCCTTGGCGCGTCCGACAAGCATGCGCAGGTCGCCGCCGTGGCGGCCCAGCGCCAGCCGCCCGGTGGCCTGAAATATCCGTGGATTTCGCGGGATGCGTTCGACCAGGGGCGGCAGATTTCCGGCCGCGACCTCAGCCGCCAACATCGGCGAATCGACGAGGGTCGCGGGCCTCGCCGGCGGCGGTTCCGCGAAAACGGCGGTTTCGCCGGCGGCGGCGCCCGCGAGGGCGACGAGAATGGCCGAACCGGTACGCCGCAACCGGCGCACCGCTTGGATCATGAAGCAATCCTCAGCTTCGCGGCGGATTTCGCGGCACGAACGAAATGACCTTCCCCCAAGTCGATCATGTTGGGCTTGGGATCGCCACTGACCGTAAAGGGGGCCGGCCACATGGCCGGATCGGACGCGCGCCCGGCCATCAAGGAGCGGAAATCGAGCTTGCGGTCGAGATTCGGTTCCGGTACCGCCTCCAACAAAGCCTTGGTGTAGGGATGGACGGGATTGCGGAACAGCGCCCGGCACGGGGCCAACTCGACCAAGCGCCCGGCGCACATGACGGCGATCCGGTCGGCGACGTAATTGACCACCGCGAGATTGTGCGAGATGAACAAATAGGTCAGCCCCAACTCGGCCTGCAAGTCCTTCAGGAGATTCAGGATTTGGGCCTGGATCGAAACGTCGAGAGCCGATACCGGCTCATCGCAGATGAGCAGCTCGGGCCCCAGCGCCAGGGCCCGGGCAATACCGATGCGCTGGCGCTGACCCCCGGAGAAACTATGGGGATAACGCCGCAGGCAGCGAACGTTAAGTCCGACGATCCGGACCAGTTCGCAAATGAGTTTCCGGCGCTCCTCCGACGTGCCGACCCCGTGAATGGTAAGCGGTTCGCTGAGAATGTCGAACACGGTCATGCGCGGATTGAGAGACCCGAAGGGGTCCTGAAAAATGAACTGAACTTGGCGCCGGAAGGCGAAGAGGTCATCCTCGGACATGGCGAGCACGTCGATCTCCCGTCCGTGGTCGTTGTAGGTAATCGATCCCGCGTCCGGCTGGACCGCGCGCATGATCATTTTGCTGGCCGTCGTCTTACCGCAACCGGATTCACCGACCAGGCCGAGGCACTCCCCGCGGCGGACGTCGAAGCTGATGTCGTCGCACGAACACAGTTCCTCCCTCTTTTTCGAGCCGAACAGGTGACCCTTTCTGAGACGGAAGGTCTTCGACAAATGGCGAACCCGGAGGAGGGGTTCGCCCTGGGGACGGTCCGCGTCCGCCGTCCGGGAGACGTTGCGCTTGAGCTCCGTGGCTTGACCCGAACCGATCTCGCGAAGCGGAACCAGCCGTTCGCCCGTCTTCATCTCGAAGCGTGGCACGGCGCGCATGAGTGCCTGCAAATAAGGATGCGCCGGGCGCCGGAAGATGTCTTCGGCGGTCCCGCTTTCCATCACCTCGCCGTTGTACATGACCACGATTTCCTCGGCCACGTTGGCGACGACGCCGAGGTCGTGGGTGATGATCAACATCGCCATCGCCAGTTCTTGTTGGAGATCCTTGATCAATTTGAGAATCTGGGCCTGAATCGTGACGTCGAGGGCGGTCGTCGGTTCGTCGGCGATGAGCAGGGCCGGACGGCAAATCAGCGCCATCGCAATGATCGCCCTTTGACGGAGACCCCCGGAGAGCTCGAAGGGATACGAATCAAAGGCCTTGTGGGGATCGGCAAATCCCACCAGGCGCAACATTTCCTCGGTCGTCTCCCGGCTTGCCTTCCGGGCCACGTCCCGGTGCAGACACAAGGCCTCGCTGACTTGGTTGCCGATCGTGTGCAAGGGCGATAATGAGGTCATCGGTTCCTGAAAGACGATCGAAATCCGCCGGCCACGGATCGCCCGCATCGCGCCGCTGTCACGTTTCAGCTTGGCGATATCGACGCTCTCGCCCTGCCCTTCGGGATCGCGAAAGAGGATCTCGCCCTTGGTGACATGACCGTTATGGGGCAGAATTCCCAAGATGCTCTGGGACACCACCGACTTTCCGGACCCCGATTCGCCCACCAGGGCCACCGTCGATCCCGCGCGAATCCGAAAGGAAATTCCCTTTACCGCCTGAATCGTGCCCTCGTCGGCGGAAAACTCCACATAAAGATCACGAACGCTGAGCAGCTCGGTCATTCTCGCTTCTGTCCGGCCATGTGGGCGGTATCAATACCTGAAGCCGACAAATTCTGTCGTGTCGCCGGATCGAGGTCGATTCGGTTTTGCCGTGCCGCGGTGGCCGCGCGCCCAACGATGGCCTTGAATCCCTCGATTCTCGAATCGATCCGTATCGACCGGCCACGGCCTCCGAGGTTGATTTCCATCCAACCTTTAGCATGGTCGCGCCGGGTAGAATAGTATGTGAACGTCATCACGGACAGATCCCGCCAGGCAAAAGCGATGTTTCCGGCCCCCGACAACCGGATCCCGTCGTCGCTGACCTCGACCCGGGTCAGACGCCGGCGCAAGGTGCGAAGGCCGAAAGCGAAAAACACGACCGCGACCGCGAGGCAAATGATCACCATGACGGGCGCGAGCTTCAGAAACGTTAACGGGGCGAGGCCGAACGCCATCCCGGCCACGGCGCGAAAACCATTGGCGGCCAGAACCGATGCTGGATATCGGTGATTCGTCATCACTTCCGGCGCCGCGGGAAGACGTCGGTCGCGGCGATCCAGCGCGCCCCCGGGTGGGCGCGTGTGCGTTCGAGCAAACGCCCGATGAACCCCCAGCACCCCTCGTCATGGGCGAGATGGTGGGTCAACAGACCGGTCGGTTCGTCGGCCTCGGCGTCACCGCTTCGCCGAGACCGCAAATGGGCAACCATCGGAGCCAGCGATTCTTCGGTGCCGAGAAAATCGCGGCCCCCACGCCAGCGAATGATGTCGGCGTGGGTATTGACCTCCGCCAAGCCCGCCACCGGCCCCAGCCTGGGCCGCGGCCCGAAAACCGAAACGCCCTCGAATCCGTGGGCCGGCAGCGCCTCGGCGACGGTTTCCGCCAACCGATTCCAGGGCGGCACCATGACCGGCAGGAAGCGGTCCCCGAAGAGCGCCGCGAGCCGCTCTTGGCCGGCGGCGAGTTCCTCCAGAACCGCCGCGAGCGGGCGTTCCGAGCCGAGTTCCGACTTGCGGGCGCCGGGGCCGGCGTGGTTGCGGTGGGCGAAGCCGTGCTGGAGGACGTCGATACCGTCGCGCGCCGCGAGCCGGACCGGGATGTCGTCGTCGACGGCAGCCGGAATAACGGCAAGGGCGAGCGGCGCTCCGGCCGCCGCCCGCAGGTTCAGGAGTCGGTCGAGCGCCGGGGCCGGATGAGCCGCGTCGTCATCCCGCCACCACAGCGTCGCGGTCCGGCCGCTTTCGGCCCAGTGGTCGAGTTCCCGCTCGAGAATTCGCCAGGGGCTCATGCCGAGACCACGTGACGCCACGCCTATTGCCGCGGTTCCGGGGCCGATTCGATGGTTCGCCGGGCCCAGCCGGCGATCAGCTCGGCGCTCCGTTCGGCACCGTTGAGATCGACCCCCGACTCGGAAGGCCGCGGGCCCGACTCAACCTCGTCGATGGCCCGAGCGAGGCTAGCGGGTGTTAGCGATTTCTCGTCGAGCCGCCGCAACAATTCCAGCCCTTCGAGGCGCCGCGCGCGGGCGTCTTGCTCGCTTTCGTTCAGCTCCGCGAAAGGCACGACGACGGCGCGGGCGCGGGTCGCCAGCAAATCCATCACCGTATTATAGCCGCCCTGTGAAACCGAGACAGCGCAGTTCGCGAGGAGGTCGCGAAAGTCCGCCCGCGCGGGTTCGACGACGACTCCCTCGGGCGCCGTCGCCTTGAGCGCTTCAAAGACGTTTCGCGACATGTGCTTGCCGGCGAGGAGACGCCATGAGTTCCGCGCCAGCCGTGTCAGGGCCCGCGCCGCCAGTGCCGTGCGGAACAGTTTCTCGCCCATGGCCCCGCCGCCCGCGGAAACGATGACCTCGCCGTGGCCGCCGGAAGCTCCCCGGCGAGCCGGCGCGGGCGCGACGACGTAACCCGTGTAACACAGCCGATCGGCGATCTCCGGGGCCGCGGGAAAGCTTTCCTCGAAGGGCATCACGCGCGGGTCGCCGTGAACCAGGACCGTGTCGAACCAACGCCGGACGTGGGCCGCGGCCTCGGCGACCCTTTCAGGCTTGCGGCGGGTGGTGAGGATGTCGCGCACGGAGCAGACGACATGGGGCCGGGGCCGCAGCCCATGGGCCGATTCGAGCAGCGGAACCGCCTCGAAACTCATCTTGCGGCGACCGAAGGGAAACATTTCCACGACCAGCACCCGGGGCCGCACCCGGGTGAAAACGTCCAGCAGCGCGGTACAGCGGCGCCAGCGCCAGACGTCGTCGATTGGCCGGCCCGAATCGTCGATGAACTCCTGGAAACGCGCGTCGCGGCTGCGCACCGGAGGCAACTGAACCAACGAAGCCTGTCCCAGGGCAAGGTCGGAAACCGGGAAGCCGCCGCTGGCCAAGATCACCGGCACGCCCCGCTGGCCCACGGCCGCCGCCAGGACGGCCGCCCGCCGGAGATGCCCTTCGCCCAACAAGTGCTGAACGTAGATTAGGACTGATCCCACGTCCCCTCCCAGGATTTTGAAACTAACTCAATCAGTTACTGGCGCCGCTCGGACATAAAAAAGAAGCCGTATCAGCGCTTTGTCAGCAAGAAAAAACCGACCGTGATTCACCGATTCGAAACCGAAAAATATCCGATGAAGCGGGACGTGGTAGTGCATCGACCCAAACGGAGGCGACAGCCGAAGATTGGAAAGTTGATGCATCGACAAAGGCCTGGTGCACGGGGGCGTGAACGAAGTGAATGCGCCGGTGCAGTAGGTGGTGGTGAGGTGTTGTTGGATCGGGGATTTCAGGTCGTCTCCACGCTGATCAATACCATGATTTCCACGAAAGTAGTCCGGTGGGTAAAGATTAAGACCTAAATCAGTCCCGCCGCCTCTTCAGAAATTTCGTAACAGACCCATAAAGCGCCCCTTCGAGGCCTCGCAATGTATGAATTATATCAACACTATCGCCAAGCTTGCTTGTCCACATTCCGTCTTCTAATTGTCTCGCCATGTGTTGGGGAATATTAATTTTCGTATAGATAGCGACCTTTTCAAACCCAAATTCAAACTGACCGTTGTCACATTCCTCATACCCTAATTGTTCGAACGCCAGAATAAAGACTTCAATCGTTTGTTCGCGGCTCACGCCATCCGGCCAATAGAAATAGTGAAGGGGATCAGGCTCCCAACGCCGAGTGTCATCGCCGGCCGCCCAGGCGACACAATTATATTCTGTGGTGGCGGAACTCTTTTGTTCGTATCCGTTGAGGGCTTATACCAACCGCCCCAGAGTTTGACTCGCGCAAAGGTTTACACGCCAGGTTTTGTGTGATTCAAGGTTGTTGGCAACAAGGGAGTGTGTTCAATGCCAACGATTCCTTTGCGAAACGACTTTGATGCTGAAAGAGTCCGTGTTCTTGCGGCACGGAGCGATGATGGGAACCAGGCGCGACGGCTTTTGTCGATGGCGGCCATCTACGATGGGATGGATCGAGCGTGCGCGGCGGGTATTGGCGGCATGGATCGGCAGACGTTGCGGGACTGGGTTCACCGGTTCAACGCGGGAGGTCCGGCCGGTCTGATCGACCGCAAGCCGAACGGGGCGTTGCGTCGGTTGACGCCGTCGCAAATGGCGGCGCTTTCGCGGGCTATCGAGGCCGGTCCCGATCCCGAACGGGATGGGGTCGTGCGCTGGCGCTGCATCGATCTCAAGCAACTGATCCGAACGCGCTTCGGCGTGGACTATCACGAGCGGAGCGTCGGCAAGCTGCTGGCCGCGCTCGGGTTCTCGCATATTTCCGCGCGCCCGCGCCACGTCGGCCAGGATGCGCGGGCACAGGAGGAATTTAAAAAAAAGTTTTCCCGAACACTTGGCAAAAATCGTAGCGGCACAGCCACCGGACACGCCCATCGAGGTTTGGTTTCAAGATGAAATGCGCGTCGGCCAGAAGAACAGCCTGGTGCGCCAGTGGACCCCAAAGGGATCGCGCCCGCGCCAGGTCAAGGACCTACGGACCTCTTCGGCGTATCTCTTCGGCGCCATCTGCCCCGAGCGCGGTGAGGGCGCGGCGCTGGTCATGCCGCGCGCCAATACTGAAGCCATGGACCTGCATCTCGAGGAAATCAGCCGGGCCGTTGCCCCAAACGCCCATGCCGTCGTGCTGCTCGACCAAGCCGCATGGCACACCACTGCCAAACTCGGCATCCCGGAGAACATCTCCCTCGTGCCTTTGCCACCCAAGTCCCCGGAGATCAATCCCGCCGAAAATGTCTGGCAATACCTCCGCCAGAACTGGCTCTCCAATCGTGTCTTCGACTCCTATGAAGCCATCGTCGAGGCCTCTTGCCAAGCCTGGAACAACCTGACCGACCAACCTTGGAAGATCATGTCCATCGGCCTCAGAGCGTGGGATCGCACAAGTCAATGTTAAGGGCGGATGGTATGAGTCTGGAAATGCGTAAAGTGGCATATCAGGTGATTTCGAATCCGGATCGACGCCCCCATTCAATCCACGCGTCGATTGCTGCACGAGCGTTTCCTCGGTCACGCTTTGGTACCGGATTTTCGCCAGTGATCATTTGAAGGGCTAAATAAAGAAAATCTGGCTTCACATAAATTTCTCTCAAAATTAACGGGATCGCATATTCACGAAGCTCAACAATTTGTCTGAACGCAGGATGTTTTATTTTTTCCTCGACAAATGAACTAAAAATTGTTTGAGATCTCCATTGATCTAGTAAGCGCGTAAACCGCGCAAAATAGTCCTCGCGCGCCGCGTTATACAATGTCTGTGCTGGTGCTGTTGCCGTAGTAAACAGATTACCCTTCGGCCACGGGAAACCACGGCAATATGTACTTGCATTAACTGTGGAGTGGTTCATGACCTGCTACTCGGACTTTATTCCGCCAGATCGCCTTGCGTTAGCCTCATCGATTTTGTTTTGAAGCCACGTGCACAGGCTTTCGGCTGCGTCGATAGTCATGATTACATCAACATCCATCTCTCTGATAATAGCATCTCGCGTGACTCTTTGGTCCTCAATTTCGTCGCCGAGCGCATTCTCTTTCAGTTCATAGACCATGCGCCGGGGAATTGGGAGGCGCTCGCTATAAAGGCTCATGTGGATTTGACCATTCGGTGACACACTGCCAATGGCGCCATCCATGTGGATGACTCGAAAGTGTTTTCCTTTTATGTAATCAAAATTAACCCAAGGTGGGGTCTCGCCGTTTCCACGTGTCGGGTCTTCCTCAGCCATAGCTTCCCCCACGCCTCCATTTTTCAAAATATCGATCGATTTGGATCATCGTCAGCTTTAACAAATCGATTCGAATTTCTTGACACTTAATCAGATTCTTCATGCTCCCTAAAAACAGCGCCAGATGTCCGCGAACTCTCCCGGCACTTTCACAGCCCTCAACGAAGGTGAAAAAAACATATTGTAAGAATACCTGTTGAGGCCTGCTCGCGCAATTGTGGCCTCGGCGACGATGAGGGTGGCGGTACCGATTGCCCCTCGTTTCATAAATTCGGTCAGTTATTCGGGGCTCACGCTGCAAGGGAAAATTCCGCCTCTGGGACAGCGTCGATCTTGCTTAGCAGGTCGTCGTGACGGGTGATCTTCCCACTCGAAATGGGCTTGGTCTGAAGCTAGATCAGAACGGTCCCCTCCAGGGGCAACTTGCGAAGCTGCGTCCGCGGCCTGCCGGCGGTGTCTAGGTCGAACAAATAGACCATATTCCACTCAAAGCGGATCGGCGCCTTGTCGGTCATGTCCCAGTCCAGGGCTAGGGCGACAACGGCCCGGATCAGCCCCTTGTGACTGACCGCTCCGGCCGGTTCGCCGCGCGACGCGATTTCGGCCATCAGGCTCGCGACGCGGACCTGCACGTCGCGCGGACTTTCTCCCCCCGGGGGTCGAAAGTCCAGGCCTAGCGCCTCGCTCCGCGCCATGGTCCGGCCCAGCTCGGCGCGCAGCTCGGCAAGACGGCGGCCTTCCCAACGTCCCCAATGCATCTCGCGCAGCCGGTCGTCGGGCTTGGGGGTGGGTATACTGAGAAGCGATGCCGTCTCGAGGGCCCGGGCCAGGGGGCTGGTGTACCAGACCGAGCCATCGAGGGCGGACGGAAGTCGCCAGCCGGCGACTTGGCGCCGGCCCTCGTCGCTCAGGGGCAAGTCGGCGTGTCCCTGGATGCGCCCGGCCGCGTTCCAGGCCGTCTCGGCGTGACGAATGAGCGCCAGGCTTGTCATCCGAGCGCCTCTTCCAGGGCCCGCGAAAGCGATCGAGATGCCACCGAGATGTCGTGGCGATCCGCGGCCCGGGCCGCCGCCGCCCGGCCCAGGCGACGGCGAAAGTCGGCGTCGCCGAGCAGACGGCGCAAGGCCCGCGCGAAGCCGTCGACGTCGTCGGGGTCGGTGAGGAGTCCGGTCTCGCCGTCGGCCACGATCTCGGGCACGCCGCCGGCCCACCCGGCGACGACCGGCACACCGGCGGCCTGGGCCTCGAGCAGGGCGACGCCATAAGCCTCGTTGACCGCCGGCCAGGCGAAAACGTCCGCGGACGCGTAAAATCGAATCAGGTCCTCCTCGGAGACCATGCCGGCGAAGAAGACACGGCCGGCGCCGAGATCCGCGTAGGCCGCCTCGATTTCGCGCCGCCGGTCACCGTCACCGACCACCAGAAGCTGCCAGTCGTCTTGCCCCAGCCGAGCCAGCGCGGCCGCCAGGCGGCGGTATGATTCGGCCTTGTCGCCGGGACGCATCATCGCCGCCACGAGAATCCAGGGCTGCCCGGGGTGACACCCCAGCTCGCGGGCCAGCTCGGCCCGGCACCGCCGCCCCGTCCGGTAAGCCTTCGAGTCCAAAAAGGGCGGCAGGAGCACCAGGCGCCCCGGTTCGCGAACCACGTCGCGCAAGCATTCGGCGTCGTTTTCGCTCATGGCGAAGATCACCGCCGCCCGCGATAGCGCCGTTTGAACCGCCGCGTGCCCGTGAGCCCATGGGCCCGCTTCCTGCTTGGGCGCGAAGGACGCCTCGGCGACGCAGTAAGGGATCTGAAGGTCCCGATGGACGGCGGGGCCGAGCCAGTCCGGAGCCTTGTGGTAAAGGTGGTAGGTAAACCAAAGCCGGGGCCGTTCCGGCGGCGGTAATCGGCGATATTCGCGGATCAGCTCATCCGCCTCCGCCGCGCCGGCCGCGGCGAGCGCGGTCTGGCGCTCGGCCTCGCCGCGTCCGTCGTAACCGCGAAAGGTCGAGGCCAGAACCGGTTCGTGGCCGGCCAGCGTCAGCGCCCTCATGATCAGGTTCGCCATCCGCCGGTCGCCGGACGGCACCGGATGGTTCGGCGGTTTGAGGGGGGCGTAGAATGCGATCCGCATGAGGACAGGCTGAAAATTCGAATTTTGGGGCGCCGACCAACGAAATCAAGGTACCCCTGCGCTCATCGTCCGGCGGGACCCGGCAATTCGAGGGGCGCGAACAGCGAGGAGAGATCTTCTTCACCGAGCGGACCCGCCGATCCGGACCCGGCGAACACGCCTTCGGCCAGCTCGCGCTTGGTTGCTTGCAGGTCCAGGATTTTTTCCTCCACGGTCCCCACCGTTCTCAGCTTGTAGACGAAAATAGCCTTGTCCTGGCCGATTCGGTGAGCCCGATCGGTAGCCTGGTCCTCGACCGCGGGGTTCCACCACGGGTCGTAATGGATCACGGTGTCGGCGGCGGTCAGGTTCAGGCCGCTTCCGCCGGCTCTGAGGCTGATCAGGAAGATGGGAACCGTGCCCGACTGGAAGCGGTCGACGACCGCCGCCCGGTCCCGGGTCTTACCGCTCAGCTTGACGTATTCGATATCGCGGCTCTCGATCTCGGTTTCGATCAGTGCCAACATGCTCGTGAACTGCGAAAAGAGGAGGATGCGGCGGCCCTCGCCGATCATCGGCGGCATCATCTCCATGAGCCGCGCGAGCTTCGCCGATTGGGTGATCTTGCGCGCCGCCGCCAATTTGAGCAGGCGGGGATCGCAACACACCTGCCGTAGTTTCAAGAGGGCGTCGAGGATGACGATGTGGCTGCGGGCCAGGCCCTTGTTGGCAATTTCGCGTCGGACCCTTTCGTGCATGGCCAGGCGGATGCTTTCGTAGAGATCGCGTTGGCCGCCGTCGAGCGCGATGTTTTCCACGATCTCGGTCTTTTCCGGCAGATCTGGCTCGACCTCGGCCTTGGTTCGGCGCAAGAGAAACGGTTTCACCCGCCGCGCCAGATACGCCGCGCGCCGTTTGTCACCGAGCTTTTCGATTGGACGACGAAACGTTTTACGGAATTCACGGGAATCGCCGAGCAGCCCAGGCTGGAGAAAATTGAATAGCGACCACAGTTCGCCGAGGTGGTTCTCCAGCGGCGTTCCGGTCAGGCACAACCTGTGGCGGGCCCGAAGTTGACAGGCGATCTTGTTGACGTTCGTGGCCGGATTCTTGATGAACTGGGCCTCATCAAGGATGACGAAGTGAAATTCCCGCGCAAGCAGGGTCTCCTTGTCCTTACTCAGCAAGGCATACGTCGTCAGGACCAGGTCGTATTGGCCGATCTCCGAGAAGTGCTTCTTGCGTTCGGTGCCATGCAGGGTCAGGACCTTGAGATCCGGGGCGAAGCGCTCGGCCTCGCGGCGCCAATTGACCATCAGGCTGGTCGGGGTGACGACCAGACTCGGCCGCTCCGCCCGGCCGTTCTCTTTGTCGACCAGCAAATGGGCCAGGGCCTGCACGGTCTTCCCCAGGCCCATGTCGTCGGCAAGGATTCCGCCGAAGTCGAATTCGCGCAAGAACTGAAGCCAGTTCACGCCCTCGCCCTGATAGGGCCGCAAGGTGCCGCGAAGACCGGTGGGTGGCTCGACGGCTGCGATACCGGAAAAATCACGCAGCTTGCGGCCCAGCGCGAGGCGGCGGCCCTGATCCCACCATCTGAGGCCGACGGCGGCTGTCGCGGCCTCGAATTCGGCGAGTTCCGCGACCTGGGCCGGGCTCAGGCGGGTGCTGCCGTCGACTTCGATGCCGTCCACTTGAAAGAGTTCGAACAGGGCTCCGAGGAGGGGCCGCAAGCGGGCACTCGGCAGCGCCAGCAACCGCTTATCGGGCAGGGTGGCGAAAACGGTCTCGCCCGGGGCGAGGCCGTCGAGATCCGCCGAATCGGCGTCGGGGCCCAGGCGCGCGAGCAGGTCCACGAGTATCGGCAGGAGGCTGACCTTCTCGCCCTAGACCATGACCCCCAACTCGAGTCCGAACCAATCGATTCCGCTGCCCTCGTCGATCTCGGCGTACCATTCGTCCCCGGCCTCGGCGAAGTGGACCGGGTAATCGTCGTCAACCTCTATGGTCCAGCCCTCGGCGCGTAA
>CBDCME010000029.1:0-12108 GCA_965218865.1 Alphaproteobacteria bacterium
AACGGTAAAAACATATTCAACTTGCTCCGGATCCGGGCACCTAGGGAGACGGTCGTCTTTCTCGACAAGGTGGCATTGGATAACGTGGACCTTCGGGGTATCAACCTTTCCGGCGCCAAACTGCATTGGTCCAAGATTCGCGAGGCGAATTTCTCAAAAGCGCGTCTTCTCGGGGCGTATCTGTTCCATTGCCATTGTCACCACTCGGATTTTTCGGAGGCCAACCTCGGGCCGCTGGACAATCAGCGAACGGTTCTCGGCTATTCCTTTCTTAACGGGGCCAACTTTTCGGGCGCCAATATGCCTCAGGTCGACCTCATCCAAGCGTCGCTCGTCGAGGCGGTTTTCGACGGCGCCGAGATCGGCTTGATTGACGCTCGGAGCAGCAAATGGCCGTATGCGAGCTTGCGCGGAGTTACTTCGAAAGCCGGTCCGGTCGATCTTCAAGGAAGCATCGGGGCCCATGCCGATTTGAGCAACGCGGAACTTCCGGGCGTTAATTTTCGCGATTCGATCTTGACGAACGCCAATCTCACCGGCGCGAACTTTTCCAACGGCGTGATGCAAAATGCCGAGATGCGGGGCGTTACCGTGCATGAGACGAATTTCACAGGCGCCAATATGCACAACGTGATCCTCTACTACACCGACTTGCGGACGGCGAAAATGCAAGGGGCCGACCTTACCGACGCCGGCCTCCTCGGCGTCAATGCCTCGGGCGTCGATTTCCGAGGGGCGACGCTGAATTTGATTAACGCCGATTTCGCCAACTTCTCAGGCGCCAATCTAAAGGGAGTGAGCCTCCATGACGCGGCCTTAATCGGAGCCGATTTGACGGGCGCGAATCTCGAGGACGCCGATCTATCGGCGGCCAACCTGCAAGGCGCGAAACTCGTGAACGCGAAGCTTCGCGGCGCCAGGTTCGCGGGTGCCGATTTGAGAGCGGCCGACTTTGGTGATACCGACCTCGCGGGAGTCAATTTCGAGGGTGCGAAGCTCGACGGCGCAAAGTTCGATGGCCCAGCGCCCAGTTTGGAACCCAATGCCGCGAAAACTGTGTCGGCCAAGGGTACCGCCGGCGGCAGCATCGTCGTGCTGACCGGCGCCGGCGAGGACGCATCGGCCGCCAAGGCAGCGCCCAACGGGCGCAAAAAATTGACCGGAACGATTGAATCACGGAAGCGTGGCGCCATAATCGGCCTTGAGCCGATTCGCCCGGAGGCGTACATGTTGCGTGAGATCATGGGCGATTTGATAGCCATCGTTGAATTGGCTCTGTCCGGCCCGGAGGAGGTCGGGAGCAAGATTCCGGCCTCGAACGGCGGCGGATAATCCCAGTGTCTGTTCGAAAATGCGCGTCCGCGCATTTTTTGCGTCTGTCCCTCTCCCCCTCCCGGCCACCCACGAGAGGTTGCTGATAGGGGTGGCCGGGAGGGGGACAGCGCCGGTGCCGCGAGTTTTCGAACAGACTGCCAGACAATCGCTTGGTGGCCGATTCGACGCGAACCGCGTCGCGAGGGTCCGTCCAGGCCAGGGTTTCGGCCGCCAAATCGAACTGGTCTCGGGGCGGGGACGCGCGCATTTGGGGATTACCATGAGATTTTTGCTCATTGCCGGATTGCTCGGACTTTTCGGCGGACCGTCTTTCGCCGGCGTTGACGAGGGCCGAGAGGCTTTCGAAAACGGCGAATACGAGTTGGCGATAAACGAGCTGTCGCCGACGACCCAGGCTGACGATCCAGATGCGCAGTACTGGCTCGGCCGCGTCCATGACGCGAAGGGTGAGGCGGATACGGCTTTCCAGTGGTTTTCGAAGGCCGCCGCGGCCGGTCACGACGATAGCCAGCGCGTGCTCGGCATTTATTACGAGGAGGGCAAGAGCGTCGATCAGGATTTCGCCCTGGCCGCGCAATGGTACCGGGCGGCTGCCGAACAAGGAAATGCCAAGGCACAGCGAAATCTCGGTACCTTCTATGCCAACGGCCGAGGCGTCTCCCTGGACTACACGGAAGCCCGGCGCTGGTACCAGGCCGCCGCCGATCAGGGAAACGCCAAAGCCATGCGGAATCTGGCTTACATGAGTTATTTCGGCGAAGGTGTGCGGAGTGATTTCGGGCGTGCCGCCGAGCTTTTCGCCGCGGCCTCCGGAGTGGGCCTCGGCAAGGCGCAGTACGACCTGGGCCGACTATATTATCGGGGACAGGTTGTCCGAGCAGGATCTACAGGCGGCCTTCGACAACTTCGAGGTGGCCGCCGAGCAAGGACACGGCAAGGCGCAGATATTTCTGGGCCGAATGTATTTCAAGGGCGAGGGGATAGCCCAGGACGATGTCGAAGCCTATCACTGGTTCAGCATTGCTCGAGTTCAGGAGCCGAAACTCGCGGAAAAATTCCTCGATCGTCTTTCGGACCGCATGAGCGATGAAGAGATAACCATGGCTGAGGAGCGGGCGGCGAATTGGCGCCCGAATTAGATCCGTTTCCACGCGAAGTGTCGAATTTTCCGTCGATTTTCCGCGCCGGAAAAAGGGGCGTGGTCCAGGCGGATTTGTCCCCCGCCTTGCTTACGACGACAGTCGAAATGACCCACAACCCACCGCCGAGCACGCGCGACGGCTGTCGCGACGGACCGACTAGTCGTGTTCGCGCCAGCGTCCAGTGAACAGCATCGCGAGCAATCGCACGCCTTGAACACAAAACGCGATATAGAGCGTATATAAAAGCAATATTTGCCAAAGGGGCATACCTTGCCTCCTGATTTTCGGGTGATCGGAGCTTTTTTTCGACGTTTACGCGGACGAACGAAGCCCATGCGATTACTTTCGCGGATGTCTTCCGCCCAACCCGCCGAGAGCAGCGTCACGCTGCGCCGATCGTGGAAAAGTCGGCAAAAGATTTAGCAGCCGTAGGTTAGAAAATTCTTAAGAGACGACGGAATCCTCGAGACCCGGACTCATCTCGAACGAGTTGAGGGGGTCACCAGTCGGGTCGGGAAATGAGTGGGTCGCCCTGCCCTGTTCGCACCACCGGACCGCGTCGCCACGGGAGGGGGAGAGGGACAGACGCAAAAAATGCGCGGACGCGCATTTTCGAACAGACACTAACGTTTCGAGAACTGGTAGCTTCTACGGGCCTTGCGTTTGCCGTATTTCTTGCGCTCCACCACGCGGCTGTCGCGAACCAGGAAACCACCGGTTTTCAGCGCCCCGCGCAAGGACGGTTCACGGAGCGCGAGGACTTTACTGATACCGTGCCGAACCGCCCCGGCCTGGCCTGAAAGGCCGCCGCCGGTGACGGTGCACCAGATATCGTACTGCTGGGCGCGCGACACCGCCTCGAATGGCTGGTTGATCAACATACGCAAGACCGGGCGGGCAAAATAGACCATTTGGTCACGGCGGTTGACCGTAATCTTACCGGTGCCCGGTTTTAGCCACACCCGCGCCACCGCGGCTTTGCGTTTACCGGTCGCGTAGGTCCGACCCAAGGCGTCAATTTCCGGTTCCGGCGGTGGCGTCTCGGCCACCGGGACCACGGCCTCGCCGATATCCTTAAGGTCGGCGAGCGATTGTTTTTCGTCCGCCACGGTTAGGCCGACCTCTTGTTCTTGGGATTCATCGCCGAGATGTCGAGGACCTCAGGTTGTTGCCCGGCATGAACATGATCGGCCCCCGGGAATACCCGCAAGTTGCGCATTTGCCGGCGCCCCAACGGGCCGCGTGGCATCATTCTCTCCACGGCCTTGAGGATGACGCGCTCGGGATGGGATCCATCAAGACGCTGAGCCATTGTCCGCTGTTTGATACCACCGGGATAACCGGTATGCCAATAGAGCACCTTGTCGCTGCGTTTACTGCCCGTCACCCATACCTTCTTGGCGTTGACGACGATGATGTTGTCGCCACAATCGATATTGGGCGTGAATGTCGGTTTATGTTTGCCGCGCAAAATCCTGGCGATGATAGAGGAAAGCCGCCCGAGCACGACGCCCTCGGCGTCGACCAGGTACCATTTTTTCCTCACCTGCGACGGGCGAGCGCTGTAGGTCTTCATCGTTTTCCGCCTGCTTACCGGCGCACCATGGCGGGTCGGCCCGGCCGGGACACCGAGGCGGCGGAGTATGCCATACGCCGGTTCCCTGTCAATAGCACCGCAAGCGTCCCGAATCCTGGGCACCTATCAGGCTCCGGAATCGAACCAGGCGAGGGTATCGTGCAGGCGCACCGACTCGCCTACGGCGACGATCGCCGGCGGCTCGATGTCGCGCGCCGCGACCTCTAAGACGCAGACGCGCAAGGTCGAGATCAACACCCGTTGCCGCGCCGTGGTCGCCTTGCTGACGACGGCGACCGGGGTATCGGGATGGCGTCCGCCGTCGATGAGCCGAGTGACGATTTGGGGGAGGTGTTTCAACGCCATGTAGAACACCAGGAGCTGATCGCCCCGCGCCAGCGCCGCCCAGTCCAACGATCGTGGAACCGTACCGCTGGCGTCGTGCCCGGTGAGCAAGGTCATGGCGGCATTCCCCGAGGCGGAGGAAACCGCGATACCTGCGTAGGCGAGGCCACCGATTCCCGATGTAATTCCGGGTATTAGGCGAAACGGAACGTCGGCTGCGAGCAATGCCCGGGCCTCCTCGCCACCGCGGCCAAAGACAAAGGGATCACCCCCTTTCAAGCGCAACACGCGCTTCCCCTCCCTGGCCAGCGCGACCAGGCGGCGCGATATGTCGGGCTGCCGCGCCGACGGTCGCCCGCCCCGTTTGCCGGCGTGTTCCAAGCGCACGCACGGCGGCGCCAAGCCCAGCAAACCGTCGCTGACCAAAGCATCGTATACGACGATGTCGGCGTTCCGCAGTCCATGCAGACCCAGGACCGAGAGTAAGCCTGGATCGCCAGGCCCCGCGCCCACGAGCCAGACCGAACCAGGTACGAATTCGGGCAAATCGGTTGGCAGCTCAATCATCACAGGAGTTTCCGGCAAGGTCGCCACTGCTTCGTGACCATCCTCCGCGTCTCGATGCCCCCATTACGCCGCGCGTTCGACCTTGTCGAGCAGTCGATGCAAGGGACCATCGCCAACCCCGAGTTGGTCGAGATGAAGGACGGTATTGCGGAGATAGGTGCGATTGTCGCCCGAACATCCGACCCCATGGCGAATGATTTCGATCACCCGTTCGGTCGTCAGTCCGCGGGCGTACTGGTCGTGTTCGCGATCGACGACGTAGGTGTACGCGGACACGTAATTGCTGGCGATTCGTACGCGCAAACTCCGGGGTCTGTAAACCTTTGTCACCATCTCGCGGGCGTCGAGATAGGCGATCGTTCCCGCCGCCTTGTCGGCGCTAACCCGATACGCCCGTCCCCGGCACGAGCCCCCGTGATCGAGACCGACCACCAAGCCCGGACGTTCGGGTGTTCCTCGGTAAACCACCGAGTAGACGCAGAAGGCCCGATGATAGCCCCGCAAGAGGGCCGGACGGACTTCCGAGAACGGAAACCCGGGATCCCACATGAGCGAACCGTAACCGAAGATCCAGAGGGGTCGGGGGATTGCTTCCGGCCTTCCCCGGCGCCGACATTCGCCGCCCATGACGTCATTCCTATCGAACACGTTCCAGCATCCTTGGTAACGACTCGCGACGGCACCCGCAAGATTCCCGGCCCCCCGCTCGCCCATCGGGAGATGAAGTGGCGCCGAAACGGCGAGGCCGTGAGTGACCACGAGACCCAGATCAAAACCAGTGGGGGGCGGATACCCGGCGAGATCGTGCGCCAATATTCCGGGCCGCACCCGGCCACGCTGTACCCCGGCACGGTCGCAATAGCTGCCATAAATTTTGATCCACGTCCGGGCCAGAACATATCGACGGTAGGCCGGAAGTACACCGGCTTGTAGGTATTTTTGGGTTTCTTGGGCGCACATGTTATTCCCCAACCTTGTTCGGCTTTACGGTCCTTTTTGGGTAGTGCCTCAGTTTGAAATTTAATCTATCTCCACCGGTCATCTTGCCTTATGCTTAGCGAGAAGCAAAAGAGGTTTCTTAATGGGCCGAGAGAAAGATAGGCTGCTTGAGCGCGAAGAGGCACGATACGCGGCCGCCAAGCGTGACGGGCATACCTGCGCTTATTGCGGGTCTGTGATCCCCTACGGCACCGACCGGGGGGAGAACGGAGAATGCCCTGCTTGTGTCGGCGCGCTAAAGGACGATTGATGGTCAAGGGACCACAGGGCCAGAAGCGCCCCGCCGACGTGATCGGCAACGCCGTCAAGGTCATGCGCATCGCCACTGGCGAGGAAGAGGAAGAGTACGAAGACGACGGGAAGAACAAGGCCGCCGCCGAACTTGGGCGCCTGGGCGGCCAAGCTCGCGCTGCGAAGATGACGGCTAAGCGGCGGAAAGAGATAGCTCAGAAGGCCGCGCAAAAAAGGTGGAATGGCACCTAGAAAATTCTTGACCACGTAACTTTTTAAGATCACGATCGTGAACCCAAAAAGTTACGTGAGGCGAAATGACCACAGAAATCCATAGCGACCCACGGATTGTAGATCGTAGGCTCCGGCAGTATTTCGACACTGATCGCCAGCAACTCATTGAAATTATTAAGGCGGCGGTAGCGGCGCGAGCACAAAGTACAGATGATTCCCCCAGGTCGGCCGCTTCTTACTATGCATGGGCTGCGGCTACCATGAGATTGCGCCAGATTTTTCGTCGTACGGGTTGGGAAAAGAGCTACGAAGACGGGATCGAAACCGTGATCGAACACGAACGCAAAATACAGATTGCGGTCATGAGCACGGATTCAGCAACGGCGGACATAAACCGATCCCCAAGAAACCGAACTATCAAGGGGCCGGCTTCGGAGAAGGTCGTTGATCTGAACAATCAGTACGAATTGTTCAAGCGAGACGAGATGGGGCCGCACAAGAAGCCGCTGTATTCTCTGTGGTATTTGTGCATTTACGACAACGGAAGCAAAGTTCGTGCCGAGCTTTCGCGCCCAATTGAGTTCACGGCTGGCTATATCTCGAAGTTCAGCGAACGCATCTTCATCTTAAAGGACGGTGATTGGGAGAAGGTTATCCTCGAGCCGCCGGATGATCGGCCAACTCAGGATGATGATCTAAAAATTGATGTCCGCCGCAAGTAAGCATCATGTTCAATCCGTCGCGACTCACGCTTGCGAGGAAGCGCCGACGATTCAGTAAGAAGGAGCTTGCGGAAGCGGTTGGCGTCACGCCGCATTCGGTCCTGCGCTACGAGACAGGAGAGATTGGGCCCACGGATGAAGTGATTGCTCGTCTTTCGGACACGCTCAAGTTTCCTGCGGATTTCTTCTTCGGTGCTGACATAGATGAGATCCACCAAGATGCGGCCAGCTTTAGAAGCCTAAGCTCGATCTCTGCCAAGGACCGGGATGCGGCGTTGGCGGCCGGCAGCTTAGCCTATATCCTGTCCGACTGGGTGGAAGAGCGGTTCGACCTGCCCAGGCCCGACCTGCTTGACTTAGGCGGCGATACGCCAGAAATCGCTGCGCGATCATTGCGAGAAAAGTGGGGCCTTGGGGAACAACCGATCAAGAATATGGCGCATCTCTTGGAGGCCAAAGGAGTGCGCCTTTTTTCGTTGGCAGAAAATACAATGACCGTTGACGCGTTCTCAGTTTGTCGAGGGGAAACCCCGTACGTGTTCCTCAACACCATGAAAACCGCCGAGCGCAGCCGGCACGATTCCGCACACGAATTGGGGCACCTCGTGATGCACCGAGAGGGAGGGATGAAGGGGCGCGCTGTAGAACACGAAGCGAACGAGTTTGCTGCCGCGTTCTTGCTGCCCACGGCCGACGTCATAGCAACACTCCCGCGCGTTCATACACTGAATCAAGTCATAGAAGCCAAGAAGCGGTGGGCGGTTTCAGTCATGGCACTTCTGCACCGGCTGAGGTTCTTGGAGATTATGTCTGATTGGCAATATCGGATGTTCTGTATCGACGCCACCGGCCTTGGATACAGACGGGCAGAGCCGTTTGGCGTGACGCGTGAGCGATCAGTGGTTTGGCAGAAAGTGCTTACGACCCTTTGGGGTGAGCGCATCACCAAAGCCGAAATCGCACGAGACTTGCGCGTGGTCCCCGACGAAATCGAGAACCTTTTGTTTGGCCTGTCTAGCGGCTCGCTTGGGGAACAAGTACCCAAAATGAAACCGCCGCCCCTGCTACTTATTTCCTGATGAACAAAATTGCTTGACACTAAGCATATTAGTGCATATATAAGGGGCATGAACAAATTGCCCTTAAAGACCCGTTCCTTGATCCTGAATATGCTCTGCGAAGGTCAGTCTATGCGGGCGACTGCACGACTGGCCGATGTGAGCTTCAACACCGTCGCCAAGCTCCTGATCGACGCGGGCAAGGTCTGCGCCGATCTTCACGACGAGCTGGTGCAAGATGTTACCGCCAGCCGCGTCCAGTGCGACGAAATCTGGGCGTTCACCTACGCCAAACAAAAGAACGTCGCTCGGGCCAAGGCTGCGCCGGCCAAAGCCGGGGACACTTGGACCTGGACCGCGCTGGACAGCGACAGCAAGTTGATCGTTTCCTGGCTGGTAGGCGGTCGCGACGGCGATCATGCAATTGAGTTCATGGACGATCTTCGCAGCCGTCTAGCGAACCGAGTTCAATTGACCACAGACGGCCACAAGGCGTATTTGGAAGCCGTCGAAGGCGCGTTTGGCGGTGACGTGGACTATGCGCAGCTTATCAAGCTGTACGGCGAGCCCACGGGCCAGAAGGGCCATGAGCGGAAGTACAGCCCTTCGGAATGCACCGGAACACGCAAGCGCCGGATCGAGGGCAATCCCGACCGGGCGGCTGTAAGCACGTCCCATGTTGAACGCCAGAATCTCACGATGCGGATGCAAATGCGCCGATTTACTCGGTTGACCAATGCATTCTCCAAGAAATTTGAGAATCACATGCACATGGTGGCGCTCTACACCGTCTGGTACAACTTTATCCGCATCCACAAGACACTTCGCGTCACCCCGGCGATGGAAGCCAGCTTGAGCAAAACGGTATGGGACATGGAAGACTTGGTGCGGATCATGGACGAGCGCGCACCAAAACCAGGCCGGCCCAAGATCTACAACAAGATTTCAAACTGATGCACTACCCAACGATGCATTCAGAATAGGTCTCCGCTAATATGGGTTGAATGTCGGAACATCCGGGGGGGAACCATCTTGGCGAGCACGACGGAGGTGGACGAGCTGCCCATCGAAGGGACGCCGAGGACCCAGGACGATTGGGAGAAAGCGGTCCAAGAGTTCCTCAACGAAGGCCAAAATTTCAAGGCCAACGACTGGGCCAAGGTCGGCGTGAAACGCTATCCGGATAATAAGCGTCTTCGACATCTCTGGGCCCTGGCGTTGCTGCGAACGGGGGCGCCTGAACAGGCGCGCAAGGTTCTGGAACCTTATTCACCCAATTTCGACCTTGGCGTCACCCACGTCCATGACGCCTATACACACATACGCGACGCGGAGAAAATATTAGCCGACATCCCGGCGGGCGAGACACCGCCGCAGAAGGCGCTCGACGCGATCGAGCGGGTCGCCGCCGGGCTGCGCCGAGTCGATGAAAGCGCCATCTGGTTGGCGGAACTCGACAAAGAATCCTTGGGCCGCTTCGCCAAGGTCGACAAGGTATCGTGGGCACAAACCGGCGAATGGAAGCCACTGAAGGATGCCCGAGACCTGTACGAGCAGGGGTATCGTTCTAAGAAAAGTACATGGCTCGGCGTTAACGCCGCGACGCTGTCGCTTATCATGCGCGAATTCGACCACGCGCGGTCACTCGCCCATGAGGTGCTCGATCAGTGCGAGGCCGCGCGTAGCGATCCAAAGGAAAATCTCTATTGGAACGCCGCGACCCTAGGCGAGGCCCTTCTGCTCCTGGGAAGAAAAGACGAGGCCGTAACCGCGTACGGAGAGGCCGCCACGATCGCGAAAGAGAAGGCTAAGGGAAACGCCAAGAGTATGACGGGGGTCCTGTTGTCGCCTCTTGAGCAGCTCCTCATGATGGCGGACAACGGCATCAACGTGCCGAAGGAGATTTTTGACGCGTTGGCGATGCCTGCAATAGTGTTTTTCGTGGGCCATATGATCGACGCGCCAGACAGGCCGCGCCCACGTTTTCCGCCCGAGATCGAAGTCGCCGTACGCGCCGCCATCGACAAGGAACTCGATACCTTGGGCCCAAGCGTGGGCTACTGCTCCGCGGCCTGTGGATCGGACATCCTGTTCATCGAGGCGATGATCGACAGGGGTAACGAGGTCAACATCGTCTTGCCGTTTGCCACGAAGGATTTTCTCCAGACCAGCGTGAGCTTAGCGGGCACGCAATGGGAGAGACGATTCGCGGCCGCCCTGAAGCTGGCCGACCAGGTGACCTATGCCACCGAGGAGCCATACCTGGAAGATAAGCCTTTATTTCAATTTGCCAATGTCATCGTTGGTGGCATGGCCGCCCACCGCGCCCGCGCGCGCGGTTCCAACCCTTCTCTTCTCGCCGTGTGGGACGGCGTGCCTTCTCTTCTCGCCGTGTGGGACGGCGTGAGCACGGGTTTTGTCGGTGGCACCTCGGAATGCGTCGAACATTGGCCGGACGAGAACACACTCACCGTCATTCCGATCGACGAAATCGCCGAGAAATCGGGCGTGCGCTACGAGAAGAAAAAGCGGGGACCGGCAAGGGCCGGCAAGATATCCTCGGAGGCCTATTTCAAATCGCGGGGACGAGAAATCAAGCACCTGTTGTTCGCCGATATCAAGGGCTACAGCAAGCTCAAGGAACGACACATGGAAATTTTCCTCGATTTCATGAAAAATCTTTCCGCCCGTCTCGCCCACCCCGACGTAGAGCGGCCGAGCAGCGTCAACACGTGGGGGGGGACGCCATTTTTGCCGTCTTCGACGACGCCACCTCCACGGCGGAATACGCCTTGGCGCTCCGCCAGGCGATTCGCGAGTTGGGAAGCGGGGAAGCTACCGGCCTTCCGACCGACTTCAGTTTGCGCGTTGCTCTCCATGTGGGACCGGTGTTCGCGGCCAGGGACGCAATCACGGGCCAGGCCAATTTCTACGGTGCCCAGGTCAACAGCGCGGCCCGCCTGGAACCGGTCACCGTGCCCGGTGAAATTTACGCCAGCCAACAATTCGTCGCCGTGTTGGAAAGCGAGATGAACAAGGCGCGGCAAAGGGCCGTGGCGGGAAAAAAGCCCTACAAGAGACCTTACATTTGCGAACGCGTGGGGGTGCTGAAACTGCCGAAGGGCTTCGGCATCCAGGCAACTTTCCATCTCCGACCGCGCGAGAAAAAATCGCCTTCACCCGATTCGACCGCCAAAAATACCTGAGCGGTACCGGGGTCCGGCGGGAAATGGCCGCGACGAAACGCATATAAATCTTCATTTCATCGCCCGGCGACGTCGCCAGCGAGCGCCGGCGCGCGGCCCTGGTCATCAACCGCCTGAACCGCGAATTCGCCCGCTTCTTCGAGATCGCACCCGTCCTCTGGGAATACGAGGCGATGCTTTCGCACGGCCATTTCCAGGACATCAACGAAAGGCCCTCGAAGGCCGACGTTAGGTCACGCCACCAAACCACAATTTATTGATTGGCAATTTACGGTTATTATAACCCCCGATGGCAAACGAGGACCTCCTCAAAATCCTTAAACAAGGCCCTGGTGCCTGGGGCGAATGGCGCGCGAACAATTTGGGAGTCAACCAGATTCCCAACAAGGTTGACCTCACCAGGGCAAAACTCAACGGGGCAAAACTCGGCGGGGCAAACCTCAGCGGGGCAGACCTCAGCGGGGCAGAACTCCGCGACGCAAAACTCGGCGGGGCAGACCTCAGAGACGCATACCTCGACGAGGCAGAACTCCGCGGGGCAGACCTCAACGGGGCAAACCTCAGCAGGGCAAAACTCGTCGAGGCAGACCTCAGCAAGGCAGACCTCAGAGACGCCAACTTGGTGCGGGCTGTGCTAAACAAATCAATAATCACCGGAACTGATTTCAGAGGCGCAAAGATCGATCACGCCGA
>CBDCME010000030.1:0-47947 GCA_965218865.1 Alphaproteobacteria bacterium
ATGCGGATGTCCATCAAGATGATGTCGAAGTCGTTGGCTCGACCAAGGCAACCGCCTCCGCGCCATCGTTGGCGATCGTGACCTCATGACCGAGTTTGCCGAAGACCCCGGATATGATGAGTTGATTGGTCTTGACGTCTTTCGCCACCAGCACCTTCAATGGCCGGGATGCTCGCCAATCCTTCTTGGTCTTTCTCCGATCGGCTGGCTCGACCTTGGTTTCGGCGGCGTCACAAACGATCGTGAACCAAAATGTACTGCCGCTTCCCTCGACGCTTTCAACACCGATCTCCCCATCCATCAGTTCGACGAGCTTCTTCGAGATGGATAGCCCCAGTCCCGTGCCGCCAAAACGTCTCGACGTGGTGCTGTCGGCTTGGACGAAGGGCATGAACAGTTTCTTCCGTACGTCATCTCTCATCCCGATGCCGCTATCGGTTATATCGAACCGGAGCTTGAGTCTGTCATCAACATCCGGCGCGTTGTCGATCCGAATCTTCATCGAGCCGGTGGAGGTGAATTTGAGGGCATTGCTGAGCAGGTTGGACACGACTTGACCGACGCGTAAACGGTCCGCGCGTATGGCCTCGGGCACGTCTTCCTCAATTTCCTTGCTCAGCTCGAGGCCTTTTTCAACGAACCTAGAGGAGAACACAGAGATCAACTCATCAATATGGGAAGACAAGTTGTAATCCGTCGGTTCAATCTCTATCTTGCCCGCCTCGAGTTTGGATTGGTCAAGAATTTCATTCAGGATCGTCATGAAGTTCTGACAGGAATTCATGATGCCGTCGACCCATCCCGATTGTTCGGGCGATAACTCACTCTCGGAGAGCAATCCCGTCATGCCCATGACACCGGCCATGGGCGTCCGGATTTCGTGGCTCATGGTCGCCAGGAATTCGGATTTGGCCATATTCGCCGCGATCGCCCTTTGTTCCGCGTCTAAGCGGGTCCTCGCCTCTTTGGCGACCAATTTATCCTTCAAATCCAGTTTTACGGACATGAGGTTGAAGGATTTAGCCAAGACACCCAGCTCGTCACCGCGGGTTTCATAGATTTTCACGCCGTACCTTTTGTCACCGCTGGTCATGTACTTAATGGCATCGGTGACGTTGCGGATCGGCGGCATGGCGCTTAGCGGCTTGGCCCGGGACATGGAACGGGCCGTCGAGGCGGGGGACATGGCGGGCGTCGTTCAGGTATTCGCGGAGCTGGAACACCAGTCCGCACGGCTCATGGGGGCGATGGAGGAGGGGCTGTCTTGAAACTGCTTATCGCCGAAGACGACATCACCTCCCGCACCATTCTGACGGCGATAACCCGCAAATGGGGCTTTGAGCCGGTCACCGTGGAGGATGGGCAGGCCGCCTGGGAGCTTCTGCAAGAGGCGGAGCCACCGCGATTGCTGCTCCTCGACTGGATGATGCCGCGGCTCGACGGGTTGGCCTTGTGCCGGTTAATACGTCAAGAGAAAAACGATAATCCGCCCTACATCGTCATCCTGACGGCCCGCACCGATACCAAGGACGTTGTCACGGGGTTGAAGTCCGGAGCCAATGACTTCGTTACCAAGCCGTTTGATAACACCGAGTTGCAAGCCCGCTTGAGCGTCGGCAAGCGGATGCTGCTCTTGCAGGAGAAGTTGAAGCAGGCAAACGAACGACTGGAAATCCTGGCGACCAAGGATGCCCTGACCGGACTCCTCAATCGGGGGGCCATCATGGACTTGCTGGAGCAAAATATCGCGCGGGCACAACGTGCCAAGCAGACCCTCTGCATCGGCCTCTGCGACATCGATCACTTCAAGCGCATCAACGACACCCACGGCCATCCCGTCGGCGATGCCGCCTTGAGGGAGGCGGCGCGGCGTCTCGTCGCCACGGTCAGACCGTTTGACCAGGTCGGCCGCTATGGGGGCGAGGAGTTCCTGATCCTGGCCGACATCGGCCGGGATCACGCACCCGACTTGTTCGCGCGCATGAACCGTGTGTTTGCCGATGCCCCCTTTGTTTTCAAACAGTCCACAATGGATATCACGATCAGTTGCGGCGTGACCCTTTATTCGCCCCCCGAAAACAAGAGGACTGTCGAAGAGTTGGTCGCCGACGGGGACGCCGCGCTGTACGAGGCCAAGAAAACCGGTCGTAATCGCACGGTGTTCTCCGAACCGAGGGGCGTCCGTTCCGCGGATCCCGGCAAGCCCATCACCTCGAGCAGGAAAGACAGCCTCGGGTTCGATAACGACCTCACTGTCTAACCGGCCACTTGCTTGCCAATTGTCGGATTCTTCGGACACGAAATCGCTTTGCGCGTCGCCGGTAGATCGACACCCACCACACTGCCTTGTGCGCGTTCCGTGCCGGAGAATCGGCGTATCCGCGCCATCTTTGCAATGTTCCTGAGCCGCGACTCTTCGGCGTCGGATGATTCCTGAGTTGTTGTCGCCGCGCGAAAGGGTCCAGCAAAAATCATGGGACAGGGCGTTTTCCATACCGCAAATTGTCATCCTTGAAGCGACCGCCGCAACGTTTTCGGAGTCACCCGGTAGAGCAGGGCAATCGAAGCAAGGGTGCAACCGTTACTGAACTTAGCCCTGGCTTCATCAATCTGCTCAAGGTTGAGTGCTTGCCCAGGGCTTTTTCCTCGCCGACGTGCCGCAGCCAGACCGGCTTTGGTTCTCTCACTTATGAGATTCCGCTCAAGCTCAGCAAACGCACCGCGCCACCTGGTACGTGCATTTGCCCATGGGCGTGGGGGTGTCGATGCCTTCAGTCAGTTCGACAAAATCCACTCTTTTTCGAACATGAGTTCGGTGTCGCGGCGGAATCGCTATTCGACTTCCAACAGAATCCCTACCCTGCTATCATTGTTTCGAGAGCGCTGGTTTGCGTAAAGACATTCTTGAAAGTCCAGGTTCTCAACTGATGAAGATTATTCTCAGTATTTCTTTTCGAATCCTTGTCGTGGCCTGTGCCTGTTTTTCAGGCGTGCTCTCCGCGCAGACCATCAAGGATCAGGAGCCGAAGTGGGGATACAGAGGCAGCATCGGCCCTGAACGTTGGGGATCGCTCTCCGACAAATTCAGGCTCTGCGAAGTTGGCACCCATCAGTCGCCGATCGATTTCCTCCAGGCCGAGAATTCCCGTCCGGATCCGGTGGTCCCGAATTACAAGAAATCAGCCATGACCGTGATCAACACCGGCACCACCATCGAGGTTCGGTTGTCCGGCGGTAATCATATGACCGTTACGGGCAAGCGTTTCGATCTGAAGCAGTTTCACTTTCACAGCCCGAGTGAACATTCCATTGCCGGTTACCATTACGCCATGGAACTTCATTTCGTCCATCAAGCCCTCGACGGTCAACTCGCCGTTATCGGCGTGTTCTTGATGGAGGAAAACGAAAATCCCGCGTTGAGGTCCGTTTGGGACCATATTCCTCCCCGGCCAGGCGAAAAGATATCGGGTCCGGACGTGACCTTGGATCCCGCCGCCCTCCTCCCGGAAGTCACCGAGGCCTACAGTTATCTCGGTTCGTTGACAACGCCGCCCTGTACGGAAGGGGTTACATGGTACGTCGCGTATGAGCCCGTCGCGGTTTCGCTCGCCCAGGTCGCCACCTTTCGGGCCCTCTTCGGCCTCAATGCCCGGCCACCCCAACCTTTCAACTGCCGAACGGTCACTCTGTTCCCATTCATACGGGGCCCCGGTCCCATATGGTGAGCGCCCTTGGTGCTTCGTCGTTCGGATCGCCGTGACCGCGGAACCGAGCCAATGGCGGGGAATTTCCGATGACCGCTGAGCCGCCCACGAAATTTCGGCTTCCCCCCTTCGAACCGGGAAACGTTTGGCTCGTGGGAACCGGCACCGGGGTCCCTGAATTGCTTCCGCTCCTAGCCTTGTACGCGTTGCGCGAAGCGGACGTCGTATTCCACGACAGCGGATCGGACGAAGCGATAGTGGCTTTGACGCCCGCCGACCGTTGGCGCCCCATTCCCGCCGGCGGCGGCCCCCGCCAGCTCGTGGACCAGCTCGTCGATCGGTCCACGGGAGGTCAACGTGTCGTTCGCCTTTATACCGGCGATCCCCTCTATTTCGGGGGCGCGATCGGGGACATCGTGGAGCTTGCAAGGCGTGGAGTCGACTACCGAATCGTGCCCGGAAACTTCCCCATGATTACCCGCATGATTCAGGGCGGCATTCCCGTAACCTATCGTGACCGCAACACGGCCGTGACCTTCGTCCGGGTCGAGGACGACCCATCGAGCAGCTTGGATTGGTCCCTGATCGCACGGTCCGCCCCGATGCTGGCGATCGAGGTCGTCGCCGGTCAATGGTCGTCCGTGGTCCGCCGACTCTTGGCCGCCGGACTGGCCCCGGATCACCCCATGGCCCTGGTCGGTTCCGGTGGTGAACCGGAGGTTTTCGAAACCAGCCTAGGTGCCTGGGATCGCGTTCGCGACGCCACCCGGCGAGTGAATCCCGAATTGCTCGTTGTCGGACGGTCGCTTCGGTTGTTGAGGTGACGCCGTTCGGAAATTCCGCCACCCGAAAAGCGTTCGTGTAGCGCCGCCGCGATTTCACTCCAAGGTCAAGGTTGAGTCACCCCTGGGTCAACGATTGGTGTATCCTGTCTCCGTAATGATTGGAAAAGGGTGCTTGTTTCTCTCCGGCACGGTCGCCGTCTTACTTGTGGCGGCCACGCCCGCTCGGGCGGGTGATTTTTACGTCAAGGTGACGGGATCCCCCGCGACCAAGTTCTGAGGCGACTGCCGAATCGCGAACGCGGCCGGCAACATGCGCCGTTTCAAGTTGCGGGGTTCGATTCCCCGCACCTACTGGTTTAAGGCAAACTCGGTTTCGTGCACGGTCCAGAAGTGGGACGCCCAGGGCCGCCTCCGAGTTCAACTTTTGAGGGGAATTCGTCACGTCGCCCGGGCAACGACCGCGGCCGCGTTCAATTGGGTGAAAGTGCGATCGTCCGGCCCATGGGGCAAGGCCCGGGCCGTCCGGGGCAACCAACCCACGATCAATTTCAAGTCGAACAAACACCCGATCGTTTTCAAAATCAAGAAACACAAATTCGAGTCAAACAAAAACCGAATCTTTTTCAAATTTAAGAAACATAAATTCAAGTCTAAAAAATACATGGCCGGTGTTCATGCGCGGACAATCCGACCCAAAAAGAGTCCGTTTCCGCGACCTGTCTGGGCAACTAATTACCGCCGATGATGGTGAGTTTGTAACCCGTGGCGCCACGGGGACCGAGCACGCAACGACACCTACGGCGTACCGCCAACCACGGAGCGGCGGAATTTTCGAAAATGTCGCTTTCGTTTTCGAAGCGGTCTTTCAAATACCGGCGTTTTGGGTTAGTGAATGCGGTCGCGTGTTCGTCGTTGTCTCGGGTCACGGAAGCGAAATAACCGGCGGGAAGTGAGGGGTATCATGGCCGACCAATTACGAACGATTTCACCGATCGACGGCAGCGTCTATGTCGAACGCAATTTGGCGTCCTGGCAAGAGGTGGAAGCGGGATTGAAGGCCGCGCGCATCGAGCAACCGGCCTGGAAACGCGTTTCGGTGACGACGCGAGCGGATATCCTGACGCGTTTCGTTGAAGCCTTCCTGGCCATGACGGACGAAATGGAACCCGAACTTAGCTGGCAAACGGGGCTTCCGGTCTCTCAGGCGGAGAAGGAATTCGATGAATTCGAGGAATGCGCCCGTTATATGATCGATGTCGCGGCGTCCGCGCTTGGGGACATGCCGGTGGCGCCGAAGGACGGAATCAACCGCTTCATCAGTCGGGACGCGCTCGGGATCATCCTCGTGGTGGCGCCGTGGGACCATCCCTATCTGGCCGCGATCAACGTGGTCATTCCGGCGCTCATGGCGGGCAACGCCGTCATTCTCAAGCATTCCGCGCAAACACCTCTATGCGCCGAACGATTCGCCGCCGCTTTCGAGATGACGGAATTCCCCGCTGACGTATTCCAATATTTCCATATGGACCACGATGTGGTGGCCCGGGTCATTCGTGATCCTCGGATCAATTACGTCGCTTTCAACGGCTCGGTGCGCGGTGGCCGAGCCATGCAGGAGGCGGCCCGAGAACGCTTTATCGGTATGGATTTGGAACTCGCCGGAAACCATCCCGCCTATGTATGGGTCGACGCCGACTTGGATTTCGCGGTGGAGAGATTGATCGAGGGTTGCTTCGGAAACGGTGGCCAATCGAGTTCGGCCGTCGAAAGAGTTTATGTCGATGGCGACCTCCATGATCGCTTCGTCGAGGAATTCGCCGCCAAGGCCAACGAAATTTGCTTGGGCGACCCACTCAACCCGGCGACCAACATCGGGCCCGTCATCAACTCGGCCGCGGCGAAACGGGTGCGCCACCAGGTCGCCGACGCCGTGGGCAAGGGTGCGACCGCGATGACCGACAGCTCCCGTTTCCCGCTGGACGTGCCGGACTCGCTGTATGTGGCGCCGCACGTGCTTTCCGATACGAATCATTCGATGCCATTGATGATCGATGAAACCTTCGGACCGGCGATCGGAATCATGAAGGTGACATCTGACAGCGAAGCGATACGTCTGATGAACAACGCCCGGTACGGGATTTCGGCTTCGGTGTGGACTCGCGACGAAGAAGCCGCCGTCCGGATTGGCCGCCAGATCGAAACCGGCACCTGGTTCATGAACCGGTGCGATTACATCGATCCGCAACTGTCATGTGGCGGGGTTACGGATTCGGCCCCGGGACGTACCCTATCCGGCATTAGATACGAATATTTGACACGCTCGAAATCGTTCTACCTCCGCAAACCGAGTTAACGCCCGACAACGTCGATTATTCTGCCCGTTTGTCACGGATATGACATCATAGGTTCTCGCGTTGCAGCGTCGCAACATTCGGCTTCTCGACCGTGTTCTCTTGGCTCTCGCCGCCATCGCCATGGCGGGGCAGGCAAGCGCGGCGGAAAGCAAACTCGACAGGCTCCTCGCCGTCGTCGGCGCGACGGTCATCGACGGGACTGGCGCGCCACCCATCCCCGACGCCACGATCATCGTTTCCGGTGAGCGAATCATCGCGGTCGGGCCGGCCGAGAACCTCGTGGTCCCGAACGAGGCGAGGTTGATCGACGCGACCGGCAAGTGGATCGTTCCGGGCCTCATCGACGCCCACATCCACTTTTTTCTTTCGGGCAGCATTTATGCTCGGCCCGATATCGTGGACTTTCGACGCTCGCGGCCCTTCGAAGAAGAAATCGCCCGCGCGCGGGCAACGGTACGCCAAACCCTGGCCCGGTATATCGCCAGCGGCGTGACCTCCGTGGTCGACGTCGGCGGTCCGATGTGGAATTTCGAAATCCGCGAGATGGCCCGGGCATCGTCCTTGTCCCCCAGGGTGGCCGTCACGGGACCACTGCTCGCCACGAAAGCGTCGCACGTATTCGCGCTCCCCGATCCGCCGATCGTGAGAGTCGAATCTCCAGCACATGCGCACTCGCTGGTACGCGACCAGCTCTCCCACGCGCCCGACTTGGTCAAAGTGTGGCTGGTATCGGTATTCGGCCGCGATCCCCAAGACGCCATGCCATGGATCAACGTCGTGGTCGGGGAGGCGCGCGCGGACGGGGTCCGCGTCGTGGCTCACGCCACCGATCTCGATTTCGCCCGAACCGCGGTCGACGCCGGGGTACGGGTTCTGGCCCATAGCGTGAGGGACAAGACCATCGACGACCGGTTCATCACTTTGCTCAAATCCCACGGTGTCGTATACACGCCGACACTGATGGTCTACGCGCGTTACCAGGAGGTTTTCAGGCACAACGTCGTTTTGACGGATATCGAGCGGCGATTCGCGGACCCGGACGCTATCGCGTATTTCGACGACGATTCAGTGGCAAAGCGTCGCCGGCGATCACGGCGGCAACCACCGATTCCACCAGACCCGATCTCCCTGGCCAATCTCAAGCGCGTCGTCGACGGCGGCGTGGTCGTGGCGGCGGGCAGTGATGCCGGAAACATCGCCACGCCACACGGACCCGCTCTTCACCGTGAACTCGAGCTCATGGGGCTGGCCGGACTTTCGCCGATGCAAATTCTAAGGGCGGCAAGCGCGGGGGGCGCCCACGTCATGGGACGCGAGGACGAGTTGGGAACACTGGAGCCAGGAAAGCTGGCGGATTTCGTAATTCTTAACGACGATCCCCTGGAAGATATCCGTCATACCCGGCGAATTCACCGCGTCGTCAAGGGCGGTGTGGTCTTCGATCCGGAAAGTATCCTTGCGAAAATCAACGATGGCGGCCAAATCACGAACGGCGGTTCATCCCCGGCGACGCCCTGAGGCTCGACGGCAGAATTTGCCAGCCGTGGTGATCGACGACAATGGGTAACCCGGCGTCGTGAAATCACGAACGCCACCAAACTCTTTTTCCCGGCCGGCAACACCGTCGAGCTTGGCCATTCTACTGCTGTGGTGGGGATCCGATACCGGTGATACGTTATCAGACTTAACCGTGCCTTGCGCGCCCCTCGTTCGAGGCGTTCTTGTTATGGAGGTGGTACGCGGGCCACCATTGAAGTCACTCTACGAGAGAGAGATTCTTCGCCGCGGTTTTGCCCGGTCGGTCCTGGCCGGTTTCGAATTTCACGCGCTGACCTTCGTAAAGAGTCGTGAGCCCAGCCGCCTCCACGGCGGTGATATGGACGAATACGTCCCGGCCACCCCCATCCGGCTCAATAAAGCCGTAGCCCTTTTGCGGATTGAACCATTTTACAATTCCAACAGACATAACAACGCCCTCCTTGAGTAATAACCGGCATACCGAGTTCACTCTTCGCCATGGCCGGTGAGTCCCGGTTCGACCTCAGGCCGTACCCCGCCACCATCCTCGTCGCCGGCACACTGGCCGTCAACCTCGGATCGGAATTCAGTGGTGTTAGGGTGGAATTCTGCGTTTGCGGGTTTTTTCTCGGAAACCGAAATTCCAGTTTGACCTACCCCGAACGATCGGTCCACTATGAAACCGTTTCCTCTGGATTTTCATCAAAACGTGGTGCCCAACGGCTCGTCGAATTCAGGGCGGGTTTCCCGAATTAATACCCCCCGTCGGTGGACGCGCTCGTTCCCCAGCGGCCCGGGATGCACAGTGGAAAATTAATTGATTTTCGAAATTATCTCGTTGGCGAGCGGAACTTTACGGCGCGGGAAGAGCGTTCAGCGGGTCCGAGGAATGGTCAGTCTGTTCGAAAACTCGCGGCGCCGGCCCTCTCCCCCTCCCGGCCACCCATATCAGCAACCTCTCGTGGGTGGCCGGGAGGGGGAGAGGGACAGACGCAAAAAATGCGCGGACGCGCATTTTCGAACAGACACTTGGCCAAACCGGTTGCCTTCCCTCCGGACCCCGTGGGCTCGTGTGGCGGAGTGCCATCGCGGACGCTCACGCCCCGGCATATCTCGAATTCTTGGAATCTCCGGCGGCGGCGTTGTCGTGTTGTCCGGATTCCTGGGGAACCAGGAGCGCCGCATTCTGGCGGCTTTTCGTTGTCGGGACATGCGTTTGTGGCGGCGCCTCGCGATCGGCGCCTGGCACACGCTCGTTTTGGAAAAACCACGACCAAACCTCACGCAGGTTTGATTTGCCAGTGTTGACTCGACGGTGACAGAATTGCGGTCACCATGACTACCGGCTCGAAGATCGAGCGATGACCGCGGCGTGCGGGCTCCCCGCCCAACGCTGTTGGGTACCGCTCTTGCTCGCGGTCGCCGCCGCGATGGCGGGCCGGTTCGCGGTGGCGGGCACGCCTCACCAATGGCTGTACGAGTGGCCGAATACTGATTTCTCGGTTCACTCGGTCGCTTTTGACGAAATCAAGTCCGGCGGTCCCCCGAAGGACGGGATTCCGGCGATCGACGAGCCTGTTTTCGTGGCAGTCGCCGCCGTCGATGACGTGCCCGACCGCGAACCCGTGATCGGTCTCTCGCTGGCCGGAGAGTCCCGCGCCTACCCCTTGCGGGTCCTGATGTGGCACGAAATCGTCAACGACACCGTCGGCGGCATTCCCGTGGCCGTGACCTATTGCCCACTTTGCAATTCCGCGATCGTGTTCGACCGCCGGGTCGCGGGGCGGGTCCTCGACTTCGGCACCACCGGCAAGTTGCGGCACTCGGATTTGGTGATGTACGACCGGCAAACGGAGAGCTGGTGGCAGCAATTCCAGGGCCAGGCCATCGTCGGCAGCATGACCGGGGAAAGGCTGAAAATGTTGCCGGCACGGATCGAATCATTGGCTCTTTTCCGCGAACGCGCGCCGGACGGCGAGGTCCTCGTCCCCGCCGACCCGAGCCAGCGGAGCTACGGGACGAATCCGTATGCGGAATACGACAGCGTATCCTTTCCCTTCCTCTACCGCGGCGATTTTCCCGCCGGCATCGCCCCTTTGGAACGAGTCGTTTCTGTCGAGGGTCTGGCTTGGAGCCTGAATCTGTTACGCGCGCGGGGGACAATCACCGCGGGCGATTTCGTGATTGACTGGCAGCCCGGCCAGGCCTCGGCCCTCGACACACCCGTCATCGCCCAGGGATACGACATCGGGAACGTGACCGCCCAGCGCACGACAGCCGACGGAAAGCTCGAGGACGTTCTCTACCGAATCGACTTCGCCTTCGCCTTTCACGTATTTTCCCCCGACATCCCGATTCAGACCGAATGACGGAGTAGAAAGCGTTCGGTCACGCGGTGTAACCGTTCGGGTTCCGGGGGATGAGGAGATGCTTACCCGCACTCGGCCGCACCCGAGTGTGATTCTACCGATTGAGGGTACGCCGCCAATCTTTTCGGAGGGAGCGCAGCCAGATGTCCTTTTTCGGCTGGGCTCGTGTCGTGTGCCTGTCGTAGCGTCCGCGGCCCTGGGTGGTCCCGATGCGGGTCCAGCCCGACGCCCGGTAGACGGCACCGGTGTATCGCGGGATCTCGACGAAGGTTTCGATCAGCACCGGGGTGGTGCCGTAGCGCTCGGTCCAGTCGGTGGGCAGGCGCCGGCGCACGATGGCGAGGATGTGCGAGCCGAGGTTGGGGATCTCGATCCAGGGCAAGATCAGGAACCTCGGATTGTCGATCACGAGCGGGAGGTTCTTCTCACGCTTCTCGGGCGTCCATCCGATGAAGTTGTCGCGCGGGGCGAGCTTCCAGGCTGCGGTGGAGAAGCCGAGCATGGCGATGGGCCAGCCGTTGCGGTCGTGAACGGCGTAGCGCATCTGGGCGCCGACCAGGGTCTTGTATCCGAGGTAGTGGTAGCGGGCGACGAACTCGTTCCAGAGCCTGCTTTCCCGGGTGCTGTGCACGACGGCGCGGAAGTCGAGCGGGCGGACCTCGTCGAGGGTCGTGGGCGCGGGGAACAGCGGCGGCTCGGTGTCGGGTCCGAAGGCGATGGGCTTGGGCCGGCCCCGTTGCCACCTGGGCGGCGGCAGCTCGATGAGGCCGTCGCGGTGCATGGCGAGCATGGTGACGCGGGCCATCATGTCCTTGAGGCCGCCGTCGGGCTTGAGCCAGCCGATGCGCCGGCAGAACTCGATCGACAGGGCCCGGCGGCTGAGCTGCGCGGGACCGGCGACGAGCGCCCGCAGAAGCGCCATTTCCTCGGCGGTGAAGTCTCGGCCGTAGTAGCGGCACTCGACCGCGCCGGTCATCCCGACGCCGTGAGTTCGCGCCGGCGCTCCTCGCTCATCGACCACGGCAGCCAGGGCGAGAGGTCGTCCGGCGGCTTGCCGCCGTTCTCCGCGCACGCGGTCAGCCATTCCTTGAGCCAGCGCCGGACGTCGATGCCGTTGATCGCCAGCGTGCCGGCCACGGAGTACATGGTCGCGGTGAAGTCGGCGCCCTTCTCGCTGTCGGAGCCGAAGCTCAATCGCCGCCCGATGACAGCCCCGCGCAGGGCGAGCTCGCCGCGGTTGTTGTCCATGGGCACGAACGGCTTGTCGACGAAGACGCATAATCCCTCGCGGTGTTTGACGAGCGATCGCAGCGGCTTGGCCCTGCGCGCCCTGTCCGTCAGTCCGGCCAGTTCCGCTTCGGCGGCTGCGAACAGCTCGTCGACCGCCTTCTTCAGCTTGGCGTGCGCCGCATCGAACGCCGGCGTCTGGCGTTCGAGAGGGTGAGCGGGGTCGTAATGCTCCAGCCGCGCATCGTTCAGGCGGTAGATCTCCGCGATTCGCTCGATCCATCTCTGGCACCAGCGCCTGAGCCGCACACGCCCCGCCGCGCGGTCGATGAACGAGCGCCTTTGATGCGCCCAGCACCATTGCAGGATCACCCTGCCGGCGAGCTCGCGGGCCAGTTTCTTGTAGGCGCTGAACCGGTCGCAGACCAGGACCACGGTGCCCTGTGTCGAGCCGAACAGCTTCGTCGCGACCTCGGCGCTGCGCGAGGGATCGATGTGGAAGTAGACCGCGTCCGGGCTCACAGAGGTCCACAGCCAGGCCCGGCTCGAGCGCCCCTTCTCGCGATACGCCTGAACGCGCCAGGATGTTTCGTCGGCATGGCGCAGCGCCGCCTCGTTCTGGTGCGCGAGGATCGACTTGGCCAGCGGCTCGAACAGCGGCACGAAGCGCTTGGTGCTGTCGGCCAGCGTCCCCGGCGAGATCGCCAGCCCCATGTCGCCGAGCCAGGCCACGACCCGATGCAGGGGACGGCAGCAGACGAACCGTTCGTAGAGCATGCACGTCCAGACGCTGATCCCGTAGGGCGTGGTCTCGAACAGCCGCGTCACCGCAGGCGCGGTCACCTCGCGCGGCGAGGACGCGCAGTCGCAACCGCGGCGGTAGCGCGGCCGGACGATGGTGTTCTCGTAAGCCTCGATGTCGATCTCGAAGAGAGTGGTGCAGCGCTCGCCGTTGGCGGCATAGGGCTTGCCGCAGCGCGGACACACGCGCGCATCCTCCGGCGGATCGCGTGTTTCCTTCTTCTGTCCGAGCCCGGGGCGTTGGGTGCGCCCGTGTCCGGCGGTGCCGCGCTGCTGGCCGCGCTTGCGCCCGGTGCCCGGCTTCTTCTGCCGCTCGCTCCTGCTGCCGTAGAGTGCCTTGGACAAGACGCTCCGGGTCGAACGCAGCTTGTCGAGGTCGAGTTCCAGCTTCTCGACACGCAAGGCCAGCGCCGCGTTCTCGCCCTTCAGATCCCGCACCTCGGCGCGCAGCTCGGCATTTTTCTTCCGCAGCGACGCGATCAGCTCGGTTGCCCGCACGACCGCCGCACGCAGCCGGTCGTTGCGCTCGCGCAGCCACGCGATCGTGCCCTCCCGGGCCTCCACCAAACGCTGGGCCGCCGCGAGCCGCCGGTCGAATTGCTTGCGCAGCGACTCGGCCACGCGCTCGCCCTTGCGGTACACCTTCGCGATCCGCGAGCGCTCTCGGTCGATATCCTGCTTCAGCCAGTTGATCTCGTCCTGGTGGCGCGCCTCGACCTGCTCCTGGTGCTCGTGAGACCTGCGCAACGTGATGCGAAGATCGGAGATCTCGGCGTCCTGGGACTCGACCCTGCGTTCCAACGTCTTCACAGCCCGCGACGCGGTCTTCGGTGCGGCTGCCTTGAGCTTGAACCGGCAGGTGCCGAGCCGCCTCGTCAGCGAGTTCGCGAGCGCTCGGGCGTCCCTCTCCGACCGGCGCAGTTCCTCGCGGCGCAACTCCGCCACTCGCGCGCGACCCCGTTCCTCCTCGATGCGCGCCTCTGCCTCTTCAAGCAGAGACGCCCAATCGAGCGGCTCGCACGCCGGCGCCACGATGGGAAGCGACCACAGGGTGTCGCCGCCCTCGGACGGCGTCAGGTCGGTGCCGAAATCCGCGTCGAGAACCGCCATGCGCGAGACGGTAGCGCATGCGCGGAATAGTTACCAGTCAGAAAATCCGTGGAGGTCTACGATCCCCCGGGACCCGAACGGTTACACGGAGTAAGCCCACGGAGGATGGTTGACCCGGATCGACTCTGGCCGCTAGATTCCCGTCGCCGACGTCCCTGACCCAATCAGCCTTCGGTGAGGCAGCCGCACGCAAGGAGACCAACGTCATGAGTACACCGCGCGGGCGATTTGGCGTGGGCCAACTCGTTTCCCACCGTCTTTTCAATTACCGTGGCGTCGTTGTCGACGTGGACCCCACCTTCCACGGCGGCGGCGACTGGTACGAGACAATGGCCCGCACGCGCCCACCCAAGGACAAACCCTGGTATCACATCATCGTGCACAACGCGAACCACCGCACTTACGTCGCCGAACGAAATCTCGAACCCGACGAGTCGGGCCAGCCCATCAATCATCCCGAAATCAATATGTTTTTCGCCGAGTTCCGGGACGGCCGCTATATATCCGATCGCGCCGTGAACTGACCACCGGGCTTGGCGTCGCGGCATCAACCTCACGCGATCGGATCGAAGCAAACGCACCCGGGCGTCAGGTTGTCAGGCAAAGGATAAGCCACCATACTGATCCCATGCGAATGCCACGGGGCGCAATCGGCCGTAGGACCCCATTTAACGGGGATCGCGTCGAGCCGGAAGATCGGCTTTGCGACCAGCCTGGTTGTACAAGCCAAGGTGAATTCCGTGCGCCCATGTCACGGTCGACATTGAACCGGTACTATTGGTTCTGCCGCGATCACGTTCGCGCCTACAACGCCGCCTGGGATTTTTTCGACGGGATGGACCGGACTGAAATCGAGGCCTTCAACCGCGAAGACGTCACCGGGCATCGTCCGACATGGCCGATGGGTGTCCGAGGGAATTTTCGAAATCTTTGGGATTCCAGCAACTTTTCCGAGATTTTTGAAACGGTATTCGGTGATTCCGATCCGGGCGACAGAGTTCCCGACGGCGAACCCGATCTCCTCGCGGATGAACGCCGTGCCTTCGCGGTTCTGAATCTCGCGTCCTCCGCGACGACTCCTGAAATCAAGTGCCGCTTCAAGGAGCTCGTCAAACATCATCACCCCGACCTCAACGGCGGCGATACCGCCAACGAAGAGCGCTTGAAGGCGATCATCGATGCCTACCGGGTCCTGGTGCGGGATCGGCGACGATGACTCCTTCCCCGGTTTTCCTCGCCAACGCCGATTGTCCATGGGGTTCGCTCATGTTAGGTGATTGGTTAGAATGTAGGCGTAAGGATTTGGGGATCCCTACAATCCAAGGGAGGGCGGGAAGGATTGCTCGTCTGTTTTGTTGCCGGGCCGTGATGGCCCAACCTTGGAGTCGCGCTTGATGGAACAATCACCTGTCACCGAGGACATGCCCGTCCTTCCTTCCGGACAACCGGACATCAGTGTTTGCGTACGCCAGTTGTTCGGCATCGACACCGACATGGAGGTGCTGGCGTTTTCACAGTCGAGCGAACACGTTCCCGATCTCGACGACGCCTACAAATTCGATCACGGCACGACGTTGGCCATACTCGCCGGCTTCGCCTACAACCGCAGAGTGCTCATCCAGGGTTACCACGGCACAGGCAAGTCAACCCATATCGAACAAGTCGCCGCGCGCCTGAACTGGCCGTGCGTCCGGGTCAATCTCGACAGCCACATCAGTCGAATCGATCTTTTGGGCAAGGACGCGATCGTCCTGCGCGAGGGCAAGCAAGTAACCGAGTTCCGCGAAGGCATACTTCCGTGGGCGCTGCAAAACCCCGCCGCGCTCGTCTTCGACGAGTACGATGCTGGCCGTCCCGACGTCATGTTCGTCATCCAACGGGTCCTCGAGGTGCAAGGCAAGCTTACTCTCGCGGATCAGAGCCGGGTGATCCGGCCGCATTCGGCGTTTCGCGTCTTCGCGACCTCGAACACGGTCGGCCTTGGCGACACGACGGGCCTGTACCACGGCACCCAGCAAATCAACCAGGGTCAGATGGACCGCTGGAATATCGTCGCGACTCTGAATTACCTGCCCCACGACGATGAGGTGAACATCGTCCTTGCCCAAGTCCCTTCCTACACCGACTCCGAGCGGCGAAAAATCGTCGAGGCGATGGTCAATGTCGCCGAATTGACCCGGACCGGTTTCGTCGCCGGAGATATTTCAACCGTCATGTCGCCCCGCACCGTCATTACCTGGGCCGAGAACTTAGAAATTTTCAGCGATGTCGGTGTCGCCTTTCGACTCACCTTCCTGAACAAGTGCGACGAGGTGGAGCGGCCCTGTGTTGGCGAGTATTTTCAGCGTTGCTTCGGCATCGAGCTCGAGGAAAAACCCGGTCTCGCGCCCCGCTCCGACGGGTAATGCCGCCCTACGAATCCAAGACCGACATATTCAAGCGGGCGCTTACCGCCGCCACACGCGCGCTTTCGGGCAACCACGTGCTGACCGTTGGATTCGGCCACGACGAACCGGCGCTTCGTGGCGACGCCGCGCACTTGACGACGCCCCCGGAGTCGCTGGCGCCCTCCGACGTGGATAAGCTCCGCGGCCAAGCCGACGCCCTTGCGCTTCAGGTTCGTTACCACAACGACGAAACCCACGAAAGATACAAACCCGGAGGCGAATTGGCCCTGGCCATTTTCGAGGCGGTCGAACAGGCGCGGGTCGAATCGATCGGCACGCGCCGGATGAAAGGGGTGGCCCAAAATCTTGCCGCGGCGCTTCACGAGCGTCTCGGCAAACATGGCCTCGAGAACGTCACCGACCTCTCGCAAGCGCCGTTGCCCGAGATAATTGGCCTTCTCGTCCGGCAAAGACTGACCGGCAAGCAACCGCCGGCCGACACCTCGGCGTTGGTCACTCTTTGCGATGACTGGCTGGCGACGAAGGCCGGGCCGACGTTCGCCCAGCTGGCACACCATGTCGATGATCAGGTCGAATTCGCCCGCACCCTGCGCCGCCTCCTATTCGAACTGGAACTCGCCGAGGACCGCCCCGGCAATAAAGAAGACATGGATGCGCACGAGGATGGCGACGGCCTCGATTCCGGCGGAGGATCCACCGAGGGCGACGATGACGGCGGCGACGGCACCACGCTCGCAGCACACGGCGAGGCCGAGGAAGGAGATTCCGATCGAGGCGACGCCAAGGTCGAAGCGGGTGAGCCGAAGGACGATCCCGAAGCCGGGAGCGGCGCGAAGGAAACCGGCCATGCCGAGTCCCCCTGGCGCTCGGAGGGATCGTGGTCGAATGAAGCCGAGCGGTCTCGTTACAAGGTCTACCTCGACGAATACGATGAAATCGTGGAGTCCACCCAACTTTGCGATTCGGTGGAGTTGACGCGCCTTCGAGCCCAGCTCGACCACCAGCTCGCCGGCATGGGAACGATCACCGCCAAACTCGCCAATCGTCTGCAACGTCGTCTCCTCGCCAAACAGCAGCGTTCCTGGGAATTCGATCTCGATGATGGCATCCTCGACACGGACCGCCTGGCGCGGATCGTCGCCAATCCACTGAACGCGCCTTCGTACAAACGCGAAAAGGAAAGCGATTTTCGCGATACCGTTGTCACTCTGTTGATCGACAATTCGGGTTCGATGCGCGGACGCCCGATCACGGTCGCGGCAACGAGCGCCGACCTCCTTGCGCGGACTCTCGAGCGTTGCGGGGTCAAGGTCGAGATTCTCGGTTTCACGACCCGCGCCTGGAAGGGCGGCCAATCGCGCGAGCACTGGGTGAAGGGTGACAAACCGCGCGACCCCGGACGTCTCAACGACTTGCGACACATCATCTACAAATCGGCCGACGCTCCCTGGCGGCGGACGCGCAAGAATTTGGGACTGATGTTGCGGGAAGGATTGCTGAAAGAAAACATCGACGGCGAAGCGCTTCTATGGGCCCACGAACGGCTGATTACCCGAGCCGAGCAGCGGCGTATCCTGATCGTCATCTCGGACGGCGCCCCGGTCGACGACAGCACCCTATCGGTCAACGGCGGCAACTACCTCGAACGGCATTTGCGCGACGTCATCGCTTGGATCGAAACCCGATCGCCGGTGGATCTCCTTGCCATCGGCATCGGCCATGACGTCACTCGCTATTACCGACGCGCGGTAACCATTACCGATCCCGAACAACTCGGTGGCACCATGATGAACAAGCTGACCGAGCTGTTCGACGAGGAACAGCCCTCGCCACGGCGCCGCTCGCGCGGCCCCCGGCGCCGGCCGGCTTACCACTGAAACCTCCCTGCCGGGATCCAGGAGGCTGACTTACTCGTGATGGATTACTCCGCCTTGGTGCTCGCCTTCTTGATTCGCCGTTTGAAACGCCGTACTCCGAGCGAAAGTTTGGCATCGGACGTCGCCAGAAGATAGGCGTCGAGTCCGCCGTGATGATCGACGGTACGGAGAGCTTGAGCGCAAGCGCGCAGGCGGATCGTTTCCCCCAGGACGTCGCTGTAGAGCGAGGTATCATGAAGATTTGGCAAAAAACGTCGGCGCGTCCTATTGTGCGCGTGACTGACGTTGTTTCCGGTGATAACGCTCTTACCTGTCAGCGCGCAAACTCGCGCCATCGGAATTGTCCCCGTTTGTTCACTTGCGGTCGACGACCTATAGACAGAGGGCGAGGAGGGGTCAAGCTGATTCCGCCGGGGCGGATCCGGGAGCGGACTTCGTCGACGCCGAGGGCGAGACATCCGCCTCGCCGTGAAAAGCGTCGAGCAGTCGCCGCGCGCCGGCCTGGGGCGAAAGCTTACCGACCCGCACCCGCGCCTCGATCTCGGCCGCCAGGCGCTCGACGCTCGGATGGTCGCGGAACGCGGCGCTCAAACCATCACGGATTTCGGTCCACATCCAGGCCCGCGCTTGGTCGCCGCGGCGCCTCGCGAGATCGCCGCTCTCGGAAAGGGCGGCGCGGAAGCTTTCCACGGCCTCCCACACGGCCCCGATCCCGTCGCGTTCGATGGCGGAACATTGCATGACCCGCGGCGACCAGGCCGGGCTCCCGCGAGCCAATATTTTCAGCGCCGCCCGGTAGTCGCCGGCGACGCGCCCGGCCGCCTCGGCCAGATCGCCATCGCTCTTGGTGACTACGATGAGATCGGCCAGCTCGACGATCCCCTTTTTCAGACCCTGGACGTCGTCGCCGGCGCCGGGGGCGAGAAGAAGCATGAACAAATCGACCATGTCGGCGACCGCGGTTTCCGATTGTCCCACCCCGACCGTCTCCACGAGCAGAACGTCGTATCCGGCCGCCTCGCAGGCGATCATGGCCTCGCGCGTGCGCCGGGCCACGCCCCCCAAGGTGTCACCCGCCGGCGAGGGGCGGATGAAGGCGTCGGAACTGGACGCGAGCCGGCCCATCCGCGTCTTGTCGGCGAGCAAGGATCCACCGCTCCGTTTGCTCGACGGATCGACGGCGAGCACGGCAACCCGGTGTTCGGCGCCGATGACGTGCAGGCCGAGGGCCTCGATGAAAGTGGATTTGCCTACTCCCGGAGCTCCCGAGATGCCGATTCGGATCACCTTCCCACTGTGTGGGAGCAAATGCGCCAACAGCTTCTCGGCCCGTTCCCGGTGATCGGGCCGGGTCGATTCGATCAGGGTGATCGCTCCCGCGAGCGACCTGGTGTCACCCGCGACGATCCGGCTTTCGAGCGCTTCGTTCGCCAAGGAGCGCCGTTCGTCCGCGCCGCCTCACGCCGCCTGGCGTTGGCGCGAGAGGAGGCGAATGACTTCGGCGGCGGCGTCGGGAATTTTCGTCCCCGGCCCGAAGATCGCGGCGACACCCGCCGAACGTAACCGGTCATGATCCTGGGGTGGCACGATACCGCCGCAAATCACCATGATGTTGTCGGCGCCACACTCCCGGAGCGCCGCGACCATTTCCGGCAACAAGGATTTGTGGGCCCCCGCCTGGGTCGAAACCCCGACCAGATGAACGTCGTTTTCGATTGCCTGCGCCGCGGCTTCCTGCGGGGTCTGGAACAGGGCTCCGAGATCGACGTCGAATCCGATATCGGCGAAAGCCGAGGCGATCACCTTGGCACCGCGATCGTGGCCGTCCTGGCCGAGCTTGACCACGAGCATCCGCGGACGCCGGCCCTCGGCCTCGGCGAAGGCGGCAACTTGCCGCTGAATCGCGGCGAATTTCTCGTCGTCTCCGTAGACGGCGCCGTAAACGCCGGCAACGGTGCTCGATTCCGCCCGATAACGGCCAAAGACGTCCGCCAAAATCTCGGAGATCTCACCGACCGTGGCCCGGGCGCGCGCCGCCCCCACGCTGAGAGCGAGGAGATTGCCCTTGCCGATCCGGGCCGCCTCACCGAGTGCTCCCAGCGCCCGCGCCACCGCCTCCATATCGCGATGACCGCGCACTTTGCCGAGGCGGGCCACCTGGGCCTCGCGCACGGCCTGGTTATCGATGTCACGGATGGCGATGGCTTCGTCGTCACTGGACTGGTACTTGTTGACCCCGACAATCGTCTCCTCGGCGCGATCGATTTGAGCCTGGCGTCGGGCGGCGCTTTCCTCGATCGCGCGCTTGGGCAGGCCGCCTTCGATCGCCTTGGTCATGCCACCCCGTTCCTCGATCTCGTCGATCAGGCTTCCTGCCGCCCGGGCCACGCTTTGGGTGAGATGTTCGACGTAATAGCTTCCGGCGAGGGGATCGACGACACGCTGGATCCCGGTTTCCTCGGCCAGGATCAGCTGCGTGTTCCGGGCCACTCGGGCGGCGCCGTCGCTGGGCAGGGCCCAGGCCTCGTCGTAGGCGTTCGTGTGCAGGCTCTGGGTGCCGCCGAGCACCGCCGCCAACGCCTCGTAGGCGGTGCGGACGACGTTGTTGTACGGTTCCTGGGCCGTGAGTGAGACCCCCGAGGTCTGACAATGGGTACGCAATGCCAGCGATCTCGGATCCTTGGGGGAAAATTGTTGCATCAACCGGGCCCACATCAGCCTTGCCGCGCGCAACTTCGCGATTTCCATGAAGAAGTTCATGCCGACCGCGAAAAAAAACGAAAGCCGGGGCGCGAAAGCGTCGGTCTCCAGGCCGCGACCGAGAGCGGCGCGAACGTATTCGAGGCCGTCCGCCAAGGTAAAGGCCAGCTCCTGCACCGCCGTCGCGCCGGCTTCGTGGATGTGGTAGCCGGAAATCGATATCGAATTGAAGCGCGGCATGTGTTCGGCGGTGAAGGCAATGATGTCGGCGATAATCCGCATGCTGGGCGCCGGCGGATAAATATAAGTATTTCGGACCATGAACTCCTTCAGGATATCGTTTTGGATCGTCCCGGAAAGCCGCGCGGGTTCGACCCCCTGTTCCTCCGCCGCGACGATGAACCCGGCGAGCACCGGCAGAACCGCGCCGTTCATGGTCATCGAAACGCTCATACGATCGAGGGGAATACCGTCGAACAATATTTTCATATCCTCGACCGAATCGATCGCGACGCCCGCCAGGCCGACGTCTCCGGAAACCCGCGGATGATCCGAATCATATCCGCGGTGGGTCGGCAGATCGAAGGCGACCGACAAGCCCTTCTGTCCCGAAGCGAGGGCCTTACGGTAAAAGGCGTTCGACTCCTCGGCGCTGGAGAAGCCCGCGTACTGGCGAATCGTCCAGGGGCGGTTGGTGTACATCGTCGCCCGGGGACCGCGGAGGTAGGGCGGCAACCCCGGAACCGTGCCCAGGTGTTCGATCTCCTCAAGGTCGGCCGCCGTGTAGAGTGCCTTCACGGCGATGCCCTCGGAGGTGTTCCAGGTCAGGGAATCGGGATCGGCACCGGCGAGTTCCTTACGGGCCAGGGTGACCCACTCATCGAGTTTCGCCTTGGTGACCTCGGACATGCGCCGCCTTTTCAGCAGTGAAAAATAAAAGTATGGCTAGCCTCCCGGCCAACGTCAACGTGGCCGATCCAGGCCTTCTAGACGCCGCCCGTTGGTTGCTCTTCCAGCGCTTCCGGCGCTGCCGTCCCACCCACCCGGGCCGCGAGAGCCGCGGCCATGAAATCGTTCAGATCGCCGTCCAGCACCGCCGTGGTATTGCCGGTCTCGATACCGGTTCTCAGATCCTTGACCAGTTGATAAGGATGGAGAACGTAGGAGCGGATATGGTGTCCCCAGCCGATGTCGGGCTTGCCGGCGTTGAGCGCTTGGGCCTCCTGCTCCTTTTTTTGGAGCTCGAGTTCGAAGAGACGGGCGCGAAGCATGTCCATAGATTCGGACCGGTTCCGGTGCTGGGACCGATTCGATTGGCATTGGACCACGATCCCGGTCGGCAAATGGGTGATACGGACGGCGCTGTCGGTCTTGTTGACGTGTTGGCCGCCGGCGCCGGACGAGCGATAGGTGTCGACGCGGAGATCCTTATCGTTGACCTCGATCTCGATCGAATCGTCGACCACCGGATAGACCCAGACACTGGCGAAACTCGTGTGTCGGCGCGAGCTCGCGTCGAAGGGAGAAATCCTGACCAAGCGGTGGACGCCGCTTTCCGTCTTGCACCAGCCATAGGCGTTGTCGCCGGCGACGCGAAGCGTCACGGATTTCAGTCCCGCCTCCTCTCCGGGGCTCTCCTCGACCCAGCTCACCGTGTAACCTTGGCGCTCGGACCAACGGACGTACATCCGCACCAGCATCTGGGCCCAGTCCTGGCTTTCCGTACCCCCGGCACCGGCGTGAATCTCAAGGTAACAATCGTTGCCGTCCACCTCTCCGGAAAGCAGGCTTTCAATGCGCAGGCGACCAGCCCGCCGCGCCAGCGCGCGCAAGGCGCCGAGGACGTCGGCGATGGTCTCCTCGTCCCCCTCGGCCTCGCCAAGCTCGGCTAGGTCAACGTTGTCGCCGAGCTCGCGTTCGAGCTCCCGATAGGTCGAAATGGTGTTCTCGAGTCGGGTGCGATCCCGCATGATCGCCTGTGCCGCCTGGGGATCATCCCAAAGGCCGGGATCCTCGGCGCGTCCGTTCAACTCCTCGAGCCTGCGCAGGGCGCTGTCCCAGTCAAAGGTGCCTCCTCAGCAGCGCCAGCGACTGCTTGATATCCTCCGCCAGGCTTTCGACCTCGGAACGCATGATGGCCTCTCGTTCGCCTTCTCGATGCGGGAAATGTACACAGTCGCGGCCCGAGGGGGAAGCCACGGAACGGCAGGCGAGATTCAGTAGAGGCCACCTTGATTCGGTTCGGCGATCGTCCGGGTCGGCGCGGTTCCCGGTTTGAATGCCTCGACGATGATCCGACGCGGCTCCGTATTCATGCCAGGCAACAATCCCGTGTCCGCGTCCACGCGGACGTTTTCTATGCCGGAGGGAACGCGAAACGGAATGTTGGGAACGGAGGCAAGCGCGTTGGCCATGAATTCCTTGAAAATCGGCACCGCGACCCGCGAACCGCTCTCCTTGCGGCCGAGAGTTCGGGGTTGGTCGAAGCCGACGAAGACACCGGCGACGAGATCGGGCGAGAAACCAATAAACCAGGTATCGGCGAAATTGTTCGTGGTTCCGGTCTTGCCTCCGAGGGATTTCCCAAGTGAGCGAATTCTGATACCGGTGCCGCGCTCGACGACGCCGCTCAACATCGACACCATTTGATACGCCGTGGCGGGATTCAGGATTTGCTCGCGCTCGTCGGGTATGGCGGGAGGATTCATATCGGGCAAACTCGAAAGCTGGCAACCTTCACAGGTTCGTTGATCGCGCCGGAAAATCGTCCGTCCATGGCGATCCTGAATCCGTTCGATCAGTTCGGGCGTGATCCGCTTTCCCCCGTTGACGATCATCGCGTAAGCGGTGGTAAGACGGAGCAACGTCGTTTCCCCCGCCCCCAGAGCCATCGACAGATGTCTCGGCAAGGTGTCGACGACTCCCATGTCCTCGGCGTATGTCGCGACCTGGTCCATGCCAACCGCGCGGGCGAGTCGGACCGTCATCAGGTTGCGCGATTTCTCGATCCCGAGCCTAAGCGTCGACGGGCCATAGAAACGGGTCGTATAGTTGGCCGGTTTCCACTTCGGCAGTCCCGGGCCTTGCTCCAAGACGATCGGCGCGTCGTCGATCAAGTTCGAGGGCGAAAAACCGTTGTCCAGAGCGGCAAGATAGACCACCGGTTTGAACGCCGAACCGGGTTGCCGCCAGGCCTGGGTCGCGCGGTTGAAGTGGCTGTGGTCGAGTCCAAGACCGCCGACCATCGCGAGCACCCGACCGGTATGAGGGTTGATGATCACGAGGGCGCCGCCAACGTCGGGGACCTGACGCAGGCCGAAGAGCGACGCGTCGATTTCCGACTCTTCATCCGCGGCCAACGGTTCCACCAACACCACGTTTCCGACCCCGACGACGTCGCCCGGAGCCTTGACCTGCGGCCCCAAGCGCTGATGGGCCCGCGAGGGTCGGGCCCATTTGAGATCTTCAATGGGAATGATACCCGAGGAGCGGTCGGCGAAGCCGACCCGGACCGCGTCCGCCGTCAACTCGGTAACCACGGCCCGACGCCAGGAGGGCAACATTCCGGGGACCGGTCGCGCCAACGCCTCCCCCCAATCGGAATCGAGCGCCACGTGCCCCACCGGACCACGCCAACCATGGCGGCGATCATAAGCAATCAAGCCGTTGATCAACGCTGTCTCGGCGATCGCCTGCAATTCCGGTTCGAGCGTCGTCCGAACCGAGAGGCCGCCCCGGTAAAGGCCGTCCTCTCCGTACCGCCGCAAGAGCTCGCGGCGAACTTCCTCGGTAAAGTATTCGGCCGAAACGAATTCGGTGGGATCCCGCCGCTGAACGATCAGATCTCCCGCCATCGCCTTGGTTGCCTTGGTGAGGCTGATAAAACCGTTGTCCGCCATCCGTTCCAGGACCCAATCGCGGCGCGCCTTGGCCGCGTCGTAATGGCGAATCGGATGGTAATTGTTCGGTGCCTTGGGAAGAGCGGCGAGGTAGGCTGCCTCAGCGACCGTCAAATTATCCAATGATTTGTTGAAATAGTTCAGCGACGCCGCGGCGACCCCGTAGGAACCCAGGCCAAGATAGATTTCGTTGAGATAGAGTTCGAGGATTCGATCCTTGGACATCACTCTTTCCATCCTCAGGGCGAGAATTGCCTCCTTGGCCTTGCGTTCGACCGATACCTCGCTGCTTAGGAGGAAGTTCTTGGCGACTTGTTGCGTGATTGTCGAACCGCCTTGCGGACGGCGGTTGCTATTAGCGTTCGCCAAATTGGTGACGACGGCGCGGGCGATGCTCAGGATGTCGACGCCGGGATGGTCGTAGAAGTTTTTGTCCTCGGCCGCCAGGAAAGCGTTGATCACTCTTTTCGGCATCGCCGAAACAGGAATGAAGATACGATTTTCGATCGCGTACTCGTCCAGAAGCCGCCCATCGCCGGCGTGGACCCGTGTCACGACCGGGGGTTCGTAATCCGCGAGTTGTTGATAATCGGGCAGTCCCCGCCCGAAATAATAGAAACCGTAAAGAACGCCACCGCCGGCGATAACGCCGAGCACAACGATGGAAACCAGGATCGCGACGAGAATTCGCATCAGGCAGTGCACCGACAAGGCGAGGACGACCGACGACCAATAAACCTACCATGATATAGGTAACCGACGAATATGGTCTATTCATGACCGTCTGGCGGTCGCGCCTCGAGAAAAATATGCATCGATGGCGCGGACGATCGCGCCCATGAGCTTGGTCCTGTGCTTCGGATCGCGGAGTCTGCGTTCGTCCTCGACGCTCGACAGATAGCCCATTTCGATCAGGACCGACGGAACGTCTGGAGATTTCAGAACCTTGAAACCGGCGAAGCGGTGCGATTTGCGAAGCAGTTTCGTGTGTTTTCTCAGCTCCGGAATGAGGTAGCTGCTGACGAATTCGCGGGATAAATTCGTCGTTTCCCGTTGCGTCAGGTCGATCAGGATATTGGTGACGTCCTCGCCGTAGTCGGTCACCATGAAATCAACCCCGGCGATGATGTCGGCCTTGTTTTCCTTGGTCGCGAGTTTTTCCGCCTCTTCGTCCGAGGCCTTTTTCGAAAGCGTGTAGACGGTCGCGCCGCTAACCTTCTTGTTCGCGATCGCGTCCGCGTGAAGGGAAATAAAGAAATCCGCTCCCGAACCCCGGGCGATTTGGATCCGCTTTTTGAGGCTCACGAACATATCGCGCCGCCTGGTCATCTCGACCACGTAGCGGCCGGTGGCCTTCAATTGGCGTTCCAATTCCAGAGCCGCGGCCAACACGATTTGCTTTTCGTAATCGCCGCTGACGCTCGTCGCCCCCGGGTCGACACCGCCGTGACCGGCGTCGATGACGACGACGCGCTTGCCGTCGGTCCGCGGCGGTGATTTTGGCGCTGGCGCGGCGGCGGGCGGCGACGCGACGCGCTTTCTCTGGGTCGCCGAACGGCGGAAATCCGCCACCGTGACCTCGACCAGGTCAAACACGATCCGGTGACCAAAATCGGCCTGTGGAGTCAAGGTGAACGCCTTTGCGACTATGGCCGGCGCCTTCAGATCGAGAACAACCCGGTAGGTCCCGGGCTTGAAAAGACCAGAACGGAACCGTTGGATAAGGCCTAGACCGTCGCAGCTCATCTCCGAAGGCACTCGCCAGTTGACCTCGGGCAAATCGATGACCAAACGGTACGGATCCGGCAGGGTGAACATTTTGAACGCCACCGCTTCGGTCAAGTCGAGCACGAAACGGGTGGTGCCCTGGTGATCGCCCATCCGGGCGCCCGTGATCGCCGGCCGGGCGTCAGCCGTCATGGGCGCGGCGAACAGGACCAGCGCGAGAACTCGGGAGATACGGATCGATGGATGAATCATTGGGTGGCCTTCATGTCACTCGAAACAAACGAAACCTCCCCCGGTTGCCCGACAATGGAAACGGTTGTCGGCGTTATCTCGGAATCTGAACAGAATACCGCAAGAATTTCCAAGGAATCTCTTTTTCCACCCAAACAACATCGAAAATTCGCTTCAACGATTCCTGATCAGTCGCGTCCGCACGGACGAACAATCCCGTTTCAACAAGCCACGCGGCCGCCCCCACCGGAGATGATCAAGTTCATCCTAGAGTGGTGATTCTGAAGTTCCTATACACATTTGTATTGGAGATCGAGGCTTCGTCGGCGGAAGCGTGACGCCAAAATATCGTCGGCGGACTTTGTCCAGCGAAAGGGTTTGGAGTTTGCGTTGCGGGCGTGGGCTGTCGCTGATCGACTTGTTCTGTTCCTGTTTCAAGACCGAGCGCATCGTCCTCGACGACACCTTTGATGCCGTCCACGGCGGCCAGCAGCTTTCGCTGTTCAACGCCCATCGACTATCGCTCCAGCCCATCCATATCTTCGAGGCGGCCACCGGCAAGCTCTGCCCCCAGATCTAGGCACGACGAGAGCGAATAGGATACCCTATTTTTATGGGAAGGTCGGCGATCCCGTGTGTTGTCGTGAAAGCGATTCGAAAGACGAAGTCGTCGCGGGGGCCGGGCGGGATCGAAGCGCTACGCATCTTTGCATTTTGGCAACCACCCATTTCACGGGCGATGTCGTTGGGACAATTCTCGGTTGCACCTGATCCGGGCTGGCAGTGGCCGAGGGGGCGCCTCCGGGATAAGCCTTTTCAATAATACTCTTGCCCCTCCGGCGCGCGGTGGGGAGTAAAGCAATCTTAATCAAATCGTGGGACCGTCGCGGCCGTCGGAAACCACGAGAGTTTACCAGTCATGGGCGAAACATCCGTTCGCAGGTCGGTTTACGCGATCATCGGGGTCTTGTGTCTCTTGCTCGCCGGCCTTTCGGCGAACATCGCCACCTTCGCCTGACTGAAGTTGCGGGCCACGGATCGGGCCGTCGCGAGTATCGCGCTCGGCGACAGCCTGCTTGCTTTTTCCGGTCAGCTCGCGGTCGAACGCGACATGATCGCGGTGGCGTTGCGGGGGACCCGAGCCGGCGTTGCCGCGAACCCTGGATGCCCTGACGGGCGTGGGCGAGAGGGTCGCCGCGCAATGGGAACGGATCGCGCCCAGCCTGGCGGGCGCCCGGCGAGGTGGAGGCCGAGTACGCCGCCTATCTCGATCTGCGCGGCTCCGCGCTCGCGGCGCTGGCCCTGGCGGAGGCGGCCCGCGATCCCGCCTTGCGGCGGGACTGGACGCCCACGGCGAGTCGCTTGAGCGAGGCGCTCTGGCGGGCGAAGGATCGGACCACCAACCGCGCGCGAAACGGAGATCGGGCGGTCTCGGACGCCTTCCTGCTTCAGGATTACGTCTGGATCGTCAGCCAATACGTGGGAAGCAAGCGCGCCTTGATCGGCGGCCTCATCGCCGGCGGTGCCCGGCCCGCCGCCGAAGACATGGCCGCCCTGGCGGCCTACAAGCAGAAGATCGACCAGACCTGGGATTTCATCGAACGGCTGGGGTATTTCAAGGGCCTGAACTCGGAGTCGAGCGCCAACCTCGAGGCGACGCGGAGCCGTTTCGACGCCGCCTTCGACAAACTCCGCCAACCCGTCGAGACCGCCTTCGCCGAGGGCCGCGAACCGCGAGGGGATTTGCCCGCTTGGTGGGAAGCCTCGAGCCAGGCGATCGAACTTTTGCTTGGATCCCAGCGGGAGATCACGCAACGCCTGTCGGCGACGCTGGCGGCGCATCGGAAATCGGTGGCCTGGGATTTCCTCGCCAACGTGTATCAATTGCTGTTCGCGTTGGTGGCCGGGATTTCGGCCCTGGCCTACGTCAACCGGCGGGTCATTCGACCGCTGCGGCAACTGACCGAAAAGATCAACGAATACGCCGCCGGAAATCGCAACATCACCGTCCCCGGCTGCGACCGGAACGACGAGTTCGGCCAGCTCGGAAAAACCTTCGAATCGCTCGTGCGGGCCCAGAACCGCTCGCACGAGAAACTCGAGGCGCTGGTCAGGGAGCGCACCGCGGAGTTGCGGAAAAGCGAGGCCCGGGTACGCGCCGTCGTCAATACCGTACCGAACGGCATCATCACCACCGACGCCGAGGGCACGATCGAATCATTCAATCCGATGGCGGTGGCCATCTTCGGCTACGAGGCCCACGAGATCGTCGGCCAGAACCTGCAAGTCCTGGTGGGCGAGGATGACGGCGAGGCCGTGCTCACGCCGCGCGACCTGCTCATCCCCGGCGTCTGCCACCGGGCCACGGGGCGGCGCCAGGACGGTCGGCTGTTCCCGTTCGAATTCACCGCCGGGGAGATGAGTTCTAACGAGCGCCGCATGTTCACCTGTATCGTCCAGGACATTTCGCGCCGAAAGGAGATCGAGGACGCCCTCAAACAGGCGAAGGAGCAGGCCGAGGCCGCCAACCGCGCCAAATCGGAATTTCTCGCCAACATGAGCCACGAGCTGCGGACCCCGTTGAACGCGATTATCGGATACAGCGAGATGTTGAGCGAGGAACTCGAGGAAATCGGCGAGGACGACTACGTCACCGACCTCAAGAAGATCAATCTATCGGGCAACCATCTCTTGCGCCTGATCAACGATATTCTCGATCTCTCGAAGATCGAGGCCAACAAGATGGAAATCTACCTCGAATCGTTTCACGTCGACCGGACCGTCGCCGACGTGGTCACCATGGTCGATCCCCTGGTGGGGAAAAACGGCAACGTTCTCGACGTCCAATGCCCGGACACCGTGGGCGAGATGGTGGCCGACGCGACCAAGGTGCGCCAGGTCGTGTTCAACCTTCTCGGCAACGCCACCAAGTTCACCCAAAACGGAAACGTCGGTCTCGCCGTCGAGCGCGTCGAGGACGATGGTGAAGAGTGGATACGCTTCCGCGTGAGCGACTCCGGCATCGGGATCAAGCCCGAATAGCTCGATAAGCTGTTTCAGGATTTCACCCAGGCGGACGCCTCGACGACCCGCGAGTACGGCGGTACGGGCCTCGGCCTCGCGATCAGCCGGCGTTTCTGTCAATTGATGGGCGGGGACATCACGGTCGAGAGCGTATTCGGCGAGGGCACGACCTTTACGGTGACCCTGCCGGCGGACGTCGGTGCCGCGGTGCAGGGCGCCGGCGGCGAGCAGGCCCCCCGGATCACCTACGACGAATCGATCGCGGTGGCGGCGGGTGGTGGCGACAACCAGCTGGTGGTTGTGATCGACGACGACGCCGGCGCCCGCGAGCTCATGGCCCGCTATCTGACCCGGGAGGGATTTCAGGTGGCGACGGCGTCGAACGGCGACGACGGCATCAAGCTGGTGCGCGAACTCAAGCCCGCCGCGATCACCCTCGACGTCATGATGCCCGACCTGGACGGTTGGGGGGTGCTCGACCAAATCAAGACCGATCCCGAGTTGGCCCATATCCCGGTCGTCATGTGTACGATCGTGGATTCGCAGGCCCGAGGCTACGCCCTCGGGGCGACCGATTACCTCACCAAGCCGGTGGATCGCCAGAGACCGTCGCTCGCGCCTGCGAGACGCCGCCCTCGCGCGCCCTCGTCGTCGACGACGATCCTTCCGCCCGCGAGTTGTTGGTTCGAACGCTCGAGAACGCCGGCGTCACGGTCTTCGAGGCCGAGAACGGACGCATCGCCCTCGATCGGCTCGCCGAGGCCAAGCCGCAAGTCATCCTGCTCGACCTCATGATGCCCGAGATGGACGGTTTCGAGTTCCTCGAGGAATTGCGCCGGCGCGAGGAGTACGCGGCGGTGCCTGTCGTGGTCGCGACCGCCAAGGAGTTGACGACCGAGGAGAGGACCGAACTCAACCTCCACGTCGAGAACATCGTTCAAAAGGGGACCAAGAACGCCCAGGAGACACTGCGGGCCGTCAAGGGTCTGTTCAACCAGTCGTTGCGGCGGCGGGTGGCGGCCTGAGAACCGGCGACCGCAACGGGCCGTGGCGGGAAGAGCCCAGCGCACAAACATTGTCCAACCGCACGAGGAGGGAATATTGTCGCTCGCCTGACGGCACCGTTTTGATGGTCTCATGGGAATTCGAGACGATGGCGCCGGGGCCCGGCGCCCCGGCCCCCAGACGCGCAAGGCCGGCCCAACACCGCGTTCGGCCGCGCCGGAACATCCGCGTGGACTCATCGTTACCACTTCGATGGACCGGTCCGCGCGCCTGTGGGATGCCGAGGACGGCAGCCTCCTAGCCGTTTTTCGCGGCCATCGGGACTGGGTCACGAACGCTGTTCTTTCCCCCGCCGGCGATAGAATGGTGACCGCTTCCCTGGATGGGACCGCGTGTATCTGGCGGCTCGATTCGACCATCCCGGTGGCCGTTCTCAAGGGACACAGGGACGGCATCCGCGCCGTTGCCTACGCCCCCGACGGCCACCGCCTGGTCACGGTTTCGAACGACCGGACGGCGCGCCTTTGGGACGCCGAGAGCGGCAGTCCGATCGCCCTCTTGCGGGGCCACAAGGCCTGGATCGTCGGGGCTGAATTCAACTCCCGCGGCGACCATGTCGTGACCGCTTCCCTGGATGGCACCGCGCGGCTCTGGGACGCCCGTGAAGGGAGGCCGGTAGCGGTTCTAAAAGGGCACGAATCCTGGGTTTTCGATGCCCGCTTTAGCCCCGACGGCGACCGTGTGGTCACCGCCTCCCTCGACAAGACCGCGCGGCTCTGGGAGTCCGCGACCGGGGCCCCCATCGGAGTCCTCGAGGGCCATCTCAAGAGCGTCGACAAGGCCGCCTTCAGTCCCGACGGTCGGCTTGTCGTGACCGCCTCGGAGGATGCCTCGGCCCGATTGTGGCAAGTGAGGAACGCGGCCCCGATGGCCCATTTGCAAGGCCATTTCGAACGCGTCACCTCGGTCGCCTTCAATCCCGCCGGCGACCGCGTGGTCACCTCGTCGAGGGACAAGACGGCCTGGCTGTGGGAATGCGAGGCGGGCGCTCCGGTAACCTATTACGAGGGCCACCAGGCGCAAGTGAATCTGGCCCGCTTCAGCCCCGACGGCCGGCGCGTCCTGACCGCCGCGCGGGACAACACGGCACGCTTGTGGGAAACCGACACCGGGGCCCTCGCGGAGGTCCTGCGCGGTCACAAGAGCTGGCTCCTGGACGCCCGCTTTGGACCGCCAGGATAAAGGATAAAACGGGGACAGTTTACCAATTTATGTGCTAAAATATCGCTATGATGAGGTGGACCCCGAAAACGGGACAGATGGGGTAATCGGCGCGGGTTGACCGATAGGTTGGGTGGCTGTCTGCCGAAGTGTCGTTGAAACGAGGTCTGATATCAGCCTCAAACGTCATGAAAGGAAGACAGCCGTGGAACATCGATTGGACGTTTCGCTTGAAGAGACAAGTGTTTGCGTTGTTAGAGAAATGACCCGATAGGTCCGCTTGCCATGCGAATTGCCTGCTCGACCGCACCTGCGGTGGCCTACTCCCGCATCAGCGAGACGAAAACGCGTCACAACACGTCCGATCAGGGCCGAATTCGCCTCTGATAAACATATTGATCAACATATATGGTATGATTTTCGCCAAACGAAGGGAATCATCTTCTGGGAAATCCCGGCCTAAACGCTACGATCCGGATCGAGAGGTGGACGTTACAGCGCGGGGTGATCAAGAAGGAGAACCGCAAGAATGAAGCATTTCACAAAACTAGTTATAATACTCGTAGTTATGATGTTCCTAACGCCAATATCTACGCAAACGCATGCCAAACCGCTGAAAAAAGCGAATATTCCGAAATTACCCGATTCTATTCTCTGTACATTTACTAATGCAGGACGTGAGAGCCACCAACTCCAATTTTATTTTAGTAGCGTGAAGTTTAAAGTGTTGAAGAGTATCTCAAGGATCGAGGTCGACACCTTGTATTATTATAATCCAGGCACTCAAGACTATTTATTTTTTGATGGGACCTTAACGCTAAGGAAAAACACGCAAGGAGACAATACTACGAATTGTGCGTTGGGTAAACGTTTGAGTGAAATGAACACAAAAAACTTCTAATCACGGCTTCCGATTCATAAAATTCAAGCGCATTCTTACATCTTGATGTTTTGAGCGGCTCGGAATTCAAGAGTGTTGGTCATGGCCGTGTCGAGACCCGTAATCTTTTCATGCGAATTTTCGTTGAGGAAATCGTCAAACATGTTGCCAGCCATCGTCGTGTCATCGGATATTTTGCAGGAGTTACGGCGGTATGCTGAGGTTCGCTTCGGCGTGCGAATGACCTTTGTGCTACCATATCGTCGGCAATTGTTGGGACCCATCTGGGCAATCTCGGTCGAAACCCATTTCGATTGGCGAGGACGATGACTCAGGGTCCAAAAGACGATTACGAAACTGAAAGCAAAGATCGGCTGACGAAAATTTTCCGCGTCGCAGTGCGTGATATCGCAAATATTGCCATTAATATCCTTGATTGGGCATTGCTGATTTCCTTCTTGTTGTTAGTCATTTTGAACACGGTTGACGATCAGCCGCCCCACCACACGACCGACGTGTTGATCTTCATGGCGTTAATTATGATTGTCTTGCTCACTGTAAAGATTATATTTGGCCTTTGGATACAGGAGCCAGATAGACGTAGATTGTTTGGATTCTTGGATTTGGGAGGGAAGGTCGTAATGTTGTCTGGACTAATACTAATTGTTAATGATTATATTATTATTGTCATAGTCATGTGTATTTTCGGCGTATTGACCCAGATTTATTTCCATAAGAAGATTTCACGTATTCTATTAAGTTTATTCCAAGATTGATCAATCCGCGCTAACAGTCTGTTCGAAAACTCGCGGCGCCGGCGCTGGCCCCCTCCCGGCCACCCATATCAGCATACTCTCGTGGGTGGCCGGGAGGGGGAGAGGGACAGACGCAAAAAATGCGCGGACGCGCATTTTGAAACAGACGCTAAAACTGTTCGCTCCTTATCGTTGCCGATCAATTCAAGCGATCTGATCACCGGAACCTGGAGGACTTTGGCGCGGGCCGGGCCGCCGTCGAATATGTTTCAGAGCGCCCGGGTGCGAAGATCGCGGAAGCGGTCGAGGAGGAAATCGACGAAGAGGCGGACTTTTCCGGAGAGGTGGCGGCTGTGGGGGTAGACGGCGTAGACGTTGCGGTCGTAGGCCTCGTAGGCGCGAAGCAGGCGGACGAGGCGGCCGGCTTTGATGTCTTCGTTGACAGTGGAGTAGAGACAGAGGCCGATGCCGAGGCCGCGGCGGACGAGGGTCGCGGCGGCGCGGGCGGTGTTGACCCTGGCGCGGGCGGCGACGGCGACGAGCGTTTTTTGTCCGTCGATGCGGAAGGTCCACTGGGAGGTCGGGCTGATGGGGGTCAGGACGACGCAATCGTGGTGGGCGAGATCGCGGGGTGTTGAAGGCGTGCCGGCCCGGTCGAGATACGCCGGCGATGCGCAAATGAAATAGGGGTAGGCCGCGAGGCGCCGCGCGATCATCGCGGAATCCTCGAGCTCGCGGACCCGGATCGCGACGTCGAAACCCTCGGCGACGATGTCCACCGGGCGCTCGTCGAGGGTGATGTCGACCATGATTTCGGGGTAGCGTTCGGCGAAGGCGGCGACCGCGTCGACCAGCAGGTCCTCGCCGAAAGCGCGGAGACCGGCGACTCGAAGCAGGCCCCGTGGCTCGCCGTGCTGATCCTTGACCGCCTCCACGAGTTCGTCGAGTTCACCGAGGATCGACCGGCAGCGGGGGTCATAGGCACGCCCTACCTCCGTCGGACTGAGCTTCCGCGTGGTCCGGTTGAGGAGTCGCGCACCGAGGCGTTTTTCCAGCTCACCGACGTACTTGCTCGCCAAGGCCTTCGAGATGCCGAGCTTGCGGGCCGCGGCCGAGAAACTCCCGAGCGCCACGACCTGGGTAAACACCCGCATGCCGTCGATCGTGTCCATGGCGACCTTATTGTCAATGATTTGTTTATAGTATTATCTATTTTTGCCGGATTTTCAATGGATATGATCACTGCTATCCCTTGGGGCGTCGGCGCGGGAGGTATCCCGGCGGACACGCCAGCACGGCGGAGAGAGACCCTAACGGAGAAGGAGACGGACCGAGGATCAAGCTTTATCGCCACGCCCTTTCGGGCCATTCCCACCGCGTCGAGTTGTTCCTGTCGTTGATCGGAGAGGACGTTCAACTCATCGACGTCGATCTGCCCGCGGGAGAGCAGAAGACGAAAGCCTTCCTCGAACGCAATTCCTTCGGGCAGGTTCCGGTGATCGATGACGCGGGCACCGTCATTGCCGATTCGAACGCCATCCTCGTATATCTCGCGACCAAGTATGCCGACGAGAGTTGGTATCCGCGCGCTCCCAAGGCCTTGGCGGAAGTCCAGAAATGGCTCTCCGTCGCCGCCGCTCTGGATCATGAGCGGGCGAAGTCGATCGCCTACGCCCTCTTCGACATCGTCGAAGGGCACTTTGCTACCCCCGATTTTTTGCTCGGCGACGATCCCACGATCGCCGACATCGCGGCCTACGCCTACATCGCGCACGTACCCGAGGGGGACGTCTCGCTCGACCTCTATCCTCAAATCCGCACCTGGTTGCGCCGGATCGAGGCCCTCCCGGGTTTCGTCCCCATGGAGGCCACGAAGGTCGCGCAAGCGGCCTAAGCGTATGTTCGAAAATGCGCGTCCGCGCATTTTTTGCGTCTGTTCCGGCCCTCTCCCCCTCCCGGCCACCCACGAGAGTATGCTGATATGGGTGGTCGGGAGGGAGAGAGGGCCGGCGCTGCGAGTTTTCGAACAGACTGTAAGTCATTGCCGCCGGGGGCGGGGGAGACACACCTTGGCCGCCGCGAAAATCCACCAACATCACGGGAGACGAACGATGCCGAACGGTGGTTGGAGAGAACCGGGGTCCCCTTTTCATCGGGGCGAGCGGGAGATTCAGGAGCGCCTCGGGGTTCATGATCGGCTCGAGGATCTCGGCCGTCGCGTGATCCGCGACTTCATGCCCGACCAGCACCGCGAATTCTTCGCGAGGCTACCGTATCTTGTCGTCGGCACGGTCGATGACGAGAACAGACCGTGGGCGTCGATACTTGTTGGAAATCCGCGATTCGTCACCTCGCCCGAGCCGCGACGGCTGAAGATCACGGCCCGGCCATTGGTCGCCGACCCGCTCAATGAAACGCTCGCAGCCGGAACGGCTATCGGCCTCCTCGGAATCGATCTTCACAGCCGCCGCCGCAATCGCCTCAACGGCCGCGTCGTCGCTCTCGGCGAGGAAGGTTTCGAGGTCGCGGTGGCGAAGAGCTTCGGAAATTGTCCCCAATACATCCAAGCCCGACCGGCCCATTCGCGCGCTCTCGCCAACGCGCCTTTAACGAAAACGCCCGTTCATTGCGGTGATCATTTGGACAAGGCCGCCCGGGATCTGATCGGCCGCTCCGACACCTTCTTCATCGCCACCAGCTATTCCGAGGATCACGCCGACATCGCCCAGGGCGTAGACGTCTCGCACCGTGGCGGCAAACCCGGTTTCGTGCGGGTCGAAGACGAAAGGACGTTCGTTTTCCCCGATTTTAGCGGCAATAACCATTTCAATACGCTGGGGAACATTCTCCTCAATCCGAGGGCCGGATTTCTGTTCGTGGATTTCGAGAGAGGAGATTTGCTCTATCTGACCGGGGGCGCCGAAATCATCTGGGAAGGCGACGAACTTGCCGCCTTCGAAGGCGCCCAACGTCTGGTTCGATTCCGGGTGACGGAAGTCATCCGGGTCGGAGGCAGTCTGCCGCTTTGGTTTTACCTCCACGGTTACTCCCGGACACTGGCGCGGACGGGAAGCTGGGAGCAGGCCGCGGAAAGAGGCGCGGCCAAACCGGAAAGCGGCTGGCCACCCGCACCCGGGCTCGGTTTAGGATGACTGAAGCGCTTCGCCGGTTTTGTCGGAGATCGTGTGCAGGTTCAGATCGAAGCGTTCGGCGGCGGCGAGGAAGTAAGTGTAAATCTGCGCCTGCATGGTTTCGAAGTTCTTCCAGTTCGTGTCGGCGAGGAAGAAATAGATTTCGATCGGCAATCCCCCGGACGGCGTCGGCCTCAACTGGCGGACAAGAAGGGTTCCGCGCCGATAGACGCGATTGTCGTTTTCGAGATAGGCCTCGAGATACTTCATGTAGAAATCGAGGTTTGTCCGGTAGGGGCCGTTTAGGGTCCGGTAGGCCAGGAGTTCCTCCGCCGGATCTTCTCCGCCCGGGCCGCGTAGACTGTCCCTGAATTTTTCGATCTTATCGATTTCCTCGGCCACCAGACGTTGAATCGCGTCGACGTGGCTCAGACTCTGGAGAATTTTCCGAGTGCAGAATTTGACGCTGCGGCCATCGATGACGATCTCCCGCTTGCATCGGCGGCCGCCGAAATCGTTCATTCCGCGCCAGTTCTTGAACGAACCCTCGACCAGCTTGTGGGTCGGAATCGAGACGATCGTCTTGTCGAAATTCTGGACCTTGACCGTATGTAGGGCGATGTCGATCACGTCTCCGTCGGCGCCGTATTGGGGCATTTCGATCCAGTCGCCGATGTGAACCAGGTCGTTGGAGGCGAGCTGCAGACCGGCGACGAAGGACAACAGGGTGTCGCGGAAGATCAGCAGGATGACAGCCGAGGCGGCGCCGATCCCAGTGAGCACTGCCAGGGGCGATTCGCCCAGGGCCAAGGTGCCGCCGATGATGACCCCCAGGATGATGAGGATGATGCGGGCAAACTGGATATACCCCTTGATCGGCCGTTCGCGCGCCAGCCTCGATTTGCCGTAGATGTCGGAAACGCACGCCAGCGTTCGATCGACGGTGACGACGACCAGAATGAATACCAGGGCATAGAATAGGTTGTTGACGAAGCCGAGAAGGTTTGCCCGTTCCGGGGTCGCGAACCGGCTTTCCAGATCGAAGACCGTGTTCCCAAGACCGTAGCCGATCGCGGCCGCGAGAAATCCGATCAAACGGAACAGCCGCCGCTTTTCGACGACTTCCGACCAGACCCTAAGTTGAGCCCGGCGCAGCCCGCCGAGAAACAAACGACGCAAGAGATACCGCGCGAAGCCGTAGGCGGCGACCACGAACACGGCCGTCGCCAGCACCGCCGCCGTCGGATCGTCGCCGCTCAACCAGGCAATGAACGCTTGGACGAAGCTGTCGAACATCGGGACTCCCTCGTGGAGAACTCAGCCAAAGGCGAACCCCAGGCCCCTCGATCTCCCAGTTTAGCCGAGCGCTAGTCCCATGACACCGTTCTTTCGGCCGTCTTCGCGGCCCAGCGCTCGAACTTCCTTGGCGTGACCTGTGCCGGGAGGTGTTTTCCGCTCTGGCGGGGCGCCGTGGAGCCAAGTACAATTTCGGAGGTGGATCGGAGGTTGCCGCGGCCGGGCGATCGGTTGCCGTTGTTTAGGGGGCGTTAACCGCCCGCTAGGAGATTCCCGGCCACGATTGGCGCGAGCGAGGCGGACGAGGAAACCATTGGATAAAGCACAAGAAGTCGGCGCCGAAACGGCGGCACCCGTGTTGTGTGTCGACCTCGACGGCACCTTGGTGCGCAGTGACACGCTCATCGAAGTGTTCTTGTCGGCGTTGCGGCAGCGTTTCTGGACGCTGTTCAAATGTCCGTTCTGGCTTTTGAAGGGAAAGGCCAGATTAAAGGACGAATTGTCGAAACGGTCGTCGTTGGCGGTCGATTGGTTGCCCTACAACGAGTCCTTTTTGGCTTATCTGAAAGAGCAGAAGGCGGCCGGCCGGCGGCTCGTGCTCGCCACCGCGAGCAACCGGCGCGTGGCCCGGCAGGTGGCCGATCATCTCGGTATCTTCGATGACGTCGTGGCCTCCGACGAGCGCCACAATCTGCGCGGCGAGACCAAGGCCGCGCGCCTCGGCGAGCAATTCGGGCAAGGGGGATTCGTCTACGCCGGAAACGGGGCTGTCGATATTCCCGTGTGGCGGGCGGCCGCGGCGGCGGTCGTCGTTGCCGCCTCGGCGAGCGTCGCCCGCCGGGTGCCCGGTGCCGTCGAGGCCAGCTTTCCCGCCGCGGGCCGGTTGGCGGGGAATCTCGTCAAGGCGATCCGGCTTTATCAGTGGGTCAAGAATTCCTTGGTATTCGTACCCGTCATCGCGGCGAACGCGCTCTTCGTGCCGGCGGCGTTCGTCAATGCCGCCGCGGCTTTTGTTTGTTTCAGCCTGCTCGCGTCCGGGGTCTACCTTTTGAACGATCTTGCCGACCTCGAGGCCGATCGGCTTCACCCGACCAAGCGCCGGCGGCCCTTCGCCAGCGGTGAGCTTGCGCTGGAGTGGGGACTATTGCTCGGTCCCTTGCTGATCGTGACGCCCCTGGCGATAAATCTCGCCGTCGACACGGGGTTGACAATAGTGCTCGCGATCTACGCGGTGTTGACCACGGCCTATTCGACGTTGCTCAAGACTAAGGCGATCACCGACGTTTTCACGCTCGCGGCGTTGTATACCTTGCGGCTGATCGCCGGCGCGGTCGCCACCGGATACATCCCGTCCGTTTGGCTCTTGAGTTTTTCCGGGTTGCTGTTTCTGGCCCTGGCCTTCGTCAAGCGGGTGGGCGAGATGACGGCGAATCCCGAAGGCGAGGCCATGGTCCTCGAACGGCGCGGGTACCAGAGTGGCGAGACGGTTCCCTTGATGATCATGGGGATCGCCAGCAGCTTCGCCTCGGCAATCGTGTTGGCCCTGTACGTCGATACGAACGTGGCCGCGGCGATCTACAGCAGTCCCCTGGCGATCTGGGGGATGGTGCCGCTGTGTCTGTTTTGGCAGTGCCGGATGTGGTTGTGCGCGGCCCGGGGCGAGCTGAGCGACGATCCCATCGTCTTCGCCGCCAAGGATCGAGTGTTTTGGGCTACTCTCGTCATTGCGGTCGGCTTTTATATCCTGGCACTGGTCAAGGTGCCGGGACTGTCGCTGCAACCCTGAAGCCGTGGTCTGGGAGGGGGCGGGGGCCGGAACAGACGCAAAAAATGCGCGTACGCGCATTTTCGAAAAGACGCTCAGCCTCGGAGATCGTTCGAGATCTGGTGAAGCTGCGTGGCCACGCGCGAAAGAAAGAAGTCCTGGGCGATCAGGTGATTCGGAAAAAGTTGTCCGTCCGGCCGGCCGTTGGCCACGATCCAGGGATTGACCGCGACCGCGCCTTCAAGGGTCACCATCATCCGTGCCCAGTGAGGACTCAAGCGACGTTTGGTGATGACCTTGTCGAAGTCGGTTTCGAGTTCCCGCAGGAGCAGATAGTAGGCGTACACCCTGCCTTTGTTCGAAAAGAACATGTTGTCGGCGATGGCGTCGATTAGAAAATCGTCGCCGTACAGGCCCACGTGCCGGTACACCCCGGACGAGGCCGCGGCGATGTCCCGGGCGATCGTATCGACCAGCGCAATGAGGCTGTTCGCGTCGCGGCGGAATACGGCGTCGCCCGCGGCGAGGCGCCGATTGTAGTTGGCCAGGGCTTCGAGGGCAGTCTGGTATTGTGTTTCCGACGACACCGTCGGAGCCCAGGACTCCCCGGGGTCGAATACCCACACGTTGCCCGAATACATGAGCAGACCGAGGGCGGTTTGCAGGTCCGAATCGACGGGGACCACGCCTTCGGGCCGGGCGACCCGGTCGGTCATGGCGACGGAGAACCGGGTCAGCGCCGAAATGATCCCCTTTTGATAGCTGGGCATGTTGTCCAGCATCCAACCGGGCAAGAAAAAGGGATCGTTCGCGGTCCAAAAGTGGTCGTTGATCTCCCGATCGACCAGGGCTACGGCGACGCCGACCGCCCGGCTCGCCTCCGCCGGCGTCTCCGTGTTCTCGGCCATGAACGTGATGTCGTCGTTGATCCGGTGCACGAAGAGCATTCCCAAAAGATAGTAGGACACGATGCACAGCACGGTCACGTCGATGGTCGCCTCGATCGTGCTCGGAATGCTGACAGCCTTCCGAAAAATTGAACCGCTCGTTTTCGCCTTGCCCCAGATCCGGTCGCCCCACCGCACCAGGGCATAACCGATTATCGGTACCAGAAGGCCAATCAAAATTAGTTCAAGAACCACGATCCCTCCCTCGATGATCTCTGCGAGGCGTTCGTGAACGCGGTCGGGGCCACGCCCACGACGCCGCCCGGGCTGGCGGGGAGAGTACCATGCGGGTTTCTAGAAAGGGACTCTGAAGGGGGCGACGCGGCGACGACAAAGTTGACCTCGACGGTCCCGTGCTCCAGTTTGTCGGTGCCCCCGCAGGGCATTGGGAAGGAGCGTCCGAGAGATGAGTCGAGCAAGCAAAAACGGCGAATGGCGCGATAAAGTGGCGTCGAAGAGCACCTGGATGAGGGCCATTTTTATGTTGTTTTTCCTGGCCGTCATCAGTATGACGGAATTCGTTATTTATTCATTGGTTATTTTACAGTTCATAACCATGCTCTTATCGCGAAAGGCAAACGAACGATTGATCGAATTTGGACGTGATTTGAGTATTTTTGTTTACAATATTTTTTTGTTTCTTACGTTTAATTCGGATCAGAAGCCCTTTCCGTTTAGTGACTGGCCGGGGAATCCGCCCGGAGCCGTCAAAAAGAGCGGTTGAAAGTTCCTCGTGGGCGCCATGATCGACTCCTTCCTCGCCGCGCTGCAACAATTCGCGGATCCGCCCATACAGCGAATCCTCTGGCGCGTCGCCCTGTGGACGGCGGCAATCTATCTCGTTCTGGCGGTCGCGCTGGGAACCCTTCCGTTTGGCTTCGATCCCGAGGCGAGTGTCGCCGGAATTGAAACCGAATGGCTGCGCGGCGCCTTGTCGTGGCTGTTGGCGGCTTTTGTCGATGTTTTGATGTTTCTGGTTTTCTTGTCCTTGCTGTGGATTCTATTCGTTGCCGTGGTTCAACTGGTAAGCAGCTTCTACTTCGAGGAAATCATCCGCTCGGTCGAGGCCCGCCACTTCCCCTCCTTGCCGCCGCCCCGGGAAACGACGATCGCGAATTCCGTGAGCGCGGCGCTTCTCTTCGCCGGCAGGGTCGTGCTGGTAAATTTCCTTGCCCTACCCCTGTATTTAATTCCGGGCCTCAGTATTTTCGTTTTTCTCGCCCTCAACGGTTATCTCATCGGCCGCGAATATTACGAGATAACGGCCTTGAGGCGGCTCGATATCAAAACCGCCCGCGCCTTGCGCCGGTCCCAGCGGCTGCGCATATACGGCGCCGGAATCGCGATCACCGCATTATTGTCGGTACCGGTCATCAACCTCCTCGCGCCGGTGATCGGGGTCGCCTTCATGGTTCATATATTCGAGGCCCTGCCCGAGCGCCGGGCCATGGTCACGAAAACGGCGGCTTGATCCGCCTCGCCCACCGGGCCACTCCGCGCCATCAAGAATGCCGGCGGCGACGCCCCAGTCAGGTTTCCTTCGCCCCATAGGTACAGAGGTCGTTGACCAAGCAACGGGTGCAATCGGGTTTGCGCGCCTTGCACACGTAACGGCCGTGCAGAATGAGCCAGTGATGGGCGTGGCGTTTCCATTTCGCCGGAATGGCACGGAGGAGTTTGTCCTCGACCTCGCGCGGGGTTTTGCCTGTGGCCAGGCCGGTGCGGTTGGCAAGGCGAAAGACATGGGTGTCCACGGCGATGGTCGCCTCCCCCCAGACCGCGTTGAGGATGATGTTGGCGGTTTTGCGACCAACTCCGGGCAAGGCCTCCAGGGCTTCCCGGTCACGGGGCACGTCATCGCTGAAGGAGTCGCGCAAGACCGCGCTGAGCTTGATGACGTTGCGTGCCTTGCTGTTGAAGAGACCGATCGTCTTGATGTACTCGCGCAGACGGTCCTCGCCCAGAGCCGCCATCTTCGTCGGCGTGTCGGCGACCGCGAATAGCGCCGGGGTCGCCTTGTTCACCGAAACGTCCGTCGCTTGCGCCGACAGCACGACCGCGACCAACAAGGTAAAGGGATTGGTGAAGGCGAGCTCGGTTCGGGGTGCCGGATTCGCTTCCGCCAGGCGGGCGAAAAAGGTGTCGACGTTTTTCATGGCCAGCAGATTAGCCCACGTCGGTCACGCTGCCAAACGGCTCCGGGTAAAGCCCCGCCGACGCCCGTATCGCCGTTGCCGGCGCGGGGGACTCGATTTATTCCATCGACCACGGGTTGTTACTCCTCTTATCATCCGGCCATGAGTGCGCAGCCGACCCCCAAAGCCGACGGCGGCAAGGAGCCGCTGTTCGATGCCGTTCTCCGGCCGCACCGTTCCCTCGGCCGGTTCGGCTTTTATATGCTCATGGGTTCGGCCGTGGTGGTCAGCTTCGCCGCCGGCGTTGTGTTTTTCTTGCGTGGCGTCTGGCCGGTGGTCGGTTTCCTGGCAATCGACGTGGTGCTGATTTATCTCGCCTTCAAGGTGACCTATCGCGGCGGGCGGGCGTTCGAGACCCTGCGGCTATCTCCCCGGTCGTTGACCGTGCGCCGTGTCGACCCCTCGGGGGATGTCCATACGTGGCGTTTCGAGCCGTATTGGGTTCGGGTCGAGATGACCAACCTGCCCGGACATCCTCGCCAGCTTACCGTGTCGTCGCACGGCCGGCGTGTGACGGTGGGGGTCTTTCTGACACCAAAGGAACGTCTCGAAGTGGCGGACGCGCTGAACTCGGCGTTGCGAAAATTCCACTGTGTCCGGCAAACCACGATAGTCGATTGACGGTGGAATTCATTTCGCTGGTCAAGCCGTTCATGATGAAGAAATATTCTTCAATATGGTCTATTCATCAAGATAAGTTAGAACAAATTAAAATAATAATCAAAGATATTACTTTTTCTGTTTCAGGGATCTTGTTTTGTTTTGTTGCCTGCTCGCCGAACGAGGCGGTACGTGAAAAAACCACGGAGCCACATGGATTCGTCAGGGTCGGCGATCTCAAGATCAAAGCGCCCTGGGTACGTGCCTCGATCATTCCCAACCGCCCCACCGCCGCCTATCTCACGATCGTCAACGCGGGCCCATCGCCTGATCGCCTGATCGGCGTCGAATCCCCCGCCGCGGCCAAATCCGACGTACGTAAATCGAAATCGGAAAATGGTGTCATGAGAATGGCGCCGGCTGGGGTCATCGAAATTCCGCCGGGAGGAGCCGTCGTCCTGGCGCCGGGGGGATTCTACATCATGTTGACGAATCTATCCAAACCTCTTGCCGAGGGCGGAAAGATTACTCTATGGCTCGAATTCGAGCGCGCCGGTAAGGCCGAGGTAATGGTCCCAGTCTACAAGTTATACCAACCGCCCTAGAGTTTGACTCGCGCAAAGGTTTACACGCTAGGTTTTGTGTGATTCAAGGTTGTTGGCAACAAGGGAGTGTGTTCAATGCCAACGATTCCTTTGCGAAACGACTTTGATGCTGAAAGAGTCCGTGTTCTTGCGGCACGGAGCGATGATGGGAACCAGGCGCGACGGCTTTTGTCGATGGCGGCCATCTACGATGGGATGGATCGAGCGTGCGCGGCGGGTATTGGCGGCATGGATCGGCAGACGTTGCGGGACTGGGTTCACCGGTTCAACGCGGGAGGTCCGGCCGGTCTGATCGACCGCAAGCCGAACGGGGCGTTGCGTCGGTTGACGCCGTCGCAAATGGCGGCGCTTTCGCGGGCTATCGAGGCCGGTCCCGATCCCGAACGGGATGGGGTCGTGCGCTGGCGCTGCATCGATCTCAAGCAACTGATCCGAACGCGCTTCGGCGTGGACTATCACGAGCGGAGCGTCGGCAAGCTGCTGGCCGCGCTCGGGTTCTCGCATATTTCCGCGCGCCCGCGCCACGTCGGCCAGGATGCGCGGGCACAGGAGGAATTTAAAAAAAAGTTTTCCCGAACACTTGGCGAAAATCGTAGCGGCACAGCCACCGGACACGCCCATCGAGGTTTGGTTTCAAGATGAAATGCGCGTCGGCCAGAAGAACAGCCTGGTGCGCCAGTGGGCCCCAAAGGGATCGCGCCCGCGCCAGGTCAAGGACCTACGGACCTCTTCGGCGTATCTCTTCGGCGCCATCTGCCCCGAGCGCGGTGAGGGCGCGGCGCTGGTCATGCCGCGCGCCAATACTGAAGCCATGGACCTGCATCTCGAGGAAATCAGCCGGGCCGTTGCCCCAAACGCCCATGCCGTCGTGCTGCTCGACCAAGCCGCATGGCACACCACTGCCAAACTCGGCATCCCGGAGAACATCTCCCTCGTGCCTTTGCCACCCAAGTCCCCGGAGCTCAATCCCGCCGAAAATGTCTGGCAATACCTCCGCCAGAACTGGCTCTCCAATCGTGTCTTCGACTCCTATGAAGCCATCGTCGAGGCCTCTTGCCAAGCCTGGAACAACCTGACCGACCAACCTTGGAAGATCATGTCCATCGGCCTCAGAGCGTGGGATCGCACAAGTCAATGTTAAGGGCGGTTGGTATTAGGCCCCCACGGCGCCGGACGCCCGGGCAAGCACGATTCCCCGTGATCCCCAAGTGCTCCGGATGGTCGCGGCGGTACCGGTTCGGGCACCGCTTACGGCGCGGTAACCGTGAGATTTGCCAACATGGAGGGGTGAAACCGACAGCCGAGCATATAGTTTCCGGGCCCCATCGATCCCGGGACCTGGAACCCGAATGAAGCCCCGCCCAGGACATCCTCCCGCTGTAACGAGAATTGATCATCGAGCAAGTAAATCGAATGGGGATATGTATCCGTGTTGTAAAATACGATCGCGACGCCAGGATTGACCACGATCTCCTCGGGCATGAAATGGGAACGGCTCAACAAAATCTCAATCATGTTGATTTCCGATTCCCCGTTCTCGGTTTGCGTGTTCGCGGTCGCCGCGAACAGAACCATGAATATCAATACCGCAACCAGGGTCGGGATCCAGTCTTGGAACCCGGATCCGCGCGCGTAGACACCACCAATGTCGAACAACGTCATGGGTTTTCTCCGCCAATGGCGGTGCCGGAACAGTCTCTCGTCCTCGCCCGGTTTCTATGGCACGAGGGACGACCCGAGAACCATCCGTATCCTATTCCGAGCGAATTCCGCCAACGGCGCCGTCATTCCTATTAGGTGGCGACAACAATTCGTGAGGCAAGTATCGCGGCGAGCAATCCGACCGTGCCGTAAGCAAACAATTTCCAGGACCTCCGCAGCTTGCCGTCGGTGAGCTTTTCCGGACGAAGAAGGTTGATCAACGAAAACCCCAAGGCGACCAGCGCCGCGACGGCGAATAAGACGGCGAGGAAGGGTTGCGTCGGCATCCAGGTTAATCCAAAACCGAACAACAGCGCCCCGGCTGTTGCCATGGAAAGCATGAATTCGTTGCGACTTTCAGAGGGGACCATGAAATATCTCATTTCTCTTGGTGATACATCCGAATAGCCCTCGCGGGCAACGGCAGGGTATCATGCCAACCGAGGAAAGGAGAATGCTGGGTCTAGTTGAAACACGCAACCGTGGCAACGCCACGCCCCACTTCCTGTGAAATGCCCGCCCGTGCTCCGTGCTCCGCTTGGCAGAATGCGTGAATGGCCGAGAAACACTGGTTCGACACCAGATTCCCGGGGGGACGGCAACCGAGATTGTAGGATTTTAGTTTGCCCCAGCCGACCTCGCCGTACCAAACGATGGCAACGGATCGCGCCTCGCCGCCCGGCGACGGACCGGTCTCGGCCGCGCGATTCGACTCCTTCAACCTCGCGATCTGGTCGTTGTATTCATTGACCAGGGCGTTGAGCTGTTCTTCGAGCTCGGAAGCGCGCCGATCAATGGCGTCGGATTTGGCGAGCGCGGGCATCGCGCGGTCAAGAATCTCCGCGACTTCCAGTTTCTCGAAGTAAGATTCAACGGCGAGATTTATGTTCGCGAAAACTAGAATTGAAATGACTAAAAATACAAGGCCGAATATCCGTAGAATTGAGTTTCTCATTCGGTCTCCCACCGCTCGTGAGAACGCCCGGGATCGAGTTCGTTCCTTTTTTAGGTCATCTTTTATTTGCGATATTTCGTCTAATACGTTCGTTGTTTCTTTCCGTTTTCGGGTTTTTGCCATGGCGTGTACACCACCGCCCGTATCGCCGGCGATCGATTCTATTGCATCTGGCGGCGTTTTCTGCCGGCCGTTTTCTTTTTCTCGGGTTTATCCTTTTCGGAATTGTCCGCGCCGTTCCCGTCGTCCGGCTCGGCTTCCTGTGCTGGCGCGACGCCTTCGTCGTCATGGCTTTCTTCCTCTGCGACGGCGCTAGAATCCTTGCCGTTACCGCCAGCCTTCGCGGTTTCCCGACGTGCGCCCGCTGCCGGTACAGTGCGAGAAAGTCGATCGGTCCGATCATGAGTGGCGGGAGACCGCCATCTCGGACCGTGTCGGCAATGACACGACGCGCGAAAGGAAACAGGATGCGAGGACATTCCACATATAGCACCATTTCCCCTCTGCCCGTCGGACAAACCGGCGACGGTAAAGACACCACAATAGGAAAGCTCGACCAGGAAAGTGACCTCATTGTCGGACTTGGCCTGAATCCCGAATTGCAAATTCACTTCGAAGCGGTCGTTCCCGAGGTCGCGCAAGTCGATTTCGACCCCTGATCTCTCCCTGGGGCTGTTCCTTGGCCTGAAACAGAATTTGCGGTGCCCGTGGATTTTCAAACGACAAATCCTTCGTGTACTGGGCGTGTACGGCGAATTTCATTTGAGTTTCGCCGTCGGCGGTGACGTTGGGTAGTGCTGATTCGACTGTGTCGTTCATGGTCGCGCTTTCTAATCAGGCATTGGCTACCACGGTGGCGGATGTTGAACAAGGCGCGAGGGGTTTTCCTCGAACCGACGGCTCCCGCGCGCTCAACGGGGGTCCCGGCGCCACGGAGATGTTCTGCGCTCCTCCTCCGTCACATCGACGAAATCGACATCGATGACACCTACGTTCTCTTTCACGGGCGAATCGGCGGTTTCGCCGGCGGGTCCAATGACCTCCGACAACGAGTCGCTTCCGGAACCAAGCCTGGAGAATCCGGCGCACCGGAGGGCACAAAAGAGCGGCCCCAACGCCATCGGTCAAGAATCCCGGAGTGAGGAGCAGAGCCCCT